>CAMBMS010000004.1 GCA_945868845.1 Asaia bogorensis | reverse complement strand
TTTGATTCTCCCGAGATCGTTGCCTATACATTTCTGGGCGTGCTTGCGGCCTGGGTTTTCGTTAGCCATTGCCTCACATCGTCGCAACCCTTCCTTGACCCGCGGATTTTTCTGGATCGGAATTTCTCGATCGGAACCCTGATTGCGTTTGTGATGGGCATGCTGAGCTTCCCCACCCTGGTTCTGTTCCCCACCCTTCTGCACGATCTCCGCGGCTATCCGGAAGACGCTATCAGCCTACTCATCTCCGCTCGTGGGCTAGGGAACTGGACCGCCTTTCTCTTTATCACCCAACTAACGCGGCTGGCGCCACGATTTGCGATCGGAACTGGGCTGGCAATCCAGGCAGCCGGAAGTTTTTGGATGTCCCAATTCGATATCAATGTCACGCAGGCGGACATATTCTGGAGCCACTATCTCATGGGTCTCGGCAATAGCGTAGCTTACACGCCAATGGCAGTCATGACGTTCTCGACATTGGCACCGAATAAGATCACCGAAGGCGCAGCGGTATTTACGATGATGCGTAACTTCGGCGGGAGCCTGTTTATTTCCCTTGTCATTCTTGTGCTAGTGCGCTCCACCAACGTGAACTATGCGGGAATTTCTGAGTTCATCACTCCCTATAACAAGACCCTGACATTCCCCGGTCTGCCCGCATCGTGGAATCTGGAAACGACCAGCGGTCTGATGCGACTTTCAAACGAAATCCTGCGTCAGGCTGCGATGATCGGCTACATCAACGCCTTCTATATGATGGCGATATTAGCTGCTGTGTCTATTCCGCTCGCGGTCTGCCTTCAGAGAGTGCCGAACCAGCAAAGGTGACCTGGAGGTTCGACTGCCCCCTACCGATGCGGGGTCACTCCTCCGAGCCGATCTCCCCTGTCGCCCGCGCGGCCACGTAAGACGTTTTTCAACGCAATCTAAGCTGCTCGAGCGTCGTCTTTATCTCGCCGTTACCCGCCGGCATCGGCATGAGCCCGATCAGGGCTTTCGTGACGCCCCCGTCGACGGGAATATTCGCCCCATTGATGTAACGGGAGGCGTCCGATGCCAGGAAGACGGCGACGTCGGCAATATCCTCACCACTGCCGATGCGCGCCAGCGGGACCATCGCTTCGCGGGCTTCTCTCAGGGTAATATCGCCATAGGCCTCGGCATGGGCCGGGGTCGAGATCATGCCGGGGCTAATGGCGTTGCAACGGATACCGCGTCCACCCCATTCAACGGCCGTCAGGCTCGTGAGCCCGATAACCCCCGCCTTGGCCGGCGTGTAGGCACCACGCATCGCCTGTCCGTAAGTGCCCGCCATGGAGGCGATGTTCACGATTGTACCCTTGCCGATGGCGAGCATGCGCCGCCCGACGATCTGCGTGCATACGAAGACACCAGTCAGGTTGGTCGCAATCTCACGGTCCCAGGCGACCCGCGACAACGCCTCAAGCGGCGCCCGGTGGCGGATGGCGGCGTTGTTGACGAGCACGGCCGGCATACCGAAGGCCCATTCCGCGGCTCTGGCGGCAGCGTCCACCATCGCCTCGTCCGCGACATCAACCTTGGCTGAGATTGCCTTGCGGCCTCCAGCACGGAGCCGTGCCGCTTCCTCCGCCGCACCCTCGCCATTGAAGTCCCATAGGGCGACGGCGTATCCCGCGTCAGAGAAGCGCCCCGCGATAGCCGCGCCGATGCCGCGCGCGGCGCCCGTGACGATGGCCAATGATCCGTTCTGCTGCAATGGCGCGTCGGTCATGGATGCGTTCCCTTTTCGATGTCGCTGGCTGAGGGTAATCCTGCTCTGGGGAAAGAACACGCCCACGCGGGGATCGACCCGAGCGAGGATGCGTGGATCCAAATCTTCCTTGCGGCCCGTTTATTATCTTTAAGAAAAACTGTCCAACTGGCCGCGGCGGCGTGGTCGCTGCCAAGCACGCATCGAAGTTGCGGCAGGTCTGGGCTATCCTATTATGGCTCAACCATGAGCGCCGACTATGCGACCGGGCAGATAAATCATTGGGCACCGCCTCCCTAGCGGTGGCGAAAAATGCCACCACCTTTTAACGGCTATATTTCTGATGGCAGATTAGTGGCTACGCGGTTCCCGCACGCATCGCCATCCGACCGCGCGTCGGCGGTAATTATTCCGCCGCCGTTCGCGCGGAATCCATGTTGCCATGCCGATACTTCACACTGACCGGCTGGTTCGTTTCGAACGGGCTTTTCAGGTCCAGCTCCTTCGCGATCTCGCGCACCGCGGGGAACACTTCCGTGCCCAACAGGCGGATGCAGGTCTTGGTGTCCGCGTTCGAAACGGTGCCGTCATTGCCCCAGAACGCCAGGATGCCCGGCCGCGTTTCCTCCAGCAGGATTCGTAGCTTCGCAATCACCTGCTTCGGCGTGCCGGCGATGATCATCAGCTCCTCCATCTGTTTCTCCAACGCCGGGCGATAGCGCGGGCTCGTGGAGCGGCCAGTGGCGAATTCAACGAAGGCGCGGCGGTTGTCCGGGCTGCCATAGCCGGCGGGTGTGCTCCAGACCGGGTGCGCGAGGCCGGTGAACTCGCCCTGCATCCACATGAATTGCCGGGCGTTCTCGATCGCCTTTTCCTCGGTCTCGGCAACGTGGATTTGCTTCAGCAGGCCGTGATAGTCGGAGCCGCCCTGGAACCCGACCTTAGCCGCAGCGGCGTCGTACAGGTCCCAGATCTGTCGCGTTCGGTCCACCGGCGTGTTCAGCGCGATGTAGGGATAGCCGTGTTGTGCCGCCCAGATGATGGTTTCCTTGCTGATCACGCCGGGAATCCAGATACGCGGGTGCGGCTTCTGCAGCGGCATGGTCCAGGGGTTCACCACGCGCTGCTGGTAGTGGGTGCCCTCCCACCGGAACGGGCCGGGTTGCGTCCAGCTCTTGACGATCAGGTCGTGCGCTTCCTCGAACCGCTCGCGGTTGAAGGCAGGGTTGATGCCGCCAGCCAGCTGCTCCTGCCCGCCGCCGCGGACGAAGCCGGACACCAGCCGCCCTTTCGACAGCATGTCGATCATCGACAGCTCTTCGGAGAGCTGCACCGGGTTGTCCCAAGCGGGCAGCGGATTGCCGAGCATGACGATCTTGCAGTTCTTGGTGGCGGCGGCCAGGGCCGAGGCAAAAATATTGGCTCTAGCCTGCATGCAGAACGGGGCATTGTGATGCTCGTTCAGCATGATCCCGTCGATACCCAACTCATCGGCCAGGATGTAGTGCTCAAGATATTCATTATACAGGCGGCTGCCGGCGACCGGATCGAAGTGCTTGTTTGAGAACATCAGCGCGGTGGCACCGAAATCCAGGCCGGCCTTAGCGTCATAGGCCGACATCGGCTGTTCCGTGAAGTACATCAAGTGCATGGCGAACTCCCTTTCCGACGGAGCAACGTTCAGGCCGACGGGGCGACCCAGCCCAACCCCTCACCCCGCTCGTCACCAACGAATGCAATGAGGCTAAGGCCACATCAGCGCGCAGGCAACCGGGGGAGTTGGGTCCGTTTAAGTCCGGCACCAGCCCGCTCCCCACCCGGCCACCCATTAGCATACTGTCGTTGGGTGGCCGGGTGGGGAGCGGGCTGGTGGCCGACCCGAGCGTCAGCGGCGCATGCTCTATCGGCGCGGCTTGCTTCGGTCAGACCGTGTCGTAGACCCCTCGCCAACGCCGAATGGCATCGATATGGCCGTCCACCGTGGTGAGGTTGGCGCCCATCGTCACGACCGATATGTGGCTCCCCCGCGCCGCGCGCCACGCCGCGATATCGCCGGGCCATTGGTTGTCCCCGCGGCTATATTGTTGAATGGCTTCGAAGCCGAATGCGTCGGCATCCCTTCCCAGCGCGCGCAGCCTGGTCGTGATCTTCGCCTTAATCTGCACCGCTTCGGTCTGCGTCCGGCCCGAAAACATGAAGCCGTCCCCGATCCTGGCCGCCCGGTCGTACGCGACGTCGCTGAAGCCGCCCAGCCAGATCGGGATTTGCCGTTTCGGGCGCGGCGATATTCCGGCCCGGTCGATCCGGTGGTCCGGGTCCGCATGATCAACGACCGGCTGTTCCCACAGCTTACGAAGTAAGGCGATCTGGTGCTCCTGGCGCTTGCCACGGCGGCGGAAATGTCCGGACATTTCGAGGCCGTCATACTCCACCCAGTTCCAGCCAACCCCGACGCCCAGGCGCAGCCGGCCGTCCGAGAATAAGTCAACATCCGCGGCCTGTTTGGCGAACAGAGCCGTCTGCCGCTGCGGCAGAATGATCACACCCGTTGCCAATTCCAGCTTCTTGGTGATGCCCGCGAGGTAAGCGTAAGTGACCAACGGCTCGTGGAATGGATCACTTTCCTTGTAAGGGCCGGTCAATTTCGGTTCCCTGCCGGCATGAACGGCGCCGAGGACGTGATCGTAGATTACAATATGGTCGTAACCCAGGTCTTCCGCCGCCTGGGCAAACGCCTTAACCGCCCCTGTATCGCCGCCGAGTTCGATCTGCGGATAAACCACACCAGCTTTCATCATCCATTCTCCTTTTCACACTACCATGTCTCTCGCCACATACAGACCACCCGCGTCCGGTCGGGAAGCGGCAGTCTGACCTCAGTGCACGCCGTAAAAACCGAGTGCGCCCCCTGCCATCACCTGATACTTTGCCTCGCTGGATAACGGCCCTAGCCGATCGCGGACCATCTGTGGCGCGCCCGGGAAGAACCCGTCTTGGTGCGGATAATCCGTCGCCCACATGATCTTGTGCGGACCAATATAATCGGCCAGCACGGCGATGCTGTTCTCTACCGGCTCGAAGGAGATCCAGCAATTGCGCTGGAACAGTTCGCTCGGGCGCATTTTCGGCGCGGTATCATTGAATCCTTTATCGTCAAAATGCCGATCCATGCGGTCCAGCCACGGCGCGATCCAGCCCCCGCCGGACTCGAGGAAGGCGACGCGCAGTTTCGGGTGACGGTCCACGACACCGCCCCAGATCACGCTGAGAGCCACCAGCATCATCTCCATCGTGTGCGAGATCATATGCCGTGCCGCCCGGTCGTTCTCAAAACGGTCGACGCCTACGGTCGGCATCGCATTGGTCGACCCCTCGTGAAACCCGATGGAGAAATCGAGGTCTTCGGCCAATTGCCAGAACGGCTCGTATATCAGGTCGCTGAGCATTTTTTTGCCGTGATACGGGTTCGGCCGCAAAAATCCGCCGCGCATCCCCAGCTTCTCGCGCGCAAAGCGCATCTCGGCCATCGCAAGCTCGACCGACTGCATCGGCAGCATCGCGACCCCGAACAGCCGGTCGGGGTATGGCTTGCAGTAATCCGCCAGCCAACGGTTGTAGGCGCGGCACATTGCGCCAGCCAGATCGGGGGCCTCGACCGCCCCGGTGAACAGGCCAAGGCTGGGGTAGAGGAATGCCGCGTCGATCCCGTCAAGTTCCATATCGGGGATGCGGGCGTGCGGGTCGAACCCGCCCTTGCATCCGTCGGCGTATTTCAGGCTGTCGAGCCTGACCTCGCCCTGCCGCACGCCGACCGAGCCGAGGCTGCCAATGCCGCGCGGATTGCCCAGCAGCTTGTCCTCAACGGTAAGCCGTTCCTTACCATTACCGTCAATGACGAACTTTGGCCGGCGCTCACGGAACGCGGGGTCGATATAATCATCCCATAGGGTAAGTGGCTCGAGAATGTGGCCATCGGCGTCCACAACATTATAGCTCCGTGTCATTGGCATGACCCTCCTGACATTGCGTTCCAAAACACCGTAACGCGACCAGCGCGGGGCGGCGAGTCCGCGCCTCCCCCGACCCACACCATCCAGGCTTGCCATGGACCCAGAACTCGGCGACGCTGGCGTCGACGCGCGACCCAAAACACCGCCATAGAGAGAATGCGAAATGAATGTTGTAACGGAAGCCGTGCGTCAGTCGTCGGGGAAAACCACCCCTGATTTCGATGCAATCGTCATCGGCGCGGGCGTGTCCGGCCTCTATCAGCTCTATCGGCTGCGCGAACTCGGCATGACGGCGCGGGTGTTCGAAGCCGGCTCGGGCGTGGGTGGCACCTGGTACTGGAACCGCTATCCTGGGGCGCGCTTTGACTCCGAGAGCTGGACCTATGGCTACTCCTTCTCCCAGGAGTTGCTCGACGAGTGGGACTGGGAGGAACATTTTTCCGGCCAGCCGGAAAACGAGCGGTACCTGAACTACGTCACCGACAAGTTCGACCTGCGGCGCGACATTCAGTTCAGCACCCTCGTCACCGCCGCGCATTACCAGGAAGACAGCAGAAGCTGGAAAATCACATTGAACGATGGCAGCCATTACACGGCGCGGCTGTTGATTACCGCGGTCGGCGTGCTATCGGCGCCGACAATGCCGCGGATTCCTGGTGTCGAGAGTTTCAAGGGTCAGTTCTGTCACACGCATAACTGGCCCAAGGAACCGGTCAGTTTCGCTGGCAAGCGCGTTGCGGTGATCGGCACCGGCGCAACCGGTATCCAGACTATCACGGAAGTGGCGAAGACCGCCGGCCAGTTGACCGTGTTCCAGCGCACCGCACAGTGGTCGGCACCCCTGCACAACTCCAAGGTCACGCCCGAGGAGATGCGGAAGATCCGCGAGAATTATGCCGATATCTTCGCGCGCTGTCAGGAAACTATGGGCTGCTTCATCCATACTGCTGACCCCCGTTCGGTATTCGAGGTCACCGATGCGGAACGTGAAGCGTTCTGGGAAAAGCGCTATGGCGAACCAGGTTTCGGCATCTGGATGGGTAATTTCCGCGATGTCCTGCTGGACCGCGAGGCCAACAAGATGATGTCGGACTACCTCGCGCGCAAGATTCGCGGGCGCGTCAAGGACCAGGCCGTTGCGGAAAAGCTCGTCCCAAAAAATCATGGCTTTGGCATGCGGCGCGTGCCGCTGGAAAGCGGGTATTTCGAGGTTTACAACCAACCGAACGTCAAACTTGTCGATCTCCTTGAAACGCCGATCACGGCCATCACGCAGGACGGCATCCGGACCTCCGATGCCAATTACGAGTTTGACATGATCATCTATGCAACCGGCTTCGACGCGATCACCGGCGCCTTCGATCGCATCGATATTCGCGGTGTCGGGGGGGCGTCGCTGAAGGATAAATGGCGGGACGGGCCGGTGACATTCCTGGGTATCCTGGTGGACGGGTTCCCCAATTTCATGATGGTCATGGGCCCGCATGCCGGGCTCGGAAATTTTCCACGTGCGGTTGAGTTCACTTCGGACTGGGTCAACGCCCTAATCCGCCACGCGCGCGGCCAGGACCTGACACGCATCGACGCGACGGCAGAAGCCGCTAAGGCCTGGACGGATCACGTCATCGAAACCAACAACGGTATGCTGTTCAACGAGTTCGACTCCTGGATGACCGGCATCAACCGCAACGTCGAGGGCAAGGAGGTTCGCAGGGTCATGCGTTACAGTGGCGGCCACCCGGCGTTCCGTCTGCGCTGCGAAACCGTTGCGGCCGGGGGTTATCAGGAGCTTTCCCTGACATAGCCGCCGGGCCCGCAGCGCCGCTCGAGTTCCGCAACCCGAGCAATAGGCGCGGCGATTTGCGCCGCCTGCGCCTGTATCAGCGTGATCAGTCTTTACGGGACGGAACATTTAGCGATTCAGCAACCATCCGATTTTTGAACCGGAAAGAGATCCTCGCGTCCAGGAAAACCCGCTAAAAATCACGATGCCGGACAACAACCTGGACAGTTACGATTAAATTCAAAAGAACATACTCCGTCGAGTGTCCAGGCCGCGGACATGAAGCAAATGAGCTCTCAGAAAATTGGGTGCGGTTCATTTTCTCACGCGGCCTGCGCCCCTGAGCAGAGTATTTGCCCCCCCCCGTGTGAGTAGCTGGACATCGGCCCTGAATAATATCTAAAATAATTACCGTTTGAGCATCAACTACCGTTTTGAGTATCTGGCTCCAGACCGGTAGGGAGGGGCCAAACGGGGTAGGTTATCAGGGCACCGCGGAAGACGGTGCCAATGGGAGGCAAGTGATGGGCTGGAAAACCTGGTTGGTAGGTGGTCTGGCGACGATGTTGCTGGCGCCGTTGGGGGCGGAGGCGCAGGAGCCCAAACAGGGCGGTATCCTGCGGATGCATCACCGCGATAGCCCGGCCAATGCCTCGATCCACGAGGCGTCCACGAATTCCGTTATCGTCCCGTTCATGGGGCTGTTCAACAATTTGGTGCGCTTCAAGCAGCACACGGAGCGGAACACAGCCGACACGATCGAGCCGGAACTGGCGACGAGCTGGGCATGGAACGCGGATAAGACCGTGGTCACGTTTAATCTGCGCGAGGGGGTGAAGTGGCATGATGGGCAAGCCTTTACCGCCAAGGATGTGTTGTGCACGATGGATTTGTTGCGCGCCACCGGCACGGACCGGTTCCGCAGCAACCCCCGCAGGGGATGGTATGCCAACGTGAAGGACGTGAAGGCGAACGGCAATACGGAGGTAGTTTTCACTCTGGAGCGACCGCAGCCCTCGCTGATTTCCATGCTGGCGGCGGGCTATACGCCGATCTATCCCTGCCATGTGAATGCCGCCAGCATGCGCACCAATCCGATCGGGACCGGACCGTTCAAGTTCGTGGAGTTCAAGGTGAACGAGGTGATCCGGCTGGCACGCAACGCGAATTATTGGGTGCCGGGGCGGCCCTATCTGGATGGGATCGAATATACGATCATAAACAATCGTTCCACCGCCATGCTGGCCTTTATCGCCGGCAAGGTGGATATGACGTTTCCCTATGAGATGAATGCCCCGCTGACCCGGGACATTAAGGCCCAGTCACCGAGTGCGGTGTGCCATTATTTGCCCACCAATGTCAGCGTCAACCTGATCGTTAACCGCGAGCGCGCGCCGTTCGACAATCCCGAAATTCGTCGAGCCATGGCGCTGACCTTAGATCGCAAAGCCTTCGTGGAAATTCTGTATGAGGGTGATGCGGGGATCGGCGGGGCGATGCTGCCGCCGCCGGATGGCGTGTGGGGCATGCCGAAGGAAATCCTGCAGACGATCCCCGGCTACAACCCGGACGTGGCGAAGAATCGGACGGAAGCGCGCGAGATCATGAAAAAGTTCGGTTATGGGCCGAACAACCCGCTGACGTTGAAGGTTTCTACCCGCAACATTGCGTCCTATCGGGATCCGGCAGTGATCCTGATCGACCATCTGAAGGAGATATATATCGCCGGCGAGCTGGAACCGATCGACACGGCGCAATGGGTACCGAAGATCGTGCGTAAGGATTATTCCGTGGGGCTGAACCTGACCGGCTCCTCGATCGACGAGCCTGACCAGAACTTCTTCGAGAATTACGGCTGCGGGTCTGAACGAAATTTCTCCTTGTACTGCAACCGGGATTTGGAGAAGCTGTTTGTGCAGCAATCCAGCGAGACCGATCTGGAAAAGCGGCGCAAGCTGGTGTGGGAGATCGACCGGCAGTTACAGGTGGACGTGGCGCGGCCGATTGTGCTGCACACCAAGGGGGGCACGTGCTGGAACCCCAATGTCAGCGGCTGGACTCCGGCACTGAACAGCATCTACAACAGCTTCCGGTTTGAGGACTTAGCGCTGAAGCGCTAGCTCGGCGTGCGGCCTAGCGGGGAAGCGCTCGCTCCCCGCCGGATGCCGCGCGCTGCATGGGCGGCCTGCCCGCTCGCGCCACCAATTATGCAGTCAGGTCACCCCACCAGAATCACTGATCGCACCACCCTCGCGGATTCCTCGATGCCATCCGCCAACTTCACCCGGGATGGCTCCGTTCCGCAGGTCTGACACAGCCGGTGGGCCGCCACGTCGCCCAACAGCCCCTCCGCGCCAACGCGACGCATCAAATCATCCATCGGTAGGTCGCGCAGGATACGCCAGCGGGGGCAGTTCACCGACAGGGGCTAACCAGCGCAGTAACTAATCTCGGACGCCAGGGCGTTAAAGCGAGTGAGGGGTAGGATTTTATTGACTTCAGCACCCTTGCTACTGCGTCATCAGTCATTGTGGAGTAAACAGATAGATCGAACAGGAAGGAACGTTTCATGTCGATAGAACGCTTCATGGTTCCAGGCGAGATGGAGCCCGTTAGCCATTACTGCCACGTCGTCAAAGCCCGAGATTTCATCTACCTCTCGGGCATGGTTGGAATGCGAGCGGACGGCTCGATACCGCCGGATACCGTCAGCCAATTTGAGATAGCCCTCAAGTCCATAGACACCTGTTTGCGCTATGCCGGCGGGCGGTCTGATCAGGTAGTGAAGGTGCTGGTATTCATGACCGACATTAGCGAGCGGGCCAACATTAATCCGATCCGTCAGCGTTACTTCGGCGATCACAAGCCGGCGTCCACCCTGGTGGAGGTCCGCGGTCTAGTTGATCCGCGCATGAGGGTGGAAATCGAGGCTGTAGCTTACGTCGGGCCATAGCGTTGGCGCTGGTTCTTGCGGCTAATCGCTGTGACCTTTTGAAGGGCCTTTAATGGCGAGAAGATCAGGTGATGTCTCACCAGAGCATTGACGATTTACCACCCTCGGCGCGACGCTATTTACCCTCGCACACCCAGGAGGTATTTGAGGCGGCACTCCACGGCGCGTGGGCAGAGCATGTTGGCGATGCACGGCAAGAGGAGAAGGTTTTTCGGATTGCGTGGGCGGCAGTGGCGCTCCGACCTCCAGCACAAGGTCATCGCCATCGACACCAATCTAAACTCCGACGGCTCGCGCATCAAGAATTACCTTGGCTATGCTTACCGATAGCTCCCCGAGCCGAGGGACTGGCAGAAAAAACACCGCCTCTGCCGCCTTCTCTCCCTTCCGTTTCCTATGGAAGAGAAACTGTTATGACCTCTGGGCTCACCCCCCCCTCTCTATCTCCCGGAAAATTTCTCCGTTTCGGTTGAGAAAACAGGAGGTCGCGCTCACGCTCATATTCGCGCACTCCACCCCGTGATAGTTTTTCAACTAAGGCGGACAAAGCCGGTGAAGACATTAAAGGCGGTATTTTTACTGCTGCCACATGTTGATTTAACGTTGAAGCGGAATAATTTAATTGATTTTATTTACACGTTGAAGCGGAATAATAAAACGTCGCCATCCTGAACTACGTAGTCCTTACCTTCAATACGTAGCTTGCCGGCTTCGCGCGCGCCGGCTTCGCCTTTTAGGGCGATATAATCTTTATAGGCAGTGGTTTCGCAGGCAATAAAGCCGCGTTCGAAATCGCCATGGATGACGCCAGCGGCGGCAGGTGCCTTGGTGCCTTTGACAGTGGTCCAGGCACGGGTTTCCTTGGGGCCGACGGTAAAGTAAGTAATCAGGCCCAGAAGATCATAGCCGGCTCGGATGATGCGATCGAGGCCACAATCATGCAGGCCAAGACCTTCTAGAAATTCACCCCGATCGGCTTCTGGCAATTGGCTAACCTCCGCTTCGATGGCGGCGGAGACAATGACAGGCCGCGCACCTTCCGATTTTGTACGACTCGCGACGCGGGTGGAAAATACGTTGCCGGTGGCAGCAGATTCTTCCTCGACATTGCAAACATAAAGCACGGGCTTGGAAGTTAATAATTGCAACAGTTTTGTGGCCTCGGCATCCGCCGGCGCAATCGCGGTCCGTGCCAGATGCCCGGCCCGCAGCGCTTCGAGGATCGGCCCGATTACTGCCAGCTGCGCCACCGAATCCCGATCGCCGCCTCGCGCGCGCTTCTGCAAGCCGATCTCGCGCTTCTCCAGACTATCGAGATCGGCGAGCATCAATTCGGTTTCGACCGTCTCCGCGTCACGGACCGGATCGACACTCCCCTCGACATGCGTCACGTCCGAATCTTCAAAACAGCGCAAAACATGGATGATGGCATCCACCTCGCGGATATTGGCGAGAAACTGATTGCCTAGCCCCTCACCCTTGGAGGCGCCGCGCACGAGGCCGGCGATATCAACGAATTCCAGGCTGGTAGGAATGATTTTCTGCGATTTTCCGATCGCGGCCAGGGCTTGCAAACGCGGATCGGGGACGGCCACACGTCCGGTATTGGGTTCGATGGTACAAAATGGATAGTTAGCCGCCTGCGCAGCAGCCGTCGCAGTCAGCGCGTTGAATAACGTACTCTTGCCGACATTGGGCAGGCCGACGATACCGCAATTAAAGCCCATTTACTTTTCTTCCCCAAATTTTGGGTCTTGAGTCAATAACGCGACACGTGTCATGAATTCCTCGGTCCGGCCTTGTGCGAGCAACGGCGCCGCATCCGCCACTGCGGCGAGCAGGCTGCTCAGCCAATCCTCGTCGTCCTTGGAAAAATTCCCAAGCACATGACCATGCACCCGCGCCTTGTCGCCCGGATGGCCGATCCCCAACCGCACGCGCCAGTAATCCGGCGTGCCCAGCAGGCGATCCATGGAACGCAAACCATTATGTCCTGCGGCTCCGCCACCTTGCTTCACCCGCACCTTGCCGGGTATCAGGTCCAGCTCATCGTGAAACGCCACGATGTTTTCCGGCGGAATTTTGAAGAACGCCGCCGCCGCCTGCACAGCATCACCGGATACGTTCATGTAGATTAGTGGCTTCAGGGCCAGCACTTTTACCCCACCAATCGAACCTTCTGCTATCAGTCCCTTGAACCGCTTCCGCCACGGCGAGAAACCGTGGCGGTCCGCGATCGTATCGAGGGCCATGAAACCCATGTTATGCCGGTTAAGGGCCATCCCCCGTTCGGGGTTTCCCAGGCCGACCCAGAGCTGCATGGTGCAGGCTCCAAATTAAAGGTTGATCAGCCTTTCCGTCCCGGCTTCTTGGTCTCGCGCTTGGCGGCCGGGGCCTTCGCCGAGGGCGACGCCGAGGGCGCACCGGCGGCCGGAGCGACTTCGATCACTTCCGCCATCTTCGTCGGTGCGGCGACGGAGGCGATCACAAAATCGCGGTCAACGATCACCGGGCGCGTGGCTTCGGCGCCGGCCAGATGGTGCCAGCGCACATTATCGCCGATATCCAGTTCGCTCAGGTCGGCCGTGAACTGCTCCGGGATCGCAACAGGGTCACAGTAAACCTCCACCGTGTGACGCACCACGTTCAGCACGCCGCCGCGCTTCAGGCCGGGACTGGCCGCCTCGCCGTCGAAATGCACGGGGACGGAAACGCGGATCTGCTTGCCGGGAGCAAGGCGCTGAAAATCCACATGCTCGGGCGCGTCGGTGACAGGGTGGTAGGAGACGGCGCGCAGCAGGGCGCGGGTAGCTTCGCCGCCCACCTTCACTTCATACAAGCGAGACTGCCAGCCACCGCGGTGCAGTTCGCGGAGGATGGCGCTCGGGTCCAGGGTGATCAGGCTGGGGGGCTGATGCCCGCCATAGATGACGGCAGGCACCTTGCCTGCTCTCCGGGTCGCGCGGGCCGCCCCCTTACCTGCCTGCTCGCGCGCCTCGGCCTCGATCGTAACGACATTGGCCATGGGTCTACTCCATATGAAACGGGAAACGCCGGCCTCCAGGGGTGCCGGCGCGGGCGCGGTGTAGCGGATCGGGCGGCGGAGGGCAAGAATACAAGCCGAGAATGACCTTGATCGTATTTCAGTCTGATGGGCACGGGCCCGCACTCCATGGACGGATGTCCCGGCACCCGAGTTGGAGATGACGCCGGGATCAAGCTCCAAACCCATCCCACAGCCGGCGCCTGACCCTGCTCCAAAGCCCTGTGCGGGCCACCCGCGCAAGTACTAGGCCCGCTCGGCGCCGACGCGCTGATCGCGGTCTTTGTCTGGTTAACCCTGGAAATCCGCCATGATTTTCACCCCGGCCGGATGGACTTGATCTTTACTCCGATCACCAACGCCGAGCTTTAGAGCTGGTCCGCCGCCTAGCTCGCCTCTGGCATCACGTTGATGATGGCCGCGACCGCCTGCGCCCGCGCGCCATCCTCCTCGCCGCCCTGGCGGTTATCGGATTGACAGCGATAAAAGTCTTCCTCATCGACACGTCCGGCTTTGCCGGGTTGTGGCACCCGCTCTCCGTCCTCGGCCTGGACCTGACATTGATCGGTCTTGGCGCAGCGTTTCGTCGCTTCGTTGGGCGGGAAGAGGCTTGACGTTCGCGTCACGCCGGCGCGCAATCTGTGGCGAAATCATGCGGAGGAAATCATGACCAGAATGCTCGACGGCAAAGTGGCGATGATCACCGGCGGTGGCGGCGGCATCGGCCGCGCCACCTGCCTGACCATGGCGCGCGAGGGCGCCACCATCGCCGTCGCTGACACCGATCTCGCCCTCGCCGAGGAAACCGCCGCCGCCGTGCGCGCGACCGGCGCCAAGGCCATCGTTGTCACCGGGGATGTCACCAACGAAGCGCAGGTCAAGGCAATGGTTGACAGCGTTGCCGCGCAGCTCGGCCGGATCGACATCGCCTACAACAATGCCGGGATCAGCCACGCCTATGCCGGCGCGTCGGGTCTGAAGACGCATGAACTGCCGCTGGAAGTCGCGGAGAAAGTGCTGGACATCAATATTATTGGCGTCTGGCTCTGCATGAAATACGAAATCATCCAGATGCTGACACAAGGAGGCGGTGCGATCGTCAATACTGCCTCCATCGCCGGGTTGATCGGGCTGCCCACCTCCTCGCTCTATGTTGCCTCCAAGCATGGCGTGATCGGCCTGACGAAAACCGCCGCGTTGGAATATGCCGAGCAGAATATTCGCGTAAACGCCGTCTGCCCCGGCTTCATCGAGACCCGCATGACCAAGGACGCGATGGCGCGGCGCGGCAATGAGATCATGCAGCAAGTGCCGTTCCACCGCATGGGCCAGCCTCAGGAAATCGCCGAATGCGTCACCTGGCTGGCTTCCGACCGCGCTTCCTTCGTTTCCGGCGTGGCCTACGCGGTGGATGGTGGGTTTACGGCGGCTTGATGAGGGTGGCGCACCTCGCCCACGCGCACGGTCGCGCCAATCCAGTCGAGATATTCTAACACCTCGATCGTCAGGTTGCGGCCGATACCTGTGCGCTTGTTGAATTCACTGGCAGTAAATCCGTCATGCGCGCGGGCCAATTCGGTTGCCAAACCGATGAACAGGGTGATGGTTTCCGGTAAAAAATAACGATTCGGTGCCACGCGCAACAGCCGGCCGAAACGATGTAGGCGTTCCAGCGTCGCTTCGGTGTTGAGCAGGCTCAGGCCCAGCTCATCGGCCCATTCGCGCACGCGCGGCGGGCGCAGGCCTGCCTCGCGCACACGCGGTGCCAAACGTCCCCATATTGCTTCGTCCGCATCCGAAAGGCGTGGCGTGTGGCACGACAGATGCAAGCTCGCGCCAGCACGCATAATGGAAGCTTCGGCCAGCAGATCCGCCAGCGCGGCCTCCGCGATGGTGAGGTCCACCCCGCTCGCCACCTGCCGCAGCAGCACGATCTGCCCTGGCCCCGCGTTGTCCGGTTGCGCGGCGTGCCATGCCGTTAACGCATCCAACAATCGCCCTCGCCAGGCATCGGCCGCGGCCGATGCAACCGCGACGCGGTGTCCCGCATCGCCCAGCACCCGCACGGGCATGCCATCGGTCAGGCCATCGGGCGAAACATTGCGCGAGCGGGCAAAACGCAGCACATCGGCGCTGCCATCCACCGCCAAAATCTGTTCCAGCGCTACGCGTGGATCAGCCGCGCGCAAGGCCGCGAGACGGGACAGCAATTGGGCCCGCGCACCACGGCGCTCGGACGGGAAAGGGTCGATCACCTGCCCTCCCGCGACGATCCGCCCGGAACCATCGTCGCGCAGTGCCACGCGATCGCCATGCAAGGCCGCGATCGGCTGGTTCAGCACCAAGCGCACGAACCCTTCGCCGCCGCTTTCCATGTCCCCGCCGGCCAGCACTAGCGCACGTGCCGGGCCATGGGCTGCGGCTAGATGCAGCTGTGTTCCCCGTCCATGGCGCAGGCGCTGACCTTCGGCGATGCGCAAATACACATCCAATGTCGCGGTCGGGGCATGCAGGTCCGGCGCGATCAGCCAATGGCCGCGCCGCACGCGCGATGCCTCGATGCGTGGCCCGGTGATCGCCAGCGCACAGCGATCACCCGCCTTGGCGAATTCGGCCGGGCGGTCCTGCACATGGATCGTGCGAATGCGCGCCGCCAGACGAGGTGGGGAGAGTAGCAGCGAATCGCCCACCGCGGCGCGACCGGCGATCACCATGCCGGTCACCACCAGCCCGATCCCCTGTAAAGTAAATCGCCGGTCGATCGCCAGGCGAAAATTTCCGCCCGAGACGCGTGGCGATGACGCGTTGGACCGGGCCAGAAGCACATCGCGCAGAACTGAAATGCCGGCACCGCTGATGCTGGAAACCGGATAGATCGCCGCCTCCGTGTAGCCAGCCCGCTCCAATAGTGCGCGTGTTTCGGCGATGACCGTGTCCACCCGCGTCGGGTCGACCATGTCGGTCTTCGTAATTACCGCGTTTATTTCCGCAGCGCCGGTTAATTGCAGCACGGCCAGATGTTCAACCGTCTGCGGCATCGGCCCATCATCGGCAGCGACGATGAGAAGAATGGAATCGATCGCCATTACCCCAGCCAACATGTTGGCCAGAAACCGCTCGTGCCCCGGCACGTCAACAAAGCCGATACTTGGCCCGCCCGGCTGATGCAAGTAGGCAAAACCGAGATCGATCGTCATACCCCGGCGCTGTTCTTCCGCGAGGCGATCCGTCTCAACACCGGTCAGCGCGCGGATCAAGGCGGTCTTGCCATGGTCCACATGCCCAGCAAGCGCAACGATCATGGGGTGGCGGGAATCCCAGGATAAATGCCAGGTCCGTAAAACTTGCGAAGTTCAGCAATTTGATCAGTGGGTGGCGGGGCGTAGCTGCGCACCCGGCTGGCAAAGCGCCCGCCCATCATGGCGGCCATGCGCACCGCCATTTCGCCCATTTTTACCAGGGCGGCGATACCATTCAAGATTGGCAACCCATCCGGCGTCTCGTGAATATCGTTATCGGCGAGCAACGCCATCACTACGCCACCGGCGGCAATGACGACCTCCGCGCCGGCTTCCCGATTGGCGCGGGCGGCGGTGTTAAATTGTTCCGTCACCCGTGCGCGTGCATCTGCCTCGGTGTAGGCAGCGGCTAGGTCCATCAACCGTTCCACCCGCATCCGATTGACCGCCGCCATGCGCCCGCACAAGCCATAGCGAGCGACATTCTCGAGGATACGCGGCGTGAATTTATCGTTAATCGTTACCAACGAAAAACTCGCCGCCATAATGCAGGCCAGATGCAGCGAAGATTCGCACAATCCCAGCACCGGAATGGAGGCAAATTCCCGCGCTTCCCGAATGCCCGGATCGCCGATATTGCCGATGAGAAACGCATCGAAACCACGTTCCATCGCGATATGTACATTCTTCAATACTTCTCCGGTTTCCAGAAATTCAAGGTAGCGATACTGATCTCCCGCGCCACCGATTTCGGTAATGCCATGCACCTCGATTTCCGTGCCGGCATCCTTCACCTTGTCCAGAATACGCCGCAGTGTTTGCGGATAGGCGCCCCAATGATCGCCCTCGCGGGTCATGCTTTGATACCAAAGTTTCATCGCCTTAACTTCCCGACGACATGGTGAAGGGCGGCGTCACATCCGTCGGGATGGGACAGATATAGGGCGTCTTTTCCGTGCGTGTCCGATGGTCTTCCCTGGCGCGGGTGATCAGCGCCGGGTCGGACAGCGCGTCCACTGCCGTGCCCGCCATCGCCTTCGCCACATGCACCATGCCCTTATGCGCAGCCGGCATTTTGCCCTGCGCGGTCGTCTGCCATGTATGCAACGGCGTGCCGATGGCATGCACTGCGCCGCGCGCCTGCACCAGCGGCACCACCCAGCTGACATCGCCGACATCGGTCGATCCGCCCATGCCCGGCCCCGTCGCCTCCAGCGGGACGATCGCGTCGCACAGTGTCTTGCCCGGTTCCACCGGAATGCCACAACGGCGGTAGGAGGCCTCGATATCCTCCGCCATCAACGTGCCCTGGATTTTCGCCGCGGATTCCCGATCCGCGTCATCGAACGGCGGCGGCCCAAGCCGCACGAAATTGGCATGCAAGGCGGCCTCCAGCGGCGCATTGGCGAGCAGGTTGGAGACAGCGCTGATCACCTGGTTACGCACCGTCGTTTCCGTCATCAAGGCCGCACCATCAGCGATCTTGCACACGCGTGCGATCAGCCGGTTTAAATCCACCAGATCGCGCGCGCGGATCAGGTAACGCACCTTCGCCGTCGCTTGCACCACGTTCGGCGCGATCCCACCCGCATCCAGATACGCGTAATGGATTCGCGCGTCCGATGGCATGTGCTCGCGCATATAATTCACGCCGACATTCATCAGCTCTACCGCATCCAGCGCGCTGCGCCCGAGATGCGGCGCCACCGCGGCATGCGCAGCGCGGCCGGTAAATGAAAAATCAATGCGGGTATTGGCCAACGAAATCGGTTCATACACACCCGCAAAAGCGGAAGGGTGCCAAGTGATGGCGATGTCCACGTCGGCAAAGGCGCCGTCGCGCACCATGAAAACCTTCGCCGCCCCGCCTTCCTCCGCCGGGCAGCCATAATACCGCACGCGGCCCGGCAGATTATTCGCCGCCAGATAATCCTTCACCGCAGTCGCCGCCAATAACGAGGCAGAGCCCAGCAGATTATGCCCACAGCCATGGCCATGGCCATTCGCTTTCACTTCCTGCTTCTCCGCGATACCCGCGACCTGCGACAAACCAGGCAGCGCATCATACTCGCCGAGAATGGCAATCACTGGCCCGCCAACGCCAGCTTCGCCCATCACCGCGGTGGGAATGCCGGCGACCTTCTCGGTGACGCGAAACCCCTTCTGGCGCAGCATCTGCGTATGTTCAGCAACGGAGCGGTGCTCGCCATAGGCCAATTCCGGCATGCCCCAGATGCGATCGCTCAATAGTTCGAAATCATCGCGGTGACTATCCACCAGCCGCCAGATCGCCTCGGAATTATGCATGGGACTCTTCCTTAAAACGCCACACAGCGCTGATTGACGGCGACCATCACGGATTCCTGGCCGAATCGGCGCTTATAGGCATCAGTGACGACCCTCAGCCCCTGCGCGGTCGCTTGCGTGTCTGGCGCGGCAAGAATCACGAATTTACTCGGCTCACTGACCATGCGCTTGGCGCGCGGATCAGACCATTGGCCCACCGCGTCCATCACGGTCAGTCCATCGGGAAATTGCCCGGTCAATATATCGCGCTGAAACTCCGCCCAATCCGCGTCGGACACACCCGGCCCGCCTTTCACGTTGCGTCCGAACGCTAGCTCCGCCACCAGCATCGGCTTGGCCCCATGGAATTTGCAGCTGGATGGGTCCGCCACGCTCTCGCCCCGGCTACAACCCTGCACCAGCAGGGCCAGCGCACCGGCCAACCAAATCCGTCCGTTCAGCGTCCTCATTCCCCTATGCTGACGTGACCGGACTGCCCCTGGCAAGCGGCTTCGTGCCATCCCCAGACCTCGCCACACGCCTCGATATGGTACCGATGGCGTGCAGAGACGAAAGGTCGGGACTCTGCTTCCAGGCTTTCGTCCCTTTATATCGCCATCAGCCGCGCCGGCACCGCCTCAATAACGTCAATCTCGGCATTGGCGAAGGCGAAGCGCAGATGCCGCTCCTGGCCGGGGCCGAAGAAGGAACCAGGCAGCGAGAGTAGGCCGGCCTCGGTGGCGAGTTTTTCCGCCGTGGCGAGCGCATCCGGTGCGTGATCGGGCACGCGCATATAGGCGAAATAGGTGCCCAGCGCGTCGATGCGCCAGCCGGGCACCTGGCCGACGCCGGCGCGGAACACACGTGCGCGCTCGGCGATGATGGCCCGGTTGTTGGCTTTCCAGTCGTGCAGATGATCGATTGCCCAGGTGAGGCCGGGCAGCGGGCCGCGCGGCGGGCAGATCTGCATTGTGTCGAGCACTTTGTTTAGTTCCGCACGCACCGCCGGCCCGGTGACGATGGCACCAGTGCGGTGGCCTGGGACGCAATATGCCTTGGAGAAGGAATAGATATGCACGATACGGTTGCGCCAGGTGGGATCGGTGAAGAGCTCGTGCGGCGGCAACGCGCTCTCCGGCAGAAAGTCGCGGTAGGATTCGTCGAGGATCAGCCATACCCCGCGCGCGGCGCAGAGTTCCGCGAAGCGAGCGATGATGGCGGGGGGATAGACGGCGCCGGTGGGGTTGTTCGGCGTGATCAGCACGATTGCGCGCGTGCGCGGCGTAAGCAGCGCGGCGGCGCGGTCGGGGTCGGGGATGAAGCCGTCCTCGGCGCGGCAAGGGAGCGCCAGGGCCGTGATGCCCTGCATGGACAGCGCCATGGCGTTGTTGAAATACCAGGGCACCGGCAGCATCACCTGGTCGCCCGCCTCGCAGAGGATGGTGATCGCCATGGTGAAGGCGAGGTTGGCGCCGGCGGTGATGGCGACCTCGCCTGCCGTCACGTTGCCGCCATAGAGGCGGTTGATATCGGTGGCGAGTGCCGCGCGCAGGCTCTCGTCGCCATCGATGCTGCCATAGCGGGCCTGGATGGGGGAGGCGGCGCCTTCCGCGAGCCGGGTGGCGAGGTCGGGGTGCGTGGGATAGCCGGGGACGGCCTGCGTCAGGTCAATGATGGGGCCTGCACCGCCATGATAGCGCGCGGCCCAGGCCTTAGCGATGGGGATGGGGGCCGCGAACGTATCGCGAATACGTGCGGAGAGTAAGAGCGGAGCGTTCATCTTGGGCGATCCGGGTATGAGGCCAATGGGTGATGCGGCAGGTGACGGGGTTGGTCAAGCCGGCCATGCGTGATCAAACTTGGCGGATTCGTCCGGCGATCCCCCTGCTGTGGACCTTTGTGTAGCCAGTGGCGCTGTTTTTCGCCGTGGCGGAGGGGCCGGTAAACTTTGGCGGCGGGGAAAAGGATATCCTGCTCGCCTTGCCGCTCGCGGTGTTGGCGATGCTGAGTGCGCTGGTGGGGTTGCTGTGCTGGGCCCGCTCTGGCGCTCGGCCTGGCGGTCCTTTTGGGCCGCGCTGACGATCCTGGTCGTGGTGTGGAGCGGGCTGGTGACCTAACATGCTCTATGGCGTGTGAGGTGGGGTCGGTAGTGAGGATGAAGGCGGTGCTTTACCGGTTCTCGGGTGGGCCGGCGTCGTCGCGGGTGGAGGATGTGCCGGCATTGCCGACCTCGGCGGGGCATGTGCGCGTGCGCGCGGCGGGAGTGAATTTCGCTAATACCTTGATGGGCTCCGGTAAGTACCGGATGAAACCACCATTGCCGTTCACGCCGGAGCTGAAAGTGGGTGGGGAGATCATGCCTGGCGTGACGGACCTGCGCGTGGGCCAGATGGTGATGGCGTTCCTGCGCGATAGCGGGAGCATGCGCGCGGAGGAGGTAATCCCGGTGCTGAATGCCGTGGCGATTTCCGATGCGATAGATTTCATCACCACTGCCGCCGTTCCGGCAGTCTATGGCACGGCGTGGTTCGCGCTCACGCATCGGGGGAAATTGCGGGCGGGCGAAAACCTGCTGGTGCTGGGTGCCGCGAGTGGCGTCGAGCTGGCTGCGGTGAAGGTGGGCAAGCTGTTGGGCACGCGGGTGCTCGCAGCGGCCGGCGGGGCGGCGAAAGGCCCGATGGCGCACGACCACGGCGCCCAATATATTATTTACTATAACAACAAGAGTATCCGAGACCGGGTGTGCGAGTTGACCGGCGGCAAGGTCGCCGATGTAGTGTTCGATCCGGTGGGCGGCGACGCGTTTGATCAGACGATCCGTGCGATAAACTGGGAGACGCGGATGCTGGTGATCGGATTCGCCGCGGGGCGCACTCAGGCGCTAACGGTAAATCTTATTTCCATCAAGAACATCTCCGCCATCGGCGTGGTGTGGGGGGCGCAGCAGGAACGCGATCTGCTGTTCGCCAATGCGTGGTTGTGGACGATTTTAGGCTATTATGGCTCGCCGTTTTTTCGGCCGCTGATCGGCATGATCTATCTACTGGAACAGGTGGGCACGGCGATCGCGGCGCTGCTGTCGCGTCAGATTCCCGGCAAGATCGTGTTGATGGCATGAGCGATCACCTTCCTCTCGCCAGAATGCGCGTGATCGATCTGACGCGCGTGCTTTCCGGCCCGTTCTGCTCGATGATCCTGGCCGACCTCGGCGCCGAGGTGATCAAGGTGGAAACACCAGGCGAGGGCGATCCGGTGCGAGCGCAGGGCGACATGCGCGATGGCTTGTCCTGGTATTTCGCCAGCTTCAACCGTAATAAAAAATCTATTACGCTGAACCTGCGCGACCCCGCGGCGCGAGATATTTTACGGAAACTGTTAACCGACGCCGACGCGGTAGTGGAGAATTACCGCCCCGACGTGATGGCAGCGATGGGGTTCGGGCCGGAGGAACTAGCGAAAATCAATCCCCGTCTGGTCAGTGGTAGTATCAGTGGCTTCGGGGCGACGGGGCCGTACAAGGACCGTCCCAGCTTCGATTTCATCGCTCAGGCAATGAGTGGCTTCATGAGTCTGAACGGTCCGGAAGGCACGCCGCCAGTGCGCGCCGGCAATCCGATCTCCGATCTGGCGGCGGGGCTTTATTGTGCGCTCGGTGTGGTTTCTCTATTGTTGCGCCGCGAACGCGGCGGCGCGGCGGGCGCGGCTTCCACCAGCCTGACCGGGGCCATGATCGGCATGCTGGGCTTTGCCGCTGCCAACCATCTCGCCACTGGCAAATTGCCGCCGCGCACCGGCAATGACCATCCGGTCGCTTCGCCCTATGGGATGTTTCGCACATCCGATGGCGAGATTGCCATCGCACCGCCGGGGGAAGCGATGTATCGGCGGCTGCTGAACGCGCTGGATGCGGAGGAACTGGCAGGGCGGCCGGAATTCGCCACCAATGCCGACCGCTTCGCCAACCGCGCCGCGATTAACGCGGAGATCGAGGCGCGGACGATGCGCCATACTACGGCGCATTGGATCGATGTGCTGAACGCGGGTGGCGTGCCCTGCGGGCCAGTGATGAACCTGGCCGAAGTGTTCGCCGATCCGCAGAATATTGCTCAGCCTGTCACGGCCGCGCTCGATCATCCCGGTTATGGAATGGTAGAGATGCTGACGACTCCGCTGCGCATCGATGGTGCCGTGCCACCGTTGCGGACACCCTCACCGGGTTTGGGCGAACATACCGACGAAGTGCTGGGCGCGCTAGGCATAGCCGGCGAGGAAATTGCTACGTTGCGAGCGCGCGGGGTGATTTGAGGCCGGGGATGATTGCACCGTGAAGACAAAGAGGTTGGATATTCCCATCCTTATCTTCACCGGAACGGCGCGGATTTTCCAAAACTAGGATGGTTCGGCTCAGGGTATCCTGGGTAAAAAAATTAATCCCCGGGATGCGATGGGCCAGGACAACGGGGCCGGCCCCCGGTCGGCTCGCCGATGGAATGGAAGTTCTTGCAGACAGCCCCAGGCGTTATCTCGTCCGAGGGTTTTAGCTATGGACGGGAATGGTTTAAGCTCCGATGGCGTAAGTTTCCGTAGCCCGTCCACGCGGCACCACCATTATTAGCCTATTGTCGTCTCAGTGGAGGAGATTGCCGATGTTCGGTATAAGTGGGTCCAGGCTCCGGGGTCATTCCATGGAGGCCCAAGTCGCGGAATCGTGCCCCGGCCTATAGTTGCGGTTGGTCATGATCGGATTGCGGTTAATCAGTGGGCGGTTGAACATGGGGTGCGTCATGCTGCGTACTTCATGCTCGATGGTAAACAGCACCTTGGCTGTATCCAGGTCGATGATGTCCTTGAATCGGTATTGCCACTGATCGCTTTCTTCCGTGATCAGACCGCGTTCCTTCAGTTTACGATGCGGGCCCGAAAAATCCGCCAAGGTCACCTGGATATGGTGCCCGTCATATTCCGGCTGCGGCACTTTGCTTTCGCGGAAATGTAGCGACTGCCCATCGCCAGAACAGACGGACAGATATTTACCGCGAGTATCTTTTTCCAGCTTCGTGCGTGCGCCGAATAGCTCGTCATAAAAGCGCTTGATCCCAGTCAGAGAGCCCTTCGGCACCGGGAATTCGACATAGGGCATGCCCAGTCTCATCTTGCCGAAACGCGGTCCTGGCGCGTGGCAGCGAACATGGTTACCCCAGGGGCAAGTGGCGCCGATATAATCACCATGATCGGTCCAGGAGAACTTCGTCCCCGCTAGCCGGTCTTCCACTATCTTTAACCTCTGGCGCAAATCGGCCAGGCTCGGCACCACTAGGCCGGTGACGCCACGCAGCACCTGTGCCGGGCGCGTCGGCAGGTGGAATTGCCCGCGGCCGATATTGATCCACATATTCTCCACGCCCGTCATCAGAAGGGCGTCGCGCGTCAGACCCAGCCCGCTCATGTAGTAAAGCGTCGCCAGATGTTGGTCCGGCACCTGCACATTCACATGGCCAAGCTCGACCATGTTGCCCATGTCCTCGGCGGACCGGTCGTATTTCTTCATCGGCATGCCCCCCATGCTGGCCATACCGCCCATCGCCGGCGCCCCCATCACGGCGGCCGCCTTCGCGGGTCCGGTTTTCGCTGACCGCGTTTTCATTATCGGGGGTTTCGTCGCGGCCTTTGTCCTGCTGCTCATAGCCTCTGTACTCCCCAACATTGCACGTGAAACTGGTTCGAGTTGTCGTAACACCGCCGCTCGCCGCATGATGCGGGGGAACAGGCCGACCGGCGCTCCGCCTCGGCCCATAAACAGACACGCGAACGCGAGAGGATGCAACAAATGTCTTGGCTGTTACCGCCCGCCCGCATCGCGTGAGCGACACCCCGCAAAAGCCCGGCCTGCGAGTGCTGCTCGCCACACCCTCCTTCCGCCGTCTTTGGGCGATTGGCGGCTGCGTCACAGCAATGCGCTGGCATGAAGTTCTGGCCGCCGCCCTGTTCACCTTGGATGTCACCGGCTCCGGCCTTGCGGTTGCCGTCGTCACCGCGGCGCGTAGCCTGCCGATGTTCGTCCTCGGCGCCTTCGCCGGCGTCCTCAGTGAGGCCGTGAACCGCAAGCACATCATGATCGCCGGCTACCTGCTCGCCGCCGGTGCCTCGGCATCGATTGCGATACTTAGCGCGTTGGGCTGGGCCAGGCCCTGGCATCTCGGCATCGCCGCACTGGCCGCCGGCACTGTCTGGGCCACCGAAATGGCAACACGGCGGCGTATGGTGGGTGAGGCCGTCACCACGCAACTGGTCCCACGTGCTTTAGCACTGGATACGATGTCCAATTCGCTGACCCGCTTGATCGGCCCTGTGGTTGCTGGCGCCATGTATGAATGGGGTGGCCTCACCTTGGCCTTCACCGTCTCCACCTGCGTGTTCCTGCTGGCCGCCTGCCTCGGCAGTGGTCTGCAACATCGTCAGGAAACCCGCCGCCTCGCGCTCAGCCAAGTTCCGCGCGACCTCGCTGAGGGTTTTGCCTACGCCCGCACCCATACGGTGATCGCTGGCGTGCTGGTCGTCACCATCGCGATGAACCTGCTCGGCTTTCCCTATTCAGCCCTGTTGCCGCCGATCGGCCGGCAATTGTTTGAAGTCGGTCCGATCCTGATCGGTGTTTTGGCGGCCGCCGAAGCCTTCGGCTCCCTTCTCGGCGGCCTACGCCTGGCCAGCGGCGATCCCCCCGGTTCGGGCCGCGTCCTGATGGTGGGCGGCTCCCTGCTGTTCCTCGGCGCGGTAGCGCTGATGCCGCTGACCCCCTGGTTCTGGCCGGCCTGCGCGCTGCTGGTGGTCGCCGGCATCGGCGCCTCCGCCTTCGCGAACATGCAAACATCGCTGATCATCCTGCACGCCCCGCCAGCCATGCGCTCGCGCCTGATGGGCCTGCTTACCGTCTGCATCGGCATGGGTCCCTGGGGCATTCTGCTGGCCGGCACGCTGGCGGGGTTATTCGGTCCACTGGTCGCCATCGATACGATCGCGTTCGCAGGCTTCGCCTCGGTCGCCTGGTGCGGCCTATACTGGAAACGCCGCGAAAAGCAGGAGGCAACATCATGACTAAATCATCATGACCACCGAGACCCTGGCCAAAATCAGTACGGGCAAGCGACGCGGCATCAACTAATACTTCGCCGCTCCGATCCGCTCTCGTCCTCCGACGCTTTGAGAAAATCCTCCCAGATTCCGTCATAAGTCGGCTCTCTGCTCCGGCCTGACTTGCGGGCATTTAATGTCCCGCGTGGTTGCCCGAAAAATCTGGCGCCGATAAACCGGAGGCGGCAAGTTGAGTGACGAGGGCGGCCTTCAGGCGCTCCAGGCCGGCGCCGTCCTTGGCTTCCGCGCGGGCGACCAGCACGGCCTGCGTATTGGAGGCGCGCAGAAGCCACCAGCCGTCCACCGTAGTCACGCGCACACCATCGATATCGGAGACATTCGCGCCGACCGATTTTAACCGCGCCGCCACCTCCGCGATGACCTGGAATTTGCGCACATCGTCGCAATCGAAGCGCACTTCGGGCGTGTTGATGACTGGTGGTAGAGCCTTGCGAACCGTGGAAAGTTGACCGCCCATGCGCGCGACGATGCCGAGTACACGGATCGCCGCGTAGAGTGCGTCGTCAAAACCGTACCATTTATCGGCGAAGAAGATATGGCCGGACATTTCCCCGGCGAGCGGTGAGCCGGAGGTGGCCATTTCGTGCTTGATCAGGCTGTGCCCGGTCTTCCACATTTTCGGCGTCCCGCCGGCACGGGCGATTTCGTCGAACAGGGTCTGACTAGCTTTGACATCGGAAATGATCGTCGCGCCAGGATTGGTTTTCAGCACGTCGCGGGCGAGGACGATCAGGATTTGATCTCCGAACAGAATTTCTCCGGTATCATCCACCACGCCGATCCGGTCCGCGTCGCCATCGAAGGCGATGCCGAGATCGGCGCCCTCGGCGCGCACGCGGGCGATAAGTTGTTCGAGATTTTTCGGCACCGTGGGATCGGGATGATGGGCAGGGAAATTGCCGTCGATCGTGCCGTTGAGAATTGTATGGGTGCCGGGCAGGCCATTTACTAAAAATTGCAACACATCGCCGGCGGAGCCGTTGCCATTGTCCCAGATAACTTTCAACGCGCGCGATCCACCGTCCCAGTCTTGAAGTAACCGTGCAATATAAGAAGCGGAGACATCGGCGCTACGCTGCGCGCCCACGCCGGAAACGACATCACCGGCGCGCGCCATGGTGCCAACGGATAAAATATCCTCGCCAAAGAAGGGTTTGCGGCCGCGCATCATCTTGAACCCATTATAGTCCGGCGGATTGTGACTGCCGGTGACCATGATGGCGCCGTCGGTGGGCAGGGTAGTGGCGGCGTAATAGAGCATTGGTGTCGGGCCACACCCGATGCGGGTGACGTTCATGCCACCCGCCATCAGACCTTCGGTCAGAGCGGCCTCCATGGCAGGGGAGGAATGGCGACCGTCATAACCGGTGGCCACAGTTTTACCGCCATCGGATGCGATGACGCTGGCGAAGCAGCGACCAATGGCGAAGGCATCCGCCGTGTGCAGGGTTTTTCCGACGATACCGCGGATATCGTATTCGCGCAGCACGGTGGGATCGAAATCGTGACGGAAGTTCATGCGATCACCGGTCTTTAAAATAAGTGGGCAGGAAGGCCCGCACGGCATCGCGAAGATCGGGGCGCCTTAAAGCGAAGGCAATCTGGGCTTCCAAAAAACCTTCCTTGCTTCCGCAATCGAAGCGGCGGCCCTGGCAGCGTAAGCCGTGGAAGGGTTGCGTACCAATCAGCTTGGCCATGCCATCGGTAAGCTGCACCTCGCCGCCGGCACCACGTTCCATCCTGGCCAGATGCGCGATCACTTCCGGCATCAGGACATAGCGGCCGATGATGGAAAGATTGGACGGCGCATCCTCGGGTTTGGGTTTTTCGACCAAGCCCAGGATTTCCGCGATACGTCCGTCATCAGCACCAATTTTGAGAATCCCGTAGCGATTTGTATGCTCACACGGCACTTCCTCCACCGCGACAACATTGCCGCCGGTCTGTGTATAGACATCGGCTAGCTGCTTCACCCAGGACACTTCGGCCAACACCAGATCGTCGGGCAGCATGATGGCGAAAGGATCGTCGCCGATGAAGGCACGGGCGCACCAGATAGCGTGGCCGAGGCCCATCGGCACTTGCTGGCGCACGGTCACCATGGATCCGGGCTCTACCGTCGCGCCCTGCAATGACGCCAGGGCGTCATCCTTGCCACGGGCGCGCAAGGTGGCTTCGAGTTCGTAGGCGATGTCGAAATGTTCGACGAGGGCGGTCTTGCCGCGCCCGGTGATCATGCAGAATTGCTCGATGCCGGCGGCACGGGCTTCCTCGACGGCGTATTGGATCAGAGGCTTGTCAACGATGGGCAGCATTTCCTTTGCCATCGCCTTGGTTGCGGGCAGGAAGCGGGTGCCGAGGCCGGCGACCGGTATCACAACCTTGCGTAGTTTTTTCATTTTTGCCGTGGATGTCCATTAGAGGGAGCGTACCGCTGGGGGGAGATTCGCAGTCCTGGGTGGTGGAAATATGGCAAGTTCATCCCAGCAATACGTCCCGCGCCTGATTGAGCCGTGCCGCGATCCAGTCTGATCCGCCGTGATCGGGATGCGCGGCGGCCATCAGACGGCGATGGGCGGCCTTAATTTCTTCGGTGCTGGAACCCGATTTTAGGCCAAGGATTTGCAGCGCCTCGCCGCTGCTCATAGTGCCGGGGGAGGCGCGGAGGGCCTCGCCGGAGCCGGTTTGGGCCGATGGGCGGGGGCCGAAGACGCGGCCGCCCCAGCGGTCCCAGATCATTGGCAGCAGCAGGCTGAGGCCGAAAATGGCAAAGCCGCCGCGCCCAGTAAGAATGAGTAACAGCGCCAGCGAGACGCCAGCCAGGGCTGCGATCCAGTGCAGCAGGGTTTTGATGCCTGGAACCGACGCACGCGCGAAGCCGCGCATCAAGCCTAAAAGCAGAAGCAAAACGAACCCGCCTATTAGCAGCCAGATCATCGTCACGCGCTCCGGTACGGAGGTCGGTTGGAAAAACCACTTGTTAAGTCCGGCATGCGCAGGCGATAGAAGATTCTCGCCGCCATATCCAGGAAAAATCCCTGCGCACCAATCAGCAGCACTATTGCCATCAATTCGGAATAGGCGAGACGGTCGCGGGTTTCAATGGCGGCGGCAGCCAAGGCAACGACGGCAGCAAGGCGCGCACCGGCGGCCGGGTGTAGAACGCGCAGTTGCGCGACCATCGTGCCGTCCATGCTGGCCTTTTGGGTGACGATGGCGCTGTGATCAACGACGCAGAAGCCGCACCTAATGTGTGGCGGCGGCGGTGATCTGCAACACTTCGCGCTCCGCCAGGGTCAGTCCGGAGGGGACACTGGGGAGGACACGGAGCAGGTTGGGCAGGAAGTCACTGGCCGACTTCGCATTGTGGGCGACCGCCTGCGAGACTGCGCTCTGGCCCGCCGGCACCTTCTGGTCCTCCTATTGCGGCAACCGCGACGAGGCCGTCGAGGGCGTGATCGACGCCGATCCGGTCGCCACAGCCTTACGCACACTGATGGTTATGCGGACGGTGTGGACGGGAACCGCCTCGAAACTTCTGGGCGCCCTGGCCGAGCAGGCGGGTGAGCGCGTGGCCAACGCCAAGTCTTGGCCCGACAGCCCTCGCGCTCTGGCGGGAGACGGGGTACGGGGTATCCCGGGGTTGCCGCGAAGCTGACATTGGTCGCATAGACAGGTTTCTTCTGTCGTTACCCGGAGCGTTTGCCCATGCCCGCCATTACCTTGCCCGACGGTTCCGTGCGTTTGTTCGACGCGCCGGTGACGGGCACGGACATCGCCGCAGCCATCGGGCCAGGCTTGGCTCGCGCGGCCATGGTAATGAAGCTAGATGGCAGGCTACTCGACATGACCACGCGCGTGGCCGAGGACGCGCGGGTTGCCTTCATCACCCGCCGTGACGAGGACGCGCTGGAACTAATCCGCCATGACGCGGCGCATGTGATGGCGGAGGCAGTACAGGCGCTGTACCCAGGCACGCAGGTAACGATCGGGCCAGCAATCGAAAACGGGTTCTATTACGATTTCGCCCGTGACGAGCCGTTCACACCGGAGGATTTTCCGAAGATCGAAACGAAGATGCGCGAGATCGTGGCGCGCAATTCCAGCTTTGTGCGCCAGGTTATGGACCGTGATGCGGCGATCGCCTTCTTTCAGTTCAAAGGTGAAAAATACAAGGCTGAATTAATTCAAGACCTGCCATGCACGGAAGAAATTTCGCTTTATACGCAGGGTGAATGGGTGGATCTGTGCCGCGGGCCGCATCTGCGCAGCACGGGCGATGTGGGCACGGCATTTAAGTTAATGAAAGTAGCCGGAGCCTATTGGCGGGGCGATCATCGTAATACAATGCTGATCCGTATCTATGGTACCGCCTGGCGCGACCAGAAAGAATTGGATGCTTATCTGCATCAACTGGAAGAGGCAGAGCGGCGCGACCATAGGCGTATCGGCAAGGATATGGGTCTCTTTCATATCCAGGAAGAAGCGGTTGGTTCCGTGTTCTGGCATCCGAAGGGGTGGAAACTTTATCGCACGGCGGAAGCCTATATGCGCCGGCGCCTAGAAGCGGCGAACTACGTGGAAGTAAAAACCCCGCAACTAGTGGACCGGGCGCTGTGGGAAGCATCGGGGCATTGGGAAAAATTCCGTGAGCATATGTTTATCGCGCAGGTGGAAGACGAAGATAAGACGTTGGCGTTAAAGCCAATGAACTGTCCATGCCACGTGCAGATTTTCCGCCAGGGTTTGCGCAGCTACCGCGAACTTCCCCTCCGGATGGCGGAGTTCGGGTCGTGCCATCGCTATGAGCCCTCTGGGGCCCTACACGGCATCATGCGGGTGCGCGCCTTTACGCAGGACGACGCGCATATTTTTTGCACGGAAGCGCAGATCGCCGGTGAGACGGTGAAGTTCGTGGCGCTTTTATCCGCCGTTTACCGCGATTTTGGGTTTGTGGAATTTCGCATCAAATTTTCTGACCGGCCTGCGGTGCGAGCTGGCGATGACGCGACTTGGGATCGTGCGGAAGGGGCGTTGAAGACAGCTTGCGCGACGGCCGGCGTCGATTATGTGATGAACGCTGGCGAGGGCGCCTTCTATGGCCCGAAGCTGGAATTCGTATTGCGAGATGCCATTGGGCGGGACTGGCAATGCGGCACGTTGCAGGTGGATTTCGTGCTGCCCGAACGGCTGGACGCGGAATATGTGGGGGAAGACGGCGCACGGCATCGTCCGGTCATGCTGCATCGCGCGATCCTGGGCAGTTTCGAGCGCTTTCTCGGCATCCTTATCGAGCAATATGCGGGCCGCTTCCCGCTCTGGCTGGCGCCGGTGCAGATGGTGGTGGCATCCATCGTCTCGGACGCCAATGAGTATGCGGAGCAAGTGGCGCGTGCCTTTCGCGCCGCCGGCCTGGAGGTGCGGGTGGACGGCACCAATCAGAAGATCAATGCCAAGGTGCGGGAACATTCGCTGGCGCATGTTCCGCTAATTGCCGTAGTCGGGCGTAAGGAAGCCGAGCAGGGTACCATCGCGCTGCGCCGCCTGGGCGGTGATGCGCAGGAAGTGCTCTCCCTCGCGGAGGCCGTGGCGCGACTGGCGGCGGAGGCGATGCCACCGGATCTGCGTGTCCCTGTCACCCAATAATCGCGTACGCCGATGGCATTCCTCACGGATACGACCTTGCTGCTGGCAGCCTGCATGCTGCTCGGTGCAGCCCTGTACAGCTCCGTCGGGCATGCAGGGGCCTCAGCCTATATCGCGTTGATGGTGTTGTTCGGGGTGGCGCCGGGGGTGATGCGGCCGACGGCGCTGACCCTGAATATCCTGGTCGCGGGGCTGACCTCCTACCGCTATGTGCGGGCGGGGGCGTTTTCCTGGCAGGTGCTGTGGCCGTTCCTGCTAGGGGCGATGCCGATGGCATTTCTGGGCGGCACGGTCGAACTGCCCGTCCATGTCTACCGCCCCCTGGTAGGTGTGGTGCTGGTGATATCCGCCATTCGTATGCTCTGGCCGAAGGAATTACGCGCGGCGCGGCAGACGCATGCGCCGCCGGTACTGGTGGCGATTGGCGCCGGGGCAGGGTTGGGGTTGCTGGCCGGGATGACCGGCACGGGCGGCGGGATCTTCTTGTCCCCATTACTAATTTTCCTCGCCTGGGGAGCGCCGCGCAGCGTGTCCGGGATATCCGCCGTGTTCATCCTGTGCAACTCTGTCGCCGGGCTTTTGGGCAATCTGGCGAGCCTGCGGGCGCTGCCGCCCGAACTGCCATGGTACGCGGGGGCGGTGCTGGTGGGGGCGCTGATCGGTACCAGCCTGGGCATTCGTCTGGCCGTGCCGGGGGTCATCAAGGCATTAGGAATCGTGCTGCTGATCGCTGGGGTGAAGCTAATTGGGGTTTATTAATTGACGGGCGCGCTTGATCCGTCAGCCCCGACGCTGCAAGATAGCCCGCTGACCGGCCCTGGCGCCGGACATTGCCGTAACCACTATAGGAGTGACCCATAGCCCGCCCCCCCTTGCCCGCGCCGCCAACCCGCGACGGGCCACGTGTGAATGATGAAATTCGAGCCGCCCAGGTGCGACTGATCGACCAGGATGGCGAAATGCAAGGTGTGATGAGCGCACGAGACGCTATGAACCGCGCCTTCTCGGTGGGCCTTGACCTGCTGGAGATCAGCCCCAACGCCGATCCACCGGTGGTAAAGATCCTGGATTTTGGCAAATTCAAATACGAACAGCAGAAGAAGAAGAACGAGGCACGCAAGCGCCAGAAGGTGGTTGAGATCAAGGAGATCAAGGTCCGTCCGAACATCGATGAAAACGATTACCAGGTTAAGATGCGTGCCATGAAGTCCTTCATCGACGAGGGTGACAAGGTGAAGGTGACCTTGCGCTTTCGAGGCCGCGAAATGGCGCATCAGGAAATTGGCGTGCGCGTGCTGGAACGCATCCGCGCGGAGATGGAGGAATTAAGCAAGGTGGAGCAGATGCCCCGGATGGAAAATCGCCAGATGGTGATGGTGCTAGCGCCGCGTTAAGCGGCGCTTCACGTGCCCACTGGCTGTTGCCGATACTTGACAGTAGCTGAGGGCGGGGGGAGCTTTCCCCGACCGTAAGTCCTGCTTCGGCGGGTTTGGGCCGGGAAGGGAAAACGGCATGAATGTTATCGTGCACGCAACAGAGGACGCCAGCCAACGCGGCACTACCGCTATAGCACGCGCGCGTGCGCTGTTTCCCTTGCTCAGTAGCGCCGCGCCGCGCATCGACGCGGCCAATGAGTTGCCCGCCGATGTGCTGGACGCGATGTATGAAACGAACATCTTTCGCCTGCTGGTGCCGCGCGATTTCGGGGGCGATGAGCTGGAACCCGCGGATTATGTGCAATGCGTCGAGGCTGTCGCCATGGGCAATGGCTCTGCCGGCTGGTGCATGAATCAGGGGTCCGGCTGTTCGATGTCGGCGGCCTATCTCGCGCCAGCGGTAGCGTTGCAGGTGCTGGGTAGCCGCGAGGGCGTGATTGCCTGGGGGCAGTTGCGCGGCTCGAAAGCCGTAGTGGTTGATGGTGGCTATCGGGTCACGGGACGCTGGGCATTCTGCTCCGGCGGGCGGCATGCGACCTGGATCGGCGGGCATTGCCATGTGGTGGAACGCGATGGCTCCTTGCGTAAGGATCCGGACGGCAGCGTGATCGAGCGCACGATGCTGTTGCCGAAAGCGGCAGTCGGGATGGAAGATGACTGGCAGGTATTTGGTCTGCGTGGCACCGGGTCCAATACGTTTTTTGCCAACGATGTGTTCGTGCCCGACGACCATTCGCTGCGCCGCGATACCGATACGGAACGCCGGCAATCGGGCACGCTCTATCGCTTCTCCACCAACAACATGTACGCAGCCGGATTTTCGGCCGTGGCGTTGGGCATCGCGCGCGCCATGCTGGACGATTTCATTAGCCTGGCGCGGGGAAAATCGCCCGCCATGGCGGGGATTCCCCTGCGCGATAACAACCGCGTGCAGTTCGAGGTAGCGCATGCGGATGTGCGGCTGCGCGCGGCGCGCAACCATCTGATCCAAACCCTGCGCGAAACCTGGGATGTAGCGCGACAGACGCACCCGATGCCGATGGAACAGCGCATACGGGTTCGCACCGCCGCGACCTATGGCATTCACGTGGCGCGCGCCGTTTCTGAGACAGTTTGGAACGAGGCTGGTGCCACCGCAATTTTCGATTCGAACGTTTTCGAGCGCCGTTATCGCGACATCCATACCGTGACCCAGCAGGCGCAAGGACGCTCCGCTCATTTCGAGAATGTCGGCAGCTGGATGCTCGGTGGAAACGTCAATTTGCGATTTATTTGAAGAAAAGGACCGCGAAGATGCCGCTGCACGCCCTCAACCACTTCACGATCTGCCCGGCCGATCTGGAAACGACGAAGGATTTTTACGCTGAAGTTCTGGGGCTGGAAGTAGGCTACCGGCCGCCGCTGAATTTTCCTGGCTACTGGCTCTATTCAGCCGGCATCGCGACCGTTCATCTGATCGGCTTTCGCATCGGCGAAAATGCGGCGCAGCGCAAGGCGACGAAGACCGGGCGGCTGGATCATATTGCCTTTGCCTGTTCCGGCCTTAAGCAGATACGGACTAAACTTAAGAAACACAATATTAGTTTCGAGGAACGCGTTCTGCCACGCGACCGGCAAACCCAAATCTTTATGCGCGACCCCGACGGAATCGCCGTCGAGCTGAATTTTCCAGCGCATGAAACGAGCGCGCAGGCCGCGTGATACCAAGTTTCATTCAGTATGACCTGCCGAAAGCAGGATTGAGGGATTTTCCCTCAACCCCGTCTTATCCGTGCGGCCAGAGTGAAGCTGATCTTCCCACTAAAATATTCACCTGATCTGAACCCGATCTGGAAGCTCTTCGCCAAACTCAAGTATCTGTTGCGAAACGTCGACATCCAAACCACCAAAACCGCCTGCGCCGCAATCAGCCAATTACTCAGAGCCTTCACCCCATACAAATGGGTCCCAAAAGCTCCGTTCTTGGGGGGGCGGGGGCAGAGCCTTGGCCTTCCTTCACATCACCCCGCCGGCAGTACGCGGTGATAGGCGCGGCCGTAATAGACCAGCCCTTCATCCGCCTGGCCCAGGCACACTGCCTCCACGGTGCAGAACAGCACCCGGTGTGTGCCAACATCGGCGAAGTCGGTGATGCGGCAATCGTAGGCGACGGTCGCGTTATCCAGTGCCGGGGCTCCGGTCAGGATCTTGCTCCAACTGCCATGCGCGAAACGCTCCGCCGCATCATGGTCGGTCATGCCGGCGAACAGGGGCGAAAGCGCCTGCTGCTCGTGTGTCAGGGTGTTTACGCAGACCACGCCATTCTCAATCGTCGGCGCGTAGGAATCGTTGGACCGGTTGACGCAGACCAGCAAGGTCGGCGGATCGTCGGTGACGGAACAGACGGCGGAGGCGGTGAAGCCATGCATGCCGGCCGGCCCATCGGTGGTGACAACATTCACCGCTGCGCCCAGCCGGGCCATGGCATTGCGGAATTCCTGACGGTCAACGGGCACGGACAGTCCCTCCCTCGATTGCTTGCGCTCGCACTATGCCCTAGCCCAGCACGTACCGGGAGGGGGTGGTGGGCTTGCATCGCCGTGCCCTCTGCCAGCATGCTGACGCGTGGAAAAACAGCGGAGCACCGGTCATGGACGATTTCCTGCAAGCCACCGAGGCGATGATCGCCACCTGGCATGGCTTCGCCGCGCCCAACGATCCCAGCCGACGCCTAGCCGCTGATCTCAGAAACACTATCGCCGCGTTCGAGAAGCTGCGCGGCACGATCGCCTTTGAGGACGAGCCTTCGTCCTTTGAGGCCGCCCTGCAAGCGACGAAGGAGGGCGCGTGATGACCGACCTCGCTGATTTTTCGCTCGTTGAAGCCGCCGACGCGGTACGCGCCGGGGACGTGACATCGCTGGAATTGCTGAACGCCTGCTGGGCCAATCTGGAAAAAACCAATTCCCGTCTCAACGCCACCATCTGGCTGGACCGCGAAGGCGCCGAAGCCGCCGCGCGGGCGGCCGATGCAGCAACCCGCGCAGGCGTATCCTTGGGCCGGCATCTGGGAAAGCTGCACGGCGTGCCGATGGCGCATAAGGACATGTATTACCAAGCGGGACGGCCCTGCACCTGCGGCTCCGCTCTGCGGCGAGATTTCGTACCCAGTTATACATCCACCGCTGTCGCGCGAATGGCCGAGGCCGGCGCCTATGTGTTTGGCGGGCTGAACATGGCGGAGTTCGCGCAGAACCCCACCGGGCATAACAAGACATTTGGCGACTGCCACAATCCGTGGAATCTGCCTTACATCACCGGCGGCTCGTCATCAGGGTCGGGCGTGGCGGTGGCGGCGCGCATGACCTATGCGGCGCTGGGATCAGATACCGGTGGCTCCATCCGCCTGCCCGCTGCGGCTTGTGGCGTGACGGGGATCAAGGCGACGCAAGGCCGTGTGTCGCGGTATGGCGCCATGCCGCTTTCGTTCTCGCATGACAATGTCGGACCATTGGCTCGCACGGCGCGCGATTGCGCGCGCATCCTCTCCGTCATCGCCGGCCACGATCCGAACGACCCGACCAGCGCGCGTGAGCCCGTCCCCGATTACGAATCCTCCCTCGATGGCGATCTGCGCGGGCTGCGTATTGGCATCACGCAGACTTATTTTCTCGATAACGCGGACGCGCCGGTGATCGCCGCGATGGAGGAAGCTGCCCGTGTGCTCGCGGCCCGCGGGGCCATCATCTCTCGCATTAAGTTGCCTTTGATGGATGCGGTGGCAGCCTATGGCAGCATCGTCTCGCGCGTGGAAGCCGCAACCATCCATTCCCAATGGATGCGCACCGATCCACAAGCCTATGGCCAGCATATCAGTGGGCGAATGTATCCAGGGTATGCCATCCCCGCACCCTATTACATCGAATCACTCAGCCGGCGCGGCCCGATTCTGAAAGCCTTCGCGGGGGAGGTGTTTTCGCAAGTGGACGTGCTACTGAACCCCACAATCCCCACCTGTCTGCCGACACTAGCGGATACCGATATCGACCATGGCCCGCCGGGTACCGAGCAACGCTTTCTCGCCGTTTCCGCCAATGCGCGGCCATATAATTATCTGGGCCTGCCGGCCGTCAGCGTGAATTGTGGTTTTGACCTCAACGGTCTGCCGATCGGCCTACAAATCGCTGGTCGCCCTTTCGCTGAGGCGCGTATCCTGCAAGTCGCAGACGCATTTCAGCGTGATACCGATTTCCATGCGCGCAAACCATCGATGATCTGATGTACAAGAAAAAAATTGCCTTCATCGGCACCGGTGGCACTATCTCCTCCCTCGGTGCCGGGCCACTCGATCTTCATGATTACGGCTTACAAAATAACCGTATGGAAGCCGATGCCATCCTGGAGAAATTCCCCGAGGTGCAAGCGGTGGCAAATGTCTTCCCCGTGCGTTACCGCGCCATCCCCAGCACGGAGATAGGCTTTTCCGATTGGAAAGCCCTGGTATTTCTTTGCGACAAGCTAGTTGCCGAGCATCCAGACCTCGCCGGCATCGTCATCGGCCATGGCACGGCGACGATCGAGGAAACCTCTTATTTTCTTTCTCTCACTCTGAAAATAAATATTCCCGTGATCATCACCGGATCGCAGCGGCCGGCCAGCGCACTATCCACTGATGCCGGACTGAATCTGGTCAATGCCGTATGTGTCGCCGCCAGCGCGGAAGCGCGCGGTATGGGTGTTCTCGTCGTGCTAAATGACGAAATCCATGCCGCCCGCGATGTGAGTAAGACTTCTACTCATCGCCTACAAACGTTCCGCAGTGCTGATTTCGGCACGCTCGGTCATGCGGATGGCGATGCCGTAGTGTTTTACCGTCACCCACTGCGCCGTGTTTACCCTGATGCCGAATTTGATATTCGAATGCTGCAAGCTTTACCGCGCGTCGATATCGCGCTCACTTATGCCGGCATGGACGATACGATCGTGCGCGCTCTGATCGCGGCAGGTGCGCGCGGTATCGTCTCTGCCGGCTTTGCACCGGGTTTTCCTACACCCACGGAATCTGCCGCCCTAGGCGAGGCGGTACGGCAAGGCATCGTCGTGATGCAATCCACCCGCGCCGGGTCGGGCCGCGTGTTCCACTCCTCCCGCCTGCGCGAACAGGGCATTCTGGTGGCGGACAACTTGTTGCCGCAGAAGGCCCGTCTGTTGCTCGCTTTGGCGCTGACGAAAACATCTGACCCGACAGAGATTATGCGTATCTTCAATAGCTACTGAGCGAGGCAGTATGAGTAAAAATGTCGTCATTACCGGTGCCGCCTCCGGCATCGGAGCGCACACGGCTCACCGGCTGCGCGCGGATGGCTGGCATGTCCTCGGCCTCGATCTGCCCGGCACCAAACTGCAAGCCAGCGATAATTTTACACCCCTATTCTGCGATGTACGCGATCCCGTGCAGGTGGAGGTGGCGTTCAAGAGCATCGGCGGTAAGCTGAATGCCCTGATTGCATGCGCCGGCATCCTCCGTACCGGGCTGATCGCGGAGCAGACGGTGGAAGATTTTGATCTCGTGTTCGACGTCAATGTACGCGGCCTCTGGCTCTGCGCCAAATACGCGCTGCCCAAGTTGAAACAGGCGGCGGCGGATGGCGAGCTCGCGCGCATGGTGCTGCTTTCCTCCATCGCCTCGATTCGTCCAAAAGTGAATGGAGGGGTTTATGCGGCGTCTAAGGCCGCCGTCAGCCAGTTGACGAAAGTCCTGGCGGTGGAAAACGCCGCCGATGGCGTGCTGATCAACGCTGTCGCCCCGGCCACGGTCGATACGCCCATGGTTCGCCCAGCACTTTCCAGAAATTCCGGCAACTACAAGCCTTCTGGTAATTCCCCGCTGGGACGTATCGCAGAACCAGAGGATGTGGTGCGCCTCATCCGCTTCCTGCTTAGCGACGATGCGGCCTATATCACGGGCACGATAATCCCCGTCGATGGCGGTACCTCCGCCGCTTTCGTCCCCGCCTGAGATATTCAGCGTACCGCGAAACTACGCCCGATCAATTGCCGGTGCACCTGGTTGGTGCCTTCCCAGATCTGTGTAATTTTCGCGTCTCGCATCAACCGCTCCGCTCGGTTATCGCGGATATAGCCATACCCGCCATGCATCTGCACGCATTCCGTCGCCATACGCATGGCCAGATCCGACGCCCGCATTTTGGCCATCGATGCCTCGATGCCGAAATCGGGCGCGTCGGATTCCACTAACCCGGCTACATGATCCAGCCAATTGTCCGTCAAAAAAAGTTCTGTCGCCAGATCAGCCAACAAGAACTGATTGCCCTGAAAATCGATAATCCGCTGATTAGACTGCCGACGGTTGTTCATATATGCGACCATATCGACAAACGCCGCGCGCGCGATCCCAAGTGCATGCGCCGCCACCGATGGACGCGATTTATTCAACGAGGCAAACAGAATTCGTAACCCGTCACCCGGATTGCCCAACAAATTTTCCCGTGGTACGCGGCAGCCATCGAACGCCAACGCGGCGGTGGAGGATCCCCGCAATCCCATCTTGTCCTCTAGCCGCAAGACGCTCATCCCCGACGCACCGCCTTCGACGATCAATGCCGAGATTGCCTCCTTGCGATCCGCGATGCCATCCCATTTGCCAAATAAAAGAATTCGGTCCGCCACATCGCCATTAGTGATGAATATCTTCCCCCCATCAATCACGATGGCATCGCCGTCGTCCCGGAATCGTGTAGTCATGCCGGTGGCATCTGATCCAGCATTCGGCTCGGTAATCGCCAGCGCTCCCAGGCCACCTTCGACGATGCACGGTAGTAAACGTTGCTTCTGTTCCTCCGTGCCGAAATCGATCAGCGGCTTCATGGCATGAAAATTGGTAGCGTAGGTGATCCCTGTGGCTGCGCAGGCCTGGGAAATAATCCGCACGCATTCCAGATACAGCCGGTAGCGCATCGAGCTGCCGCCATACGCCTCCGGCACAAAAATCCCATTCAACCCGAGATCGTTCAGCGCCCGCACATTCGCCCACGGAAACGACCCATCGCGATCATGCGCGGTGGCGGCGGGCGCGATCAGCTTATCGGCCAAGCGTCCCACCTGCGCGATCACCAGCCGCTCATCCTCGCCCCAGGCCCGCGCCTGATCCAGCCGATCCAATACTGTCACGAAATCTACCCCGCCATTGCCAGCCCGCCGCTGACGCTCAGGATTTGCCCGGTAATATAACTCGCCCCGGCGCTGACGAAAAACGCGACGGCGGCGGCGATATCTGCCGGCTCCGCCAACCGGCGCATCGGGATAGCTCGAGTCAGCGCCTCGATCCGCTTGGGCTCCTGCACCATCAGCATTGGCGTCGCGGTCGGGCCTGGGCAAACGCAATTCACGGTGATGGATCTGCGCGCCATTTCACGGGCCAGAGCCTTGGTAAATGCCATCACGCCACCTTTAGCCGCAGAATACACTACCTCCCCCGTGCTGCCCACCCGCCCGGCATCGGAGGCGACCAGCACCACCCGACCGCCATTATTTTCCAGGAGATCATCGATAAACACTCGCGTGACCAGGATGCTGCCACGCAAATTCACATCAATGGCGCGGTCCCAGAATGCATCGTCGTTTTCAAGGAACGGCTCGATCACGCTCCAGCCGGCACAATTGACGATCACGTTCGGCTTACCGAGTTTCTCGTGCACGCGAAAGCGGGCTGCTTCCACGCTCTTGCGATCTGCCACGTTGCAATGCACGGGCTGCGCCCGCCGGCCCAGCGCCGCGACCGCGTCCGCTGTTTCGTCTGCCTCCCTAATATCGAGTAAGGCGACATCGAACCCGTCCTGCGCCAGCTTCAGCGCCACGCCCCGCCCAATCCCCGAGGCGGCGCCGGTTACAACCGCGATATCCGTCATCCCCGCTGTTCCTTCACACAACCCAGCAACGCAGCGTTATCGCCACCCAAAGCCGGTGGCCCGGCCGTATCATTCTTCGCCAAAAACGGCGGCAGCACTGATGTCGGCAAAGCCGGCAAACGCTGTCCCGTCTCATTCACCACACTCCGCGCGAACAACCCGCGCGCTGCAAAGTGCGGATCAGTCATCGCCTCCTCCATTGTCGCTACGATCGAGCAGCAGCAATCCTTGCCCGCAAACGCCATGCGCCAATGCTCCGCCGGTTTCGCTCCGATCAACTCCCTGATCCGCGCCTTCGTCGCTGCCGGATCGCGCGCATCCTCGGCAAATCCCGGTTCCAATCCGATGATACCGATAAAAATATCCCAGAACCGCTGCTCGATCGGCGCCGCCGCCACCATCCGCCCATCCGAAGTCGGGTAGAGCTGATAACGTGGCGTCCCCCCTGTCACCAGATCAGTGCCATTGCCCGGCCACTGCCCCGTCCCCAGCCCATTGCCTATGGCCCAGTACAGAAATGGAAATAGATGATCCGTCATCGCCACGTCCAGGAATACCCCGCGCCCGGTCCGACCCCGCTCAATCACGGAGAGCAATATATTTATGAATGCTGGATACGCCCCTGCCGCGATATCGGCCACCAAGGCAGGCGGAATCACCGGGCGTGCCGGGTCGCCATAACTTAACGACAGCAGCCCCGCATCACCGATATAATTCAGGTCATGCCCCGCCACATCGCGCTTCGGCCCGGTTTGTCCATAGCCGGTGATGGCGCAATAGATCAGCCGGGGATTCACCTTCGCCAACGCCGCATAATCTAGCCCCAGCCGGGCCATCACGCCGGGGCGGAACTGCTCTACCAGAATATCGGCCCGCGCGATTAGTGGATCCAGCTTCGCCCGGTCCGTCGCGTTCTTGAGATCCAGCGCCAGCGATTTCTTGCCGCGGTTCAGCAGGGCAAAATTTACCGCCTCCTTACCCCAGAGTGGGCGATAGGTCCGCATCTCATCGCCGATCGGCGGGCGTTCGATCTTTACCACCTCCGCCCCGGCCTCCGCCAGCATCAAGGTCGCCATGGGCCCCGGCAGCAGGGTCGAAAAATCCAGCACGAGTAGGCCGGAAAGCGGCGACGCCATGATGCCGGTTCTCCTCTTTCAGGGGCATCCCCCCTGGATTGTTCGGGCGCGATGCCACATCCTACCCCCCACGCCAAGGCTAGGCCAACCGGCCACGGCAACAGGACACGCCCAGTTGGAAGCAGTGCCATGACCATGGACCTTGTCGATCCCCCCGGCCTCCCTCCGGCCCGCGTCCAGGCGATGAAGGCAGCCGGATTTTGGATCGACCGCTTGCTGCTCGACGATCTGGATCGCTGGGCAGTGGATGCGCCCGCGCGCCTCGCCACGGTGGACCACAATTCTGTCACCGGCTTTTCCACTCGCCTCACCTATGCGGAGCTAAAGGACCGCGTAGACCGGATTGCCAATGGCCTCATTCGCCTGGGCATCCGCAAGGGCGATATGGTGTCCATCCAGTTGCCCAACTGGTGGCAGTTCCAGGCGCTGCATCTCGCATGCCTGCGCGTCGGCGCGGTGACCAATCCGATCATGCCGACCTTCCGGGCACGTGAGCTGCGTTTCATGATGCACCATGCCGGCAGCCGGCTGGTGGTGGTGCCAAAGGAGTTTCGCGGGTTCGACCATCTGGGCATGATGCAGGACCTGCGCGCCGATCTGCCGGACTTGCGCCATGTGCTAGCCATCGGCGGGGCCGCCGAAAACGATTTCGACAGCCTGCTGGAGCATGCGCCAGATCGCGCCGTCCGCGCCGTCTTTATCGCCCACCGCCCCGGCCCGGATGAGGTAATCCAGCTGATGTACACCTCTGGCACCACAGGGGAGCCGAAAGGTGTGATGCACACGTCGAACACGCTCATGGCGATGGTGATCCAGTATACCGCGCGATTCTCCTTGGGCACGGAGGATGTGATGCTGATGGGTTCGCCGGTCGCGCATCTCACCGGCTTTGCCTATGGGCTAATGATGCCCGTGCATATGGGCGGGCGGGCGGTATTCCAGGATATCTGGAACGGATCGCGCGCGTTGGACATCATCCGCGACCAAGGTGTCACGTTTGCTATGGGCGCCACACCCTTTGTGGCGGATCTCACGGCTGCCGCCACCGAGCGTCGAGCAGACGCACGCACCCTGCGTGGTTTTCTGTCGGCCGGCGCGCCGATCCCGCGTAACCTCGTACGCCGCGCCAGCGAAATTCTGAATGCCTTCATTATTTCCGCCTGGGGTATGACGGAAAACGGCGCCGCGACCAGCACGAAGCCCGGCGACTCGACGGAGCGGATCTTTGAGACCGACGGCACGCCGTTTCCTGGCTTGGAAATTCGCGTGATGGATGGCGCCGGCCAGGTCCTCGGCGCCCACCAGGAAGGCGATCTGCAAGTTCGCGGCGCTGCCAATTTCGTCGGTTATCTCGGCCGCCCCGAAGCCTATGACACGGACGCCGAGGGTTGGTTCAAGACCGGCGATCTCGCGCGCATCGACGAAGCCGGCTATGTTCGCATCACCGGCCGATCAAAGGACGTGATCATCCGCGGTGGCGAGAACATTCCGGTCGTCGAGATCGAAGGTTTGATCTACCAACACCCCGCCATCGCCGAATGCGCCATGGTGGCAATGCCCGATGAACGCCTCGGCGAACGTGGCTGCTGCTATGCCGTGCTGCGCGCGGGCGAGACACTGGATTTCCCAACGCTGATAGGTTTTTTGCAGGACAAGGAGCTTTCCCGTACCTACCTGCCCGAACGGCTGGAAATCATCGACGCGATGCCGAAAACACCGAGCGGTAAGATTCAGAAAAATGTGCTGCGCGACCGTGCCAAGACGCTCGCATGATCCTGACCGAGGAACAGCGCCAGATCCGCGACACCACCCGGGTCTTCGCCCAGCGCGAACTTTCCCCCTATGCGGCCGAACGCGAGGAGCGGGCGGAGATCCCGCGCGCGGTGCTGGTGGCGATGGGCGAACTCGGCCTGATGGGCATGACCGTGCCGGCGGAGTACGATGGCGCAGCGGCAGACAACGTTTCCTACGCCCTCGCCTTGATGGAAATTGCCGCCGGCGACGGCGCCATCTCCACGGTGATGAGCGGTCATAATTCTGTCGGTTGTTCCATCGTCCAAAAAGCCGGCACGGAAGCGCAGAAACAAACTTACCTACGCCCCATGGCGATGGGGAAAATGTTGTCCTGCTTCTGCCTCACCGAACACACGGGCGGATCGGACGTCGCCGCCATGCGCAGCACCGCCACACGCACGGCTACCGGTTGGCGTCTCAACGGCCAGAAGCAGTTCATCACTAGCGGCGCTATCGCCGACGTCGCAATCGTCTTTGCTAAAACCGATCCGCAGGCCGGACGGCGCGGCATTTCCGCCTTTATCCTACCCACCAATACGCCGGGTTACCGCGTCGGGCGGCGCGAGAAAAAGATGGGGCAGAACGCCTCCGACACGGTGGAAGTATTTTTTGAAAATCTTGACATTCCCGCCGACGCCCTACTCGGCACAGAGGGCGACGGCTTTCGCATCGCAGTGTCCAACCTTGTCGGCGGGCGCATCGGCATCGCCGCGCAATCCGTCGGCATGGCGCGCGACGCGCTGGAACGCGCCGTGGCCTACGCCAAGGAACGCACCAGCTTTGGCGCGCCGATCATCACCCACCAAGCCGTCTCCTTCCGGCTGGCTGATATGGCGGCGTCGCTGCAAGCCGCTGCGCAGCTGGTGCTGTATGCCGCCGCTTTGGCCGACGCAGGAGAGGATTGCCTGATGGAAGCGTCGATGGCAAAGCTGGTCGCATCGGAAACAGCGGAGCGTGTGTGTTCCGACGCGATCCAGACATTCGGCGGAAATGGCTATATGCAGGAATACGCAGTGGAACGTATTTACCGCGCCGTTCGCGTGACGAAAATCTATGAAGGCTCCAACGATATCCAACGCCTAGTGATCAGTCGGGCGCTGGCGAAGTAAAGGACAGATCGATGCTCGATTTGCGCGTGGCCGACCATATCGCCACCATCACAATGGCCAACGCTCCGGTCAATGCCATGAGCGATGCTTGGTTGGCGGCATTTCACACCAATCTCGATGTTCTAGATAGGCGCGATGATTGGTCTGTCCTGCATATCCGTAGCGCACTAAAAATTTTCTGTGCTGGAGCGGAACTAAAAGAAATGCGTGCTCGCTTCACTGCGCCAAACGGCATCGCGGCGCAGCTACAAGTCATCCGCAACTACCAACTTCTGTATGACCGCATCGAGGCTCTGCCGCGCGTCACCCTAGCCGAAATCAACGGCGCCGCATTGGGCGGGGGGTTTGAACTGGCGCTGGCCTGCGATCTGCGTGTAGCCGCACACGAGTCAAAAATCGGCCTGCCGGAATTGCGATTAGGATTACTGCCGGGCGCGGGGGGCACACAGCGCATGACCCGTCTCGCCGGCCGGCCCACTGCGCTGCGCCTGATCCTTGGCGCCGAGCAAATCGGCGGCGCGGAGGCCGAACGCCTGGGCCTGGTGCAATGGTGTTCTCCGCTGGCTGAGCTGCAGGACAAGGCCGCCGAAATCGCCCGCCAATACGCCGTGCTGCCCGCCCATGCCGTCACGGCGGCGAAAATTTGTATCACCGCGGCCGCCACACCTGGCGATAGCGGATTCGCCGAGGAAATGCGCCAGACGCAAGGCCTACTTAACACGCAAGCCACACGCGATCTGGTGGCCGCCTTCTTCGACCGAACCAATCGTTAAGTTAAGGACCCTGCCATGGATATGCAGAACAAGAATGTCATCGTCACTGGCGGCGCGTCGGGTATTGGAAAAGCCACCGCGCTTCTTCTCGCCCGCAACGGTGCGCGCGTCTTTATCGGCGATGTCGATGTCGAACGCGGCACGCAGGTGGTGGCTGACGCCGTCGCCATCGGTCATAAAATGGAATTTCTGTCCCTCGAACTCACGGATCCGTCAGCCATCGACGCTTTTACCGACGCGGTACAGGCCCGTGCCGGGCGCGTCAATGCTCTGGTCAACGCTGCCGGATGGGATATTATCCAACCGTTCATGGATAATGAAACCACAATGTGGGACCGGGTGATCGCCATTAACCTAATGGGACCCATTCGTCTGACACGCAACGTGCTGAAGGGTATGATCGAATCTGGCGGAGGCGGCAAGATCGTCAGTATCTCCTCCGATGCCGGCCGGGTCGGCAGTATGGGCGAAACCGTCTATGCCGGCGCCAAGGGCGGCATCATCGCCTTCTCTAAATCGCTCGCCCGCGAGATGGCGCGCCACCGCGTCAACGTCAACGTGGTCTGTCCCGGCCCCACTAACACGCCTTTGTTTCAGCGCCAGCCAGACCGCATGAAGGATGCGCTGACCAAGGCCATCCCCTTCCGCCGCATTGCCGAGCCGGAAGAAGTCGCTGAAGCGGTGATGTTCTTTGCCTCCGACCGCTCCAGCTACATCACCGCCCAGGTGCTGAGCGTATCGGGCGGGCTGACGATGGTGGGGTGATGATGGGCTATGACCTTATCGTCATCGGCGGCGGCCTGGTTGGTGGCGCCATCGCCTGGGGTGCCGCGCGACTTGGTGCGTCGGTGGCATTGCTGGACCAAGGTGATGTCGCCTTCCGCGCGGCGCGTGCCAATTTCGGCCTGGTCTGGGTGCAATCGAAAGGCGCCGGCATGCCGCCCTATGCGCATTGGTCGCGCCGCTCCGCCGAGCTTTGGCCACAACTCGCCAGCGCGATGGCGGAGGGCACCGGCATCGACGTGGGGCTGCAACAAACCGGGGGCCTTACCTTCTGCCTCGGTGACGAGGAATACGAACAGCGCGAAAATTTTGTTCGGCGTATGCATAATGAAAGCGGCAATATCGGCACCCGTATGATCAGCCGCGCAGAGGTGCGTGCCATGGTACCACATATCGGCGATGAAGTAACCGGCGCCGCCTTCTGCCCGATCGATGGCCATGCCAACCCACTTTATTTACTTCGCGCGCTACAACAATCTCTGCAGGCATTGGGTGGTGCCTATTTTCCTGGCCGGACGGTGGATGCGATCGCGCCGGCATTGCACGATTTCTCCGTCCACTCCGGCACCGAAGTTTTTACCTGTAAAAAATTGGTCATCGCCGCCGGCCTCGGCTCGTACACGCTGGCACCGATGGTTGGCCTGGGTGTTCCCGTCAAGCCTGAGCGCGGGCAGATCGTCATCACAGAGCGGATGAAACCCTTTTTGAATTACGCCACCCACAAGCTGCGCCAGACCGTCGAAGGTACGGTGATGCTGGGCGACAGTGTAGAGGATGCCGGCTTTGACACGTCGGTCCGCGTGCCGGTACTGCAAAATATCGTGCAGCGGCAGGTGCGTACCTTTCCTGGCCTGCGCGATGCCACGATCGTGCGTACCTGGGCCGGGCTGCGCGTCATGTCGCCGGATGGATTTCCCATCTATGATCAGTCGGAAAAATTTCCCGGCGCCTTCGCTGCCACCTGCCATTCCGGCGTCACCCTGGCCGGCGGGCACGCGCTGGAATTGGCGCCCGCGATCATGCAGGGCGTTCTGCCGGACAAATTTTCTCCTTTCAGCGCACGGCGGTTTCATGTTCCTACGCATTAACCCGCAGGCCGCGACCCTGTGCATGCGCTTCGAGGGCACGGACATCATCGCTGCCGAAGGCGAGTCCGTTGCGTCCGCCCTGCTCGCGGCCGGTATTTTGGCCGTGCGCGACACGCCCGTAGGTAGCACATCACGCGCGCCCTTCTGTCTTATGGGCGTCTGCTTTGACTGTCTGGTGGAGATCGACGGTGTTCCTAATCGCCAATCCTGTCTTACCTCGGTGCGCGATGGCATGATTATCACTCGCCAGCGCGGCGCGCGGGCCGCCCCATGAGCGTGATCTACGATGCCGCTGTGATCGGCGCCGGTCCCAGCGGCCTCGCATCCGCGACCCTGCTGGCGGAACAAGGCGCGCGCACTGTTCTGTTAGACGAACAGCCCGGACCGGGGGGACAAATTTATCGCGCCACCGAGGATTCTTCCCTCGCCAAACTCCGCATTCTTGGGGCCGATTATGCGCGCGGCGCCATGCTCGTCAGGCGCCTGCGCGCGAGCCCGGCCGAATACCTTCCGGACAGCGCAGTATGGAATATCACGCCGCAAAAAGAAATTTACTTTTCACGCCACAGGCAATCTTACCGGATCACCGCCAATGTATTGGTCCTGGCCACCGGCGCCATGGAACGGCCAATGCCGGTACCTGGATGGACCCTTCCCGGCGTGATGACGGCGGGGGCCTTGCAAATACTGCTGAAGACAGCGGCCATTATCAGCCGTGGCGTCATTCTGGTCGGCACGGGGCCGCTACTTTATTTACTGGCCTGGCAGTATGTAGCGGCCGGAGCACCAGCCCTGGTGATTCTGGATACGTCGCGGCAGGCGGATCGGATGGCATCCCTCGCCCTGTTGCCGCGCGCGCTACGTGGAGCGGGATGGCGCTATTTGCTTAAGGGCCTTCGCATGTTCGAACGCTTGGCGCGCGCCGGGGTGCCGATTTATCGCAATGTCACCGATATCCGTATCGAAGGCGTGGATAGGGTGGAATCTGTGCAATTCCGTCACGGCGGGAAAACCATTCGTCTACCCGCACATACGATCGGCCTGCATGCCGGCGTGATTCCGGTTACTCACATCGCCAACGCGCTGGGCTGCGCAATGGAATGGGACGCGGCCCAGTATTGCCTCCGCCCCACGCTGGACGCATGGGGCAACACCAGCACAGACAACATCCTTATCGCCGGAGATGGCGGTTTCATCGGTGGCGCGCGCGCGGCGGAGCATGCGGGGCGGCTGGCGGCGCTGGAGGGCCTGTATCGACTAGGCCGCATCGATGCCGCCACTCGCGATCGCCTCGCCACCCAGGATATGTCCGATCAATGCGCGCATCTTGCCGTGCGCGCGTTTCTCGACCGCCGATACGCACCCTCCACCGAAATCCTGCGACCCGCCGACGCCACCATCGTCTGCCGCTGCGAGGAAATCACCGCCGGACAAATCCGCGCCGCCGCACGGCAGGGTGCGCAAGGCCCGAACCAGGCGAAAGCCTTCCTGCGCGCCGGCATGGGTCCCTGCCAGGGCCGCGTCTGTGGCCCCGCCGTTTCCGAGCTCATGGCGGAAATTCACGGGCGTCCGGTGGCCGAAATCGGCACGTACCGCATCCGCCCCCCGTTCAAGCCGATCACGGTGGGCGAATTGGCGACGCTGGATAAAGATCGCTTACCGGCTTAACCCGCGCGCCGCGACGACGTCCAGATAGGCCTGCCAGCGCACGTCCTGTTCACGGCCCAGCGCATACAGATAATCCCACGAAAAAATCCCCGTATCGTGGCCATCGTCGAAGACGAGAAGCACGGCGTAATTGCCCACCTGTTCCACTCGACTCACGCCAACATCGCGCTTGCCGGCAACAATGCGCTTTTCCCCCGGCCCATGGCCCTGGACCTCTGCGCTCGGGCTTTCGACGCGCAGATATTCCAGTGGCAAAGTAAATCGTGCCCCGTCATCGAAGGTAACAGCGAGGATGCGCACAGCGCGGTCCAGCCGTATTTCCGTCGGTATTGGCATGCGTTCAATCCGCCAGCTTGCGCGCTTCCTCGGGTAGCATGATCGGAATACCGTCCCGGATCGGATAGGCAAGCCCGGCGCGCCGGCTGATTAGCTCGCAAGCCGCGCGATCATATTCCAGCGGCCCCTTGGTCAGCGGGCAAACCAGGATTTCCAGCAATCGAGGATCGACGGGGACCGGCGGTGGCGTGATTTCGCTCATGAATGCCTCAACTTAGCATGCGCCGCGTGCCGGGCGGATCGGGCTCGCTCGATCCCATACGCAGCAGCGCCAGCAATGTTGCCGCGCGCTCGATTTCCGTCGCCGCTTCCAGCAAAGCCTGTTTTTCCACCGGCGCAAACGGGCACAGCATCGCCAGGGTGCCCACAAGCATATTATCCGGCAAGCGGCGAATGGCGTTCCAATTCGCATCGATCCCCGTATGGGTAAAATAATCCCGTAGCGCCGCCTGGATGGCATCGCGATCCGCCAGCGCCGCATCCGGTGGCTGAAGATCGGCGCCGAACATGGAGAAATCCGCGCGTACCTGCCGATAGCCGCGGCACATCTCCAATTCCCGGACAATGGAAAACCGCGCGACGCCATGCAGGGTTATCAAGTAGTGCCTATCCTCCGTTTCGCTGAACGAGCTCATCCGACCCAGGCAGCCGACGCGATACAAGGCCGGGCCCATCGCGCCATCTGGCTGGTCAACATCGGGCTGGATCATGCCGAACATGCGGCCCTTGCCTAGCGCATCCTCCGTCATCGCCAGATAGCGCGGCTCGAAAATGTTCAACGGTAATTTGCCGCGCGGCAGCAGCAGCGCACCCGGCAGGGGAAACACAGCGATCTCTGCCGGTAGGTTTTCCACGCGCGGGTAAAATGCCGCCATTAACTAAACAGCAGCGCAGAGAGCTTGCGGCGCGCTGCCATCGTGGCTGGATCCTCGAACCCCCAGGCTTCGAAGAATTTCAGTAATTGCAGCCGCGCCGCATCCTCGTTCCATTTGCGTGCGCGGCGGATGATGTCCAGCAGGGCATCGGCGGCTTCCTCGCGCTGGCCCATGGCGTTCAAGGCGGTCGCGAGGTCATAGCGCGCCGCGTGATCGGCCGGATCGGCGACGAGGCGTGCCTGGACGTCGGCCAGCTGCGCCTGCGCTGCGCGACCTTCCTCGGCTAGGGCGAGGCTACTGCGCAAGGCTACGATCTCCGCATGTTCGGCGATCTTCGCAGGAACCTGGCTCAGCGCTTGCTTGGCCTGGTCTTCCTGTCCCAGCGTCACCAGCGAGCGGATCAGCCCGGCCCAGGCCTCCGGATTTTCCGGCTCGTCATGCAGTAACGCGCTGAACAATTCGCCCGCCTGCTGCGCGTCGCCCTGCTCCAGTGCCGCCTTCGCCTCCGCCAGCAGATCGGCCGATGGCATGGACCCGCCGGCCTGCTTCAGTAGTTTCTCGACGAATTTCTTCACTTCCGATTCTGGCAATGCGCCCTGGAACAGATCGGCGACTTGGCCCTGCCAGAAGGCCGCGACCGTGGGCACCGACTGCATCGGCAGGCCGAGCTGGGCCAGTTGCGCCACCAGCTGCTGGTTCTTGTCGATATCGATCTTCACCAGCCTGACGCGACCGCCAGCGCCTGTGACCACTTTTTCCAGGGTGGGTGTCAGCTGCTTGCATGGGCCGCACCAGGTGGCCCAGAAATCCACCATGATGGGAATTTCGCGCGATGCCTCCACCACGTCCTTCATGAAGGTGCGCTGGTCGCCATCACTGATCATGGCGGCGCCTGGGGTGGGGGTCTGGCCGAGAATAACGTCGGAGGGCATGGGTTTGGTCTGTCCACTGTGAGTCTGGCACGTAGATATGGCGACGACCCGGCGATGCAAGCCGCGCGACGCGCCGCTCGCAAACTGCCCCAGCCTTGGGCCGCTTGCAATCGGGTACAATCTCTTTTAGAAACCGCCGCCTTGCTGCCAGCGAGATCACAGGAGCGCGGGCGTAGCTCAGGGGTAGAGCACAACCTTGCCAAGGTTGGGGTCGAGGGTTCGAATCCCTCCGCCCGCTCCAATAAATTCAATATGTTATATATACGATTTGGAATTGTCGCTGTGGCGCGGGTAGCGCATGTGTAGTGTCAGTGCGGAAATTGCGGCACAGGTCGTGCCCCTGGTCCTGGGTAGAGTTGGGTTGTTGAGACACAGCCTGAACCCGAAGGAACACTGATCTGAACCCCAATTTCCCTCCACTTAAAAGTAAACCCCTGGGTTTCCATCACGCCTGTCGTGACGGTATTTTTTAGTTTGGTTGAGCGTCATTTTCCTGCTCCGGCCTTCCCCGTCCACGCCGTTGCGCGCCGCCACAGTCAAGGGTCGTCGTAGGCCATTGCCCCTCTGACCGACCCAGACCGCCGTATTTGGCATTCCACTTGTAGAATGTCGCTCCTCTGATCCCATGCGCCATAGCAGGTGGGATCGGAAGGACCCTTACGATGAGCCAGAAATCCTCCCTGCCTCAAGCCACCCAAGCTGTCGGAAGGTTGCTGACAGCTGAAAAATCATATGTTATAACATTCAATTAGAAAGAAGATGGGGAATACAAATGCTGACAGGTTTTCGCGCGGGGCTTCTGGCGGCGGCGCTTTGCGTGCCCGGCGTGACACTCGCGCAGACATTCGACCAGGGCCGGGTGGAAACCAGGGCGGCGCGCAACCCATCCGTCGCGACCGCGGACGCCCATCCGCTTGAATCCGAATCCCTCTTCGGCTTCACGCTCGGCTCCGATATCGACCATGAAGGCGCGATCGGCGTCGCCGTGGAAACCATAATCGGGTCGGGTCGGCGGGATGGCCGGTACACCGGTGCGAACACCAAGCTGGAACTGTCCTGGGCCGCGGCGAAGAACCTGTCGGTGTCCGGCAGCCTGCTGGGCGGATACTGGAACATCAAGAACAACCCGGCCCTGCCCGACACCAACGCGATGCGGTTCCGTAGCCTGGGCGGCGAGGTGCGTTGGCGCTGGCTCGACCGCTCGCAGCAGGGGGTCGGGTTGACGCTGCACCTGGAGCCCTCGATCGCCATCGCCGACGAGTTGACGGGGGAGGCCGGGTTCGGCTTCGCCTCCGAAAACAAGCTGATTATGGACGCCGAGCTGGTACGGGATCGGCTGTGGGGCGCGGTCAACCTGGTGTGGGACATGGAGCGGTTCCGCCCCTGGGCGGATGGCTCGGTGGCCGAGGAAGGCTCGGTTGGCGGCATTACCGGGGCGCTGACGGCGCGGGTCACCGAAGGCTTCTTCCTGGGGGGCGAAATACGGTATCTGACCGCGTTTGACGGGCTGACCTTCGGCAAGCAGGTGGGACACGCGCTGTATGTCGGTCCGACCGCATATTGGCGCATCTCCGAAAGCGCGTGGCTGTCGCTGACGTGGAACACCCAGGTGGCAGGCCATGAGAACAACGATCCGCGCAGCCTGGACCTGACGAATTTCAGTCAGAATGTGTTCCGCATCAAGATGGGCTGGGAGTTCTGATCATGCTTGGACGTAGGACATTCCTGGCATCGCTGCCCGCCATGGTGGCGACGCCGGCGCTGGCCCAAGGGCAGGTGGGACCGCCGATGGCGGCCCTCGCCAGCTTCTCGATCCTGGCCGATATTACTCGGGCGGTTGGTGGGGGGCGCGTCACCGTGACCTCTCTGGCGCCGATCGGGATCGATCTGCATCATTTCCAGCCGCGCCCGTCCGAGGCGCGGAGCGTGTCGACCGCCCGCGTGTTCGTGATCAACGGGCTGGGGTTGGAGGGATGGGCCGAGCGGCTGGCGGTGTCTGCTGGGTTCAAGGGGACCGGCGTCGTGGCGAGCAAGGGAGTCAAGGTTCTGTCGACCGGTGACGGTCACGGGCACCATGGCCACGCGCACGGCAAGGCCGAGCCCGACCCACATTGCTGGCAGGATGTCGCCAATGTACGAATATATGTAGCCAATATCCGCGATGGGCTGATGGCAGCCGATCCGACCGGCCAGGCGGCATACGCCGAACAGGCCACGGCTTATCTGAGTCGGCTGGGCGCGCTGGACGCTGAGATCAAGGCGATGATCGCGCCGATCCCGCGCGACCGCCGCCGCATCCTCACCTCGCATGAGGCGTTCCGCTACTATGCGGATGCGTATGGTGTCGACTTCCTAGCGACAATGGGGATATCGACGGATGCTGAGCCCTCGGCTCGGGACTTCGCTCGGCTGGTCGCGCAGATCAAGAAGGAGCGCTTGGACGCGGTGTTCCTGGAGCGGGGCGTGTCGCCACGACTGATGGAGCAACTGGCGCGGGAAACCGGGGTGAAGATCGGCGGGATGCTATATGCCGATACGCTGTCGCCCCCCGACGGTCCGGCGGCCACCTATATCGAGATGATGCGTTCGAATACCAAGGCGATCGTGGCGGCGTTGTCGGCGTAGCATCTTTTCAGGATGGGTGGGCGGCGTGGCCTTGGCCGCGTAGTGTCCGCCGCTGGATCGCGGATGGCTCCCTACCGGTGGTGCGGTTGGGCCGGGCGGCGCGGATCCAGTCAAAGAATCTAAAGAAATTCCTGCTCATTAATCGGTCCAGTTACCCGCACTGGAGGGATAATCAATAAGTAATATACTCAAAGTGTTTCTGTCGTTAATATTCTAGTCAGAAAAAAGGTCACTCACCACCGATCAAACTACCTAAGGATCTCCTGTTGCGCCTCTGCGCCGCCGCCAGCGTCTCCTATAGGGGTAGACCGATGTGGATGGCCTCGCGCAGCTTACCGATAAGCTCCTCAGGTCCGTGCCTCTTGCTTATTTTCCTCCCCTTCGGGGTCCACACTAAAATAGTCGACGGACCACTCTGAAGGGGGTAGGTCAGCAGCAGATAAACAGAATACTGGTTGTGACGACCTGCAGGAATCCATCCGCGGGTGCTTTCGGCCTATTTCGGATCGATCACGTCGCGCACAGCGGGGTGATAATTTTCCGCATTGCCGGCCTGCACCGATGCCTCGAACCGTTTCATTGTCAGACGCGCGCCCTCGACCGCGAGGCCGGCTTCGTCGGCCATCAGCAGGGCGTACGAAAGATCCTTCATGGCGTAGAGGGTGGAAAAGGCGCGTTCGGGGTAAAGTTCGGGCACCATTGCCTTCATGCCGTGATTGCGCACGACAAAACTGTCGCCCGAGCCCTTAGCAATGGCGGAGAGCAGTTTTTCCGGCTCCACCCCGTTGCGTCGGCCGAGCGCGATCGCTTCAGCCGTCGCACAGGTATTCTCGAACACCAGCATGTTGTTCAGGATTTTTACCACCTGCCCGGTTCCGACCGGGCCGCAATGGGTCACGTCCGATCCCATATGGCCGAGCAGTGCGGTCAGGTGGGCGAATAATTCCTCCGTCGCGCCGACGGTGATGGAGAGATCGCCACGCAAGGCGGCCTCGCGTGTGCGCGCCACCGGCGCATCGGCGAAGTAAACGCCTTGCGCGCCCAGCCGCTCGCCGAGCTCACGCGCCAGGGCGACCGGGGCGGTGGACATGTCCACCACGCATTGCCCGGCAGCAAGATGCGGCGCTAGGCCCTCGATCACCGCCTGCACGGCCTTGCCATCGGGCAGCGACAGAAGAATGACATCGGCGCGTCGGGCGATGTCCTGCAAAGAGGCACCCTGCACGCCATGTTCGACCAGGCGCTGGATGGGCTCGTTGCGCATATCGTATGCCAGCACGGTTAGGCCAGATTTGCGTTTGAGATTGGCGCACATGGGCTCCCCCATCACGCCAAGGCCGATGAATCCTACTGTTGCTATCGCGCGCATGTGCTGTCCTGTCCTGCCGTGATCACGAGCGATGTTAAATCCTACGGGCTCGTTTCACGCAATCGTCGTTCCACCATGGGCCGCCAGGGGGCATCCGGTGAGCCTTCCGCCAAAGCGCGGCGAAACAAGACGGCGGCTTCCACGGTGAGCTTGCCCTCGGCTTGTATGATGGCCGCGCCGGCCAAGACGGCGACTGCTGGATCGAAGCCAGCATCCAGTGCCGCCCGCCAAGCATCAGCGGCTTCCTTCATATTGCCACGCCGCATCTCTGCGTTGCCCAATAGCACGTGCCCCTGTCGTCCTTGCTCGCTGCCCACGTCGATCTCCGTCAGCTGCCTACGGAGTTCTGTAATTAGACCGTTCTCCTCTGCTAATTGTCGTACTACCACTTTCCGACGTTCGGCGAGTTGGGTCAGCATCTCCGGCATATTCGGTTCGCCGCTGGGAAGGTAGAGCAGCAGCGCCAGAAGCGGCAGTAGCGGCACGAGGGTGGTCAGCGGAAAACTGAGCGGGGGTTTGGCGCGCGGGGTGGGGGTTTGATCGGCGGCGAGGAGGCGGCGCTGGATTTCCAGCAGGGCGGCGTCGTACTCGGTCGGATTCAGCCGCCCGGCATCGCGTTCGCGCGCAAGTTCGCCGAGTTGGGCGCGGTGCAGCGCGAGGGCGACGGGGCGGTAGTCGCGAAGAGTGGCGCCCGGACGCAGGGAAAGGGCGAAGGGCAGCAAGGTGAGCGCGACGAGTGGCAGGAGGGCGAGCCAGATCATGGTTCGCTCAGTTTTCGGATTGCGTCCTGTTGGGCGTCGGTCAGCGGCGCGGGCGACGCGGGACGACGGCGACGCGCCAGCATGACCGCCGCACCACCCGCTAGTAGCGCGAGGAACGGCGAGGCCCAGAGGAGGGCGGTTTGCGCGGTAACGGCAGGGTTGAGGCGGACGAATTCGCCGTAGCGTGCGGCCATCCAGGCGATGACCTGCGCGTCGTCGTCGCCGGCTTGCACCCGTTGGCGGATGACGCGGCGCATATCGCGGGCGAACTCGGCTTCGGATTCCTCTACGCTGTTATTCTGGCAAACAAGGCAGCGCAGCTGCTGGCCGAGCGCGCGAGCGCGGTCTTCCTGCGCGGGATCGGACAGCAGCTCCGCCGGGTTGCTGACCGCGATGGCGGGGGCAGTTAACGCGAGCCATAGAATAAAAATACGGATCACGCGTATTGCGCCAGCAGCGGGTTGAGGGCTCGCGCGATGATCGTGTCGCTGAGCGCGCCGGCCCAACGCCAGCGGACGATGCCGGCCTTGTCGATCAGATAGGTTTCCGGCACGCCATAGACACCGAATTCGAGCGCGGCATTGCCCCCCGGGTCGCGCGCGACCCGGGCGAAGGGATTGCCGTGCTGGTCGAGGAAGCGTGCGGTAGCGTCTTGTTTGTCTTTATAGGCAACGCCCCAAATCTGCACGCCACGGCGTTGCAGGGCGAGCAGTTGCGGCGCCTCGGCGATGCAGGGCCAGCACCAAGAGGCGAAGAAATTGACCAGAACCGGGTGACCGGCGGCGGCCAGCGCGGCTTGGTCGAAGCCGGCATGGCCGGGTTGCGGCGCGAGGAAAAAATGCGGCGCCGGCTTGTCGATCAGCACGGATGGCACGCCCCGCGGATCGAAGTCTCCCTTGCTCAATCGTTGCAGCAGCACCATGGCACCTGCTCCGCCTAAAGCGAGCAGGCCGAGCGGAGCGAGGAACATGAGGCGGCGGGAGATCGGGTTCATGCGGCCGTAACCATGTTGGCAGGACGGCGCGTCGGGGCGCCAATGCGTAGGCGGCGATCAGCAACAGAGAGGAACCCACCAAGCGACATGATGAGCGCTCCGAGCCAGATCCAGAGGGCGAGCGGGTTGTGGTGCAATCTTAGGATAACCTTGCCGTCGCGTTCCTCGCCGAGGACGGCATAGAGGTCGGCGAGGCCGGTGGTATGAATCGCGGTCTCTGTCGTTTCCATGCGTTGGGTGGTGAAACTGCGCCGCGCAGGGGAGAGGCGAACAATGACGGTGCCGGAGCGAAAGACGGTGATGTCGGCGATGCGTTCGCGAAAATTCGGGCCGACGCCGTCACGCACACGATCGAGGCGCCATTCATAGCCGGCGAGGAACGTGCTTTCACCCGGGCCGACGGCGGCGATCTTGTCGCGCGCTAGGGCCATGCCGGCGATGCCGGCCACGGTAATGCCCATGCCAGCATGCGCGATAGCGGCGGCCCAGACGGAGAGCGGCAAACCTTTCAGCCGCGCTCTGGTGTTTTGCCAGGGCACGCGGAACAGGCGGCTACGCTCGATGATGTCGGCGAAGGAGCCAAAAACCAGCCAGGCTGCGGCGGCGAAGCCGAGGGCGGGGAGAAGCACGCGCAGGCCGAGCGCGACGGTGAGCCCGAAAAAGGCGGCGAGCAGCGCGGCCCACCAGAGGCGGAGCAAGGCGGTGGCCAGCGCGGCGCGTTTCCAGGGCAGCACCTGTCCGACCACCATGGCCAGGAAGACGGGTACGGCGAGCGGTAGCACGGTGGCATTGAAGAACGGCGCGCCGACAGAAAGTTTCGCGTCGAAAACAAGCTCCGCGAACAGCGGATAAAGCGTGCCGGTAAACACCACGGCGGCAATAGAGCAGATAAGAATATTATTGAGGACGAGGGCGCCTTCGCGCGAGATCGGAGCAAAGAGGCCAGTGGCGCCGAGCGATGGTGCGCGCCACGCGAATAGGGCGAGTGAGCCGCCGATGACGAGCAGAAGTAGGACAAGAATAAATACGCCACGCGTGGGATCGGAGGCAAAGGAATGCACGGAATTCAAAATACCAGAGCGGACCAGGAACGTTCCGCTTAAACTTAAGGAAAACGTTGCGATGGCAAGGAGGATGGTCCAGGTTTTCAGCGCCTCGCGCTTTTCCACCACGATGGCCGAATGCAGCAGCGCGGTGCCAGTGAGCCAGGGTAGGAGCGATGCGTTCTCCACCGGATCCCAGAACCAGTAGCCGCCCCAGCCGAGTTCGTAATAGGCCCACCAGGAGCCGAGCGCGATACCGCTGGTCAATAACGACCAGGAGGCCAGCGTCCAGGGACGCACCCAGCGACCCCAGGCGGCATCAACGCGGCCCTCGATCAGTGCGGCGATGGCGAAGGCAAAGGGGACGGCAAAGCCAATATAGCCAGCATAGAGCAAGGGCGGATGAAACGCGAGGCCGGGGTCTTGTAGCAACGGATTTATATCACGCCCATCGTCCGACGGTGGCCAGATCCGGAGTAAAGGATTGGAAGTTAACAAAGTGAAAAGTAAAAATCCGACGGCGGTGAGGCCGAGAATACCGATGACACGAGCGCGTAGGATACTCGGCAGAGAACGGCCGAACCCTGCAACGGCGGCGCCGCACAAAGCTAGCATCAGACACCAAAGCACGATGGAGCCTTCGTGATTTCCCCAGACGCCAGTGATTTTATAGAGCAGAGGTGTCAGAGAGTGGCTGTTTTCCACCACGTTCTGCACCGAAAAATCATCGACTACCGCGCTCCAGATCAGCGCGGCGAAAGCAGTGGCGACGGCGATGGCATGGCCGAGGGCGAGGGCGGCGCCGCTTTGCATCCAGCACGCATCCTCGCGCGCCGCGCCAACGAGTGTGCATAGCGCCTGCGCCAAGGCAAGGGCGATGGCGAGAGCAAGGGCAAAATGGCCGAGTTCCGGGATCATGGTTTTGGCGTCATCCGCCGGGCTTCGTGGTAAGGGTGTTCCAAGTGGCGGCGGGTGGTGGCGGGCCGGCATTCGGATTCCAGTGGCCGGCTTTGTTCAGCGCGTCGGCGACATCGCGCGGCATGTAGCTTTCGTCGTGTTTGGCCAGCACCTCACTCGCGTTAAAGCTACCGTCCGGGCGGAGGGCGCCGAGGGCGACCACGCCCTGACCCTCGCGGAACAGATCGGGCAGGATGCCGCCATAATCGACCTCCACCGAAGCGGCGCCATCGCTGACGCGGAATTTTGTCCGTGGCTGGCCGTCGATGGTTTGCTTGTTTACGCTGCCGGGCTCGACCAGCCCGCCGAGGCGGAAGGCGCGTCCGTTCTGCGGCGCTTTTGCCGCCAGTTGCGAGGGCGAGAGAAAGAACACCAGATTGTCGCTGAAAGCCATCAGGGTCAGAGCGCTGGCGGAGCCGAGGCCGATGGCGCAGGCTAGGACGATATAGATTCTACGGCGCTTGCGGGTCATGGGTTGGTGCGCGGATCGATGGCGGCGAGTTTGCGCGCCACTGCGCGCATGCGAATAAAAGCCGTGATCGAAAAACCGAACGGCACAAAAATGCCCAGCGCGTAGCTGGAAAAAATATAGAAAAAATGCGTCATCTTGCCGCCTCGGCGCGAACGAGAAGCAGTGCGCGTAGGCGGCGCTCCAAGACGGCAGCGCGGATGCGCGCGATGACGATGGCGCCGAACAGGCAGGCATAGCCAATGCTTGCCGCCAGCAGCGGCCAGAGCATTGAAAGATGCATCGACGGCGCACCGGTCAGGCTGATCGTCGCCGGCTGGTGCAACGTGTTCCACCAGTCGACCGAAAACTTGATCACAGGCAGATTGACCGCACCGATCAGCGCTAGGATAGCGCCGGCGCGATGGCCGCGCGTGGGATCGTCGAAGGCACGCACCAGGGCGACATGACCGAGATAAAGAAAGAAAAGAATCAGCATGGAGGTGAGCCGGGCGTCCCAGATCCACCAGGTACCCCACATTGGCTTACCCCAGAGAGAGCCGGTGGCGAGGCAAAGTGCGGTGAAGGCGGCGCCCACCGGGCCGATCTCGGCGGCCGCCAAGTCGGCCAACGGATGCCGCCAGATGATCGCGGTCAGCGAGGCCAGTGCGAGGGCAAGATAGCCGCCCAGCGCCATCTGCGCCGCCGGGACATGGACATAGATGATGCGCACCGTGTCGCCCTGCTGATAATCGGCCGGCGCGCCAAACAGTCCCCAGCCGAGGCCGAGCGCGGTGAGTAGGATGCCGGCCCCGGCCAGCCATGGCAGCACGGCCCCTGACAGGCGCAGGAAGCGACCGGGATTGGCGAAGCGATGCAGGCCGCGCCCAGGGGAAGGAGGCGCTGCGAGACTGGGGTGAGCGTTCACGCGCGGAACCTAGTGCATGCCGGTGCCGGTTTGAAGGTGTGGGCACATCAAGTAATCTGTTGCGGATATTTGTGGGGAGCGAGATGAACTACTGGCTGGTGAAATCGGAACCGGACACGTTTTCCTGGGACCAGCAGGAGGCGAACCGGGTGGAGCCCTGGACCGGGGTGCGCAACCACATGGCGAAGAACAATTTGAAGGCTATGAAGAAGGGTGATCTGGCGTTTTTTTATCATTCCAACACAGGCAAGGAGATCGTCGGCATCGTGCGGGTGGCACGCGAAGCCTATCCTGATCCCTCCGTTGTACCAGGGGAGAAGGGCGATTGGGTGTGCACGGATATGGAAGCGGTGGGGCGGCTGCCAAAGCCCGTGACCCTGGCGGCGATCAAGGCGGAACCGGCGCTGGCGGAGATCGCGCTGGTGCGGATGTCGCGGCTGTCCGTCATGCCGGTCGATCCTGTGTATTGGAAGATTCTGTGCCGGATGGGGGGTTGGGAAAGGGCCTAATCCCAGCTGACTTTGGGACGGGAGGTGGACCGCCCCGATGACTCGGGCCGCGTTATGGCGCGACGGGAAATTCAGCGTCCACCGAGGCCCATGGCGTGGCGCATGAACAGCCGTTTCAGGCCGGGCAGGCGCTGCACGGCGCCGAGGCCGAGATCGCGGATCAGCCGGATGGGCGGGAAGCCGGTGCTGAACAGCCGGTCCAGCGTATCGGTGGCGGCCAGCATCAGCAGATTGTCGGGGCGGCGCGCGCGCTGATAGCGGGCCAGCAGGCCCGGGGCACCCGGATCGGCGCCCATTTCATGTGCTGCGATCAGCAGTGCGGCCAGCGCCCCGACATCGCGGAAGCCAAGGTTAAGACCCTGGCCGGCGATCGGGTGGATCGTGTGTGCGGCGTCGCCGATCAGCGCCAGACGGGTATCGAAATAGCGATGGGCGTGCTGGGCGGCGAGGGGAAAATGCCAGCGCCCGCCGAGCAAACGCACGATGCCGAGATGATCGCCCATCCGGCGGGCGATCTGGTGGGCAAAGGCGTCGTCATTGAGCGCCAGCACGCGCCGGGCGATCGCATCGCGCTCCGTCCAGACAATCGCGGAGACGTTGGGAGCATCCGCCGTGGAACACATCGGCAGGCGGGCGAAGGGGCCGGAGGGCAGAAAATGCTCAAGCGCGGTGTTGTGATGCGGGCGGTCATGGGCGATGGCGCAGACGATGCCGGTTTGGTGGTAGGGCAGGCGCGTGACAGGGATTTTTGCCTGTTCGCGGAGGGGGGAGTTTTTACCCTCGGCGGCGATGACGAGGCGCGCGTGGATGGTGGGGCCGCCCGCGATGCGCACCGTGGCGCCGTCGGCGTGGCGTTCGACCTGGGCGGCGGCTGGAGCGAGCAGGCGTAGATTGGGCTGGCTATGCAGGGTGGTATTAAGGGCGACACGCAGATCCCGCGCCTCCACCATCCAGCCGAACGGGCCCAGAGGGTTGCCGGTGGTTTCACCGGGTTGGGTGGCCTGCCGGTGATCGAAATGCAGGAACAGACGTGAGGCGGGGCGACCCAAGCGGCCATCGCTGACCCGAATTTCTTCGATTGGGCAGGCTGGTTTGGGCAGGCGATCCCAGATGCCGGCGGCGGCAATGATGTCGCGCGAGGCATGGGCGATGGCATAGGCGCGGCCATCGAAAGCCGGGCGCTCCATCGGCGGCAGGGGGGCTCGATCGATCACGACGATCGACATGCCCGCGGCGGCAAGGCGGCAGGCAAGGGTGGCCCCCACCGGGCCGGCGCCCACGACGCAAATTTCAGCCAGAATGGTCTCGGTCATCAGCGCTCCTGGCCGGAAAATTGGCGCGACGGGGCAAAAACAGCAAGCCATGTTGGTTTTTGGTTTATTGATCAAATGGTTCTGAGGTATCGTTAAGCCTCCCACCCAGCTTTGGGTGGTTATAATTGGAGGATCAACGCATGGTCGGCCCCGGCCGGAGTTCCGGTTTCGAAACTGCGCGGCTGAAATCCGGCCGCTTCATCTCCCCTATGCTGGGCGAAATGCTGCGCCAGCGGGCGGGGGAAGTCGCCGGCTTCATCCTTGCCGTGATCGCGCTGGCGCTGCTGGTGGCGCTGCTGTCCTACGATCCGCGCGATCCATCCTTCAACACCGCCACGGCCCGCCCGGTGAGCAACCTGGCGGGGCCGATAGGCGCGGGGCTGACGGACATCCTGTTGCAGGGTTTTGGACTGGTGGGGTTGCTGCCTAGTCTGGCTTTGCTGGCCTGGGCGTGGCGGCTGGCCTCGCATCGCGGAATTGGGGTGGTGGGGGTACGCATCCTGTCGTTATTGCTCGCCATGCCGGTAATGGCGGCGCTGCTGGCGGGCCTGCCGCTGGCCGGGCGGATCGGCTGGCCGACCGTGGCAGGACCGGGCGGCGCGATCGGGCAGGTGCTGGCCGGGAGCGTGGGGCGCATCAGCGGTGGGGTACTAGGCGTCTATGGCCAAATGGCGAGTCTGTTCGCCGCCGCGGCGCTGAGCCTGCTGTTGTTCTGGCTGGCGATGGGCTTACGAGCCGGGGAATGGCGCGCGGTGGGCCGCGGCACGGCACAAGGCGGAAGGCACGCGATGGGATGGTTCGCGCGCGCGGGGCGCGGGTTGGCGATATGCGGCTACGTGCTGGCGCGGCCATTTACTTTTTGGCGCCACACCGATGTGCGATCGCGTCAGGAACCGATGATGGAAAATCTACCTACCAGCCCGCTGCTGGCCGCTCAGCCGACGCAATGGGATACACCGGCCCTGGACGCGGAGACGGCACGTGCGCCATCGCGGTCCCGGGCCATCCCCGCGCGCCGTATCGCGCCGCAACAAGAAAGTCTCGCGCTCGATGGTTGGCAGTTTCCGCCTTTGTCGCTGCTGCGCCCGCCATCGGGGCGCGACGCCAGCGGGCCATCGCGCGAGATGCTGGATAATAACTCGCGACTGCTAGAGACCGTGCTGTCTGATTACGGCGTCGAAGGGCGCATCGTCGATCAGAAGGCCGGTCCGGTGGTTACTTTATACGAACTGGAACCAGCGCCGGGGATTCGCTCCTCGCGCGTGATCGGCCTGGCCGATGATATCGCCCGATCATTATCGGTGGCGTCGGTACGGATTGCCACTGTCTCTGGCCGCAACGTGATCGGCATCGAGGTGCCGAACGCGAAACGCGAAACCGTGTTTCTTAGCGAATTGCTAGCTAGTGAACCGGTGCAGAAAAACCAGGGTCGTTTGGCGTTGGCATTGGGGAAAGATATCGAGGGCAGGCCTGTCATCGCCGACCTCGCTACCATGCCGCATCTGATGATCGCGGGCACCACGGGTTCCGGAAAATCCGTCGGCGTGAATGCGATGATTTTAAGTTTGCTATACCGCCTTTCGCCAGACCAGTGCCGACTGATCATGATCGATCCCAAGATGCTAGAACTTTCGGTCTATGAAGGCATTCCGCATCTGATGGCGCCCGTTGTCACCGAACCGGCGAAGGCGGTGACGGCACTGAAATGGACGGTGCGGGAGATGGAGCGCCGCTATCGCGCCATGACGCATCTCGGCGTGCGCAACATCGCCGGCTATAACACGCGCATCGAGGAAGCACGCACGAAAGGCGAAGTGCTATCGCGCCGCGTGCAGACCGGATTCGATCCGGATACCGGCAAGCCGATGCATGAGGAACAGCCGCTCGCCTTGGAGCCATTGCCGCTAATCGTCGTGGTCGTGGATGAGATGGCCGATTTAATGATGGTGGCGGGAAAGGAAATCGAGGCGGCGATTCAACGTCTGGCACAGATGGCGCGCGCTGCCGGCATCCATGTGATCATGGCGACACAGCGGCCATCAGTGGATGTAATCACCGGCGTGATTAAGGCCAATTTTCCCACCCGCATCAGCTTCCAGGTGATCAGCAAGTTCGACAGCCGCACGATCCTGGGCGAGCAGGGCGCGGAGCAGCTTTTGGGTCAGGGCGACATGCTGTTCATGTCCGGCGGTGGACGGGTACGCCGCGTGCACGGCCCGTTCGTCTCGGACCAGGAAGTGGAGGAAGTCGTTAATTTTCTTCGCGCCCAGGGAGAGCCTGCCTACGTAGAGGATGTAACCGAGGCCGAAGATGAAGACGGTATGTCTCCACTTCCCAGCTTCAGCGAAGGCGCCGGTGAGAAAGGTCTCTACCCGCAAGCCGTCGCGTTAGTAACGCGGGAAGGGAAAGCCAGCACCAGCTTCCTGCAACGCCACCTCAACATCGGCTATAACCGTGCTGCCAAGTTGATCGAGCAAATGGAAAAAGAAGGCGTGGTTGGCACGGCGGACCACGTCGGAAGGCGAGAAGTGCTGGGCCGGGGGGATTGAGGCTGCCTTATTGACCTCCCAAGTGGTGGGATGTTTCATGTGAAACATCCCACAAGCTATGGATGTCATTTTAGATGGCGAATTGCCCCGCGGTAGTTACAATGATGGATCAAGAGCAATAATTACGGACACGCCGTCATCGCCTATCCCCCGAGGGCATAAGGAAAGCGGCGGCAACGGCCCGGCTGTCAATATCGGATGAATCTACTATACCGGCTGCCATGACCGAATACCTGTCGCGCCTGAACGAGGCCCAACGTGCCGCGGTGGAAATCATCGACGGCCCGCTGCTCGTGCTCGCCGGGGCGGGCACCGGAAAAACCCGCGTGCTCACCACCCGCTTTGCCCATATTTTGCTCAGCGGCCGCGCTAGCCCCGGCCAAATGCTCGCTGTCACCTTCACCAACAAGGCGGCGCGGGAAATGCGCGAGCGCGTCTCTGCCATCCTCGGGCGCCCGGTGGAAAGCCTCTGGCTCGGTACCTTCCACGCGCTCTGTGCGCGCATGCTGCGCCGGCACGCGGAACTGGTGGGCCTGTCGTCGAATTTCACCATTCTCGATCAGGACGACCAGCTCCGCCTGCTGAAGCAGATCATGGAGGTCGCGCGCATCGATACCAAGCGCTTCCCCTCGCCCGCCCTGATGGCGATCATCCAGCGCTGGAAGGATCGCGGCCTCCCGCCGGCCCGCATCACCCCGGCGGAGGGCACCGACTTCGCCAATGGACGCGCCCGCGAACTTTACGCCGCCTATCAGGACCGGCTGCGCGCGCTGAACGCCGCGGATTTCGGTGATCTTCTCCTGCACATCACAGAGATTCTGCGCGAGCATACAGGTATCCTCACCCAATATCACCGTATGTTCCGCTACATTTTGGTAGATGAATATCAGGACACCAACCTGGTGCAATATCTCTGGCTCCGCCTACTCGCTCAGCAACATAAAAACATCTGCTGCGTCGGCGATGACGACCAATCTATCTATTCCTGGCGCGGCGCGGAGGTCGAAAATATCTTGCGGTTTGAGAAAGATTTTGCCGGTGCGCGCATCGTCCGGCTGGAAGCCAATTATCGCTCCACTGCACCCATCCTCGCTGCCGCCTCGGCGCTGATCGCGCATAATGAAGGCCGCATTGGCAAAACTCTTCATCCTGGCGACCGTGATGCGGACGGCGTACCAGTCGAAATCATCAGCCTGTGGGATTCCGACGAAGAAGCCCGCATGCTCGCCAACCGCATCGAAACCATGCGCCGCGACGGCGATTCGCTGGCAGAAATTGCTGTTCTGGTCCGCGCCGGTTTCCAGACCCGTGCGTTCGAGGAACGTTTCGTTACTATCGGCATTCCCTATCGTATCGTCGGCGGCCTGCGTTTTTACGAGCGCGCGGAAATTCGCGACGCCGTCGCCTATGCTCGCATCCTGGTCCAACCAGCCGACGACCTGGCGTTTGAACGTATCGTCAACACGCCCCGCCGTGGCGTCGGCGAGGTGGCCCTGCGTGCGATGCATGAAGCCGCACGCACTCGCTCCATCCCTCTCACGGCGGCCGCTGCCGCGCTAATCGCCGAAGGTGGCCTGCGCGGAAAAGCAAAAGACGATCTGGGAAAGCTTTTGCACGAGTACGATCGCTGGCGCACGCTGCTGCAAACCGATGGCCATGTCGCCACCCTCGCCATCATGCTGGACGAATCCGGCTACACGGACATGTGGAGGAAGGATAAATCTCCCGAAGCCCCCGGGCGCCTCGAAAACCTAAAGGAACTGGTGCGCGCTTTGGCTGATTTCGAAACCATGGCGGGCTTTCTTGATCACGTTGCCCTGGTCATGGAAAACGAGGACAACGCGACGGATGCGAAAGTCTCCGTCATGACCTTGCACGGTGCCAAAGGACTGGAATTCGATACCGTCTTCTTGCCCGGCTGGGAGGAAGGTATATTTCCCAATCAACGGTCGCTCGACGAATCCGGCGTGAAAGGGTTGGAGGAAGAACGCCGCCTCGCCTACGTCGGACTGACGCGCGCGCGCAAACGCGCCCTTATTAGCCATGCTGCCAATCGCCGCATCTATGCCAACTGGCAAGTTTCCGTGCCGTCGCGCTTCATCGACGAATTGCCGGAAAGCGAAATCATTCGCTCCGGGTCCGCCGCCCTGGCCCGCGATACAGGACCCGGCGCTCCAGCCTTTACCTCCGCCTTTCCCATCATCGCCAGCCGCCCACGCCTGATCGACGTTCCGGTCCAACCGACGCGCGCCTCCACCATCCCTATTGGTACACGTATTTTTCACCAGAAATTCGGTTACGGCATCGTCATCAACGCAGAAGATGACAAATTGGAAATCGCCTTCGACAAGGCTGGAACCAAACACATCCTCGATCGCTTCGTCGAAAAAGCCTGAAAGTTAAACCGCATGGCCGCGCCGCCCGCGCTCGAAACCGTCTTCGTCGATGTTCCCGAACATGCCGTAGAAGCCTATGAAGCCGCTCTCGCCACCGCCTGCAAGACTGTCGGTTTCTTCCTCGACGAAGCTACCCGAATCTGGCGCATCGAGGGGGTGAAGCCGGTCGGCCAGCGCGACCATGAACTCGCCACCGCGCTGCTGATCGCCGGCGCGCTGACCGGCACCGACACGCCATTGCAGCGGGACTCCGTCGCCGCCGACGGCTGGCTTGCCCGCACCCAGGCGAGCTTTCCCGAGCAACGCGTCGGCAATGGCTTCATCGTGCGCGGCACCCATCTACCCGGCAAGCCCCCCGCCGGCCGCATTGGCCTGATTATCGATGCCGGCGTGGCGTTCGGCTCCGGCGAGCACGGCTCCACCCGCGGCTGCTTGCGCGCGCTCGAAAAAATCGCGCATCGCAAACCACGGCGCATTCTCGATCTCGGCACCGGCTCCGGCATTCTGGCTATCGCCGCCGCAAAGCTGCTGCGCCGTCCTGTTATCGCTAGTGACATAGATCCCTGGTCCATCCGCGTCACCGGCGAAAACGCCCGACTAAACGGCGTTGCGGCAAACATCCGCCCGCAACTGGCCAATGGCTGGCACAATCCCAAACTGCGGGCCCACGCGCCCTACGATCTCGTCTTCGGCAATATCCTGGCCCGCCCGCTCTGCCTCATGGCGAAACATCTCGCCAGCCACCTCGCCAGCGGCGGCACCACCATCCTCTCCGGCCTACTCATCAGCCAGATCCGCATGGTCCTCGCCGCCCACCGCCCACACGGCCTAGCCCTGCAGACAATTCTGCTTGAAGCCAACTGGGCAACCCTCATCCTCCGGAAGCGGAGGGGGTGAACTTGAGGTTAAAAAGGCCAGAGGGCAAAGCCCCCTTGGTCTTCGTTAACCCCAGCCTCAAACCTCCAACCACTCCTGGCGGATGGCGGTGTTGGCGTCCAGTTCGGCGGGGGTGCCGTCGAACACGATCTGGCCGTGGCCCATGACATAGAGGCGTTTGGAGATTTTCAGCGCGATGGTAAGTTTTTGTTCGACCAGCAAGATGGAGATGCCGCGCTTGGCGATTTCCTCCAACAGCACGCCCACCTGTTCCACCAGTCGTGGCGCCAGGCCCTCGGTTGGCTCGTCGATCAGGATGAGGTCGGGGTCGCCCATTAATGTACGGCACATGGTGAGCATTTGCTGCTCGCCGCCCGAGAGCACCCCGGCGGTATTGTTCTGCCGGTCCCCCAGGTTGGGAAACAGCTTGTAGATGTCATCGAAACTCCAGCGCCCAAACACGCCGGACTTGCGTAGGCCTAGTTCCAGATTCTGCCGCACCGTGAGGGTCGGGAAAATCTGCCGGTCCTCCGGCACATAGCCAATGCCCGCGCGGGAGACGAGATCGGTGCGCAGCCCGGCCAGTTCCGTACCGCGAAAGCGCACGTGACCTTGCGGCTCCACCAGCCCCATGATCGCCTTGCAGGTGGTGGAACGGCCGACGCCATTGCGCCCCAGCAGGCTCACGATCTCGCCTTCACGAACATCAATGTTCACGCCATGCAGGATATGGCTCTTGCCGTAATAGGCATGCAGGTCCCGCACTTCCAGCATGTTTGCCACATCGCTTGCCATCACTCGCTCAAAGCTCCTAGATAGGCTTCCTGCACCGCGCGGTTGGCGCGGATGTCTTCCGGCTTTCCGGACGCAATCACCTGTCCATAGACCACCACGGTGATGGTATTGGCGAGTCCGAACACCACGCGCATGTCGTGCTCCACCATGACTAGAGTTTTTCCTTCCGTCACTCGCTGGATCATCGCCACCGCATACTCCGTCTCGCTATGGCTCATGCCGGCGGTGGGCTCATCGAGCAGGATCACGGTGGCGCCGCCAGCGATGGTGATGCCGATTTCTAGCGCCCGCTGCTCGGCATAGGACAGCAGCCCAGCCTGCAAATCGCGCCGCGACAGCAGGTTCAGTTCATCGAGCAATTGGTCAGCGCGTTCGTTCAGCACCTTCTGCGCCCATAGCGGCGACCAGAACGAATAGCGATAGCCTTGGGACCAGAGCAGCGCGCAGCGGATATTCTCGAACACCGTCATGCGATGGAAGATCGAGGTGATCTGAAAGCTGCGCGAAAGTCCCAGGCGATTGATTTCCTGTGGCGCCATCTCGTCGATGCGGGTGCCGTTCAGCGAAATACTGCCCGAGGAAACGGGAAAGCGCCCGCTGATCAGATTGAACAATGTTGTCTTGCCCGCGCCGTTCGGGCCGATGATGGCGTGTCGTTCGCCGCTGGCAATGTCCAGATCAACCCCCCGGATGATCTCCGTCGGGCCGAAACTCTTGCAGACATTACTGAGGCTGAGGGCGGCAATGGCCATCACACGCTCCTCTCCTTCAGATCGGCGGTGAGGTCGTCCCACAGGCGAGCAAATCCCCGGATCTCAAAGTGCAGCCAGATACCGCCGGCCACCAGCAGCACCGCGGCGGTCAGCCATGGCACCATGACCCCGCCATCGGCGAGTACGGCTAGAAAGCCCGGCATTTTCTTGCCCTGTGCGGCGCCGATAGTGAGGAAAGCCATCAGCTCCACCAGCGCGACAAAGCCGGCCAGCACGGCCAGGCCTGGGATCAGTAGGCGAATATAGGGCACGATCAGTTGCCGCATCCGTCCGGCGCGTGCCACTGGGCCGTGCGCATCGATCATGCCTGCGAGGCCGCTGGGGGCGAAGGTGACCATGCCAACGAACAACACGCCGACATAGATATGCCAGGAGTTGGACAGTAGGCTGAGGCCGCTCTGCATCAGGGTGATCAGGGTGGCGCCCAGGATCGGGCCATAGAAGATGGTAGCTCCACCGATATAGGTCATCAGCACCACGTTCGCCGACAATGCCCCCGAAACGGCATCGAAAGTGACGATTTCATAGGTGATGGCATAGAGCCCGCCGCCGATCCCGGCAAAGAAGCCAGACAGGGAAAATTGTAGGAATCGAATGCGGCGCGGGTCGTAGCCCATGAATTGCGCTCGCTCGAAATTATCCCTCGCCGCGTTCGCCATGGCGCCCAGCGGCGTCCGAGTGAGGAACAGCATACCCAGGCTTGCAAGCACCATCCAGCCCAGGATCAGATAATACACCTCCTCGGATGAGGCATAGGAAAGGCCAAACAGGCTGTTCTCGATCATCCGATTGGCGCTGACGCCGCTCTCGCCGCCGAAGAAATGATGGAACATAATCGCCGCGGCGACGATCAGTTCGCCGATGCCCATGGTGATCATGGCAAAGGCGATGGCGCGCTGCTTGGTGGCCATGTAGCCGAAGACGATGCCGAACACTAAGCCCGTGGCACCGGCGAACAGCGGCATGATCTCCATCGGTATGGGGAAGCCGCCTTTCTCCGCTGCGTTCAGCAGATGGATGGTACAATAGCCGCCCAGGCCGAAGAACACTGCATGGCCAAAGGACAGCAGCCCCGCCTGGCCCATCAGCATATTGTACGACAGGGCGAAGATGATCATCATGCCCATCTGGCTGAGCATGGTGAGCAGAAAGCCCGAATGCCGGTCGGTAGTCCAATCGTAGAACAACCAAGGCAGCACGATGGCCGCCACCAGCAGCACGATCCATAGCACCATTTGGCGCCCGGCATAGGCCGGTTGCGCGGTCGGTGTGGTTTCGATTCGGGTCACGGCGGCGCCCATCATGTGTCACGTGTCCCCATCAGGCCGCGAGGGCGGAACAACAGCATCAGCACCATCATCGCGTAGGGCAGCAACGGCCCGACGCGCGAGACGGGCACGGAGAGGATTTCACCCAGCAGATTCGACGTGCCGATCCAGGATACCAGACCACCCAGCACGCTGGCGGCGGACGCATCGACTACCACCGCGAAGGTCTGCAGCATACCGACGATGATGGAGGCGACGAAACAGCCGCCCAGCGATCCCAACCCGCCAAGGACCACCACCACGAACACGATCGGCCCCAGCGCGGCGGCCATCGAAGGCTCCGTCATCTGATAGTTGCCGCCGATCACCCCGGCGAGGCCGGCGAGATAGCAGCCGCCGGCAAACACGATGGTGAACACGCGCGGCACGTTATGGCCGAGCGAGCTGACCATATTGGGATGCGTCAGCGCCGCCTGGATGATCAGCCCGATGCGCGTGCGCGTCAGCAGCAGCCAGATCGCCAGCAACATGCCGCCAGCGATCAACAGCATGAAGGCCCGATAAGCTGGAAAATTGATGCCGTAAAGACTGAACAGTGGGAAATCCAAGGCCATCGGCACGCGATACGGTACCGGCAGCATGCCCCAAATCATTTGGACGCCACGCTCGATGATGAAGAACAGCCCGAAGGTGAACAGCAGCTCGGCGATATGGCCGTTACGGTGCGTCCGCCGCAGGCCGTAGATCTCGATCGCCGCGCCGATCACAGCGCAGACCAGGGGCGCGATAAGCAGCGCTGCCCAAAAGCCAATCAGACGGCTACTTTCAAACGCCACATAGGCACCGATCATGTAGATGCCGGCATGGGCGAAATTCAACACGCCCATCATGGAAAAAATCAGAGTCAGACCGCTCGCTAGCATGAACAGCAACATGCCATAGACGAAGCCGTTCAACAGGGAGATAAGAATTACCTCCATCGCGTGTGATCCATCATCATGGTGGGGAAATTCCAACTAACTAATAGAATAGGGTGTTGAAGAGCGGTCACCAGAGAAACGGTCCTAGGGGCATGGCTCCAAGGAAGTGTCCCGATGGGACGGCATGCACCCACCAGGCGCATGCCGTCGTTTCGTCATGTCAGACGGCCGATCATCAGGCGCCGCTTGGCCGCTTCATCTTGCAGGAGGTCGGGAAGGTCAGTTGTTCTGTGGTCGCGGCGGTCAAGGTTTTCCAACCCAGGCCGGTTTTTTCGGAATCATACTTCACCGGCTTAGTGAACAACGCCGTGTAGTAAGGTTGCAGGATCTGATGATCCTCCTTCCGCATGATGTTCACTTTGCCATAGACGTCCTTCATCTGGATGCCTTCCAGCGCCAGGGCCACCTTCAGGGCTTCGGTGGAACCAGCCTTATTGATCGCGCCAGCCAGCATCTCGAACGTGGTCTGAAAGTTGACCCACGGAAAGTCAAAGGTGGCACCAGTGGCGCGCCAGTTCTTCACCCACTCTTCCGCCGCCGCGTTGTTCATCTCGGCGCCCATGTTGTCATGGCCTTCCAGCACCGCTATCGCACGATTGGCGCCGCCTTCGCCCATCGCCGTCGGCGCGCCGTTCAGATGCGCACTGAATGTGTAAAATTTAAGATCCAGCCCCGCCTCGTTGCTTGCTTTCATCAGCAGGTTGAAGTCCTGGCCCCAGTTGGAGGTCAGCAGCGCCTGCGCGCCGGAGGCCTGAAGCTTGGTGGCGTAGGAGGAAAAATCCTTGATCTTCATCAGCGGGATCATTTCCTCACCCACGACCTTGATGTCTGGACGGTACTGCGCGAGGAACTTCTTGGTGTCCGCGACGACGCCCTGACCATAGGCATAGTCCTGGTTCATCAGGAAGACACTTTTGACGTCCTGCGGCATACCCCGGATCATGGTGGCAACGCGCATGGTGACATTGGCAGAGAAGCGAAAATGCCAGAAGTCGCATTTCTCCTCGGTGAATTCCGTGGTCAGCGCGGACACGTTCAGATAGACGGCCTGATTCTTCGGGTTGCGTGCATTATGCTTGGCTATGCCGTCGATCATCGCCGCGGCGACGTTGGAGCCTACCCCGCCGATAATGATGGAAATATTCTGATCGGTCGCCGCCTTCAGCGCGATGAGGGCCTCGGCCGGCTGGAATTTGTCGTCGAAGGTCACCAGCTCCAATTTCTTACCGAGCGCGCCGCCTCGGGCGTTGGTGTTGCTCATCGCATAGCTCAGCATCTTCAGCCAGGCATCGCCTTGGGCGGCGACAGGGCCGGAAAACGGCGCAATCAGGGCAATCTTGATGGTGTTCTGCGCCATCGCAGCACCAGCACCAAACAGCAGACCAGCCGCTAGGAAGGCCACTCCTAGGCTAAGTAGTGAACGCTTTATCATGCCGGCTCCTAATTTAATCAGACGCCCGCATCGAGCGCCCATTTTTGATTCTTCGAGCGTACAGTAGGTTAGTCTATTCGGATCAGTCAATCGCCCACGCACACCTCCTATGTGCCGTGAGCGTCTGTTTTAAAACGCGACTAAGAGCGCGTCTCGAAGCGTTCTGCACCGGCCCGCTCCCCCACCTGACCACCCAACGAGCTTACACTTCTGTGGGTGGCCGGGTAGGGAGCGGGCCAGTGCAGAATGTTTCAAGCGACCGCTCAGGCTGTACTACCGCCATCCACCGCGAGGATCGACCCGGTAACGAAAGAAGCTTCGTCGGAAAGGAGGAATAGGGCTGCGTTGGCGATCTCATCAGGCTGCGCGATGCGGCCCATTGCGTTCTGCGCGCCGCGCTGCACCACCAGCTGTTCCTTGTCGGCGCCATGCGTCTGCTGCTGATCGGGCCGTGCGACAAAGACGCGCAGCATGGGCGTGTCGATGGATCCGGGACAAATCGCGTTGAAGCGGATTTTTTGCCTCCCGTAACGTTTTGCCAACGAGCGCGTCATGCCGACAACAGCAAATTTTGCCGCCGAATAAACCGGGCTGAAGGGCGAGCCGACGAGACCCGAGGTGGACGCCGTGAACAAAACCGCGCCACCGCCGCGCGCGCGCAATTCTGGGATCGCTGCCTCGGTGGTGATCACCGCGGATCGTACGTTCAGATCCATTGCCTGGTCGTAGTCGCGCATATCCAGCCCCTCGAAAGAGGCGGGACCGGGATGGCCGACATGGTTCCAAACAAAATCCAGCCCACCAAAAGCATTCGCGGTCTGCCGCACGATCCCGCGCGCGAATGCTTCGTCGCGCAGATCGCCGGACAGCGCGATAGCGCGCCCGCCGGCAGCGGTGATGGTTCTCACAACGGCGGCGGCGGCGTCCGGGTCGAGGTCCACCACCCCCATCGCCGCGCCCTCGCGTGCAAAACGAGTGGCCCCGGCGCGGCCCATGCCGGAACCGGCCGCGGTAACAATCCCAATCTTGTTTTCCATACGCATGTGCGTTCTCTCCTCAACCCTCGCGCGTGTCAGTGTGGAAAGTTTTTGACACGATCTTCCAACCCCCTTGCAATTTCGCCAGCACTAAGTAATCCGTAAAATAGCGCGGCGGAATCTGGCAATTTACCTTCGCGAACGCCGTAGTCGAGCTGGACCGATCGAGACTGATGACAAAATCACGGCGCAGCAAGTTTCGGCTGGCGGCGGAGGGACGGTTCCGCACCCCCTCGAGCCACGCCGCCTTTGGCAACACGGCGAGCGAACCGTCGGCGTTCACGCTGCGCAAATCGGCGCTGTCGTGAAAAGCAGCGGCCAATTTTTCCGTGCTGCCTTCGTAAAGTCCATCGAAATAGGTTTGCAGCACCTCTTCGATCGCCTTCAAATCGTCCGCCATCGTTCTTCCTCCCGATGATGTGGGTTGAAGGACAGCATACGCTATTCTGCGGCCGCTGGGCGAGAGGCCACCTGATCGATGCTGGTGAGCGACTTGGCGGGGACGAAACGGGCGGCATCCAGCGCTAGGTGTTCCGCGCGCGGCAGCGAGGGGCCGGAGCAGACATCTATGCCGGCAGATTTGTTCTGGGTGGTCATGGCATGGGCTTCCTTCTGGTTGAGAAGCTGCGCCACAGACAAAAATCGGATTTTTCTCAGGGATCAGAAACACGAAAGCCACCTAGGGCGGCGACTTTGGGGATCACGATATGCGCGTAAGACTTAGGCCTCCGGTAAATACCAGCAGCACCAAAACAGCATCACGGGAATGACGGTCTGTCGCATGCCGAAATTTAAGCGCCCACAGGACGAAAGCGTCAATCACCAGTGCCGAATATTTCCCCGTCATGCTCCCCCAGATTGGGTGAATCCCCCTGCGGATGCGGCCGTTCCCCATCGAAGCTGATCGGCAACCCCACCACCCGCAGCCCACTGCCCGGCAAAACGCGCATCATATCCACGGCCGCCAATTGTTCGGACGCGGAAAGTTCGGAAATATCGTTCACCGCCGCGCACGGCACGCCGACACGGCCAAGAATTTCCAACCAGTCGGTGCGGGTTTTCGCCGCCACCACCGGTTTCATCAGAGCGATCAACGCCGGGCCATGTTGGTTGCGCTTGCGGCCGTCGGAAAAACGCGGATCAGCATACCATTCCGAGTGCCCCATCGCGTCCGCCATCTTCACGAACAGCCGGTCATTGCCGGCCGCGATGCACAAAGGCCGGTCGGCGGTGGTAAAAATCTGGTACGGCACGATGATGTTGCTTCCGGTGCCGTGGCGCTCCGGTACCTTGCCGGTCACCTGAAAATTATTCAGCGGTCCTTCGACCCAGGCGCAGGCACTTTCAAACAGCGAGGTATCGATCGTGCAGCCGATCCCAGTTCGTGCGCGCTGCTGCAAGGCACCGAGCGCGCCGATGACGCACCACATACCGGTTGCCTTGTCATTGATCGCCGGGGCGCAAAAGGTCGGCGGATCTTCCGGCCGCCCTGTCAATGTCACCACCGCGCCAAAGGATTGTAGCAGCGGATCAAACCCGGGCGCCAGCTTCATCGGTCCGTTAGCGCCAAACGCCCAGATGTTGCAATAGATCAAACGCGGATTGACCGCGCGCAGATGGTCCGGCCCGATGCCGAATTTTTCCATCAGTCCTGGGCGCAGATTTTGGATCAGAATATCGGCATTCCGCACCAGCGCCTTTAACTTCTCCACCCCGTCCGGCGTTTGAATATCCAACGTGACGGAACGCTTATTGCGATTGGTAGTGTGAAACATCACTGAATCGCCATTGACAAAGGGCGGGCCCCAAAGCCGGGCATCGTCGCCGCCATCGGGTTTTTCCACCTTGATCACGTCGGCGCCCATATCCGCCATGATCACCCCGGCGAGCGGGCCAGCCAAAGCCTGGCCGACCTCGATCACCTTGATCCCCGCCAATGGTCCGCTCATTGCGCACGCTCCCTACTGCCTGGCCGGCCGCAACTCGGCGACGTTGGTTTCCTCATCCACACGCGGCACGTAGGTCAGGCCGGCACGCATGGCCCAGATATTCTTCTGCGTGTGCAGCGGAATAAACGGCAAGTCGGTCATGGCGATACTCGTCGCCTCGATCAGCAGTTTTTCCCGCGCCGCGTCACCGGCGGTGGCCAGAGCGCGCTCCAGCAAATTATCCACCGTCGGGTTGGAGTATTTGCCGCGATTGGCGGTGCCCCAGCCCTTCGCCGGCGTCGGCGTCGCGATCAATGCCCGCAACGGATTGGATGCCTCGCCCGAGGTGGTGCCCCAGGCGAGCAGGAATGTCGAAAATTCCTGCTTGCTGGCGCGGCCGATAAAGCTGGGCCAAGTGATCCCCTCCACCTGCGTCTTCACGCCGATGCGGGTCCACATCTGCCCGACAGCCTGAATGATCTTAGCATCGTTCACATAGCGGTCGTTCGGACCATGCAGGGTCAGGCTAAGGCCATTCTGATAGCCCGCCTCCGCCAACAACGCCTTTGCCTTCTGCGGATCGAAGGTCGGCGGGTTGAGACCGGGAACATGCGAATACGACCCCGGCGGCAGCAGCTGGCCGGACGCAATGGCAGCGTTTTCCATCACCCGCTCCACGATCGCTGGGCGGTTAATAGCAATCGACAGTGCCTGGCGGACGCGCAGATCGTTCAGTGGATTCTTGTCCAGCGTTTCCCCGTTCGGACCTTTCACAAAGGGAGTCGGGCCGGTACGCGAACGGTCGAACCACAGAAACACGATGCGGGTAGAATTCACCTCCGTAATCACCAGCTTCGGATTCGTGCTCAGTTGCGCGACCTCCGTCGTCGGCACCGCCTCAATGAGTGACACATCGCCGGCCAGCAACGCCGCGACGCGTGCACCATTATTGGGCAGGAAGCGGTAAGAAACATTCTTCCAATGAGGCTTCGTACCCCAGTAGCTTTCATTACGCGTCAGCTCCACACGATCGCCGGAGCGATAGGCCGCCAGCTTGAACGGCCCGGTGCCGATGGCGTGTTTGCCGGAATTGAAATCCTCCGTCGTGGCACCCGGGCCAATGCCGTGCCAGACCATACGGACATTTGTCAGATCGACCGGTAGCAGCGGGTAAAGCCCGTCCGTCTTCAGCCGCACGGTGATCGCATCCACCACCTGCACCTCCTTCACGGAGCGGGAATACACGGCGAAGCTGCCGGGGGAATTCAATACCAAAGGCGGGCGGGCGAGCGAATAGGCCACGTCCTCGGCGGTGAAGGGAGCGCCGTTATGAAAAGTGACACCCGGGCGCAGCTTGAATTCCCAGGTATTGTCGTCGATCAGCTTCCAGGATGTGGCGAGCCCCGGCACTGGGCGGCTCTGGGCGTCGCGGCTTACCAGGGTCCCGAAGATATGCGTGGCCAGCGCATTGTTGGGTGTCAGATTATGATAATGCGGATCGACGCTGGTGGGCGCGGCGGAAACACCCACCGCGACATCCTGCGCTGAGGCAGGCGTCATCGCCTGCGTGGCCAATAAGGCGAGGCCGCCCACGAATGTGCGGATGGCGGTTTTCATGTAATCGTCTCTCATTTTCTTCTCCCACACGTGTCGGGTCGCAATGCGGGACCGATCATGCGTCAGCTCGGCGCCGCATGCCATCCCGGCGCGCGACGGGGAATTGGCGGCTGGCCGCGCACCGTCCAGCACTGGTAAGAAGAGTCACTATTCCTTTTTTCCCTTGCCACACCCGGAAACCGTCATGCCGCGCAGTGTTGTCGCCGAAGCCGAAATCCCTAGCCCGCCCGCCATAGCCGTGGTCCCGCAGGCGGGCGCGGTCTTCCCGATCCTGATCGCCCTCAGCTTTTGCCATCTGCTGAACGATCTAATGCAGTCGCTGATCCCGGCGCTGTATCCGATGTTGCAACAGGATTTTCAGCTGAGCTACACCCAGATCGGCCTCATCACCCTGGCGTTCCAGCTCACCGCCTCGCTGTTGCAACCCACGGTGGGAACCGTCACCGACAAATATCCGCAACCTTATTCCCTCGCCATCGGTATGGGCGCGACCCTGGTCGGGTTGCTGCTCCTATCCCAGGCCGGCAGCTATCCGATGGTGCTGTTCGCCGCCGCCCTAGTCGGCATCGGCTCGGCGGTGTTCCACCCGGAAGCCTCCCGCATTGCCCGCCTGGCCGCCGGTGGGCGCTATGGGCTGGCGCAATCGCTGTTCCAGGTTGGCGGCAATACCGGCGGGGCGATCGGGCCGCTGCTCGCAGCGCTAATCGTGCTGCCGCTCGGCCAGGGCGCCATCGCCTGGTTTTCCCTGATGGCGCTGGTGGCCATGTTCGTCCTCGCCCGCGTCGGCATGTGGTACGCGGCCTGCCCTCGGCCCTCGCGCGCCGCCTCCCGCGCGGCTTCCGCCGCCGCCCGCTTTACGCGCGCCCGCGTGGTATTTCTGATCTTCGTGCTGATGACCCTAATGTTCTCCAAGAACGTCTATTCCTCCAGCCTTAGCTCCTATTACGCCCTCTATCTGATCGAGCGGTTCCACCTCTCCGTGCATGACGCGCAGCTGCAATTGTTCCTCTTCATGGCCGCCACCGCCGTCGGCACGCTGATCGGCGGGCCGATCGGCGACAAGCTCGGCCGGCTACCGATGATCTGGCTCTCCATCGTCGGCGCCCTGCCGTTCACATTGCTGCTGCCCTATGCCGACCCATTCTGGACCAGCGTCCTGAGCATCTTCATCGGCATGCTGATGGCCTCCGCCTTTCCCGCCATCCTGGTCTACGCCCAGGAACTGGTGCCCGGCCGGGTGGGCATGATCGCGGGGATGTTCTTCGGCTTCTCCTTCGGCCTCGGCGGCCTGGGCGCCGCCGCCATGGGCGCGATCGCAGACCGTACCAGCCTAGAATTCGTCTACCACCTGAATTCCTACCTGCCCTTTCTCGGGCTGGTCACCATCCTACTCCCCAACCTCGACAAACCGCGCCGCCAGGCCACAGACCGATAGAGCCCGGTGCCGACTTATAACAAGGCCGCGATGCGCATGGCCTTCCTTTCGGCAAGTCATGGGCCGCTAGGTAGTAGTTGATATCGACAAAGGGAAAGGCCCCCGGTCCAACCCCAAAACTCCAGAGGGTCACCGCGTAAACCCAGCCGGGCGCCGCCAGATTGAGCGCGGTCATCGCCAGCAGCCCAACGGTCCCGGCCAGGCTGGCAGCTCAGCGCGGTGGGACGGCGAAGCCAACGATCTGCAGACCCTTCATCCCAGGTTCCGTAGCCGATCCAGCCAGCCGCGGTGGCGTAGGGTGGTCAGTTCGTTTTTCAGATTTTCGGCGCTGCGCTGCGCGGTTTCCGCTGCCTGCTGGGCCTGCTTGGCGGCCTGTTGCGCCTGTCCTGTCTTGTTGGCTTCCTCGCTCAGCTTAGCAGACATCTCGGTCGAGAGCGCGGCGGCCCGGTTCGCATCCCGTTCGGCCTGGCTGGCGAGTTGTTCGGCATGCTGTGCCTCGTCAGCGATGCGTCCGGCACGTTCATGTTCCAGCCAGGCACGTTCGGCGTCGCGTTCCAGGGTCAGGCGCTGGATGGTGGAACGCAACTCCTGGATCCGCTCCTCCAGCGCCGCGACCACGGGGGAGACATCGGGTTCTGGCATGGGTGGTAGAGCGTCCAAATCGACCAGCACTTCCAGCCGCCCGGTGTTGGTGCGTCGCCACGGAATATCAAGCCGCCCGCGCTTAAGCTGCTTTTGCACCGCATCCGGTGTCACGCCCCGGCGATCGGCCAGAGCGCGGATTGGAAGCCATTCCTCCGCCATGACGCGACAATGGCGGAGCGCCTAAGTGTAGGCAAGGGCACTTTCTGGGCGACCAGGCATCGACCACTGGTGGGCTGTAGTCGTCCGCGATGCGCGGCTTGTTCAAATACTTTTACAGCTCCTCCGAGGTGATCGGCCTGGCGGTGTTGCTGTATGTCCGTTACCCGCTGTTGCTGCGTAACATGGAGGGCTGAATGGCTGAGCGCGGGATCGAGATCTGCCATGAGACCGTGCGGTTACGGTGGAACCGCTTCGGCCCGCTGTTGGCCGAGATGTGAATCTCCACTTAGAGGAACTTGACGCCCAGGATTTCATAAATGCGGTCACCGCCGGGGGCAGGAACGGAGACGGAATCGCCAATGGTCTTTCCTATCAAAGCCTTTGCCAGTGGCGAGGAGACCGACAGCCGGCCTTGCTTGATATCGGCCTCATGCCCGCCGACGATCTGGTAGGTAGCTTCTTTTTCCGTCTCCTCATCGACCAGCTTGACATGGGCGCCAAATTTCACGTGTTCGCCAGTCAGCGTCGAGGGGTCGATGATTTCGGCGGCGGAGACGACTTCCTCCAATTCCTGGATGCGGCCTTCGATGAAGGATTGGCGTTCGCGCGCAGCGTGATACTCGGCGTTTTCCGAGAGATCACCATGGCTGCGCGCTTCCGCGATCGCCACGATCACCGCGTGGCGTTCATGGGATTTTAGGTGGCGGAGCTCTTCTTCCAGCCGCTGCAGGCCTGGGGCGGTCATGGGAAATTTCTGCAAGGCACGGTCCTTTGGGCGTCAGGGGCACAGAGATGGCAACGGGGAAAGGCAGGGCCGAAACCCAACCGTCGCGGCCCTGCCGGATCGGCCTGGCCGCGACGGTTGGGTTCAGAACGAGCCCCGAAAGTAGGACTGCAGGGGCGCAACTTCAAGCGGTCCCGCTTTCAGGGCGGCGATCGCATGCACGGCGGCGCGGGCGCCGGCCATTGTTGTGTAGTGCGGCACCCCATGCGTCAGCGCCGAACGGCGGATCGCGAAGCTGTCCGCGATGGTTTGCGGGCCAGATGCCGTATTGATGACGAGCTGGATCTCGCCGGAACGAATGGCATCCACGCAATGCGGGCGGCCTTCCAGCACCTTGTTCAGCACGCCGACCTCCAGCCCGGCTTCGCGGATATGCGCCGCGGTGCCGCGCGTAGCGCGGATGGCGAAGCCCATTTCGGTGAGGCGACGAGCGAGGGCTGGCAAGCCCTTCTTGTCGCTGTCCTTAACGGAGAGAAAAATCGTGCCGGTGGCAGGTAGGTGCACCCCGGCGCCGAGCTGGGATTTGGCGAAGGAGCGCTCGAAACTGGAATCGAGGCCCATCACCTCGCCGGTGGATTTCATCTCGGGGCCGAGAATGGTGTCCACGTTAGGGAAGCGGGCGAAGGGGAACACCGCCTCCTTTACCGCGACATGCGGAGAGATGGCCTGATCGTCTAGGCGGAATTCGGTCAGTTTTGCCCCGGCCATGACACGGGCGCCGATTTTTGCCACCGGGACACCCGTCGCTTTCGCCACGAAGGGGACGGTGCGCGAGGCGCGGGGATTTACTTCGAGAACGTAAATAACATCGTCCTTGATGGCGTATTGCACATTCATCAGGCCGACGATGTTAAGCGCCTTGGCCATCGCCTCCGTTTCGGCCTTCAGTTCGGTGACCGTGGCAGGGGCGAGGGTGTAGGGCGGCAAGGAGCAGGCAGAATCACCGGAATGGATTCCAGCCTCTTCGATATGTTCCATGACGCCTGCGACATAGACGGTTTCGCCATCACAGATGCAGTCCACATCCACTTCGATGGCGTCGTTAAGATAGCGGTCGATCAGCACCGGATTGTCGCCTGAAACCCGTACGGCTTCGCGCATGTAGCGATGCAGGCCGGCGCGGTCATGCACGATTTCCATCGCGCGGCCGCCGAGCACGTAGCTGGGGCGGATGACCACCGGATAGGTGACGCGGTCGGCGATTTTTTCCGCCTCTTCCACCGAGCGGGCGATGCCGTTCTCCGGCTGGCGCAGACCAAGTCGGTGCAGTAGTTGCTGGAATAATTCCCGATCCTCGGCAATGTCGATGGCTTCGGCGCTAGTGCCGAGGATGGGAATTTCTGCTCGTGACAGGGCCTGAGAAAGTTTTAATGGCGTTTGGCCGCCATACTGCACGATGCAGCCGAGGAGCGTGCCGTTGGTTTGCTCGCGGCGAATGAGGGAGATCACGTCCTCGGCGGTAAGGGGCTCGAAGTAAAGTCGGTCGGAGGTGTCGTAATCGGTGGAGACGGTTTCAGGGTTGCAGTTGACCATGATGGTCTCAAACCCAGCCTCGCGGAGCGCATAGGCGGCGTGAACGCAGCAATAATCAAATTCGATGCCCTGGCCGATACGGTTGGGGCCGCCGCCGAGGATGATTATTTTTTTCTTGCCTGTCGGATTAGATTCGCAGACGGGTACGCCATAGCCGCCTTCGTAAGTTGAATACATGTAGGATGTGGCAGACGAAAACTCCCCCGCGCAAGTGTCGATACGGCGATAGACGGGAACCACTCCGGCCTTAATCCTTGCGCTGGCGATGTCGGGTTCGGACTTATTGCTGAGTTGCGCGAGACGGTGGTCGGAGAAGCCGAGGGCTTTCAACCGGCGCAGGGCGCCTGGTTCGGTGGGCAGGCCGCTGGCGGTGACGGCGCGTTCGGCGTCGATGATGCGGGCGAGCTCGCGCAGGAACCAGGGATCGAATTTCGCCGCGTCGTGGATGTCGTCAATCGAGAGGCCGGCGCGCAGGGCCTGCGCGGCCATCACCAAGCGATCGGGGCGCGGTTCGGAGAGGGCGGCGCGGAAAGCATCGTGGCTGCCATCGCCAGGGGCTTCTACTTCATCAAGGCCAGTAAAACCTGTTTCCATGCTGCGCAGGCCCTTTTGCAGGGCTTCGGCGAAACTTCTTCCTATTGCCATCGCCTCGCCCACGGATTTCATAGAGGTGGAGAGGAGCGCGGGCGTGCCGGGGAATTTTTCGAAGGTGAAGCGCGGGATCTTCACCACCACGTAGTCGATGGTGGGCTCGAAGCTGGCCGGTGTGACTTTCGTGATGTCGTTGTCAAGTTCGTCAAGCGTGTAGCCGATCGCCAGCTTCGCCGCGATTTTGGCGATGGGGAAGCCGGTGGCTTTCGAGGCCAACGCGGAGGAGCGGGAGACGCGGGGGTTCATCTCGATCACCACCATGCGGCCATCGGCCGGATTGATGGCGAACTGGACGTTGGAGCCGCCAGTATCGACGCCGATCTTGCGCAGGCAGGCAATGGAGGCACCGCGCATGCGCTGATATTCTTTATCGGTGAGGGTGAGGGCCGGGGCGACGGTGACGCTGTCACCGGTGTGGATACCCATCGGATCGACGTTTTCGATGGAACAGATAATAATGCAATTATCCGCGCGGTCGCGGACGACTTCCATCTCGAACTCTTTCCAGCCGAGGACGGACTCCTCGATCAGAACTTCGGTGGTGGGGGAGGCTTCGAGGCCACCGCTGACGATGTGTTCGAATTCCTCGCGGTTATAGGCGATGCCGCCACCAGTACCGCCCAGGGTAAAGGACGGGCGGATGACGGCAGGGAGGCCGATTTTCGTCAGCGCGGCTCGGGCTTCGTCCATCGTGCGAGCGATTTCACTGAGCGGGGATTCGATGCCGATTTCAGCCATGGCGTCACGGAATTTCAACCGGTCCTCCGCGCGGTCGATCACATCGGCTTTAGCGCCGATCAGTTCGACGCCGTGTTTTTCCAGAATACCGGATTTGGCGAGCGACATAGCGATATTGAGCGCGGTCTGCCCGCCCATAGTGGGAAGCAGCGCATCCGGGCGTTCGCGGATAATTATTTTTTCGACGATTTCGGGGGTAATGGGTTCGATATAGGTGGCGTCCGCAAGGCCTGGGTCGGTCATGATGGTAGCGGGATTAGAGTTCACCAGGATGACGCGGTAACCCTCGGCCCGTAGGGCTTTGCAGGCCTGGGCGCCGGAATAGTCAAACTCGCAGGCTTGGCCAATGACGATGGGGCCAGCGCCGATAATAAGGATAGATTTGATGTCGGTGCGTTTGGGCATGGTTCAGTTTTCAGTTGTCAATGTTCAGTTGTTAAACCGGCGCGCGCGGTGGTGCGGCCGGCTTCGGTGAGTTCCAAGGTCCAGTAGCAATGCAACGCGCCTTCAGGCAGGTGGATGGATTCGCGGATTAAGTTCTGGACGAGACACTCCGCCACCGCGCCGGCCAGCGCCGGGTCGGCCAACGTACAACCGGTGATCGCGCGGAGAATTGTGGCGGACGGGTTCATGCGGTTCCAGAGAAAGTAAAAACACGGATGCCCGCCTGGGCGGGCAGGACGGTGGAAGGGTCAGGAGCGACGCGCAACCATCTCGGCAAACCGGTGAAACAGATAATGGCTGTCGGTGGGGCCGGGGCTCGCTTCGGGGTGGTACTGCACGGAGAAGGCGGGACGGTCGATGCAGGCGAGGCCTTCGTTGGAGCCGTCAAAGAGAGAAACATGGGTGACGCGGGCGATCTTTGGCAGCGTGGTCACGTCCACCGCAAAACCGTGATTCTGGCTGGTGATTTCGACTTTTCCGGTGTCGAGGTCCTTCACCGGCTGGTTGGCACCGCGATGGCCGCGGGTCATTTTGAAGGTCTTGGCGCCGAGCGCGCGGGCGAGCAGCTGGTGGCCGAGGCAGATGCCGAAGATCGGCACGCCCGCTGCCATCACGCCCTTAATGGTGGGCACGGCATAGGTGGCCGTCGCGGCGGGGTCGCCGGGGCCATTGGAGAGAAACACGCCGTCCGGATGGTGCTGGAGAATGTCTTCGGTGGTCGCGGTGGCGGGCACAACGGTGACACGGAAGCCGGCGGAGGCAAGGCAACGGAGAATGTTGCGCTTGGCGCCGTAATCGACGGCGACGACGTGATGGCGCGGGTGCGTTTGTTTGCTGACGCCGGTGGGGAAAACCCATTCGGTCTCATCCCAGGCATAGGACTGGGTGCAGGAGACAGTCTTGGCCAGGTCCATGCCCTCCAAACCTGGCCAGTCGGCGGCGCGGGAGCGGGCAAAGACGAGGTCGAAATTACAGTCGGCCGGGTAGAGCAGCACGCCGGTCTGCGGCCCACCATCGCGGATGCGAATGGTCAGGGCGCGAGTATCCAGCCCGGCGATGCCGGTCACACCCTGGGCGCGCAGCCAAATTTCCAGATGCTGGGTGGCGCGCCAGTTGGCGGGCTCGGTGATGTCCTGACTGACGATTAGGCCGCGGGCGGCGATGGAGGCGGCCTCCAAGTCTTCGCTGTTAGTTCCCACGTTGCCGATATGGGGGAAGGTAAAGGTAATAATCTGGCCGGCGTAGGAGGGGTCCGTGAGAGTCTCCTGATAGCCGGTCATGGCGGTGTTGAAGCAGATCTCGCCAACCGGGACGATGTCGTTCGTGTGGGCGCCGAAGCCGCGGCCCCAGAGGGTTGTGCCATCTTGCAGGACCAGGGCGGCGGTGGCGCCTGGCGGGACTGCGTCTTGGTCTTGCACGAAGGGGCTCGGGATTAAGGTGGAAGCGTCCGATATTCCTGCTCCAGGCATGTCAGCGAGCGAAAAACCGGTGGCGGTAATGATGGCGGGCCAATGGCGGGAGGGAATGGACTGGGTCTGGCGCCATTTGCGGACGGCCTCGGTGCCAACCCGGGTGAGCTGAGCGAGGGGCTCGGCGCCGCCGAGGCGCGTGATGATCTGGTCCACGGTCATGCGGCGATTTTATGGGAAGAAATTTCCCAGATCAACGGGAAATTCAGAAGTTGGGAAGTTTTGTCCGGGCGGCGCCGTGAAGAAACTACCTCTATGTAGTAGGATGTCTTTTCGTGAGGGATGGCAGAATGGCGTTGCGCGATGATTTTGCGGGGCAGTTGAAGGCATCGATGCGGGCGGGGGATGCTCCGCGCACATCCACCTTGCGGATGGTGCTGGCGAAATTGAAGGATCTCGACATCGCGGCGCGGCCGAACGGCATTTCCGCCATTCCGGACGAGGCGATCCTGGGCATGCTGCGCGGGATGGTGAAGTCGCGACGGGAATCCGTGGTGCTTTACGTCCGGGGCAACCGGCCGGAACTAGCGGCGAAGGAGGAGGCGGAGATCGCCGTCATCGAGGGATTTCTGCCGGCACAAATGGATGGCGCCGGACTGGAAGCAGCGGTGAACGCCGCAATCGCCGCAGCGGGGGCCGCCAGCATCAAGGATATGGGGACGGTGATGGCGGCGCTGAAGGCGGCGCATGGCGCGGCGCTGGATATGGGGGCAGCGGGACCGCTGGTCCGAACAAAGTTGTCCGCCTGATGGCGCTGTCCCCCGCATTCCTGGACGAGCTGCGCGCACGCACCCCGATCAGCGTGGTGATCGGGCGGAAGGTGAAGCTTGCCCGGTCCGGGCGGAACATGAAGGGTAATTGCCCGTTCCATAACGAAAAGACTCCATCTTTCTATGTCTATGACGATGGCTATCACTGCTTTGGCTGCGGAGCGCATGGCGACGCGGTGAGCTTCGTCATGCAGAGCCAGGGGTTGGGATTCATGGAGGCCGTGCAGCAACTGGCCGGCGAGGCTGGGCTGGAGGTGCCGAAAGCCAGCCCCGAGGCCGCGGAGGTGGAGCGGCGACGGCTGGGACTTACGGATGTGCTGGCGCGGGCGGCGGAATTTTTCCGCACGCAGCTCTATTTGCCAGAGGGCAAGGCGGGGCTGGACTATCTGCGCAAGCGGGGACTGAGCGAGCTGACGATTGCGCGGTTTGGCCTGGGCTGGTCCGGCGAGGGGCGCGGCGCGCTAGTCGCTGAGCTGGGGCGCGACGGGATCATCCCGGCGCAATTGCTGGAGGCCGGACTGCTGCGGGAGACCGAAAGCGGCGAGCTGAAGGAATTGTTTTTCAATCGGGTGATGTTTCCGATCCGCGACCGGCGCGGGACGGCGATCAGTTTTGGTGGACGGATACTGGGGGATGGGCAGCCGAAATATGTAAACGGGCCGGAGACGTCGTTGTTTTCCAAGCGACGCAACCTCTATGCGCTGGATTTCGCCCGGACGGCTTCGCGCGAAGGCGCGGTGGTGACGGTGGTGGAAGGCTACATGGACGTGATCGCCCTACACCAGGCCGGGTTCACCGGTGCCGTAGCGCCGCTGGGCACGGCACTAACGGAGGAGCAGCTGGCAGAAATCTGGCGAATCTCGCCGGCGCCGGTGCTCTGTTTCGATGGCGATGCGGCGGGCGGACGGGCGGCGGCGCGGACGGCGGAATTGGTTTTACCTTTGCTGACTCCGGCGCATAGCCTGCGCCTAGCCACGCTACCGGCGGGGGAGGATCCCGACAGTCTGGTGCGTGGGCAGGGTGCGGCGGCGTTCCAGGCAGTGCTGAATGCAGCGCGGCCGCTATCAGATGTGTTGTTCGATTTGCTGCGGCCCGCTTCGGGAACGGAGAGCCCGGAGCAACGGGCAGCGTTTCGGGTGCGGCTGGAGGAGGTGGCGAAGCGAATTCCGGACCGAGCGCTGGCGTCGGAATATCGGACGGTTCTGCTGGACCGGTTCTTTGCCGCGCGGCGGCGAGGTTTGGCGCCAGGGGGACGAGTGCCAACGCGGCCCATGGCGCCGCGCGGCGTGCCGTCAGATGCGCTTACCGGGGCGGAGCGGGGACGGATCTTGCTGGCGATCCTGCTGCGCCATCCGGCTCTGCTGCGCGATGTGGAGCATGCGTTGGAGGAACTCGCATTGCCGGAAGGTCTGGCGCGGGTACTCCATGCGCTGCTCAGGTGGGCGGAGGCCGCGGATGTGCTTGACTCTGCTGGCTTGATGTCCCACCTGACTGAAACCGGCTTGACGGTGGAACTGGCCGATATCCTGTCCGCCACGCCGGTGCCGTTGCCAACCTGCGCCGCACCGGACGCGATGCCGGGGGAGGCGGAGGCAGGCTGGTGGCATTTTTTCGGACTGCTGAATCGCGCGCGTTTGCAGGAGGAAGTGTCCGCGGCAGGTCGCTATTTCGCGGAGCATGGCGACGACCGGGCGGCAGAACAGCGTTTGATAGCCTTGACGCGAGCGCGCGAGACCCTCAATCGCGAGCAGGGCGAGGCGGACATCGGATGAGCGAGATTAATTCATGCGGGAACAGCGTCGCTGTTCCCGTCACGCGAAAATATTCTTCGGAGTGATGTGAACAATGGCAACCAAACCTCTCACCGGCGGTGAAACCGCCACCGCCGAACAGGATGCCGATTCCAACCTGCTGGATGTGCAATCCGCCGCCGTAAAGCGGCTGGTCGTGAAGGGCAAGGAGCGCGGCTACATCACTTTCGACGAACTGAACGCCGTGCTGCCGCAGGACCAGATGTCGTCCGAGCAGATCGAGGACGTGATGGCGATGCTGTCCGAAATGGGCATCCAGTGCGTGGAGGGCGAGGAGGCCGAAGATGGCGAGGCACCCGTCGTCGTAGCCGCGGAAAAAGCGGAGGACGCGGAGGAGGAAGGCCGGACCGGCAATGTCGATGAGGCCAGCCTGGGGCGGACCGACGACCCGGTACGGATGTATCTGCGCGAGATGGGCAGCGTGGAATTGCTCTCGCGCGAGGGCGAGATCGCCATCGCCAAGCGGATCGAGGCCGGGCGCGACATGATGATCGGCGGATTGTGCGAAAGCCCGCTGACATTCCGCGCCATCGTCAACTGGCATGATCAATTGAAGGCGGGGCGGATGCTACTGCGCGACATCATCCACCTGGAAGCCACGCAAGGCGGGGGCCCGGCCGGCGAGCCGACGGTGGCGGATAATTTTGAGGTCGCCGAGACCGATGATGAAACCGATGAGGGCGAAAGCGCCGGGCTGTCGCTGTCGGCTTTGGAAGAAAAATTAAAGCCGGAAGTGCTGGAAACATTCGAGGAAATCGAGGCGCTGTACAAGAAGCTACATAAGGTACAGCAGAAGCGGCTCGAGAACTTTACCAACGGCACCGAGGTAACCAACCGGTCAGAAAAAACCTACGGAAAACAGACAGAGGAACTAGTCGGCAAAGTGCAGCAGGTGAGGTTGCATAATGACCGGATCGAGGAGCTGGTGACGCAGCTGAAGCAGCTGAGCCAGAGGCTGACGCAGATGGAAGGCCAGCTGATGCGTCTGGCCGAGGGCTGCAAAGTGCCACGCGATGAGTTTCTGAAGCAGTATCGCGGCTATGAGCTGGACCCGAACTGGCTGGATCGCATGGCGCGGCTGCCAAGCAAGGGGTGGAAGCTGTTCGTCAGCCGCCATGTGGAGGATATCATCCGTATCCGTGGCCAGATCGCTACGGTGGCGACGGATGCCGGGCTGCCGACAGATGAATTTCGCCGCGTCTATATTACGGTTAGCCGCGGCGAACGGGATTCGGCGCGGGCGAAGAAGGAAATGATCGAAGCCAATCTGCGCCTCGTGATTTCGATCGCCAAAAAATACACCAATCGTGGTCTGCAATTTCTTGACCTCATTCAGGAAGGCAATATCGGCCTGATGAAGGCGGTGGATAAATTTGAATATCGCCGCGGATACAAATTTTCCACCTACGCCACCTGGTGGATCCGCCAAGCGATCACGCGTTCGATCGCCGATCAGGCGCGTACCATCCGTATTCCGGTGCATATGATCGAGACGATCAACAAGCTGGTGCGCACCTCGCGACAGATGCTGCATGAGATCGGGCGCGAGCCGGCGTCGGAGGAACTGGCGGAAAAGCTCGGCATGCCGCTCGAGAAAGTGCGCAAGGTCTTAAAGATCGCCAAGGAGCCGATCAGCTTGGAAACACCGATCGGGGATGAAGAAGATTCTCATTTAGGCGATTTCATTGAGGATAAGACCGCGATCATTCCGTTGGATGCGGCGATCCAGGCAAACTTGCGGGAGGCGACGACGCGCGTGCTCTCATCACTCACGCCGCGCGAGGAACGCGTGCTGCGCATGCGCTTCGGCATCGGGATGAACACCGATCACACGCTGGAGGAAGTTGGGCAGCAGTTCAACGTGACGCGCGAACGTATTCGCCAGATCGAGGCGAAGGCGTTGCGCAAGCTGAAGCACCCGAGCCGAAGCCGCAAGCTACGCAGCTTCCTCGACGATAACTAGGATGCCGATGCTGGGCACGGGGGTTCGTTCCTGCGCCGTGACCCGTGTCGGCGTGACGGTGACGTTTCTGAGCATGGAGCAGGTGCCGGCGGTGCCGCCGCCCGCAATGGTGGACGGCGCGCGGATCGAGCGCGTGGAGGTACCGGCGGTAGCGTTTTACCGGTACCTCTATAACACCGTAGGCGCCGAGTATGTGTGGTGGCTGCGGAGGACCATGGCGGATACGGAGCTGGCGGCGCTGCTGCGCCATCCGGGAATTTCCGTGCATGTGCTGTATGTGGACGGCGCGCCGGCGGGTTTCTTTGAACTCGATGCGCGCGCGGCACCGGATGTGAACTTAAGTTATTTCGGCCTGCTGCCACACGCGGTGGGAATGAGGATCGGCGGGACGTTCCTGCGCCATGCGGTGGCTATAGCATGGGCCATGCGTACGCGCACGCTGACCGTGAATACCTGCACCGCCGATCATCCGCGCGCCTTGCCGAACTATCTGCGCGCCGGGTTTCATATCAAGCGCGCGGTAGCGGAGGTGTGGGATGTGCCGGTCGCGCTGGGGCTGAAAATTCCCGAGCGGTTGAAGGTTTAGAAACTGCCGAGATTGTCCATGATCATGATATCGCCAGGATGCAGCATCGGAACGAGGCGTTACTCGACATAGAGTTCGAAGCTTTCGCCGTTGGTGGGGCCGTCGAGCAAACATGGGGCAACGAGTCGGCCGTGGCGCAGCGCGGCGAGGAAGGCCGTGATCTTCCAATAACCATGCAGAACCTTGCCGAGGAGCCGCGTGCCGCGCGATCCCCAACCGCACAGCGACGCCATCTTGGTCTTGGTCCGGGTCTCATCGATGAAAATTAGGCAGGACGGATCAATCCGGCCCCAATATTTGACCCATTGTGCCCGCCGTCGTGCCACGTCAGGACAGTCGCGTTCGCTAGCCACTATGGTTTCTTTTGGAGATCAGATTCTCAGCATGGACGAAGTTCCAGACCGAGCGGTAATCGACCTTCAGGCCCCGCTCGGCCAGTTCGTCCACAAGCCGGGGCAAGGCGAAGTCCTACGTTTGCTTCCGCTCCAGCAGCCGAGCGCAGTGCGCGCCCGAAATCGACTTCGGCTTATGCCCGCCTATCTGTCCCGGAGCGACGCTTCCGGTATCATGCAACCGGGGCAACCAATTGATCGCTGTGCTGACGCCCACGTCAAATTGCGCCGCGGAACGGTGGTAGAATAGGCCACCGCAACCAACCGCTCGCAAAGATCAATAAAGAAGGGCTTGCCCCTTCATACAAGCCTTCTGTCCAACCAGTACGTTGAATCAAAAGCAAACCGATTAAGGAACTCCAAATCGATCCATCCTAAAATCATCCCACTTTAGTGGGGATACAGGGGGCAAAGCCCCCGTATATTTTTTTCACGGCGCCCCCTCCAGCGCTGCGGCGACGCGAGGGAGGCGATACCACATCCAGGCACAGATACCCACTGCAATTAGCACGGAAGCTAGCACGGGGATGCGCAGGCCGAACCATTCGGAGGCGACGCCGAAGATCAGTGCGCCGGTGGCGGGCATGGCGCGCACAATCATGCCCCAAAGCGACATCACACGACCTAGCATGCCGGGGCCGCACGCACTTTGCAGCAAGGTTTGCGAGGCGATGCCTTGCATCGTCGCCGCCGCCCCCATCAGGCCGATGCAAAGCACGCCGATTTCGAAGGAATGCGTCACCACGAAGCCGGCGGTGCCCAGGGCGAGCAGCATGCCCGACGCGACGGAGACGCGCGCCATCCCTTCCACACGGCCGCGCATGGCCACGAGGATGCCGCCGATCAGCGCCGCCAGCCCCATGGTAGAGGCGAGGATCGCAAGGCCGTCGGCGCCGCGTTCAAACAGCCGCGCGACAAAGGGTGCCAGCATTTCCGGCACCGAGCGCAGGCACAAGCACATCATGGCGTTGAAGAAAAATAACGGCCCCATACCGGGATGGCGTGCGATATAGGTAAAACCGGCCAGGGTCTCCATGAGCACCGATTTTCCCGAGGCGCGGCCATGGCGGAATTCGGCCGGGATGCGCAGCCAGAACATCGACAACACGGTTCCCAGGCCGGCCAGCAAGTTGATCAGGATCGCTGGACTGACGCCCCAGGTCGCCACCACCGGGCCGGAGATCGCCGGGCCGATGAAACGGGCAAGATTATAGGTCAGCGAATTCAGCGCCACCGATCCGGTGAGTTCCGAGCGCGGCACTAGGCCGGGCACCATCGCCTGCCGCGCTGGCTGTTGCCCGGCTTGCATCAGGCCGGAGAAGATTTCCAGCACAGCCAGGATTTCCACGCGCATCAGCCCAGTAGCGATCAGGGTGAGCAGGAGCAGGGTGTGGATCAGCAGGGCGGTTTGCACGATCGTAGCCATGCGCACCCTGTCCACCCGGTCCGCGATGGCGCCGGCAATGGGAGAGACGATGACAGAGGGAAACAGGCCGCAGAAGACCAGAGCACCGACCCAGGCCGGGGAATGCGTCAGTTCCCAGGCTAGCCAATCCACGGCGATGCGTTGTACCCAAAGCCCGGTCCAGCACAGCACGCTGGCTCCGAAATAAATGCGCGCGTTGCGGTACGACAGCACCCGCCCGATGGCGGAAAAACCGGCCATCCGCGTGGGGTACCCTGCCGATCAGGGACGCGGCGGTGGCGGCGCGCGGTCGAGCGGCGCGGCGGCGGTGCGCGGATCGGCCGGGCTGGTGGGGCGCGCGGCCGGCCGGGTCGCCGGCTGGGCCGGGTCCGGATTACTCAGCTCGAGACCAGCATCCCGGTCGGCGTTGGAACGGATGCAATTAGCGATCATCGTGTCCATTGCATGCAGATCGGACAGGCCCCGATTGGTAGCGTTCGGGATATAGGCACCGGAGAACGGGGTGTCGCGGAGATCAGATTGCAGTCGTGCGCCGCGATTTTGCGCCGCATACATCTCCTCCGCTCGTTGCCGGCAATAGGCGGCGGCGGCGGGATGGGCGCGGCGAGCGGCAAGGCCGGTCGTGGGGCGCGGCATGGGCGCCTGGCAGGCGGCCAGAAGCCCCAGCACCGGCACGGCCAGCAAAGCGAGAGAGGTTATTAGGCGGAGGCGCATGCTGATACTCCTGTCAGGCGAGCGGAGGCTCGGGGGCCAGCGTAGTGGGGGGTAAGGCGGGGGGACACAAGATGGCACGAAAGCCGGCCGCGTCGAAACCGGCCTGCGCGGTGAGCCGGGCGGTGGCGGCGAGGCGCAGCAGGCGTACATCCATCTCCGCCTCGCCCCGATGCATCCGGCACAGACTATCGGCCCAGCGCGCATGGGCGAGCAGATCGACCAGGGCCAGCAGGCGCAGGCAGAGCGACAGGCCGTAGAGGCTGCGCAACCCGACCATCGAATCCACCGCTTCCGCCCAGCTTGCGGCATGGATATCGGCGAGCAATAGGTCACGTGGCGGCGCATCGGACCCGATGCGTTGGAAACGGAACCCACGCAGCACGCCCCAGCACCCGCCTTGCGCGGCACGGTGGGCCGAATCCCAGGCCAGTTCCAAATCGCGCTTGCGCACGGCCGGCAATTCTTCCGGCAGCACGTCCACCAGATAGGTCAGGCCACCATTCGCGTCGCGAACGACGCGAATGGGCGCGACCGGCACTGCTGGGTGTTCCTGGCTGCTCATCGTCGGCCAGGATGGACGTGCCCCGTAGCACACGCCAGTCTGTGCACGACCCCGAGAGGAGATTTTTGTCATGTCCGATCCCGCCCGCCTGACTGCGACTGACGCCGCACGGAAAATCGCGATCGGTACGCTCTCGCCAATGACGCTGATGGAGGCCTGCCTGGACCGCGTGAAGGAGCGGGATGGCGCTGTGCATGCGTTCATTCACCTCGATCCCGCCCAGGCGCGCTCCGGGGCGGCCGGAGCGGGGGCAGGGAGGCTGCATGGCATCCCGGTGGGAGTGAAGGATGTGTTGGATACCGCCGACATCCCTTCGCAATATGGCTCGCCGATCTGGGCCGGCTGGCGGCCACGATCGGATAGCGCCGCGGTGGCGGCAGCGCGGGCCGCCGGCGGGGTGATCATGGGCAAGACGGTAACGACGGAATTTGCCCATCGCCATCCCGGCCCGACCGCCAATCCGCACAATCCGGCGCATACGCCGGGCGGGTCGTCATCGGGTTCGGCGGCGGCGGTGGCGGATTTTCAGGTGCCACTGGCATTCGGGACGCAGACGGCGGGCAGTGTGATCCGCCCGGCGGCGTTCTGCGGCGTGGTCGGCTATAAGCCGAGTTTCGGGACGATCAGTCGGATGGGCATGAAGATCATGTCCGACAGCCTGGATACGGTAGGGGTGATGGCGCGCAGCGTGGCCGATTGCGCTTTTTTTGCGGGGGCCGTTTCCGGCCGCGACCTGGGTAATCCTGATGCGATACCCGAGCGCGGCCCCGGCGTCGGGCTGTGCCGCACGCCGCATTGGGACAAGGCCAGCAAGGAAACTCAGGATTTATTAGCGCGCGTGGTAAAAGCGTTGGTGCGTCGGGGCGCCCGGGTCGAGGAACGGGATTTGCCGAAACCATTTGCCGCGCTGACGGAGGCGCATAACGTCGTGGCGAATAGCGAAAGTGCGGCCTCGCTGGGTTGGGAATATGCCAATGCGCCGGAAAAACTTTCGGACCCGATGCGGGAGCGCGTGGAATTCGGGCGCAGCTGCGATGCGGCCACGCGTGACGCGGCCTATGGCGTGTTCCGCGATTGCCAAGCACGATTTGCCGGAGTGACTGATGGGCTAGACATCCTGATTACGCCTTCCGCGCCGGGAGAAGCACCAGAGGGTCTCGGTTGGACCGGCGATCCAGTGTTCAATTTTATCTGGACCGACCTGCACGTGCCCTGCGTGACGGTGCCGGCTGGGATGGGGCCGAACGGGCTGCCGTTGGGCGTGCAGATCGTCGGGCGGCGCGGTGAGGACCGGCAGACCCTCGCCTGGGCGCAATTCGTGGCGGCGGCAATTGCGAATGCCTAGCAGCCTGTTGGACTTACAGCCACCAGTATTTATGTTGTAATCGTAACGTCGATTTGCTTTCTCCCGGGGCCCCGCTGGTGAGTAATTTCCGTCCCACCGATCGCCTGCTAGGCTTCCTGATGCCACCCTCGTTCGATGAGTGGCTTCCATAAAGGCTCCTGGCCCGCTTCGTGGTGGAGGCAATCGACGATCTGGATCTGACCGTGATGCGTAGCGCGCTGCCCCCGTCCCCGCCCGCCCATATGCCGCATGCGGCGCATGGCAAGACGCAAGGCAAAGGGTTTTTCGCGCGCCTGTTCGGGCGCTAAGTTTGTAACAAGGCTGCGGCGCGGTGGCGCAAATTAGTTTGCGGACGACCACCGATATGGGCAATCGCCTCCGCCGCCGCCAGGCTGGCGAGCGCGCCGGCGGTCGCAAGATCCAGGCCTTGAGTTAATGCAGTGAGGAAGCCAGCAGCATAGGCATCGCCGGCACCGGTAGTGTCCACGACCTGCGTGGAATAAGCGGCGATTTCGAGAGTTTCCGCCCCACGCAAGATAACGCTGCCGGCTTCGCCGCGGGTCAGCGCCGCCAACGCCACATCGTGGCGCGCGGCTTCGGTAGCGGCGGCAAAGTCGTTTTCTTGATAAAGGGAACAAATTTCCGCTTCGTTGGCTAACAGAATGTCGATGTCCTGCTTTACCAGGGCACGGAACGCGGCGCGGTGGCGGTTGACACAGAACGCATCGGAAAGCGAGAGCGCGACCTGCCGACCGGCCGCATGCGCGGCAGCGGCGGCAGTGCGGAAGGCAGCTTGCGCGGTGGGCGGATCAAACAGATAGCCTTCCAGATAGGTGACGGCGGCACTGGCTATTAAGTTCGTATCAATGTCATTGGGTCCGAATTCGACGGAGGCACCTAGAAACGTGTTCATCGTGCGCTGGCCATCTGGCGTGACGAAAATCAGGCAGCGCGCTGTAGGGGCGCCGGTGGTGGCGGGCGCGGTGGGGAAATGCACACCTGCCGCGGTGATGTCATGGCGAAACACTTCTCCTAGTTGGTCTTTTGCGACCTTTCCCAGGTAAGCGACGCGAGCACCAAGATTGGCGGCGACGGCGCAGCTGTTGGCAACCGAGCCCCCGCTGCTTTCAATGCCGGGGGGCATGGCGGCGTATAGTCGTTCCGCCGCCTCCGCGTCTATCAGGGCCATCGCTCCTTTATGCATATCGTGGCGCGAGAGAAAACTCTCGTCAGCACGCGCCACCACATCAACGATGGCGTTGCCGATGCCGAGAAGGGCATATGTGGGTGTGGGTGTCATCCGCCCGCCTGGACGGGTGCGGTGGCGCCTTCTAAGCAGGCCTGGGCGCGCTGCTGCTGAAGCGCATCCAAGACATGGGAAAGCTGATACGTATCGAAATGCGCGGTGAGCGCGTCACGAAGACCGCTCATGCCCACGGGGAAATTAAGCGAGCGTTTCGTTAATTTCAGCACGAACGGCGTGGCCTCGACGATACCATTGGCGAGCATTAGGGTGGCCTCCTCCAGATCGGCGTGCAGGACAACGTGGTCTATCATGCCGATGCGGAGTTGCGCGAGGCGAGCATGATCGACGCGTACGGCCGGTCCAATGGTAGTAACGTTAATATAGTGAGAGGCCATAGGATCCTCCTGGGCAGCGGGCAGAGCCGCTGGGGCTGTGGATTGTTTCACGTGAAATATGGTGTTTGTGGGCCTAACTCTGATCAATTTGACCCCGCCAGCGCTTCCTCCGCCGCTAGCCAGTCGTTTTCGGCGGCCACGACTTCGCGCGTGATGGCGGCGAGGCGGGTGTGGGCCGCGGTGACTTCGCCGGTCCGGCCAGGGGCGTAGAGCGCTGGGTCTGTTAGTGTCTGCTCGATCCGGACCTTTTCGGCCGACAAGTTGGCAATACGCGCCTCCGCATCCCTGGCGCGTTTGCGCAAGGGGGCAAGCGCGGCGCGGGCCTCGGCGCGTTCACGGCGATCGTCCTTGCGTGGCTGGGCCGCCTCCCCGCGCGCGGCGGCACGTGATTTTTCTGCGAGCAACTCTCGGTAATCATCCAGATCGCCATCGAACGGCTTCACGCTACCATTACCGACCAGCCACAGTCGGTCGGCAACCAGCTCCACCAGATGCGGATCATGCGTGATCAGCAACACCGCGCCAGCGAAATCAGCCAGCGCTTTCACCAAGGCCTCGCGCGCATCGATATCGAGATGGTTCGTCGGCTCGTCTAGGATCAATAATTGCGGCGCGTCACGCGTAGCGATGGCAAGTAAAAGTCGTGCCTTCTCCCCGCCCGATAGATTTGCGACGGGTGTTTCGGCGCGATCCGCATCCAGGCCAAACCGTGCCAACTGGGCGCGCACATGCGGCGGCGTTGCACGTGGCATGGTGCGCGCCATGTGGTGGATTGGATTGTCGCCCATCACTAATTCATCCGTCTGGTGCTGCGCAAAATATCCTACGCGCAGTTTCGGACCACGCCGAATTTCCCCGGACATCGGCTCCAGCCGCCCGGACAGTAATTTTGCAAGCGTGGATTTGCCATTGCCATTCGCGCCTAGAAGCGCGATGCGGTCATCCATATCGATCGTTAGCGACAGGCCACGTAAAATTTCTATGCCGTCATATCCAACTGTAACGCGATCCAGCGCCAGGATCGGCGGAGATAGGCGTGCGGGCTCGGGAAAGTTAAACCGTGTCGGCGCATCCTCGATCACCGCCTCGATCTGCGGTAAACGCGCCAGCGCCTTCAGACGCGATTGGGCCTGGCGCGCCTTCGTCGCCTGCGCGCGAAAGCGATTGACGAAGGACTGGATATGCGCGCGTTCCCGCGCCACCGTCTCCGCCGTGCGGGTTTGCTGCAAAGCACGTTCGGTCTTGATACGCACGAACTCATCGAAGCCGCCTGGGGTTAGCGCAATTTTGCCACGATCCAGATGGGCAATGGCGTGCACGACCTTGTCGAGCAGGGCGCGGTCATGGCTGACGATCAGTGCCGCGCCGGGAAAGTGCGACAACCAATTTTCCAGCCACAAAGTCGCTTCGAGATCCAGATGGTTCGTCGGCTCGTCAAGTAAAAGAATATCAGGGTTGGCGAACAGCGCTGCGGCCAACGCCACGCGCATGCGCCAACCGCCGGAGAACGACGCCACCGGCCGCGCCTGTGCCGCCGCATCGAAACCGAGGCCGGCTAGAATCACGCCGGCGCGCGCCGGGGCGCTGTCGGCGCCGATGGCGTACAGCCGTTCATGCAGCTCGGCCAATTTCTCTGGGGCCGCGGTTTCGGCCTCCGCCAGTAAAGCCAGCCGCTCGGGATCGCCCTGTAGGACGACATCTAAAAGACTGCCCTCGCCTTCCGGCGCTTCTTGGCGCACCTGCGCCAGGCGTGCGCGCTGAGCCAGGCGGATTTCGCCGCCATCGGGCGTGATTTCGCCGGCGATAGAGCGCAGCAGAGTGGATTTGCCAGCTCCGTTGCGCCCCACGAGCCCGACACGCCGCCCCGGCTCGACCGACAGGTCGGCACGGTCCAGCAGGGTTCGCCCGCCCATCCTTAGGGTCAGGCCGTTGATAACTAGCAGGCTCATGCCCGCGATTTACGCGCCCCAACCCGCCGCGCCAAGCCCACACCCAAACCTCCCTTGGGACTTGCCCCCATTCCCCACCCGCGATAAAGCCGCGCCCCAACCCAGAGACGATACCGGAGCAGTCCCCATGGCGACCGAGCGTACCCTTTCCATCATCAAGCCCGACGCCACGCGGCGGAACCTCACCGGCAAGGTCAATGCCTGTCTGGAAGCGGCCGGCCTGCGCATTGTCGCGCAAAAGCGCCTACAACTGACGCAGGCCCAGGCCCAGGCATTCTACGCCGTACACGCTGCGCGCCCGTTCTACCACGATCTGGTGAATTTCATGATCTCTGGCCCGGTGGTCGCGCAGGTGCTGGAAGGCCCGGACGCTGTCTCGCGCAATCGCGAGGCGATGGGCGCCACCGACCCGGCGAAGGCTGCCCCCGGCACCATCCGCGCCCAGTTCGCCGAAAGCATCGAGGCTAATTCCGTGCATGGCTCCGACAGCGCCGAGAATGCCGCGGTGGAAATCGCTTTCTTTTTTGCCGCCACCGACATCACTGGCTGATTTCGGTTCGCTAGGTTTACTCCCGGCGAAACTCGTATAGCCTCGGCTCCATCGGCCACCGATGGGATACGCCATGAGCCTCGACGCGCGCCTGAAAGACCAGCTTTCCACCATCACCACCGCCACCCTGACCACGGTGCTGCTCAAAAAAGGCCTGCGTAATGTCTGGATGCGCGGCGCGCGGCCACTGCGCGCCGGCCAGAAGCGGCTGGTGGGAGAGGCCTTCACGCTCCGCTTCGTCCCCGCTCGTGAAGACCTTGCCACTCCTGCCTCCTGGGCTTCCCCAATCTCAACCCGTGCCGCGATCGAGGCGATGGAGGAAGGCTGCGTCGCCGTCGTCGATGCCATGGGCTGCCAGGATGCCGGCATCTTCGGCGACATTCTATGCGCGCGCATGGCCAAGCGCGGCGTCGCCGGCCTCGTCACCGACGGCGTGGTGCGTGATGTCGCCGGCGTGCTCGGCACCGGCCTGCCGGTCTGGTGTTCCGGCGCTGCCGCGCCACCGTCCGTCGCTGGTCTTACTTTCGTCGCCTGGCAGGAACCGATCGGCTGCGGCGGCGTCGCCGTGCTCCCTGGCGATGTGATCGTGGTAGATGACGATGGCGCGGTGCTCATCCCACAAACCATGGTCGCTTCCGTCACGGAAGAAGCGATGGAGCAGGAACGCCACGAAGGCTGGATCATGGGCGAGGTCAATAAAGGGATTCCGCTCCCCGGCCTCTATCCGATGAACGCGGAAACCAAGGCTCGCTACGAAGCCTGGACGAAAATGCAGAAGTAACCCGGAGAAAAAATTAAATGGACCTGCAAAACCCCGTTCTTACGCGCATGCGCGCCGGGGATGTGGCGATGGGCATGAATGTCCGCATCGCCCGCTCCGGTGACATCGCTCGCATCGCAGCGACTACCGGCCATGATTTTATTTTCATCGACGGCCAGCACGCCATCTTCGATCCCGAAACCATTTCGCACATCGCCCAGGCCGCTTTGGGCGTGGGTGTAGCACCGATGGCGCGCGTGCTCGGCACCGATGATCTTTCGACTCCGCAATTGCTCGATAACGGCATCACTGGGATTATTTTCCCCGATGTCAACACGGTGGAGCAGGCCCGCAAGGCCGTCGCAATCACAAAATTTCCACCCGTGGGACGGCGTTCCGTCGGCGGCGGCTACCCGCAATTCAATCACCGTTCGATGCCGATCGCCGATGCCACGCGCCAGCTCAATGCCTCCACCGTCGTAGTCTGCATGATCGAAACGCCGGAAGGCCTTGCCAATGTGGAGGAAATCGCCAAGGTCGACGGTATCGACGTGCTGCATGTCGGCACCAATGATCTACTGGTCAATATGGGCCTGCCGGGAAAATTCGTCGGCCCGGAACTGGAAACCGCGTTGCTGCGCGTCATAGCAGCGGCGAAGGTAAACAATAAATTCGCCGGCCTTGGCGGCTTGCGCGATATCGCCAGCCAGGCCGCCTGGGTCAAGCGGGGCATGAGCTTCCTCACCACCCAGGCCGATATCGGCTTCATCAATGCCGCGGCCTCCGCCTGGACGTCCGGCGTTCGCAAGGCCATCACCGACTAAACGGCTTAACTTAGCAGGAAACGCTCCATGAAAATCGCCTACTCCCCCAACAGCCCCTATGTGCGTAAGGCAATGGCATGCGTTATTTCGCGTGGCCTGACCCTCGAAAAATGGATTCCCGCCGCCGGTAGTGGCGAGCTGGCCAAGTCCAACCCGCTCTCCAAGGTGCCGACCCTGATCACCGATGACGGCATGGTGCTGTATGACAGCCCAGTCATTTGTGAATATCTTGACAGCCTGGGCAGTGCGCCAAAACTGTTTCCCGCCGCCGGCCCGGCGCGTTGGAACGCGCTGTGCCAGATGGCCTTGGGCGACGGCATCATGGATGCGTGCCAACCGCGGCGTCGTGAGATCGCGCTGCCGCAGGATGAAGGGCGCATCGAATATATCGCCACCCAACGCGGCAAGGTCGATCGTGCTATCGTGGTGCTGGAAGCCCAAGCCGACAAGCTCGGCGCGCTGACCACGATCGGGGAAATCACCATTGCCTGCGCGCTGGGCTATCTGGATTTCCGCTATGCTAACGAACCTTGGCGACAAGCAGCGCCGAAGCTGACCGCATGGTATGCGAAGGTTTCCGCCATGCCGCCGATCGCGCAAACCGTACCGCCGGGCTGATTCAAACTTAACAATCCTGGGCGGCGGCGCCGCCGAGCTTCTCACGCAAGAGGACACAGTACCATGCTGAAGCGCATTGCCATTGTCGGCGCCGGGGCCGTGGGCGGCTATGTCGGCGCCAACCTGACCGGCGCCGGCCACGATGTCACCCTGATCGATCCCTGGGCGGAACACGTCAATGCGCTGCGCGAACACGGCATGAATCTCTACGGCATGACGCCGGAAGAGCGCCGTACCATTCCGGTGAACGCCATGCACCTGACCGATGTGCAGAGCCTCGCCAAGCAGCGTCCGATCGATATCGCGTTTATTTCCATGAAGTCCTACGACACAGTCTGGGCGACGCAGATGATCGCGCAATATCTCGCCCCTGGCGGCTGTGTGGTGTCCATGCAGAACTGTATCAACGAAGAAACCGTAGCCAGTGTCGTTGGCTGGGGCCGCACGCTTGGTTGCATCGTAACGGGCGGCGTGGGCGTCGATCTCTATGAACCCGGCCATATCCGCCGCGGCTATTCCAAGCGCCCCAACGTGACCTCTTTCTATATCGGCGAGCCGAGTGGGCTCATTACCAAACGCACGCAGGAAATCGCCGAGATCATGGGCTGCGTCGATACCGCAGTTGCGACGGATAATCTCTGGGGCGAACGCTGGACCAAGCTGTGCGTCAACGGCATGCGCAACGGCGTTTCGGCGGCCACCGGCATGGGCGGCAATGAGCGCGATGGCCACGATGCCGTGCGCCGCGTCTGCATTAAGCTGGGTGGCGAATCCGTCCGCGTTGGCCAAAAACTCGGCTACAAGCTTGGTAAGGTCGGCGTATTGGACCCCGAGCAACTGGCCCTAGCGATGGAAGGTAACGCGGCGGCGATGGACAAGATCGAATCGCAGCTGAACGCTAGCACCGCGGACGACACGCGCAGCGAATATCAGCGCCCGTCCATGGGCCAGGATATGGCGAAGGGAAGGCGCACGGAAATCGAATTCATGAACGGCTTTATCACCCGCGAAGGTGTCCGTGCTGGCATCGCCGCGCCTACGCATGAGATGCTAACGCGTCAAGTGCTGCGCGTGGAACGCGGCGAGATCCCGGCGCGTCCGGAAAACGTCCTGGTCAATAGCTGAACACTCCCCCGTGCCCACGCGATGCACGCCGCCGATCCAGACACGCTGAGGACCCAGGCCAACGCCCTGGAACAGCTGCACCCGCACCTGGAAGCGGCCGCCCTGTTTCGCCAGATTCTCAGCCGTGTAGAAAACTACTTCCCCGCGCAGTACGGCCTCGGGCTCAGGCTGCTGCGCGCCGGGCAATAGGCGGATGCCATTGCCGCGTTGTAGGTGGCGCTCTGCCTGCCCGCGCGGGGTTTGATCTTTTACAGCTTCAACAACACCAACAAGATCTCCCCTGCCATCTTCTCCTTCTGGATGCGCCTGCCGGCGCAAACCCCGGACAACGTGCTCGAGCTGTTGGCCACAACGACACAGCGGAGAGAAATCTCTGCCGGGAAGCCGCCGTGCGCGGTATCGATCCGACCGCCACCGCGGGCGATGCCGCCATCGTCGCCGGCATCATCATCAACGGCCTGCCGATCCTCGGGCTCGAACCGTTGCTGAAAGAGCATTATCGCGACCGCGTCATCGGTGGCCCCGGCACCTTCCTAATCACGGCCGCCAGCTATCAAAACTTCGCCGACGCAATCCTGCGCACACTCTTCCTCGAAATCGCCAGTGGGTCCGTTAGTCCGGCACCTTCCCGCCTCCCCACCCGGCTTGCCATTTCCGCGCCAAGGTTGGAAAAGCATCGCCCGACATCAATGGCACAGGGAGGCTCCCCATGAGCAAGATCATCCGCACGGAACCGAACAAGATCCTTTCCAAGGCGGTCGAGTATCACGGTTTCGTCTATCTCCAGGGCGTCACCGCCAAAGACACGAGCAAGGACATCAAGGGCCAGACCGCCGATGTGCTGGCACAGATCGACGCGCTGCTGGAAACCAATGGCACGGACAAGACCCGCCTGTTGCAGGCGATCCTGTGGGTGAAGGACATCCGCGACCGCGACGCGCTGAACGAGGTCTGGTCCGCCTGGCTGCCGGCCAACGGCGCGCCGGTGCGCGCCTGTGTGGAATCCAATATGGCTGATCCCCGCCTATTGGTGGAGATCATGGTCACAGCCTGCAAGTAAAGCGCCGCTCGACAAGCAGCCGGGGGCGGGCATCGGTCCGCCCCCTCACCTGGCAAAGCCGGTAACGCCGTCTTTCGAATCGATATTATCGTCACAGTCAGAAATATAAATTCAGAGAAATAGGAATATTTCCGGTCTTTGACCTCTTATCCACAGGCAAAAACCGACAAATTGCAGCATTTATGCCACAGCCTGGGAAAATTCGGTTGTCAGTCCTGGGATTCCGCTGATACCGAACCACCCGTCTGGGATCAATAGAAACAGGTGTACGCATGCAGGAATCGCAACCGCGAGCGAGAAAGATGGTGTGCCGGTTTCGCGCGTTGGGTCTTGCGATGGCCCTCGCGCCGTTTCTATCCGTACCCCAAGCCGATGCCGCAACGCAGGAGCCACAGCGCGACCAGGCGCAAACAACCCAACCCACGAGCCACCGGCCCCTGGCCGCGAACGCTGCCGTCAAGCACAATCCGGCCCTAGCCAAGGGCGCGAAACCCCACGCCGTGGTACGCCACGGCGGTGGCCCGCAATGCGTGCCGTTCGCGCGCAATGCGTCGGGTATCATCGTCTCAGGCAATGCGCATCTCTGGTGGGGCAATGCTGCCGGGGTATACGCGCGCGGTCAGGTTCCAGAAGCCAGCAGCGTGCTGTCCTTCCGTGCCAATCGTTCGATGCGGCTCGGCCATGTCGCCGTCGTCAACCGGGTGATTGACAGCCGGCAGATCGAAATTGATCACGCCAACTGGGCCGGCCCGGGTGGGCGCAAAGGCCTGATCAGCCGCGGCGTCTCCGTTGTCGATGTCTCCAATAACAATGACTGGACAGCGGTGCGCGTGAAACTGGACCGCACCGACAATTACGGCAGCATCTACCCGACCAACGGTTTCATCTATGAACGCCCGGCTAATGGCGGCACCATGCTGGCCGCCGCCCCCGCCCATGCCGACCCGGACGGTGCGCGCCTCAGCGCTCCTGGCCCGATCGACCTCTATTCCGTCCGGACCGCTGCGCTCGTGTCCATCGCCGTTGCGCCCACCACCTTTACACTCATGCCGGAACTAAACGCTGCGCCGCGCGATCTGCGCCCGCGCGACAGCCAGCAAAGTACCAAGGATAATTCCGGCTATGCCTCCGTCTCGTACGTGGGCGGCACGTATGAGCAAGTGGCGGAAGCGCCCGTCACCTCGCGCCGGACCCTGCGCCGCGGGCCCAACCGGCGTACGCACTGACCCACGACTCCGCCGCCAGCCTCGTGCTTTTGGCATAGAGCGTTTACCTTCCACGGCGCTTCCCGCCAGGACGCTTTCGTCCTGGTAGTGGGTCAGTGTCAGTTCGGGATCGGCCTGCCCTTCGCCTCGCGCAATACTTCCTGACTGACCTGCCCGCCTATCCGGAGTAACCGCGATGCTACACGTCATCTCCAACGCCGCCATCATGGGCGCCACTATCACCGGCCTGGACCTGCGCCAGCCCCTCACCGACCGGGAATTCGCCCAGGTGCTGGCCGCACTCGGAAAATTTTCCGTGTTGCGCTTCCCCGACCAACATATCGACAGCTTCAACCTGCGTGATTTCTCGCAACGCTTTGGCGATATCCAGGGCACGATCAGCGAAGCCGATCCCAGGCGCGAATGTCCGGAGGTGGGTATCCTCTCCAATGTGAAGGCGGATGGCACCTATATCGGCATCCCCAATGCCGGGCAGGACTGGCACACGGACATGTCGTACCGCGACCTGCGCGGCTTCGTGAACGTGCTCTATGGCATCACCATCCCCCGCCGCGACGGGAAGATTCTGGGCGGCACCGAGTTTTCCTCCATGCATGCCGTCTATCGCGCCCTGCCCGACGATGTGAAGCAACGCCTGGATGGCGCCACGGCAACGCATGATTTCGAGAAATTCTGGGAAAATATGCGCAAGGCACACGGCACCCGCCCGGCGCTCACCGACGCGCAACGCACGCAGCGCCCCCCCGTGCATCACCCGATTACCCCGGTCCATCCCATCACCGGAACGCGCACGCTCTATTGCAATCCTGGCTATGTCACCAAAATCGATGGCTGGGACAAAGCCGAGAGCGACGCGATTCTGGACTATTTGTTCGCGTTCCAGCTCCGCTCGGAATTCCGCTACATGCATAGCTGGACGAAAAACGACGTTTTACTTTGGGACAATCTCGGCAGCATCCACCAGGCCATCGCCGATTACCGCCCCGATGAAGCCCGCCTGATGAAACGCTGCCAGGTAATGGCCACAAAAGTCTTCCAACCCGAATTTTTGCAAATTCTGTCCCACGCGGCCTGAGGGGCCGCCTGAGAAGTCTGGGGCGAACCCGCCCCTACTCCGCCGCGATCTGACCGATCGCGAGGCCGGTGCCCTTGATGGAAGTCCGGCGGAGGTCGCGAATCTCCCGTAAATCGTTGAACCGGCGCGCGCGATGCATGACGGTCCGATTATCCCACATGACCATATCGTGCACCCGCCATTGATGCGCATGCACGAACTGATACTGCGTAGCATGTTCGGTCAGGTCGCGGATGAAGGCGCGCGCTTCAGGCACGGGCCAGCCAACGATGCCGCCAATATGCGATGACAGGTAAAGCGATTTACGCCCAGTGACCGGATGGGTGATTACCAGCCGGTGGCGGACGGGGTGGAGTTTGTCGGCGTTTGCGTCGTTTTGCACAGCAAAGCCGATCTGTTCGCGGGAGAAGACGATGGAATGTTCCACGATCATGTCCGCAATCTCTGTCTTCGTCGCGTCGTCCAACGCATCATAGGCGGCGCGCATATCGGAAAATTCGGTATTGCCACCGCTGCCAGGCACAATACGAGCATGCAGCAAAGTATAACCGGCACCACGCGCGCGAAAGGATGCATCAGAATGCCACAACCGGTTGGCAAGCGCATACATCCGCCGCGCATCGTCGCGGGCGCGAAGTTTATTTTCTCCATCTAGGTTGGAAATGTCGCCCAATTCCAGCTTCTGAAAACGCCGCATCTCGGGCCTAGCCATCTGCCCGGCAAGGGTGACTTCCAGTTCGCCAAACTGCGCGCTGAAGACGCACTGCTGATCATCGGTCAGCTTTTGTCCGGGAAAGACGAGAACCGCGTATTGGTCCATCCCGGCCTCGATCGCATCGATTTGATCGCGCTTGAGGGGCTGACTGATATCGATGCCGGAGACTTCCGCCGCGAAATGCGGATGCACCGGGCGGATGGTCATGTCCATGATGTCCTCGTGTTCAGGTGGATATCGTGGTCAAGCTTGACGATTTTGGCCGCGCTCCACAACGGCAATCACATACCGTTGGCCAAGGGACGACAGAATGCGGACATATCGGTCCCATTCGCAAATTGACGTCCGCCCAGATTATCGCAAAATACCGCAAACAAACAGGAGGGAACGATGCTGAACCCGTCACAAATCACCGAAGCCGCTGCCCTGCTTGTCAAGGCGCGCGAGGACCGCAAGCCGCTTGGCGAATTTCCCGATAGCTGCCGCCCGACCAGCCTGGAGGATGGCTATGCCATCCAGGACGCGGTCGCGGTCGCGCTAAAAGCCCAGATCGGCGGCTACAAGGCGATTGCGCCAAAGGAAGGCGCGCCGACGCGCGGCCCGCTTTATGCCAGCATGATCAAAGCTACCCCCTCGCGCTTCCCCGCCGTCGCCGTGCGGCCCTGTGGGGTCGAGGGCGAGGTGGCGTTCCGCTACAAGCAGAATTTACCGCCACGCGGCACCGATTATACGCGCACGGAGGTCGCAGCCGCAGTGGAAGCCTGCGCGGCGATCGAGGTGGTGTCCACGCGTTTCGCCGATCATTCGAAGAAGTCGACGTTCGAACGCTTGGCCGACAACAATCTCAATGGCGGGTTCGTGCATGCCGCGCCGATCGCTGACTGGGAAAAGCTTGATCTCGGCAATCTACGCGTGGTGCTGGAAGTAAACGGCAAGGTGGTGGACGACCACACCGGCGGCCACCCGACCGGTGATCCGCTGGGTGTCGCCGTGGCCCTGGCCAACCTGCTACGCACCGGCGTGGGAATCAAGGAAGGCCAGTTCTGCACGTGCGGCACCTATACCGGGCTGCGCTTCCTGGAACCGGGCGATCTGTGCGTGGTGCGCTTCGACGGGCTGGGCGAGGCACAGGTCGGTTTCGTGCCGTAGAGCGTTTTCGCACAGGCCGACGCAGCAGAGTACGCTCGTTGGGTGGTCGGGTGGGGGTGCGGTCCGGTGCCGCTTTAGTCAAAATGAAAACGCCCTAAGGGCGTCGTTATCGCGCGATCAGCGTCTGCAACCCAATCGTCGGGTCCGCCAGTTTTGCTGGGTCGGCTGCAACGCGCGCCTTGATCAGCGCCATGCCCGCGCGCACCTCGCGCGGATTATTGGCTGCCGTCACGCCCATCACCACGCCCGCCGCGTCCAAATGCACTGCCGCAAAATCCTTGCCTGACCGGATGATTGTTCGCGCCGCATCCGCCGGCAGTCCGGCGACCTGTAGGTTCACGCCGAGCTGGTCGGTCCAGAACCAAGGCATGTCGTCATACGGTGTTGCGTCACCGCACATCGCCTTGGCGGCGGCAATGGCATGGTTCTGCGCATGCCGCCATGTCTCCAGCCGCAGCACGCGGCCGAACAGCGGATGCGGAAACGCCGTCACATCGCCGGCGGCGAAGATCGCGGGCTCCGATGTTTGACAATGCTCATCGACAACAATGCCATTTTCCACCGCCAGCCCAGCCTCGACCGCCAGTTCGGTGTTCCGCACAACGCCAATACCGGCCAGGACCAGATCGCCCTCCACCGTCGTCCCGTCCGCCAGGCTGACCCGATATACACTGCTATGGTGCTCGATGGCCGTGACCCCCTGGTTAAAACGGAGCAAAATCCCAGCCGCGCGGTGCAGTTCTTCCATGTAGCGGGCACCCGCCGCTGACAAAGCGCGACCCATGGCGCCAGGCGCCGCCTCCAGCACAGTCACCCCAGCGCCGCGTTGTTGCGCCGACGACGCCACCTCCAGCCCGATTACTCCGGCGCCAATGCAGATCACCTGCCGCGCGCCGTCCAGCGCGGCGCGGATGGCGTGCGCATCATCCAACGTGCGCAGCAGCAAGGCATGCTCCCCGCCCGGGATCGGCAGGGCACGCGGCCGCGCGCCAGTGGTGAGGAGCAGCTTGTCATAGGCCTCGCGTTCGCCCGAAGCGAGGCGGACCCGCCCGGCGGCGCGGTCGATCGCCGCGACCCGGGCCCCACCCCGAAAGTCGATACCCAGCTCCGCATAACGCTCCGCGGTATGTAAATAGACCGGCGCCGGCGCCTCGGCCGCCGTCAGCACGGTTTTCGACAAAGGCGGCCGGTCATAGGGCCGCTCGGCTTCGTCGCCGAGAAGCAGAATCCGTCCCGTGAACCCCGATTGGCGCAGGGTAACGGCAGCCCAGCCACCGGCCATACCGGCGCCAATGATAACAATTTGCTCCCTCATGGGGGGATAAAAGAATGGAAAGGGGGTGGCTGGCAATCGGGCTTGTCCCGTTGCATGCTGCGCGGCGAACCAGAAGAAAGGAAATCACGACAATGGCCGATTGGGTGCGCGTGGCCGCGGCGGCAGATGTTGCGGAAGGCAGTGTGCTGGGGGTCCGCGTGGGCGAACGCGACGTGGCGGTCTATCACCTGCCAGGCGGTGATTTCCGCGCCAGCGACAATGTCTGCACGCATGAATATGCGCTGCTGTCGGATGGCTGGCTGGAGGGTGGCAGCATCGAATGTCCGCTGCATGCCGGCCGCTTCGACGTGCGCACCGGCAAGGCGATGTGTGCCCCGGTTGAACGCGGCCTGGAAATGTTCGAGGTGAAGATCGAAGGCGACGCCGTCATGGTGAAACTACCGGGGTGAGTAACGCTACGGTGAAGACCAAAATGCAGCCCATCGATTGTGACGTGCACCCGACGGTGCCGTCGCTCAAGGCCATCATCCCCTATCTGGAACCGATGTGGCAGGACATGGTCGAACGACGTGGCCTCGATGAGCTGCATTCCATCTCCTACCCGTCCAACGCGCCGATCACGGTGCGCGCCGACTGGCGCGGCGCCGATGGCAAGGCGGCGACCAGCGCCGAGCAACTGGCGAAAGCCTGCCTCGACCCTTTCGGTACCGGCACGGCGATCCTGAATTGTCTTTACGGCGTGCAGTTGTTTTTCAATGAAGACATGGCCCGCGCCTTTGCCCGCGCCGTGAACGATTGGATCCGCGCCGAGTGGCTGGACTGCGATAAGCGCCTGCGCGCCTCCATCGTGGTGCCGATGCAGAACACCGAATTTGCCGTCGCGGAAATCGAACGCTGTGCCGCCGATAAACGCTTCGTGCAAGTGCTCATGCTGGTCTCGGAGGAAACCCCGCCCGGCCGGCGCCATCATTGGCCGGTCTATGAGGCCGCAGCCCGGCACGGCCTCGCGCTCGGCATCCATGCCGGCTCAAACTACCGCAACCCGCCCTCGCCGGTCGGCTGGACCACCTATTACACGGAAGACTATGTTAACCAGTCGGTGGCGTTTCAGACCGCGCTTTCGTCGCTGATTGCGGAAGGCGTGTTCGCGCGCATTCCCGATCTGAAGGTGGTGCTTCTGGAATCCGGATTCACCTGGCTGCCCGGCTATATCTGGCGGCTGACCAAATTCTGGAAAGGCACGCGCCAGGAAATTCCCTGGGTGACGGAACCGCCAATGGATTACATCCGCCGCCATGTCCGCTTCAGCCTGCAACCGGTGGACGCCCCGCCCGTGCCAGCCGAACTCAATCGCTTGATCGAGCATATGGACTCGGACGAACTTCTGCTATTCTCCACCGACTATCCGCACTGGCAGTTCGACGGCCTGGAGGCCTTACCACGGGGATTGTCCGCCGATCTGGTGCGCAAAATCACCGTCGATAACCCCCTGGCAACCTACGCCAGGCTTTAGGAGCAGACCTGATGAACGTGGATGTGCTCAACCGTTCTGGTGCGGACCCGAAGATCTCTGCACGCCTGATGATCGCCGATGGCGACATCCACCCGCGTATCACCTCCGCCAAAGTGCTCTATCCGTGGCTGGCGAAAAAATGGCAGGATCATTTCGAAATGTTCGGCCCACGCCACCGCCAGGCCTGGGAAAAAGGGCCGGCCTATCCGAAGATGCAGCCGTTAGCCTCCCGCCGCGATGCCTGGACGCCGGAGGGCAAGCCACCGGGCAGCGACCTGCCCTTCATGCGCCACCAGCTGCTGGACGCCTGTAACGTGGAAATGGGCGTACTGAACCCGCTAAATCCGAGCGGGCAGGGTTTTCAGAATCAGGAAATGGGCGCCGCCTTTGCGCGTGCGGTCAACGAATGGCAGGTCGCAGAATGGACGTCCAAGGAACCTCGCCTAAAAGGCTCCATTGTGAGCCCATACGAAGACGCAGAACTGGCGGTTAAGGAAATCCAGCGTTGGGCTGGGGACAAGAACTTCGTGCAAATTCTTCTCCTCAGCCGCGCCAATGAACCGCTGGGCGCGAAGCGCTACTGGCCGATCTATGCCGCCGCGCAGGAAGCCGGCCTGCCGATCGGCATCCATGCCTTTGGCTATAGCGGATCGCCCGTGACCTCCTCCGGCTGGCCGTCCTATTACATCGAGGAAATGGTTGGCCACGCTGTCTGCGCCCAGGCCGGGCTGACCTCGATGGTGATCGAGGGCGTGTTCGAGCGCTTCCCCGGCCTGCGCGTCGTCTCCATCGAGGCCGGCGTCGCCTGGGCGCCCGCGCTGATGTGGCGGCTGGATGCGCAATGGAAAAAGCTGAAGGCTGAAACTCCGTTCCTGAAAAAAGCCCCGTCAGAATATCTCCGCACCCAGGTCTGGTGGACTAGCCAGCCAATCGAGGAGCCGGAGCCGCGCGAACGCATGGGAGAAATGCTGGACTGGATGGGTTGGGACCGGCTGATTTTCGCCACCGACTATCCGCACTGGGATTTCGACGACCCCGCCTTCGCCCTGCCCTTCCGTCTCACGGACGCGCAGCGCCGGGCAGTGTTCCGCGAGAATGCCCGCGGCCTCTACGGGTGCTGAGCGAGAGCAGGAGTGGTTAAGGATTTTCCAACCCTTGCCGCGGCATGCTGCCGCAGCGCGGGTGTGTCACGAAAGCCGGGCCACGCCGTTTTGTAGAGGCAAGCGTTATGCCGGATGCCGTTAGGTTTTCCGCCATATTGATGGAAATCAAGCCGCACCAAGTCCTGGCCGCTCTGCTGTCCGCGGTGCCCGCTTGGATGGGATTTTTAATCTAGCGGTGGATTACGGAGGTGATAGTTTTGCGCACCGTGCCGCCCGGATGTGAAACCCCGGCGTGAAGCCTTAACGCGAAAGTGGTCAAGGAAGGGGGGCGCCATCCGTTCCCAATTTGTCGCACCGTTTGAACGGATCACGACCCACCTCCGTAAAAAATGTCTGCGACGTAAAATCCAAAGATACAAGACACTCAAGCCCCCGCATGCCGGCAGCGTTTAAACGGAAGGCTATTTTGCGAAGCTTTTGCTTCGCTCACTGAGCTAAAATCCGCGTTGTATCGTGGTTTTCTTCGTCGCTCCCGATGTCACACTAGTCACAAGCAGGGTTACCACCCGCGTGGAGTCATTCGTTTGATACACTTCCCTGCTGGCGAAGTTAAAAACTATGCCTGATCGGACAAGAAATCAGATTAATTATGTTATGATAGCGTATTATTTACCGCGATGCAGGCATGGCGCAAGATACAAAACGTGCCACCCCCCGGTATAAAATACTGGCATCGGGAGCGTTAAGAATTTAAACAAACCGGCCCGCCCATGCGGCGGCGTTTATATTTGAACCGGCACGTGGCATTCTGAACACAGAGTGCAACAGGGAGCTGACGCATGGCAGCCAAAACAGGCGACGGGCGGATGATCATCGGCAATCGCCGCTATTCCTCCTGGTCGCTCCGTGGCTGGCTAGCGGTCCGCCTCGCCGGCCTGGACGTGGCGGTGGAGTTGATCCCCTTCACCCGCCCCGGTCCTACGCCAGCCATCGCCACGCTGTCGCCGAACGGTCTCGTGCCTTACCTGGAACATCGCGGTGCATGCGTCTGGGAATCACTCGCGATTTGCGAATATTGCGCCGAATGTGCGCATGCTTTGTGGCCCACCGACCGTATCGCCCGCGCGCATGCCCGCTCCATCGCCGCGGAAATGCATGCCGGTTTCCGTGGCCTACGGCAGCATATGTGGATGAATCTGGGGCGCGATTTTTCCGGCCATGGCCGCCTACCGGAAGCCCTGGCCGACATCGCCGCCATCGAGAAAATCTGGGCCAGCACGCGGGAGAAATTCGGCGCCGGCGGCCCTTTCCTGTTCGGCACCAATTTCGGCGTTGCCGATGCCATGTTCGCCCCCGTCGTCACCCGTTTCATCACCTGGCAGCCGGAAATTTCGGCCGCAACGCGAGCTTATTGCGACGCGGTACGCGCGCATAAGCTGGTCGATGAATGGTACCGCGCCGCGGCCGCCGAATCCGATTCCTGGCTGGTTCCTGACTACGAGGCCACGCCATGAGCGCGTCCAACTCGCCCGGTCTTGACCATGCCCTGGGGCTTGATCATGTGGGCATCGCGGGGGCGGATTTGTCCGCCCTCGCCGCGACCTATGAAAAACTTGGCTTCCAGCTCACCCCCTTGGCGCGCCATGCGGGCAAACGCACGCAGGATGGCCCGGTGGTGCCGTTCGGCACCGGCAATCGCTGCATCATGCTGCGCCAGGGCTATTTAGAACTGATCGCCATCGTCGATCCCGGCGCGTTTTCGAACACCTTGGACCGGTTCCTGGCGCGCTATGCCGGTATTCATATCATTGCCCTCAATGTCGCGGACGCGGACAGCAATCTGGCCCGCCTGCGCCGCGCCGGCTTCGACGTTCCCGGCATCGCCTATCTGGAACGTCCAGTGGACGACGCCGATCCCACCGGCCCGCGCGCCAAATTCGCCCGCCTACCGCTGCCCGACGCACCGGAGGGCCGCATCCAGCTGATCCAGCATCTAACCCCGGAAGCCATCTGGCAGGAACGTTTTCTCTCACACCCCAATAGCGCCGTGGCGCTGGAGGATGTGGTGCTCGTCGTGGCCGACTCGGCGGAAGCGGCGGCGCGGTTCTCCCGCCTCGCCGGCCAGCCGGTGGTGCCGGACCCAATGGGCGGTTTTTCTCTCGATTTGCCGCATGGGCGAGTCCGGCTGGTGGCGGAGAATGTGCTAGAAAAGATCTTTCCAGGGGTAGTGGCGCCCGCGCTGCCCTACGTTGCCGGAGTTTCGTTGCGTACATTCGACCAAAACGCCGCAATCGTGCGGATCGCGGCGGCACACAGCATTGCCACGCACCCCGTCTCCGGCGGCTTGCTGATCCCGCCCGCGGCGGCTGGCGGCGCGGCCTTGCGCTTCCTGGCCTGACCGGGCTTCTGCGGTGCCGCGGCGACGCATCGATCTGCTGGTCTGGACGGTGCATGAGCTGCTGTCCTGGTGGGTGGTCGGCCTGCTAGGCGCGCGGCTGTTCGCACTGGTTAAGACTCCGCCGAGCGGCCTGTGGTTCGCGCGTTTGGTTGCCCGGCACTGGCAGCTGGAATGGCGGCCGCGATGAGCACTCCCGACACCATCTTCGCCCTCGCCACCGGCGCCGGGCAGGCGGCCATCGCGGTGCTGCGGATCAGCGGGGCACAGGCAGGGGCACTGCTGGCGGCGCTGGTGGGAAAATTGCCGGAGCCGCGCCGCGCCAGCCTGCGCCGGCTGCGCGACGGGGCAGGCGAAACGCTCGACCGGGCGATGGTGCTCTGGCTGCCCGGCCCTGGCAGTTTCACCGGCGAGGATGGCGCGGAACTGTTCGTCCATGCGAGCCGCGCGGTGATTGGCGCGGTGGCCGATCGCCTGGTTAGCCTTGGTGCGCGTCCCGCGGAACCTGGTGAATTTTCCCGCCGCGCCTTCCTGAACGGCAAACTCGATTTGCTGGCAGCCGAGGCGATCGCCGACCTGGTCGCGGCGGAGACTTTGGCGCAGGCGCGCCAGGCGCTGCGGCAGATGGAAGGTTCGCTCTCCGTCCTGTATCGGAGCTGGGCAACGCGGCTGCGCCATCTGCTCGCGCATCAGGAAGCGCTGATTGATTTTCCCGATGAAGACCTGCCGGCGGATGTCGATGCCGGAGTGCGCGCGGAGATGCTGGCGCTGCATAACGAGATGGCGGCGCATCTGGACGATCACCGGCGCGGCGAACGGCTGCGAGAGGGGCTGGTCTTCGCCATCACCGGGGCGCCGAACGTAGGAAAATCCAGCCTAGTGAACGCCCTAGCGGAGCGCGACGTAGCCATTGTCTCCGACCAGCCCGGCACCACGCGCGATGCGCTGGAGGCGCGCATCGTGCTGGGCGGCGTGCCGATCACCCTAGTGGACACCGCCGGGCTGCGGGAAGCCGCCGATGCGATCGAAGCCGAGGGGATTCGCCGCGCCCTGGCCCGTGCCGCCGATGCCGATGCCCGCCTGCGCGTGGTGGTGGCGGGCGCAGACGATGCCCCCGATCCGGCCACCGATCTGCTCATCGCCAACAAGGCCGATCTTGGCGGCACCATGCCGCCGGGCGCACTCGTCATCAGCGCCCGCACCGGTGCCGGCATGGACGCACTACGCGATCGCCTGGGGGAGATGGCGCGAGCCCTAACTCAGGCCCAGGGGCCGCCACCCCTGACCCGCGCCCGCCACCGCGCCGCGCTGGTCGAGGCAGTGGCGCGGCTCGATGCCGCGCACGACGCGCCCTGGCCGGAATTGCGCGCCGAGGATTTGCGCCTCGCCATGCGCGCCATCGGTCGGATTACCGGCACGGTGGGGGTGGAGGACCTCCTGGACACGATTTTCCGCCAGTTCTGCATCGGCAAATAATCCTTGGTCCCGGGGATACGGGCCGGTGCCGGACTGCAAACCCCACCACTGCCGGGGCAGTGGTGGTCGTGGGAAATGCGCTATAGAGGATGGATGCGCGTCCCGTTCCGAAAAATGCATGGCTGCGGCAATGATTTCGTCGTCCTCGACGAACGGCGGGATACGTACGGCTTGACGCCAGCGCGCGCCGCCGCCATCGCCGACCGCCATTTCGGCGTGGGCTGTGACCAGGTTATTGTCATCGCACCGGCCGGGGCGGGGGCGGATGCCTTTATGCATATCCGCAACCCCGATGGCAGCGAGGCCGGCGCCTGCGGCAATGCGACGCGCTGCGTGGCCAGCCTGCTGGCGGGCGAAAGCGGCGCGCGGCAATGGGTGATCCGCACCATCTCAGGCGATCTGCCGGCCGAGATTCTGACTGATGACCGTGTGCGGGTGGATATGGGGGCGGCTGGGCTGGATTGGCGCGACATCCCCCTGGCGCGCGCAATGGATACGCTGCACCTGCCGCTGGCTCACGGGCCGGTCAGCAACCCGGCGGCTTGCTCCATGGGTAATCCGCACGCAACGTTTTTTGTCCCCGATGTGATGGCCTTAGATATTTCCACCCTCGGCCCGGCACTGGAAAAAAATCCGCTATTTCCGCAACGAGCGAATATTGGCTTCGCGCAGATTTTGTCGCCGGAAAAAATTAGGTTGCGCGTGTGGGAACGCGGTGCCGGATTAACCCTGGCATGCGGCTCTGGCGCCTGCGCCACCGCAGTGAACGCGCACCGGCGCGGGCTGATGGGGCGGCGCGTGGAAGTCGTCGCCGATGGCGGGGTAATGGAGATGGAATTGCGCGCCGACGGGCATGTCCTGATGACCGGGCCGGTAGCGACCAGCTTTTCCGGCCAACTGGAATTATCGGATGCGCCATCATGAGCGCGCAGATTTTAACCTTCGGCTGTCGGTTGAACGCCTATGAGAGCGAAGTGATGCGGGCGCATACGTCTGGCCTAGCGCAAACCATCATCGTCAATACCTGCGCGGTGACGGCTGAAGCGGAACGCCAGGCGCGCCAGGCCATTCGCAAGGCGCACCGCGAGCATCCTGACACTAGGATCGTCGTCACCGGCTGCGCGGCACAAATCGACCCGGCGCGCTGGCGGGCATTGCCCGGTGTGACGCGCGTGCTGGGAAATGAGGAAAAGTTAAAGGCGGAAAGCTGGGTGCCGAACGCTGGCTCCATCGTGTCCGATATCATGGCCGCGCGGGAAACAACACCGCATCTGGTCACCGGCTTTGCCGGTCGCGTACGTGCCTTCGTGCAGGTGCAGCAAGGCTGCGATCATCGCTGCACGTTCTGCGTCATCCCGTTCGGGCGCGGGCCGAACCGGTCCGTCCCGATGGGTGCGATCGTCGCGCAGGTGCGCGCGCTGATGACCGCCGGATATCAGGAAATGGTGCTGACCGGCGTAGATATCGCCAGTTATGGTGCCGACCTGCCGGGCCGCCCAGGACTGGGACAAATGTGCCGCCGGCTGTTGGCGCAGGTGCCGGAATTGCCTCGGTTGCGGCTGTCCTCCATCGACCCTGCTGCCATCGACGCAGATTTATGGCGCCTGATTGCGGAGGAACCGCGCCTGATGCCTCATCTGCATTTATCCTTGCAGGCCGGATCCGATCTGATTCTGAAGCGCATGAAGAGACGCCATCTCACTGCCGATGCACGTGCAGTGATTGCACGCGCGCGCGATGCGCGGCCGGGGATTGCCATTGGCGCCGATCTCATCGCCGGCTTTCCCACCGAGAGCGAAGAACTATTCGACGAAACTCTAGATTTCGTTCGGGCGGAGAAAATCCCGTTCCTGCACGTGTTTCCGTACAGCGAACGCCCCGGCACGCCGGCCGCGCGCATGCCCGCGGTGGCCGTGCCTCTGCGCAAGCAACGCGCGGAGCGGTTGCGCGCGGCGGGACAGGCGAACGCCACCGCATTTCACGCGCAACAAACCGGCCGGATGATAGATTTGCTCACGGAAACCAATCGCGCGGGGCACTCGGAGCATTTCGTCGCGGTGCGCCTGACCGCGCCGACGGACGCAGCGCGCCTAGTGCGCGCCCGGGTGGTCAGCGCGCATGAAAAATATGTTCTGGCAGAGCCGCTCTGATGGCATTGGGCGCGTTTTTTTCGCGGCTGAAGAACGGCCTGGCACGATCGACGCAGAAAATCACCGACAGCATCACCGCCGTCTTCAAGCAGCGTCGGCTGGATGACGCGGCGCTGGAGGAGCTGGAGGATATCCTGGTCAGCGCTGATTTGGGACCTGCGGTGGCGACGCGTATCATCGGCAATTTCCGCCGCACGCGCTTCGGTAAGGAAGTCACGGATGAGGAAATCCGCGAAACTCTGGCCAGCGAGATCGCTACCATCCTGGAACCCGTCGCGCGGCCATTATTGATCGACCGCGCGCACAAACCGCATGTCGTGCTAGTGGTCGGCGTAAATGGCACCGGAAAAACCACCACTATTGGAAAGTTGGCGCAGCAATATCGTGAAGCCGGCCTCACCCCGATGCTGGTAGCCGGCGATACATTTCGTGCCGCCGCTGTCGAGCAACTACAAATCTGGGGCCAGCGCACGCAGGCTGAAGTTATCGCAGCACCACAGAACGCCGATGCCAGTGGGCTGGCGTTCGACGCGCTGACCCGCGGGCGGGCAGCGGGTGCGGATGTGCTGCTGATCGACACTGCCGGGCGGTTGCACAACAAGGCAACTCTTATGGAGGAATTACGCAAGGTCGTGCGTGTGCTGAAAAAGCAAGACCCGACCGCTCCGCATTCGGTGCTACTGGTTTTGGATGCCACCACGGGGCAGAATGCTATCCAGCAAGTTAAAGTCTTTAAGGAGATGGTGGATGTCAGCGGCCTGATCGTCACCAAGCTCGACGGGTCTGCGCGCGCCGGCGTCGTGGTGGCGCTGGCGGAGATTTTTGGCCTGCCCGTGCATGCCGTGGGTGTGGGCGAACAGGCAGGTGATTTAAGGCCCTTCGATGCCCGCGATTTCGCCCGCTCCCTGGTCGGTGCGGTATAGAGATTTTCGATCCATGACCCTTCCCCTTTCTCCTGATGAACCGCTGTAACCCTTGGTGGACGCCTAGGCGGCGAAACGGCTAGGCCGGAATCTGGACAGCGCCGCCTGGGGTTTGTTCTTCGTCTGGCTGGGTGTGGTCTGGTAATCTGATCTCAGCTGGCACTGGAGCATGCTTGGCATCGGCGTGATCTTTCTTGGCGAAGTCATCATTCGCGGCGCGCGGGATCTAAAAATCTCCGGCATGGCGGTGATGTTCGGCATCGTGTTTCTAGCCGGGGGTATCTGGGGCGTGGCCGCCTCGCCTTTCGCGCTGACGCCGGCCTTGTTCATGCTGTTCGGCGTCGCGATGGCATGGCGCGCAATCACGAATGAATGGCGCCGCCAGTGAGGCATGATCGATGCCGGCGCATCCTTCAATAAAGTTTTCCCAATCGCCTAAGCTAACGGATTTCGTCATGTTTGGTAATCTCCGGGTAATGTTTCTACCCGCATAGTGCGCGTTTGGATGGCGGCTTTCCCTGGCGCCTTCCGTTTCCTCCTTGTACTAGCGCGCCCAATATCCCCGGGGTCGCGCGGCACCTCCGGGCGGCGCGTCAGGCGACCGGCCCGCCGCCTTTTTTTTATTTGCCTCTTCCCCCGGCGGTTTCATTTGGGCAGCATTGCCAGAAGCTTGTATGGGGAGACGACAAAATGGACGAAGAATTGTTCCGCGCCCTGATCCGCGCAGCCGGGCTGGAAAAAACATTTGCCGCCTACCCCGACGATGTGCGCGCCGCCGCAGAGCAGGCGCTGCGCACCGCCGGCGCCATCCCCGAACCCGCCGACCCGCGCGCCGAGCCCTGGCCACCGATGCAGGCCGGGCCGGAATTGTAACGGGAGTAATGCACATGACCGACCTGCACTGGCTCTCCGCCGCCAACATCGCCGCCGCCTATGGCGCGAGAAAACTTTCGCCCGTCGAACTGACCCAGGCCTTGTTGGCGCGTATCGAAAAACTGCAACCGAAACTGCACGCCTTTATCCGCCTCGATCCCGAGGGCGCGCTCGCCGCCGCGCGCGCGGCGGAGGCCGAGATCATGGCCGGGCGGATGCGCGGCCCATTACACGGTGTGCCGGTGGGGCTAAAGGACATCATCGACGTCGCCAACCTACCCAGTACGGCCCATTCGCGCGTGTTGATCAACAATATCGCCAGCGCCGATGCAGTGGTGACCGGAAAATTGCGCAGCGCCGGCGCGATCATCCTGGGCAAGCTCGCGACGCACGAATTCGCCATTGGCGGACCGAGCCACGACCTACCCTGGCCGGCCGCGCGCAATCCCTGGAACCCTGATCATCATCCCGGCGGTTCGTCTTCCGGTTCGGGCTCAGGCCTAGCGTCCGGGCAATTTCCGTTGGCGCTCGGCACGGATACCGGCGGATCGGTGCGCAATCCCGCCAGCGCCTGCGGCATTGTCGGGCTGAAACCGACTTACGGCCTGGTGTCCCGGCGCGGTGTGTTTCCGCTGTCCTTCACCCTGGATCATATCGGGCCGATGACGCGCACCGTCGCCGATAACGCCGCGCTGCTGGACGTTATCGCCGGGCACGATCCCGCCGACCCCGGCAGTACCGCTAGCAAGGCGCAAAAATTCGGCCGTGAACTCGGGCGCGGGGCGCGGGGCTTGCGCATTGGCTTCATCCGCCACTTCCATGAAACCGATATGCCCGCGCACCCCGAGGTTGCCGCTGCGCTGGAAATCGCCGAGCGCGTGCTGGAGGCCGAAGGTGCCATTGTGCGCACCGTGCAACTGCCAAGCCTGGGCGAATTTTCGGCTGTGAACCGAGTGATCCTAACCAGCGAGGCCTGGGCCATCCACGCCAAATGGCTCCGCGAGCAGCCGCAGAATTACGGCGAGCTATCCCGCCAACGCCTGATGCCCGGCGCGTTCATCCCGGCTGGCGATTACATCAACGCCCAACGCCGCCGCCTAAGTATGATCGCCGCCGTCAACGACACGCTGCGCGATCATGACATCCTGATATGCGCGAGTTCCATGGACCCGGCCTCGAACATCCACGACGCGGCAGAAACAGCGCGCACCTATCCGCGCCAGGCACGCACGCCGTTCAATGTAACCGGCCATCCCGCGCTCGCCATGTGCGCCGGTTTTTCCTCCACTGGCCTGCCACTGTCGGTGCAGTTTGTCGGCCGGTATTTCGATGACGCAAAAGTTCTCCGCGTTGCCGAGGCTTATGAGCAGGCAACCGACTGGCATAAGCGGCGCGCCCCAATCGGGTGATCCGCTGACTGATACCAAGTACCAGAGGGCGTGGCCTGCAAGAAGTAAGGTCGGGGCTCTGCCGCGAACCCTGCTAAGAACGTAACGCCCCTGGTGAGGGTTTGGGGGTAAAGCCCCCAATCTTGCTGACTTAACCCCTTCATCAGCCCTCAAGGCCCGCGCCGGCGACCTCGGCTGCCGCGGCGTTTGTCGGGGTCGTAGCCTCCACCGCCAGGGCCCATGGGTTCGGGGGTTTTCTCACGGCGGTGGCGAATATTGATGCTTGCAGCGGGTGGGGGTGCCAGGCCGAGATCGAGGGCTTCCAGGCGTTTAATTTCATCGCGCAGGCGGGCCGCTTCCTCGAACTCCAGATCGGCGGCGGCGGCGCGCATGCGTTTTTCCATCTCGGTGATGGTTGCGCGCAAGTCCCTGCCGACGAATTCGGTGGTGGTGGAATCCTTGATGGGCGCGACGGTGACGTAATCTTGTTCAAACACACTTTCCAACACGGTGCCGATCTGACGCTTGATAGATTGCGGGGTGATGGCGTGATCGGTGTTCCAGGTCGTCTGCTTGGCGCGGCGACGATCCGTTTCCTCCAGCGCACGGCGCAGGCTTTTGGTCATGGTGTCGGCATATAGGATGACCTTGCCTTCCACATTGCGCGCGGCGCGGCCGATAGTCTGGATGAGCGAGGTGGCGGAGCGAAGGAAGCCTTCCTTGTCCGCGTCCAGTATTGCCACCAGCGAGCATTCGGGAATATCCAACCCCTCGCGCAGCAGGTTGATGCCGACCAATACATCGATCACGCCAAGACGTAGATCGCGGATGATTTCAATTCTTTCCAGCGTGTCGATATCGGAGTGCAAATAACGGACTTTTATGCCGTGCTCGCCGAGATATTCGGTCAGGTCCTCGGCCATACGTTTGGTTAATGTGGTGACGAGGACACGCATACCTCGGGCCGCTACAATGCGGCATTCTGCCAGAAGATCGTCGACCTGATGCTCTACAGGGCGGATTTCGCAGATGGGATCGATCAGTCCAGTGGGGCGGATCACCTGTTCGGCAAAGACGCCATGAGTGCGTTCCATTTCCCAGGGGCCGGGAGTAGCGGAGACGAAGGTGGTTTGCGGACGATAAATTTCCCATTCCTCGAACTTCAGAGGTCGGTTATCGACGCAGGAGGGCAGGCGAAAGCCGAATTCGGAGAGGACGGATTTACGATTGAAGTCGCCTTTATACATGCCGCCAATCTGCGGCACGGTCACATGGCTTTCATCGACGAACAACAGCGCGTTTTCCGGGAGATATTCAAACAGAGTGGGCGGCGGCTCGCCCGGACTGCGGCCGGTGAGGTAGCGGGAATAATTCTCGATCCCCTTACAGGATCCAGTGGTTTCCATCATCTCGATATCGAACGTCGCCCTCTGTTGCAGTCGCTCGGCTTCCAGTAATTTTCCCGCTGCAACAAATTCATCCAGCCTCTGTTTTAGTTCGACCTTGATATGCTGCACTGCCTGCGTCAGCGTCGGACGCGGGGTGATGTAGTGGCTGTTGGCATAGATGGTGATGGCATCCAGCGCGGCAGTCTTCTCGCCAGTGAGGGGATCAAATTCCTGCACGGATTCGATTTCGTCGCCAAATAACGTGACGCGCCAAGCGCGGTCTTCGTAATGGCTGGGATAAATATCCACAGTCTCGCCGCGGAGCCGAAAAGTGCCGCGGATAAATGCAGTGTCATTGCGCCGGTATTGCAATTCCACCAGCGCTTTCGCCAGAGAGTCGCGATCAATCCGCCCGCCGGTTTCCAGCTTGACGACCATGCGTGCGTAGGACTCGACGGAACCTATGCCATAGATGCAGGAGACGGAGGCTACAATAATTACATCGTTGCGTTCCAGCAGCGCCTGCGTGGCGGCATGGCGCATACGGTCGATCTGTTCGTTGATCTGTGCGTCTTTTTCGATATAGGTATCGGTGCGCGGAACATACGCTTCCGGCTGGTAATAATCGTAATAACTAACGAAATATTCCACCGCATTATCGGGGAAAAAGGATTTCATTTCGCCGTATAATTGCGCTGCAAGGGTCTTGTTGGGGGCGAGGATCAGTGCCGGGCGCTGCACCGCCTCGATCACCTTTGCCATGGTGAAGGTTTTGCCGGAGCCGGTGACGCCGAGTAGAACTTGGTCGCGCTGTTCGTCCTGTATGCCTTCCACCAGTTCCGCGATCGCGGTAGGTTGATCGCCCGCCGGTTCGTAGTCGGAAACGACGCGCAAACGCTTGGTAAACGGCCGTGCCGCCTGCTTTTGCGGAATGAATAGGACGGGATGCGGGTGGGTCAGTGCCTGGGGCATACAGAATTTTACCCCAATTCGGCGAGTATCTCCACCGTATGCTGCCCCAATGTCGGCGCCGGCAAGAGCGCGGAGCCGTCCGGCTGGCCGGACGTGCGCGGAATGGAAACCTGGCCCAGGCCGGGCTGCGCAAACGTCATGATCCCTTGACGGGCGGCGATGTGTGGGTCGGTCAACATGTCCCTGGGTGAGTTGATACGATCGCCAAGCACATCGGCGGCTTTCAGCCGAGTCAGCCATTCTTCCGTGCTTGCGGTGCGGAAAGCATCGCGGAAAATGCCGCGCAACTCCGCTTCGTGCTGGCTGCGGAGCGGGTTGGAGCCGAAGCGCGGATCTTGCGCAAGATCAGGGCGGCCGATCGCCGCGCACAGTGCGACGAAATGCGATTCCTTCACCAGGGAGACGATAATGAAGTCATCCGATGTTTGGTAGGAACCGGCTGGGACGTTAGAAACCTCGCCATCATTGCCGATGGCTGCGGCGGTCGCGACCTGTGTCATCACCAGCGCCGCCGTGCCCTGTGCCAGATCGACATCCAAATAGGCCCCACCATCGCCTCGCGCACGCGCGGCCAGGGCCGATTGCACGGCCATAAAACCGAACAGGCCGGTAATCACATCGCCCGCAAACACGCCGACACGATGCGGAATGCCGTCATTGCCGCGGTTCATCGCGGCAAGGCCGGAGAAAGCCTGCACCACACTGTCGGAACAACGACGTTCGGCGTTCGGTCCGGTCTGGCCAAAGCCTGAAAGAGAAATGTAGACGATGTTCGGGTTAGTCTTTTTCAAGGTTTCGTAATCGAGGCGCATGCGCCTCATTACGCCAGGACGAAATGCCTCGATCACCACGTCGGCCTGGTCGGCGAGACGTTTCGCTACCACGTGATCGTTGGGGTTCTTTAAATCCAGCACGATGGATCGCTTGCCGCGGTTATAGGCGGCGAACATCACGGAAATATCCCCTGCAGGACGATGGCTGATCCAGCGGCCCCAATCACCTTCCGGCGGCTCTACCTTGATCACGTCCGCGCCATTCAGCGCAAGCAAGTGTCCGGTATAGGGCGAGGCAATGCCTTGCCCAAAATCCAACACACGAATGCCGCGATAAGGTTGCATGATCAACGTCCCCACAAACGCTTAGATGCGATCGCCGCTCCCTCGGCAGCGGCATTAAGTTTCAGCCACACCACCTCCTCCGCCACATATTCTCGCCCGGCGAAAGTGCCGAAGCCGCAATCGGTGCCGGCGATTATCCTTTCCTTATCGCCAACAACGGAGACTGCCTCCATCAAGCGCCGGGCCACCACTTCCGGATGTTCGACGAAATTTGTTGTCGTATCCAGCACGCCAGGTATCAGCAACATATGCGGCGGCAACGGATTGTCCCGGATCGCATCATATTCATGCTGATGGCGTGGATTGGCGAACTCGATCGACAATGCCCCCGCATTCGTCTGGTACAGCACCGACAAGATTTTCGCCATTGGAATGTCGTAGATATGCGGACCGTCATTATTACCCCAGCAGACATGCAGGCGCACCTGCTCGCGCGGAATGTCGGCTAGGCCTTTGTTAATCGCGGCAACGTGCAGTTCCACGCTCTTCACGAATTCTGCGTCTGATTGATGGGCAAAGAAACGCTGGCGTTCCATCGCGAGGTCCGGGCTGTCGATCTGCAATACCAGGCCGGCCTCATGGATGGCGCGGTATTCGTAGGACAGCCCCTCCGCCAGCGCCATAAGATAGGCTTCGTGCGTTGCGTAATGCTGGTTGATCATCGTGGTGGCGACGATGCCGGGGCTAGGGGCGGTCATGAAGCGTTCGCGAAACCCCGTGCCCATCCGGTTCAGCCGCGCGGCATCCGCCTTGATCGGCCCGGAATCGATATAGCGGACGTCCGATAACGCGGCCGGCGCGTCCACAACCCGGGCCGAATGCGGGAACCGCGCCGCCATCTGCCGCGCATAGGACGGAAACTCCGCCGCGTCGCGCGCCGGCGGGCGCTGCGACTTGCCGCCAAAGCCGCACATACAGCGTGGCACATAGGTCTGGAAGCCGACGCGAGATTGCTCGCCGTCATTGCCTACATCCACGCCGGCCGCCACCTGCTTGGCGATGACGCTGGCGGTTGCGGCCTCGATCTCCGTTGCCAACGCCGCCGCGTCTACTGTTTCGCCAGCTTCCTGGCGGATCAGCATGTCCGCCAGCTTCTCGTTGCGCGGCAGGCTGCCGACATGGCTGACCAGAATTCTGTCCCTGCTCATCAACATCGCAGCGTTCCTTTTTGCAGCCTCGGGCCTGCTTGTAGAACTTGGCGTCGATAACGATCAGGCGATACATGCTGACCATCCTTTATTCTACAGGAATGGTCAGAGCATATCTTTATCGAAACGGACTCCAGAATTTTTTGCCTTAGGCCGCCACAAACCCCCCATCCACATGGATCTCGGAGCCGGTGATGTAGGACGCCTCGTCTGACGCCAAGAACAGCACCGCGTTCGCCACCTCATCCACTTCTCCGGCGCGCCCCAGCGGCACGCGGCGCAGCATCTTCTCCCGCGTTGCAGGATCGGCGGTGCGCCCAGATGTACGCATCGGCGGCATGATGCCGGGATGCACGGAGTTCACCCGGATCTTATGCCGCCCCTGTTGCACCGCCGCCGCCTTCGTTATCAACCGCACCGCGCCCTTGGACGCATTATAGGCCATATGGATGCCATCCTGGCCGACAATGCCGGAGATGGAAGAGAAATTAACGATGGAGCCGCCACCATTTTTGATCATCGCCTGAATGGCGTATTTCATACCCAGAAACACGCCCTTGGCGTTGATTTCCATGATCCGGTGCCAGCCCGGCGTAGAATGCAGATCCTGCTCCGCGCTGCCGGAAATGCCGGCGTTGTTCACCAGCACATCCAGCTTACCGAAATGCGCGATCGTGCTCGCCAGGACCGCTTCCCAGTTCTCCTCATTCGTCACATCCAGTTTCTCGAAGCGCGCGGCGGCCCCTAGGCTGGCAGCTACCTGCTGACCCTCATGCTCCATCACATCAGCAATGATGACCTTCGCGCCCTCGCGCACGAAGATACGCGCGGTGGCCGCGCCCATGCCGGATGCTGCGCCGGTGATGATGGCAACCTTGCCCGCGAGTCTCATGGTTGGTTTCCCCCGTTCCAATGGTCTGACCGGATGCTGCCATAGGGGCGATCCTATGGCCAGAGGAAGAGGGGATACCGATCGTGACCACCCGCACGCTAACAGAATTCGTCGCTAACTTGAAATATCAGGATTTACCGACGCCGGTGGTGGCCCGGTGCGAGACATCATTCTCGATACCGCCGGCTGCGCCGCCTCCGGTTGGATCGAGAATGCGGATGGATCCCGCATCGCACGCTAGCCGGGTTGCCTTGCCGTATTGTACCGCCTTCACAGCCGTGGACCGTACCCTGACGTAAGCCCTGTTCACGCCCGAGCGGGTGAATAACCCGTTGGTGCGCAAATTCTGGCGGTCACCGAGGTGGTTACCGTCGCCGAACTGGACAGGCGTTATCCGGACAATTTCCCCGCTCGCGTCACCATTCTCATGCAGGGCTGCGCGATGCATGAGAAAACAGTGATGAAGCCAACGAGCGATCCCAGTCATCCGCTCAGCGCCAACGAAATCGCAGAGAAATTCCGCGATAACAGCGCGGCTCCGCTGGGCGCGGCGTAGGCCAAGGCTTTGCTAATGTCCATCCGCGCACTATCACGCGCGAGGGATCTGGGCGCGTTACCAGATTTACAGGCGCCGATCAGTTAATCGGCAACGTCCTTTTGCGTTTGCGGATTGTAATTGGCCTCGTACCAATAACTGGTCCAATCGGCATAGGTGATCGGCGGAAATTGCGGCGGATTATCCGGCCTCTGGCATGTCGGCAGGCACTCGATCACGCAATCGAAATTGGGGCCAAGGAAAAAGGGAATAGCGTAGCGATGTCGCCCCACCGGCGGCAACGCACGATGCGGCGTGGATTTAAAACGTCCGTTCGTCCAGCGTTTCATCATATCCCCGGCATTTACCGCAAAGGAGCCGGGGATACAGGGAACATCCAGCCAATCCCCGGAAGGCAGGCGGACCTGCAATCCGGGCACCTCAGACTGTGCCAAGAAGGTAAGAAAATTGCTGTCAGTGTGCGGCGCGATACCAAACTGGTTTTCCGCCGCCGCTATCGGCGGATAATGCGACAGGCGGAAGGAAAACTGGCTATCGGTGAACGCCGCGTCGAACCAATATACCGGCAGGTCGAGCGCCAGCGCCACTGCAGGCAGCATGCGAAGCGCGAGATGGTCCATAGTGGTCACATAATCCAGCACGCCGGCCCGAAATCCGGGTAACTCATCCTCCCCCGGCCAGACATTCGGCCCGACGAGCTTGCGCCCAGATAGCAGCAACGGATCGCTGGCCGGACGCTCGCGCTTGACGAAGAAGGCTTCGTTGAGATCGGGCTTGTCGTTTTTATTGACGTCCGATGTCCACACAGCATATCGGCCCATCGCCATGTAGCCGTTATTATGTTCGTTCATCCGCAGCGCCAGCTTGCGCGCCATCGGTAGATCGTGGATGCGCCGTGCCTGCGCGAAGGTGGCCGCCATCAGGCCCGGCGGCACATCGTGGCCGGTGAGGACCAGGAAGCCCACTTGGGTCAACGCGTCATGCACCGCCCGCGCCGTAGATTCCAGCGCCTCAGGCCTACCTGCCAGCATATCACGCACATCGATGACAGGAATATGGTCGACCATATCAGGGCGTGATGGGCCAGCCACGCTGCTGGTAGGCGCTGTCCCAGAACATCCATTCATACTGGGTGGAGCGGATAAATGCAGCCATCATCCGCGCCTGCATAGCCGGCGTGGTGGCCGCCGCAGCCCGGTCGGTAATGCCGATCACAGCGCGCACCGTGGCGCCAAAATTCTGATCGGCATAGGTGTCGATCCAGGCGCGATAAGGATTATCTGCCGCCGCATGGCGGGAAATTTCCGTCCCGACATCCCAGTAAATCCAGAAACACGGAAGCAAGGCAGCCAGAAGAACTTCCCAGGGTTCGTGATAGGCGGCTGTCATCAGGAAGCTGGTATAGGCAAGGCAATCAGGGGTCGGCTCGGTGTTGGCAAATTGTTCGCTGTTCACGCCGAATTGCTTCATATAACCCGCGTGCAGGGCCTGCTCGACGGAAACCGCTTCCAGCGCGGACTGGGCGAACACATGCAACGCCGGCGCATCGGACGCCCGTGCCGCCGCGATGGCCAGGGCTCGGGAATATTGCCCCAGATAAAGCGCATCCTGCACCACATAGAATTGAAACCGCCCGGCGCTTAGCGTCCCGGCGGCCAGTTCCGTATTGAAAGGCAGGGTGTTGACGGCCTGGCGCAGGGACGCTGTCCGGCGCCAGGCGTTATCGGAAAATCCATCCATACGCGACCCACCCATACGCAAAGGTGCCCCTGCGCCGGATGGCGGGGACTACAGCCCCGCCAGCTCCCGCGCATTGCGGACGGAAATCTTTAGCGCCTTGCACGCCGCCGCCAGATGGGCTTCCCGGGGCCGGTTCTTGCCAGCTTCCCAATGCGCGATGGCCGCGCCAGTCACGCCGATCGCATCGGCGAGCTGCTGCAGGGTCAAGCCTTTTTTCAGCCGGGCGGCACGGAGCATGGTATTAAGTTGTGGCTTACGCGCCATAATAAACCTCAAAATGTGAACAGAAACATACCCCTACTACGCGGATGGCTCTCCGGTCAACAACGATAACATTAATAAATTCGATTATCTTTCAGCGCCAGCCCAGTAAATGCGAGGCCGCGATTAACCCGCAGCCCGCCAAAGCCGTCAATAACCAGAAAGTAGCAGTATAGGCCGCAAGCGGCGCATCCATCAATAACTGGTGTTGCAGGAACAGCGCGAGCACCGTGGTGCCCACCGGACCACCAAGGCGTTGGCATATATTAATGGCCGTCGTCGCGCTGCTAAGCGATTCACGCGGGATGGAGGCATAGGCAGCCGCGGCCGAGGGAATAGTAATGGATCCCACACCAAAGCCGCGCACAAATAAGGCGCCGCACAGCACTACTCAGGATGTTCCTGGCCCCGCGAGGGAAAATGGTACGGTTCCCAGCAAGGCAAGGCCGGCCCCGGTGCCAGAAATTACCCGTGCACCGAATCGCTCGCTGAGGCGTCCCATCACTGGTAAGGATACGAACATGCCCAGCGCCATCGGCACCAGCAGCAATCCGGTCAAGCCGGGCGACGAGTCATGGACTTTGAGAAAATAAAGCGGCAACAAGAGCTGGCCGCCAAAATTGATGGCATTAGACAGGAATTGCGTAACGGCAGCAGCACGAAAGATGCGCCCGGCAAACAGACGTAAATCTATAAGGGCACCATGCCGCGCCCGCAGCGCATGCACAACGAAGCCGCCCAGCAGCAGAAAACTTAATAATAAACCGATCAGTGGACCGTCCGTTCCATGTGCCAACGCCACTAGGCCGTGTAGCAGTAATGCCAGGCCGGGCAAAATCAAAGCGAACCCGAGCAGATCCAACCGGCGCGGCGTGGATGCTTCATCGCGCGGCAAGGCGAACCAAGCAAATGCCATCGCCAGAAGACCCATTGGCAGATTGACCAGGAAAATCCATCGTCATCCCAGATGCATGAGTAAAAGCCCGCCCAGGCTTGGGCCCAGCATCTGCCCTCCCATCACCGGCATGGCGGCGATGCCGATCACCCGTGCCATGTGCCGCCCGGCATGGTGGGCCATCATCAACTGTATCATCGGCGCCAATAGCCCGCCCGCGATGCCTTGCAATACCCGGCTCGCGATCAGCATTTCGACCGTAACCGCCATCGCGGAGAGTACCGAGCCCAGTACAAAAATCACGAAACAACCGAGGAAAATGGGCCGTCCACCCACACGATCCATTAGCCAGCCACTCAAGGGCAGCGCCAAGGCGAGGGCCAGCAGATAGGCGCTGACCACCCATTGGATGCTTCCCAGCGGCATCCCAAAAGCCTGGCCCAGTGTATCCAGCGAGATATTCACCATGGTGGAATCCAGCCCCAACATCAGCGGCCCGCAAGAGCAGGTGGCGGCGATGCGCCAAACGCGCGGATCGACCCGATCCTGGGAAGCCTTCATGCCGGATGGGTCAGATCGCGCAGCAGCGGCGCCACATCGGCGGCGAACCAGGCGATCTGGCGCTGGCGTTCCTCATAGGGTCCGAGCAGGTCCAGGATCACGTGGCGCAGCCCGGCGGTGTAAAATTCGCGAATGCGCTCGGCCACTTGTTCGGGCCTTCCCAGCGCGCAATAACGCTGCGCGGCGCGACGGAAATCCATCGCGTAACGCACGCTGAGCGTTTCCGTAGCCGCCTCCAGGGCTTTTTCGTAACTGTCATCGACACGAGTAAACAGCAAATGGCTGGTGCCAAAGCTTTGCATCGTCCGCCCTTCCGTGGCGGCGGCGATCTTGTCCAGCCCGGCCTTGTACGTCTCCGGTGTCACCACATAGGATAGCCAGCCGTCGCCAATCCGACCGATGCGGCGCAGCGCCGCATCCGATCGGCCGGCGAACCAGATCGGCGGGCCACCCACCTGGCGCGGCGCCGGGCGCATCGTCACGTCGGTAAAGGGGCCATAGAATTTTCCCTCATGGCTCACCGGTTCGCCGCTGAAGAATTTTCGAAGCACTGCCACACCTTCGGCCAGCCGCGCGCCGCGTTCATTAACCGGCACGCCACAAGCAGCATATTCGTTCGGAAATTCCCCGCCGACACCCACGCCTAGAATGAGCCGCCCCTCAATCAGATGATCGAGGGTGGACACCTGCTTGGCCACCGGCGTCGGATGGCGCAAGGGTAATAGCAGCACGGATGTTCCCAATATCAGCCGGCGGCTGACCATGGCGGCCTGCGCGAGTTGCAACATGGGATCCAGGATCGGGATGGCGTAGGAAATATGATCGCCGGCCCAGAGCGAATCGTAACCGCAACGATCCACCAGCTCGACCAGCTCGACCAGCTCGTCGATGCTCGGTTCCCATGGCGCCGTGGCGGGTTCGGTGCGGCGATGAATGGTCTGCACGCCGAGGGAAAGCTTCTTATCCAACGGAAGGATCATCGTTTCTACCAATTTGCCTTGAAGCCGGTGAAGCCAATGGGGATGCGGTGGATATCGACGACGATCTCGCGTTGCAGCCCGGCGGGCGTGCCAGGCGCGAAATGCAGATCGATGGAATCGGCCACACCACCGAACCTGTCCGCGATTTCGGCCGCGATAGTGTCATAAGTTCCGCAGGCAGCGAAAATACGTGCCACGTCGTCGGAAATTTCTCCCGCCATCTCAGCCCAACGCCCCTCAATGGACATGCGATGGAGCTTCAGTCCCAGATCCTCCAACCCATGCAAAGCCAAGATGGGCAGATAACTGCGGGTGGAGCCATAGAAAGCCACGCGGCGGCGCACCTCTTCCATCGCCCTTGCCACCGCCGCGTCATCCGGGCCAGTGGCGACGAAGCCGCCGCCATGGATATCGAAATGTTCGCGCGCTCGCCCGCCGCGCCGCCAGCCTTCCGCGATCTGCGGCAGGCAGACCTGTTCCAGATATTTGCGTGAGCAGATGGGGTGCAGCCGCACCCCATCTGCGACTTCACCGGCGACGCGCAGCATCGCCTCCCCCACGGCAGAAATCGCCACTGGCACCATCGGGAGCCCGGTTGGCTCCGGCGAGAAGTCCGGCGTCATGAGGGAAATTTTATAATGCGTACCCTGGTAGTTTAGTTTCCCGCGTGTTTCCCAACACCGCCAGACCGCCCGCAGCGCGCACACATAATCCTTCAGCCGTGGGGCCGGAGCGGTCCAGGGGATTCCGAAACGGCGTTCGTTATGCCCCCTCACCTGGCTACCCAAGCCGAGCACAAAGCGTCCGTCCGAATTGGCTTGCAAATCCCAGGCCTGATGCGCGATCACGGTCGGGCTGCGCGGAAACGCCACGACAATGGAGGGGGTGAGCTCAACGCGCCGTGTCACCAGCGCCGCCATGGCCAACGGGGTGAACACGTCATGGCCCAGCTCCACCGTCATCACTGCGTCGAACCCGACTGCCTCCGCTTCCCGCGCCGCCGGCTCCACGTCGCGCCAATGCCGCAAGGGCAGCATGGTGAAGACCCGCATGCCTAATCCTCCTTTTTCGATTCGATGCCAGCTTGCCGCAGTCCTGGGCATGTGCCTACGTTACCCTGGTTTAAACGCTGAGGCCTGCCATGAGTGTCGAATTCATCGGCATGATTCATCATCGCCAGCAATCGGAAATCCACCCACCGGGGGATGTTTTGCTGGATCGCGCCTATATCCGAGATTTCGCCCAGACAGCGGAGCGGGGGAATTTCGACCGCGTGCTGGTGGGGTATTTTTCGGATTCGCCCGATGGTTTCCTGGTGGCCGCGCACGCGGCGGCGCATACGGAACGGCTGGGCTTCCTGGTTGCCCATCGCCCTGGCTTTATTGCGCCGACCGTGGCGGCACGAAAATTCGCCACCCTCGACCACATCACCGGCGGCCGCGCGGCGATGCATGTGATTACCGGTGGCGACGATATCGACCAGCACCGCGACGGCGATTACCTGGACAAGAACGAACGTTACGCCCGCACCGACGAATATGTTTCGATCCTTAAGCGCGTCTGGACCGAGAAAGGCCCGCTGGATCACACCGGAAAATATTATCAGTTCGCAGGTACCTCGACAGCGATGCGCTGCGTCCAGCGCCCGCATATTCCGATCTTCTTTGGTGGAGTATCCGACGCCGCCGTCGCCGTCTCAGGCAAACATGCCGATGTCTACGCGCTGTGGGGTGAAACCCACACACAAGTCCGCGAGGTGATCGCGCGCGTGCGCGCCGCCGCAGCGGCACACGGACGCACCGTGCGGTTCAGCCTGTCCTTCCGCCCGATCCTGGCCGAGACCGAGGAAAAAGCCTGGGCGCGGGCTGAGGAGATCAAGCAAACTATCATCCGCCTGCGCGGCCCCGATGCCATCAGCGGCCATAACCCCGCCAATGAAGGCTCCCGCCGCCTACTCGCCGCCGCCGCGCAGGGCGAACGGCTGGACAAGCGCCTGTGGACCGGCGCCGCCGCCGTCACCGGCGCGCGCGGCAATACCACCAGCCTGGTCGGCACGCCGGAGCAAGTCGCGGAAGCGCTGCTGGATTATTACGATCTTGGCGTCACCACCTTCCTGCTGCGCGGCTTCGACCCGTTGGCGGACGTCATCGACTATGGCAACAGCCTGCTGCCCGCGACCAAGGCCCTCATCGCCCGGCGGCAAAGCCAAGGCCGTGCGGCGGAATAGGATTTTTAAGTCGGTATCGGCATGACCCGAGGGTGCCTTGGTCGCCGCGGTGACCGCTTGATGGCCATGGCCGGCGGAATTGGCAGCGGAATGGGCGGTGACGGATTCGAACCGCCGACCCTCTCGGTGTAAACGAGACGCTCTACCGCTGAGCTAACCGCCCGTCTGGCTTGCCCCGAATGGCGCGGCGCGGGAACAAATGCAACCCTAGGGTCCGAAAACAGTGTGGAGAACGACCATGACCGCCGGCAGTGATGCAACCGCAAGCCTGATGGAACTGGCCCGCAAGGTATTGCCGGGCGGGGGCTTCGGCAATATTTCCTTCGACATGGTCATCCGCGAGGGCAAGGGCGGGCGGGTCTGGGATGTCGCGGGCAACGAGTATGTAGATTTCCTGCTCGGCTCAGGGCCGATGTTTATTGGCCATTGCCATCCAGAAGTAACCGAAGCGGTGCTGGCACAGTTGCCGCGCGGGACGACATTTTTCGCCAACAACGAACCGGGCATCCGGCTGGCTGCCGAAATCGCCGAGGCCGTGGCCTGCGCGGAAAAGGTGCGCTTTGTTAGCAGCGGCACCGAGGCCGATGCCTATGCCATGCGGCTGGCACGAGCCTTTCGCAAGCGCGACAAGATCCTAAAATTCGAAGGCGGCTATCACGGCATGTCGGACTGGAGTTTGCTTAGTTTGGCGCCAAAGCGACCGGGGAATTTTCCGCAGGCTTCACCCGATTCCGCCGGCATTCCGCGTGCCACGGTCCAGGACATGCTGATCGCGCCGTTCAATGACGCCGACATGGCGGCCAGTCTGATCCACGAGCATCGCGATGAATTGGCGGGCGTGATCGTCGAGCCGTTCCAGCGCCTGATCCCGCCGGCACCTGGGTTCCTGCAGACCCTCCGCGCGGTGACCGCCGCATGCGGAATTCCGTTGATCTTCGACGAGGTAGTGACGGGCTTCCGTTTCGCCTGGGGCGGGGCGCAGCAATTTTATGGCGTGACGCCGGATATCGCCACGCTCGGTAAAATTATCGGTGGTGGGTTTCCGTTGGCCGCCGTCGTCGGCCGGGCTGATATCATGGCGCATTTTGATCGTTCGCTGGTTGGCGATGAGGGTTTCCTGCCGATGATCGGCACCCTATCCGGAAATCCCGTCGCCGCCGCCGCTGGCCTCGCCACCCTCAACGTACTGCGCCAGCCCGGTGCCTACGAGCAAGTCTTCGCCACCGGGCGGGCGCTGATGGAAGGTTTTTCCCGTATCATCGCCGAGTATGATCTGCCGGCGCAGGTGATTGGCGTGCCGGTATTGTTCGACGTGATCTATACGAAAGACGAAGTGCGCGATTACCGGTCCGCCGCCAAATCCGACGCTGCCCTGCAAGGCCGGATTAATACCCGCCTGCGGGCAGCGGGAGTGCTGAAAGGCGATTCGAAATTCTACGCCTCCCTGGCCCATACCGAAGCCGATGTGGCCCACACCATCGCAGCGTTCCGCGGCGCCGTCGCCGCCGAGACCAACCGGGGTTAATCGAAGTGTGCGGGGTCCCGTTCCACCCGGTGTGCCACCGGTGCTTGCGATCCGTTCGGGTGGCGCGTAAAAAGCGCCGTCCCGGCGGACGGATGGGCGCATAGCTCAGCGGGAGAGCGCCTCCCTGACACGGAGGAGGTCACAGGTTCAATCCCTGTTGCGCCCACCATTAACCCGCCGCGTGGGCCCCTATTTGTGCCGTATGTTACGTGCCGACAACATGGATGCCGACACGGGCCACGTTGGCCAGCCCCAAATCGACGATGACATAGCTGCGCCCCCGCCCGATATTATCTGTGCAGGAGCCGGAATAGGCGGCGGCCGAATGATCGGTCACCAGTTCCATGGCGGCGTGGTGGTGGCCGAGCCCGAGATAGTCGCAAGGGTTAGTCTCGATCTCGCACATATGGATCGGGGAAGAACGATCAGTATCCCCGCCATGCGGCACGAAAAGTCCATGCCCCATGCCCAGGTACCAACGCACCCCTTCGGGACGCTCCGGGCAGCCGGCGAGCGGGCGGTAGGTGCGGTTATGCTCCACCATACCCTTGCCCCAGACTGCGGTGCCGAGTTCCGGCAGGAACGCGATCTCGCCATCCGGGGCGGCGAGCATGCGGACATTGGGAATTGAATTGAAATCGAAGCGTCGGATGACTCCACTAGGCTCCATACAGTCATGGTTGCCGGGGATGATGACGACGGGAAAGGGTTGCGCGCCGAGAATATCCATCGCCCAGTGGACCGTGGCGTCCGTGGGCCGATTGGAATCGAACAAATCGCCCGCCAACAGCATGATATCAGGACGATGCGCCTGCATGTCTGCCAGGGCAGCGGCGAAGGCATGGCGCAGCGTGTCATTGCCGCTGGTGCCGGGGGCGTTGCTGTCCAGATGGATATCCGAGCAATGGGCGATGCGCAGCGTCGTCTTCATACGGGTGGGTAAATCCTATCCGACAGCACGAATTCCGCAGGGTTACAGCGGGACGCGGGTCTTGTCACGCCGAACGAACTGACCCAGACCCCCGCGCTAGCCGGCGTGACTCCGGGCAGAGACTGCGCTACCTCGTGATTCTTAGTCTTCTTCAAGGACACGAGAAAAAACCGCGCCATGGCCAGCAGCAACGACATCCGCGCCACTTTCCTCGATTATTTCGCCCGCAACGGTCATCAGGTGGTCGAGAGTTCGCCCCTGGTGCCGCGCAACGATCCCACGCTCATGTTCGCCAATTCGGGCATGGTGCAGTTCAAGAACGTCTTCACCGCCCAGGAAAAGCGCCCCTACAACCGCGCCGCCACGGCGCAGAAATGCGTGCGCGCCGGCGGCAAGCACAACGATCTCGACAATGTCGGCTACACCGCGCGGCACCACACGTTTTTCGAGATGCTGGGAAATTTCTCCTTCGGCGATTATTTTAAGGAACAGGCGATTTTCCATGCCTGGGAACTGATTACCAAGGATTTCGGCCTGCCGGCGGAAAAGCTGCTGGTGACGGTGTTTGCCGAGGATGATCAGGCACCGGCGCTATGGAAAAAAATCGCCGGGTTGAGCGAGGAAAAAATCATCCGCATTTCCACGTCGGACAATTTCTGGCGTATGGGTGATACCGGTCCCTGCGGCCCCTGCTCGGAGATTTTTTACGATCACGGGGATAAAATTGCCGGTGGCCCGCCGGGCAGCCCGGACCAGGATGGCGACCGCTTCGTCGAAATCTGGAACCTGGTATTCATGCAGTTCCTGGAGGAGCCGGCCGGCACCCGCGTGCCGTTGCCGCGTCCCTCCATCGATACGGGCATGGGCCTGGAACGCTTCGCCGCCATCCTCCAGGGTGTGCATGATAATTACGATACAGATACTTTCCGTGCCCTGATCGCGGCCAGCGTTGAGGCGACCGGGCAGGATCCGCGGGGAGAATTCCAAGCCAGCCACCGCGTGGTGGCTGACCATTTGCGCGCGACATCGTTCCTGATCGCCGACGGCGTGCTGCCATCGAATGAAGGCCGCGGCTATGTGCTCCGCCGGATCATGCGCCGCGCCATGCGCCACGCTCACATGATGGGCGCGCGCGAACCGCTGATGCACCAGCTGGTACCGGCGTTGATCCGGCAGATGGGCGCCGCCTATCCGGCACTGGGAGGAGCCGAAAAACTGATCGCCGAGACTCTTCTCCTCGAGGAAACCCGCTTCAAGCAGATGCTTGAACGCGGGTTGCATTTATTGGCCGAGGAGATAGACAAACTCGGCGCCACCGAAGCCCTGCCGGGCCAGATCGCTTTCCGCCTTTACGACACGTTCGGCTTTCCTCTGGACCTCACGCAGGACGCGTTGCGCGAGCAAGGCCGCTCAGTGGACACTGCCGGCTTCGATGCCGCCATGACCGAACAGCGCACCCGCGCGCGCGCCGCCTGGGTGGGCAGCGGGGAAGCGGCGACGGAGACCGTCTGGTTCGAACTGCGCGAAAAACTCGGCGCAAGCGAATTCCTTGGCTATGCGACGGAAACGGCGGAGGGCGAAATTCTGTCCGTCGTCGCCGGTGGCAAGCCGGTGGCGCAGGCCGCCGCCAGCACGGACGTGGCAATAATCCTGAATCAAACCCCCTTCTACGGCGAAAGCGGCGGCCAGGTCGGCGATACCGGCACCATCACCGGCCCTGATGGGTTGCTGATTGAGATTGCCGATACACAGCGGAAACTTGGCAATCTCGTTGTCCATCTCGGCCGCGTCGTCGCTGGCACCGCCAAACCCGGCCAGCCGGTGATCGCCAATATCGCGCATGACCGTCGCTCCGCCATCCGCTCGCATCATTCCGCAACGCACCTCTTGCATGAAGCGATGCGCCGCAAGCTCGGCACGCATGTGATTCAGAAGGGCAGCCTTAACGCGCCCGACCGCCTGCGCTTCGACGTGTCGCAACCGCGCCCGGTTGATGCCGACGAACTCGCCTGGATCGAGACAGAGGTAAACGCCCGCATCCGTAAGAACAGCGAGGTGACGACGCGTCTGATGACCCCCGACGCCGCCGTGGCACAGGGCGCGATGGCGCTGTTTGGGGAAAAATACGGCGACGAGGTACGCGTCGTTTCCATGGGTGGCGATGATAATGACCGTTCCGCCTGGTCCATCGAACTCTGCGGCGGCACGCATGTTCGGCGCACCGGTGAAATCGGCCTCTTTAAAATTGTCTCCGAATCCGCCGTTGCCGCCGGGGTGCGCCGCATCGAGGCCGTCACCGGCGAAGCGGCTCTGGCCTTGATCGCAGAAAGAGAACGCCATCTCGGGGAAGCCGCCGCCGCCTTGCGTACCAGCCCAGTCGAGCTGCCAGGCCGTGTTACCGCGTTGCTGGAAGATCGCCGCAAGTTGGAACGCTTGGTCGCCGAATTGCAAAAAAAACTAGCCACCGGTCACAGCGCAGCCGAAATCGAAGAAATCAACGGCATTAAGTTTTCCGCCCGCAATCTCGGTGATATGCCTCCGCGCGAGATGAAAGGTATTGCCGAAGCCATCGGCAAGCAGATGGGTAGCGGCGTAGTAACGCTGGTCTCGACGGCTGACGACAAAGCCACGATTGTGGTCAGTGTCTCATCCGATCTCATTACACGGTTTAATGCGATCGATCTCGTCCGTATTGCCAATGCGGCCATCGGTGGCAAGGGCGGTGGCGGTCGGCCAGATATGGCCCAGGCCGGTGCGCCGGATGCCACCCATGTGGATGCGGCGCTGGCGGCTGTACGGGCGGCGATCACCGGCTGATTGCATCGCGGGTGTAGGAAAGATTGGAGAACGACGTGCGGCAAATGACCTTAGTGGGCTTCCTTCAAGCCCAGAACTGCACCAACTTTGTGGGATCATGGCGCCATCCGCAGGCGGCGCAGGATTTTACCAGCGCCGAATATTACCGCCGCATCGGCCGCGCGCTGGAACACGGTAAGTTTCATCTCGGCTTCTTCGACGATCGCCTGGCGATGCCCGACCTGTTCGGTGGCGATCACGGCCCCACGGTGGCCAACGGCATACGCTGCGTGAAGATGGACCCGGTCACCATCCTCACCTGCATGGGCATGGCGACCGAGAAACTCGGCCTAGCGTCCACTTTCTCCACTACCTATTTTGAGCCGTTCCAGATCGCCCGCATCTTCGCCACGCTCGACTTGATGACCGATGGCCGTGCGGGTTGGAACGTCGTGACATCGATGAACGATGGCGAGGCCCGTAACATGGGTCACGAATCGCACAAGGATCACGACCGCCGCTATGATCGCGCCGATGAATTCATGGAAGTCGTCATGGGTCATTGGGCCAGCTGGGAAGACAACGCCATCGTTGCCGATAAGGAAACCGGCCTGTTCGCGCATCCAGAGAAAGTCCACCGCCTCGATCATCGTGGCGAATTTTTCTACTCGCGCGGGCCGTTTACCGTACCGCGTTCGAAACAGGGCCATCCGGTGATCATTCAGGCCGGCCAGAGCGGGCGGGGGCAAAAATTCGCCGCGCGCTGGGCGGAATGCGTCTTCGTCGCCTATCACGGCATCGAACAATCCCGCCGTGACTATGCCAGCTTCAAACAGCAGGTGGCAGCGGTCAACCGCGATCCGGAAAAGGTTTTTGTCTGCGCCGGCGTGTACCCGGTCGTCGCCGAGACCCGCCCCGAGGCCGAGGACAAAGCCGCCCTGATCGACAGCCTGCCGAAGGAAATCGATAGCCTGTCCTTACTTTCAGAAGTGTTGAATTTCGACTTCGCCAAGCAACCGGTCGATAAACCCTTCACGCAGGAGGAAATCGATAGCTGGACCGGCGTGCAGGGGATGCGCGATCGCATCAAGCGCGAACTCGGCAACCGCCTGCCCACGCCGCGCGATTTCATCAACATCACCCGCCGCGGCACCTTCCATGACCACCCCCGTTTCGTCGGTAGCGTGAAAGACGTGGCGGACGGCATGGAGGAATGGTTTACGACTCGCGCCTGCGATGGCTTCGTCGTAGCCGCCGGCCATGTGCCCGGAGGCTACGAGGAATTCGCCACCATGGTGGTGCCGGAACTGCAACGCCGCGGCCTGGTGCACCAGGACTATGCGGGCAGCACCTTGCGGGAAAATCTGGGGTTAGAACGCCCCGATGCCGGCTCATGGAAAAAATGGCACCACGGATAGGCGGGGGCTAATATCAAAAATTGATGAGCATTATCTGATGAAAGCAAGGTCGGGGTTCTGCCCCGAACCCCGCTAAGGGGTGACGCCCTCTGAGACTTTGCCCGCAACGGCGCGGACGGCGCTGGAATAGATCGCCGCTCTGCGCCAGGAGGCCGCCCAACGCAACGCCAATGTCAGCCGGGCGTAAAAAGACCTCAAAGGTGCGGAACGCAATTAGAAACGGCTGCACTGCAACCTGGGCGCCGCACCCAGGGGCGACGCACTGCATCCCTGCCTGCTGCGCCAACTGGACACGAAGGAAACCCGCGTCTGCCCCATCCGCCAAATCATCGAACAAGCCGGCGCCGCCGACGAACGCGTACGCAAAACTCTCACCGACACGATCGCCGCACTACGGATCTGAACTAAGCGGTCGGAGGCGGGGCAGAAGGGCCGGGGCGCGTCACCCGTTGATGCGGCGGATTAGCTCGGCCCAATTATCCAGCACGGGCACGATTTTATCCGTCGTGTCGCTATCGAGACTCGTACACACCCGTTCCACCCCCAGATCGCAGTAGCCGGCGATTTCATCATACACCGGCATGCGTCCCCAGCAGCTGACGGGCAGCGTCGCCGGATCGCGCCCCGCCTCAGCTGCCATCTGGCGAAAGCGCGGGATTTGTTCGTTAAACGGAACTTGCATCTTCGCCGTCAGCTGCGGCATCCAGCCATCGGCATAGCGAATGGCCCGGCGCGCGGAATAGGGGAAGGCTCCGCCGACCAGGATCGGCGGATATGGTTTCTGCACCGGCTTCGGCCAGGCCATCATCGGGTCGAATTTCACGAAGTCACCATGATATTCGGCCTTTGACTTGGTCCAGATCTCCTTCATCGCCTCGATGCGTTCTCGTACCAACTGGTGGCGGCTCTCAAACACTGTGCCATGGTTTTCCATCTCATCCTGGTTCCAGCCATTGCCGATGCCAAAGATGAAGCGCCCTCCCGAAACCTGGTCGATCGATGCCACCGATTTGGCCGTCTGGATCGGATCGCGCTGATTGAGCAGGCAGACGCCAGTGCCGATCTTCAATGTTGTGGTCGCCAGCGCCGCCGCCGTCAGGGTCACGAATGGGTCCATCGCGTCGTAATATTTCTTCGGCAATGCGCCGCCGAAGATGAACGGCGTCTTGCGGGAGGTCGGAATATGCGAATGCTCTGGCGCCCAGACGGATTCGAAGCCGCGCTCTTCTAGCGCCTTGGCCAGCGCCTGCGGGGTCATGGAATAATCGGTGAAGAACATCGAGGCGCCAAAATGCATTTTTTCCTCCTGGATTTCGGTCCTAGAGTAGTGCGAAGACGAGCCAAGGAAAACCATTATGAAAATAGCCCGCATCGAAAGCTTCCTGTTCGACCCCGGGGTCGCCAAGAACCTGCTCTTTGTCCGCGTGGAGATGGCGGACGGCATTTATGGCTGGGGGGAGGCCTATGTCTCTCCCGGCAAGGAACCCGTCATCCAAGCCTGCGTGCAGGCGATGGCGAAATATATCATCGGCCGCTCCTGCTTTTCCATCCGCCACACCGCACAGATGATTTTTGAGGATTTCGCCATCCGCCGGGCCTCGCTGGATTTGATGTCGGCCTGGTCGAGCATCGAGATCGCGCTGTGGGACGCTCTGGCGAAGCGCGCCGGCATGCCGCTCTATAATCTCATCGGCGGCGCGTCGCGCGAACGGGTCAAAGTGTACGCCAATGGCTGGTCCGATGGAGCGGCCTCGATCGAGGCCAATGTCGAGCGCGCGTTGAAAATCAAGGAAGTCGGCTACACGGCCTTGAAATGGGATCCGTTCCCCGGTCCGTGGCGCAGCTTTATTCACCGCGAGGACGAAGACCATGTGGTGAACTATGTGCGCGCTATGCGCGCCGCCCTCGGTCCAGAATTCGGCCTACTGGTAGAAGTGCATCGCCGGCTTGCCCCGATGCATGCCATCCGCATCGGCAAGCGCCTGGAGGAATTCGATATCGGCTGGTACGAGGAACCCTGCCTGGGTGATAATATCGCTCTCGTCGCGGAGGTACGTCAGAACGTTAACGTACCGATCGTGACGGGGGAGGCGATGTATTCACGGGAAGCCTTCGCGCAATGCTTGGCGGCACGCGCCGCCGATATTCTTAACCCTGACATCGCGAATTGCGGTGGGCTTTCCGCCATGCTTGATATCGCCGCCATGGCCGTCCCACATGGCGTCGCCATCGCGCCGCACAACTATAATTCTACCCTCGTCGGTCTCGCCGCGACGATCGCTGTCTCGGCGGTAATCCCGAATTTCTATATCGCCGAATGTTTCGTCAATCTGAAACCCGCATGCGACGCGATCGCCATCAATCCCATCATCATCGATGGCAGCTTCGCCGAACTTCCCACTACGCCCGGGCATGGCATCGACCTCGATGTAGAGGGGTTGCGCAACCGCCCCTATCGCGACATGAGCGGCAAGGGTTATCGGCAATATTTTGAAGAATTTCCGTACAAAAATTATGTGCCGGGAATAACACGCACGGGGTTTTAACTTAGGCCGAGCTCCATGGAGCATGGCGTGCCAAAAGGAGGGTCGGGATAGCGCCCAGACCTGCCTTTCGCCGGCTCACGCCCTCTGTTGGACCGGATTATGTAGAGCAGCCCGCATCTTGATGCGTTGAACGTCCTGATCGCCGCCCTGCAAACCGGCTTCGGTCCCTGCATCGCCGCCCATTCGGGCGCCCCGGGCTGGGGCTAGGCGCAGATCGACATTGCGCTCAGCCTCAGCACCGTGATCGTAATGATCGCACTATTGCCGGCTGGGTTTTGGCTGGACGGGGGCGCGGCAAGCGCCACGCCGCACGCGTCGCCCCGCTCGGGCTGGCCGGCCCGCGAGCCGGTCTATGGTGCGATGGTGATGCCGGGCACCGCCTTCAGCCGAGCAATCTCCATCTGATCTGCATTCACCGGCTTGCCCTTGGCTTCCTTCAGACCACCGACGGCATCCGCTTTCACCCAGTTGTCAATCGATTGTGGGGAGACGCCAAGACCTCGCGCAACCGAGGGTAGTGGTCGACCCCCACGCACCAGCCAAACCGCCTCCCGCTTGAACTCCAGCGTGTAGCGCGCCTGCAAAATCCCCGTCATGTCCGCTCCTCCAAAACTGATGAAACACATGCAGTCTTGGGAGGCGTTCTTCAGGGGCAAGATTAATATCATTAATATCGTACGGTTCGCAGTCATCGAGGCGATCGCGGCGAGACAGGATGCGATCGGGCTGGGGGGCGCACTGATAGGCGCCCGGCACGGGCACGCCGTAGGCCGGCGGGATCACGATGTTGGAGGCCCTGCGCCCGCTACGCGCGCTGCGCAGCCTCGATTTCATCGGGGACGATCTGGCGGAGATGGAGCCGTCCTTCGATGCCGGCACCTTGACCAGCTTCAACACCGCCTCGATGGTGTTTGAAATCCTTTGCCTGCTAGCGGAAGCCCGCACCGCGCGCAGGGCAGCCGACTGATCCGTCCTCTGCGCAGCAAATTTCAGTCGCCCCCAGGGCCCCGCCGCAATGGCAGCAGGCACAGCATGGCTAGCGCCGCCAGCACACCCATGCCGATAAAAATATTCTCCGCCGGCCATTCCACCACCAGCGGCGCAACCAGAGTCGGCGCCAGCGCCTTGCAGAGCATTTGCGGCAGGGCTAGCAGACCAAGTCGGCTGGCATAACCGTGCGGACCGAACAGATAGAGCGGCAAGGTGCCTCGACTGATCGTCAGGATGCCGTTGCTCATGCCGTAAAGTACTATGAAGACCGGCGCCGGCCCGCCCAGGAACAGCGCCACCACACCAAGCGGCAGCAGCAACGCCCCCAGCAGCGAGGCCACCAGCGGGTTTAACCGGCCCTTGAACCCCCATTCCAGGATCCGCCCAAACACCTGCGAAGGCCCCATCAGTGCCGCCGTCGCCACCGCCGCCGCCACGCTCAGACCGATACCCTGGAACAGCACCAGCACATGCAGGGCAAACACTCCGCCGATCGCCTCGCGTATGCTGAGGAAGACCGACAGCAGGATCAGCGACACACCCAGGCGGTGCGGCGAAATGCTCTCGGCCGGGGCGGGCGGGTACGGCGGGATGGCGCGTGGCACCAGCAGCAGCACACAGGGCAGGTTGATCAGCGCATTGATGGCGGCAAAGACGAACAATGTCGCCCGCCAGCCCACCGCTTCCTCCAGAGCCACGCCCATCGGCCAGCCCAGCGTGCTGGCAAAGCCAGCGATCAGGGTCACGCCAACGATGCAGGGCCGCGCCGCGCTGCCCAGCAGGCGCCCGATCGTGGCGAAGGCGGCGTCATACAGGCCGAGCGCCATGCCCAGCCCCTCGATCGTCCAGCCAAGATACCAACCCATCAGGTTCGGCACGCTAGCCATCACCACCAGGCCCAGCGCGAGGATAAACGAGCTAAGGACCAGCACATCCCGCCCGCCATGCCGGTCGATCCAGCGCCCGACAACGGGGGCGAGGAGAGCGGCCAGCAGTAAGGCCCAGGTGAAGCCCCCAAGCAAGGCGGTGGTCGACACGTCGAGCGCGCGCGCGACGGTCGGGGCAAGCACAGTCGGCATGTAGAAACTGGTGGCCCAGGCCAAAGTCTGCGTGCATCCCAGGACCAGAGCCAGGCGGCGATTCATGGCCCCGAGCATGCCGGACTGCACCGGGGACGTCCATGCGCGGTGGGTTGCGGCGGTGGGGGATTCGCTGCCGGAACCAGAGGCCCGATGAGCAGGGCCTGCTGGAAGGAAGGACGGCGCATAGCGCCTGAGAACCCATTCATTGGGTGATGATGGAAGGAGGTCCAGGGAGCCTGGACCCACTCACACCAAACTCGGGCATTCTCGCGATTCGAGACATCCAGCTGCCGATGAGGATGGTTGTGATCCACTCCCATCAGAGTGTGGCACCCCGAAATCTGCCAAAGGATCTGGAAGTAGCTCAGCGAGAGCTCCCTGATCTGCTCCGGTGTTGCCAGGGTGCGGAGGAAGTTGGGGAGGCTGTAGGCCAGAACGTGCTGTTGGAGGCGCACCGCGTTGGCGGCCAAACACCGGCAGGACAGCCGGGTCCAGCTGACGGAGATCTTTCCTGTCTTTGAAGAAGGGCCCGTTAAATGCCTATCCTGCCCTCACGGCAACAGAATTGGTCATTCATCAAGGTAACACTAGATTAATCGTCAGCGTACGGGTTTTTCGTGCCGCGCAATTGCAGCCGGATCGGCGTGCCAGGCAGGGAAAATGTCTGGCGCAGCGAATTCACCAGATAGCGCTGGTAATCCTGCGGCAGTTGTTCGGCACGAGTGCCGAATAACACGAAGGTCGGCGGGCGGGCCTTCGCTTGCGTGATATAACGCAGTTTCAGACGCCGCCCATCCACCAGGGGCGGCGGATGGCGTTCCAGCGTCACATCGAACCAGCGATTCAGCGCGCCGGTAGGAATGCGCGTGTTCCAAACGGCATGCGCGGCACGCACCGCCGGCAGCAGGCGATCGACCCCAGCGCCGGTCAGCGCCGAGAGCGTCACCACCGAAATCTCCTTCATCTGCGCCAGCGAAGTTTCCAGCCGGTCTGCCACCGCCTTGCGGGCGAGGTTGCGGTCCATCACCGCGTCCCATTTATTCAGCGCGATGACACAGGCACGGCCCTCGCGCTCGATCAGCTTGGCGATCGTCAGATCCTGATCATGGATCACCTCGGTCGCATCAGCGGTGAGCACCACCACCTCCGCCATCTTAAGTGCCTCAATCGCGGAGGAGGCAGACATTTTTTCCAGCGGCGCTTCGATGCGCGCGCGCCGGCGCAGCCCAGCCGTGTCCACCAGCTCCACGACCCTGCCCTCGGCATCGGTGAACCGCGTGGCGATGGAATCGCGCGTGATGCCAGGCTCTGGCCCGGTCAGCATTTTGTTGGCGCCGAGCAGGCGGTTGATCAACGTGGATTTTCCGGCATTTGGGCGGCCGACGATGGCCAATTTCAGTGGCCGCTCGGTCTCTTGCTCATCGGCGTTGGATTCCGCCGGATCGGGCAGCAGGGCGGCAATCTCGCTCATCAAATCGGCGATGCCCTCACCATGCTCGGCAGAGACACCGACCGGATCGCCTAGGCCGAGTTCATAGGCGTCGAGGATGGAAGAACTGGCCGCGCGGCCTTCGGCCTTGTTGGCGACCAGCAGCACGGGCTTACCCTGCCGGCGCAGCCAACTCGCAAAGTGCCGATCGGCCGGCGCCAGCCCAGCCCGGGCATCGACGACGAACAGCACCACATCTGCCTGCGACACGGCATGCAGCGCGCCGGCGCGCATGCGTCCGCTAAGGGACTCTGGCGCAGCTTCCTCCAGTCCGGCGGTATCGACCAGCCGCACCTTCCGCCCGCGCAGCAAGGCCTCCGCGTCCTTGGCATCTCGCGTCACCCCCGGCGTGTCTGCGACCAGCGCGAAGCGACGGCCCGCAAGGCGGTTGAACAAGGTGGATTTCCCCACATTGGGCCGTCCGGCAATCACCACCACGGGGAGCGTGGTAGAAATTAGCGTAACGCCAGCAAGCTGGCGTCGTCGGTGATCTGAAACATCGTCCCGGCGGCCATGATCGGTGCCAGTGAAGCATTTCCTGGCAGCGACTGCCGACCAAGGATCTTACCGCTGTAGGGGCTGACGGCGAAGGCTTCCTGCCTGCCACCCGAACAGGCAACGATCAGCCGGTCCCCGGCCAGGACAGGGCCGACCCAGTGGATCGGAGCCTTGCTTTTTTCCTCGTCTTCCCAGCGCGGCAAATCTGTGACCCAGGCGATGCGGCCATCTGTTGCATTGATCGCCGCCAGCTGCTGCTCGCTCGAAACCACGAACATCCAATCGCCTGCGAGCCAAGGGGTTTCCGACCCGCCGACCTCGCGTTCCCACAAACGCCGCCCGGAGCGCAGATCGAGCGCCACAGTCAGGCCGCCGGCGCTGATGGCAAAGACGCGGTTGTTATGGATCACCGGCAAGCCGCGAATGGCGGAGAGATCAGCGATGGATGTCCGCGCCCGTGTCTCGCCCAGCCCATCCGACCAGGCGATGCCACCAGATTCCGCGCGCAAGGCTACCAGGTCGCCGGACCCGAACCCGGCGACGACAATGCCATCCGCATAGGCCGGCGCCGCCTGCCCCATTACCGCGGTTTGCGGTGTGCGGCCCTGATAGCTCCAGAGCTGACGACCATCATCGGTGGCCATGGCCAGCAGGCGATCATCGATGGTGGTGAAGAACAGCCGCCCATCCGCGACCGTGGGCGCAGATCGCGCCGGGGCGGGGACGGATTTGCGGTAGCGCAGCTTGCCGGTCTTGGCATCCAGCGCCACCAGCTCCGCCAGGCCGTTCACGCCGTACAGCACGCCATCGGCGATCGCCATGCCGCCGCCGATATTGGTGCTGTCAGCCTTCTCGTTCTTGGTATCAACCCGCCAGACGCGGTTGCCGAAGGCGATGTCAAACGCGGTCACCACGGCGTCAGAGTCCATGGCATAGACTAGGCCATCGGCCGCGACCGGTTGTGCCAGGATCTTGCGCCGATAGCCGCCACCTGCGCCGATACCCGAACTCCAGCTACGCGCCAGACGTTCGGACGCAACAAGATGGCCCATCAGATGCGCCGGATTTCCGCCGGCTTGTGGCCAGCCGGCGTTACGGACCGGCGGCGGCAGGGTGATGCGGCGATCGCCGCCTTCATCGACGCTCATGCCGCGCCTTGTCACCATGATCGCCTCACGCTTGCCGCGCAGCAGGGGTTTATTTTCGCCAAACCATCCATCCCAGATGCTGCAGCCGGACAGGCCGCCAAGAGCCGCGCCGAGCAGGGCCGCCCGACGACCGAGTCGCGCCGGAGTGGCGGGAAGGGGCGCGCGGGGCGTGCCGGAGCGATCAGGTCCAGTTCCGTGCATATGATCCTCTTAAGGCGTGACGACCCGGTCGGGTCTGGGAGCGGGAAGCGTTTGGGAGGCCACGTACCCCGTTCCCCATGTTGATTTGAGGCCGCGATTCAGATCCAAGGCGATGTCGCCCGCAGTCATCACGCGCTAGCCGCCGATCCGGCCCAGCAAGGCGTTGGCGCGCGCGCGCACGCCATCCGGCGCGGTCACGTCTTTCGCTAGTTCGCGCAGGATATCTCGCGCCTGGCCTTGCTGTCCCTGGCGCACGGCCAGCAGGGCCTGCGCTTCCCGCGCTAGACCGTACCACGAATTATCGGGCGCCAACAAAGGCGCCAGGCGCATCTGCAACAAGGCGGGGTCACCCTCATCGATCTGGTACTGCACCGTCATCAGAATGGCATAGTCGCGCAGCACCGGATCGGTGGCGCTGTCGCTCGCCACGGCCTGAGCCAGGGATGTCGCGCCAGCGCGGTCCCCTGCCTGAGCCCGCAGCCCGGCGGCGCGCAGACGCGCGAGGGAACGATAGCCAGACGGCGCGTCTATGGCCATCTGTTCAAATTGCGCCACGACGGTGGCACGATCGGACACGGCGCTGGCCGGGGTCAGCACCTCGGCGCCGCGCAGGGCAACCAGAAAAGCCTCCGCCGCCGCCAGGTCTTGCTTGGCCTGCCACCAGCGCCAGCCCTGCCAGGCCCCCGTCGCGCCGACGATCAGCACGGCGCCGGCGATCAGCACGGCGACATAGCGCTTCAGCAGCGCCTGGGCGCGGTCGGCCCGAAGTTCCTCATCGACTTCATCGAAAATATCAACCACGTCTGTCCTTCTCCGCGCGTGCGAACATTCATGGGGAAGGCCCCCTGAGTGTGCGCGACCGCATGGAACCCCGGCCGGCACCCTGTCCGGCGGCGGGCGGAACATAGCGATGCACATGGCCGGGGGCAAATATGGGGGAGTGGGTCGGAGCCGGACTGCAAACGAAAATACCGCGCAAGGTCCCGTTTACCTCTTTGCGCGATTATCGTTCCATGTTTCGCGTAGCGATCTTTATTCCGCTTCTTGGTGCCGCCTGCCTCGCCGCCTCCGGTGCCCCGCCGGCAGCGCTCACCAGTATTTTATTGGGGCTAAATGCGGCCAGCTTTCTGCAACTGCAGCGCACGCCGTTCGATACCGCCTGGTCGAGTCGCCCCCGGACGCGCCGGCGTTCTGTTCGCGCAGCCCAGCCTGGGCGGGGTGGATTGCTGGCGCGATACCGCCGCCCTGACGAACCACCCGCGCGATCTAGCGGACGGACCCCGCACCCTGACCGCTGCGCAGGACGCATATCGCACTAGGGGCAGTCCAATGTTCTGAAACAACACAACTTGGCGCGGCATGCCCGCGTCCGGCGAAACGCAGCCCTGTGGAGATCGCCATAGTCTTGCCATGAGTTTGTGCCGATGATGCGCCTGCCATGACGCAAGCTGCGGTTGATCGAATTGAATAGAGATGGATAAAATATCCCCCCCACATGATGAGCCTCACAGCCTCAACCCGGCAGCACGTAAATGGTCGGTCAGGGTAGTCATCGTTATCGCACTGGTCCTGATGCTGGCGGTGCCGCTGGTTGGGCGTGCTTTCGGCGCCAGCGGCAAGGCAGACTATTCCTGTTGCGCCATCGCGCCCTCGACCGGCACCTGCACCTGAATGACGGCGCCGGGCGCCGCTCCCATGACTTATGAGGATTTTATTCTGCGGCTGCACCGGCCCGACACCATGCCGCGCGGCACCGACGCGGCCAATATCCTCGCAAATGCCCGGCAGGCTTGGCGGATCGACGGGTCGGCCATACAGGTCGCCCGCTAGTAGACGTTCAGTAGGTGTTCGGCAAAGTCCGACACCAGCTCCTTAGCGCACCTGGTAAACTTTATGGCTACGGTTGCGGGTGAACGGGCGAACCTCGGTCGGCCAGCGGCCCTGTTCGGCAAACTTGCCCCATTCCGGGCTGAGCAACACGGAAGGGCTGTCGATTTCATAGATCGCGGTGTAGCGCGCGCCTTCGTGCAGCTTGGGGGTCGTCTGCCCGGCCAGTTGCATGGTAAAATCCTCGCCCCGGATGCGGGTGGCGGCGCGCACCCCAGGGACCTGGCAGATCAAGGGGACATGTTCGATATCGTAGACCTCGTTGAACAGAGCCTCCTTGTCAGCATCCACATCCATGCTAACGACGAACAAATATTTAGTGCTGAAGGGCATCACGGGGTCTCCACTGCTGTGGCCACATGTTGCAGGAGAAGTGCGGCTTCGCCAAGCTGGCAGCTTCGCCGACCGAAAGGATTTCCGCATGGCCCCGAACCGCAAGCGTTTGATTTATTTCGAACGGTTTTTCCACCCTGTTGCCGAGCAGATTTTAGGAGCACAGGACGATATCGAGCTGGCGCGCCTCGAATACGCGACACCCGTGGCAAAAAATTGGCCAGAGATGCAGCGTGCCCAGGGCTACCATGTCAGCGCGCGCACCGAATTACGTGATCCCTGGCTCGGCGACGCGGTGCTAATCGCGCAGTGCCCGGATTTGCTCGCCATGTGTTCCACCGGCGCTGGCTATGACGTGATCGATGTCGATGCCTGCACCAAGGCTGGCGTGATCGTTTGCAGCCAGTCCGGCACCAATTTCGAGCCCGTTGCCGAACACGCGATCGGGTTGATTCTCTCGCTATCCAAGAAGATCGGCCTGACCAACCGCGCGCTGCTACGCGGCGACGCACATGACCGCTATGCCCTGATGGGTAATGACATCCAGAACAAGACCGTTGGCATCGTCGGATTGGGAAAAATCGGTACGCGCAACGCGCATTTCTGTCGAGCGTTCGACATGAACGTTATCGCCTATGATCCTTACTTAACGGCCGGCCATATTTCGGCCCGTGGTGCACGCAAGGTCGACTTCTCCGAATTGCTGGCGCAGTCGGATTTTATTTCCATTCATTGTCCGCGTACAAAGGAAACTATTAATCTGTTCGATGCGGAAGCCTTTGCGCGGATGAAGCCAAGCGCCTATTTTATCAACACCGCGCGTGGCCTGATCCATAACGAAACCGCTCTACTGGACGCGCTGAACATGAAAAAAATCGCCGGCGCCGGCCTTGATGTGTTCGACGTGGAACCGCCGCCACCCGATCATCCGTTGCTGCATCTCGATAACGTCGTCGCCACTCCACACACTGCCGGCGGCACGCATGAAGCCGCGCTCGCCATGTCGCGCGCCACAGCCGAACAATGGATCGAAATCCTACGCGGCCGCGTGCCGCCCCGCCTGGTGAACCCGGAAGCCTGGCCGCTCTACACGAAACGCTTCGAGCGCGTCTTAGGCTTCCGCCCCGATAGCCTGAGGTAAGACCAGACCTTGGGAGCTTTACGGTCAGAAGCAAGATCAGGGGCTCTGCCCCCAAGGCTGGGCCTGTCCCCGGCCAATTCCCGGCACGTAGGATCGTCGGTAATTAGCTTCTGTAGCGTGGCAATGCCCTTACATGCTGCCGCGTCCATCCGCTTCTTGTCTGGCGCCATGCCCCAGACCGATGTTATTTTCTCTCGCTCTTGTTAACTTAGACCATGTCGCGTGGGGGCCATACTGGCTGATGATAACCGAGCGGCACCGAAGGCCTTGCCCAGTGCGGTTTGGTCTCCGATAATTGCACCACCGGCGCCAAATGCCGCAGCGTTCCGGATGGCGTCTCGCTCGTCATCGACCAGCGCGCTAGCTCGTCGATGGTAAATTCCTCTGGTGCTGCGCGCGCCGCCTCGGCGGGCGCTTCGCCGAGATCAAAAATCCACTTACCGACCTGCGCCAGAGAAATGCGCACCAGCCAGGTCCCACCCTCTGTCGCGCGCCGCGCCAACGCCACCATGGCGCCGAACGCCATCAAATAACCAGTGCAGTAATCGATGGCGGATACGGGATAAAAATCTGGGCCAGGCTTCTTGCCGGGAACGATTTCGGTCTGCCGGGCGGTCATGCCGCTGACCGTCTGCACCACCGTATCAAACCCGCGACGCGACGCCCACGGCCCAGTATGTCCAAACGCGCACAAGGAAACGCACACAATCCCCGGCCGTAGTACCGCCAACTCCTCCGGCGAAAACCCGCGCGCGGCCAGCGTCCCAGGCCGATAGCCTTGCGAAAACACGTCTGCCTCCCGCACCAAGGCGCGCAACGTCCCGACCGCAACCGCATCGCGCAGATCGAGCTGCGCCGACAGCTTGCCGTGTCCAGTATCCCACTCCTGGTAACCGAGATTGGGTAAATGCGCTGCCGTGATCTTCATTACATCTGCGCCATGCTCCGCGAGCGTGCGCGCGCAGGTCGGCCCGGCCAGAACCCGCGTCAGATCCAAAACTCGCACGCCAGACAGTGGCCGATCCCCAGCCGGTAGCGCCTCCACCGGCGCATCACCGATCTTTAACACCTCCATCAGTGGCAGTTGCGCAATCGCGCGTGCCTGCGGATGATCCCGCCACTCCACCGCCGACCGCACCATCCCGCCCGCGCCCTTAGCCCCGATGATTGCTTCCTCTAGATCGGCGGCATTCCAACCCAGCACCGCTTGCGCCACCGCGTCGCGATCCTCCGCCACATTCAAAACTTTTAGCGCCGCCGCGCGATGATTGGGGAAATTGCAGTGCAGATAGCTCCAGCGGCTATCCTTCGTCGGGTAGACGCCCATGATGGAATTGCGTGCGTGCGACAGCTCCCCATCACCTAGTTTCATGTAATGGCCGCTGCGTAAGGACGCCGTGGCTTGACGCAGATCGACCGCCACGGATTGCCGCCGCCCTGTGCGCAACGCCCAGAGATCATCCACCGCCAATCCTGTCGCGGCCAGCGTTGCCGCGCCAGCGGCACCGATGCAGAAGGGCGTTGGCAAGATCGGATCGGTGCCGCCAGTAAAGCGGACCGCATCGGCACGCTCGGCAGGCCAGCCGGCGACGGGCAAGATCGTGCGCAGGGCCGCATGCGACATGGTTGGACCTTCCCAATTTTAAGCAGCGATGATGCGCCGGAACCGGAGCGATGGCCATGGTCTTGGACTCGCACGGCGATCGTGCCACGGTTCTCTCAAGCGCGACAGGGTCGTGATGGGCGACCCTGCGAAGAGGAGGGCGACCAATAGCCTATGATCTGTTGATCAAGCATGGCCTAATTGTCGACGGCTCCGGGTTGCCGGCGTTTCGAGCCGATCTCGGTACTAAGAATGGCAAGATCGTGGTGATTGGCCGGCTGGATAGGCTGGCGAAACAAACTATTAACGCTGATGGCCGAGCCGTGGCACCCGGTTTCATCGACAACCACGCACATTATGACGGCCAGGTAACGTGGAATCCGCTCTGTACCTTTTCCATACACTTCCAGAATGCGATCATCATATAGTGCTGCCAATTCCGCTGCGCGTCCACAGGTTGGCATCAACGCAGCTAACATCGCGTCACGGCCAGGGGCGGGATAAAAATAAATCTCCGAAAACCCATCCGGCAGACACGGCGCCAGGCGTGGCAGACGTTCCGCTGTTATCGCGCCTCTCCGGGCGGCACCAAAATAATGATCGTTCATGCGCAGCGCGACGCACCGGGTCTGTACGAACAGCAGACGCGGTCCAAACATATAAACGCGAGCACCCAAACCCACCGCATGGCCGCATGCCGCCAGCACATCGGACAAAAAAACCGGAAGGCCAAGTGTAATTGACCGAATGCAAACCACCCGCGCGTATCCACTAAGCTAAGAATATCAACGGCAGGCAACGTGCTGGCCCCTCGATCACCACCAGCCGCGGACCCGCCGCGAAACCCAGCATCGCCTTCCCCCGCCGCACCGCATCCGCCGCGGCCGCGCGTTTACAGCCATGCTACCACCGCTAACGCCGGGCCCTCCGGATCCTGCACCCCGCACACGATCTAAAACTCGAGGAAACCCAGCGCGCACAGACTGGTGAGCGCCACCTCCAGTAACGGTTCATCGCCACAAAGCGGCTTCAGCACGCCTACCGGGGTGGCGCCCCATCGGCACCGCGCCCGCGCGCGTCACGAAGCGGTGCAGGAAAGCCCATCCCGGCAGTTTGAGCCGGCACCGCCATAATCCAAAGCGAACCTGTTGGATATTCGCCCTGGTTACGCTATGGCCCCTTCAGTAGCGGGAGTATGCGAATGTTACGTGTCGTGCTGGCCCAACCTAGGGGCTTCTGCGCCGGCGTGGAGCGGGCGATCGAGATCGTCGAACGGGCCCTGAAGAAATACGGCCCACCCATCTATGTCCGGCATGAAATCGTCCACAACCGCCATGTCGTCAGAGATCTGCGCCAGCGCGGCGCCGTTTTCATAAGCGAACTGGACGAAGTTCCCCCCGGCGCCATGACCGTCTTTTCCGCCCACGGCGTCGCCCGGCGGGTAGAGGAGGAGGCCGTGATGCGCGGACTACCCGTGCTCGACGCAACCTGTCCGCTGGTCGCAAAAGTCCATAATGAGGGCCGGCGCTATGCCGCTCAGGGACGCGAAATCGTTCTGGTAGGTCATGCCGGCCATGCTGAGGTCGAAGGCACGATTGGCCAGATCTCTGGTACCGTATATTTGGTGCAGACAGCCGAGGATGTCGCCACCCTTGCCGTCGCCGATGTCACGAAACTCGCCTACATCACCCAGACCACGCTGTCCGTGGACGACACTCGTGCCATCATCCAGGCCCTACAGGCGCGCTTTCCCGCCATTGTCGGCCCCAATCTGAACGATATCTGCTACGCTACGCAGAACCGCCAGCAGGCTGTGCGCGATCTCGCCGGCACCGTGGACATGATCCTAGTCATTGGCTCGCGCAACAGCTCCAACTCGAACCGGCTGAAGGAAATCGGCGACGAGCTGGGCAAGCCCAGCTATTTGATCGACGACGCAGACGCCTTGCAACCGGAATGGTTCGCAGGCATTTCCTCCGTTGGCCTCACCGCCGGTGCGTCGGCGCCCGAAATGCTCGTGCAAGGAGTGATTGACGGGCTGCGCCGTTTTGCCGAAGTTGAAGTGTCTACCCTCGCCGGGGTGAAGGAAAATGTCCGCTTCCGCTTCCCCGCTCAGCTTGCGGAAGTCTAGGAAACCCACGATGCCTGTGCCGTTGAACCAAGACATCAAACTCGGCACCTATGTCGTCAAGAAACACTTTCTCGGCCGCAAGCGCTACCCCTGGTGCTGATGCTGGAACCTTTGTTCCGCTGCAACCTCGCCTGCGCCGGTTGCGGGAAGAACGACTCCCCCGACGCAACCCTGAACTAACGACTTTCCATGCAGGACTGCCGAGACACGGTGGATGAATGAGGCGCCCCCGTCGTCGCTACCGCCGGCAGGAAACCTCTGCTGCACAAGGAAATGCTGGAAGTCGTCGCAATAATTCCCGCACGTAGGACATTCATTTATCTCTATACTAACGCCTTCCTGCCCGACAAACGCATCACGCAGTGCAAGCAACACAAAAATTTCGCCTGGGATATCAATCTCGGCGACGACGAGCACTTCCTCAACTGGCATAAATCCAAGCCGCTCTTTCGCGATATTTTTTCGTGGCAAGGACAAAAGCTACAAATTCAATCAGTCGTTCCTTTTCCTTGACTGCCTGACCGGCAATCAGCGTTACCTTTGCACTCGCTGGAACAAGTCCACCCGCAAAGTATTTAGCTGGCAGAGCCCATGTTACTTACTTGGTGAAGTCTACGCCAAGACCTTCACCGAACTGATGGACGCCGCCAACTAGGACCAGTGCGGCACCGGCAACTACGAAAAATGCGCCGACTACATCGCGCATTCCGGATACGAAACTACTTCCGTCATGGACGCCGTTCACACACCGCGGAATACTCTGAAAATCTTCTTAGCTCGCCCCAAAATCGCCGCGGAGTAATCAAACCATCGGCAGAGACGCTCGGGTGAGGGGGATCGGAAGAAAGGTCGGGGCGCTACCCCGGCCTTTCCTTGCGATCTGCCACCCTCAAGCCGCTCCGCCGATAGCCCGATTACAACCGAGGCCGACTGGTGCGGGTGGTGGTGGCTTGTTCGAATTGGTGGCCGAGGCGAAGCAGAGTGGCGTCGGTCCAAGCCGCGCCAATCAGTTCGATCCCTAGCGGTAGATTGCCGACGGTGAATCCACCGCAGACGACCAGGGCAGGTAGGGCAGCGACATTGGCGAAGGTGGTGAGCAAGGGCCGCGCGAAGCCGTCATCCTGACGCTGTTCGGTCAGCAATGGGGCCGGGCCCGGGGTGGGCACGCTTAGCAGCACGTCGAACTTGCCAAAAATTGCGGTGGTGGTGGCGATCAGATCGGTACGGCAGCGCTGGGCCGCGATGTAGTCGGCGGCACGCAGCAACGCCCCGGGCAGTACGCGCACGCGAAAGGCGCGGGAATGATCGGCACTCCGAGTTTTTAGGGTCGCTTCATGCAGGGCATAGGCCTCGGCCGAGATGATCACGCGTCCGACGGCATTATACTCATGCAAGCTGGGTAGCCTAGCATCGCCGACCGTACAGCCAAGCGATTTCAGCACGGCGATGGCATTGGCCAGCATGCGCTGTGTTTCCGGGTTGAGCGGGGCGTCCCGTTCCACGAAATCGCGCAGCACGCCGACCCGCAGCCCCTTCACCGATGCTCCCAGCCCCTGGCTGTAGGAAACCGCCGGCCCAGCGACGGAGGCCGGATCTTCCGGGTCGAACCCGGCCAGCGCGTCGAGCAGGATGGCGCAATCCTCCGCCGTCCAAGCCATCGGCCCGGCGGTATCCAGACTGGGGGCCAAGGGAATCACGCCTCGGCGGGAGACGAGGCCTGGCGTGGGCTTCAGCCCGGCAATGCCGCAAAACGCCGCCGGTAGGCGAATCGAGCCACCCGTGTCGGATCCCAGCGCTCCCAGCGCGAACCCCGCCGCCACTGCGGCACCGGAGCCGGAGGAGGAGCCGCCGGTAAATCGCCGCGGATCCCACGGATTGCGCGCGGGCGGCCAGGGCAGGTCAAAGGCCGGGCCGCCAATAGCGAATTCATGCGTGGCAAGCTTGCCAAGCATCACCGCCCCAGCCACGCCCAGCCGGCGCACCGTCTCGGCATCGCGGCTCGGGATGTGATGCGCCAAGATACGTGAATGCGCGGTGGTGCGCACCCCGGCGGTTTCATAAATATCCTTATAGGCCAATGGGATGCCGGTCAGAGGTCCGGCCTTGCCGCCGCGCAGCGCACGATCGGCGTTGCGCGCATCGGCCATGGCCCGCTCCGCCGTCACCAGCAGGAAGGCGTTCAACTTGCTATCATTGGTCTCAATGTGACTTAGCAACGATTTGGTGAGCTCCACGGCCGAGAGTTTGCCGCTGGCCAACAAGCGGGCTGCCTGCGCGATGGTCGGGGTGTTCACCGCTCTGTCGCTCACGCCGGCCGGCCCCGCTTGCGCGCCGCTGCCGTCGCCCCAACTTTTGCTCCAGATTTTATCTCGGCTTTGGCAGGGGTCTTCGCTGGCGCCCGAGCTTTCCCAACCTCACTGGCCACCGCCGCTTGCGGCTTCGCAGCGGCTGGCGCCCGAGCTTTTCCAACCTCCCTGGCCACCGCCGCTTGCGGCTTCGCAGCGGCCGGCGCCCCGGTGGACGGCGCCTTCGTCGGTTCTGCGACGACCCCGGCCTTCGGCGTGAGGACTTTGCCAGGCGATGTCTTGGCCGCCGCCGTGCCACCGGTCGCGCCAGGTGGCGGCACATGAAAGACATAGGCCTGATCGTCCGACAGCGGCCTGTCGCGCGGGATACGGACCACTAGCCCAGCCAATTGCCGCCAGGCGAGGGCCAGATCCGCCATCTGTCCCGCATTTAGAGACAGTCCCGCCTGGGCGACCAGAAGCGCCATTTCCGAAGGCGTTGATAGCGGGGGATTACCGACAGGACGGACAGACATGAGGAACCGTGATTGTTGCTGAGAAACCAGGATGGACGACGGGAGGCACCGTATCCCCCCGGCCCCGCACCTTCAAGGTATCAATTGCGTTTTCCGGGCGATTCTCTGGCCGCCCGGTCACCCAATGATCGTCTAAAGTGGTTGGTCCATACCGCCTGCGCGTCAGCAACAAGTAGCCTAAACCGTGAATTGTTCGGCGATGATCCGTTCCGACAATCCCTGGTCGGGGTCGAACAGGATGATCACCCCCACCGAACGGTCCTCACTCACCGCGACGGCCACCACGTCGCGCACTTCCGTGAAATCCGCCACTGCCGCGACCGGGCGCTTGTCCGGTTCCAGCACCTCGAACAGCACGGCGCTGGTGCTCGGCAGTAGCGCGCCCCGCCAGCGGCGCGGCCGGAACGCACTGATCGGCGTGAGCGGCAGCAGATTGGCCGACAACGGCACGATCGGCCCATGCGCGGAAAGATTATAGGCCGTGGAGCCAGCCGGGGTGGAAATCAGCACCCCGTCGCAAACCAGCTCCTGCAACCGCACCGTGCCATCGATAACGACCCGAACCTTCGCCGCCTGGCGCAGCTGGCGCAACAGGCTCACCTCGTTCAGCGCCAGGGCTTCCTCCACTGCGCCGGCCATGGTCACCGCACGCATGCGCAGCGGATGCAGCTCCGCCGCCTGCGCCCGGGCGAGGCGTCCGGGCAGGTCGTCCTCATGAAAGCTGTTCATCAGGAAGCCTACGGACCCGCAATTCATGCCATAGACCGGCACCTGCCCGCCCAGCATGCGATGCAGGGTCTCCAACATGAAGCCGTCGCCGCCCAGAGCTACCACCACCTGCGCCTGTTCCAACCGGCAATCGCCATAGCGCGCGACCAGCCGCGCCCGGCTCTCCGTCGCAAGCGCGCTCTGGCTGGACAGGATGCAGATGCGACCGGGATCGATTTCCCGCGCGACCAGCCCGGCGCGCGCCGCATCAGGCACGATCGGGCTCACGCGAGTTTCCGGTGTTCCAGCACGGGCATGTCGCGGCGCACCCGCCGGGTTAGTGCCGGCTCTATCCGCGCGGTGGCAAAACCCTGCCCATCCGACACGCGCGCAACCACATGGCCCCAGGGATCAACGATCATAGAGTTTCCATAGGTGAAGCGCGGCTCCCCGCCTCCATCCAAGTGCTGGCCAAAGGTCGCCGGCGCGGCGAACCAGCACTGGGTCTCGATCGCGCGGGCACGCAGCAGCACCTCCCAATGGTCCTTGCCCGTTTGCAAGGTGAAGGCGGAGGGCAGAAAAATCACCTCCGCCCCGGCCCGACGCAGTTGTAAAAACATTTCTGGAAAGCGGACGTCATAACAGATGGCGCAACCAATTTTGATGCCATCAGCTTCATAGGTCACCACCTCGTCGCCCCAACCGTATGTAGAGCTTTCCTTATAACCCTTCCCATCGGGCGTCACGATGTCGAACATATGGATTTTCCGATAGCGCGCGATCTCGGCACCGTTCGGGTTGAACACGACGGTGGCATTGAACAGTTTGTCGCCCCCCTTTTCGCCCATGGAGCCGCCATGTACATGAATACGGTGTGTGCGCGCCATCTCGCGCAGGAATTCATAGGCACCGCCGCCCTGTTCGTTAGAACCTCGCGCGGGCAAATCCTCGGCGGCGGCAAATTTCGCCGCGCGATTGCCGCCAAGGCACGTCCAGACTTCTGGTAGGCTGACGATATCGGGCCGATCCGAAGCCACCGCAGCCTCGATCAGCCGGCGCGCCTGGGCGATATTTTCCGCCTTATCCGATCCGGGAACCATTTGCACCACGCTCAAGCGCATTTCTTACTCCTAAGGGCTGGGGGCGTCGCCGAGCCCGGTCACAGGGCGCCTGTCTTAGCCGACTCCCTTTCCAGCGTCATCCAACAGCATCCATCAACGCGGTCGGGATAAACGTGGCTCGGTCCGCACGCCATCGGCGGCAGCCCCGCGCGACCCCGTGCTCCACAGCGGATGGGCAGGTGGAATCGGCGGACGGGATGGCGGATCGATCGTGACCTCATCGCTCCCCTGGCGGCGTTCCACCGGTTCCCGCATACGTAGTGACAGCGCGCGGATTTCCCCTTGAATCTCGTCCAGCCGCAAATCGATCGCATCCAGCCGCGACTTCACGCCTAGCACCGCGAACGGCATCACCAGCAATGCCAAACCATAAAGCATGCAGGGCACGATCAGGACGAGCGTCACCCACCAGGGCAGCCAGTCCGGCAGAACAAACGGGAAGGTCATGGCGCAAACCTACACAAAACCCTTTGTACGATCCATCTTGCCTTCTGTCGTTGGGCGGTCAGATTGAGGAGTGGGCCGGTGCCGGACTTTTCAAACAGACTCTAGGCGCAATCCGGGTCAGATCCGCTTCACCGGAATCCACCACGCCAATCCGATCGCGGCCAGGATAAAGACGCACATGGTCAGGAAACCACCGGAAAAGGCAGTGGCGATTACGCGTTGCACCTCGGCGCGCCGGGCCTCATCCAACGTGGCCAGCACGGCGGGGCCGCTCTGGACCAACTCGGCGAAGTGACGTGCCAGATCGGAATCCTGGAACGCCAGGGTGGCGAACAGCACGGCCCCCACCAGCGCGGTGCCAAACGCCGCCCCCATGGAACGCGAAATCTGCACCGAAGCCGCCGCAGCCCCAAGAAAGCGTGGCCCAGCGACCGATTGCACCGTCATCTGCACTACCGGCATGCCGGTGCCGGTAAAGACGGAGACGAGGGCAAAGATCCAGGGCAGGTGCTCCACCCGGATCGCCGGGGAGTAGAATGCCAAGAAGGCATAGCCGGCCGCAGAGACAGGCAGGCCGCAGCGCGAAAAGATCGTGGTGTGCCCGGTGGCAGAAATCAGCCGACCGGTCAGCATGGCGCCAAAGCCCACCCCCACCGTCATCGGCAGCATGACGAAGCCGATTTCCGCCGGGCCAATGCCGCGCACGACCTGCAGATACATCGGTAGGAAGGAAATCATGGAAATCAGCGCACCCGCGATACAGGCCGCCATCGCGCAGGTACGCCAGATTCCCGGCTGGCTGAGCACCGCCAGCGGCAAGAGCGGCGCCGAGATGCGCCGTTCCTGACGCAAGAACAGAACCAGGGCGAGACCGGCCAGGGCCAGCAACACGGCAATGATCCAGAGCCGATCGAGGGCGAAGCTCTGCATCTGGTAGAGTACCAGCAGCACCGGCGTGATAAAGGCGGCGAAAAAGAATGTACCCCAGACATCGAATTGCAGTCGTCCACCAGAACCAGGGCGATTCGGCAGGCGACGGGCTAGGCCGAGGGCGATGCAACCGGCCACCACGGTGACGCCGAACACCGCCTGCCAGCCAAAATGCTGTGTCAGATGGCCGCCGACGACGGGGCCGATAGTGGAAGATGTGACGAATGTCGCAGCGAGATAGCCCTGGTAACGGCCACGCTCGCGGGCGGGGATCTGCTCCCCGATCAGCGACTGCGCCATCGTCATCAGCCCGCCCCCGCCCAGGCCCTGGATGACACGCGCGGCGATAATCATCAGCATGGACGTGGAGAGGATGCAGACCAGCGAACCGGCCATAGACACGGCGAGTGCCACGAAAAGCATACGCCTGCGCCCCAGTGCGTCGCCCAGTCGGCCATAGACCGGTGCCGCAATGGTGCCGGCGACGAGATAAGCGACGACGATCCAGGAAACGCGCTCCACCTCCCCCAGTTGCGCGGCGATGGCGGGTAGGGCGGTTGCGACGATGGTCTGATCCAGCGAGGACATGAACATCGGCAGCATGATCGAGGGAAAGATGCCGAAGAACACGGCGCGGCGGGCGCGCGCATCCAGCGCTTGCGGTCGGCCGTCTTGCGTGACGGTCATACCAACCAGGCCCAGACGGCACCGATCAGGGTGGCGGTAACAGTGGCGAAACTCGCCGCCATGCCCGGCGCGCGCAGCGCCGGACGGACCAGATAGCCCAGCCAGAAGACGAGTCGCGCGGCGGCAAAAACCAGCGCCAGGGCGATCACCTGGGGCATGAAGGACCCCGTGACACCCGCCGCCAGCGCCAGCAAGGCGGGGACGAAACAAAGCGATTGCTCGACCGTGTTGGTGAGAGCGCGCTGGTTGGTGTGCAGGAATGCCGTGTCGCGTCCCTCCGTCGGGTAAAAGCGGCCGGAGACGATGCGCGCGGCCATCTGCGTCGCGATCATCAGCCAGAGCACGATCGCCCCGGGCAGCAGGGCAAGGGCGGCGATACCGAGTCGGACCGCCGTGGACGACCAGGCAGGGTCCGCCGGGATGATCTCCACCAGACCCTTCCAGCCCAACATCCCGACGGCGATACCGGTGCTCGCGAGCAGGAGGGAAAGGCTGCGGTCCAAATTAGGGCTAGGGCTGGGACTGGACGGTTGGGACATCAGGACAGGGTGTCGCGGCCCATAGCGAGGAATTTGTCGCGCCGCTTGGCCTTCAGGCTCGCGGCATCCAGAGCCAGCAGGGGGGTTAACGTCCGTTGCAAGGCCTTACCGACGGCGGCAATGGTGTGCTTGGGGTCGCGATGCGCCCCACCTAGCGGTTCCGAGACGATCTGATCGATAAGTTTCAACCGCTGCAAATCCTGCGCGGTCAGGCACAAGGCCTCGGCCGCCGTGCTGGCATGCGCCGCGTCGCGCCAGAGAATGGAGGCGCAGCCTTCCGGGGAGATTACCGAATAGATGGCGTGTTCCAGCATCAGCACCGCATCGCCGGCCGCCAGCGCGATGGCGCCGCCCGATCCGCCCTCGCCGATGATGGTCGCGATAACGGGAACGGGCGCTTCCAGGCAGGCTTCGATGGAGCGGGCGATGGCCTCCGCCTGGCCGCGCGCCTCCGCCTCAATGCCGGGGAAAGCGCCGGAGGTGTCGACGAAAGTGAGCACCGGCAGGGCGAAACGGCCGGCCAGTTCGATCAGCCGGCGGGCCTTGCGATAGCCTTCCGGCCGCACCATGCCGAAATTATGCGCCACCCGGCTTTCCGTGTCTGAGCCTTTTTCGATGCCCAGCACAACCACCGAGCGGCCCTGAAAGCGCCCGATCCCACCCAGCACGGCGGCGTCATCGGCAAAGGCACGATCTCCGGCAATGGGCGAAAATTCGGTGATAAGGCCCGCAATATAATTGCCCGCCCGTGGCCGGTCCGGATGGCGGGCCACCTGGGTCTTCTGCCAGGCCGTCAGCTTGGCGTAGGTGGCGCGCAGCTGGCGGTCGCTCTTATCCGTCAGGCGCGCAACTTCCTCGGCAACATTGATACCGTCGGGCACCGACATGCGCCGTAGTTCCTCGATCTTGCCCTCTAGTTCGGCGATCGGTTTTTCGAAGTCCAGGAAATGCCGCATCGGCGGGCTTTAGCACAGACAACCGGCCACAAGGGAAGTCCCCCATTTTTGGCAAGACTTTTGGACGGAAAAGTCTCGTGCGTTCAGCGCAGGCTAGCGTTGATCCGGTCCAGCATGGCGGAACCGGGGCAAAGGACGGACTCATCCAGCTCGTTCAATGGCGTGTCCACGGTGCGCATACTGGCATGCAAATCAACCGGGTCCGGGTCCACATAAAGCAGGCCTGTGACAATCTCGCCCTTGGCATGCTGCTTTTGGAGCCAGGATTGCGCGGCGATCCGATCATGCACGTCGTAGTCCTTCGCCACCTTACGCAGCGCCAGGGTGGAGCCGTCATGCTGTTTCACCATCTCCACCGTGCCAGGCGCGTAGTCCACGGTGATCTCGTCCCGCCCGGTGATATAGTCGAGCGTGTTCAGCACATCGTTATGCGCGCGCACATAGTCGAAACTTTTGGTGGATCCTTCGTGGTTATTGAAGGCCACGCAGGGGGAAATACAGTCGATGAAGGCGGCGCCACGATGGGCGATGGCGCCCTGGATTAGTGGCACCAGCTGCTCCTTGTCGCCGGAAAAGCTGCGCCCGACATAGGTGGCCCCAAGTCCGAGTGCCATATTAACCAAATCGATGGCCTCATCCGAATTGGCCACGCCGCGCTTCGATTTCGCTCCCCGATCGGCGGTGGCGGAGAATTGGCCCTTGGTTAAGCCATAGACGCCATTATTCTCCACGATATAGACCATATTGACGCCGCGCCGGATGGAATGCGCGAACTGCCCGAAGCCGATGGAAGCGCTGTCGCCATCCCCGGAAACGCCGAGATAGATCAGATCTTTGTTCGCCAGATTGGCGCCCGTCAGAACCGATGGCATCCTCCCATGTACGGAGTTAAAGCCGTGCGAGGCACCGAGGAAATATGTCGGCGTCTTCGACGAACAGCCAATGCCTGACAGCTTGGCGATGCGATGCGGCTGCAACGACATCTCGAAACACGCATGCACGATGGCAGCGCTGATCGAGTCATGCCCGCAACCCGCGCATAGGGTGGAGACGCTACCCTCATAATCGCGCCTTGTCAGGCCCAACGTGTTGGTGGGCAGATTGGGATGATGCAACTTCGGTTTCGGTAGAAACGTCATGACACGACCTTACGGAAAGGAACAACCTTCTGGGGAAGGGCCTTGGCGCCGATGGCACCAGCGATAAAGCGCGCAGTGATCGGGGTGCCGTCATAGAATAGCACTTTTATTAATTTACGCGGATCGATATCGAGTTCGTTGACTAGTAGGGAACGAAGCTGGGCGTCGCGGTTCTGTTCGACGACAAAAATCTGCTCATGCTGGGCGATGAATTCAGCCACTTCCTTGCCAAACGGAAAGGCGCGCACGCGCAACAGATCGAGCGCGATACCCTGATCGGCGAGGATCTCCACCGCCTCATCCATCGCCGGGCTGGTGGAGCCGATATAGATCACGCCGGTCTGGCTTGGCTCATCGGCATTGCGGCGAATGGCCTGCGGGACCAGGGTTTTCGCAGTGTCCCATTTCTTCAGCAGCCGGTCCATGTTCTCCACATAGTCGTGGCCCTCCTCGGAATACCGCGCGAAACGGTCCTTCGTCGTGCCGCGGGTGAAGAAGGCGCCGCGCGTGGGATGCGTGCCGGGCAAGGTGCGATAGGGAATGCCATCGCCATCGACATCCAGGTAACGGCCGAACTGTTTGCCGGCTTGCAAATCCTCCGCGGTGATGATCTTACCGCGGTCCATCTTCTTGGTATCGTCCCAGGCGAGTGGGGCGCAAAGACGTTCATTCATGCCGATTTCAAGTTCCAGCATGACGAAGATGGGCGTTTGCAGCCGATCCGCCAGATCGAAGCAAATGGCGCCAAACTGGAAGCATTCATTGGGGTCTTCGGGAAACAGCATCACATGCTTGGTGTCGCCATGCGAGGCATAGGCGGCGCTAAGCAGGTCCGATTGCTGTGTGCGCGTCGGCATGCCTGTTGATGGTCCGCCACGCTGCACATCGAAGATCACCGCCGGGATTTCCGCAAAATAGGCGAGGCCGAGAAATTCCTGCATCAACGAAATGCCAGGGCCGGATGTCGCGGTAAACGCCCGCGCGCCATTCCACGCCGCGCCGATGACCATTCCAATGGATGCAAGCTCGTCTTCCGCCTGCACGATGGCGACGTTGCGCTTCTTACTTATCGCATCGGTACGGGTGCGCGACGACCAGCTCTGGAACGCTTCCGCCAGCGACGAAGACGGCGTGATCGGATACCAGGCGCACACCGTGGCACCGCCATAGACGGCACCGAGGGCGGCGGCGGAATTGCCTTCCAACATGATCCGGTTGCCCACCGAGTCAGCGCGCTGGATGCGCAACCCGATCGGGCATTGAAGATTTTTTTGCACCCAGTCACGTCCCATATGCAGGGCGTTGATATTGGGTTGGATCAGCTTGTCCTTGCCCTTGTACTGCTCTCCAATCAGGGATTCGATGGTGGTGATGTCCATGTCAAGCAACGCGGAGAGGGCGCCGACATACATGATGTTCTTGAACAGCTGCCGCTGGCGTGGGTCGGTATAGGCCTCGTTGCACATCGCGGTCAGCGGCACACCAATAACGGAAATATCCTTACGGAATTTCGATGGCGGCAGCACCTTGGTGTTGTCATAGAACAAATAGCCGCCTGGCTCGATGGATTTCAGATCCTCGTCCCAGGTCTGCGGGTTCATCGCCACCATCAGATCAACGCCACCCCGGCAGCCGATATGGCCCTTCTCCGACACCCGAATTTCGTACCAGGTCGGCAAACCCTGGATGTTGGACGGGAAGATGTTGCGCGGCGTCGCCACCACGCCCATGCGCAGGATGGATTTGCCGAACAACGTGTTGGCGCTGGCTGAGCCAGAACCGTTGACGTTGGCAAACTTGATAACGAAGTCGTTGACGGCTGTTAGCGGCTGCACGCTGCACCCCCCGCTTGTGTCAGGTCATAAGTAAAGCGTTGCATGTCCCACGCGCCAGTGGGGCAACGTTCAGCGCACAGGCCGCAATGCAGGCAGACATCCTCGTCCTTCGCCATGATCCGCCCGGTATTCAGTGGTTGAGACACATAGAGATCCTGGGTCAGGTTATACGCCGGCGCTTCTAGATGAGTACGCAGCACGACTTCTTCATCATTATTTGTAAAGCTGATGCAATCCACCGGGCAAATATCGACACAGGCATCGCATTCGATACACAGGTTCTCGGCGAACACGGTCTGCACATCGCAGTTCAGGCAACGCTGAGCTTCCGCGAAAGCGAGTTTTTCATCGTATCCGAGCTCCACCTCCGCCTTGATATCGGCCAGCGCTTCCGCCTTGTCGCGATGCGGCACGGCATAGCGTTGGTCGTCGGAGATATAGTTGTCATAGCTCCATTCATGAATGCCCATCTTCTGCGAGGTGAGCGTCACACCAGGGGCCGGACGCACGGCGATATCCTCACCCTGACAGAGTTTATGGATGGAGATGGCGACCTGATGGCCATGCGCTACCGCCCAGATAATGTTCTTCGGGCCAAAGGCGGCGTCGCCGCCGAAGAATACTTTAGGCTGCGTCGATTGAAAGGTGATTTCGTTCACCACTGGCATACCCCAGCGATCGAACTCCAGACCCGTGTCCTTCTCGATCCACGGAAAGGAATTCTCCTGACCGACCGCGACCAGCACATCGTCGCATTCCACATGCGTATCAGGATCACCAGTGGGAACTAGATTCCGCCGGCCCTTCGCGTCATGTTCGGCCTTAACTTTCTCAAACGTCATGCCCGTAAGCTTGCCACCTTCGACGACAAAGCTTTTCGGCACGAGAAAATTCATAATGGGAATATCTTCACGCATCGCATCGTCTTTTTCCCAGGGCGAGGCCTTCATTTCGTCGAACCCGGAGCGGACGATCACCTTGACATCGGCCCCACCCAGCCGACGCGCCGTGCGGCAGCAATCCATGGCCGTATTGCCGCCACCCAGCACGATTACGCGCCGGCCGATCTTTTCGATATGGCCGAAGGAGACGGACGACAACCAGTCGATACCAACATGGATATTCGCTGCGCCCTCCGCCCGGCCCGGCAATTCCAGATTACGCCCGCGCGGCGCACCTGTGCCGACGAAGACGGCGTCATAGCCATCGGCAAGCAGTGCTTTCAGACTGTCGATGCGCGTGCCGTATTGCGTGGTAATGCCAAGGCTCTCGATGAAGCCGACTTCCTCGTCGATTACTTCCTCGGGTAAACGGAATTTCGGGATCTGGCTACGGATCATGCCGCCACCGCGGCGATCGCCATCGAAAACCGTTATATCATACCCCAGCGGGGCCAGATCGCGCGCCACAGTTAGCGAGGCAGGGCCAGCACCCACCAGGGCAATGCGCTTGCCATTCTTCGTGGTGACGGGGCGAGGCAGACGGTGGGTTATATCGCCCTTGTTGTCGGCGGCCACGCGCTTCAGGCGACAAATGGCAACCGGTTCCTCTTCCACGCGCCCACGCCGGCACGCCGGCTCGCACGGGCGGTCGCAGGTGCGGCCTAGCACTCCAGGAAAGACGTTGGATTTCCAATTTATGATATAAGCATCGGCATATTTCCGATCCGCAATGAGCCGGATATATTCCGGCACCGGCGTGTGCGCGGGGCACGCGAGTTGGCAATCGACGACCTTATGGAAATACTCCGGGTCGCGAATATCGGTCGCCTGCAAGGAAAGCTTCCTCCGTACTCTTCGTAAAACCCACGTCAAGCAGCCCCGACGAGCCGCCTCCGATTCCACCGATCCGGGTTGGGCGGTCGAAACCTACGGGCAAACCCCACCACCATCAACCGTACGCAAAGTAGGGATTAAAGACTTGTCGGCGCTGCAACGCAATATGAGGGCTCGGCGCTGCATTGCAATATGAGGGTAGTGTCTCAAGGCACTACCGTTGACAAGCCCCCATTTCCCACTGCCCCGCCACTCGGTAGCATCGCCGCGACACTTTCTCCCACGCCCGAAAGCAGTTCCCCCATGCCCGAGCCCGCCCATCCTCCCCGCGCCTTCCCTCCCTCCCCAGCTGGCCCCTTGGCCGGCCTGAAGGTCATCGACCTCTCCCACGTCATGGCAGGCCCGACCTGTGCGCTGATGCTGGCCGACATGGGCGCCGACGTCATCAAGGTGGAGAAATACCCCGGCGGCGACGACACCCGCCGCATGATACCCCCCAACATCGCGGGCGAATCCGCCGCCTTCATGATGATGAACCGCAACAAGCGCGGCATCGCCCTCGACCTCAAGCACCCATCCGCCAAGGCCGTCCTGCATCGCCTGCTCGCCGACGCCGATATCCTGATCGAGAACTACCGCCACGATACGATCGAGAAGCTAGGCTTCGGCTACAGCGAAATTCATGCGCGCTACCCCCGCCTGATCTACTGCTCTCTCAGCGGCTTCGGCCGCACCGGCCCCTATGCCGACCGCGGCGGCTACGACCTCATCGCCCAGGGAATGAGCGGCCTGATGTCCATCACCGGCGAAGGCCCCAATGCTGAAGGTGTGGGCCGCCCGCCGGTGAAAGTCGGTGCCCCGGTGACGGACATCACCGCCGGCGTGCTGGCGGCCATGGGCGTTCTCGCCGCCCTGCATCACCGCTCTGCCACCGGCCTAGGGCAACTAGTGGATACCTCGCTGTTCGAAGCCGGCATCATGCACACCTACTGGCAATCCGCGATCTGCTTCGCCACCGGCACCCCGCCCGGACCGATGGGTTCGGCGCATCCTTTGAACGGGCCGTATCAGGCGTTTCCCACCGCGGATGGCTGGATCAATGTCGGCGCCGCCAACCAGCGCAACTGGGAACGCATGCTAGCAGTCATCGTCGCCCCGCACCTCAACACCGACCCACGCTTCGCTAATAATCAGTCTCGCATGGCCAACCTTGCCGCTTTGGAAGAAATCTTGAACGGCATCTTTCGCGGCAAAAAATCCACCGACTGGCTGGCGGCGCTGGAGGAAGCCGGCGTTCCCGCCGGCCCCGTCCTCACCGTTGCTCAGATGCACGCAGACCCCCAGGCCCTGGCGCGCGACATGATCGTACAGACCGACCACCCCACTGCCGGTAAGGTCAAAACCATCGGCCTGCCAGTCAAATTTTCCGCCACCCCCGGGGGTATCCGCACCCCCGCCCCCCTCTTCGGCCAGCACACACGCGACATACTGGCCGCCCACGGATTTTTAGCCGATGAAATCACCACCATGATCGGAGAAGGCGCCATCTACGCCCCCGGCTAAAGCCCCCCCCCCGCACCGGACGTACGAACGGCCCAACGATCACCCTCAATACAGTCGGGAAGCAATCACCGGTTACGTCAGGCAAAAAAGCGCGGCATTTTCTAGCATTTGTGCAGATGATTCTATGACGGAACGCACCGCATTTTTTCGCCTGACATTTTTTGCCTGGACCACTCCGCGGCTGAAAATCCGTTCTAAGCACCCTTCAAATCACGGCATTGAATTAAACCGACTCTCCATCAAGCCAAGAGGGGGGGGGGCGCTTCCACATTTGTCGTAAACAGCGTCCAAAATAGCTTCAGTAAAACTATTGACGAAAAACTAGGTGCGTGGATTCGTTCAACAGCAATACCCCTGACGGTGCAAGGCCCAAATGGAACGCCAAGCCAGTCATGGCCGGGCCCAGACGGCGGATGCCTGAACCGCCCATCTGTATCTTCCATCCCCGCAATCCATACGTCGCACCAGGATGACCAGCGGGCATCCAGCTCAGCAATCTCTTCATGGAATAAGATGAAATGAGACAATCCACGATGTTCCGTCGCGGTAACTTCATTTTCGAATATCTCGACGAATACGCCCCGTCCCTTAGCCTCACTCAGTAGGGCAGCCTTGAACACACAACAGGTTGGCTCGTTCGCGAGGACTGCCTGCAACTCACGTCGTACGGCAGCCAAGAAGCGGTGCAGATCCCGCGGCTCCACTTCGAACTCGGCCAGAAAAGCGATTTCCGTCATCCATAGCTCCTCAGATCTGGTACTCGCAATCTGGCACCGAGGCGCTCCTCCACCCCATCTCCCGCTGAATAACCGCGGTCGTATATTGTCGTTGGGCGGCCCAACAGGAGATGGGGCGGGGAGCCGGCCGGTGCCCGATTGCAAACAGTATTTTGCAGGGTGGATTTTTATCCCCCGTCGTGGCTTGCTGCGCGCCTCGACACCGGATGACCCCCTATGCTCTTGCTGATCCCAGGCCCCGTGGTGACGCGCCCTGCCGTAAAGGCCGCGCTGACGCGCGATATCGCGCCGTGGGACGATGAATTCCGCGCCGTCGTCGCCGGCTTGCTCGCCCGCCTGCTGCGTATCGCTGGCGTCTCCCCCGATACGCATACGGCACTGCCCCTCCAAGGCTGTGGGCATTTCATCACTGAGGCGGCCATCCGCACTTTTATGCCGCCGGGGGACATGCCGCTCGGAGCCAAAATTCTCATCCCAATGACCGGGCCCTACGCGGAACGCATGGCCCGCCTGGCACGCGAAGCCGGGCGACTAGTCGCGCCCCTGGCCATATCGCAGGCCGATCCGATCGACCCCGCTCTGATCGCCACCGCCCTGACGGCGGATCCAACCATCTCCCATGTTGGGCTGGTGCAAAGCGAGACCGGCTCCGGCGTGGTGCATGATCCCGCCGCCATCGGCGCCGTTGTCCGCGACGCCGGCAAGCGCCTAATCATTGACGCGGTTTCCGCCTTTGGTGCGCTACCACTGGATCTCGCCGGGCAGCCGGAAATCGACGCGGCGGTTTTCACCGCCAACAAATGCCTGGAGGGCATGCCCGGCCTGGCCTTTGCCATCGCGCGAATCGACCGGCTGGAGGCTTGCTTCGGCAATGCCGGCAGCTGGTCCTTCGACCTGGCCGATATCCATACCCATTGCCTGGAACGCCCCGGTAGTTTCCGTTTTACTCCACCGGCGCAGGCGCTGATGGCACTGAACACCGCCCTCGATCTCTATGAAGCAGAAGGCGGCCAGCCGGCGCGGCTGGCCCGCTATCAAGCAAATGCGCGCGCATTATATGATGGCCTGCTCGCCCTTGGTCTCAGCCCGGTGCTGCCGCGCGACGTGCAAGGCCCGATCGCAATGAACATCCACGCGCCGGACGACCCGGCCTGGGATCTGCAAAAATTCGTCGCCCTCCTGAAAGCGCGCGGCGTGCTAATTAGTAATTTTTACAATACACCGTTCCCCAGCTTTCGCCTCGGCTGTATCGGCGCCATCACCCAAGCGGATATGGTCTTCGCGGTGCGCGCCATCGGCCAGGCACTTGATCGCCTCGGTATTACGCAACGTAAGGCTGCCTGACATATGGAATCAGATCTCGATATCGCCCGCGCAGCCACGCTGCGTCCCATTGCCGACATCGCCGCCCGTATCGGTATTCCGCCCGATGCGCTGGAGCCTTATGGCCACTACAAGGCGAAGATCCATTTTGATTTCATCAATGCGCACCAAAGCAAAAAAGACGGCGCCCTGGTGCTGGTGACGGGTATCAGCCCGACCGCTGCCGGAGAGGGAAAAACCACCACCACCGTCGGCCTCGGCGACGCGCTCAACGCCGCGGGCGTGCGCGCGACTATCTGCCTGCGTGAACCAAGCCTCGGCCCCAGTTTCGGAATGAAGGGCGGCGCGGCTGGCGGCGGCTATGCCCAAGTGGTGCCGATGGACGAGATCAACCTACATTTCACCGGCGATTTCCATGCCATTACGGCGGCAAATAATTTACTCGCCGCGATGCTCGATAATCACATCTACTGGGGCAACGAGCTCGGTATCGATACCCGCCGTATCAGCTGGCGGCGCGCGATGGACATGAACGATCGTGCGCTGCGTTCCATCGTCAATGGTCTGGGCGGCGTCGCCAATGGCGCGCCGCGCGAGGACGGGTTTGATATCACCGTCGCCTCCGAAGTAATGGCGGTGTTCTGCCTCGCACGCGACCTGACGGATTTGCAGGAGCGTTTAGGGCGTATCATCGTTGCACAACGCCGCGATGGCTCGGCGGTGACGGCGCGGGATCTGAAGGCCGATGGAGCCATGGCGGTGCTGTTGCGCGATGCGTTAATGCCGAACCTGGTGCAAACTCTGGCCGGTTCTCCGGCTCTGGTGCATGGCGGGCCGTTCGCTAATATCGCGCATGGCTGCAACTCCGTCATGGCCACGCGCCTGGGGCTGAAACTATCCGACGTTGTCGTCACCGAAGCCGGCTTCGGTGCCGATCTCGGGGCGGAAAAATTCCTCGACATCAAATGCAGATCCGCCGGATTGAAGACAGCAGCGTGCGTAATTGTCGCAACCGTGCGGGCGCTGAAGATGCATGGTGGCGTGGCGAAGAATAATCTCGGCAAGGAAGACACAGAAGCGGTGTCACGTGGACTCGTCAACCTCGCACGCCATGTGGAGAATTTGCAAAAATTCGGCCTGCCCGTCGTCGTTGGGCTGAACCATTTCACATCGGACACCGAGGCCGAGTTCGGCGTTATCCGCGACACCATGGCGGAGCGAGGCGTGCGCGTGATTTTATGTACGCATTGGGCCGATGGCGCAGCCGGCGCCGGAGAACTCGCGCGCCATGTGCTAGAGCTGATCGACAAACGTCAATCGACGTCACATCCGCTCTATGATTCCGACCTGCCGCTAGCCGAAAAAATCCGCACCATCGCGCGCGAAATTTATCGCGCCGACGATATTGCGCTCGCGCCAGCCGTGGAACGCCGACTAAAAACATTTACAGACTCGGGCTTCGGCCATCTTCCGGTCTGTATCGCTAAGACGCAGTACAGCTTCACCGCCGATCCCACCGTCATGGGCGCACCCACGGGCCATGTCCTGCCGGTGCGCGAGGTTCGCCTCTCCGCCGGAGCCGGCTTCGTGGTGGCTGTGTGCGGCGACATCATGACCATGCCGGGCCTGCCCCGCCGTCCGGCAGCCGAGTCCATCCATCTGAAATCAAACGGTGACATTGAAGGATTATTCTAGAGCACACGTCGCTGACGCTGAGCCTGCATCTTCCGGCTCCCCCACCCGGCTACCCACAAGCATATTATCGTTGGGTGACGAGGTTGGGGCGCGAGAAGGTTTCCAACTTAAACTACTCCACCATCAGATAGACTAAGAAATTGATTAAGATCTAGGAGTGGTGCGGCATGTTTTTGAAGATCGTCGGCGCGTAGTTATGTGGGTAGGCGGCTGTACCACGAGCTGCTGGCGCAGGGCGCACGCGTAAAGACTAAGAATGCCGCCGGTGTGGCGGCACATAAACCAGATATTCCGAAGATCCCAGTGGGGAGCGTCCTGCTGTTGATGACCACCATGCTCTGCTTCATCAAGTTGTGCTTGGCGACGATGCCTTGGATCATGCGAGCCATCTGATCGGCGCCGCCGCCGGTACCCGCAGGAACAATGAATTCCACGTTGCGTGTTGGCTCCCAAGCCACCGCCGGGGCAACATAGAAGATCGCCGTCGTAGCGGCGGAGGCCACAATGGCCAGCGCTCGCAATAGAATTGACTCGATTATGGCTATGGTTCCTCCCGGGAACATTTTTTTGGTAGTTTTTGTCCTGGTCGTCCTTGCAATAATCCTACAGTTCGAGCCACCTCGCTCTCCTTGGTAGCCCACCTCCAATCAAGCACGCGTCGGAAAACCTCGGAAATTAAAACTTACCTTGAGTCGGGACGTGTTGACATATCAATAGAATTTCGGCAAACATTACAACGCTCTTCGTTGCCATATTGCCTCGGAGAAATCAGTATAATTTCAATCGCGGTGAAATCAGAATGCCTACGGCCCTCATTACAGGTATCACGGGCCAAGACGGCGCCTATCTAGCTCAGTTACTGCTCGAGAAAGGTTATAAAGTTTATGGCTTGCTGCGCCGCTCCGCCTCAGCGGAGATGCTCACCGAGCGTCTGCGCTGGCTCGGTATCGCCGAGCATATTCAGATGGTGGATGGAAATCTCTCCGACCTGTCCAGTCTAATCCGTGCTATGCAGGACGTGAAGCCGGACGAGATTTACAATCTCGGTGCCCAGTCTTTTGTAAAGGCGTCCTGGGGTCAGCCGCTTCTTACCGGCAATGTGACGGCTATGGGCGCGCACCATGTTCTGGAAGCCATACGCATTGCTATTCCCAGCGCGCGCTTTTACCAGGCGTCTTCATCCGAAATGTACGGGCGTGCCCAGGAGCCACAGCAGAGCGAAGCCACGCCTTTCTATCCACGCAGCCCGTATGGGGTCGCTAAGCTATACGCACACTGGATGACTATTAACTATCGCGAAAGCTTTGGCCTCCACGCCTCAAGCGGCATCTTGTTCAACCATGAGAGCCCGTTGCGTGGCATCGAATTCGTGACTCGCAAGATCACGGACGGAGCCGCGCGTATCAAACTCGGACTTGCTAGCGAGCTGAGGATGGGTAATCTAGATGCTCAGCGCGACTGGGGCCATGCGCGTGACTATGTCCGCGCCATGTGGATGATGCTGCAGCAGCAGGCGCCCGACGACTACGTCATAGCAACTGGGCGGGCAGTAAGCGTTCGCAGTGTCTGCCGTATTGCCTTCGACTATATCCAGCTGAACTACGAAGAGTTCGTCAAAATGGATCCGCAGTACCTGCGGCCTGCCGAGGTAGACTTGCTGCTCGGCGACGCTACCAAGGCCCACAAGACGCTCGGCTGGGAGGCGAGTGTGACGCTTGAGGAGATGATCATTGAGATGGTGGAGGCCGACCTAGCTCGCCACCGTTCCCGGATCAACTGAACCTCGTGCGTCGCATCCTGGTAACTGGTGCGTCCGGCTTTGTTGGCCAGCACTTGCTGACTGCGTTGCGCGCCGCCTTCCCAACGGCACGCCTGATCGCGGCAACCCGCAGTGAGGCGGTGGTCGGTTGGGACGAGGTAGTATCGCTCGACCTGCTCAATCCAACTTCCTGCGCGGCAGCGATTACCACGGCCGCACCCGCTGCCATCGTGCACCTGGCGGCGCTGGCAGTTGTCGGCGAGAGCTTCGTCAATTCTCTAACAATCTGGCGCGCCAATTTGTGCGGTACTCTAGCGCTAGCTGAAGCCGTACGTACGCAGGCACCGGAGGCGCTGTTCGTCCAGATCTCGTCAGCCGAAGTTTATGGGCTCGCTTTCCGGACGGGCCTACCACTGGCCGAAGATGCGCCACTGCAGCCTGCCAACCCCTATGCGGCGTCCAAGGCCGCAGCCGACCTAGCCATTGGCGAGATGGCGCTACGCGGCTTGCGTGCGATCCGCGTGCGGCCTTTCAATCACACTGGTGCCGGGCAGACGGATAAATTCGTCGTGCCGGCCTTAGCCAAGCAGGTGGCATTGATCGCAGCGGGCCGGCAGGAGAATGCACTCCGCGTGGGTGCGCTGGAGCGCTGGCGAGATTTCCTAGACGTGGCTGATGTTTGTGCTGGCTATATTGCGGTGCTGCGCGCAGACGCTCGACTACAGCCGGGGGCGGTGTTCAACCTCGCTTCCGGCCGATCCCGCCGCGTGGCCGATATTCTTGCCGACCTAATGCGGCTGGCTGGCGTCGAGGCACGCATCGAGGCAGAAGAGGCGCGGCTGCGCCCGACGGATTTAATACGAACCCTAGGAGACGCGGCGGCTGCAAAAGATACATTTGGTTGGGCGCCGGTGATCCCATGGGAAACTACTTTGACCACCGTTCTCGCCGATTGGCGGTCCAGAATCTGTTGAAAACCCATTGCATGTCTGTTCGTATATTTCTTGAATTTTTTAGATGGTCGCTAATTTTCTACGTAGTTTACTCAAGGGCGGATGGTCATACGTTGCCCACGGAATTCGGCTGAACGAAGAATGTGGAAACCCTCTGCCGTGCGTTCCTTGGATGGTATAACCCTGACCATGACGATTCTGATATCGATCGAATGACACCCGTCCTGGTCCATGACAGGCAGTCAAGGCCGCCTATTCCCCGCGACGGCTCTCCGCCGGCACGTCCTCAATACAGAACTCCATCGCATCGTTAAAGAAAATCCGATCGCAGCGCCAAAGATGTTTGACAACCATCCGCATCCCGATCATTTTTTATCTCACTAGATATAGGCTCTTTGGGGGAAACTCGCTTTGCGTCAGAACTCTTCGGCTGCGCTTAAACAACGGGGGTCGCGTGTCGCTGCAAGGGTAGGTATATTTGTGCGCTGGATGGCTCTATTGTTCATCTATAAGACCCCACGGAAGTCGACGCAGCTACCCTCTTTGGCAGTGACGCAACGACTGAGGGCCAAGATGTCAAGCAGGTTTCGCGGGCTCATGTGCCGGGTCCTGCTCCACAAACGTGGGAATCCGCGCAAATACGCGCGGCGAATTATTTTTAATTCTAAAGGCGCCGTGCGAGCTACATTATTGCATCTCCTCGCCCCGCCCTTCGGTGCGGTAGAGAAATATGATATTAGGATGATGTTACCACAGCCTGCTCACCGCCCCGGTGCGGCCTATCTCTCGAGAAGGCGAACAGGCGCTGCACTCTTGCTGTTTCAGCAGCTGCAAGCCCGGTCTAGCCAGGCTCAACGTTAACGTGAGGATTGTCATCGATCTGCAAGCATGCCAGACGGCCAGCCGCCACCGCGGTATCGGGCGCTATTCGCTCCAATTGACGAAGGCACTGATCGAGATCGGCTCAAAACATGAAATTATTCTCGTCGCCAACGGCGGACGCCCCTCTGAATATCAGGATATTCGGAAGGAATTCTCCAGTGTTCTCCCCCTTTCGCAGATTCGCGCCTGGCAATGCCCGGAGCCGCCGTTAGGGTACCACAATACGACAGAATTGTGGCGTTCCCGCGTGGCGCAGCTTGTACGCGAGCGTTTTATCGCTGGACTGAAGCCAGATGCATTCCTCGCGACAAGTCTGTTTGAAGATGACGTATGCACGACGATCGGTTCGATAGCCGATTGCAGCTTGACTGGCGCAATATTCTACGATCTGACGCCCTTGCGGTTGAGCTCAATCTATCTGGCGACTGAACAGTTCCGCATTTGGTACCGGGAGAAAATCCACCATCTGAAGCGGGCCGAATGGGCTTTCGCGATTTCCGAATCTACACGTCAGGATGGCATCAAAATGTTGGGGCTGTCCCCCGATAGGATAGTAAATATTTCCGCGGGCGTCGACGCTCGCTTTGCTCCCTCGAATCTCGGTCCACAGGACATCGCCGACATCCGGGTCGGCCTGTCGGCCCCGGACGGATTTGTTCTTTATTACGGTGGCTTCTATCCCCATAAGAACGTCGCTCGCCTCATCCAGGCTTTCGCCCTGTTGCCGCCGGTGCTCCGGCGCGCTCGCCCGCTAGTGCTGGTCGGAAACCCTAGAAATACCAGTCTGGAACAGGAGGTCGCCGATCTCGGCCTTACAGCCTCGGACGTACGCTTCGTTGCCAGGGTAGAAGACAATGAACTTATCAGGTTGATAGCGGCGGCGTCGGTGGTGGTGTTTCCTTCGATCTGGGAGGGTTTCGGCCTGCCAGTACTTGAAGCTATGTCTGTGGGTAGCGCAGTCTTGTGCAGTAACCTGAGCAGCCTACCTGAGGTGATTGGACGCACAGACGCGGTCTTCGATCCGACCGATCCGAAGGCGATCGCAGAGGTGCTGACACGCGTTCTCACTGACGATGCCTTCAACGCCGAACTGCGCGACTGGGGCCGCGAACGGGCGGCATCCTTCTCCTGGGCGCATTCAGCACAAAAGTTACTCGAAGTGTTTGAAAACTCGAATGCCATACCAAAGTCTGTGCTCCCTCGCCGAAGGCTCGCCTGGTTGAGCGACGCCATTGTGGACTCTCCGCGGCTATCAGCGCCATCGGCACTCGCAGCGCATTACGAAATCGACGTCTATTCCGACGCCTGCGTCGCGGCGGGCTTGGCCTTCGGCGGCCATCCCGCCACGGGCGCCACCGCCTATGCGCCGGGCTCCTCCAACTACGACCGGATTGTGATCGACAGCTCTTCGCCCCCCGCATGGGCGTACAAGGCGGCGCATCTGGTCCTCGGGCGCGCGGGAGAGGCTGTCGGACCGGCGGGCGAAGAACGACCAATGTGTATCGGCGTTCTGCCGCCACCTCCACAGAACGGCTCCTGGAAAGCGATGCCCGAGTGGGCAAGCGCCGCGGCCAGACAACTCGAGCAAACCCATGAAGGCCCGGCATCGATCTTCGCTTCTGTCCGAGACCTGGCACATATCGTTCCCAACAATGCACCCACGACCTTCGTCGAACGTATGATCTCTGCGCTCGTGGCCAACACACCAAAAACCGGCAAGCGGCGCCTTTTGCTCGATATCGGCTCTTTACAAGCCTTCTCGAGTGGCGGAATCCCGCGTGTGGTAGAGCGCATCATTACGTTCCTCTGCCGCATAGCGCCCAAGGACGTTGAAATCCTTCCCGTCGAGCTAGACCTCGCAAACCAGCAAATGCTCCTTGCGACGCAGCTACTTGGCCAACACCTGACGTCCAATGCCATGTCCGGCTATCCCGATGGCGAGATCGAGCCCTGCCCGGGTGATATTTTCGTCGGCCTCGCCCTCAACCATAACCTCGCCATGTCGGCAGGCTTTGCACAGCGTATGCGCGAGGTCGGTGGACGGCTGAGCTGCGTCGTCTACGATCTGCTGCCGATTTCTCGGCCGGACTGGTTTCCGACAGCTTTAGCCGATGGCCACGAAAAATGGTTCAGGGCCGTTTCCGAATGGGACCAATTAATCTGTATCTCGCAATCGGTAGAGCGGGAAACGGCTGCTCAATTGGACCGACTCCACGTTGACCAAAGGCCCGCCATTACCTGGTTTCATCTAGGCAGCGATCTTCCGATCGAAGCGCCGGAGCGCGTGTTCCTTGAATTCGGAGACCGCCCGAGCCTTCTTCACGTCAGCCAAGTCTGGCTCCGCAAAGGCCATTCACAGACACTCGCCGCCTTCGAAAACCTGTGGGCGAGCGGACGCCAGGTTAATTATGTCATCGCCGGCCGTATCGGCTATGGCACGGGCGAATTCGTCCAGCAGGTTCTAGCGCATCCGGAACTGAACAGGCGGCTGCACTTCATCAATGACCCAGACGACTTCACACTTGCGCAACTCTATAGGGCGGCGGCCGGTGTAATCGTCCCTTCCGAAGCTGAGGGTTTCGGTCTGCCGGTCGTCGAAGCTGTGCGGTTCCGTCGCCCACTCCTTTGCCGGGACATCCCCGTCTTCCGTGAGATCGTCGGCGAGAGCGTCCGCTACTTCGAAGGCCTGGACGCCGCCTCACTCAGCGCCGCCATCGATGCCTGGCTGCCGGCTGTAACCAGCGGCGAGGCTACTCTTGTTTCTTGTGAAAATATTATCTCGTGGGAAGACGCCGCAAGAGCTCTGCTAGATCGACTCGATATTCCGGATCCTCGCTCCCAACGCTATAGTTTTAACCCACATGCCCCAGATGACATCGAATTCTCTTGTACGTCTCGGCCGAGTCTGTCATGATTTTCAGTGTGTTGCAGGCATTCGGGACACGATTTCATGGAATACCCAGCGGGTGAATCGGATGATGGCGCTCTTCGGGTCCAATTCGCCCGCTGTCTGCGGCTGGAATGCCACGGCAGCCGCATAACGTGCGACGCTGGGTTGTTGCCGTATCGCGAACTCGATGATGTTCTCAGCTTGATCGATCTGGCTAGTGCTGTGCTGTCCGATGGCCGCCGGGGCAAGAACAGCCGGCACCTGCTGGCAGGGTTGTTGCGTCAGTCGGTGTTTGGCCGTCTTGTTGGCTATGAGGATGTGGCCGCCTTACCGGCCTTGATGCGCGCCTTATCGGCCTCGGCGTTGCGCTGGCGAGGCCGCTGCCACCAGGGTCGCATCCACGATCTGGCCCGCCATCGGCAGATAGCGGACACCCGTGGTCGCCTGGTCGAGCCGGGTGAGCAGCGTTTCGAGCGCTCCGGCGCTGATCAGTGCCTCGCGAAAGTCCCGCAGCGTGTTGGCTTCGGGCACCGTGTCACCCGGCTCTAAGCCTCAGAGGCGCATCCATCTCGGCCGGTCGGCCACCAGATATTCCTTGCGCGCCAGCGACAGCCCGCGCACCGCCTGCGACACCAGCAACCGGAAACACAGGACGGGATCAAAGGAGGGCCGCCCGCTCTTGGCGTGATCCCCAGACCCGAGCACGGCCGCTAGTTCGACGCGAAAGATCCCGAAATCCACCGTCGCGGCCAGCTTCTCCCGCGGGCCTCCCTGCGCATCATCCATTTCAACGCGAATTAAGGCCAAAGGGGCTTAGCCAGGGGGAGGGGGAGGCGTCCACGTTCCTCTCATGCGAACTCTGAGGGTCGTGACAGATTCAATATTCTGGCAGTTTGTTAGATACCAGCGCACCCGATTGGCCTAGCGTAGTTGGCCTCCTCACTTGACATTTCGGCCGAATCGCGCGTACTCATTTCAGTTTTCTGCTATCTAGAAAGTGTTGCGCAGGAGATTTCATAAATTTAACCTAAGCGGCTATTTTAGGTAAAATATTTTACTCGCTTGCCTGTTCGAAAAATATATTTATACCGCTTTTTGGGTGTGTGAAGGGTCTTAAAAATGCGTAAAATTTTAAAGGCTTTCCGGCGCCAAGAGGCAGAACCTGCAGCGTCACCAATCCTGTCTATCCTTGAAACCATGAAGGGTTCCATCGCGATTTTATTTGTGATCGGCTTTTTTGTGAATGTGCTTCAGCTTTCTGGGTCTATCTACATGATGCAGGTCTACGATAGAGTGTTGACAAGCCGAAGTCACTCAACGCTTCTTTCACTTACTGTAATCGCTATTTTCTTGATATTCATTTATGCCGCTTTGGAGGGATGTCGTAGCTTCGCCCTGATAGGGCTGGGGAAACTGATCGATCGGCGCCTGTCTTCAGAAGTGTTTACTTCGTTGTTTGTGCAGGGAAGTCTCCAGGGGGGCGAGCGGGTTGGCTCCCAACCGCTACGAGATCTGGATTTGTTGCGATCTTTTATTACGACGGCTGGCCTTATCACGGCTTTGGACGTGCTTTGGATCCCAGTTTTTTTAGTAATTTTGTACATTTTACATCCTTCATTTGCCTTGCTTGGATTCGGGGGGGTGCTGTTGGTCATCGGAAGTGCGGTGATCCAAGCCTTCTTGGCGACCAAAAAATTATCAGAAGCATCTACTGCTAACGTCCAATCATATGCCTTTGTAGAAACTAGTCTTCGCAACGCGGAGACCGCAGAGGCCATGGGAATGCTTCCTGGCGTGTGGCGGCGTTGGCACAAACGGCATGTTGCAATGCTTGAGCAGCAGGAAGCGGCGAGCAAGATCGCAGGCAGCTTTTCGGCCGTCATAAAATTCCTACAATTAGTGCTTACAAGTATTTTAACCCTTGGCCTCGGAGCCCTACTTGTTATTGAACAAGCCATTACGCCAGGTACTATGATTGTCGCGACTTTCATTTTGGCTCGCGCTCTAGCTCCCAGTATGCAAATTATTTCTTTATGGCAACAGGGGGCCAATACGCGGATGGCACATAAACGCTTACAAAGCTTTCTATTACGGGCCCCGACTGCGAAGGAGGGTATGAAATTACCTGATCCGCTTGGCCAGCTATCTGTTGAAGATCTTTTTCTTGCAGTTCCGGGTTCAGACAATCTGATTTTATTCGGCGTTTCCTTCGCACTCGAAGCTGGGGAGACGCTAGCTGTCGTTGGCCCCAGTGGAGCAGGTAAAAGTACTTTGGCCCGCGGATTATTGGGCATTTGGCCACCCCAGTCAGGAACAGTCAGACTGGATAAAGCAGATCTGTCACGCATGCCTCGGGAGCAGATAGGACCACATCTTGGCTACTTGCCGCAGGAAGTTGAATTATTTGAGGGGACTGTCGCAGAAAATATTGCGCGCCTCGGGGAAATTGACTCAGAGAAGGTGGTAGCCGCCGCAAAGAACGCAGGACTGCACGATCTTATCCTACGCTTGCCTGAGGGTTACGATACAGCACTTGGTGCAGGTGGGCGTGGTATATCGCCTGGGCAGCGCCAACGGATTGGATTGGCCCGCGCCCTTTATGGGAGACCATGTCTTGTGGTGTTGGACGAGCCGAATTCTAATTTAGACTCCGAGGGTGAGGCCGCTCTTGCTATGGCCATAGGTCGGCTAAAGGAAAGTGGCGCAACCACCGTATTAATTACTCATCGCCCAGCTGTCCTTGCTCTTGCAGATAAGATTTTGGTTTTGCGGGCCGGGAAGACGGAAGCCTTCGGGCGACGCGATGAAATTTTGTCGCGTCTAACACGCTCGGTCCAGGCTCCGCGCCCTGTCACCGCGATCGCCAGTACCTGAGGATTATGGTCGTAATGCGAAAGCCACACAATTTCATGACTTTGAGTGGCAGCACAGAGGAGTCCGCTGACAAAAACTCCATGTGGCGTTCACTCCGACTTGCGCTATTTATCATATTGTTTGGGGTAGGCGGCTTTTTTGGATGGGGTGCTTTCGCAATGATTGATAGCGCCGTTGTAGCGCCTGGTACGCTTGTGGTTGAATTGAATCGCCGAATTATTCAACATCTAGAAGGGGGAATTGTTGGCGAAGTTCTTGTTCGAGAGGGTGATACGATAGCGGCAGGCCGGCCACTTATAAGACTGGATGATACCCGCGTGCGCGCCGGACTGAACATGCTACAATACGAAACAGATCGCATTTTGGTACGCATAGCGGTTCTAACCTCGGAGCGCAAAGGCGCAACAATTCCCGATTTTTCTGCTTATTTATCGGCGCGTCCGGAGGACCCGAAAGTAGCAGGCATTCTTGCTGTTCAGACAGAAGAATTCGAGGCACGCCGATTGTCCTTACAAGGCCAGGTGGCCATCCTCACTCAACGAATTCTGCAGCTAGAACAGCAGATCGAGGGCTTAAATGTGCGCAATAAATCCAACGAGCGTCAGCTTGAGCTGGTTCGACAGGAGATCTCGGGCGTAGAAGGCCTTGTCAGGATGGGTTTGGAACGTCTGCCTAGGCTTCTGAACCTACAGCGAGAGGAGGCAAGGCTAATCGGTGAGCGCGGCGAGACAATTGCAAACATCGCGCGTACTCAGCAAGCAGTTGGTGAAGCTGAAATGCAGCGTGTACAGCTGCTTTATACCCGACAGGAGGAAAACGCCAAGGAGCTTCGTGAACTACAGGGACGGTTGCTTGAGCTACGCGAGCGAGAGGTAGGCGCGTTGGATCAGCTGACTCGTATGGCTGTCACTGCCCCCGAAGCTGGCATGGTCATGGACTTGCGTTTTACAGCACCTGGAGGAGTGATCGCGCCCGGAGCCCAGATTGCAGCAATAATTCCGCAAGGAGAGCGACTCTTTTTGGAAGCGCAGGTCTCACCAGATGATGTGGATACGGTGCGCACGGGTATGACTGCCTCCATCCGGTTATCCCATGCGGCTGCACGCACGACGCCTGTGCTTGAAGGTGCGGTAGAACGAATATCCCCCGACCGCATGATCGATCAGCGAACCGGTATGCCTTACTTTGCGGTGCGCATCGCAATATTTCCGGATGAACTGACGCGCTACGGGGATTTATACCTGCAACCAGGCATGCAAGCAGAAATACTCATCAAGCGCGGTGAGCGGTCCTTTGCATCCTACCTCACC
>CAMBMS010000003.1 GCA_945868845.1 Asaia bogorensis | reverse complement strand
CCATTTTCTCCAGCACCTCCTCCATCCAGGATGCCTTTCCATGCGCCATGGCGACCTTCATGCGGGGATATCGCTCCATCACGCTGTAGCCCAATAGGGTGGAGGCCACGAACAGATGGTTATCCAGCCAATAGGACAAGATCGGCGCCATAGGATGGCCGAGAGGCGCGGTGGAAGAATACAAGCGCGTACCGGCGCCGCCGTTGCCGCCGCCGCTGCTGGGGCCGGCGCCGCCCGCCATCATCGCGGGCTGCGCCATCCGATTTTTGATTTTTTCAGCAAATGGCCCGTGCGAGGTCCATTCCGGGTTCCACAAACCCGGCGTGGGATGTACCGCTGCGGTCAGGCCGGAGCGTTCCAGCTCCGCCCATAACGGATCATAGAACGGATGGGTGAAATAGCGCCCCTCGATAAACATGGGACGTAGAAACACACCCCGGAAACAAGGTATTTTTTCGATCCGCTGCAATTCCTCGATGGCAAAATCCATATCCTGCAAGGGCAACACGGCGGCGGCGAACAACCGCTCGGGCGCGGCAGCGCAAAAATCTGCGATCCAGTTATTGTATGCGCGCGCTAACGCATAGGCGGTGTCGGGATCCTGCACTAGGGGGAACCCCTCGGCGAACCAGGTTGGATAAAGCAGGCTCTGGTCGATGCCCATCGCATCCATATCGGCCAGGCGCACTTGCGGATTCCAGGCGCCCTCGTTCATCGGATGGCGGATTTTCGGGTCCAGCTCACCGATCGAATCCCATGTCATGCCGGGCCGCCAGATGGCATGACGAGGTATATTTGGGCTGCCGGTGTCGCGGACCATCTCGCCATTGATTTTTAGATAGGCGCTGGTCTTCCCCTCCTGGCGCCATAAAGCATGGCGGCCCAGGGTGCGGTATTCGGGATCCAGATAAATGTCCCAAAGGGCGGGCGGTTCCACGACATGAGAGTCGCTGTCGAACACGGTAAAAATTTTATTCATGACGCTATCTCCGTGTCACGGCCGCGTCGGCGGCGAGCGATGCCTGGACTTCTGTTTCGGTGGGCCACCAATCCGGCCGCTCAATCTGGGTCACGCGGTTGCGGATGAAGGTGCTGGGTGCCTGGATATTATAGAGACGCCGGGCATTGCCCCCGAGGAATTTCGCCTGATCGGCTGGCGGTAGTTTGTATTTTTGCATGGTTTGCATCGCGCGCCACGCATCGTCTCCATCGTGGTGATAAACGTCCGACGACCAGATCAAGATGTCGCCATAAAATTCCGGGAACCGCGGCGGCGGAGCTTCGTCGCCCTCAAATCCGGTCATGCAATGTTGGAAGAAAGTTTCTGACGGAAGGCGTTGCAACGGCGGCAACTGGCGTTCGCTCTTGTAAAGCCGCGCCATCTTGTCGCACTCATCGAGAAGGAAACTGATCCAGGTGGATGATGCCTCGAACACTGCGGCCTTGATCTTCGGATACCGCTCAAAGAAACCGGACATTAGTGCGGATACGACCCAGAGCGAGGCTTCGGCCTGGAAATGCTGCACATTGCCCAAGAAGGAATGCGGCACACCTGACGACGCCATGGTCCGGCGGACCAATTCCGCCCCGGAATGCTGCTCCGTATAGCCGGGCGGTTTTATTTCACCGAAGGCCGGAAACGGATGCATGCCATAGACCAAGCCAGTTTCCTCCAGCGCATTCCAGACCGGGTCATATTTCGGCTGTAGCGGATAGTTACCCATGGCATCGATCGGGCGAATGAGCGCCACGCGGCACCCCAGCTTGGCAACGCGGTAGACTTCTTCGGCCGCATAGACCGGATTCTGCATCGGCAGCAGCGCGCCGAAAAACAGTCGATCCGGATTCGCCCGCGTATAGCCATATGCCCATTCATTATACGCTCTGCAGAACGCCTTCGCCCCCACCGCATTGGGTAGCCAGGGATAGACGTCGATATCAGTCGGAATGATCATCACCTGATCGATCCCTTGAATATCCATGTCCTTTAGCCGCGGCTCCGGTTCATACGAGCCCGCGAAATCTAAATAAGACACTTGCTCCTGCGTCAGCGCAGTCTTGGGATTCAGGTTCCGCACGTTTAGCGCCCGCTGGATGTCGTGCTTGACCCCAGGGCCCGCGTTGGAGATCACCCGCATTGTGCCGGGAATGCCACCGCGCCGGGGCGCACCGAGTCCGACCCCCGCCTTGCCGTCGACGATCAACTGCTGGGTGTCACTGTCCCACCAGATGGTCGCCCGCAGTGCTTCCATTTCGGCGCGGGTCAAAAACTCGCTGGCACGTTCCCAGATTAGCGGCGGTTCGGTGACATGCGCGTCACAATCGAAGGTCGCAAAATCCTTTATCATCGGCTCGAAAGTTTGAGTTGGCACGGTATCCTCCCTAATTTGGCGATTGTGGTAGCCTGATTGTCTTGCAACCAGTTAAATGGCGTGGCGTGGCGTGGCGTGGCGACGGCTCGCGCGAGGTCGCGTGGCCCGAGAAGCGTGAACCTGGGATCCAATGTGCTCATTGGGCCGCTTCCACCGCCGCTTCTGGCGGGCGCTGGTAGTTGTTACGCATGAACCATTCCCGGTAAGAACCGTAGCTGGTTTCCTCGTAGCGCGCCGGCCGATCCGGTCCCACGCAGCTGGGGATATGGCCCGCGGGCGCCTCGCTATGCGGCGCGTAGAAGAACGGGATCGCGTAGCGGGAGCGGTCCGGTGTCGGGTTGATCGCCAGATGCTCCGTGGAGCGGAAGCGGTCATTGGTCCAACGCTTACACCAATCGCCGCAATTGATGACGAAGGCGCACGGGATGCGCGGCGCCTTCATCCACTTGCGCCCGGCGGGCCGCACATACAGGCCTTCCAAAGAAGATTGCGGCAGCACGGTGAGGAAATTGCTGTCGGTATGGGCGGAGATGCCGAACTGCGCGGAACCGGGGTTGGTTGCGGGCGGGTAATGCGTCAGCCGCAAGGTGGCCTGGGCGCCGACGAAGGCCGCATCGAACCAATCCGGCGGCAGACCAAGTGCGGTGGCGAAAACCGGCAACAGGGAACCGGCGAAAGCTTCCATCCGCGCGTAATAGGCCATCGCCGCTTGTCGGAAGCCGGGAAGAGCGGCGGGGTCCGGCCATTTGTTCAACTCTCGGAACAGCTTGCCGACCAGCACCTCGGGGTCGTCTGGCGCCCGATCGCGGTCCATGAAGAAGGCTTCGTTCAGTTCCGGCTCGCGGTTGGTGGCAAGCTCTGAGGTTTTTACCACGAATGTGTTGGCTGGCAGGTAGCCGACGAAATTCCGGCACATCGCCAGCTTCATCTTGGCGTCCAGGGGAAGGGCGTGGAAGCGCGCGGCCCAGGCGAACATCGCGTCAATCTCGGCCTGGTTCACGCCATGATTGATGGCGACCATGAATCCGACATTCTCGCAGGCATCGCACAGGGTCTCAGCCAATCGTTCCCGCGCGCCGGGCCTTTTGGCTACATAGTCGGCCATGTCCAGGACAGGGAAATCTTCCATGGTGGCACCGACCAGCATGGCGCGGGTCAGCACGGTTGGGGGCATGGCTGGTCCTCCAAGTTGGCCGTAATCTACCCAAGATTAGCGTCTTCCTTGATTTGTTGATTATGCTGCGCTCTTGGCTTCCCCGGCAAGTTCCATCTTTCGTATGCCCTGCGCCATTTCGAAGTTCTTCGGGCTGAGATAGCCCAGCGTCGGCGGGTTCTGAAGCTGGCTGGCGGTGCCAGCGGGGCTGCTATCTCAGATAGCTGAGGCGCAGCGTTTATCTCGGGAATAGAAGCCGAATCCGGCGAGGTAATGCCCCGGTTCGCACCCAAACCCTCCTTAAATCACAGCCCCAAATCTGAGCCATAGGTGCTGACGGGGAACAGTCAGTCCAAATTTTCGAAGATGACCTTTTTGGATCTCATATTCTCAACCTGCGCCATCGTCATCCAGCACGATAGATAATAGGTTCCGCCGGAAATCATCTCCCCTAATTTGGTCTTAGAGATTGATGCGGTATTGGGCTTAGGAGAAGAAACGTTGCTGCCCTCAAGAACGCTTCTTACAACACTCGTCTTGATACCGAAGTTGGTGCTTTCTGGTATCACCCCGTAATTCTCCAGTACCTTCTTGATATCCAGTTTAGCGACAGCAACACCGACCACGTTTCCCCTATCATCAAGTATCGGGCCACCGCTATTGCCGGGTTGGAGTGCCGCATCTATCTGGATGTTGGCGTAGTTGTTCCCGATACCTGTCAGGGAGCTGATGATGCCTTTTGTGACCTTGACGCCCGTGCTGATTTTTCGGCCAAAAGGATACCCAGCGACATAGACATCCTGCAGCAGCTCAGGACTGTCGGTGCTCAACGCAAAAACTGTGGAGGGCAGGAAATCACCCTTGAGAAGAGCAAGGTCATTCCGCGGGTCATAGGTCACGACCGTCGCTGGTATGGACTTGCCGTCATGATGAATATTGACCTTCTGGCATCCCTCAATGACGTGATGGTTGGTAATAATGTGGCCGTTAGAGGATACCGCAAAACCACTGCCGGAAGACGCTGATACAATCTTATCGGGGTTTGGCCTTTTTTCTGGTGTTGGACTTGGAGAACTTCTGGCGATCACTGGTGGTGTGACCTTCTGGGCATATTGGAACTTGCCATCGTGCCAGATACCCTCCTCTATCCGACCACTGGCATACGTGAAGGTGCCCTGTCCGTGCATTTTGTCGTCCCTGAACTCACCGACGTATTTGTCGCCATTGGCCCACGTGTAGGTTCCCTGTCCGTGGGGTTGGCTGCCCCTCCACTCACCGACGTATTTGTTGCCATTGGCACCCGTCCAGGTGCCCTTTCCGTTGGGTTTGTGGTCCCTGAACTCACCGACGTATTTGTTGCCATTGGGCCACGTCCAGGTGCCGAAGCAGTTATGCAAGAGGACGTTCTGATCAGCCGGGCATCGCGGCAGTCGGCTCAGTAATGGTACGCTCTGAGCCCATCCTGCTGTGGATGAAGCCATCATCGCTAGTAATAGCGCAGCGACCTTTAGGTAGATTCCCACTTTTGGCCCCCTATGCCTGGCTGGAGGGTAGCTTGGAGGAAATGGCGTGTCTTGGGTCTTCACCCTGGCCACCTTCCTGAAGCCCCAACTGACACCGCCCGAACGCGCGGTAACGCAGGTCGAGGGCTGAATTTTAGGGGTGGCTGGACAGATCTTTCGCCGACCCATTTACACAGAAATTACACAGAAGCCGGCTAGCGCTCCTAATTCTTGCGATTGGTTTCTGAAAAATATATAAATATTATAAGATGTTATAGTGGTGCCCAGGGGCGGAATCGAACCACCGACACTGCGATTTTCAGTCGCATGCTCTACCAACTGAGCTACCTGGGCATCGCGCGCGGCGGGAGCCGTCGCTGTTGGACGGCGAGGAATTACAGGATGGCGCCCACAGGATCAAGGGCCGGGTCATGGCGTTGACTCCCGGTCGCCATCGGGATCTTCGCCGCGCGCCGGGGCGCTATATTGCTCAGTGAACCAGCGGCCGAGATCGATGTTGGCGCAACGTTTGGAACAGAAGGGACGGCAAGAGTTCTCTGCCGGTTTGCGACATATCGGACAGATGGCGGTGGTGCTCATAAATCGATGGCCCAGACGGTGGCGGAAAGGGTCGGGTCGGCCCGCAGAATCGGCGGGCGGCCGGCGTGGTGGGTCATTTCCCGCATGGCAGCGGAATCAGCTTGCAAGGCGGCGATTATGGCGGGCGCGGCGCGCAACCTGGGTTGCTTGGTCGGGTCGGCGGTAATGTCGCGCGCCAAGGCGCGGAACGCGGCGAGGCCCATGGCATGCGGCCCGGCGAGCTGTTCGTGCAAGGGTGGGTGGATGCGGGGACGGAGGATTTCGGCGAGACCGAGCGCGGTGAAGCCCAGGAAGCGCGGATGCAGGGGATCGGTCTGCAGAGCAGCGGAAAATTCGGGCGCGAGGGCGATGCGGCGGCGGGCCGGCATGCCGGCGAAATCCACCACGATGGCGCCGGAGAGATTGCGGAGGCGGATCTGGCGGGCGAGTTCGGGGATCATGGCGCGGTTGGCAGCGCGTTGGGCGGTTTTCTTGTCCGTGCGCGCAGCGGCGCGAGAGCCCGCGTCGATATCGATGGCGATCAGGGCGCTGGTAGGTTGGATGTGCATTATGCCGCCCCCTGGGATGGCCACGGTTGCGCTGACCAAAGTATCGATTTCGGTCTCAATCGCTTCGGGAAAGGCGGTAGGTACGACGGTAAGGCGGGGGCCGAACTGGGCGCGCAGGGAGGCAGCCTGGGCGTGGCTGTCGATCAGGATGGCTGCGGTAGGATATTGGGCGGCAAGGCGCTCGAGGGCGCTGGGGCCACGGCGGAGAAGCGATGGCGCGGGGCCGCCATTGAGATCATCGGTCTCGCCATGCGCGGCGCGCAGACGAGGGCCTTTGCCGGATTGGGCGGCACGGGTGACCTGCACGGTGAGGGTGCCGCCCGTTGTCTGGCCAGCGGCGCCGCCGCTGTCGGGGAGGAAGCCTTCTGTCCCGGCGATGGCGACGAAGGCGCCGGCCATGGCGGGGACGCGAGCAATGACGCGGGCGCGGTGGATGTCGCCCACGCCATCCGGGGCGCCGGGGCGGTAGATGGCATAGTCGATCACCGTGTCGCCATCGACCACCACCACGCGGATTTCGCCGGGGGAACAGGCGGCGAGAATCCTGGCCGTCACGGGATGTGCCAGCCGGCGCCACGCAGCAGTTGCGCGGTCTCATACAAAGGCAAGCCGACGACGTTGGAATAGCTGCCGGAGAGAAAGCGGATGAAGGACGCCGCCTGGCCCTGGATGGCATAGGCGCCGGCCTTGCCCCGCCATTCGTCCGTAGCGATATAGGCGGTAATCTGTGCCTCTGTCAGACGCGCGAAGCCGACAACGCTTTCGACGAGACGCTCGCGTCGCGCGCCGTCTGGGTGGCGCAGGACCACGGCGGTCATGACACGATGGCGACGGCCGGAAAGCAGGGTGAGGAAGGCGTGGGCTTCCTGCTCCGTTTCGGCCGTGCCGAGGACGCGCCGGCCGCAGGCGACCACGGTATCGGCGGCGAGGACATGCGCGCCCGGAGTGTCGGTGACGGTGGCCTTGGCGCGGGCCAGGCGCAGGGCGAGATCGCGGGGTGATTCGGCCTTGCGCGGAGTTTCATCGATATCGACGACGACGATATCGGGAGAAAGTCCGATCTGGGCGAGCAAGGTGCGTCGACGTGGACTGGCAGAGGCCAGCACGAGGCGCGGTAGGGGCATGATAGGATCGGCCGGTATGGGCCGGGGCTTTACTTGAAACGGAACGTGATGCGGCCCTTAGAGAGGTCGTAGGGCGTCATTTCGACGTTCACACGGTCCCCGGCGAGGACGCGGATTCGGTTCTTGCGCATTTTACCGCTGGTATGCGCCAGGATCATATGTTCGTTGTCTAGCTTAACGCGGAACATGGCGTTGGGGAGCAGTTCAGTCACCATGCCGGAAAATTCGATCATGTCTTCTTTGGACATCAGGCCTCTTGTTGTGCTCGGGGTTGGAGAGCGGTGGACTCAGGGTCAACATGGGCGTGGGGCTGGACGAGGTCAAGAATGATGCTGAAGGGTCACCGCGCGCGAGGGACAAGAGAGGGCTGCCCCGCCGCGACTTTCATTTGTAACGCCCTTTACCAACGTCTGCCGATCTGGAGTAGGATTAGACCGGCGCATCGAGCCACACGGGTTTCCTTCTTCCGACCCTTGTCGAATACCGTCATCGACGGGTAACCTGCTAGCATGACAATCGAACTTCCTATTCGTCGGAAAAATGCCGGTCCAGTCGCCATGTGCGTGTAGTAGGCGCTGACGGTTTATGTCCGACACTGGTATCGTTCGTCATCGCAAGCTGATCACCGCAGCGGTCTTGCTGGGGATATTCATCCAGACCCTTGATTCGACCATTGCCATCGTCGCGCTGCCCTTCATGCAGGGCGCTCTTTCAGCCAGCGCTGAGGAGATTTCCTGGGTGCTGACATCTTCGGTGATCGCCAACGCGATCATGACCGCGCCGGCCGCGTGGATAGCGGCGCGGTTCGGCTCCAAGCAAGTGTTCCTTATCTCCCTCGGCGGATTCGTCTGCATGTCGACCTTGTGCGGGCTGTCGCAGAGCCTGGAGCAGCTGATTCTCTGCCGCTTCATCCAGGGCATGTTCGGCGCCGCGCTGTCGCCCTTATGCCAGGCCACGATGCTCGACATCTACCCCGTGGCGCGGCGCGCCCAGGCGATGGCGATTTTTTCGATCGGGATCCTGATGGGTCCGGCCATGGGCCCGGTGATCGGCGGCTATTTGACCGACGCCTTTGACTGGCGCCTGGTATTTTTTGTCGCCGTCGGTCCGGGAGTTCTCGCGTTTCTGGGGGTGGCGTTCTTCTTGCCCAGAGCACCGGCACAACCGGCGCTGCGCTTTAGTTGGTACGGCTTTGCGATGTTGGGGCTGGCGATCGGGATGTTTCAATTAGTCCTCGACCGGGGCAACAAGTTGGATTGGTTTACGTCTCCCGAGATCATCGCGGCGGCAACGATCAGCGCTTTGTCCCTGTATCTATTTATCGTTCACATGTTTACCGCTGACCAACCGTTCTTTTCGCTTTCGCTATTCAGGGATCGGTATTTCCTGGGGAGCCTGCCGATGATTTTTTGCATGTCATCAACAATGTTGGCAACCCCGGCATTGTTGGTGCCATATCTGCAGCAGCTTGCGTCTTATCCCGTGTTGGAGTCCGGCATCGCCATGGCCCCGCGTGGCCTTGGCACCATCATGGCCATGTTCGTCGCCAGTCGACTGATCGCGCGGATCGACTGGCGCTACCTGATGACATTAGGGCTGATCGGGACAGGCTGGACAATGCTGGTCATCGGCAGCTGGACGCCGGACGTGACCCAGGCAGAGATGATGGTCGTGTTGCTGGTGCAGGGCTTCACGTTGGGACTAGTCTTAAACCCGATGATGGTCATAGCATTTACTACTCTGCCCGCCCCGCTTCGCGCCGAGGCCGCATCCGTACAATCTCTGGTACGCAATCTCAGCTTCGCGGTCGGAATATCGGTGACCACGTTCACATTGACACGCGGCACGCAGACCGCGCATGCGGACATCGCGGCGGGAATCACGCCGTTCCGGCGGGCGTTACCAGGACTTGACCGCGCATCAAATATTGTGGACCCAGCGTTCCCGCACGGCGCAGCGATGCTGGATCAGATGCTCACCTATCAGGCTAAAATAATCGCCTATAACAATGACTTCCGTCTGATGGCGTTGACGGTGATACCCCCCTTGTTCATCCTATTTCTCTATCGGCGGCTTGCAAGGGCGGCGTGACGTTATGAACACTCCAGCTACCTAACCGTTCTTTGGCGGGCGTGATCCGACCGCAAGCCGTCTAGCTGGCAGATCTGAGACTGCTCCGATGCGGTCCCCCTGCGCAACCGAGGACATTCACCGACCGCCGTAAGCTAGGCGAACTACCTCTTATTTGAACTCCAGCATATACCGCGCCCGCAAGATCCCCGTCATGTATCTTCCTCCAAAACTGATGAAACATATGCAGCCTTGGGAGACGCTCTCCAGAGGCAAGATTTGTTCAACCGGCAGGTCATGGGCTTTGCCATGCACGAGCGCATGACTCGCCACCTTGTCATCGAAGCGCTCTGGATGGCCGTGGCGGAACTTCGAGGCCGTCGAGTTCACGACCTTGGAGTGGGTGGACTGGTTCAATCATCGGCAGCTATTGGAGCCCATCAGCAACATTCCGCCCGCCGAAGCCGCAGAACGTTACGATGCCTCGCTAGAACAACCAGTCTTGGCAGCATGACTTAAACAAAACAGCCTCCGAAAAAACTGGAGCGGTTCAAGGACTCATGGTCAGCCTATTGAATTACAGGTTGGACTAGTAACGTCAGGGGCGCTTGAACGGCTTCCGAACCCTCGCATTAACTTGCCGGAAAGAGTCGCTGCTGGGCCCAGCCGGATACCCAGCCCAAAACCAGCCAGAACATCGCGGAGGCGCCCAGGGATGCCGAGGCAAAGGTGGCGGCCATTTCGCCAGGGATCACACCATAGCCGTCAGGGTGCGGGGCACCAATCAGATGCGGCATTGCGATCAAAGCAATCCCGCCAATCCGCCAGATGTCGGGTGAATACACGAGTAAAGCGATCCCGCCGGCAGTGCAGCAACTCGTGGCAATCCACCAGACTTGGCGCTCTATAAGTCCGCCGCCGGTCATACCCGGTAACTCCGGCGGCAAGCCGAACGCCGGTGCGAGCGAAAAAGCGGCAAATCCGGCGGCTCCCCACAAGACCCCGTCCGAGGCGATGAAGGGCCGGCCGTTTCGCAGGGTCCTAAGACGAGCAAGTGCATTCAGTATCAGGCCGAAACCTAGGCCAGAGACGATGTTGAACATAACGGTCAGCACCGGTTTTAAGGGTCCTTCCGGGCTAAAAACTGGCGCCGGAGCACCATGGCCCTGATGGGGCCGAGCCGCAGCCTCAAGCACCTCGGCGGCCGCGATCAAGGGCCACATCTTCCCCGCCTGGATCACCGAAGCCACCGCCCCCGCCACGATGCCTGCTATCAGAGCCACGAAAAACAGGGTGCGGAACGTTGCCACTAATTGTTCAGTGGCAAGGAAACGAGATGGAATGACGCGTGTTGTGCGCGGCCTCGTGTAGTGCGGAGGCTCCCGCGAATCCAACTGTGAAAATCACGAACATACCGAACAGCAGCGCGCTCATCGCACCGGCTACTTTGCTTCGCACATCCGGTACCGACTGCCCGGCCCCGATCACCCTCACGTTCATCGTTGGTCCCCCTCGGTTGCTTCCCGAATGGATGATGTCCGACCCACACATAAGGCGCAACTGAAAAGGCGGCTTGAGGGCGCGCGTTGACCTCGATACTACAACCCCGTCCTACTGGTGCAGCTGCCCGAAAGGAGATGTTCCATGAGGCTACAGGCGTTTCGTTTGCAGTCGATAACGCCAATATCGCTGATATGCGCGAGCGGCAGGCGCCGGTGATAACGCTGCCGGTGTTGATGGCGGCGTTTCTGGTGGAGCGGAAAAGATAGCGCTAGCGCCTGTAACAAAGGTTCCATCAATGAAACAACTGGCCTAAGTGCTGCCGGTTTCCCGTCCATGTCAGAATGCCGAAAATGGGACGGTTCCGGTATCTATTGTGTCCAGATGCCCGGTTCTGAAACACTGAAGTTAGCCTGATGGATGAACGTTAACACGTCCGCCGCCCGCACCGTCGACTGGGCTGAGCCAGCAACTGCCTCGATCCGTGCCACCGCCGTGTCGCCGTCCCTAAGCCGCAGATTTCCAAGTTTCATGTCGCGCTGTTTCGCTTCTGTCAGCGCTGTTTTTGTTCTCTGGCTGCTGCGGCCAGTTTCTAATTCCGTGATGGTCGCCATTTGCATTATGAGTAATTTTCCGGCGGAATCGTCGGAAGGCCGCGGAACGTCGCGCCGCGCTCGCCCGAGCCTGCGGCGGACCTAGACATTTTCGCGCTAAACGGTCGATCTCACCCGCGTCACGATGTGAGAGTTGGATCCGGCACCACGCGGACCAAGGTCTTGCCAAAGTTGTCGCCGCGCAGCATCTCGGTGAAGGCGGTGGGGATGACCTCAAATCCCTCGCGGATATCCTCGCGGTAACGGACCTCGCCAGAAGCGACCCAGGGTGCCATCTCGGTCAGGAACGAGTCGTGCCAATCTGCCACATACTCGCCGACGGAGAGGTTCTGCACGCGCACGTCGCAGGCTTCGGCGCGGCGTCGCTCCTGCGCTCTAGCATCCTCCCCGAGAGCGTCGCCGTAATGTGCAATCAACCCGCAAATCGTCATACGCGCGCCTGGGGTGAACAGCGGCAGCACCGCCTCAAACACCACCCCACCGACATTCTCGAAATAAATGTCGATGCCGTCCGGGCAGGCAGCCTTCAGGTCCTGAGTAAAACTGGGTGACAGGCGCGAGATACAGGCGTCGAAGCCGAGCTCCTCCACCACATAACGGCACTTCACCTCGCGTCCGGCGATACCGACCACGCGACAACCCTTCAATCGTGCAATTTGGCCGGCAATCTGACCCACACCGCCAGACGCCGCCGACACGACCGCCGTCTCACCCGGCCTCGGCTCGCACTGCAGGATCATGCCGGCATAGGCGGTGAGGCCGAGCATTCCGAGAACGCCTACGGCGTGGCTGATCTTGCCACGGACCGGATCGAGCTTGCGGGGGATCATGTAGCCGCGCCGGGAGACGCCTTCCCCCATTAAGCCGTACTCGGCCCAGCCATTGGTGTTGAATACGAAATCTCCTGCCGCGAGGCCTTCGATCCGGCTTTCCACGACCTGCGACACTGTGCGCGCGTGGCAGGGCGCGCCTTCCGGCTCTTCGCCGCGGCGCTTGTAGCCCCACTGGTATGGATCGAGGGAGACGTAGATTGTCCGTGTGAGCGCCTGGCCAGGGCCGGGTGTCGGGACCGGCGCCTCCTGCAGCGTGAAGGTGGCCTCATCGGGCCAGGGCGGAGGGGGTCGTTTGGTAAGCGTCCAGTAGCGCGAGTTCACGGTGCGATCCCAATAAACATCCGTGCTTTTTGCCAGCCGCCGGGGTCGGCGTCCACTACCTTAACCCCGGAGACAGCGTCTGCGCAGGCCGCCGAGGCTCTCGGTCATCGCCCGATCGCCGCCCTGCTGCGCAGGCGTCATCTGATCATGGGTGATTTCGGCGTAGTGCTCAGAGGCACTGAATCGAACATGTCTGGTTTCCTCCTTGGTGGAATTTGTGATTCTTCATCGGACACTCGGCGGCCTCCTCCGCAAGTTTCCGTACTAGGTACTGAGGCCGTCGAGCACGGATTGGAGGTATTTCACGAGAGGGCCGAACCGTACTGCACACTTCCTTCAGAAGGTTCAATTATTTGATAGCCACGCTACTCTCTCCCGTATGGCTTTCGAGACTTACCCGCACCTAAATCTTAAATACACTCAAAAGGCCATTGCTTATGGAGCGTAATCGCGCCGGACGGAATGCCAACGGGGTGTCAGTCATACTATCAAACAAAGAGTGAGGGCGCTGCATCGTTTCTGGTCAGGTGAAAGCGTTCTGACGGTTACCAGGGGTTCACATAGAGCATGGGTAGTGGAATCGACGCTGGCTTGTCGTCAGGCCATCGCTGCCGTACCATCTAGCCCAGACCCCAACGGACCGGGCAGCCAATCATGAGTACCATCGAGCTTGTCGATCCCGAATTGCGCGACGCACTCGCACTGTGGCCACAGGTGCCGCTGACCGCCGAGACTCTGACCCAGCGCCGCGCCGAGGCGCTCGCGTTGCTGAATTCGGTACCGAAACCAGACCTGCCCGACATCGTGGTGGGTGAGATTCACGTCGAGAGCGCGTTCGGGGCGCAACCAATCCGGGTTCTGACCTATCAGCCGGTCAGGTCCGACGGACCGCTTCCCGTCATTATACACATCCATGGGGGGGGCTTCGTGATGGGCTCGCCGGAGATGAAGGACTTGGAGAACAGGATCTTCACGTCAGAGCTGAAATGCGCGATCTATTCCGTAGATTATCGCCTCGCGCCGGAAGCGCCGCACCCCGGGCCGCTGGAGGACATCTATTCGGTATTTGTTTGGCTGCACGCGAATGCCGGTCAACTCGGGCTTGATCCCGCCCGCATCGGCATCAAGGGCGAAAGTGGCGGCGGTGGGTTCGCGGCGGGGGTAGCCCTTTATGCCCGCGATCGGCAGGGGCCGAAATTCGCCTTTCAGCATCTGACCTATCCGATGATCGACGACCGTTCGGCGGTGGCGAAGGACCTGCATCCGTGCGTTGGCGAATTCGTATGGACGCAAGAGAATAATTATTTCGGGTGGCGTTCGCTTCTGGGCGAAGAGCCGGGTTCGGCTGACGTCTCGCCTTATGCGGCGGCCGCACGCGCAGCAGATGTGTCGGGCCTGCCGCCAACCTATATTTCGGTCGGAAGTCTTGATCTCTTCCTCCAAGAAAATCTGACCTATGCGGATCGATTGAGTCGAGCTGGCGTACCGGTCGAATTTCACCTATACCCGCGCGTCTTTCACGGCTTTTATCGCGCGACGAATGCCCGCGTGACGAGGCAGGCCGAGCAGGATACGCGGGAGGCGCTGCGGCGCTTCCTGCACGGGTAGGCCCTTCGTTTTTGGCGTCGATCACAGTGAGGGCTAGCCATAACGCCCGCATCTTCCCCCATCCCCAATGCTGGTGTATCCCCCGCCCATGTTCGGGAACCTGACCGCATGATCGCCCCCTACAACACCGCCGCGCTACAACCGGAAACGACCGGCCCGCTCATCCTTGCGTTGCCCAAGGGCCGCATTCTGTCGGAGGCCGCCATCCTGCTGCGCAAGGTCGGCATCCAGCCCTCGCCCGACTATGCCGACGAAGACAGCCGCCGGCTGCGTTTTCCTACCAACGATCCGTCCCTAGACGTGGTACGGGTGCGACCCTTCGATGTCGCGACCTTCGTCGCCTTCGGTGCCGCGCAGATCGGCATTTGCGGCGCAGATGTGCTGATGGAATTCGACTATCCCGAGATCTACGCCCCGCTCGATCTCGGCATCGGCGCCTGCCGCGTTTCTATCGCTGAACCGGCGGCAACGGTGGGCAGTGACGATCCCTCCCGCTGGTCGCGCGTGCGCGTCGCCACCAAATATCCCAACATCGTCCGCCGTCATTTCGCCGGCCAGGGCGTGCACGCCGATGTGGTGGAGCTGAATGGTGCGATAGAGTTGGCTCCGAGTTTGGGCCTTTCTCGACTGATCGTCGATCTGGTGCAAACCGGCTCCACCCTCAAGGCGAACGGCCTGGTGGAAACCGAGGTCATCGCGCAAGTCACCAGCCGCCTGATCGTCAATCGTACAGTCCTGAAAACTCAGCCGGAAACGATTGGTGCCTGGATCGCCAAATTCCGCGCCGCCCTTGCCGGCTAATGAAACGCTTTGTCACCACCGATCCTGGTTTTCAGGCAGCCTTTACGGCGCTTCTGTCCGAGGCCCGCGCAACCACCGAACGCGTGGACCAGCGGGTTGCCGCGATTATTTCCGATGTCCGCGCCCGAGGCGACACTGCGCTCATCGACTATTCGGCGCGCTTCGATCGCGTCCAGCTTACGTCGGGTACGATCCGCGTTACCACTGCGGAGATCGACACGGCTACCACCTCCATTCCCACGCCTTTGATGGAGGCGCTCGACCTCGCCGCGACACGGATAGAAGCTTTTCATCGCGTGCAATTGCCAGCAAATATTGAAACCACCGATGCGGCCGGCCTCACGCTCGGTATGCGCTGGGGAGCTTTGGATGCGGTGGGTATCTATGTCCCCGGTGGCAAGGCGGCCTATCCGTCCTCGGTGCTGATGAACGCGATCCCCGCGCGCGTCGCCGGTGTCGGGCGCGTTGCCATGTGCGTGCCCACGCCTGGCGGTGTGCTGAACCCCCTGGTCCTCGCCGCTGCGCGCCGGGCAGGGGTGACGGAAATCCACCGCGTCGGCGGCGCCCAGGCTATCGCCGCGCTTGCCTACGGCACCGAGACCATCGCCCCCGTGGATCGCATCGTCGGTCCTGGCAACGCCTATGTCGCGGAGGCCAAGCGCCAGGTGTTTGGCCGTGTCGGCATCGACGGCATCGCCGGCCCCTCCGAAGTTGTCATCCTGGCCGATTCTACCTGCGACACACGCCACGTCGCCATCGACCTGCTCGCCCAGGCCGAGCACGATGAAGCTGCGCAATCCATCCTGATCACCAACAGCGCCGCCTTCGCCGATCAGGTTGCCGCCGCCGTCACCAGAGAACTGCGATCGCTCCCTCGCGCCGCTATCGCGCAAGCGAGTTGGGATACGCACGGCGCCATCATCGTCGTACGCGACTGGAACGAAGCTATCACCCTGGTGAACCGCCTGGCTCCCGAGCATTTGCAGATCATGCTGCCGGAGCCGAAGGAAATTTTCGCCAAAATTCGCCATGCTGGCGCTGCCTTCCTCGGTCTCTGGTGTCCGGAAGCCGTCGGCGATTATATCGCGGGCCCCAACCATGTCCTACCCACCGGCCGTACCGCACGCTTCTCTTCCGGCCTCTCCGTTTTCGATTTTCTCAAGCGCACCACCTGGGTCGCCGCCAGCCAACAATCCTTGGCCCAAATCGCGCCCGCCGCCATTTCCCTTGCTGAAGCCGAAGGCCTGACTGCCCATGCCCGCAGCATGGCCGTCCGGTTGGGGAAGTAAGATTGTAATGTGTGTCGGTAAGTAAATAAGTAAGTAAATAAGTAAGTAATATTAGGGGGATTGGCCCTCGGTTAAATTCGAAGGAGATCGCGCCCCACCAGGGAGCAGGATCCCCTCGATGTCATCAATGCCGCCTTATTCTGCGGCTTGAGCCACGCCCGACACACGCGTGCGCGTACGCATTGTGACAAATTCTTCCGCCGCCGTAGGGTGGATGCCAATCGTACGATCAAAATCCGTCTTCGTCGCCCCCATTACCAACGCAATCGCGAGTCCCTGCATGATCTCCGCTGCATCTTCGCCCAGCATATGCGCACCGAGCACTTTTTGCGTCTTCTGATCCACCACCAGCTTCATCATGGTTTTTCGCGGCCGTCCGCTCAGCGTATGGCGCATCGGCGTGAAATTGGTGACATAGACATCGACCGGCCCGGTGGCGGCGGCATCTTCTTCCGTCATGCCGACGCTGGCGACGGGCGGCGTGGTAAACACCGCGCTTGCCACATTGGCGAGTGAGACGGAACGCGGATTGTCGCCAAATAGCGTATCCGCCACTGCATGCCCCTCGGCTATCGCGAATGGCGTCAGGTTGATCCGGTCGGTTACATCGCCAATGGCAAAAATGTGTTTTTGATTGGTTCTCCGGGCGTTATCGACAATGACAGCCCCCTGTGCGTTCACTGCCACGTCGGCCTTGTCGAGGCCCAGATTACTAGTCGCCGCCCGACGACCCGTGGCGAAGAACACCAGCTCCACATCCAGGTTCGTGCCATCGCTCAGGCTTAGGCGCTTTTCTTTGTCGCGTTCTATGACCGCAAGCGGCGTGCAACCGGGATATTGCGCGATCCCCTGATCGCGCAACGCCTCAGCCATCGCTTTACGAATATCCTGGTCGAATCCACGTAACGGTAAGGGCTGGCGATAGGCCAGGTCGACTTGTGCCCCCAGAGCCCTGAAAATCCCAGCGAATTCTACCGCGATATAACCGGACCCCACCACGGCAACACGCCGTGGCATCACCGGCAAATAAAACGCCGCGTCGGAAATAATCCCCAGTTCGGCGCCCGGGATGGATGGCCGCATCGGATGGCCGCCGACGGCGATAACAATTCGCTCGGCGGTGATGCGCTGCCCGCCGACATCCAGCGTATGGGCATCGATAAAGACCGCGCGCTTTTCAAATACCGTTGCCCCCGCGCCCTCCAGCAATCGCCGGTAAATGCCGGTCAACCGGTTGATCTCTTTGTCTTTCGCCAAGATCAGTTTTGCCCAGTCATGCGGGCCTTTTCTGATTTCCCAGCCGAATCCAGCCGCATCGTCTGCCCACCCGCCATATTCACCGGCCTGCACCAGCAGCTTCTTCGGCACGCAGCCCACATTGACGCAGGTACCGCCCCAGAACCGCTCCTCCGCCACGCCTACCCGCGCCCCATACCCGGCCGCAATGCGTGCGCAGCGCACCCCGCCAGAACCGCCGCCAATGACGAACAGATCGAAATCATAAGGTTGATTGGGCATGGGCACTGTCCAGAGATGAGGAAAATCCGCCCCGATAGGGCTAATGCAAAGCTGGCGTTGAGGCAATTCCCACGACCCGATCCCGTTGCAGCACCGCCGCTCCTGGATGTTTCCCCCAGGCTTTAGGTCGGGCCAGCGCATCCACCTATCATTTGGACGCGGCGGCGGAGGGCGGGCGACCATAACGTTCCAGCACGGCGAAGAACGCCTTCGGATCGATTGGCTTGGCCAGGTGGTCATCCATCCCGGCGCTGATATATCTCTCCCGGTGACCGCTCAGTGCGTCGGCCGTCAGGGCAACGATGGGAACATTGAGAATGGAGGGATCGCCGGCGCTAATTGCCTGTGTTGCCCCGATTCCATCCATCTAATGAAAAATACGAAGCCCCTTATTAATGGCCTTATGTATATGCAGTGACGTTCACCGGGAATTCAACGCAACCCACTGGCATAAGGTCAAAGAAACGAAAAGGGCGGGCACCTCAGGCGCCCGCCCCAATATATCCGGCTGATCCGGGATCAATCATTGGTCCCGGATCTGGCCTTCCATGCTCATTTCATGTAGGCAAGTTCACGCCAGATTGTATAGTCGGAACGGAATTTGGAATAAGATTCCCAAACCCTTTTGAAGTTCGCGCTCTTGGCAGATTCCTCGATCACTACTTCCTTCCACTTCTCTTCCATCGCCTTCAGGATAGCCGGCGACCACTTGCGGAACTGCACGCCCTTGGCCTTCAGCTCGGCCATAGCGCCGAACTGCAACGCCTCGCCTTCAGCCAGTTCCTGCAACATGTTCGCCTTGCAGGCTTGCTCGACGATGAGCTTTTGCGTGTCCGACAGCTCGGCCCATTTTGCCTTGGAGATGTAGAGCTGGCCGATCGAGGTCTGCTGGTGCCATCCCGGAAAGTAGTAGAACTTCGCAACTTGATAGAACCCGAGCGAGAGATCCATAGTCGGCATGGAGAATTCGGTCGCATCAATCGTTCCAAGCTGTAGCGCCTGGAAAATTTCACCGGCCTGCAGCAACTGTGTGGCGACACCCAGCTTCTGCATCACGTTGGCGCCCAGGCCAAAGAAACGCATCTTCAAGCCCTTGAAGTCTTCCAGAGAATTCATTTCCTTACGGAACCAGCCAGAGGCTTCCGGGCTGATCAGGCCGCAATTGCGGGCGACGATGTTGTATTTCTCATGCATCTCCCACATCAGCTGGTTGCCGCCCCCGTACTCATACCAGGCGAGAAATTCACCAGCGTCCGGGCCGAACGGCACGGTCGTGAACATGGCGAAGGCGATGTCCTTGCCAGTGAAGTAACCGGCCGCAGTATAGGCGCTGTCCAGCGAACCATTAGAAACTGCGTCAAAATACTGGCTTCCGGGTACCAGGGCGCCCGGCTCGTAGAAACGCATATCGATGCTGCCGGACGACATACGCTTGATCAGGTCCACCGCGCGCATCTGTGCCGGGCCAAGGATTTGCATGGTACTGGGAAAAGCCCCCCCCATCTGCATGCGGACCTTCTTGTCCTGTGCTTCTGCAGGGCTGGGAACTGTAAAGCCCAGAGCCAGGGCAGCCACCGCGGCCATCCCCAACAACTTTGATTTCATGATATTTTTCTCCCAGTGATACAGCCCATAGAGGCTAGGTGGTTTCCTATCCACAGACGCCAAAATAGCATCAGCGCCTACCTCCATAATCTAAGCTTCGAACGGACGCAAATATCCCCGCGGCCAATGCACCTTAAAGTCTCCTTGCCCCCCCTCCGGGGGAGGGCTCCGGGTGATCTGCGCCCTTCAGAGTGGTCCATGGGCTATTTTGGCATTGACCCTGAAGGAGAAGGAAAATAAGTAATAGACATGGGCCTAAGGAGATTATCGGCAAGTCGCGCGAGGCCGAAATTATTTTCTTTTAAACCGTCTAAGGACGGGCGGTCCTTTCCATAAAAATTGATTATAAATAAGGCATTAGGGGGAATATTTTAGCTACAAGGCCATCTAGAGTCCAGGGGTGCCCTGCGCTACACGATAGGGGGCAAGCCCTCGCCTTGCCGGATGTCGTTGATGACCTCCCTCACGCGCTGACGCAGTGGCTTCAATTGCATGCCGAACTCCTCAACGAGCCGTCGATTATCAATCATGAAGTTGCCGGATATGGCGCGCCCGCCGGTCTCCTTCATGAAGCGGATATCGGCCTGGGGCAGGAATTCTTTCACGATCGCCGCCAACTCGCCCATGCTGACCGTATGGCCGCCTGAATTGTAGGTGGTATTCTTTGGCTTGTCGGAAAGTGTGACGCGCGCGAACGCCTCCGCCATATCCTCGACGTGAATGACACAGCGCATCGCGTCGGCGTGGGGGAACTCTACTGGTTTGCCGCGCGCGGGTTGGCTCATACAATTGACATGGTCGATGGAACCAAATTTCTTATCCGGCCCGGTAACGTTGGCTGGCCGGATGCAGGTAATGGTCATGCCCCAGGCGCGACGGTAATCGTGTGCCTGCCATTCGTTGATGATCTTATTAACAGCGTATTGTGTTTCGCCATGCCGCTCGTCGTCCTCATTGACCAGCCGGTCTCCGAATTTCGCCTGCTGGCCGCTGACCGCAACCGAACTTGCGAAAACCGTGTGCTTCACGCCCATGCGGCGTGCCGCCTCAAAGCAGTTGTCCATACCCTGAAGGTCGAGCTTGAAAGCGACATGCGGGGCGAGCTCACCGATGAAATAGGAAAGGTTCACGACCTTCTCGGCCTTCGACTCTTGCACCGCGCCGATTACATCGTCGAACTGGGTGACGTCGCCGCGCACCACCTTTACCTTGTCTCCAAGCGAGGCAAACGCGGTTGTCGCACCAGCGACGTCGATGTCCATGCATGTGATATTTTGACCCGCCCTCACCAGGATCGGGATCATGCGCCGCCCGATGAAACCTGCTCCGCCTATCACCAGCACTGTCATATCGCTACTCCCTTGGATGTGCCATCGACCGAAGTGGGCGACGGTCGCCAGCAGAACCACCCTGGTCCGGGCTACTGGCTGCATCAATCACGCTACTCTAGCCCGAATGCTCGCCGGAGTTTCGCTCGTCAAGCCCGTATGGCGACAATAGCGCATTCCGCAATGTTGACCAAAGATAGCGTCCTCCCGCCCTATTTAGCGAGAGTGCGCTGATGCGGGTCTCTGTCCGTCAGACATAGATTTCTAAGGCAGTCGCTTCATCGCGATTTCGAACCAGACGTGGTCGACGTTTGGGTTGTCCGGACGCGACGGGAGCGGGTACCGGCCCCACGCGTCACGGTCGGGATGGTTAGAAGCAGAGGGTAATGCCACGCAACAGGGCAGCCTACGAGGATGCTGTAGTTAAAGATAATATACAAAAATTTAACACAAACAGAGGTCATGGGGTAAATTTCGGATGATGTAGCGAGCCGGAAGTGTTGATTTATGTCGGGGACTACCGATCCGACGGCGAAGGCGCGACTTTGTTCGGGAATGCTTGCGGCGGAGTCGCCTCCCAAGTCGTCGATGTGTAGGGTCTGGACAGACGATGGCCGTCAGGAACGTTTCAAGAGAGAACGAAGCACTTCCCTCGCCGGATGCGCAACTGGGGATTGTCCTACATAACAGAGGAAGAGGCTGAGATCATGGCTGATCTGGAAATCATCGGTGGGCCGAATTCGAATTATGTGCGGTCCATTCGTATGCTCTGCGAAGAAAAAGGCGTCGCCTATAAGCTGACCCCGGCCCGCCCGCACAGCCCGGATGTGAACGCGATCCACCCAGCCGGCCTGATTCCGTGCCTGCGGCATGGGGGCGTGGCACTGTTCGAAAGCGCTGCGCTCGCGGTCTATATCGATAACGCGTTCGCCGGCCCAAAATTCCTACCGACTGATGCCGTAGGAGCGGCGCTGTGCATGCAGTGGACATCTTATGGCAACGCCAAGGTCGATCACTGGATCATGCGCCAGTTTGTCGTGCCGACAGCTTTCGCGGACAAGGAAAAAGGCCCAGACATGGCGAAAATCAATGCAGCGGTGCCCGAGATCGAAAAAATTGTCGCCGTACTCGACAAGGCATTGGCCGCCACCGGTTATCTGTGTGGGGCGTCGCTGACCTATGCCGATATGAACGTTATTCCGATGCTGGATTACGGCATGAAGTTCCCCGCCACTAAAGCGATTATTGGCCGGCACGCAAGTCTCTCTGCATACCATGCGAAACTGACGGTGCGCGAGTCGTTTGCCAAGATTACGGCGCCGCCGCGCGACTGACCCATGGTCTTCTGAGCGTCGTGCCTTGGGGTATTTTGCTCCGGGGGTTGGAGCGGGCGCTGGGATGGCGGAGGAATTAAATTTCATCGTAACAGCGGCAGAATCAGAGCGTAATGCACTCACGTCATGCCTGCCGGAATAAAGTGAGTATTGTACTTTTTTCTAGCGCCTCTTATTCTTCGCATGTTCCCCGTCAGCGCCTATGGCCCAGATTTGGGATAGCGGTCATATTTTTCGTTCTTGTATGTAAGGCCTTGCAAGACATGCGGGGGGGGGGAGTTCACCAACGAGCTGTAGGTCATCGCCAAGGCGAACGGCCTTGGATGCGTAATATCAGCGTTGGTCCGGCTCCCCATTGCGCCGATGGAACAGCCGTGCCGCCTCCGCGCCGCTCCTACGCGGGTCTTTGGGAGACCCCGGAAAGTGCGGCGGAGATGCTGGCGCTTCTGAGATCGCTTTGTGGCCATGTCTTCGCGATCAGAACGCCCTGTTCGTATCCTGTCGATGTTTGTTCATGGGCACGAAGCCTGAGCGCTCGGCAGCCCGCGGCGCGCGGACCCAGACCTCCCGGTTGGGGTGCATTCCGCCGCCCTGTGTGGCCGGGACCGCCATCTGACGCGCGCGATGCAGCAGACGGGTGTCGGCTGCACCACATTTCGGATGGACGCCGCCGTTGGCTGCGGTTTCCTTTTCCCACACGGCCTGGCGCGCCCCCAGAGTGGCGAAATCGTTCAACGCGACGCAGGTCAGCGTGTTCGTGTTCAGATCGACGACGATCTCGTCGCCATCCTCAATGAATGCGATCGGACCGCCAAGCGCGGCTTCCGGTCCAACATGTCCGATGACAAGACCAACCGATCCACCGGAGAAGCGCGCGTCGGTCATCAACCCCACGACGATGCTGCGCTCCCGGCAGAGCGTAGTGATGCGCGAGGTCGGGTCGAGCATTTCCGGCATACCCGGCGCCCCGCTCGGCCCTTCGTAGCGCACGATGATCATGTCGTTGTTATGGAAGGTCTCCGGCGTCTGGTCGAGCACGTTGAGCAACGCCTGCTCACCCTCGAACACTCGCGCGTTACCCCGGAAGATGTTGTTTTCGAGGCCGCCTTCGACGCCAGCGAGCTTCAGGATCGCCGAGAAATCTGGAGACAGGTTACCGCCAAGGACGCGCAGACCACCAGTCGGCTTGTAGGGTTTCTCGACCGTTCGAATCACCTTTCCATCTGGAGATTTAGCGCTGAGGCGCGCCACCTGAGCACTCAGCGTGTCACCCGTGCAGGTTAGCATGTCGCCGTTGAGGAGCCCAGCTTCGAGGAGTTCGCGCACGATCACTTGCACGCCGCCGACACGGTCGATATCGACCATCGAGTAGTTGCCGTAGGGTCTGGCGTCCGTGAGCACCGGCACGATATCGCGGGAAAGGTGGTTGAACTCCTTCGGCGTCATTATGTCCTTCCAGAAATCAGCATACCCAGCGGCACGGGCGATCTCCGGCGCGTGCAGCGTGACATTGGTCGATCCGCCGATCGCCATCGCCACGATCACGGCATTGCGGATAGAATCCCGCTTGACGATGTCGCGCGGTTTCAGGCCTGTGTCCATCATGTTGGCGAGGTAGCCGACCAGTTCGTCCGCGAACTCCTTGACCCGGCGTGGATCGTCGGACGCGGGTGCGACCATGTGCAGCGGCTGCATGCCGACGACGCCGATGAAAGTTTGCATCGTATTGTAGGTGAACATACCACCGCAGCTCCCAATGCCTGGGCAGGCATGGCAGGCGATATGATGGCGAAAGGCGGCGTCCGGGTTTCCGGCGACTTGGTAGGCGCTGATTATGTCTAGGGGCTCACCAGTATTAGGGTCGATGCCTGGATGAATGGGTCCGTCGGACATGATGATTGCGGGCTGGTTGTGCTCCAGCAGCGCGGCGAGCGTGCCCACTGGAGGTTTGTCGCAGGCGACAACCGCGATGGTGCCGGCAAGGCCGGTGGCTTCCAGATGTTCACACAGCGCGTCGTGCGTGACCTCGCGGCCGATCAGTGAGTAGCGCATCTCCCGCGTTCCGTTACGGATTCCATCCGACGTGGCGATCGTGTACTCGGGCTGAACAAGACGCAGGCGTAGTTGATCGGGCCCCTGGCCGATGCGGCTCCTGAGTCTGGCATGAATTGCGTCGACCTTCGCCATCACGCCGAGATAGCACTGGCTGTCGCCCTTCGTCCCGACAACGCCGACTGACGGCTGGTGGATCAGATCCGGATCGGTGCCAAGTGCGTGCGCGAGGCCTATGGTCTGAGCTGACCGGCCTGGATGGCGGTCGATGAGGACGGGTTTCGAATTTGTCACGGGGGCTTCCTTACGGTGGCTTGGGCGGGGGGCGGTATCAGCCTGTTCTGCGGTCAATAGATCTCCAGGACGATTCTATCACCGGATCTTAGGCACAGCGCAAGTTGGCGTCTGGCTCTGCCTCCATTACTCCGCGTTGACTTGCTTGATCACAACGGTCGATGGATCGGAGTGGGGTATGGTTTGACCGTTTTTCGACCACTCTCATGGCGGAGACAGAATAGAACGTCGGCAGGTAGGTAGAGGCGATATGAGCCATTACGTCTTGCCATCGATGCGGAATCCGGTTTCACCCATGTAAATGACGGGCGTCTTGGCCACTTGCTGGCGCAGGGTATCGACAAAGGTCTGACAGCGGGTGGCTCGGTCCTGACTGAACTGGAGGATGCATATTCGGTTGGCCCTTGACTAGCGCGAAAGGCGGGCCATTCCGTGTCGAAAGATCCGCCGCAATCTGCCGGTGTGGCTACGCTGCAATCGGCCGGCCATCTCCGACCAGCGTCACGCGATGCATGATACGGCGGACGGTGACATTGTCGAATGGCTCGACCGCATGCATGGTGCAGCGGTTGTCCCACATGATGACGTCATCCATTGCCCAGCTATGCTTGTAAACGTACTTCGGGCTTGTCGCGTGCGCGATCAGTTCATCTAGTAGCTTGCGCCCCTCTGCCTCCGGCATCCCGTCAATATTGACCATGGTATGCGGTGAGAGAAAGAGGCTCTGGCGCCCTGTTGTCGGATGGAGTTGTACCAGTGGATGGCGCATCGGAGGAAGCGCATCGTAATTACCCTTGTCCTGCTTGGCTGACAGCTCCCTCGACTGCTTGATGATAAAATCGTGGTCGTGGATGACCCACTTGCCCTCGATCTGCCGCTTAATGTCCTCCGATAGATCAGCATAGGCCGCGTACATATTGGCAAACAGCGTATTGCCGCCGGCGTTGGTGGTCTCGATGCCATGCAGTATCGAGCCTTTCGAGGGGATCTCTCGGAAAGAGCTGTCGGTGTGCCAAAGCCACGACAGGTTCAAGTACTGCCAGGCCGTATCCTTCTCGGGGATGATGTGGCCGGCCTCGTCGACGTTCGATACGCGATAAATCTCCTTGTTGCGTGATGATCGATGCGCGAGTGAGGGATGAATTTCGAGTTCACCAAAGCGCCGGCCGAAGGCGATATGTTGCTCGTCCGTGATGGGTTGGTTGGGAAACACCAGTACCAGGTGTTCCATCCAGAGCGCGTTCAGATTCGCGAGAATGGATTCGTCTAGGGGCTTTCTGAGATCGAGGCCGCGCACCTCCGTCCCGATCAGCGGTTGGCGACGCTTGCTGGTCATTCTGCTCGTGGCTGCAACTGTCGATGCCAAGAGATACTCTCCCGATTGGTGGATCTGTGAAGGAGTGTTACGCGATCACATCAGAATATCCAATTAGAGTTTTCACTAATTTCCATTATTTCGGATATGAATAATGCTCTCTCCAGAGAACATGCAGCCCTTTACAGCGGTAGTGGGGGAATGGGTCCGCACGGCTTCGGCTCAGAGATTGAATACAACCCAGTCTGGCACCTCGCAGGAGGTAGCAAAGCTTAAGCGCCATCTGGATGTGCCGCTTCTCGTGTTAGGAGGTCAACGTGCACCGCTGACAGCCATAGGTTGCCAGTTCTATCTGCGGTCCATGGCCATCCTGCGCGAGTTGGGGCCGGGTTGGACAGCCCGGCCGGGCGGACTGGCAACAGGATCCATGAGCCCAATTGTCGGTCGGGAGGGCGGCTCTGATACCAAACAGGCGGCCCGTCGCGGGGTGGAGGATTGGAGGGCGGTCGTGATGCTGTAGCTTTTGGCAGGATCAACAGTCCGACGTTCGTCGAGTTGCTGCCGCCGTCGAGCCTGAGCAAATACTGGGCGCGCAAAGGCATTGCCGAATGGCTGGTGACGCGGGTTGTGGAAGACACGCCCACGCTGGTCGATATGGACTAAGGTTTTTCTTACCGCCGGGTTATCTTGTGTTGCACGAGCTGATACCCGACTGGCAGTACGTCCTGGTTGTTTTCCGGCGCCATTGGCCGATCCATAAAAACCTTTACGTCGATCTCGGCCGCCACGGCCTGAGTGGCGGTGGCGTGGCCTGCCAGGGTAACGCTCGCTCACTCGGATTGGGGCCATCGTGTCCGGCCTGGACAGGTTCCGAGAAACCGGCTGAAATCACGCCAGCATGGAGGATGCGTTATGACAATTCAGCGGCTCGATTCAAACACAAGGCTCTCTCAATCCACGGTCGCCAACGGCTTCGTTTTCACCGCCGGAGTGGTACCCGACGATGTTACCCAGGACATTACGGGGCAGACGAAGCAGGTGTTGGCGAAAATCGAGGACTTGCTCCGCCGCGCTGGTAGCAGCAAGACGAAGCTGGTGAGTGCCACGATCTATCTTCCCGCCATCGCCGATTTGGCCGCGATGAACGTGGTGTGGGATGCTTGGCTGGCGTCCGGTTGCGCGCCATCCCGCGCCTGCGTCATCGCTGGGCTCGTGAATCCTGCCTGGCGCGTGGAAATTGCTGTAACCGCGACGGTTTAAATGCGATGACTTGGCCGGATGGTGCGCGCCTAGCGTTGTCGCTGGTCGTCAACGTCGAGGAAGGATCCGAGCCTTCCATCGTACATGGCGATCGCGTGCCGGAGCCGGTGGATGAGTTGGGCGTCACAATAAAGAAGGCGTTGCGCAATTACGGTAACGAAAGTAATTATGCATACGGTATTAAGGCCGGTGCGCCACGCGTGATGAAGTTGCTGGAGGAACGAGGCCTGACCGCAACATTCACCGCGGCGGCGATGAGCCTGGAACGCGCGCCGGAGCTAGCCCGGCGCATCGTCGGTGGGGGGCATGAGGTGTGTGCGCATGGCTGGCGCTGGGTACACCAGTTCCACATGGATGAGGCAGCGGAGCGCGACTTCATCCGCAAAGCTGTGACATCCATTGGCCAGATTACCGGCGAACGCCCGCATGGCTGGCTTTCCCGCTATCTGTTCACCGACAACACCCGCCGGCTACTGGTGGAGGAAGGCTTCACCTATCACATGGATGACTACTCCGACGACATGCCCTTCTGGGATACGGTTGATGGCAAGCCGATCATCATCCTGCCGTATGCCATCGACAGCAACGACATGAAGATGTGGACCGCGCCGAGCTACATGCCGTCGGACTGGCTGCGATATGCGACCGATAGTTTCGACTGGTTGTTGCGTGAGGGCGCGCAGGCGCCACGCATGATGTCACTGGGCGTGCATCTGCGCATCATCGGCCGGCCGGGACGGATTGGCTATTTCGAGAAATTTTTGGACCATGTGGCACGCCACGACGATGTGTGGGTTACAACGCGGTTGCAAATCGCCCGACACTGGGCGGCGCGGCACCCGTTTACTGTGGGGTGAGCATGACCGACCCAATCCGCCTGTTCGCCGAACATTGCAGCCATACGCGATTTGTGGATTTGCCGGATGCGGCGGTCCGCGCCGCCCGCATATTTATTCTGGATACGCTGGGCGTTGGGCTGGCCGGCACCAACGGCCCGTGCGTGGCGGAACTGATTGAGTCCTCGGCCGCTATGCTGGGGGATGGGACGGTGCGCTGTTGGGGACATAGGCGCAGGTTGTCCGCGGCAGGCGCAGCGATGGTGAACGGTTACCAGATCCACAATTCCGAATTCGACTGCGTGCATGAGGCCGCCGTGTTGCACCCCGTGACCGTGTGCCTGGCTGCCGTGATGGCACATGCCGACAGGGTAGGCGGCGTAAGTGGGCGCGAGTTGGTACGCGCCGTGGTGCTGGGCGTGGACGTGGCCTGCCACCTAGGTGTGGCAAGTACCACTGGGCTGCGCTTCTTCCGCCCGGCGACGGGAGGAATTTTTGCTGCCGCTGCGGCATTGGGCAGCGTATTGGGGTTTGATGCAGACCGGCAGGCTTCGCTATTCGGCCACGTGTATGGCCAGTTGTGCGGCACGATGCAGCCGCATACCGAGGGTTCCCTGTTGTTGGGTTTGCAGATTGGCTTCAACGCGCGCAATGCGCTGATCGCCGCCGACCTGACGGCGCGCGGTCTGCCCAGTATCGAGAACGTGCTGCAAGGTCCGTTCGGTTATTTCGGTATGATCGAGGGTGCCGGCGATATCGCGCGGGTGCGTGGTGATATAGGCCGGGTCTGGCGCATCACAGAAGTAGCGCACAAGCCATTCCCCAGTGGGCGCGCGACGCATGGGATGTTGGACGGGTTCATGGAATTGCAGAAGGAACATGGGTTTAAGGCCAGGGACGTCGTCACCGGGGAGGCACGGGTACCAAAGCTGACGCATCATCTGGTCGGACGGCCGGTGACGGGCGACATGGGGGTGAACTATGCGCGGCTCTGCGGACCCTATGTTTCCGCGTGCGCGCTTCTACGCGGGGCGGTGGGGATCGACGATTTCAGTGACGCGCGCCGGCATGATCCGGAGACACTGGATCTGGGGCGGCGCATCGTGGCCTTAGTGGACGACAACCCCGATCCGAATGCGTTGACCCCTGTGACGGTGAGCGTGCGGCTGAAAAACGGCCTGGAGCTGCATCGTACGATCACGACGGTATACGGCAATCCGGCGAAGCCGATGAGCCGGGAGGCGCATTTAGAAAAATTCCGACGTAACTTTGCGTCCTGCCATGTACCGCTGCCAGCGGCGAACGCGGAGCGATTGATTGAAATGCTGGACGGGATCGAGCAGGTAGATGACATCCGCCGCATCAGTGATCTTCTGGTGCCCGCCTGAGAGGACCGGACCCATGGCGACGTATTTCCAGGAAGCGGATCCGACGCGCATTCTGGACGAGTACCCGATCGGCGATGCCTTCATGCAAGGGCCAGCGCGGTTGGATGCGGCGACGCTGCGCGCATTACAGGAACGTCGCTTCGCCGTGCTCATGCGGCGCGGCTGGGAGATCCCATTCTACCGGCGGCTATGGAGCGGTGCGGGGATAGAGCCCGGCGACATCAGGGGTGTCGATGACCTGGCGAAGCTGCCATGCTTCTCTAAGATCGACTTGATGGCGAGTGTGGAGGCGTATCCGCCGTTCGGTGATTTTCATGGCATGGACGGGGCAGAGGGGCGGCGTAGCGTGGTGCTGCACACTACCAGCGGCACTACAGGCATGCCGCAGCCGCTGTTCTTCGGTGCCTGGGACCGGGAAGTGCAGAACGCGCTGCTGGCACGGGCCTATCTGTTACAGGGGATGACAGCGCGGGACGTGGTGCATTCCACCTACGGCTTCGGCATGGTGAATGGCGGGCACTACATCCGGGAAGCGGTGGCGCATTTTGTTGGTGCCTTGTTCCTGCCAGCGGGAACAGGGCTCGAGACGCGGTCCGAACAGCAGGTGGCATTGATGCGGCGGTTCGGTGCGACTGCGATTGTGGGCTTCGCGGACTATATTTTGAAGCTGGCAGCGATAGCGCGCGCGGCGGGACTGGAACCGGGACGCGATATTCCGATCCGGATGATCTCCGGCCATCTTGGCGCCGGTGGGCATGCGGCGATGGCGCAAGCTTGGCCGGGGGCGGCAGTGTATGACTGGTACGGTGTCGGCGATACCGGGGTCATCGCTGCAGAAGGGTCGGACCATGACGGGCTGTATGTCTGGGAAGACGCTCATTTAGTGGAAATCCTGGACCCGGAGCGGCTGGTGCCGGTGGCGACGGGGGAGCGCGGCAATATCTGCGTGACTGTGTTGTTCAAGAATACAATTTACCCGGTGATTCGGTTCAATACCAACGATGTATCATCGATACTTCCCGGACATGGCAGCATCGGTATCGGGTTTCGCCGACTTGCCGGTTTTCAGGGCCGTAGCGACAACATGGTGAAATTGCGCGGGATCAATGTTTATCCCACAGGAATCGGCGCGATTCTGAACGAGGTCGATGGCCTGAATGGCGAGTATGTCTGCCGGCTGGTGAACCGGGATGGACGGGAGGAGCTGATCGTTATTGCGGAAACCGGCGTGTCCGTCGCAGGTGATATGATGGCGTTGGAACGATATGTGCGCGATGTGTTGCGCCAGCGGCTTGGCGTGGCGGTGATTGTGGAGCTGACACAGACTGGCGGTACCGCGAAACTCAGCGAGATTGATTCCCGGCAGAAGCCGATTCGGTTGATCGACGCGCGATGAGCAGCGTAGCCGATTGGGGTGTGTGCGAGGCGGTTGCGGCGCTGGAGGTGGGCGATGTATCGGCACTGGAACTGACATCCACTTGCCTGGACCGGATCGAAGGCCCGCGTGGGCGGGCCTTGAACGCGTTTATCCATGTTGCGGCGAATGACGCCCTGGCCGCGGCGGCGGCAAGCGATGGACGACGAACCGCTGGCAAGCCACTGTCCCGCCTGGACGGCGTGCCAATCGCCATCAAGGACAATATCGACGCACAGGGAATGCCGACAACCAACGGGCTTGGCACGTGCTGGATGCCGATGACGGATGCGTCCGTGGTGCAACGCCTGCACGATGCGGGTATGGTAATTCTGGGCAAGCTCAACATGCACGAAGCAGCGCTGGGCGCCACTACCGACAATCCGCACCATGGACGCTGCGAGCACCCCGCGTTTCCCGGCTTCACGCCGGGTGGCAGCAGCGGTGGTTCGGCCGTTGCTGTGGCTGCGAGGCTGTGCCCCATCGCGCTGGGGACGGACACTATGGGCTCTGTGCGCTTGCCCGCTGCCTATTGCGGCATCGTTGGCTTCAAGCCCTCCCGCGACTATTGGCCGACGGACGGCGTGATGCCGCTTGCCTTCGGGCTGGATACGATCGGGCCGTTGGCGCGCAGCGTTGGCGATATTGCCTTCCTGCTTGGAGAACGGCTGGATGCATTTGGGCCGGCGACCTTGCGCTTCGCCCAGCTGGCGAATGCCGGGCAGGTGACGATCGAGGCGGAATGCCTAGCGGCGCTCGATGCCGCGCTTGCCGTCCTCGCCACCCTCGGCGTAGCAGCGGCATGCGTACACGTGCCGGGATACGATCCGGGGCAAGCGCGTCGTGCAGGCTTGATTGTCTCGGAGGTTGATGCCGCGCAAGTGCATGCGCGCTTGCTGCAAATCGCGCCGCATGCTTTCTCCCCCGCGTTCCGGGCGATGCTTGACTATGGCATGCGTGTGCCACCGGAACGCTACCAGGCCGAACGGCGAAATCTTGCCATCGTTGGTACTGCGTTCCTGGATGTGTTCGACGAATGCGATGTGGTGCTCACGCTTACCGCGCCACAGAGGGCCTTTTCGTTCGATACCTCTGTGCCGGTGAATCAAGCGGACCTCACGGCGTTGGCCAATTTCGCCGGTTGCCCTGCACTTAGCCTGCCCCTGCCGGTGCCAGCCGGCGCATTTCCGGTTGGGCTGCAACTGATTGCAGCACCGGGCCGCGATACAATGGTGCTTTCGGCCGGCGCTTGGATCGAATCCTGCCTCCAGGTCTGACCACGCCCCTAAGCCATCATGCAGCGGTAGGTCTGCGGTAATAGAAGCCCTTTTGAACAGTAGGTCTTATATCAGAGAGACCACTACTCAGGGGGCAGGCCAGTGGTCGTCATCACCTGGAAGGGCGGCGAGGTCATCGGGAGCTGAGAGCAGGGTCGGAACGGACGGGGGCTGTGGCATTCCGGCTGCGCCGATCGTCATATTATATTAATATAAGTGTAATATGCGTGCAATTGTCCACGGCTATTTTCCGCTTCGTTATCGACGAAAACGGTAGATGAAGGGAGCGCCGCGGTGGTACTCCAGCCAATGTGGAAAAATGTAATGAAATATCTCACTGAATCGCTTCAGTTTGGTGCTGTGGTCGCGCTGATCGCCAGCCTGCCGCTGGTAGCGCAGGCGCAGGGCGTCGACCCAAAATTGGCGGACTACAAGCCAGTCAGCGGCGTGTCCGGAAGCCTTAAGTCGATCGGCTCCGACACCCTCAACAACCTGATGACGCTCTGGGCTGAGGGCTTCCGCTCGCGCTACCCCAACGTCCAGATCGAGATTGAGGGCAAGGGCTCCTCGACCGCCCCTCCCGCGATGGTCGCCGGCACCGCGCATTTTGGCCCAATGTCCCGCCCAATGAAGGGGGCCGAGGTCGATCAGTTCGCTAAGAAGTACGGCTACAAGCCCCACGCGATCCGCACGGCGGTGGACGCGCTCGCGATCTACGTCCACAAGGACAACCCGATCCAGTGCATGACACTGCAGCAGGTCGATGCGGTGTTCTCTAAGGGCCGCCGCGGTGGCGAGGAGAAGGATCTCCGGACCTGGGGCGACCTTGGCATGACCGGTCAATGGGCTGTTAAGCCGATCTCGCTCTACGGCCGCAACTCGGCGTCGGGAACCTACGGCTACTTCAAGGAGGTCGCCCTCTTCAACGGCGACTTTAAGGACAGCGTGAAGGAGCAGCCGGGCTCTTCCACCGTGGTCCAGGGCGTCGCCTCCGACAAGTTCGCCATCGGCTATTCCGGGATCGGCTACAAGACCGCCGACGTTCGCACTGTGCCGATCGCCACCAAGAAGGGAGAGAAGTGCTTTGAAGCCAGCGCCGAGAACGCCTATTCGGGTGACTTCCCGATTTCGCGGTTCCTCTACATCTACCTCAACAAAAACCCGAGCCAGCCGCTCGACCCGGTGCGTGCCGAGTTCGTGAAGTTCATGCTCTCGAAGCAGGGCCAGGATGCCACCGTTAAGGACGGTTACTTCCCGGTCACAAGCGACATCGCCCGCGAGGACCTGAAGGCCCTCGGCCTCAACGCCGGCTCGTAAGGCGTTATCTGTCGGGATGGGGAGGCTGCACGCCGCCCCATCCTCCTTTCCAGGGGTCCTAGAAGGCATTGATGACCACCCAGACCGACGCCGTAACTGTCCCCAAATCTGCAGTGCCGACTAGGCGCGTCACAAGGCGCTCGGTCCTGATTGCCGACAAGGTCGCCGACTGGGGCATCCGCATCGGCGGTCTCTCAGTCATTGTAGCAGTCTTCGGCATCATGGTCTTCCTGATGCAGGTAGTGGTGCCGCTGTTTACCGGCGGCAGGGTGTTGGCTCAGCAGAGCTTCAAGATCGTGGGTGCGGCCGACACGCTCGTCGCCGGCGGCCTCGAGGAGACCAAGGTTGTCGCCTACACGATCGGTCGTGACGGCGAGGTCGGTCTCTACCATGTCGCCAGCGGCCAGCGCCTCGCGGTGCCGCTGCTCGACTTCGGCGGCAAGCGTGCCACAGCCTTTGGCCGCTCGATCGTCGGTGGCGAGATCGCCTTCGGCTTCGCCGACGGCACTGTGCGTTTCGGCAAGGTAAGTCTGTCGGCCGAGATCGTGCCGGCCACGGCGCTGCCCGCCGGCCTCCAGTCGCTCGGCGCCGACCGCACCGACGGCTCCGCCGTTTTCACGCCCATTTCCGGCGAGCAGTTCCGCAAGACCGCGATCGCGGTCGAGCTGGACGCCGAACAGCGCATCGTCGACGGCCGCTCGATCGTTGCTATCGACTACCGCTCCGGTGGTACCGTCGAGCGTCCAGTCCGGACCTTCGTCACCGTCGACGATGCCGGTGTGCCGCGGCTGTCGCTGGCCGAAACCCGTGTCAACATGCTGACCCGCCAGGCCCGCACCACGGTCTCGACCGCCGAACTGCCGCCACTGCCCACGGGAACGCGGGTCGCGCGCGCCATGGTCTCGGAGAAGGGCGACCAGGTCTTCGTCGTCGATCGCGGCGGGGTCGTATTCCGCTACGATACCCGTGACGCCAATAACGTGAAGCTGGCCGAGACCCGGGACCTCCTCGTGGGCGATGTTTTGGTTGGAAGCTTCGACTTCCTGATCGGCGAGCAGTCGATCGTGGTCACGGGCTCGGACGGCTCGGTCGCCGTATACTTCCGCTTGCCCCAGCCCGGCGCGGCGACCACGGACGGATTCCGCCTTGTGCTCGCCCATGACCTGAAGCCGCAGATGGCGCCGATCGAGGCGTTCGCGCCAAGCGAGCGCGGCAAGATGTTCGTAACTGCCGACGCCGGTGGCGGCGTCACCCTTCGCCATTCTACCAGCGAGCAGGTGCTTCTCTCGCTGACCCAGACCGGGGGGGCGCCGAAGCTGGCGGTGCTGGCGCCGCGTGAGGACGCGATCATGGTGGTCGGGGCAGACGGTACCGCCACTGTCTGGGACGTCTCAGCACCGCATCCGGAGACGACCTGGGCCTCGATCTTCGGCAAGGTTTGGTATGAAGGCTATGACGAGCCGGTATTCACCTGGCAATCGTCGTCCGGCACCGACTCCTTTGAGCCCAAGCTGTCGCTGGTACCGCTGATCTTCGGCACCTTGAAGGCGACTTTTTATGCGCTTCTGTTCGCCGTGCCGATCGCGCTGCTGGCCGCCATCTATACTTCCGAGTTCGTCTCCCCGAGGGTGCGGGGGACGCTGAAGCCAGTGGTGGAGATGATGGCATCACTGCCCTCGGTGGTGCTGGGATTCATCGCGGCGTTGGTTCTGGCGCCGCTGGTCGAGACCTTCATCAGCTCGGTCCTGCTGGCCTTTGTCACCCTGCCTATGGCGCTCGTGATCGGGGCCTATCTCTGGCAGCTTCTGCCGCGCGACATGTCGCTCCGGTTCGGCGGCGGTGTGAAACTGTCGCTCGCCTTTGTCGCGCTGGCAGTGGGTGTGCTGATGGCGGCCTATGCAGGCCCCGCCTTCGAACGCGCGTTTTTCGCCGGCGACGTTAAGGCCTGGGCCAACGGCGATGCCGGCTCGGGCGGGCCGTTTACGTTCCTGCTGCTACTGCCCCCCGCCTATGTCGCGGTTGTCATCCTGTCCGAACGCGTGCTCGGCGACTGGCTTGGTGTCGAGCAGGCGCCGCCCGGGCTCCGAACCGGGATGGTCGATGGGTTCCGCTGGTTAGCGACGCTGCTGGCCGCCGGAGCGGTGGCGGTGGCGGTGGCGACGGCTCTGACCGCGGCAGGCCTGGACGCCCGCGGCGGCATGGTCTCAACTTACGTCCAACGCAACACCCTCGTGGTGGGTTTTGCGATGGGTTTTGCCGTGATTCCGATCATCTACACCATTGCCGAGGACGCACTTAACTCGGTGCCCGAGCATCTGCGCGGCGCCTCGCTCGCCTGCGGCGCTACGCCGTGGCAGACGGCGACCCGGGTGATCCTGCCGACGGCGATGAGCGGCGTCTTCGCCGCGATCATGGTCGGCATGGGCCGCGCTGTCGGCGAGACCATGATCGTGGTCATGGCCGCCGGCAACACCCCGATCATGGAATGGAACATATTCTCTGGTCTGCGGGCGCTTTCGGCCAACATCGCGGTCGAGCTGCCGGAGGCGGTGAAGGACGGCACGCTCTATCGCACCCTGTTCCTCGCCGCGCTCACCCTCTTCGTTGTGACCTTCGTCGTCAACACGCTAGCCGAGATCGTCCGCCAGCGCTTTCGCAAGCGCTCAGCGCAGCTGTAGGGAGCGTGAGGAGAGAATGTCGGCCACCATCGCGATCCTGACCACACGTTCCGATGCCCGATCGTACACGCGATCGCGCGTTACCGCGCTGCGCGCGCTCGGCGAGCCGTTCCAGTGGCTGCTGGCCGGTTCGCTCGCGCTCGGCGTAACGATGATCGTGGGATTCCTACTGCTGGTGCTGTGGAACGGCGTCGGCGCGCTATGGCCGAAGCCGATCCATCTGGTTACGTTCTCCGACGGTACGCAGATCGCCGGCGAGCCGACGCGTAGCGAGGAATTCCGAGTAGGAGCCGACCTGATCGCAACTCTCGACGAGGCGACGCGCCAGCGCATCTCAGCCCCCGGGAAATACGTGACGTTTCGCGACGATGCTGGCTACGCCTGGCGCACGCTCTACCGGACCGGCAACTTTGACTTCTACAACGACGACTACCGCTGGGCCGCCAACTTCGGAGTGGCGAAGATCGAGGTGCCGGCCGATCTCTACTTCGTCGAGCGACTGGAATGGGGCTCGTTCATCGGTCGCATCGCCGCCGTCGAGGTCGCTGGCGACCGGGTCGCCATCAACGATCCGCGGGCTGTTGCCGCTCATCGCGAGGCGCTTCGGCGCCTCGGGACGATCCGTTCGCTCGAGCACGACGCCATCGGCCAGGTCAACGCCCAAATCGAGCGCGAACGCCTCGCGCTGCGCCGCGTCGCTATCAGCGAGTCGGAAGCTAGTCCGCGCTATGCGGAGGCGAAGACGAAGGCCGAGGCTCGCATCACCGAGCTGCGCGCCGAATACCAGCACCTCGCCGACGCGGTGCAGCGCGTCAAGACGGAGGACCAGCGCTACAAAGTCACGCTTGTGGAGATCGGTGGTAAGGACAAGACCCTTCGGCTCTCCGAGATTGTCCGCTTTTATCCGGCGAACGCTGTTGGCTGGTTCGACCGCCTTGGAATCTACCTCTCGCGCTGGGGCGAATTTCTCATCGACGCACCGCGCGAAGCCAACACTGAGGGCGGTGTCTGGCCGGCGATCTTCGGAACCTTCGCGATGACGCTGCTGATGGTGATAGCGGTAGCGCCCTTCGGCGTGGTGACCGCGCTCTATCTCCGCGAATACGCCAAGCAGGGCCGGATGGTGGCGATCGTCCGCATCTCGGTCAACAACCTCGCCGGCGTGCCGTCAATTGTCTACGGCGTGTTCGGCCTCGGGTTCTTCGCCTACACCCTTGGCGCCTCAATCGACCAACTGTTCTTCCCCGAGCGCCTGCCGAGCCCAACCTTCGGCACCGGCGGCCTGTTGTGGTCGTCCTTGACCCTGGCGCTGCTCACCGTGCCCGTGGTCATCGTCGCAACCGAGGAGGCTCTGGCCGCGGTGCCACGCTCGATGCGCGAGGGCTCGCTCGCCTGCGGCGCGTCGAAGTGGCAGACGATTAAATACATCGTGCTGCCGCGTGCGCTGCCCGGCATCATGACCGGGCTGATCCTGGCGATGGCGCGCGGCGCCGGCGAGGTGGCGCCGCTGATGCTGGTCGGCGTAGTCAAGCTGGCGCCGGAGCTGCCGATCGACGGGGTGTTCCCCTATCTGCATCTTGAGCGCAGCTTCATGCATCTCGGCTTCCACATCTACGACGTTGGCTTCCAGTCGCGGAACTCGGAGGCGGGGAAGCCGATGGTCTTCGTCACTACGCTGCTCCTGATCGCCATGATTGCAGCGATGAACACCGCCGCCATCGTCATCCGCAACCGGTTGAAGCGCCGCTTCGCCGGCAGCCAGTTTTAGAGGACGGAGGTTATGACCGCAGCTGTCGACTACGAGGCCACCGCCGTCCATCCCCGGCTTGGGCCGGAAGGCGCCAATGTCGAGATCTGCAACTTCAATCTCTGGTATGGCGAGAAGCAGGCGCTGTTCGACAATACGTTCGATATCCAGCGTGGCTTGGTGACGGCGCTGATCGGGCCGTCGGGCTGCGGCAAGTCGACCCTGCTGCGTTGCCTTAACCGCATGAATGACCTCATCGATGGAGTCCGAATAAAAGGGTCGATGCAGCTCGAAGGCGCCGAGGTTTATGGCGCTGGCGTCGACGTGATCGCGCTCCGGAAGCGCATGGGCATGGTGTTCCAAAAGCCGAACCCGTTCCCGATGTCGATCTACGAGAACGTGGTCTACCCGCTCCGCGTCGACGGCGTCCGCGACCGAGCCGTTCTCGACAATACTGCTGAGCGCGCGCTCAAGGGGGCGGCGCTATGGGAGGAGGCCAAGGATCGTCTGAAGGAGTCAGCGCTCGGCCTCTCCGGCGGCCAGCAGCAGCGTCTCTGCATCGCCCGCGCCATCGCCGCCGATCCGGATGTGCTCTTGATGGACGAGCCATGCTCGGCCTTGGATCCGATCGCCACCAGCCGCATCGAGGAGCTGATCGATGAGCTCAAGGGCCGCTACACCATCGTCATCGTCACCCACAACATGCAGCAGGCGGCGCGCGTCTCCGATAACACCGCCTTCATGTATCTCGGCCGGCTGATCGAGTACGGCGAGACCGAGGCCATGTTCACTAACCCGAAGCATGAGCGCACCCGGTCCTACATCACCGGCCGCTTCGGCTGACGGCGTCGACTTTGGACGGCCGCGGCCGCTCCACGGAGGTCGCCGGTAGAAACGGAGTGCGCTCGGCGAAGTCGGTAGAGAAGAGGAGGATGAAGGTCGGCCTATCCTCTGCGCATCCGGTAAGCTGATGGCGTCTTGCAGGTTCTGCCGCTGGTGACGCCGGGTCTCCAGGAAACGATCGTTCTTGCGGAACCTTTTTCGGAAAATACGGCACCTGAGCCGGGTGACCTCTCCCAGTCTGCGAAGCGGGCCGTGAGGCCGTGCCCATGCTGGCGAAGGGCTTCGAACCTAGGCCAAATCTCTCGGCTAAGTTGTTCCTGAAAGAGCCGGCACGGAGAAACTTATGAGCCCCACCTGGCGTTAGCCTGAAGGGCTTGCACGCCTATATGGTCGAAGGGGGCGCGGTGCCAGTCGAACTCCCCCAGCCCAGGCCGCATAAATACTAGACCCGTAGGGGCATTGCCGAATGGCTGCTGCAGTGGCTCCCGGAGGATGTTCGAACGCTGGTCGGCTTCGAGCACGGCTTTTCAATGCCGCGGCCCCATTTCGAGATGTGAGAGCTGCTGTTGGACTGGCCGCGCTTCCTCGAGGATTTCCGGCGCCTTTGGCCGACCGACGGGGATCATTTCAATGTCGATTGCGTGAGGGGTGGATCGGTCGGCCAAAGGCGCGGTGCGTAGGGGCTTTCCCTCTGGCGGCGACTGACCGAGGAACGCGCGTAGGGCTGAAGGCAGTGTTCCATTTCAATGTGTAAGCTACGGTGGCGAAATCCACCCATACCGGCATTCGGTGGTCACGCTTAATCCGCCAGCGCCTCAGCACCCGCGTGCGTTTCTAGTCGTTCGATGGCTTCGATATTCCGGCCGGACGATCCACGATTGCCGAGGTCTATCCCGCTTTGTGTAGCCACAATTTTACTATCGAGGTTGGCACGGGGTCCGCAAAAATTTCTTACTGTCGTAATTATCCACAATGCATTGAAAGTATTGGAGGTCCGGGCCGGAATTGAACCGGCATTCGCGGATTTGCAGTCCGCTGCATCACCACTCTGCCACCGGACCGCCCGGGCGGGCATTTCTGCTGCCCCATGTGGCCTGAAAGCACTATATCGGGCGCGCGGTTCAGCGGGTCAAGTGAGCGACGGAAGAGTATCTCAGTTTGATCGGTAGCGCCCCGCACCCTTCCTAGCCACTCACGCAGGTATATCCTCACGGGTGGCCGTATCGATTTTATTGGCATGATGATCCCGTTTGGTGGCGCGCCGGTGATCGGTCGTTCGGACGTCATCGTGCATGGGGTGTAAATTCCCGCCACCCAGGCGGCTGGCGGGTTGGTCGGCTGGATCTGGGCCCAGGAAGCGCGGCTGGGGATACGGGCGGCGGCCGTCGCGGCCCGCATCTTACTCGAAGTGCATCTGGCGCTGTGCGTGCTGTGTGCGCGATGGGAGTTTTTTGCCCGCAGTTCGGGGCTGGCCGGGCGGCGCGAACAGCCTCTATAAGAGCGCGCTCGATGATAAGAAACAGGCCGAGCGCATAATGGAACAAGCCGTGACAGTCGACTTCGCCGATGCGCGCCAAAAGATGGTGGATGGCCAGATCCGCCCCCATAAGGTCTCGAACCCCTCCATTCTGGTAGCCCTGCGCAGCCTGCCGCGGGAGCGTTTTGTTCCCCCCGCGCTGGCCGCGCTCGCCTATGCGGATGGGCCGGTGCCGCTGGGCCATGGGCGGGTGATGCCGGAACCGCGCGCGATCGCGAAATTGATCCAGCTCTGCGCCCCGGAAAAAGACGCGCGCGTGCTGGTGGTGGGTGCGGGCACCGGCTATGGCGCCGCGGTGCTGGCGGCCTGCGGTGCGCAGGTGACTGCTCTGGAGGAGGACGAAGCCCTTCTGGCCATTGCGCGGCCGGCCCTAGCCGCGCTGGCCCCCTCGGTCAGCATCGTGGAAGGGCTGCTGTCGGCGGGTTGGCTCAGCGGGGCGCCCTATGACATCATCCTGATCGAGGGCGCGGTGGAGGCGGTGCCGCCGGCGATCGCCGCCCAGCTGCACCCCGACAGTGGCCGGCTGGTGACGGTGCGTGCCGGCCGTGGGCTAGCCAGCCAGGCGATGATCGCGGAAATGACCGCCTCGGGCCTGCGCACGCGCGACGTCTTCGACTGCGCCATGCCGGCCTTGCCATCCTTGCGCGCCGCACCGCTCTTTGTGTTTTAATCGCAACAATTCAGTGTGGAACTGTGTCCGCCTGGCGACAAGCGGTTGGCGGTTATGTAAAACTATGGCAGAGTCACATATGATCAGGGCCTTGGGATTCTTACGAGCGATACTGGTTCCACATTGCCGCCCAACCAACGGCACGGGAAAGCGACCCATGCGCCTGCGTGATGCAATGTTCTGGAGCTTGTTGGCGGTGCTTCCGTGCTCGGAAGCTTGGGCGCAAGCCGCGCCGCCTGCGCAACCCGCCGCGCGGGTAGGCGCCCCGGCGCGCGCGCAATCGGCGGCGGCCACACCCTTGCCCCCCGGTGCCCGCACTTTGCAGGAAGCCCTGGCGGCGACCTATGCGAATAGCCCGACCTTGCAAGCTGCGCGCGCCAAGCTGCGTGCCACGGATGAAGGCGTGCCGCAGGCGCTTGCCGGCTGGCGTCCCAGCCTGGTGGTGAACGGCACGGCGGGTCATGCGAACGGAATTCAACGGACGCGGAATGTCCTCGGGGGTGTCAAGACTGATGTCACTCGCGACATCGCTACGGCAAATACCATCCTGACGCAGCCGCTGTTTCGCGGCGGGCGTACCCTCGCCAGCACGAATGCCGCCGAAAACAAAGTCATGGCGGAACGCGCGCGCCTGATCGCGGCCGAGCAGCAGGTCTTTTCAGATACGGTGAATTCCTATGTCGGGGTGATCCAGGCCACCCAGATCCTGGCGCTGAACATCAACAACGAACAGGTGCTGGCCCGTCAGCTACAGGCAACGCGAGAGCGGTTCCGGGTCGGCGAAATCACCCGCACCGATGTGGCGCAGGCGGAGGCCGCCTATGCCCTCGCTACCGCGCAGCGCCAAACCGGGGAAGGCAATCTCGCCGTCGCGCGCGCTGCCTATGCGCGCGTGGTGGGAGCGGAGCCGGGCGACCTGGTCCCGCCGCAGCCGCTCAACCTGCCGGTGAAGAACGTGCAGGAAGCAGGGGCGCTGGCGGCTAACAACAATCCGAATGTGGTCGCGACCCTGTTCGATGACGCGGCGGCGAAGGACGCGGTGGATGTCGCCTTCAGCGCGCTGATGCCCCAGCTCAGCCTACAAGCGCAGGCTTTCAATCAAAACAATACTCTGACGCCGCACACTGCTGCCAATGGCGCGCAGATCATGGCCAACCTCTCGGTGCCGATCTACCAGGGTGGAGCGGAGCATTCCTTCGTCCGTCAGGCGCGGCAGATACAGCAGCAGACCCGCCAGCAGGTGGATGAGAGCCGCCGCTCGGCCATCCAGCTATCCACGCAGGCATGGGAAACCCTAGCCTCGGCGCGCGCAACGGCGGACAGCACGCGCGCCGCCATTCGCGCCAACCGGATCGCCCTGGAAGGTGTGACCCGCGAGGCCCTAGTGGGCAGCCGTACCACGCTCGATGTGCTGAACGCTCAGCAGGCGGTGCTGAATACTGAGGTTACCTTGGTGCAGAATTTGGCCAACCTGGTGATTGCGTCGCACAACGTGGCTTCCGCCATCGGCCGGTTGACGGCGCGTGATCTGCGCGTCGCGGTTCCCTTATACGACGAGGCAGCCTATTATAATGCGGTACGCGATCGCTGGGCTGGGACGGGTGACTATACCACGAGTCAGCAGGGTGGCTGATATCCAGCGTGTGGTTGGCCGCGCCGTCGGTTGATTTTTTCACCCGCCACCGATCTTCTGCTTGCCGTCCCCTGTCGTCGCAGCTATTGGCCCGGCGCAACACGTTCGGACTAACCTGATGCTTAATAAAAATTTTACGCCGGCAGAGGTTGAAGCCCACCTATATGCGGGCTGGGAAAATGCGGGCGCGTTCGCCGCCCATCCCACCTCCGCCGCCGATCCTTTTACCATCATGATCCCGCCGCCAAATGTCACGGGCAGCCTGCATATGGGTCATGCGCTCACATTTACCCTGCAGGACACGTTGATCCGTTGGCGACGCATGCAGGGGCGCGACGCTTTGTGGCAACCGGGTACCGACCATGCTGGAATCGCCACGCAGATGGTGGTCGAACGGCTGCTGGGCGAGCAGGGAATAACCCGCCACTTGCTTGGTCGAGAGAAATTTCTAGAGCGCGTGTGGCAGTGGAAGGCTGCAAGCGGCGGTACGATCACCCGCCAGCTCCGCCGACTGGGTGCGTCGCTGGACTGGCCGCGTGAGCGGTTCACGATGGATGACGGGTTGTCCGAGGCCGTACGCCACGTCTTCGTCAGCCTGTTCAAGGAAGGGCTGATCTATCGCGACAAGCGGCTCGTGAACTGGGATCCGCAATTCCAGACGGCGATCTCTGACCTGGAGGTGGAGAACAGGGAAATCCGCGGTCATATTTTCTACCTTCGCTACCCGATTGAGGGACAACCCGGACGATTCATTATTGTTGCCACCACGCGGCCGGAAACACTGTTGGGCGACATGGCGGTGGCCGTGCATCCGGCGGATGCACGCTACCGCGATCTGGTGGGCAAGCATGCGATCCTGCCGCTGGTTGGCCGGCGTATTCCGATCGTGGCGGACGAATATTCCGATCCAGAAAAAGGCACCGGCGCGGTGAAGATCACGCCGGCGCATGATTTCAACGATTTTCAGGTTGGGCAGCGCCATGCGTTGGAAATGCCTTCGGTGCTGGACAAGCAGGCTCACGTCACCGTGGCGGAAATTGTTGACGCGCTGGTGGCGGTGGACGGCGTGGCGGATCCGGAATTCGTGCGCGGGTTGGACGGAGAGGATCGGGAGCAAGCGCGCAAGAAAATCGTCGCCGAACTCGAACGGCTGGTATTGCTGGAGAAAATTGAGCCGTACGTCCATCAAGTTCCGCATGGCGACCGTTCCGGCGTGCCGATCGAGCCGCTGTTGACCACACAATGGTTCTGCAACGCCACCGTGCTGGCCAAGCCGGCGATCGAGGCGGTGGAAACGGGAAAAACCGTGTTCGTGCCGAAGCAGTGGGAGAACACGTTCTTCAGCTGGCTGCGCGACATCCAGCCCTGGTGCATTTCTCGCCAGCTATGGTGGGGCCATCGCATACCAGCTTGGTATGGGCCAGATGGCGAGGTGTTTGTCGAACGCGATGAAGCGGCTGTCCGGGAAGCCGCGCGGGCGCATTATGGGCGCGACGAACCGCTTAGCCAGGATGAGGACGTGCTGGACACCTGGTTCAGTTCTGCGCTCTGGCCGTTCTCCACCCTTGGTTGGCCACAAAAGATGGACGATGTGGCGCGGTATTATCCGAGCGATGTGCTGGTGACCGGCTTTGACATTATCTTCTTCTGGGTGGCGCGGATGATGATGATGGGCATCCATTTCATGAAGGACGTGCCGTTCCGAACGGTTTATATCCATGGCCTGGTGCGCGATGAGCGCGGTCAGAAAATGTCGAAATCCAAGGGCAATGTGATGGACCCGTTGGATCTGATTGACAGCTATGGCGCAGACGCGCTGCGCTTTACCGTCTGCGCACTGACGGGGCCGGGGCGCGATGTGAAGCTAGGGTCGAGCCGCGTTGAAAGTTATCGTAGCTTTGTCACCAAACTTTGGAACGCGGCGCGCTTTTGCGAAATGAACAATATTGTTGCGGATACGTCGTTCGATCCAGCCGCCGTGACCCTGCCGTTGAGTCGCTGGATTCTCGATAGCACCAATGAAGCGGTGGCGGAGGCGACCACGGCGCTGGAAGTCTATCGTTTCGATGAATATGCCGCCGCCTGCTACCGCTTTACCTGGAATGTCTTCTGCGACTGGTTTTTGGAGTTCGCCAAGCCAATACTTGCGGAAGGAGACAGCGCGCATGCGCGGGAAGTCCGCGCCACGGCTGCGCATGTGTTTGGCACTATTTTGCGCCTGCTGCATCCAGCGATGCCGTACGTGACGGAAGAGTTATGGGCGCGGTTCGGCTATGGTGCGGAACATAGTTTGATCCGTGCCTCCTGGCCGGTCGCGGTGCCGGTGCCGGATGCGGTTGCGGCGCGAGCCGAACTCGATTGGGTGGTGCGGATGATTACCGAGGTGCGCACGGTGCGCGCAGAGATGAATGTGCCGCCATCGATCAAAACACCGATCCTGCTACGCGACGCATCGTCCGTAACTTTAGCGCGCGGGGCACGCTGGATCGATGCGATCGGGCGCCTGGCACGGGCTTCGGCCTTTGTGCCATTGACGGAAGACATGCCACGCGGCGCGGTGCAGATCGTGGTGGATGAGGCCACGTTGATATTGCCTTTGGCCGACGTGATCGATCTTGCCACCGAACGCGCGCGGCTGGACAAGGAGCGTGGTAAGGCTGTGAGCGAAGCCAGTAAGATTTCGCAAAAACTTTCGAGTGCCGATTTCGTCGCCCGCGCGCCGGAAGACGTGGTGGAGGAAAACCGCGCACGCCTAAAGGCGGCGCAGGCAGAAGTGATGCGGTTGGAGGCGGCGCTCAGTCGGATTCAATAACGATATTTCCTGAGGGTGTGTATGAGGGTGTGTATAATGTGGCGACTGACGAGGGGACGTCCGGGTTTTGATTGGAATTAACCAGACTGGTGGCACCCGGACGAGAAGTTAAGCTGCGGCGGGTTGCCGATCAAGATCCCGATTAAAATTCTGATTAACATTCCTATCCCAACTGCTGCCACCAGTAGGAGATCCTCCTCAATATGTAGGCCGTCGATCTGGATCGAGACCAGGTTCAGCCAGGACAGGTCCGATCCCATCAATGCGGCCATCTGTTTCGCTGCAAGCGCCACGCAGCGGCGCAATACCGCCGATTTTGAGCCGCTATCGCTCTTCATCACTGGAACATCGCCGCGCAGCCGAATTTACGGGTCGTGACGTTGAGCAGCATCTAGGGTCATTGCCCACTGATCGCCCACTGGCCAATCTAGTTCTCTGCCAGAGCCGTCTCTCAGCTCGGCTGCGTTACCTCTGTACCGGCGCAGCCTCGCACCTGTGGCCGTTCAACCTCGATCTTGCCGCCGTGGAGCCAAGGTTCCCCTTCGTCCAGCCCGATCGTTACGCACCTCTGCCGTCCAACCGTTCGTGGCGCTGGCTGCGAAACGCTGTCGTGTCTTCTGCCATCATCCGAGCCAGGGTGGCCACACCAGCTGTCAGGTAGAAATGCTCGAAGTGCGTCTCAACCGCATCCCAGGCTTTCCTCACCAGGGCCGTGGTGTCAGGCCGTCTGAGTATGGTATGTCTTTTTATGGATTGGCTCGCCATCGTGGATCCGATACCCCAAGCCTAACTGTTCAAGGCAGCCAACGCCGACTACCCCCGCGAGAACGATTTGGCTTCGGCTTGGATTGGTTGCCACTGGTGTGCAGGTCCAGGAACGCGAGCGTTGGCCCAGTACCGGACGCCGTGACCGAAATCGGGGTCATATTGACCTGCGCCACGTGAGCGAATAGGCGGGACATATATCAGGAGGCTCCCATATGAACGACGCATCCGAGTACACGCCGCCGAAAGTGTGGGTCTGGAACAAGGCGAATGGCGGGCGGTTCGCCAATATCAACCGCCCCGTAGCGGGCGCCATGCATGAGAAGGAATTGCCGGTGGGGCGCCATCCGATGCAGCTTTATTCGCTGGGCACGCCGAATGGGCAAAAAGTCACCATCATGTTGGAGGAGCTGCTTGCACTCGGCCATGCTGGTGCGGAATATGATGCTTGGCTGATACGTATCGGCGAGGGCGATCAGTTCGGCAGCGGGTTCGTGGGGGTCAATCCGAATTCCAAAATTCCGGCCTTGATTGATCGCAGCGGGCCGACGCCGATTCGAGTCTTTGAATCCGGCGCCATCCTACTGCATCTGGCAGAGAAATTTGGCGTGCTGCTGCCGACGGACTCTGCGATCCGTGCGGAATGCCTTTCCTGGCTGTTCTGGCAGATGGGATCCGCGCCCTATCTGGGTGGCGGGTTTGGCCATTTTTATGCCTATGCGCCGACCAGGATCGAATATGCTATCGACCGATTTGCGATGGAGACGAAGCGCCAACTGGATGTACTCGAGCGGCGGCTGGGCGAAAGCGCGTTCCTGGCTGGCGCCGATTATACCGTTGCCGATATCGCGGTCTGGCCCTGGTATGGCGGGCTGGTGAAGGGGTTGCTGTATGGGGCGGGTGAATTCCTGTCAGTACAGGAATATAAGAACGTGCAGCGCTGGGCTGATACGATTGGCGCGCGGCCGGCTGTGAAACGCGGGCGGATAGTCAATCGCCTGCAGGGCGATCCGGCGAACCAGCTGCATGAACGCCATGATGCTAGCGATTTCGACTTGCGGACGCAGGATAAGTTGGCGGTCGGAACGTAAAACTAAGCGGAGAGGGGGGGGGTCGTTGTCGGCTCATCTGCCCTCTGGAAACCGGGACGTGACCGGGCGGTAGCGCCCGTTTTCCCAGCTGAAGGAATCAGGTTCTGCGTACCGTTCCCCTGTGGGTATGTATGACAGCGCCAGCTGCGATATGCTTGGCCGGCCTCACCGTCGCGGGATGGTTGGATACGCGCGCCTCCGCCACGGCTCTGGCCGTCGCCGTGGGCATCGCGCTAGGGGTGGCCCCGCTCTGGCACCGGGGTGGGGAGCGAGCGGCGTCAGGAGCGGATGACCAGGCGCGGCATGTGCTTGCCTTATCTGCGGATTTGCGCGCGGCCCGCGAGGAGGCAGACCGTCTCCTGGATGTCCTGCCGGAGCCGGTGGTTATCCTGGGCACGGATAGGATCCTAATGCATGCCAACCCGGCGGCTGCCGCGATGCTGGGGCTGAACCTGGCGCCCCTACTGCGTCATCCGGCGGTGATGGCGGCCGTCAATGCAGCGTGGAGTAATCGGGGCGCGACGGAGGCGCGGTTGCGGCTGTCCGTTCCCGTGCCAAGCGATCTGCGCGCTAGCGTGATCCCGCTCGATTCGCCGGGCGGAATGGGTGGACGGACCCTGATCCTGTTCTCGGACCGCTCAGCCGAGCAGGCTGTGGCGCGGATGCGTGCTGATTTCGTCGCCGATGCCAGCCATGAATTGCGCACCCCGCTCACCGCCCTGGTAGGCTTCATCGACACGTTGCGCGGCCCCGCGGCGGATGATCCGGTGGCGCAGGCGCGGTTTTTGGGCATCATGTCGGAGCAGGCGGCGCGCATGACGCGGCTGATCGATGACCTACTGAGCCTTTCGCGGCTGGAGGTGATGGAGCATCAGCTGCCTACCGAGGTGGTGGTAGTTGCCGCCCTTCTGGAGCGGGTTGTGGTAGAGTTCGAAGCTAGGCTGGCGGGGCGCGGCATGCGGCTGAGCAAGGATGTCCAGGCGGATCTTCCCGCTGTCGTGGGCGACGCCCACCAACTCGCTCAGCTGTTCCAGAACCTGCTCGACAATGCGGTGAAATATGGTCGCGATAGCGGTACGATCCGGCTCGGGGTGCATGCGGCGGCGCCGGACGGAAATTGGCCGGCGCGCCCGGGGCTTGTCATGACTGTGGCGGATGATGGGATCGGGATCGCGCGTGCGCATTTGCCGCGCCTGACGGAACGGTTCTACCGGGTCGATGCTGGGCGTTCGCGGGTGATCGGTGGCACGGGCCTGGGGCTCGCTATCGTTAAGCATGTCGTCAACCGCCATCGTGGGGAGATGCGGATCGAGAGCGAGGAGGGAGAGGGGACAAGCGTGTCCGTCTGGCTTCCGGCCAGCGAGGGCACAGTCACGAAAATATCATAAAATGGAAATATGAACGTCTTCGTTCGACTCTAGAACCGGGCGCTAGATGTTCGAGTTTACGCCAACCCTAACGCTCCCGCTGCTCTCGGATAGGAATTCGGTACCGCCGAGCAAATATTCACCATCTCAAGAAACAGCGCACGTGCGAATACATTACCGGCCGGTTCGGGCAGGAAGGAACAGTAAATGAGCGGCAGCGGCGGACATCTCATCAAAAAATTCGATCAGGATCTGACCAAACTGCGCGAGATGCTGATCGAGATGGGCGGGCTGGTAGAAAGCCAGATCGCATTGGCGACCGAAGCGATCATACGGCGCGATACGACGCATGTCGACGCCGTGCTGGAGACAGATAAGCGTGTTGACGCGCTGGAGCGGGAGATCGAGAGTTTCGTCATCCGCTTGCTGGCATTGCGCCAGCCGATGGCGGATGATTTGCGCCATATCGTGGGCGCGTTGAAGATTTCCGTCATCCTGGAGCGCGCCGGCGATTACGCGACCAATATCGCCAAGCGCGCGACCATGCTGGCGCAGTTGGATCCGCCGATCAGTTTGGCGGGGTTTGCCAATTTGTCGCATGAGGTGCAGCGCATCATGCAGACGATCGTGACCGCGATCGGCACGCAGGATATCCAGGCGGTGATCCAGGTTTGGCGCGGCGATCAGGTGATAGACGATCTCTATAACGGAATTTTTCGTGAGTTGCTGACCTATATGATGGAAGAGCCGCGCAATATTTCCGCGTGCACACATCTGTTGTTCATAGCGAAAAATCTCGAGCGGATCGGCGACAAGGCGACAAATATCGCGGAAGTCCTGCACTATGCGGTGCTAGGCGATGTGATTGGCGAAACCCGACCTAAGGGCGAGAATACCGCCTATACCGTCGTGCAGCCGAAGCAGTGAGCAAACGTGATGAAGACGATGGCGAGACGAATACTGGTCGTCGAGGATGAGGCTGCGCTGCTGACCATGCTTCGCTACAACCTCGAAAAGTGCGGCTATCAGGTGGAAGAGGCCGGCGACGGCCTGGAGGCGCTGGCCCGCATCAAGGAGAGAAAGCCGGACCTTGTATTGTTGGACTGGATGCTGCCGGGGGTTTCCGGCATCGAAGTCTGCCGGCAGTTGCGCCGGCGGGCGGAGACGCGCGAACTTCCCATCATCATGGTGACCGCGCGCGCCGATGAGTTGGACGCGGTGCGCGGGCTGAACACGGGCGCGGATGACTATATAAGCAAGCCCTTCGGTATTGACGCGCTGCTGGCGCGCGTGCAGGCGTTGTTGCGCCGGTCCGGGGGGGTGCCGGAAGAAGGCGAGCTTCGCTTCGGTGACGTGGTCATGGACCTTGCGACGCATCGGGTGCGGCGCGGCGAACGCCAGGTTCGGCTGGGACCGACGGAGTTCCGGCTATTGGAATTCTTCCTGCGCAACCCGCGCAGGGTGTTTTCGCGCGAGGCGTTGCTGAACGGCGTCTGGGGGCACGATATCCATGTCGAGCTGCGCACCGTGGATGTCCATGTCCGCCGCCTGCGCACCGCCCTGAACGGCGCCGGCGAGGCGGATATGGTGCGGACAGTGCGCGAGGCGGGCTATGCGCTGGATACGGATGGCCGGTAGGGACGATGGTTGGCGCCGGATGCGAATGCCGGCCGGGCTATCCGTCGATCAGCTGGTGTGCGAAGCGGTTTAGTACGCGCATATAATCGAGCGCGGTTTCCGGCCATTCGCCAAAGCCGATGGTGGTGTTGTAGCGATGCGTGGCCTGCGCCAGGTCGGTTATGCCGTCCGATGAGCTGAGCCAATGGCACAGGCAGCGATATTGCTCCAACTCTGCATTGTCGGGCATGGCGCGCAATTCGCGGGCAAGTTTCTGTAAGTGGCGCGCCGCGGCGAGGCTCGCGGTATCGGCGGCGTCGGCATCGGTCAGGCGCATTCGCCATTCTGCCGTGCGTTCCAGCGCCGTTGCTTCCGGAGTGTCATGTTCGCTCATCTGTCGATCTCCACCAGCAGCGGCACATGGTCGGATGGTCGCGTCTTTGCCCGTTCCGCCTTGTCGGGCATGGCGGAGATCAGCCGTTCCGCCACGGTGGGCGAAAGCAGGGCGTGGTCGATGCGCAGGCCGGCATTGCGCTCGAACGCCGCGGCTTGATAATCATAGAAGGTCCAGACTGGGTCGGTAGGGTATAGCGCGCGGATGGCATCTGTCAGGCCGAGCCAGAGCAGACGGCGATAGCGGGCGCGAGTTTCCGGGCGCACCAAGGCGTCGGTGGGGCCGAGCGCGCCGGGGGCGAGGTCTTGGACTTCCGGGCAAACATTGAAATCGCCAGTGATAATCAGTTCGCGGTTGTCATCCAGTAATTCCTGCGCTCGTTCGGCGAGGCGGTCCATCCATTCGAGTTTATAGGTGTAGCCGGCCTCCTCGCCGGAATTACCGTTTGGCAGATAGATTCCGATCATGGTGATTCCGCCCTGGGGGCCATCGATCTCGATTTCGATATAGCGGGCCTGGTCGTCGTCCTCTGGTAGGCCAGGAAGGGCGCGATGGGTGGTGGTAAACGGGACGCGGGAAAGGACGGCGACGCCATTATAGGCTTTCTGGCCATGTGCTTCCACCCGGTAGCCGAGGCCGGTGAAGGCAAGGGCGGGGAACTGTTCCGTCGTGCATTTTATTTCTTGCAGGAACAAGACGTCCGGCTGGACGCGTTCCAGCCACGAGAGAACATGGCTTTCCCGCTGGCGGATCGAATTGACGTTCCAGGAGGCAATCTTCACGTGTGTGGTTCGCCAGGAAGCCAGTCCCCGGCCTTTCTCCCCATCGGGCCACCTACGGTAGTAAACTTTCGCTGGGCGGCTGGATGGAGAGGCGGGCCGGTGGCGGATTGGATCAAAGGGTCAGTCCACGGAGAACGAGGTGCCGCAGCCACAGGCGGACGTGGCGTTCGGGTTGCGCACGGCGAAATGGCTGCCCATCAGCTCGTCCGTGTAGTCCAGTTCCGAGCCGGCGAGCAGATCGAGGCTGACGGGGTCCACCAGCACTTTCGCGGCACCGCGCTCGATGATCGTATCGTCCGGGGCGGCCTCGGCCGGCATTTCGAATTTATACTGGAAGCCCGAGCAACCGCCGGCCAGTACGGCGACGCGCATGGCCTTTTCGGGGCCGACATTGGCGGTGATTTCCGCTATGCGCCGGGCAGCGCGATCGGTCAGGTCAAATTTTGCTGATTCGCTCATGGGCAGAACATAGCGCGTCGAGGGCCTGAATTGAAGGGCTGGTTTCGCGGTGCCCGCATTGAAGCGGGTTCCGGGGCGGTGTAAGCCGCCTTTATGGGATATTCTCCTTACGCTGTGCAGGCCGCGACCAGCCGTGGCCGCTTCCATCCGGAGCCGGAGAGCGAGACGCGCTCCCCCTATCAGCGGGATCGCGACCGGATCGTGCATTCCTCGGCGTTTCGGAAATTGCAATACAAGACCCAGGTTTTCGTGAACCATGAGGGCGATTTCTATCGTACAAGGCTGACCCACAGCCTGGAGGTGGCGCAGATCGCCCGTTCCATCGCCCGGCAACTGGGGTTGGATGAGGATCTTGCGGAGGCGTTGGCGCTGGCGCATGACCTCGGCCATCCGCCGTTCGGACATGCGGGGGAGGAGGCACTGAACGCGGCGATGAAGCCGTTTGGCGGGTTCGATCATAACGCGCAGTCCTTGCGCGTGGTGACCTTGCTGGAGGCCCGTTATGCGGCGTTTGATGGGCTGAACCTGACCTGGGAAAGCCTGGAGGGCCTGGCCAAGCATAATGGCCCGCTCAACCGCCCGCCTCCCTATATTGCCGAGTACGATCAGAGACATAAATTGAATCTGGGTTCGCATGCGGGGGCGGAGGCGCAGCTCGCGGCGATGGCTGACGATATCGCCTATAACGGCCACGATCTGGATGACGGAATGCGAGCGCGGCTGTTCGGGCCGGAGGATATTTCTCATCTTCCGATCGTGGGGGCGGCATTGGCGCAGGCGCGGCGGGCCAGCCTGGATGTGCCGCCGTCGCGGCTGCGCCATGAGACGATAAGGCGAGTGATCAACGCGATGGTGAATGACCTTATCTCGGAGACACGGACGCGATTGGCAAAAATGGGGCCGAAGGATGCGGATGCGGTGCGTCGCGCGAAATCTCCGGTGGTGGGGTTCAGCCCGATGATGGTGGAGGCCAACCGGGTGATTAAGGATTTTCTCATGGCGCGCATGTATCGCCATTGGCGGGTCAATCGTATGACGACGAAGGCGCGCAAACTGACGGCAGAGCTGTTCTGCCTTCTACATGCCGATCCGGCGTTATTGCCCGATGATTGGCGGGTGCGGGCAGGGGAGGCTGGCACGGCGAAGGCGGCCGCTATCGTGTGCGACTATATTGCCGGCATGACGGATCGATACGCGATGGATGAGCATCGTCGGCTGACCGATATTTCCGCGAATGGCTGAAAGTAGATTTCTATGAGTTTGGATATTTTTGCGCAAATTCGGTTGCAGGTGATCACGGCGTTGCGCGCGATCGTGCCGGATCTGGCGGATGACGTGGCCGCGCGCGTGGAAGTGACGCCTTCGCGCGAGGCTGCGCATGGTGACATGGCGACCAACGCCGCTCTGGTGGTGGCGAAGATTGCACGCCGGAAGCCTGCGGAACTGGCGGCGGCGCTGGCGGAGCTGCTTACTGTTTCCGGGGATATGAGAAAGATTTCTGTTTCTGATTACGGCATTGGTAATGAATTTGGTGGAGTACAAAAATTAGAATCAAAAATTTTTAAAAAAATTATGGTGGATAGAATTTCGATACCAGACGCCACCGATGCAGCTTGTATTATTGCAGATGCATCCGTCGCCGGCCCCGGCTTCGTGAATTTACGCTTGCACTCGGATACCTGGCGCGCCGTGTTGCCAAAAATTCTTGTTTCTGGGGAAAATTTTGGTGACAGCACTATGGGTGCGGGCGAAAAAATAAATGTCGAATATGTTTCGGCCAATCCGACCGGACCGATGCATATTGGCCATTGCCGAGGCGCGGTGGTAGGTGATGCGCTGGCTAATCTTTTAATTAAAACCGGGTATGATGTGACGAAGGAGTATTATATCAACGATGCCGGTGCACAGATCACCGCACTCACCTGGACGGCGTATTTTCGCTATTTACAGTCTTTGGGTACGAAAATTACGGAAGAAGAATTTTCTGAAAAAGTGCCGGGCGGGCTACAATATCGCGGTGAATATTTGGTCGATGTCGGCGCACAACTGGCTGTGGAACATGCTGGCGCGTTAGCCGATTATGATAAAGACGAAAATCCGATTATCGCCGCACTAGATATTTGGCAGGAAACGGTGCGCTCCTTTACCGTCGCGGCGATGATGGGGGGGGTGCGCGCCGATCTGCATCTTTTGGGGGTGGATCTGGATGTTTTTACCAGTGAGCGCGCGATGGTGGCGTCCGGAGCGGTGGACAGTGCCATCGCGAAGCTGGAGGAAGATGGTCTGATATATAAAGGCGTGCTGGAGCCGCCAAAGGGTAAAATCCTCGACGATTGGGAGCCGCGCGAGCAAACGCTGTTCCGTTCCACGGAGTTTGGCGACGATGTGGACCGGCCATTGCGAAAATCAGACGGGGCGAACACTTATTTTGCCAATGACATCGCGTATCATGCCAATAAAATCGCGCGCGGCTATACGAAGATGATCGATGTCTGGGGCGCCGATCATGGCGGCTATGTGAAGCGCATGCAGGCGGCTGTGAAGGCGATTTCTGGCAACATCGCGACACTGGATGTGGTGCTATGCCAGATCGTGCATATCATGCGTGACGGCCAGCCGGTGCGGATGTCCAAGCGCGCCGGGACCTATATCTCGTTGAGCGATCTGATCGAGGAGGTGGGGCCGGATGCGGTGCGCTTTACCATGTTGATGCGCAAATCTGACGCTCAGATGGAATTCGATCTGGACCAGGTGCTGCTGCAAAGCCGGGAAAACCCGGTGTTTTATGTGCAATATGCGCATGCGCGCTGCCGGTCGGTGCTGCGTGCGGCCGCCGAAGCCCTCGGCACGAATGTGGTGACGGAGGATGCGCTGGCCCAGATAGAGCTTTCACCCTTGGCGGCGGTGGAGGAACTGGCCCTGATCCGTCGTCTTGCCGGCTGGCCACGGATTGTTGAAGCTGCCGCGCAGGCGCGTGAGCCGCACCGAATCGCCTTTGCCTTGTATGACTTGGCGGGCGATTTCCATGCGCTGTGGAATCGGGGGCGTGACGAGGCCAGCCTGCGGTTCTTGCAGGAAGGTGATCCCGTCGGCACAAAAGCGCGGCTCGCTCTGGTGGCGGCGACGGCGATAGTAATCCGCTCCGGTTTGCGGGTGATGGGTGTCCGGCCGGTTGAGGAAATGCGCTAGAATTTAGACGACGTCGGGGCCCAAAAGGGGCGCCAAAGGATGTTATTACCGATGCAGTACGGCGGCTCGCGGTATAAGGGGTTGGGGACCACGTATCGGATGCGTGGCGGGCGCGGCGGGCGGTGGGATTTCAGCGCGCGTCGGATACTGCTGATCGGAGGCTTCATGACCAGCCTGGTGGTGCTGGGGCTAAGTATTTTCGCGACCCTGAACAGCTATCGCTCCGGGGCGGCGCCAGTGATCGAGGCGGGGCGAGGGCCGCTGCGGGTGCGGCCCGATAATCCTGGTGGGATGCGGGTGCAGGGCCAGGACGACGATATTCTTTCCACCGATGCCAGCGCGCGCACCGGGACATTGGCGCCGCTGCCGGAAGACCCGGCGTTGCAGCGGCTGCGGGCGCAACAGCGCGCGGCTCTGGCTGCCGTGACGCCGCCGTCCGTGCCCGCGCCAATGGTCGCGTCCATGACCGCGCCCATGCCTACGCCGGTTATAGCGCCGGCGAGCGCGTTGCCCCATGACCGCGTCCCTGTTGTTGCGCCGCTGACTGCTGTCGCGTCGGAAAATTCAGCGCCGTCCCCGCAAGCCTTGCCGTTGGGCAAGAGGCAGGCGCAGGCGCAACTGGCGGCGCTCGGGTCCGAACAGGCGGCGAAGGCCGAGTGGCAGCGGCTGGCGAAGCGCATGCCGGAGGTGCTGGGCGGGCGGCAGCCAGTGGTGATGAAGGCGGAGCGTGAGGGCCGATCGATCTGGCGGCTGCGTACCGGCGGATTCAGTGATCAGACCGAGGCCGACGCGTTCTGTGCCAAGGTGAAGTCGAAGGGTGTGTCCTGCGCCGTGGCGGTGTTCTGAATTCCTTGCCATTGCGAGGTCCGATGAAGGCGGCGATCGTCGGGGTGGCCGGGCTGGCGCTGAGTGCCGCCGAGGCACGGCTGCTCGCCGCGCATCCCCCGGCCGGTGTGATTCTCTTTGCCCGGAATATCTCCGACCTTGGGCAGTTGCGCTCGCTGATTTCGGATTTGCGCCGTGTTCTGCCGGTGGGAGCGGTACTTATGGTGGATCAGGAAGGCGGACGGGTGGCGCGGCTGCGTCCGCCGCATTGGCGCGCGCATCCGTCTGCCGCCGCGATCGGGGCGCGGTTCGCGGTAGATCGTGCCGCCGGGTTGCGCGCCGCCTGGCTAAGCGGGGCGCTGATCGGGCTCGATTGCCGATTTGCCGGGTTCGATGTGGTATGCGCGCCGGTTTTGGATGTGCGGGCGTCGGGTGCGCATGACGTGATAGGCGATCGGGCATTTGCAGCTGATCCGGATGCGGTGGCCCGGCTGGGCTGGGCCATGGCGCGGGGTCTGCTGGCCGCGGGGATACAGCCGGTTATGAAGCATGCGCCGGGACATGGCCGTGCCCAAGTGGACAGCCATCTGGATTTACCGGTGGTGGCGAACGCTGATCTGGCGGCAGATTTTGCACCGTTTGCGCGCAATGCTTCGCTGCCCTGGGCGATGAGTGCGCATATCCTCTATACTAGCCTCGACCCCATCCGGCCGGCGACGTTTTCGCCCTCGGTGATCGGGGGCATCGTGCGGAGCCGGATGGGGTTCAGGGGTGTATTGGTGAGTGACGATCTGGCTATGCAGGCGCTCTCCGGTGCACCGGCCGGGCGGGCGCTGGCGGCGCTGGGGGCGGGTTGCGATATCGCGCTCTATTGCAGTGGCGTGCTGTCGGCGAATGCGGAAGTGCTGTCGGCCTGCTGCGATCTGACCGGAATGGCAGGCGCGCGGTTCGCGGCGGCGCGAGAAATGGCTCGCGCGTGTATGTGTCCGTTCGATCCGGCGGCGCTCGCGGCAGAACGCGGCCGGCTGCTGGCATGAGTAATTTTCTGTTCCAGCTGGTTCTGGCGGTGATTCCCGCCGTGCTGGCGATTACCTTGCATGAGGCCGCGCATGGCTATGCCGCGCTGGCTTTGGGCGATCCGACGGCGCGGTTGGCCGGGCGGTTGTCGCTCAATCCGTTGCGCCATATCGACCGTTTCGGCACTATAATATTACCGAGTATATTGCTGATTTCACAACTTATCAGCATTGGCCGTGTGGAATTCATGTTCGGCTGGGCAAAACCGGTTCCAATCAATCCCTGGGCCTTTGCCAATCCGCGGCGGGGCACAATGTGGGTGGCGCTGGCTGGGCCGGGAATGAATTTTGTCCTCGCCTGGCTGGCAGCGCTGGCGCTGCATCCGTTCGGCGAGCCGGAGGGGACTGTGGAACTAACGGTGCAGGAGCTGTTGCTGCGCTTCATCCTGTTCAACCTAGTGCTCGGCCTGTTCAACCTGCTGCCGCTGCCGCCTCTGGATGGTGGGCGGGTGATGGTGGGGGTTCTGCCTTTGCCGCTGGCGCGCGTCTGGGCGCGGCTGGAGGGGGCGGGGATTGCCATTGTGCTGATAGGGCTGTTCGTGTTGCCGTTGGTCGCCCGCGAATTGGGCTTCGGCTTCGACCCGCTGCGTGATGCGCTGGGGGCGGTGTTGCCTTGGGCGTTACGCTGGGTTTTTTACTTCGCCGGGGTTTGAGGGAGCGCTCGATGACAAAAATTTCGACCTCTGAGCCCGTGTCGGGGAGGGATTCCGACAGCTTGGAATTGCGGTTGGAGGGGTTCGAGGGGCCGCTGGACCTGCTGCTGGAACTGGCGCGTGGGCAGAAGGTGGATCTTACTAAAATTTCTATCCTCTCGCTGGTCCAACAGTATCTGGCGGTGATTGAGGGGGCGCGGCGGATCCGGCTGGAACTGGCTGCTGACTGGCTGGTGATGGCGGCGTGGCTGACCTGGCTGAAATCGCGGCTGCTGATTCCGTCTGACAAATTGGCCGTGGAGGAAGCGGGGGCGGCGGCGGATATCCTGGCGACGCGGCTGGCCGAACTGGCGGCGATGCGCGCTGGAGCTGCCTGGCTGGGGACGCGTTCGCAGCTCGGTCAGGATGTGTTTTGTCGCGCCGCGCCGGAGGATTTTCTGGAATTTGACCGCTCGCGCTTGGTGGTCGATCTGGGCTCGCTCGTGCAGGCCTACCTGGGGGCGTTGCGCCGGGGAAGCCGGCACGGGGAGTATCAGCCCCGGCCGATCAGCCTATGGAGCGTGAAGCAGGCGCTGGCACGGCTGGGGAGCTTGCTGGGCAGCCTGCCGGATTGGGCGAGTTTGGAGCAATTTTTACCCGATTATCTGGACAGTCCGCTGGAACGGCGCGGTGCGCTGGCGGCGACGTTGCTGGCGGGGCTGGAAATGGCGCGCGACGGCCAAGTGCGGCTGCGCCAGGATGCGGAATTTGGTCCGATCCTGATGCGTACGGCGCGGGACGATCTATTTGGGGGCACGGCGCTGCCAGCCTTGCCGGAGGAAGTATGAGCGAGAGTAAACAGGACGAACAGCCCGCACCAGTTCAACCCGAAACCATATCCCCCGTCCTGCCGGACGAGGATGCGCTGCGGCTGGCGGAGGCGATGGTGTTCGCCTCCGCCGAGCCGGTGACGGCGAGGGCTTTGTCGCAGGTGCTGGAGGAAAACATGGACGCGGAGGCGGTGCTGGCGGCTTTGTGCGCGCGGTTTGCCGGGCGCGGCGTGGAATTGGTGGATGTGGCCGGGGGCGTGCAGTTCCGCACCGCGCCCGATCTGGCGCCGCGCCTGCGCAAGGTCATACAGGTGTCGCGCCGGTTGCCGCGCGTCGCGATGGAGACATTGGCAATCATCGCCTATCACCAGCTGGTGACCCGTCCCGAGATCGAGGAAATTCGCGGCGCCAGTCTGTCGCAGCAAACCATGGACGCACTTCTGGAGGCGGGGCTGATCGCGCCCAGGGGCCGTAAGGAAGTGCCGGGGCGGCCCACTCTGTGGGCGACCACGCCGCAGTTTTTGGCGCAATTCGGCCTAACGGATTTGCGTGAATTGCCTCGCCGGGAAGATTTTCTTACCGAACTGCTGGCACCGCGGGAGCCGATGGCGGAGAATACCGCGCCTGCCGACGATGTGGCACCATCCGGTTGAGTTTCCCGGTAGAAAAAAATCCTGCTAGCAGAGTAGCGGGAGTAATGTGACAGAATGTTTGATTTTGCGTGGTCGGAACTCGCCTTGATCGGCATCGTGGCGATGATTCTCATCGGCCCGAAGGACATGCCTGTCGCGATCAAGGCGGTGAAGGAGATGATTCGCAAGGCGCGCGCTATGGCGGCGGAGTTCCAGACCCATGTGGACGACATGGTGCGTGACACGGATCTGAAGGAGGTGCGCGATTCCTTCAACCAGATCCGCAATCTGGACATTAAGGGTGAGTTGGAAAAAGTCGTCGATGGCGATGGCAAGATCCGGGAGGCGTTTGCCGATCCGTTGATCAGTGAGCCCAGTGCGCAGGCCGATGGCGCCGCGGTGGAGGCGCAGCTGGGCGATTTGGCCGCAGTGGCGCCGGTGGAAGTCGTACCCGATCCGGTGCCCGCCTTCATCCCGCCGCAGATCGCCGAGCCTGAGGAGCCGCCGAGATTTTTGCCGCCCAATGCGCGCCGGCCCGAGATACGTACCTGAACATATTTGTGAAAATTTAGGATCACCGTGGCCGCGCCTGAGAAAGATGAAATTCACGACAAGCCGATGCCGCTGCTCGAGCACCTGGTCGAGTTGCGTACTAGGCTGATCTGGTCGATCGTGGCTTTAGCGGTTGCATTTGCGGTCTGTTATTATTTTTCCAAGAATATCTACACGTTCCTGGCACAACCCTTGGCCGACGTACTGCAGGCCAGAAGCGGGCAGGAACGGCGGATGATCTTTACCGCCCTGACCGAGGCGTTTTTTACTTATTTGAAGGTGGCGATGTTCGGCGCCGCGTTTATCAGCTTTCCGATCACGGTGACGCAGCTTTGGTTGTTTATTGCGCCGGGGTTGTACCGCAGTGAGAAGCGTGCCTTGGTGCCATTCCTAGTGGCGACTCCGGTACTGTTCTTATTGGGAGGGGCACTGGCCTATTACGTGGTCATTCCGATGGCCTGGCAATTCTTCGTGAGTTTTGAAATTCCGTCTGGCGATGGGGCGTTACCAATCCAGTTGGAAGCCAAGGTTAGCGAATATCTTGGCCTGGTGATGAAGCTGATTTTTGCCTTTGGTATAGCGTTCGAATTGCCGGTTGGACTGACATTGTTGGCGAAGGTCGGGATTATTTCCTCGTTTGGGTTACGGAAATATCGGCGTTATTCCTATGTGGGGATGTTCATCGTGGCGGCGGTGTTGACGCCGCCAGATGTGATTTCGCAACTGGGGTTGGCGATTCCGCTGATAGGATTGTACGAGATTTCGGTCTTGATGGCGCAATGGGTGGAGCCGAAGCGCGAACCGGAGGATGACGGCGATGCATGATATTCGGGCCATTCGGGAGAACCCGGATGCGTTTGACGCGGCGCTGGCAAGGCGAGGGATGGCGGGGGTGGCGGTCGCGCTTCTGCAACTAGATGGTGAGCGGCGGGAGATCGCGAAACGGTTGAATGAGCTGCAGGCGCAAGCCAATAGCGCGTCAAAGGCGATTGGGACGCTGATGCGGGAAAAGAAGATCGAGGAAGCCAGCCAGTTGCGTGCACAGATAGCCGAACACTCTGACGGCGGTTTAAAAACACAGCAGGTCGATGTCGAGGCGCGGATTAAGTCCCTTCTGGAATCGCTACCGAATATTCTGGATGCCCAAGTTCCTGATGGCCCAGGTGAAACGGCGAATCAGGTGCTGGCCACGCATGGCGCGCCGCGCGATTTTGGGTTTGAACCGAAGCAGCATTTTGAACTGGGCGAAGCGCTGGGGATGATGGATTTCGCTACCGCCGCCAAACTGGCTGGGGCGCGCTTTACCGTCTTGCGTGGCCCTCTGGCGCGGCTGGAGCGCGCGTTGGGGCAGTTCATGCTCGATTTGCACACGCGCGAGCATGGTTATGAGGAGACCGTGGTGCCGTCGCTGGTAAACAGCGCAGCGGTGTATGGCACCAACCAGTTACCGAAATTCGCGGAGGATCTATTCCAGACCACCGATGGGCGCTGGCTGATCCCGACGGCCGAAGTGCCGCTGACTAACATGGTGGCGGGTGAAATTCTCCCCGAAAAGCAATTACCGAAGCGGGTGACGGCGTTGACCGATTGTTTTCGCTCGGAAGCCGGGGCGGCGGGTCGTGATACGCGCGGGATGATCCGCCAGCATCAGTTCCGGAAAGTGGAAATGGTGACGATCGCCACAGCGGATCAAAGCGATGCCGAGCATGAGCATATGACGCGCAGCGCGGAGAAGGTGCTGGCATTGCTGGAAGTTCCGTATCGGCGCGTGTTGCTTTCTTCTGGCGATACCGGGTTCGGCGCGGCGCGCACGTATGATCTGGAGGTCTGGTTACCTGGCCAGGAGGCGTGGCGGGAAATTTCATCCTGTTCCAATTGTCGCGATTTCCAGGCGCGGCGGATGCATGCGCGCTATCGGCCCACCGATGGCGCGCCGGTGGCTTATGTTCATACCTTGAACGGTTCGGGCGTTGCGGTGGGGCGGGCCTTGATCGCGGTGATGGAGAACCATCAGCAGGCGGATGGATCGATCCTGATCCCGGCCGTGTTGCGTGCTTATATGGGTGGGCTGGAGCGAATCGCGTCGGCGTAGCGGAGGGGAAAATGGCGGCGATCGCGCATGTCGAGGCCGGGTTTTATCGGGTTAAGTTGCCGGTGGCGTTGTCGGACTCTACGCATGGAACAATCACGCATTTCGAACTGGTCACGGCGCGGGTTCGTGACACGGGCGGGGCGGAGGGTGTCGGCTATACCGTCACCCCCGGCACGGGAGGGGCGGGAATTCATGCGCATCTGTCGCGCGAACTGGCGCCTATTGTGATTGGTGATGATGCCGACCTCACTGAGCAGATCTGGCAAAAAATGTTCTGGACCGTTCATTACGCCGGACGCGGCGGGTCGATGTTGTTTGCCATAGCGGCCATCGATATCGCGCTGTGGGATTTGAAGGCGAGGCGTTTAGGCCTGCCGTTGTGGCGGTTGCTCGGCGGGTATGATCCGGCGGTGCCATGCTATGCTGGTGGGATTGATCTTGATTATCCGTTGGATCAGTTGCTGCGCCAGACCGACGATAATCTAGCAAAGGGGTTTCGCGCCATTAAGATGAAGGTTGGGCGCGTGCGCCTGTCGGAGGATGTGGCTCGCGTTAGGGCGATGCGCGCCCATCTCGGCGAGGATTTTCCTCTGATGGCGGACGCAAATATGCGCTGGGGCGTTGATGAGGCGATCCGTGCTGCCCGCGCCTTGGCCGATTGCCGGCTGGTCTGGTTGGAGGAGCCGACGATCCCTGACGACATCGCTGGGCATGCACGCATCCTGCGCGATGGCGGCGTGCCGATCGCGACGGGGGAGAACTTTCATACCCTGCACGAGTTTCAGAATTTCATCCGAGCCGGCGCTGTCAGCTTCCCCGAGCCCGATGTCTCCACCTGTGGCGGCGTTACGTCGTTCATGAAGATCGCACATATCGCGGAGGCGGCGAACCTGCCGGTGAAGTCGCATGGGTTGCACGATGTGACGGTGCATTTGCTGGCGGCGGCGCCGAACCGGTCTTATTTGGAAGCGCATGGTTTCGGTCTGGACGACTATATCGCCGAACGGCTGGTGATCCGCGACGGCAATGCCATCGCGCCGGAACGCCCGGGTCATGGCGTGGTGTTCGACTGGGCCGCGTTGGAGAAATGCCGGGCTTGAGGGAGCGCTGGGCTTAAGCGGCCTCATGATCCCTGTTCGGCTTGACTTTCGGCGATTTCGGATCGATATGCCGGGCGTGGCGCGACTTTGTCCGCGCCCGGCGTCGTGAGCGCGATGGTCCTGCGCTTCGGCATACGCCAGAACGCAGCGACCGAGACCTGCATATTGAGCGATCACCCTGCTGCCCCCTCTGCACACGAGCCGGTGGAACACGAGCCGGCGGAACACGAGCCGGCGGAACCAATCGCGCACATTGGCGCCGATGCCGGCGACGACAGCGCGACTGCGGAGCCGGGCGAGGCCGAGGTACCCGCCGTGCCGGCGGAGGAGCCGGAGCGTCCGGTGTTCGCCGATCTCGGCCTGTCGCCGGAGGTTCTGCGCGCAATCGACGAGATGGGCTATCGCCATCCGACGCCGATCCAAGAACAGGCTATCCCCTATGTGCTGATGGGACGCGATGTGATGGGCACGGCGCAGACCGGCACTGGTAAGACCGGCGGGTTTACCTTGCCGATGCTGGATATCCTGTCCGGTTCGCGCGCACGCGCGCGGATGCCGCGTAGTCTGATCCTGGAACCGACGCGCGAGTTGGCGCTGCAGGTGGCTGAGAATTTTGTCATGTATGGCAAATATCTCAAGCTCACTCATGCGCTTATTATCGGTGGCGAGAGTATGTCCGACCAGCGCGATATTCTGACGCGCGGAGTGGATGTGCTGATCGCGACACCGGGGCGGCTGATCGATATGTTCGAGCGCGGAGCGATCTTGTTGTCCGACGCGAAAATTTTGGTGATCGACGAGGTGGATCGGATGCTGGATATGGGGTTCATCCCAGATGTTGAGCGCATCGTCGCGATGCTGCCGCGCAGCCGACAGACTTTGTTCTTCAGCGCCACGATGGCACCCGAAATTCGTAAACTGGCGGACGCGTTCCTCGATAATCCGAAGGAGATCGCGGTTGGTCGGCCGACCAATGTGGCGACGACGATCACCACCGGTCTGGCGCTGGTGGCGGAGACCGATAAGCGCGAGGCGCTGCGCCGATTGATCCGGATGCAGAAGGTGCAGAACGCGCTGATCTTCTGCAATCGCAAGGTGGATGTGGACATCCTGTATAAATCACTGCGGCGGCATAATTTCAGCGTCGGCTCCTTGCATGGGGATATGGCTCAGTCGGTGCGGTTCGCCACGTTAGAAAAATTCAAGGCCGGTGAGTTGCAGTTGCTGGTTTGTTCCGATGTGGCTGCGCGTGGCCTGGATATTGGCGGGCTTTCCCATGTGTTTAACTTCGATGTGCCGATTCATGCGGAGGATTACATTCATCGCTCCGGCCGTACGGGGCGTGCGGGGTTGGAAGGGCATGCCTATACCCTGGCCTGCCCCGATGACCGGCTGGCGGTGGAGGCGATTGAGAAGTTAACGGGAAATGCCATCCCGGTCCTGGTGGTGGAAGGGATGGATCCGGTAGATTGGTCGCTCGAGGACGGACGGCGCGGACGCGGCCGGGGAAGGGGACGCGCACCGAACAAGGGTGGCGTGAAAGCTAAGCCGGAGCTGCGAGCGCGCGCACCGCGTAGGGAAACGCCGAGTGAGGTTGTGCAGATAGACGTGCCGGCGGAGATTGCGCCGTCGGTTTTAGTGAAGCGGGAGGCACGGCCGCCTCGGGCACGTGTGGCGGTGAAACCGGTCCCCGAGCGGGAGTCTGACGAACGGGATATGCGTGGGCGGGACGCGTATCGGCGGGAGCATCGGCGGGAAGATTTGGGTCCGTCGGTGACAGGGTTTGGCGATGATATCCCGGCCTTTATGCTGGTGCGGGTACGGCCGGCGCAGACCGTGGAGGTTGAGGAGCAGGACGTATGAGCAGCGTGGCGGTCCAAGGTAAGGCGGAATCGGTGGGGGCATCGTTTCAGTGGGATGACGCGCTGCGTCTGGACGGCCAGTTGTCGGAAGACGAACGCGCCATCCGCAGCATGGCGCATGCATATTGCCAGGAAAAATTGATGCCGCGCGTATTGGCGGCGAACCGTCATGAGATATTCGATCGTGAGATCATGTATGAGTTTGGCGAGCTGGGATTTCTCGGTGCGACGTTGGACGGTTATGGCTGCGCGGGTGTAAATTATGTTTGCTACGGGTTGATGGCGCGGGAGGTGGAGCGAGTCGATTCTGGCTATCGTAGTGCGTTTTCCGTGCAGTCTTCCTTGGTGATGTATCCGATCCATGCGTTTGGTTCCGAGGCGCAACGGTTGAAGTATTTACCGAAATTAAGAACCGGTGAGTTTGTCGGCTGTTTTGGGCTGACGGAACCGGACGCGGGGTCTGATCCGGCGTCCATGCGATCTCGGGCGAGGAAGGTGGATGGCGGATTTTTGCTGAACGGGTCCAAGACGTGGATCACCAATTCGCCGCTGGCCGATGTGATGCTGGTGTGGGCAAAGGATGAGGCGGGGGATATTCGCGGCTTTATCCTTGAACGCGGGATGAAGGGGCTGGAGACGCCGAAGATCGAGGGAAAATTTTCCCTCCGGGCGTCCGTGACCGGCATGATTATGATGGCGGATGTGTTTGTGCCGAATGAGAACATGCTGCCGGGTGTTAAAGGTCTGCGCGGGCCATTTTCTTGTTTGAATAATGCGCGGTACGGGATTTCCTGGGGTGCACTGGGGGCGGCAGAATTTTGCTGGCATGCGGCGCGAGATTATACGTTAGGCCGAAAAATGTTCGGCCGGCCGCTAGCGGGCACGCAGCTGATACAGAAGAAGTTGGTGGATATGCAGACGGAGATTACCATCGGGCTGCAATCCGTCCTACGTCTGGGGCGGTTAATGGATGCGCATGAGGCGGCGCCGGAGATGATTTCCCTCTGCAAGCGCAATTCATGCGGCAAGGCGCTGGTGATTGCGCGGGAAGCACGGGATATGCATGGCGGGAACGGAGTTTCCGACGAGTATCACGTGATCCGGCATATGATGAACCTGGAGGCGGTGAATACGTATGAGGGAACTCATGATGTGCATGCCCTTATTCTCGGTCGCGCACAGACAGGGCTTAACGCGTTTTAGTTTTCTAGGTGGGGCAGGGAATATTCTGCGCTATAAATAAGTGCCACGTTCTCGCACAGCTTACCGATAAGCTCCTCAGGCCCGTGTCTCTTGCCCATCTTCCGTCTCCTTCGGGGTCCACACTAAAATAGGCGATGGACCACTCTGAAGGGGGTAAATCTTACTCACTGACAAGCCAAACATTCCTCATAATCCGTCGGTCCCGCGCCGACCGCCACCATTGGCAGCGGCCCCGCACCGTCATTCGCCGGAGTGCCGGTGAAATCAATAGGGCGGACGGGTCTTTCGCTCACCGTGTCGGCACGCGCGACGGAGAGGCTGCGGCAGTAATAGAGGGATTTTACGCCCTTCTTCCACGCCAACAGGTGGATCTGGTGCAAATCGCGCTTATTCACATTGGCGGGCAGGAAGACGTTCACGCTCTGGCTTTGGCAAATAAAGGGCGTCCGATCGGCAGCGTGTTCGATGATCCAGCGTTGGTCGAGTTCGAATGCGGTCTTGAATACCGCTTTTTCGTGCTCCGCCAGAAAATCCAGGTGCTGCACGCTACCCTTGGTGACGGTGATGGACGACCATACGTCGCTATTGTCCTGCCCCTTCTCCGCCAGCAGCTTTTGCAGATGGTGGTTGCGCACGGCGAAGCTGCCCGAGAGGGTTTTCTGGAGAAAAACATTCGCCGCGATGGGCTCGATGCCGGGCGAGGCATTGCCGGCGATAATGGAAATGCTAGCGGTCGGCGCGATGGCGATCTTGTTAGAGAAGCGTTCCATGATGCCGTAATCGGCCGCGTCGGGGCAGGCACCGCGTTCCGCGGCGAGCATGCGTGATGCAGAATCCGCCTGGGTGCGAATATGCTTAAACATGCGCATGTTCCAGCTTTTTGCGACCGCCGATTCCCAGGGCACCATTTGCGATTGTAGAAACGAGTGGAAACCCATGACACCGAGACCGACGGAGCGCTCGCGCATAGCGGAATACTTGGCACGTTCCATGCCTTCTGGGGCGCGGTCAATAAAGTCTTGCAGCACGTTATCAAGGAAAAGCATTACGTCCTCGATGAACGTGGGAGAGTCCTTCCAGTCGAACCAGGTTTCGAGGTTCAGCGACGAGAGGCAGCAGACGGCGGTGCGCTGCTTGCCATGCTGGTCGAGGCCCGTGGGGAGGGTGATTTCGGAGCAAAGGTTGGACGTTTTGACTTCCAGGCCGGCGAGTTTCTGATGCTCGGGCCGGGCGTTGTTCACGTGGTCGGAGAAAATGAGGTAAGGCTCTCCGGTTTCGATGCGGCTGGTGAGGATGCGGACCCAGAGCGAGCGGGCGGTGATAGTGCGGACGACGGAATTGTCCTTGGGGGACAGCAGCGGCCACAGCTCATCGGCCTCTACGGCGCGCATGAAGGCGTCCGGCACCAGGATGCCGTGATGCAGGTTGAGGGCCTTGCGGTTCGGATCGCCACCGGTCGGGCGGCGGATTTCGACGAACTCTTCTATTTCGGGATGTGATACCGGCAAGTACACGGCGGCTGAGCCACGTCGCAAGGAGCCTTGCGAAATGGCGAGTGTTAAAGAATCCATGACTCGGATGAAGGGGATGACGCCGGAGGTCTTTCCGTTCTGGCCCACTTTCTCGCCGATGGAGCGCAGATTGCCCCAGTAGGAGCCGATACCGCCGCCCTTGGAGGCGAGCCAGACATTTTCGTTCCAGAGGCCGACGATGCCGTCCAGGCTGTCCGAGGCTTCATTGAGGAAGCAGGAAATCGGGAGGCCGCGCTGGGTGCCGCCATTGGAGAGCACGGGGGTGGCGGGCATGAACCAGAGTTTCGACATATAGTCATAGATGCGCTGGGCGTGGCCGGCATCCTCTCCATAATAGCTCGCAACGCGGGCGAAGAGATCCTGGTAACTCTCGCCAGGCATGAGATATCTGTCGTCCAATGTTGCACGCCCGAAATCGGTGAGCAGCGCGTCGCGCGACCGGTCTATGCGGACCTGGTGGCGGCCCTGCATTTGCACGGCATCCAGCACGGTCATTCCCCCGCCCAGCAGATCATATTCGTTCGTCGTGTGCGTGTGTATCATGGGGGTATCATTCCGTCAGGGGCCGATCCGCGTCAAACGATATTCGTCTAGATTTAGACAAGATTTCGGGTGGGGGACACTAGATGGAGGCTAATGTTGTATTTTTACCACATTGTGGCTGGTTTGTGGGAGTCGACTCCGAGATCGACTCTGGGCGGGAGGGCGTGTCAATAAAATTCCGACACAGGTTAGCGCGTTCCGGGGCACAACCCTAGCGCCATGGGAGGAGATTGGGACGCTGTCCCCGGGTTCCACGTTATCCACAGACGGGGGTGGCGAGTTATTTTCCACGGGCAAAGACGACGACGCTTTCCAGCCGCGCGGACCAGAGGAACAGGTCGATCGGCGTTGCGGCCAGGACCATGAAGCCGGCGGCACGCAGCACGGCCGCATCGCGCGCCAGGGTGGCGGGGTTACAGCTGACGTAGATGACGCGCCGCACGGCCGAGGCCGCAATCTGCGCTATCTGGGCGGCCGCGCCGGCAAAGGGCGGATCCAGGACGATGGCGGCGAATCGCGCAAATTCCTCTGCCAGCACGGGCCGTCGCGCCAGGTCTTGCTGCGTGATGGTGATCCTCCCGCCTAGCCCCGCTTGGCCCGCCGCCGTGCGCAGGGCCGCCACCGCCGGCGCATCCCCCTCGAACGCCGCCACGCGCACCTGCCGAGCCAGCGCAAAAGTCAGGCTGCCGCAGCCCGCATACAGCTCCGCCACCTGTGCCCGCGCCGGCAGCCGCTCGGGCAATCCCGCCAGCACCGCGGCGACGATTGCCGCCTCCCCCGCCGCCGAAGCTTGCAGGAAGGCGCCAGGAGGCGCCACCACCTCCGCGTCAGAGAGACGGGTGCGCGCCGGACGCAGCGCCGCTACCGGCTCCGCCCCGTCATGATCGTTCCGCGCCCCTGCAGCTGGTGCCCACGATATGCGCGGCATTGCCTGCGCCCGTGCGAAATCCGCCAATATTGTCCGATCGGCCGCCGTCAACGCCGCATCCGTGTACAAGAGAAAATCCGCCCCTGAGTCCAGCAGGTTCACCACCGCCGAGCCCACCCGCCGCAGCCCTTCCAGCCGAGCCAAGCACGTCCGCAACGGCCCCAGCAGCCTCGCGAGGTCAGGATGCAGCACCGGACATTCCACCAGCCCGATCACCTCCGCCGATTGCGCGCGATGTAGCCCCAACACGATGCTTCCCCCCACGCGCCGGATCGCCAGGTCTGCCCGCCGCCGGGCCCCTGCCTCGGCCGCGACAAACGACGCCAGCGCCACCTCCCCGAACCCCGCCCGCCGCAACGCCGCACCCAGCAACCCCGCCTTCCATTCCCGATATTTCTGCCCGTCCCAATGCTGCACCGAGCACCCGCCGCAGCTGCCAAAATGCCGGCATACGGGCGCCACCCGATCGGGGCTTGCCTCCACGATCGCCACTGCCTCCCCGGCGAGCTCCTCGCCCCGCTTCCCGACCGCCCGCACTTCGACCAGTTCCCCCGGCAGAGTGAACGCGACATACACCGCGCGCCCATCTGGCCAGGTACCCAGCCCATCCCCACCCGCGCCTATCAGCGCTACCCGCACCGAGCCCACCGCTCCAGCGAATTCTTTTCCGTCACGGCCATGTTTCACGTGAAACAACTCACAAGCTTATCCACAGATCTATTTCCTAAATCCCTCATAAATATAAGACATCTTCATCGCAGCTAAAAAATTGGATTATGAATCCTACCAATATCATCCATTCCGATATTCTTCCCGCATGCGCTAAACCCAGACCCACCGAGCTGATTTTCCATAACGAATAAAAACCGAAACCGAACTTTCACAGGAGCAGCAACAGAGATACCGACCCCATTTTCCTCTCCGAGAGACGCGTCACGCTCGCGTATGCGGGCATAACGCCTTCCTTTCCAACACGCCGCCTCACCCTGTTTTATCTCCGCCACTCCAAGCCCGTCCCCGCACGCACCCGTCACAGTTGGCGCAAGCCAACATCACTTTAGTCTCCGAAACCTTTAGTCTCCGAAGCCTTACCGCCACGATCTGCCCGGCTTTTGGCGGTGCCCTTTTCGCCGCTGGCTACCATATCTGACCGCTGATCATCTGCGGGGTGCCGAAAGTTCTCTACGACATGGCCGTGCACAGGCTCTTCTGCCATAATAAGCCGCTGGAGGAACAACAATCTGGCCCGGATTTGCCAAGTGGCTGGCTCCGGTCTATGCGCCGCAACGCATCCTTCGGAGCAACGCCATGGCCGTCATCGTCGATATTCTGGCACGCGAAATTCTCGACTCACGCGGCAACCCCACTATCGAGGTGGAGGTCATGCTCGACAGCGGTGCCATCGGCCGAGCGGGCATCCCGTCTGGTGCCTCCACCGGCGCGCATGAGGCCGTGGAACTGCGCGATGGCGACAAGGCACGCTATGGTGGTAAGGGCGTGCTGCAAGCGATCGCCAACGTCCAGGGCGAAATCCTGGGCGAAATCGGTGGCCTCGATCCCGTCGAGCAGACCAAGATCGACAACATCCTGATCGATCTGGACGGCACGGCGAACAAGGCGCGTCTGGGTGCCAATGCCATCCTCGGCGTGTCCCTCGCGGTGGCGAAGGCGGCGGCGCAGGACCTCGGCCTGCCTTTGTATCGCTATGTGGGCGGCGTCTTCGCCCGCACCTTGCCGGTGCCGATGATGAATATTGTCAACGGCGGCAAACACGCCGACAACCCGATCGACATCCAGGAATTCATGATCCTTCCCGTTGCCGCCGGGACCATGGCGGAGGCCGTGCGCATGGGCTCGGAAATCTTCATGGCACTAAAAAAGGCGCTGCGCGATGCCGGGCACAACACTAATGTTGGCGATGAAGGCGGTTTCGCGCCCAACCTTAATTCCGCCGACGAAGCCCTCAGTTTCGTCTCGAAGGCCTGCGAAGCGGCCGGCTATCGTCCCGGCGACGATATTTTTTTCGCCCTCGATTGCGCTGCCACCGAATTTTTCCACAACGGCATTTACGACCTAGCTGGCGAGGGCAAGAAACTCGATGCCGCCGGTATGGTGGATTATCTAGGAAACCTGGTCGGACGCTACCCGATCGTGTCCATCGAGGATGGTTTCGCGGAAGATGACTGGGACGGCTGGAAACTCGCTACGGACCGGCTCGGCAAGCATGTGCAGCTGGTTGGCGATGATCTCTTTGTCACCAACCCCGAACGCTTGCGCCGCGGTATCGAGACCGGCACCGCCAACGCCATTCTGGTGAAGGTCAATCAGATCGGTACGCTCACCGAAACCCTGGAAGCGGTGGAAATAGCACATCGTGCCGGCTTCAACGCCGTGATAAGCCATCGCTCTGGCGAGACGGAGGACTCAACCATCGCCGATCTCGCCGTCGCCACTAATTGCGGCCAGATCAAGGCCGGCAGCCTTGCCCGCTCCGACCGCACCGCCAAATACAACCAGTTGTTGCGCATCGAGGCCGAGCTCGGCTCGGCCGGACGTTATGCCGGGCGAACCATTTTGCGCGGCTAAGCCGTCTACCAGAGGAGAGGGTAGACGGGTGTCGGCGCGTAATAAACACGCGGCGGCAGGCTGTAGGTTTAGCTGTTGAAGTATTATCCGTATAGTTGCCGCCAGCGATACCAGTCGTGATGCCCATGCTGGCGCCAGTGATGATGATGGCGGTAGTGGTGTTGACGACGCCAATGCGTGCCAAGCCCATCCCCGTGGGCGGGGTCGTGGATCGCCCATGCGGCGTTGAAACACCCCGAGTGTGGCGGCAGGGAGTAAGTTTTACGACGAAATTTAGGCATAACGATTCCCTTTGGCTGGAGAATCGAGTAAAATGATTTTCTAAAATAGCAGGATATTACTTTGTCTTTTCTACGCGAAGCCAAACGCCAACTCCGTGCCGCGGTGCTGCCCTGTATTTTCTTGGGCGTAGCCGCCTATTTTGTCTGGAACGCGGTCCAGGGCGACCGCGGTACCCTGATGGCTGTCCAGCGGCGTGACGTGCTGGCGGTCAAACAAACTGAGCTGACCCAGGTGGACGCGGACCGGGCATTATGGGAACGCCGAGTTGGCGCCCTGCGGGGCGCCCGGATCGAGCGCGACATGCTGGACGAAAGAGCGCGGGCGATGCTCAACCTCGCTAGTCCGGACGAGATTATCGTCCAATACGACCCCAAGGATCGTCTTTTTTAGCGTATCACGAACGGTGCGACCGGCACGCAGACGCCAACGCACGAACTGTGGGCGCGCCCGACAACACCCGCACAAACGCTCTCTTGCGCCGAACCGGACCGCCCGGCACATTGCAGGCCAATAGACGATTGCGGGAGGCTCTGTGATTACCCTTGCAATGCGCGATGCGAGGCTGTCCGCGATCGTGGCAGACGACGCGCCCGGGGAGCGTCTCGCCACCGGCTTTATCTTCACCGAAGGACCGCTCTGGCACGCACCGGGACGCTTCCTGCTGTTCAGCGACATGCCCGGCGACCATCTGCGGCGGTGGAGCGAGGCGGACGGCATCTCTACCTTTCGTCAGCCCTGCCACAAATCCAACGGGTTGGCCTATGACCACCAGGGCCGGCTGCTAGTATGTGAGCACGCCACCAGCCGCGTGACCCGAGCCGAGCCGGACGGCAGCTCGACTGTCCTGGCCGGCCATTGGCTGGGCAAGGAGCTGAACAGCCCCAACGACATCGTCGTCCGCTCCGATGGAGCGATCTATTTCACCGACCCGACCTATGGCCGGATGGAGGGCTTCGGCCTGAAGCGCGACACCGAACTGGCGTTCCGCGGCGCCTACCGGATCGGGACCGATGGCAAGCTGGCACTGCTCGCCGACGATTTTGACCAGCCGAACGGCCTGTGCTTCTCGCCGGATGAGAGCCGCCTGTTCATCAACGACACATCGCGCGGCCATATCCGGGTGTTTGACGTGCGCCCGGACGGCACCCTGACCGGCGGCGCCGTCTGGGCCGAGACCACCGGACCCGGCGAAGGCGCCCCCGACGGCATGAAGATCGACGCCGCCGGCAACCTGTATAGCTGCGGACCGGGAGGGATTCACGTCTTCGCCCCCGACGCAACCTGCCTCGGCGTCATCGGCCTGCCCGAGGGTGTGGCGAATTTTTGCTGGGGCGACGAGAACCTGCAAAGCCTGTATGTCACCGCCACCACATCGCTGTATCGCATCCGGATGCGGAAACCGGGCCGCCTGTAAGCCTGAAACCAGAAAAGTAGGGAGTGCTTGATGAAACGATATCTGACCTTGCTCGCCGCCGGCATAACGATCGCCGGCGCGGCCATCGCGCAGGAGCCGGTGCGTATCGGCGCCATGTATCCGTTGACCGGCGGTGGGGCGCTCTATGGCGTGCCCGCGATGGCGGGCCACCAGCTTGCCATCGAGGAACTCAACAAGCGCGGCGGCATCATGGGCCGCAAGGTCGAATCGATTGAGCGCGACGACAAGATGAACCCGTCCGCGGCATCGGCGACGATGAAAGAGCTGATCACCAAGGACAAGGTGAACATCGTCGTGGGCGGCCTGAGTTCCGCGGTCGGCCTGGGCATGTCGGAGGTCTCCCGGCAGGAGAAGATGGTCTATATCTCGACCATCCCGAAATCGATCCAGATCACCACCACCAAGCTGCACCCCTATATCTTCCGCACCGCCTCGAATACCGATCTCGAAGGTGAGACAATGGCGAAGCTGGTCGGCAAATACGGCCTAAAGAATCTCTGCCACCTGCAACTCGACTACGCCTACGGCCACGACCTCGAAGCCGGCATCGTGAAGGCGCTGCCCGCGAACGCACCCAATGCCAAGATCGTGCTGACCCTGAAGCCCAAGCTCGGCGCCACCGACTTCAACGCCTTTATCCCGCAAGTGATGGCGTCGGGCTGCGACGGTGTGATCTCTGGCCTCTGGGGACCGCATTTTGTGTCCTGGGTGAAGCAGGCCTCCCCGCTGGGTTTCTTCGACAAGATCAAATGGATCTCCGGCGGCGAGATCGCGGCGCACGAACTCGCTGGCGAACTCAAGGGCGAGTATCCGGACAACGTCGTGTCCAACACCTATGAGCTTTGGTATCACGCGGTCGACGACTCCCACCGCGCCTACCAGGCCGCCCTCGCCAAGAAGCTCGGCACCACCGAAACCCCGCAATGGTCGCTGTTGGGCTACACCGGCGTGATGTTCGCCGCCGCCGCGATCGAGAAGGCCAAATCCCTCGACAGCGACAAGATCGCCACCGCCTTGGAGGGCTTGACCATCCCGACCCCGGTCGGACCGCTGACGATCGATCCCAAGACCCACCAGGCCAACACCGGACAGTTCTGGGGACCAATGGTGAAGAAGCCAGGCAAGGACTACCGGGTCATGGAACCGATCGAGTTCATCCAGCCCAAGTCGTAACGCCCACGCGTCGTAATAACGGCCCGAACCATTGATCGATCGCGTCCCATCACCGTCGCACTCTCACCGTCATTGCCGGGCTCGACCCGGCAACCCACCCCCAGCTGTTGAAGCGCGGGTTGCCGGATCAAGTCCGGCAGTGACGGTGAGGGGATCCCACGACGATAAGAACAACGATGGGAAGGCGACAGCGTGTCGGTCAACGTCTCGGCAAACGTCCCTGCTTGCCGCTCGATCTGCCTGAATTCCTTTGCGGAACCCCGCATTCCCCTGACCTCACGGCGTATGTATGACCCTTACAGTCTTCCTAACGAACCTGTTCTATGCCCTGGCTCTGGCCATGAACATGTTCGTCATCGCCTCTGGCCTGAACCTGATCTTCGGCGTACTGCGCGTGATCAACTTCGCGCACGGCATGTTCTACATGTTCGGCGCCTATATCATTTTCACCGTGACCAAGACCTGGGGGGCGCCCTTCTGGATCGGCGTGCTCGCCTCCGGCGCCGGCCTGGCGGTGATCGCATTGGTCATCGAGCGGTTCCTGCTGCGGCGGCTCTATGACAAGGAGCATCTGATGCAGCTCCTGTTCACCTTCGCCATCGTGCTGCTCATGAGCGATGCCGCGAAGATGATCTGGGGCACCGACCAATATTCCGTGGGCTACCCGCCCGCCCTGCGTGGTGCTGTGCGGCTAGGCCCGACCATTGTGCCGCAATATTTGGTGTTCCTGTGCATCGTCGGACCGTTGCTGGCCGTGGCGATGTGGCTGGCCGTCGACCGCACCCGCTGGGGCCGCATCGTCCGCGCCGCCACCCAGGACCGGGAGATGCTGTCCGCCCTCGGCGTCAACGTCCCGGCCGTCTATGCGATGGTCTTCACCATCGGGTCCGCCCTGGCCGGCGTCGGAGGCGCGCTCGCTGCCCCGCGCATCGCGCTGGCGCCAGGCATGGACGCGACCATCATCAACGAGTGCTTCATCATCGTGATCATCGGCGGCCTCGGGAACATGTGGGGCAGCTTCCTGGGTGCCCTGGCCTTCGGCTTCGTCGTGCAGTTCGGCACCATCTTCGTACCCAACTGGCAGGACGTACTGCCCTATCTGCTCATGCTCGCCGTGCTGCTGATCCGACCCTGGGGCCTTCTCGGCCGCCCTGAACTGAGTCGCTGACATGCCCAACCGCAATCTCGGCATCGCCGCCATCGTCGTGCTGCTAGCCCTGGCGCTGCTGCCGTTGGCCGGCAGCCGCTATTCCGTCGATCTGGCCACCCAGGTCCTGATCTACTGCCTGTTCGCGCTCAGTCTGAACGTGCTGATCGGCTACACCGGCAATGTCTCCTTCGGACATGCCGCCTATTTCGCCATCGGCGGCTATGCCTGCGCCGTGCTGCTGACGACCTATCACTGGCCGCTGGTGCTGGCGTTGCCAGCCGCGGTTGCGATCTCCGGGCTGGTCGCAGCGGCGATAGGCTATTTCTGTGTTCGCCTGACGCAGATCTATTTCGCCATGCTGACCCTGGCCTTCGCCATGCTGGTCTGGGGTATCGCCTTCAAATGGAAGGACGTGACCGGCGGCGATGACGGCTTTACCGGCGTCCTGGTGCCCGCTTTGCTGGAGGGGCACGTCAATTACTACTACTTTACCCTGGTCATGGTCGCGCTGGGCGTCGGATTGCTGTGGATGATCTGCCATTCCGCCTTCGGCCTGACCCTGGTGGCGATCAGGGAGAACGCGGTCCGCGCCGGCTTCATCGGCGTCGACACCAGCAAGATGCGCTGGGCCTCGTTCACCGTTGCAGGCACCTTCGCCAGCCTCGCGGGGGCTTTGTTCGGGATGTACAATCGCGGTATGTATATCGAGAACGCGTTCTGGACTGAATCCGCCCAGGTCATGATCATGGTTCTGCTAGGCGGCATCTACTCCTTCGTCGGGCCGCTGATCGGGGCGGCGGTGCTGTATCTACTGCAGGTCGTCACCAACCAGTACACGCCCTATTGGCCCACCGTGCTGGGGCTGATCCTGCTGGTGGTGGTGCTGGTGCTGCCGGACGGGCTGGTCGGGCTGGCGAAACGGGTCGGCGGCACCGGGTCGCGGGCCAAGGGGTCGCACACATGACCCAGATGCTGATCATCAAAGGCCTATGGAAATCCTTCGCTGGATTCGTCGCCACCCGAGATATCCATCTGGACCTGAACGCGGGGGAAACCCATGCCGTGATCGGTCCGAACGGCGCCGGCAAGACGACGTTCTTCAACCTGATCACCGGCCATCTGCGTCCCGACCAGGGCACCGTCATGTTCGAGGGCAAGAGCCTGGTCGGCCTGGCCCCTGAGAAGATCGTGCGCATGGGCATCGCTCGGTCGTTTCAGCGCATCAACATCTATCCACGCCTGACGGTGTTCGAGAACGTGCAGGTCGCCCTGATCGCCCATGCCGGCCAGCATTGGAACTTGTTCCGGTCGGGCCGATCTTTGCACCGCGACGAAACCGCCGATCTGCTGCGCCTGGTCGGGCTGGTGGGCGAGGCGCCTGAAATCGGCGGCGAGCTCAGCTACGGCAAGCAGAAGCAGTTGGAACTGGCGATCGCACTCGCCTCCCAACCGCGGCTTCTGCTGCTGGATGAGCCCACCGCGGGCATGTCGCCGCAGGAAACCGCCGAGGCGATAGCCCTGGTGCGCGACATCGTCCGCGCGCGTGGCCTGACCCTGCTGTTCACCGAGCATGACATGTCGGTCGTCTTCGGCATCGCCGAACGCATTTCCGTGCTGCATCACGGAGAGATCATCGCCTCGGGCACGCCCGATGAAGTCCGGAACGACCCTGAGGTCAAGCGGGTCTATCTCGGGGAGCATGCCCATGGTTGATGCCAATACCCAAGCGGCTTTGACCGTGGAATCGATCCATACCGCCTATGGCCTCAGCCAGGTGCTGTTTGGTATTTCCCTTCGGGTCGATCCCGGGGAGTGCGTGGCGCTGATCGGGCGCAACGGTGTCGGCAAGACGACTACCATACGGTCTATCATGGGGTTGACCCCGCCTCGCCAGGGCAAGGTCAGGTGGAAAGGACAGGATATCGCGCGCCTGCCGCCTTACCGGATCTGCCAACTTGGCATCGGTTTCGTGCCAGAGGAGCGGCGGATCTTTCCGGAGCTGTCGGTGTGGGAGAATCTGGACATCGCCCGCCGACCCGCCCGAGCTGGAAGGCAGGGTTGGAGCGAGCCCGAGGTGTTCGCCTTGTTCCCCGACCTGGAAGGCATTCGCGACCGTCGCGGCGGCGTGCTGTCGGGCGGGCAGCAGCAGATGCTGACCATCGCGCGCACCCTAATGGGCAATCCGGAATTGCTGTTGCTGGATGAGCCCTCGGAAGGGCTAGCGCCGTTGATCGTCGAGCAGTTGCGCGACAAGGTGGCGCAGCTGAAGTCCATCGGGCTGTCGATCGTGCTGGCCGAGCAGAACCTGGAGTTCGTCCTGTCCCTGGCGGATCGGGTCTATATCTTGGAAAAAGGGGAGGTCCGCTATACCGGCACGCCCGCCGATCTGCGCGCCAACCAGGATATCGTGAAACAATATCTAACGATTTGACCCCAGCCGATCCCTGAGGCTACCGGCCTTGCCGTCATGTTGATCGACGATCCGGGACCCCTCCCGACGACGGTCGGGATGAGACCGCGCAGTTCTCTGATGCCAGTCGGGGGAGCGATCGACTCTCCGACCGGTGCCTCCCTGTCATGCCGGCATCCACGACTGTCCCCGGTCAAACGCGGGCTGTCGGTCGAACAGGTCCCAGTGATTGTCACGCGCGATCGAGGATGGCGATACTCGTTAACTCAGGCCCAGTTTATCGGCCAAGCCGATGCGCATCAGCTTGCCAGTCGCACCTTTCGGGATCTCCGCCAGAAAGATGATTTTCCGGGGAACCTTGAAAGCGGCGAGTCTTTGCGCGGCGAATGCGCGTAGCTCCATATCCGTCGCTGTCAGGCCCGGGCGCAGCACGATGGCAGCCGCGACTTCCTCTCCGAGCCTGTCATGTGGCATGGCGAAGGTGAGGCATTGTTCCACCGAGGGGTGATCCATGATCACTGTGTCCACCTCGAGGGGCGAGATTTTCTCGCCGCCGCGATTGATCAGTTCCTTCAGCCGACCGGTGAGGCGGAGATAGCCGCCGGCGTCGATAACTCCCTGGTCGCCGGTGCGAAACCAGCCATCGGTGAAGGCGCTAGCATTTGCAGAGGCATTGTTTTCATAGCCAGCGGTAACGTTGCGCCCGCGGATGACTACTTCGCCGAGATCGCCGGCGGGGAGGATGTCACCGGCTTCGCTCATGATGGCTACGTCGGGCCCGGCGGCGATCCCGACAGACCCGGGAAAACGCTTGCCGGGCGGCAGCGGGTTGGAAGCCATCTGATGTGCTGCCTCCGTCATGCCGTAGGATTCGATGACCGGCACGCCGAAGGCTGCTTCCAGCGCGGTCATGACCTGGGGCGGCAACGACGATGACGAGGAGCGTATGAAGCGCAAACGGCCGCGCGGGATGATTTCTGCGTTGCGTGGGGCGAGGCCGAGAATGTCCTGATGCATAGTGGGCACGGCGGTATACCAGCTAGGTTTGACCTCGTCGAAGGTGGCGAAGAAGCGGGAGGAGCTGTAGCCCGGTGTGCAGCTCACGCCGCCGCCGGCGGCAACGGACGAAAGAACCGCCGCGATCAGGCCGTGGATGTGAAACAGCGGCATGATGTTGAGGCACACATCATCCGGGCGCAGCAGCAGCGTGCGGCCGATATGGTAGGCGGAGGCGGTGACGTTGATCTGGCGTAGTGGCACGATCTTTGGGCGCGAGGTGGTACCTGATGTGTGCAGGACTAGGGCGATATCCTCCGCCTCGGCTGGGCCACCATGAGCGGGAGCTCCGAATACCAGTTTTCCCGGCGCCAGGGTAAATGCGCCGGTGGGGCCGGATTCCTCCGGCACGAGTTCGATGATAGGAATTTTTTTTTCCACCGCGACGGCACGGGCGGGACTTTCCGTGCCGCGCTGGATCAGTAACGCCTTGGCGTTCAGGTCTGAAAGGTAGAAGGCGAATTCCTCGTGCTTGTAGCCGGGGTTAAGCGGGGCGGTGGTGGCGCCTGCGGCGACCGCGAGGAAGGCGGCGGCCATTTCTGGGCCGTTCGGTAACACCATTGCGATGCGGTCGTTGCGACCGATGCCCATATTGTTGAGGTCAGTGATGGTCTTGCGGGCCAGCGCGCGCAGGCTGCCATGGCTTAACCAGGGGCGGGCGCCCTTGTCGGTGCTCGGAGTGCCGATGGCGGGCGCGGGGCCGGCGCCCTTGTCCAGAAGTTTCAGAACGGTGTCGGCGGGATAGTCCATCGCTTTGCTCTCCGGTGTGCCGGGGAAGTACAGATGGTCCGCCTGCGCAGACCATGAGATGAGACGGGGGAAGTATGGTCTGGTATCAGGCGCTCTGGAAGGTGGAGGCATAGGCGAACAGGCCTACGGCACCGCCGGTGTGGATGAAGACGATATTTTCGCCGACCTTGAAACTTTTCTTGTGGATCAGGTCGATCAGGCCGGCCATGCCTTTGCCGGAATAGACGGGATCAAGCAGGACTCCTTCGGTTTCGGCGAGCAGGCGGACTGCTTCTTTCATGCCTTCCGTTGGAATACCGTAGCCATCGCCCACATAGTCGCAATTGGCTTCGACGGCAGTGCGGGAAATACCACCCTTGATGCCAAGATAATCGGCGGTGGCTTCCGCCAGTTTGTGAACATTGTCTTCCTGGCGCGCTTTCGGCGCGCGCACGCCGATGCCGAGAACGCGGACGCCGGAATTGATGCCCTCCAGCCCGGCGACCAGGCCGGCCTGCGTGCCGGCGCTGCCGGTGGCGTGGACGACATGGTCGATGCGTAGCCCCATTTCGTCGGCCTGCTGCAGCAATTCCTGCGCACAGGCGACATAGCCTAGCGCGCCGATGCGGTCGGAGCCGCCACCGGGAATGACATAGGGTTTTTTGCCCGCCACGCGGAGTTCCTCGGCGCGTGCCTCGATGGCGGCCTGCATGTTGGTGCCGGCGGGGCGGTAGTCGAGCGCGCAGCCAAATAGCTTGTCGAGCAGCACGTTGCCGCCTTCCAGATAGTCGCGATCGTTGGTCTCAATGCGGTGTTCCAGAATGGCGGAGCATGTGAGGCCGAGGCGGCGGGCGACAGCGGCAGTCTGGCGGACATGGTTCGATTGTACCGCGCCCTGTGTGATGAGATGGTTGGCCCCTTGCGCGAGGGCCTCGCCGGCCAAAAATTCTAGCTTTCGTACCTTATTGCCACCGCCGGCGACAATCGTGCAGTCGTCGCGCTTCAGCCAGATAGTCGGGCCGCCGAGATGGCGCGACAGATTGTCGAGCCGTTCCAGCGGGGTGGGGCTGGGGAAGAGGCGGATGCGGGGGAAGCGGGCGAGATGCATATTCGGCTCCATGGCTGCCCGGTGGCGATGCGATATCGGGGAATAGGCTGTAACAGTCTCGCGTCTATCAGGTCGACAGAGTGAAGGCGATAGATCACAAACACGGCACTGCTTGTCGCGCCAGGGCCGCAAATCGGAGGCACGGACCATGAATATCATTCACCGCAAGGGCTGGGAACTTCCCGCGAGCCAGGTGACGCCCGAATCAGTTGCGCTGAATCGGCGCACCCTACTGGGGGCGGGGGCGGCGAGTATTCTCGCGCCTGGCCTGGTTCATACCGCGTGGGCCGAGGCCAACGTGGTGACACGGAGCTCGGTCTACGAGGCCGGGCGTCAGATGACGGAAGAAAAAGAGGCGACAACGTTCAATAATTATTATGAGTTCGGTGCATCAAAGAATATCTGGCGCGCCGCGCGGGCGTTGCCAATGCAGCCTTGGAAGATCAAGCTGGATGGGTTGATCAAAGGGCCGCGAGAGATTGATTTTGACGCGCTTGTGAAAGCGGTTTCACTGGAAGAGCGCATATACCGGCATCGCTGTGTCGAGGCTTGGGCGATGACTGTGCCCTGGGTGGGGTTCCCGCTGGCTCAGTTAGTAAAACTAGCGGAACCCCTGGTGGCGGCGAAATACGTCGTTTTCACCACGGCGACGGATAAGTCGATGCCGGGGCTGAAGCAGGATTGGTATCCCTGGCCCTATACAGAAGGGGTGACGATAGAGGAGGCGGCGAACGACCTAGCATTCCTGGCTACCGGCCTGTACGGCAAGCCGATGCCGCCGCAGAACGGTGGTCCTATCCGTCTGGTGGTACCGTGGAAATACGGCTTCAAGGGGGCGAAGTCGATCGTTCGGATAAGCTTCACTGCTGAGCGCCCGAGGACGTTTTGGGAGACGATTCAGGGCCAGGAATATGGTTTCTGGGCGAATGTGAATCCGGAGGTGCCGCACCCGCGTTGGAGCCAGGCAAGCGAGCGCTTGTTGGGTAGCGATGAACGGGTGCCGACACGGATTTACAACGGATACGGCGAATTTGTGGCGGGGTTGTACTCGGGATTGGCGAAGGAGCGCCTGTTTATATAGTGCCCGTGTCCTTTGGCGGGGCAGCGATCCATACAGGTCTAATTGAAGAAAAAGCGCCCATCTTTGAGCACTGCGATGCTGATCGCGACATTGGCCTGTTGGGGCATCAGCCTGTTGACTGGGGTATGGTTGGCTTGGTTGATCCCGGGGCTGGCGAACGCGGTCCAGGCGGGGGTGCTGTTGCTGCGTATTGGGGCGATTCTGGGCGTTACGAGTGTGTTCTTTCTGTTGGCGGCGATGACGCCGTGGTTGCGTCAGGGCTCGGTAGAGAAGCACGCGGGCTGAGCGGTAATGGCGATGCACTCGCGCGGTCCTGGTACCAACTATATAGGCCGCTGAGCACGACGATGGCGGCACCCGCGATGGTCCAGGGGTCAGGCAGATCTCCGAACACGAGGGCGCCGAGTAGGGCGGCCCAGACCAGTAGGGAGTAGCTATAGGGCTGCACCGCGCCTGCTGGGGCGAAATCTAGCGCACGAATCATCGCGACATGCGACAAGGTACCGAGCGTGGCAGCGCCGGCGAGAAGGAGCCAGCCTGTCGGGTCTGGCGCGTGCCATTGCCAGGGAACGAGTAGGCTGGTGCCCAGGAAGCCACAAAGTGCCGTCCAGAGCAGGGTAGTCTCGGGGGGGTCGCTGCGCGCGGTGAGGCGGGTAAGAACCTGGTAAAGTGCCCAGAGCAGGGCGCCGAGCAGAGGAAGCATGTGGGGCCAGCTCAAAGCGTGGATGCCCGGGCGGAGGATTATTAGCACGCCGGCAAAACCTGACGCGACGGCGAGCCAACGGTTCAGTCCGGCGCGCTCGCCCAGGAGGGGTACAGCCAGTGCGATAACCAGCAAGGGGGAGGTTGCAGCTACGGCGTGCGTATCTGCCAATGGTAGGTAAAAGAAGGCCAGTACGAAGACAGCGTTTTCCAGTAATCCAAGCAGGGCGCGGCCGGCCTGCAGGGCGGGGCGGTTGCTGCCCAGCGCGCGGCCGACACCGTACCTCCGGGCGATGGCCAGGGCGAATAGCGTAAAGACCGCGTAGCGTATCCAGAGGCTTTGCGTGATTGGGTAATCGCGTACCAGCAGTTTGCTCATGGCATCCATGGCGGCGAAACCGAGCATCGCGAGCAGGGTCAAGATGGCGCCGCGATGGGGACGGTGTGGCAGACTGCGGCGGTGTGTGGTGGCTTGCATGGTGGGACGCTACCCTGCGGTCGGAGTCGGGCCAGGAGAGCCGGGGATGGAATGGGAGGCGCCTTGCATCGTGCTGAGTGCGCGCCAGCATGGCGAGGCCGATGCGATCGCCACGGTGATGACAGAGATGCATGGGGTGCATCGGGGGCTGGCACGCGGTGGCGCGGGGCGGGCGGGCGCGGCCTTGTGGCAGCCGGGCAACCTGGTGCAGGTACGCTGGGTGGCGCGGTTGGCGGAGCAGCTGGGAAATTTCAGGGCCGAGATGGTGCATCCCGCAGCGGCGCTGGCGATGGATGATCCGCTAGCGCTTGCGATACTTTCGTCGGCCTGTTCGGTGGCGGAAGGTGCTCTGGCGGAGCGCGAGCCGCATCCGCGCGTGTTTGATGGCTTGCTATATCTGTTGGCGCGACTTCCGCGTGGCGCGGAAATATTAGCTGATTATGTACGCTGGGAGACGCAGTTGCTGACCGATCTAGGTTACGGACTGGATTTTTCGTCCTGCGCGGTAACCGCGGCCACCTCCGGATTGGTATTTGTCTCACCGCGTAGCGGGCGGGCCGTCACGGCGGAAGGGGCGGGTGATTTCGCGGGACGGCTGCTGAAACTGCCCGGATTTCTGGTAGGTGGGAATATCGCGGAAATCGCCGATTGGCGCGATGGATTGGCGTTGACCGGGCATTTTTTGTCGCGCGATGCGTTTGGGCACCATCACCGACCTTTGCCGGCGGCGCGGCGGATGCTTTACGAACGGGTGGTGGGACTGTTGGACGAGCGGGGATCAGGGGCAATGAGAACAAACGATGCCGGATGATGTGGTCGGAAAAATCGAGCATACGAATTTGTCGGAGGCCCTGAGCGAGCGCTATCTAGCTTACGCGCTGTCGACCATCATGTCGCGCTCCTTGCCCGATGCGCGCGACGGGTTGAAGCCGGTGCACCGGCGTCTCATCTACGCAATGCACCAGTTGAAGCTGGACCCGAATGCAGGGTTTAAGAAATGTGCCCGCGTGGTGGGCGATGTCATGGGAAAATACCACCCGCATGGCGACGCTTCGATCTACGATGCGCTCGTACGCTTGGCGCAGGAGTTTTCCTCGCGCTATCCGCTGGTGGAAGGGCAGGGAAATTTCGGCAATATCGACGGTGATAACGCCGCCGCCATGCGTTACACCGAAGCGCGACTGACGGAAGTGGCGAAGGCGATGCTGGCCGGTATCGATGAGGACGCGGTCGGTTTCCGCCCCACTTACGATGGTGAGGAAAGCGAGCCGGTGGTGTTACCTGGCGCGTTTCCAAATTTATTAGCAAATGGCGCAGCAGGGATCGCGGTGGGAATGGCGACGTCCATTCCGCCGCATAATGCTGGGGAGGTATGCGCCGCCGCTTTGCACCTGATCGCGCATCCGCATGCTTTCACCGCGGAATTGATGACGCATATGCCGGGGCCGGATTTTCCCACGGGTGGCGTACTGGTGGAGGATGCCGCGGCTTTGGAGCAGGCGTACGAGACCGGGCGCGGTGGGTTTCGCGTGCGCGCGAAATGGGCGGTGGAAAAAGGTCGGAACGGCACCTGGACGGTGGTGGTGACGGAAATTCCGTACCAGGTGCAGAAGGCACGATTGATCGAGCAGATCGCGCAGTTGATGGAGGAGAAGAAACTCCTCCTAGTTGGCGATATTCGCGATGAAAGTTCCGATGACATTCGGCTGGTGATCGAGCCAAAGACGAAGCTGGTGGAGCCGGATGTCCTGATGGAGACGCTGTTCCGCAGGACGGCTTTGGAATCGCGGTTTCCGTTGAACATGAACGTGCTGGATGCGACGCGCACGCCGGGCGTGTTGGGGTTACGCGCAGTGTTGCGCGCCTGGTTGGATCATCGCCATGAGGTGCTGGTGCGTCGGTCCGGTCATCGGCTGGCCGCAATCGAGCGGCGGTTGGAGGTGCTAGGCGGATATCTGTCCGTTTATTTAAATCTAGATGAGGTGGTCCGGATCATTCGCGAGGAGGACGAGCCGAAGGAGGCGTTGATCGCTCGGTTCATCCTGAGCGATGTGCAGGTGGAGGCGATCCTGAATATGCGCCTACGCAGCCTGCGGCGTCTGGAAGAGATGGAAATTCGTAAGGAGCATGTTGCATTAAGCGCCGAACGCAAGGGATTGCAGGGGTTACTGACCAGTGAGAAGCAGCGCTGGACGAAGATCTCCGCCGAGATCGCCGAAACTAAGAAGAAATTTGGCGATGGCGTGCTGGGCAAGCGGCGAACGGAATTGGGGACGGCGCCGGTGGTGGTGGGCGTAGCGATGGATGCGTTCGTGGAGCGTGAGCCGATCACAGTTATCCTGTCCGAAAAAGGCTGGATCCGCGCGGTAAAGGGGCATCTGGCCAACGCGAGCGAGTTGAAATTCAAGGAAGGCGACCGGGCTCGGTTTTTATTGCCTTGCGAGACGACGGACCGGCTGTGTTTGTTCGGCACCAACGGGCGGGCCTACACGTTGAAGGCCGTCGACCTGCCCCGCGGGCGTGGGGATGGGCAGCCGGTGCGGCTGATGGTGGACATGGCTAACGAGGATGATGTCTGCGCCTTGTTCCTACCCGAGAGCGGGCAGAAATATCTGGTGATTTCGCTGAATGGACGCGGTTTCCTAGTGCCGGGGGCAGAACTGACAGCGGAGAAGCGTACCGGCAAGCAGGTGTTAAACCTGAAGCCGGGCGAGGAAGCGGCGTTGTGCGTAAAAGCGGATGGCGATTACGCGGCGGTTGTGGGAGAAAACCGGAAGATGCTGATTTTTCCCTTGGCGCAAGTTCCGGAAATGGTACGTGGCGGGGGCGTGTTTCTGCAAAAATACTCTTCGGGTGGGATAGCGGATGCGAAGGCATTCACCCTGGCTGAGGGATTGACCTGGCGGTTGGGGGAGAAGATACGTACCGAATTCAATGTGCGCGATTGGATCGGTGAACGCGGGCAGGTGGGGCGGTTGCCGCCAAATGGATTTCCACGCTCAGGTAAGTTTGGCTAAGTAACGATGAAAGCACGCGTTGGGATGCTGGCGCCATTTTCCGTGCGTGCGTTCCGTTTCCAATACCCAGCTGATCTACTGACATCTTTTGGGATCGAGATGGAGATCCTTATTCTCAACTGGTATGTGTTGGTTGAAACGGGATCGGTTCTGTTACTGACAGTATTCGGCGCTTTGCAGTACGGTGGGACCTTGTTGGCGCCGATCATCGGCACCGCGGGGGATCGGTTCGGCCAGCGGCGCGTGCTAGCAACGATGCGTGCGATGTATGCGGCATTGGGGACGACAATGTTGCTATTGTCCGCCTCTGGTGTGCTGCGCCCGGTGCATGTATTTATCGTGGCAATCCTGACGGGCCTTATCAGGCCGTCAGATCTGGGTATTCGCAATGCGTTGTTGGCGGAAAGCATGCCGCCAGACAAGTTAACGTCGGGGGTGGGGGTCTCGCGGACCACATCGGATTCGGCGCGCATTGGCGGAGCACTGGCGGGTGCGGCTCTGGTGGCGGCGTTAGGAATGGCGTCGACCTATGTGGTGATTGCATCTTTCTATGTCGTGGGATTATTGTTGACGATTAAGGCGGGAACCGTGGCACCGCCGCGGCTACATACGCAAGTGGCGTTAAGGGTATCGACGTGGAGGGAATTGCAGGATGGCATTGCATTCGTGTGGAAAACCCCGTGCTTGCTTGCGGCAATGTGGCTGGCTTATTTGGTAAATATGACGGCGTTTCCCATTACATCCGGGCTACTGGCCTATGTGGCGAAAGACATTTTTAACATTGGGCAAACCGGTCTGGGAACGCTGATGGCGAGTTTCGCATTTGGGGCGTTATTAGGTTCATTAACAGTAAGTATGTTTGGACGATATTTACGCCCGGCGCAGACGATGATTATCACGGCAGTGGTGTGGCATGCGCTACTGTTGGTGTTCGTGCATATGCCAGATCCGATGACTGGGCGCATCATTCTGGTGGCGGCGGGATTTTTCCAGAGCCTGAGTATGGTGTTAATGGCGATCATGCTGCTGAACGTGGCGGGAGACCGGTTTCGTGGCCGCGTAATGGGGGTACGGATGCTGGCGATCTACGGCATGCCGGTCGGTTTGCTAGGGGCGGGGGTACTGATCGGATCGATCGGGTTCTTGAACACGGCAATCCTGTATTGCGTGGGGGGGATTTTTCTGACTTTGGCGATCGGGGTTTATTGGTGGCGTGATTTATGGCCAGCCGGGGCACGAGGGAATATGAGATAAAGAGCGGCTGATGCAGCCTGAGGCGATGTTTGCCTGGGCTGGGGAGTGCCTAGGACTTGTTCGAGTATGCGTGCCTTTGCAGGCGTTCTATATCTTACTGATAAATCAATTATTTTAGGTGCAATGCTTTGCGGGGTTTGACGGCATGTACGAAAATTTGTTAGCGATCTGGTAGCTAGATTGACTCAGCTACCACTGGTGCATCCTGGCGAGTGCTATCCGCGCGTCGGGTTCATTGTGACCAACATGGGCCGACCGGCGGAGCGGCTGAAGCTGTTCTACAATCAGCGAGGCCTGCGAGCAGCACATCAAAGAAGGCAAGAACGCAATCATTAAGACGCGCCTGTCCTGTCGCCGGTCCGTCGCCAATGCCGTGCCACTGCAACTGCACGCCCTTGCCTACAACTTCGCTAACTTCCTACGCACCTTGACCTTGCCCGAATCGGTTAGCCATTGGTCGATGACCACCTTGCGGGACAGGTTAGTCAAGATCGGCGCGAAGATCGTCCACCACGGTCGCTCAATCACGTTTCAGATGGCCGAGGTGATGGTCTCGCGCGGTCTGTTCCAGAAGATACTCGACGTTATCGCGGTGTTGTGTCCGTCGCCGCTACCACGATGTTGAGGGATGATACCCCGACCAGCCAGGCGAGCCACCGACAGGTGGGGTGTGTCCTGATGTCGGCCAAGGGCACCGGATTCACGTCGAAACGGGGACTACATCGCCGGTTACGTGGCGAACAGCGTGATCACTGGCCCGGAGGTATTGATGGCCAACGGGAACTGCCGTTATCGTTCACTCCAGATGTCCGGATGAGCCGGGCATATCGGAAATATCAGTTAAAGTCATAAGCCCGTCGCAGCCTTAAGGACCTTTGAATGTGTTTTGCGTGTGCACTCCCAAGAGAACCCAGTTTTGTCTGCGCTGATGCGGGCAGTGTATCTTCGCAAGCGGCCAGTTCATCCTTTAATGTCGCTGTGGGCGGCACTTGGCTCAGCAGCGATCGAACCGAACGCGAGCGTCTTGCTGATCTATACTCAGATACTCTCGAATCTGGTTGGCAGTGGTGGACACGTACGCTCACCTGGTCGGCCCCCACATCTTCTATAAGTTCTGGCTCGAATACAGAGCCTGGTGAAATGCACCGCTTTACAGCCTTCTCCGCAGCAGACATCAGCCAACTCGCGTCAGTCTTCAACTATCTTTCCTCGATTGTCGACCTAATCTTCACCTACACAACCAGTGCAGCAGAGAATTTAAAGTTTGGTTACGAAAACACCAATATCGGTGGTTACGCTTATTATCCCTACAATGGGTTGGGTAAAGTCATCGTAGATGATACCTATGTGGGAGATCTATCCGATGCTGGATCTTATGCGTTTTATGTTTTACTTCACGAGCTAGGGCACGGCTTGGGATTAAAGCACCCGCATCAAGGTAGCCCAACGCTGACGACATCTTACGATACTTTTTATGCATCCATAATGTCATATAATGATTTTTCTTTCAGACAATCTTCCAGTGAATTAGCTAATTATGCGCAGTCTTTTATGGAGATTGATGTTGGTACTTTATTGGCACTTTATGGGCCCAGTCGCACTGTCTCAAGCCAAATTTTTGACATCAATTTTTCGGAAGCGCTTCCGTTTCAATATGATTCAACCTCTGCCACTGTTAATATAAAAGCCCCCTTCTATCTTTACGATGCAAATCGTGACATTCGTTTGGACTTCTCAGCTCTTACAAATTCTAACAATTTGTTGTCTATAAATTTACGCGAAGGGGCAGTACACTACGCTCCAAGCATAGGTCTTCGCTGGATTCAAGCAAGCCAGGACCCATCTAATATAAATATCAATATATGGTCTGAAGGGCAATATTCAGTCTCCTCATCTGCGATTTTCAACACAAAAATATCATCAAATACCTACGTAAGAGAAGTCATAGGAACGCGGAACTCCGATAGCATTACTGGAGATAGTAACAATAATAGCCTAAGCGGAGGCTCGGGCAGCGACACTTTAGATGGTGGATTGGGTAATGACACGGTTGTTGGCGGATCAGGAAATGATTCTCTTACTGGCGGTTTAGGCGTCGATCAAATCAGCGTAGATACAGGCACCGATACCGTCACTGATCTGGGACAGGGTGGTTCAGATACCTTAATTGTTGGTCAAGCCGCTTCTGCAGACGTCACTATACATTCAGCTTGGCAAGCGAGCACGGGCACCTTAAACTCTGGGACAAACACCTACAGCAATGTGCGCATAACAACCAGTGGGAAAGCAGTCGACTTATCGCTTACCACGGTGACTGTATCCGGTTCAGCCAGCCAGGGTTTCAGCGTTACTAATACCGGGACCGGCACCACCTTGACGGGCTCTGCTGCGGGAGATTCACTCTCTGGTGGCTCAGGTGATGACACTGTCATTGGTGGCGCTGGTAATGATACCCTAGTAGGCGGAGCAGGAAATGATTCTGCATCATATGCATCTGCGGCCACCAACGTAACTGTCAGCTTAGCGTCTTCATTAGCACAGAACACGAGCGGCGGTGGTACCGATACACTCAGTGCATTCGAAAATTTGGTTGGCTCTTCGTACAACGACGGCTTAACAGGTTCACTAGCAAGTAATTCTATTGAGGGCGGAGCCGGGCACGACAGTATTTTTGGTGGCGATGGTAATGACACTTTAATAGGTGGTTCTGGCAACGATACCTTCGACTGGAACTCAGATAGCCGAGGCGGCTCAGACCAGATGATCGGCGGATCAGGAAACGACGTCTATGTCTTCGACTCCTCGAATGACACGGCAGTAGAATTGTCGAATGAAGGTGAAGACCTAATCTGGAGTAGCGTCAGCTACAGTATCTCAAATCTACAATATGTCGAAAATATATCCCTTTTTGGTGGCGAAAATATTCATGCAACGGGCAACACTCTTAACAATAGTCTAACCGGGAACGGAGGCAGCAATAGTCTTGAGGGTGGCGCAGGTGACGACACTTTAGATGGCGGCGCAGGTAACGATACGCTAATTGGTGGGAGTGGGAACGATATTTTCATAGGAGGCGACGGAACCGACCTGACCATCTATCAGGCTCGATCTTCCTTCTTCTCTGTCGGAACTTACGAAGGTTTTCTTTTGGTGGTTGGAAACTTATCTAGCTTTGGGACAGACGAAATTGACACCGTCGAAAGCGTAAGTTTTTCTGACCTTACCTTTGAAACTTCTTGGTTCTTTAAGACCGACGCGTTGACCTCTTCCCAAAGCGACAGCCTGGTTGAGCTTTATATAGCCAGTTTCAATCGCGCCCCTGACGCCATCGGCCTGAACTACTGGGGCGGACGCCTCTACGACGGGATGATACTGCCTGAAATTGCCCGGTCCTTTTTTGTACAGCCAGAGGCCGTGGCGGCCTATCCCTCCACCATGTTCACCCGAGCCTTGGTAACAACTGTCTACAACAATGTACTAAGCCGCGCCCCCGATACCGAAGGGCTGAACTATTGGGTACGTGAAATCGATACCGGAAATGTCAGCAAAGACTTGTTCCTGCTTGCCATTATCAACGGCGCTAAAGCATCGACAGGCAGTGCTACAGACCGCCAAACACTCGCCAATAAGGTCACCGTCGGGAACCACTTCACCTTCGGTGAGGGCCTCAACAACACTACCTGGGGCATCGACGTGATGGACTCCGTGGCATCGGCCTCCAGCACCGTTACGGCCGCCAATGCCCTGACCAACAGCTACTCGGATACAATTTCGACAGGTGCCTCTTCGTTGGCTATGCCAATGAGCCTAATTGGTATCGACGCTAACGACCCAATGCCCACCCTGATGTAACGAGCACACTCCTTTGAAACCGTGCGACTGCGGAACCGTTCCGATACCTTTTGCAGTGCCACTGTTTCAGGGGCAAGGGGCTGGTAATCTGCTGGGGCACCAGCGTATCAAGTGCAGAACCACCGAACACCGCAGCTAATGCATCATAAATCCCCAAAATATAATCGTTGCGATTGTACGATTATTTGAACGAGGTTTTTCTTGTGAGATGGTACCCATGGTAGCATACGTGCGATTCCGTCCGCTTATGCAAACGGTGCGGAAGTGACTTTCCAATTTTACGATGATGACGCACTTCTCACCCGCGGCTCGGTGGCTGCCGCCCTGACGGAGGTGGGGTATCCTGTTAAGGCAAAAATGCAGCCATCAAGGCAACGCGTGGCGGTCGCTTCCCTATCGCCTTTTCCGTATCCGTCCGCTTTATCGCTGGGGTGATGCGCTGAATTAGGCGCAGGGCCGGCTGGGCGAACCGCGCCTGAATACACCATTGTCCTCCGTCAGCACCTATGACCCAGATTTGGGGTTGTGATTTAAGGAGGATTTGGACTCGTCGTAGTGACGAAGGAACGGCGACGAGAGGCAACTCCACTAGTGCCAAGAAACCTGCCGAATAGGTGGTGAGAGACATCCGTCGGGTGACCCGGCGCCATTTTTCCGCTGAAGACAAGATCAGGATCGTGCTGGAGGGCCTGCGCGGTAAGGACAGCATGCGGAGCTGTGCCGCAAGGAGGGGATTGCCCAGAGCCTGTATTACACTTAGTCGAAGGATTTCCTTGCACACGGTGGGAACCTCCGCCGGGCATATCGAGGGCGGTTCCCTGAATCCGATAGGGTCGGCCATGGTCTATCGCTTGCGCTCCTACCCGAACCTACCAACGGTGGACGAGCAAGGCGCAACAAAAACGCGCACGTGTGCGCGCGACCGGTTTCCGGCGAAGAGACGGGGGTGCAGAAACTCGGGATTGTTCGATTGGTGCGGCTGACCGCTCTTGTAGCGCAGAGGGTGGCCATCCTGTAAGTGGGCATAGAATAATTTGTTGGTAGCTATGTGGTTGCTAGCGCAATGATAAGCCCAGGAGAAAACACGTTAAGTATTTGAAATATTAAATATATATGGCACGAATCGAACGTGTGGTCTTTGCCTGATCTGGGAAGTGCACCTGATAGCGTATGTGCTTAACCGGAAGATTCCGGCACTAGTAGGGCGGGCGCGTTGGCGCCATCCAGTTCGCTCTCGGTCAAGGTCCGCCAGACCCCACGCGACAGGATTTCGGTGGGGTTGAAGCGCGCTTTGTAAGCCATCTTGCGGCTTTCGGCGACCCAATAGCCGAGATAGGCATGGGGCAAGCCCAGTTCTCGCGCGCGTTGGACGAGCCATAGAATGGCATAGATTCCGAGCGAGCGCTTTTCCAGACCGGGCGCGAAATAACTGTAGACGGCGGAAAGCCCATCTTCCAACCGATCGATGAGGCAGGCTCCGATCAGGCGTTTATCGGGGTCGCGGAATTCCACGACCATTGTCTCGATGAATGTGTCTTCCACCATGGCGCGATAGTCATAAAAGTTCATCCCCGCCATTTCGCCGTCGCCGTGGCGAGTCTGCTGATAGCGTTGGAACAACTGAAATTGCTCAGCGGTGGCGCGGGCCGGGGTTTCAAACCCTTCCACCATAGCGTTGTCGCGCGCGATGCGGCGCATGGTGCGCCCGGGTTGGAAATACGCGACAGGAATACGGATCGGCACGCAGGCATTGCAGGACGGGCAGACCGGTGCGTAGGCGATATTGTGGCTGCGGCGAAAGCCGGCGCGTGTCAGGCGGTCGTGCAGCATCCCCGCTTCCGGTCCAGTGATTTCGGTGACGATCTTCCGTTCCGTCCGTCCCGCCACATAGGGGCAGGGCAGGGGAGCGGTGGTGTAGAAAAACTGCGGCCGGCGGGCGGGTTTTCTGTAGGTCACAATACTGCTCGTCACTCTCAGCACCCATTTGCCAGAACTCTCTGCCCGCGGTCAACGATATCGTGAGGGCGCACACTCCGCCGACAACCGCGTTGACACCATGGATCGTACTTGCCAGGGCCGCATTTCCAAGATTTTTCTGGCAGGCAGTGAGAATGAGACTTGGTGAATGAGCGCGCTCAAGGCCGCCATGCCCTACCCATCGGTAGCGGCGCGATGGGGCTGCAATTTACCCGCCCGCGTGTTACGGCACTAAGCTAATCGCTACCGGCGTTCCTGCTGGACGCGGCCCAAGTTCCAACATTTTGCCATCGCGCCAGTGCGTCGCCAGATCGCCCGCGTGCCGGCTCAGCCAATGGGCGGACTGTCCTGGCGTGACGATGAAGCGCGAGCGTTCCAGATCGGCGAGATCATACACTCCGCGATATCCAGGACCATGCACCGCCTCATAGCCATCCACCGAAAGTGTCGCACGATTAACGGTGGAGGTATCGCCAGGGCTGGCAATACGTACAGTGCTGAAGCGACCCAGCAATGGGATATGCCGGAGGAGCGGGTTAGCGAACACGGATTCATGCGCTACTCCCCAACGCCACGCGCCGGGATCGGTGCCGTACAACCTCGAAAGTTCTGCTACCGCCTGCTCCAAGGTGCGCGTCAGCATCGCAGTGCGATTATCGCACCAATGCGTGCCACGCGATGAAAGCACGAACGCCAAGAACTCCAACTCTGGGGAAATCACGCCCTGCGGCACTAGCGCCGCATCCAGAACCGCGCGGCGGAAATACCGCATCCAGGCATTGAAGATTAGGGGCTGTGGCAAATCCATAAGCATCTCGCCATTCCAAGCGGCCAATAGACCGAAGGCGTGCCCGGTCAAGCCAGTCGGTGCCGGTATAGCCCATAATACCGGCAGAATCTGCTGCGCCAGCGTACTCGTCGTATCTAGCTGCATGCGGGTGAAACTATCCAGATCGTGTTTTCCGAGACGTTTTGGGTGTGGCGTTTCCAGCATGGTGCGGATACGCCGCGCGCGGAAATCACCGAACCAGTCACGTCCCAGGAACACCGGAAAATCATCCGGAGCGATACGGTCATTGGCGTTTACCAAAACACCCGATGGCGGATCGATGTAACGTGGCAATTGTGCCCCTGTCGCCCAGCCGATCCAGTCATGCGTGCTATTCGTGCCATCGACTGGCCAGGATCCATCGCCCGCGCGACGGATCGGCACGCGTCCAGTCACGAACAGGCCGATGCGCGTACGATCCGCCACCAGAAGATTTTGTACCAGACCGCTGATACGCGCGGATGCCGTACCCGCTTCCTCCATGTTCCGTGCACGGTTCAACTCTACCAGCCCATCGGCAGAGGTATCGCCCGGCATTAAATTAGCCATCGATACAGCCAGTATCGGCCCACCGGCGCGCTGCGTGATGTCGCTAATCACCGGCCCATGTCGTGTCTCACGCACACGCAAGATCTCGCCTGCTTGCCCACGGACGTGGATGTGTTCTTCATGTACAAGATAAGGTTTCGGACCATCGGGAGTCTGATAATGATCCGCATCCACCTCCGTCTCGATAAAAACGTCTTGCACATCGGCCGCCGTGGTAGTGAAGGTCCACGCGACATGGCCGTTATGCCCGATCACCACGCCTGGCGCGCCGGACGCGGTGGCGCCTACCAGAACTTCCCCGGGCGTTTCGATGCGTGCCAGGTACCAGATTCCTGGAAAGGCGTACATCAGATGCGGATCCCCCGCGACTAATGGCGCGCCCGTGGCGCTGTGCCTCCCGTCCACCGCCCATTCGTTAGAAGCGGTGGAAGCCTGACCTGGCAAGGGCGGAGGCAGCGCCTCCAGCAAGGCGCTAGCGGTTTCCGCTTCCTCACGCGCTGTATGACGGCCGCCATCGACGTGTGTGAAATCATTGGATTGGGGCCATAATTCATAGATGCGGTCACGCGACAGCTTGCCATCCAGCGCCAGGCGCGAAAGTTCAGTACGCCAGTTTTCCGAAAGCCACAGGCCCATGGTTTTCGCCCATAAAAGCCCGTGCCAATCCTCCCATGCCTCTGGCTTACCCAACCAAATGAATTCGGGCGCCGCGAAACGCCCGCGCGCATTGATCCAGGCATTCACCCCGCGCGCGTAAGCTGCCAGCAGTACGCGCGTCTCCGGCTGCAATCCCGGTAGATCCGCGCGCGCTGCCCGCGCCAGCCCCAAGGTGCGCATCTGACGATCGAATGCCAAAGTCGGCGTGCCAGAGATTTCCGAAAGCCGTCCAGAGGCCGCGCGTCGCATGAGTTCTAACTGAAACATCCGGTCCCGCGCATGCAGGAAACCCAGCGCGGCGATTGCATCCACCATGCTGCGGGCGCGGATACGGGGTATGCCATGTGTGTCGAAATCGATTGCAACCGGCTCGCTCAGGCCTGGAATGCGTGCCTGCATCCGTGCCGACGGGAGGCTCCACCATAAGGCGCCGCCGATGCCCACCGCTGCGAACACCAACAGCGCCAGGATAGCCAGAAACAGGCCTGTCAGCATGCGCTGCAACTAGTGGCTACCTTAATTTTTATGCAACCGGCAGTTGATCCAGGCGCACAATTTCCGGGTTGCTGTTCCATTGTGGGAATTTTTTTAGGATCAGTGGGTCATGCCCGGGGATAATATGATCGGGTCCATCCGCCAGGCTTTCGAGGACTTTATACCCCGCCAGCATTTCTTCCACGTTTACTACGATGGGGAAGGGATTGCGGCCACGAATATTCGCCCAGTAATGCGAAGTGTCACCAGCCAGTACTACCCAGCCGCGCACGGTTGGTACGCGCACGGCCATGATTCCTTTGGAATGCCCACCGATCCAATGCAGGCTGATACCAGGAGCGATTTCATCGCCGCTGCCAGCATGGAAAACCACCCGATCGGCGTAGAGCGCCCGCACCGCGTCCACCACGTGCTCGGCATCGAACGGCCGGCGGAGCACATTTTCACACATGCAACGCCCCGTGCAATATTCCATCTCCTTATCCTGAAGATGAAATTTTGCACGCGGGAAAAATTTCATTCCACCCGCGTGGTCCCAATGCATATGCGTCAGCACGACATTCTCCACGGTACCGCAATCCACTCCGGCATCGGCCAGGACCAGTTCGGGGCTGCGGATTAGGGAACGCCCGCGCCGATCGGCTGATTTTTTGTCGAAGCCGGTATCGACCATGATGGTCTTGCCATCCCCTCGGATCGCAAAGACAAAGAAATCGATCGGCATCGGCGCCGCATGATCGTCGGGAAAGAGCAGGCATTCTGCCTGGGTCCGTTCCTGCACGGTGGCATAGCGCAGGGCAAGAATTTCATAGGTTGGGGTGGCCACGGGTTTCCTCCTGAACAACGATGATGCAGTGAACCGCTTGTCGGTCGTAATGGCAATCTCTACGCTCGGCGGCAATCATCCTGGAGAGTTTCCCCAATGCCCAAAACCCCTAAAAAGCCCGTCGCGAAAACCCTCGCTGCGAAGGCGAAGGCCCCACCCGGTCCTACGCCGAAGCTACGCCCGGAATTCAAGACCGCGCGCTTCCAGAAAGGCTTGGCGATGCGCCGTGCCGTGCTGGGCGATGCCTATGTTGACGCGTCGCTGGGCCGAGCGAATGATTTTAACGCCGCTTTACAGGTCATCGCCACCGAATGGGCCTGGAACGAGGTCTGGACGCGCCCGGGCCTGGATCGTAAGACCCGGTCAATGTTGAACATCGCCATGCTTTCCGCGCTGGGACGTTCGCACGAACTGGCGCTACACACGCGCGGGGCGATCAACAATGGCGTAACACGCGAGCAGATTAAGGAAGTGTTGATCCAGGTCGGCGGTTATTGCGGCATTCCTGCGGCGGTGGAGGCGTTCCGCGTAGCATCAGGGGTACTCGCCGATATCGACGCCGAAAAGAAAATCTAAGCAGTAATGAGCGACATCAGATTTGTCGGTGTCACCAGCATGGTTTGTCCAATGGCGAGCACTCTTATGAGGGCTGGCCACGCAGTGAACGTTAATGGAAATCGGCTTGAAGTGGAGAGTAATTTCATGCAGCAGATTGGCGGTTATGCTCCCGATAGCTTGTGCGAACTGGCCGAGAAATGCGATGTCGTCATTATTATGTTCCCACTCTGTACGATTGTGTCCCACGTGCTGTCTGATGCATAAAATTCGCTTCTTGCCGGATCATGACGACAGGCCTCTGGCCAAGGTCAGCTAAAATCTAGCGAGGACGAAATAGGGTAAAAGTTAGCCTAGTCCCAGGCGTTTCCGCCACCCTATTGCGCCCGGCAATGCGTTCGAGTGCCAGGCACTCTTTGTATGGACCTTCCTTCAGCAGACGCTCGAATAAATTCGAAGTCAGGGAATAGCCATAGATTGGGACGCCATAAAATTTATGTACGCAATCGGCACCCGGTAGACAGGAAAACTTGGTTCCTGCCGGAGGGTGCGATGCCTCTGTGGATCGCCGCCCAGACTTGCCAATTAGTCATTGTTATGGTACATATTTCGAACGTACATCCGCCCTATCGCCCTGGCGTGGCGAAATGCCCGCATAGCTTTGTCAGATAGGCGATGCCCGATTCCACGGAGGAAGCATTCAAATAACCCGGTCAGGCAACTCACGTATTGCGGCCTTCCTTCCCCTCCGGGGCCTTCTTCGACACCACTATCATGGCGCCCTGCTTATGCGCCGTCTCGGCGGCGGCCATGTGGGCCGCCCCGAAGCCGACCACGACGATATCAGCCTCCACGTCCCAATGATCCGGCACTCACGACAAGCGATCCGTGCAAATTCCCACGACTGCAATGGCGGGATTTTGGCAGTTTCTTTGCCTGGGGATGACGCCCTGCCCATGAGGATGTCATAATGCGGCCCATCAACTCGAGAGGATCACCAAGATGAAAGTCTATGAAGCCATTGCCCAATCCCTCATCGCCGAGGGCGTTACAGATTTCTTCGGTCTGATGGGTGACGGCAATATGTGGCTCTGGGGCGCGATCTGTCGCGACCCGAAAGTGCGTGGCTACTCAGCACGTCACGAATCCATGTCCGTCTCCATGGCCGATGGCTATGCCCGCACGACCGGGCGCGTTGGCGTCGCAATGGTCACCTGCGGCCCCGGAATCACGCAATGTGGAACCTCGCTGATCGCTGCCTATCGCGGCAAGACCCCGGTCGTGGTGATCGCCGGTGAGATCCAGGCGGGATCGAAAAACCGCACGCAGGTGATGGACCAGCGCCGCTTCGTCGAATCCTGCAACACGCGCTTTCATACCATCACTAGCGCGGACAGCATGGCCGAGGAAATTGCCGAGGCGTTCTATGCGGCGCGTGTACATCGCTGCCCGGTGCTCCTCAATCTGCCGATGGGCCTGCAGGAGGAAGATTTCGATTGGGATTACGAATACCGCCCATCCGTCAGTTTTCTGCCGAAGCGGATGGAAACGCCGGCCCCGGATATCCTTGCTGACGTAGTGGAAAAACTGATTGCTGCCGAGCGCCCCGTTATCGTCGCGGGGCGTGGCGCAATGATGGCTGGTGCGAAGGACGAAATCATTAAGCTCGCTGATCGCACCGGTGCGCTGCTTGCCACATCTTTACAAGGCAAGGGATTCTTCGCCGGGCAAGAATGGAATGTCGGCATTTCCGGCGCCTTCGCCGCTGAGCCGGCGGAGCGCCTACTGGGTGAGGCCGATTTCGTCCTCGGCGTTGGGGCCGAACTTGGCTACTATACGACCGAAGGGGGATTGATGTTCCCTGCAGCTGAGGTTGCGCGCATCGATATCCGCCCGATGCCGGAAGAAATTGGTGTGATTCCTGGTCTTTACGTGCAAGCCGACGCGCGCAAGGCCGTGGCCGCACTGAATGCGGCGATGGAAGCCCGCCAGGTGCGCAAGATCGGCCTACGTACACCAGAAACAAAAGCTGTCCTGAACGAAGCACCCGCGCAATTTGTCTCACCCACCGATGGCCTTGATCCGCGCCCGCTGGCCTGGAAACTTGGCGCCGCTGTGCCAAAAGGTGCGCTGGTTACCTGCGGTGCCGGGCATTTCTTTTCCTGGGTGGCAATGTATATGCCGTTGCCAGAGGGCTCGGAAATCCAGTTCTCCTATAATTTTGGCGCGGTGGGGCAGGGGCTAGGGGTCATGGTTGGCACCGCTGTTGGCAATCCCGGCCGCCCGCATGTGGCCATCGAAGGCGACGGCTCCATGATGTTCAACATCCAGGAGCTGGAAACCATCGTGCGCGAGAAGTTAGATATCACCCTCGTCGTCTGGAACGATGGCGGCTACGGCGCTGAAGTGCATAAACTTACCGCCAAGGGTTTTAACGAAAAGCTGGCGCAATGGGAATCGCCGGACTTCGTTGCTGTCGCGAAAGCGTTTGGAGGCGACGGCGTGAAGATAAACAGCGTGGACGAAATAGGCAACGCCGTCGCCACTGGCCTGAAGAAACGTGGCCTCTATCTCATCGACGCCCGCGTCTCCGCCTCCACGCCGACGGATCCTTATGCCAAAGTCTATCACGGCATTCCCAGCCAGGCCCCTCTGCTGCACCAGCCGGCATAGGGGAAGTAAATAAGGCCAGGGGGCTCTTCCCCTAGCCTTCATAACTATCTTCTAAACCTCCGACCGTAGGACAAGGTCGGCAGCTTTTTCGCCGATCATGATGGAGGGAGCATTGGTGTTGCCTGATGTCAGTGTCGGCATTATGGAGGCGTCGGCGACACGCAGGCCTTGGATGCCGTGGACGCGCAGTTTAGAGTCTACGACGGCCATGGAGTCGGTACCCATTTTGCACGTGCCCACCGGGTGGTAGGTGGTACTGGCGAAGTCCTTCACCCAGTCGAGAATTTCGCTGTCGGTGCGTCTGTCGGTGCCCGGTTCCATTTCAAAAAGTTGCAATGGCGCCATGGCCGGTGCAGTCATCACTGCGCAGGCGATGCGAACGGCACGAATGGTGATTTCGGAATCTATCGGCGACGACAGAAAGTTAAAATTAATAGTGGGTGGCTGACGCGGATCGGTGGTGGTGATATGAATATGGCCCTTACTTTCTGGGCGCATCGGGTGGGCGTAACAGGTAAAGCCGGACTCGCGGGCGAGAACGGGACCTTTGGGACCTGGTTCGGTCAGCATCGGCACCCAGCCGAGCAGCGCATCGGGGGCTTCCAGCCCATCGCGGGATCGTACGAAGGCGCGTATGGGTGCGCCGACGGAGCCCAGAAGCCCCTTTCCGGTGAAGGCAAAACGCAGTGCCTGCATGACCATCCCTAGGCCCCGCGCGCGATCGTTGTAGGTGATACCTTTCTTGCGGACGGCCCAGCGGGTACGCGGCGCGTAGTGATCGCGCAGATTTTCTCCAACGCCAGGCAAGGCCTGCCGCACTGTGATACCGAGGCCTTTCAGGCGCTCCGGCTGGCCGATGCCAGAGAGTTCTAACAATTGTGGCGAATTGATTGTGCCGGCGCTGATCACCACATCGCGACCGGCGCGGGCCTCGCGTGGCTTACCGTGCACGGAATAGCGCACACCGGCGCAGCGCGTGCCCTCCAGGATTACGGATTCGGTGTGGGCATCGGTCTCGATATGCAAATTGGGCCGGTTTCTGATTGGGTCCAGGTAACAGCGCGCCGTGCTCATGCGCCAACCGGAGGAGATGGTCGCCTGGCTCATGGCAATGCCGTCTTGCGTGGCGCCATTATAATCGGGGTTGTGGGGAATGCCGACTTCGCCGGCCGCTTTGATCAGCAGGGCGAATAACGGGTCGCTCGGTGGGGGATTGGTGACACGCAATGGACCTTCGCGGCCGCGATATTTATCGTCACCGCTGCCACTGTAACTTTCCATGCGCTTGAAGAATGGTAACACATCCTCATACGCCCAACCCTGATTGCCCATCTGTGCCCAGGTATCGAAATCCTGCGCCTGACCACGGACGAAGGCCATGCCGTTGATGGAGCTGGACCCGCCGAGCAGCTTGCCGCGGGGTACGGCTAATCGGCGCCCGTTCGTGCTGGCCTCTGGCTCCGAGCTATAGAGCCAGTTTGCCGCTGGGTTCGTGAGTAAGCGCGCGGAGCCGACAGGTATGCGCGACCAGGGATGGCTGGGACGTCCTGCTTCGAGGAGAAGGACCTTGTGGCGAGGATCGGCCGACAGCCGATGTGCCACAGCGGCGCCGGAGGATCCAGCGCCAACAACGATAAAGTCATAGGTCTGCATTGTTGTTCACGCCCCTCGTAAGTCCTTTGGCCGATCGCAGCATCATCGCCCAGAATAGTGCAGCGTGAAAGAAAATGTCCCATACCCCAAGATCCGTCTACATCTGCCCCCCCCTTGTCGTCGTGGCGATGCGATTGGCCAAGGCCGCGCGGCGGGCGCGCTACCGATGGTGGTGCGCTGCTGGGCATCATGCGGATGTGGGGGCTGGGTGGTGTAAAGGTCATTTCGAATAGGGTCTGACAGTTTGTCTGGACCTACCCTTCCTCCGGGGCACGCTTATGGCGCCTAATACGCTTTTTTGGCGCTGGTTATTCCCCGCACACAGAATCACGGGAAGGCTGGCATTTGGGGGCCGGGACCAAAGATCGGCCGGCGTTGCGCAATCCCTGGTAGATAATGCAACAACGCCCACCGCCGGACCTTTGGCTGATCCGGACAGCGCGTGCCAGCCTTCTACTTGAAGAACAGTAGCCGGGTTAAGGCCGTATAATCCGATTCAAACACCATGATGCCAGTGAACACGAGGATCGCCACTGGCGGCAACATAATGGCGTAGACCAACGCCAAACGCTCCCATTTCATATGCATGAAGTAAGCGACGATCAGTCCTGCCTTCGCCATCATGAAGATCAGGATTAGCGTCCATCTGAGCATTCCGCTCAAATGGAAGAAGTCGACAAGGTACGAGAAGAGGCTCAGAACAAACAGCGCTCCCCAGATGATGAAGTATGTGCTGAGCGGGTGCTGTTGCCCCTCTTCGTGGACTGTTCCGCCGCTGGTTGCGTGAGCGGGTTGATGGGCCATGATTTCCCTCTTACCACAGATAGAAAAATGCGAAGATGAACACCCATACGAGATCCACGAAGTGCCAATACAGCCCCATGATCTCGACGTGTTCGTAGTTACCTCGGCGGCTGGTGAAATAGCCTGCGGTTCCGTTATCGTAATCGCCTCGCCAGACCTTTCGCGCGACAATGAGCAGGAAGATCACGCCGATACTCACATGCGTCCCATGGAATCCCGTGACCATGAAGAAAATCGAGCCAAACTGGGCCGCACCGAAGGGGTTCTCCCAAGGGCGAACACCTTCATGGATCAGCTTGCTCCACTCGAACATCTGCATGCCGACGAAGGTGGCGCCAAACAGCGCGGTCACCACCATCAGGATCGCGGTGGTTTTCCGATCCCGGAGATAGCCGCTACGGACCGCCATCGCCATCGTGCCGCTGCTGCTGATGAGGACAAAGGTCATGATGGCGATCAGGATCAGCGGCCAGTTCACGCCGAAGATTTCGAGCGAGAAAACCTCGCTCGCGTTCGGCCACGCCTCGACGGTAGACGTCCTGTCCGTCATGTACGAAATTAGGAAGCAACTGAAGATAAATGTGTCGCTCAACAGGAAGATCCACATCATGGTCTTGCCCCATGACGCTGTTTTGAACGTGCGCTGGTCGGACGACCAGTCTTTCGCGATGCCCTGCCAGCCAGGGGGCTGATTCAGGGCCGCTTCGGTATGCGTCGACGCCATATTCGCAAAATCTCCTTTAAGCTCCCGGAACGCCGCAGATAATATCGGCCAGACTCTGGGCGAACCAGGAAAATCTGCCAGTCAGCAATAACAGTCCGAACAGGACCACCCAGACCGCCATCAAAAAGTGCCAATACATGGCGCATAGCCCGGTGGTCAGGCGGATCTGGGATAACGAGTCGCCCCGTCCAATTTTGCCGGCGGCCCGGCCTAGTGCCACCATGCCGCCCAACAAATGCACGCCATGCACGATGGTAAGCAGGTAAAAGAACCCCACCGCCGGGTTGTCCAGGAAATACCCTTCCCGGTGCAATTGCTGGAGCATCGCGAGTTGACCGACCAGAAAGGTCAGGGCGGACGCGCCACCCGCGACCATCCAGTTTTTCAAAGCGTCGTTGCGGCCCAGATCGGCGGCTAAAGATGCCCGTTGCAAGGCCACGCTGCTGAGAATTATTACGCCGGTATTGATCCAAAGCAGCGCCAGGTCGGGCAAGGGCCGCCAATCCGGCGCCATGCGCATGAAGAAAGAACTGATCATCATCGCCATTACCGCGCAGACGACAGTCAGGAAGACGAGGAGTCCGATCTTCGCCACGGGCATCGGAGTGCCTCGGCGCGGCGCTGGCTCATCAATCGTGCCAACCTCCAGCCAGGGCTTCGACGCCAGACGCTGGGTCGACAACCACCAAATGGCGATCGCCGACACCACGGCGATGAAGATCAGGACGATGCTCATGTTTAGGCTTTCGACCTTCCGGGGGCAGGCACGTTCTGCGGGATGAAATCCCGTTCGGCGCCCGGCACGCTGTAGTCGTACGCCCAGCGATAGACCACCGGCAGTTCGTCACCAAAATTGCCGTGGCCGGGAGGGGTTTCAGGAGTCTGCCACTCGAGCGTGGTGGCGTTCCATGGGTTATGGCCCGCCGGCTTACCTTTCGTCGCGCTGCGGTAAATATTATAGGCGAACATGAACTGGGCCGCTCCAACGATGAAGGCCATGATGCTCATGAAGGCGTTCAGTGTCAGGATCGAGGGCGGGATAAAAGTCATGTCGCCCATCTCGAAATACCGCCTGGGAACGCCGGTCAGACCGATATAGTGCATCGGCAGGAACAGCGCGTATGCACCGAGGAACGTGACCCAAACGTGGATCTTGCCCAGCCTGTCGTCCAGCATCCGACCCGTGATCTTCGGATACCAATGGTAAATCCCGCCTATGACCACCATCGCGGGCGCTACGCCCATCACCATGTGGAAATGCGCGACGACGAACATGGTATCCGAAAGCGGCACGTCGATCACGGGGTTGCCGAGAAATAGGCCCGTCAGACCGCCGTGTAGGAAGGTGACGATAAAGGCCAGAGCGCATAGCATCGGCGGCGAGAGATGGATATCCGCATTCCACAGGGTCAGGATCCAGTTATAGACCTTGATGGCGGTTGGGATGGCGATGATGAGCGTGGTGGTTGCAAAAAAGAAACCGAAATACGGATGCATGCCACTGACATACATATGGTGCGCCCAGACAATAAAGCTGAGTCCACCGATCCCGACGAGCGCCCACACCATCATGCGGTAGCCGAAGATGTTCTTGCGGGCATGCACGCTGAGCAGATCGGAGACGATGCCGAAAGCCGGCAAAGCCACGATGTAGACTTCGGGGTGACCAAAAAACCAAAATAGATGCTGGAACAGGATCGGGCTGCCGCCGCCGTATTTCAGTTGCTGGCCCATTTCGACGATCGTCGGCATGAAGAAACTGGTTCCCAGCAACCGGTCGAACAGCATCATGATGGCGCCGACGAACAAAGCTGGGAAGGCCAGCAATGCTAGGACCGTGGCGACGAAAATGCCCCAAATCGTCAGCGGCAGCCGCATCAGCGTCATGCCCCGCGTGCGTGCCTGTAGTACGGTCACCACATAATTCAGGCCGCCCATAGTGAAACCGATGATAAACAACGCTAACGAGATGAGCATTAGAATGATGCCCCCGTCATTCCCCGGTGTGCCTGACAGGATGGCCTGAGGCGGATACAAGGTCCAGCCGGCCCCAGTGGGACCGCCCGGAACGAAGAAACTCGACGTCAGTACGAGCACCGCGAGTAAAAAGATCCAGTAGCTGAGCATGTTCACATAGGGGAAGACCATGTCTCGCGCGCCAACCATCAGCGGGATCAAGAAGTTCCCAAACGCGCCCAAAAATAGGGCGGTGAGCAGATAGACCACCATGATCATGCCATGCATGGTGACCATTTGCAGGTATGCCGCCGGGCTGATGAAGTCGAACAACGTCGGAAACCCGAGCTGCAGCCGCATCAGCCAGGACAGCACCAAGCCAACTATCCCGATCGCGATCGCCGTCAGCCCATACTGAACGCCGATATATTTCGCGTCCTGGCTGAAGACGTATTTTGTCCACCAGCTGTGCCCATGGTACAGTTCCATCTCTTCGAGTTCGGCGGGCGGAACGCCATCGATCGTGTCAGGTGTGAAGTTGGCCATAGTTATCCTCTCCTCGCTCCGTTCTGCCGTAGCTCAACGGCCTTGAGTCGAACCAACTGAAATTTCTTCCGCCCACCGTACTAGAATACGCGATAAGGTTGGGAGGCGTGGCTTCAGACTCATTTTTTTGCAGTGAGCACTCGGGTTTGTTCGGTCAATTGCGCTAAGGTCTTCTGCTTCGCTAGCCATTTTTCATAATCGGCCGGTGTATCGATCACCACCTTACCCCGCATGGTGTAATGCCCGGTCCCACAAAGTTCGGCGCACAGCACATCGAACGTCCCCGTCCGCGTGGGCGTCAGCCAGATATAAGTGACTAGACCTGGCATAAAATCCATCTTGGCCCGAAATTCAGGGACATAGAAATTATGGATGACATCGATCGAACGGAGTAAAAACTTAACAGGCTTGCCAAGCTGAAGATGAAGATCCTCGTTATCGATGATCAGGTCGTCTTTCCCATTGACGTCGTTAACATTCACGCCCAAGGGGTTGTCCGCGCTTACATGTCGGGCGTCGGATGTCCCGATCTTGCCGTCTTTCCCGGGCAAGCGGTAACTCCAGCGCCATTGGAGACCGACGACCTCGACCTGCGTCGCGCCTTCGGGAACGGTGATCAACTGGCGCCACACAAACAAGCCGGGGATCAGCAACGCGGCGACACCCAAAGCGGTGATGATTGTTAGGCTCCATTCCAGCTTGTGGTTTTCCGGCTCATACGCCGCGCGCCGACCTGGCGCATGACGGAAGGCCAGGACGCAATAAGCCACGAACGTAATGATGACGATGAAAACCGCCCCCGTGAGGGCGAATGTTAGATTGATGGTATCATCGATGTACTGCCAGTTCGACGCGATTGGGGTCCACCACCACGGGCTCAGTAGATGCAGCAACACCGTGGCGAGAACCACGAAAACAAGTGCGAGCGCTGTTGCCATCCTTAACGATCCTCGGCTTCGAAAGCGTCTGCTGGTTCCGAATATCCTGTCAATCGTCTTACCGAAGTAACCGGTTTTGACAGTTTGGCGTGCCTGATATAGTCAGATTCGTGGGCTGCGCAAGCCTCGTCGATTTCAGGCCCGCGCCGCACCAGTCGCGGTGCGTTTTTGAGCATACATCCCGGCAGGTTGCCGCCTGCGGCCGCTCATTTCAGGGTGCCTATATAGGCCAGCAGGTCGGTGACCTGTTGCTCGTTTTTTAGGCCGGCAAAGGACATGTTGGTACCCGGGACCACGGCCTTTGGGTTGATGAGATAGGCGCGCAACTTTTCATCGTTCCAGACTAGGCCCCCCGCGGCCTTCTCTTTCATGCTGGGCGAATACCGAAATCCGTCCACGGAGGCCGCCGCCCGCCCGACGACACCGAACAGGTTCGGGCCGAGGGTGCTTTTCGCGCCGGCTGCTACAACATGGCACGATTTGCATTGATTGAACACTTTCGCCCCGGCGGCAGCGTCCTGTGCCTGAGCTCCACGAGCAGCAGTCAATATTAATGCGAGGGCGAAGGCAGCGGTCAGTGGCGCAAAGGGCAGGTAGCGTCGCATCGGTTGATCCTAAAAGACCAGGGTAATTGGGAGAGCCGGGGGTGCATATACACCGCCCCATACTAGTTCGCCAAGGACCTATTTTGGGCGTCGTGCGTCCATCATTCGCGCATTCAGAAATCCCCCGCGATTTTTTCAGACGAATGCCGCGGGACATGCTGGGACCCTGTCGCATTCGGGATTTCCGATCGATAATAGTAGTCGCCACGAGGCATGAGCGGGGCTCTGATACGATTGACGTAGGCCTGATCACGGCCTGCTCGGCTTGACGGTCGGCACGGTAGCATAAGATGATATCGGTTCCTCGAATTTCGGCCTCAAAAAGTGCCAGCCGCCTCTTTGAATGGGGTGCAGGACGAAGGCCTGCCTCATGTTCCATGCCTTGATCACGAGGTTCCACTCGCCGGGTGCCTAATCTAACCCGTGCAGAGGCAACTTGCGAAAGCCCAGCATCAACTTGATGATCTCGAACGCCGATTCTGGCCAGCCCTGCATGAACTGACCGGCGCCATATCTCTAGGCCTCGCCGCGCATTTTTTCATGGCGATCCGGTTCGCGGTCACGCCTTATCTCTGCCATTATGGAATGGTCGAGCGAGGAAACCATGACAAAATCAATGACGGGGCACTGGCCGGGGCGTTTAGCCGCCTCCAGCTTACAGAACGACCGAACGGAAGCTGGCCTTCAGTAGCCGGCGATGTCTGCCCGCCGGCCGTGTCACCCAAGATTGGCGGATTTAAATCGCATCCACGTCAGCCAATCATCTGGTCAACGGCAAGGGCGGCAAAAAGCATGAACAAGTACAAGATGGAGTACTTAAACGCCGCCTTGGCAGGCGCGTCGGAGGTCTGGCTGGCCCCTGCCGCATCCTGTGGGTCGCGCAGAACCCGCCAAGCGTGCCAGATAAATCCGAGGCCCAGCACTGTGGCAGACAACCCATAAAACATGCCGGTCAACCTGAGCAGCCCGGGCAGCGCGGTCAAGATAACCAGCAACAGGGTGTATACAGCTACGTGACGACGCGTTGCCCGTGCTCCGGCCACCACTGGCAGCATCGGCACCCCTGCGCGCTGGTAGTCGGAATGATTCCACAACGACAGGACCCAGAAATGCGGTGGCGTCCATAAGAACACGATGGTGAACATTAGGACCGGCAGCACGTCCACTCCCCCAGTCACCGCGGCCCAGCCAATCACGGGTGGAAAGGCGCCGGCGGCCCCACCGATCACGATGTTCTGCGCGGTCCGGCGCTTCAACCATATGGTGTAGATGAATACGTAGAAGCCAACGGAAGCGGCCAGCAAAGCGGCGGCCACCAAATTGGTCGTCAGTGCCATCACCAGCACTGAGGCGGTGGCCAAGAGCACGCCAAACCCCAAAGCCGTTTTTGCCGCAATCCGGCCTGCTGGGATGGGACGGTTACGTGTGCGCTCCATCAAAAGGTCTATATCGCGATCATACCACATATTGATGGCGCCGGCCGCACCGGCCGCTGCAGCAATACATAGCACCGCCGTCAACGCCATCACCGGATGCAGCGAGCCTGGCGCGATGAGCAGACCGATCCAGCCTGTAAATACCACCAGTTGCACCACTCGCGGCTTCAGTAGCTCAAACCAATCGCTGGCAGACGACGCATAGCCCCTGGCCGGACGCTGTTCCGACGCCGCTGCGGCCTCGACCGTACCCTGCAGCGATACCTGACCTACGTTTTCGTCCATGCCTTTACCTGACTCGCGTCACCACTTGATCGACGTTCCACATATGGGCGTCGCATCGAGGTTTCGAAACGTGGTGTAGCCCTCTAGCATGATCCTGGCCAATGATTTTTGTGACGTGGCAAAACCTGCGCCATCATGCTCAGACCGCGCGAGCGATCGTTGATGGTGATGCCTTTTTGCCGACAGCCGACACCATCGTCGCGCCGGAGGATCCAGCGCCGACAACGATAAAATCATAAGCCTGCATTGTTGTTCCTGACCTTCGTCAGTCCCCTGGCCGTCCGTCGCATCATCGCTCAGAATAGCGCGGCGTGAAGGAAAACGTCGCCATGGTCCAAGATCCGTCTACATCTATTCCCCCCATTGTCGCCGAGGCGATGGGATTGGCCAATGCCGTGCGAGCCTCCCGCGCCGAGGCCGAAGAGCGACGCCAGACCCCGCCCGCTCTTGCCGCCAAAATTACCGCGGCGGGGCTCTACCAGATGTATCTCCCGCGTTCAATGGGCGGGCCGGAGCTGGACCCGCTCACCGTCTTTCGGGCGGTGGAGGAAATATCGAAGGCCGATGGCTCGGTCGGCTGGAATATCATGATCGCCAATGCCATGGCCCTGAACATAGCCCGACTGCCGGTGGAGGTTGGGCGCGAACTGGCCGGCACCCCGGCCGATTACCGCGCCGCCGGCTCCGCGCGCCCCGGCGGTCATTCGGCCGGGAGAGTCTGGGAGGTGCCAGGTGGTTATCGCCTCAGCGGGCAATGGAATTTTGCTAGCGGCATTTACAACGCGCGCTGGCTCTATTGTACCGCCGTGGTGATGGATGGTGACACCCCCCGCCTGAATGCGGCCGGTAAGCCGATACTGCGCGCGCTATGGGTGCCGCGTGAGGAGGTGGCGATCGTCGATACCTGGGTCGTGATGGGCATGCGCGGCACGGGCAGTCAGGATTTCAGCGTGCAGGATGTCTTTGTTCCCGAGCGGCGCAGCGTGCTGTCGGACGATCGGATGGTGGAATCGACGCCGTTGTTCAATCACCGTGCCCGCTTCGTCTTTCTCTGGACCCCCTCGGCTGCCAACGCCCTCGGCATTGCGCGCGGCGCCATCGATGCGTTGGCCGAGATCGCGATGACATCGGCGTCCACCCTGAATACCGCCCTGCTGCGCGACCGTCCCACCGTGCAAGCTCACATCGGTGAGGCTGATGCCATTGTCGGTGCCGCGCGGGCTTATGTGTTCGATGCTGTCGGGCGGGTCTGGAGCAGTGTTTGCGCCGGCGCGGAGCCAACGGACCAGGAAGTCGCGCAGGCGCGCCTTGCCATCACGCATGCGATGCATGAATCGGTGCGAGCGGTGGACAAGGTCTTCCATACCGCGGGCACTAACGCGATCTATACCAGCCTGCCATTGGAAGCCGCGTTCCGCGACATTCATGTCGCCATTCAGCATGGCGCGGCATTGCCCAGTTACTTTCAATCCGCGGGCAAGGTACGCCTCGGCCTGCGCCCGGACGACCCCGGTTGGTAATAACTACCGATGCCGGTGTGAAAGCATCGAAGCTCTGAAGTAGGCCGCCCGGGCAGATTTAGGCAGAATTGCGGGTCGTCAGCATCGCAGTGACCTGCTCCAGACTACGGATCCGCCCATACATCTTCATCGCCTTGTCAAGGCTGAAGGCGTGGGCGGCTGCATCGCCGCTCCAGCAGCATTCGCGCACCACGATGGTGGCGAAATCGAGGTTGAAGGCTTCGCGCACACTCGTCTCGACGCCGCGATTGGTGGCACCGCCGCCTATGATGATCGTGTCGCGCCGTAGCATGCGCAAAAGCTCTGCCACGCCCGTTCCGTAGAACGCACTCGGCCGACGCTTTAGGAAGACATAATCCTCGGCGCGTGGTGCGATCTCGTCGGGGAAGCCAGCCTCCGCGGTCCCCTCGACCGCGTTAGTCAGTGGCGGAATGCCTGTTTCCGCCGAAAGATCGGTCGGCAGCATGACGACATCGGCGCCGTCCGCTCGGCTGACGGGCGTGGTGTAGATCACCGGCAGCCCGGCAGTCCGCGCCAACCCGATTACTCGTACCCAGGCCTCGAGCACCGGGCGCATCGCCGTCCGGCGTGCCGAATCGGAGGGTGTCAACGCACGCTGGCAGACGTCATAGGCGATTAGCACCGCGCGGCGTGGATTGATGCGTTCGAGGTCGGCCATAGCGGTTTCCTTGAATAAGAGTTCAAGAGTGTCATCAAGCGGGACGTAGCAAGGGCCGAACCTCCTCCGCCAGGAGATGCAATTGTTCGATTGCTAGGCTGTTCGGCATCCCCGGCCAGTGGACGGAGGCAAGCACGTGGTTCACGCCCAACCGCCGGTTCAGGCGGTTGAGCTGGTCCGCTACGTCCGACGGTGAACCTAATAGGAAGCGGTCCTCAAGCAACTCGCCGAAGGCATGATCCAAATGATCGCCCGCGGGCATCACCTTGTCCTGCCCCCATGCGCGATACGCTTTGTATTTCTCCTCCAGATAAGGCTGCGCGCGGCGGATCGCCTCGGTGCGGGTGGGTGCGATGAAAACTTCCCGCCGCATCGGCAGTTCGGTGGGAAAGGGGCGATTATACTCGTCCAGCGCGCGTTTATAGACTTCCATCTGCCGCTCGATCGTCGCCAGGGTATTATGAGGGTTAATATACCAGCAATCGCCGAGCCGCGCGGCACGCCGGATTGCCACATCGGCATTGGCGCCGATCCAGATTGGCGGAGTTGGCTTCTGCACAGGCTTTACCGCGCAGCTCGCGTTGTCCAATTCGAAATTGCTTCCCGTCATGCTGACAAAATCTTCTGTCCACAACCGGCGGATCGCGGTCAGGCACTCCTCGAACCGATTGCCCAGCCCACCGCGCGGAATGCCGAACGCCTTGAACTCCACATCGCGGTAACCGATCCCGGCACCGAAGACGAGCTTGCCGCCCGACAGTAAGTCCAGCGTCGCTAGCTGTTCGGCAATATCCAGCGGTTTATGCAACGGCAGCAGCACGAGCCCGCAAATGACCCGCAGGCGCGGCGCGATCGCCGTGCAGTGGGCCAGGAAAGGGATTTGCTGCACGGATTCGAACGGATGCGTGCTGTAATGTGAACCCTTTACGATCCCATCGAAGCCAAGCCGGTCGGCGTAGCGCACCAGTTCCAGATCGTCACGCAGGTGACCCGCGGCGTCGCCGCTCGGATGCTGGCCGCGCACCATTAGGCTAAGCCTCATCGTATCCGTTCCTTCTTGGTCTACCTCAACGTCCAGGATACCAGCCTGCCGCATCGGCGAACCGCGCGTAGAACGCTTCATCATAGGCATGGTCAGGGTCGGCGCGAACCATCTTGTCGATCAGATGCGCATCCTTGCCCACTAGAATGCGCAGCTGGCCGGCCTTCACGCCCTCCAGGATGATTGTAGCAGCCTCGGTGGCGCTGGTCGGCGCATCCGCGACAAAGCGGCGTGCCCGTTCGGCGAGCATGGCCGCGATTTCCGCGTCTGACAGCGTTGATGCATCCCGCCCCATCGAGGTAAGGCGAGCGCGCGTATGGGCGATTTTTGTCGCATCCGGCTCATCAGAATCGGTGTTGGCCTGCACCTTGAGCGAGTTAACGCGGATGCCGGTGCCGATATGGCCGGGCATGACGACCGAGACTTTGATATGTGGCGCGTTCATCCGGAAGTCGGCAATCAATGCCTCGGTAAACCCCTTCACCGCGAATTTGGCTGCCGCATAGGCGGTATGCGGGGTATCGGGCCCCACCGACGCCCAAAATCCATTGATACTGCTGGTGTTGACGATATGCGCCTCGTCCGCGGCCCGGAGCAGCGGCAGGAAGGCACGGGTGCTGAAGTAAACGCCGCCCCAGCAGATATTGAACGTGCGTTCCCATTCTGCGCGGTCATTGACGATCATGCTGCCGCCACCGCTGATGCCGGCATTGTTGAACAGTAGGTTTATTTTATCGGTGGCATGCTGCGCCGCCGCCTCGTCGCGAAAGCGCACTACGTCGGCTTCGTTGGACACATCGGCGATGTGGGACGTGATGCGCACGCCCTGCGGCAGGCCCGCGGCTTCGCAAAGTTGGCGGGTTTCGGCCAGGCCGCGCGCGGAGACATCGCACATCGCGATATGCGCCCCTTCGGCCACAAGCTGGCGCACCAGTTCGCGCCCCATTCCCGACCCTCCTCCGGTCACCACGGCGATTTTTCCAGAAAATTCCTGCATCAGTTTCCTCCTCCCGAGGATATCATAATCGGCCACGCAGCGCGCGTCGTCCAGTCAAATAGCCTCCAGAGCGGTCGTTACCTAAGTCGGCATCGGCCCGCTTTCCCATTCTGTCGGCCACGGAATTATACTCGTTGGGTGGCCGAGTGGGGAGGCGGGCCGGTGCCGAATTAGGTAACGAACGCTCTATTCAAATATTCTCAGGCGCGCAGGCGCGAATTGCCGCCTCAAAGCGGGATTTGGCATCCGGGCCTCGCGAATAGGGGCTGAGGATTGGCACATCGATGCCGGATTGCCGATACTCCGCGACGCGGGCGCGGCATTGCGCCGGCGTGCCAGCGATGCTGGTTGCGTCGATCATTGCATCGCTTACCGCCCGCTTCGCCGCTTCGCGATCGCCGCGTGCCCAGGCCTCGGCAATTGCGGCGGCCTCGCGCGTGAAGCCATGCGCCGCCATCAACTGGTTGTAGCGGGGGAAAAACCCCGCATAGAAGGCCAGACCCGGTCGTAACTCGGCCAATGCGGCCGCGCGCGTTTCACCGACTGACGTCGGCAGCAAGGTGGTTACCGTGATCCCGTCCGGGTTCCGCCCGGCACGGTGCGCGGCTGCTGCTAGTTGCGCGCGAACCGGCGTGGCCGTTTCGATCGTGCTGCGTGTCAGGATGATACCGTCCGCGATTTCGCCGCATAGCGCTATGCTTTTAGGAAACACGGCCGAGAGATACATTGGCACATCGCGGTACCGCGGCGCGTACCACAGATCGAAATTCTCGATCTTAATCGTCTCGCCATCGAACTGAACCTGCCCGTCTCGCAGCAACGCGCGGACGATGGCGGCGCTTTCCCTGGTTCGGGTCAATGGCTTTGTATAGGCAACGCCATGCTCCGGCCCGACCTGCGCCTTGTGGCTGGATCCTAGGCCGAGAATAAAACGCCCTCCCGACAATTCCGCGACTGAGGATGCCGCCATTGCGATCGTCGGTGCGCTGCGCACGAAGACGCTGCTGATGGAAGTACCAAGCCGAATGTGCGAGGTTCGCATCGCGCAAGCTGCTAGGATTGCAAACTGATCGCCGCCATGCCCTTCCGCGACCCAGGCGGATTCATACCCCAGGCTTTCCGCCAGGACGACGAGGTCCACGATCTCCGCCGGGTTGGGGCCGCCCGAGATCGCGATGCCGATCCTGCTCATTTTTTCTCTCCGGCTTTCTCTCAGGCATGCGGTGCTTAGAGCGTGAAGACCATAGGTGGAATTTCCGAGGATCTGAATCATACTTTTGAATTAGAAATTCAGACTGGGATGGGTTTCCTTCTAAACGTACCCCAGTTTAGCGGGCAGCCATAGCCGGCCGACCCACCACCCGCTAGCCTCGATCTCGCGCGGGAACCGGGTGCCGTCCACCAGGGGAGGTCGGATCACGTTCGTGGGAAACGGTGCAGCGCGGGAGGTGATGGCGCTCGTTTGGCCACGCCCACCGTGCCTTCGTTGATTGGCAACGGCGCCAGGGTGCCAGGCGATGCGTCCTTACCGACAATCACGCATGCCTAAACTTCTTCTGATCTCCGCCGCCCTGGGCATGTTCATCACTGGGGCCAGCAGCAGGCCGCGTGGGCCTCGCCTGCTGGACATGGCTCTGATCAGCGCGGGCCTGGCGTTATTGGGCCAGCCTTAGAACTTGCGGGCGGCAGAATGTGATTACCAGCGACGTATCGCCGGCCCGCAAGTGAGGGAGGGTTTTTATGCCCTCCCCCAAAGGTGCGGCGGCTATTCGGCGGCCATATTTGGGGTGAATTCGAGCGGCAATCCTTTGTGGCCGGTCAATTTCTCGCCCAACTCATACATCTCAAAGGCGCGCTTCTTCATCGCCGGCAGGATCGTGGCGATTTTCTCCAGATCCAGATCGGCAGCAATCCCCGGATACCCGGCGCGCTCGATCATTGGACCGAGACGCCGGTTTTCGATCTGCTCGAACGTCCACTCCAGCGGATCGTCGATGATGGTCATATCCCAGTTGATCCGGTGGTTCTTGTTGCGAGGCCCGTAGTGGTAATGTGCGCCGTTCCAGAAGCAGTCGAAGGCCAGAATTTCGGTTTCCTCGACATAGGATTTCCCCTGCGATCCGCCCACGTCGCTGAGGACATGCACCGCGAGGCCGCCATCGCCATTCCGCTGCCGGCGCATTTCTAGGCCGAAGCGGATATTGCCCGCTTCGAATATGTCCGTCCCACGGTTGTGCTTCACTGTGTTCCGCAGGGTGACAAAGGTTTCCCGAGCGCAGGCTTCGACCTCGGGCAGGATATGCCGCACGGCGGCCATGTCGGTAGTGTCTGCGATTGCCTTGTATCCCGCCCGTTCCAGCATCTTCGGCAATTTCTGGTCCAGGATGCGGATGGTCCAGCCAATGGCATTCCCATTGGTGATCGGGTCCATTCGGCAATGCACGCCCATGCCGCCACCGACGCGCAGCGGTGTCGTCAGTGCGGGATTTTCCGGGCCGTAGACGTAGCTTTTTTCAATGTCAAAGCAGTTGAAGCGCAGCAAATTGGTTGCCTTGCCTCCGACATCGCCCATCACCTCAATGGAGACGCCCTGGTCCGTGTGATCCTCGACATTGCCGTCCCAGAGCTGGTGGCGGACTACGAAGGTGAGGGGAGGGGCGGTAATTCTGGTTCCTGGAGATTGTGGCATTTTGGGGTGCTCCGCTGAGTGGATTTTTGTTATCGTAGGCAGGAGACGCGGCGCTCGCAAGACCGCAACCGCAGTGCCCTCTCGACTACCCGCCAACGGACAGGGGCAACATCGGGCAGACCCCGGGTCACGCGGCAAACTAGCCATCCCGGCACTCGGTGCTAACCTATTCTCCTACTCCAGGAGGAATACAGGATGGCGCCCAACACCAAACGGGTTTTCTACGTGCGATACCTGCCCTCCGCACCGTCCTATACGGGTGTGCTGGGTCGGCGGCCCGATGTGCAGCTGGACAAGCTGGAGACCGACAGCGCGGACGAAGTCGCCGCGCCCATCCTGGCCCAGGCCCATGTCTATCAGATCGGCGCTTCGCGCCAGATCATTCCCCCCCACCTGCAAGCGGACGCCGTTCTGCTGGCTCGAACACCGCACCTGATCGCCGCGTCGTCGAACGGTGCCGGGTACGACACGATTGATGTCGATGCCTGTACCGCGGCGGGCATTGCCGTGGTGAACCAATCCGGCGGCAACAAGGAAGCCGTGGCCGAGCACGCGCTGGCCATGATGATGGCGTTGTCCAAACGGATCGTTGAGGCGGATCGCCACGCCCGCACGGGCCAGGCAATCGATCGCGCCAATTACATCGGCCGTGAACTGAACGGCCGGACGCTCGGTGTGATCGGTATCGGCAATGTCGGCGGCAATCTTGCACGCATGTGCAAGGCCGCTTTCAACATGCGCGTCCTGGCCTTTGACCCTTTGCTGTCGGCCGCGCAAATCGCGGCGCGGGGTGGCGAAAAAGTTGAACTGGATGACCTGCTGTCACAATCGGACTATGTGTCGGTGCATTGCCCGCTGACCCGGCAATCGCGGCAGATGATGGGCGCCGCTCAGTTCGCGCGCATGCGCCCGGACGCGTATTTCATTACCACCGCGCGTGGATTTATCCACAACGAGGAAGACTTGGCTGCGGCGTTGCGGGCGAAGAGAATCGCCGGTGCGGGTCTAGATGTATGGGAGGATGAACCGCCCCCGCATGATCATCCCCTGATGGCGTTCGACAATGTCATGGTCAGCCCGCATGTCGCCGGCTCGACCATCGAGGCGCGGGAAAACATGGGCCGCATCGCCGCCGAGCAGGTGCTGGAAATTCTGGACGGCCGCAAACCGCCACGGCTTATCAATCCGGAGGTCTGGCCCGCCTACCGCGAACGGTTCTTACGGATCATGGGCTTTGCGCCCGACGCCTGACGCTCTTGGCGCGGCGCTGGCTTGGGGGATGGTACCGACGGAGCACCAGCTACGAATGTTTTAGCCCTTTTTCTTCGGTGACCACCCATAGGCCTTGGCGCAGGCGCCGCCCATTAGCATCGCGCGTTCGCTGGCGCTAAGGCGGTCGGTTTCGAGGAAGGGCGTGACAGCCTGCTCGTAGTTGACGACCGCGAAGGCACGCGTCCAGTCCGTGCCCCACAGGCAACGCTCGAACCCCCACGCATCGAACACGCGCGCCAGCGGGTCCCATATGTCCGGGTAGGGGTAGGCAACCTTGGACAGTGTGCAGGCACCGCTCACCTTGATCACCGCGTTCTTGCGCTTTGCGAGGTCGAGTACCTTCGGCAGATCGGCCCATGGCTCCGGGGGGGCGGGCGGTGTGCGGGGTTGCAGAATGGCCAGATGATCGATGATGAAACGCGTATCCGGGTGACGGTCGATCAACGCCGTCCCCACGTCGACATTGCCCCAGCACAGTATGTTGACCGGCAGGTCGTATTTCACAGCCGCACGCATGATCCGATCAAGCCCGGGATCATCTGCGCGACGGTTTGCCTCCTGCGGCAACATGATGCGGATACCGACTGCGCCTGGGATTTTTTTCCACTCCGCGATAACGTCGGCCACCGCCGGATCGTCCGGGTTGACGGGCTTGACGATCGCAAACCGATCGGGATGGGCCCGCTGCACTTCCACCGCATAGCTAGCGTCATATTGGTACAAGCCGAAGGCCGAAATGAAAATCGCGCCGTTGACACCGACCTTGTCCATCGCCACCACCATCTCATCGCCTGTCACACGGGTTGGCCAGTTCGGCACGCTGTGCCAGGGTCGCTTCGGCGTATTCGCCTCATAAGCGTGAACCTGAGAATCAATAATCGTCATCTTGGATGCTCCTTAACATTCATGACGGTCGGGCAGCTTAACAGTTGCTCGTCTCGGCGGCCGCGTCCACGATCACGTTGTCCCCTCTCAGGTCGTCCATGGCGGAGCGGTCCATTTTCAGCCAGTCGGCCAGCACGTCGCTGCTATGTTGGCCCAGTAGTGGCGCCGGCCCCACGGGGGGAGGCTCGCCGCCGAAGCGGACGGGCCAGCCACTCATGACATACTCGCCAACCACCGGATGCTGCATCGTCTGGCGGATTTTGCGGTCCTGGAAGCTTTTGTCATCGGCCAGTTCGCGCGTATCGAGCACGGCCCCGGATGGGATCGTGGCGGCGCTCACCAAGTTCATGGCGCTCTGCTTGTCGTGCTTGATCGTCCACGTAGCGACGATGGCATCGACTTCTTCCCGGCGTTCTGTGCGCGCGGCCGGTGTGTCGTAGCGTTTATCGCCGATCAGATCCTCGCGGCCCATCACTTTCAGCAGACGGGTCCAGTGCTCGGGGTTGGCGGCGCTGGTATAAATATATACGTAATCGTTCGGACCACCCCCCTTGCATGGATAGACGCCGATCGGCGGGTTGCCGCCACCCACGGTCTTCGACCCTGCGCGCGGCGCGGGTTTGCCATCCGTGCGTTCCATGAAAGTAAAGGCGTTACGGATATAGTGGAGGATCGAATCCTGCATCGCTAGTTGCAGATGCTCGCCCTGGCCGGTGCGCTGGCGGCGGATATAGGCGCCGAGGATGGAGATCGCCATGATCATGCCGGTGCCAGTATCACCGATGGTGGCGCCGGGCTTGCAGGGCGGACCGCCTTCCTCGCCCGTAATCGACATCAGACCTCCGCAGGCCTGCGCGATCATGTCGAAGGCGAGGCCTTTTTCATAAGGGCTGCCGGTACCGAAACCCTTGATTTGGCAGAAGATGATGCCGGGATTGATCGCCTTGACGACGTCGTAACTGAGCCCGAGGCGCTCGATCGCGCCGGGGGCGAAATTTTCGATCATCACATCGGCGTTCTTCGCCATGTCTTTGACGATCTGTAGTCCGCGCGGATCCTTCAGGTTGATGGCAACCGAACGCTTGTTGGAATTGTATTGCAGGAAATAAAGTGCGTCGGCGTTGGGGTTGGTGCGCCCGGAGGAACGGCCCGGATCGCCCGCGCCGGGGTTTTCGACCTTCACCACATCGGCGCCCAGCCAAGCGAGGGCCTCGGTGCAGGATGGACCGGCTTCGAACTGGGTGAGGTCGAGGACCTTCAAGCCGTTCAGGCAGTTTTCTCCGCTCATTGTCGAGCGCTCCTCCTCATTGCATTGCGTCGAGACTACGCGCGGTGCGCCGGCCGAGTCGAGGCCGGCGCCTATCGCGCCCTAATAGGTGCTGGCAGTTTTCTTCGCCGCCGCGGCCGGGCTCGCGCCCGCAAGCATCGCGCGCATGCCTGCGCCATTCGTCTGCCACCAGTCGTGCAGGATGCGGACATCCCAGCCGATGCAGAAATGCTTTACGCCCATTTCCAGATAGGGCGCGGCCTGCTTGATATCAGCGAGTTCTACGCGCGGATGCAGGCCCATCTTCAACGCTGTCTCGATGGTCTTGCGTTCCGCCTTCAGCACGTCGGGATGGTTGCGTTGGCCGGTGAGGCCGAGGCTCATGGAATAATCCGCGGATCCGAATTGCACCATATCGATCCCCTTCACCGCGAGGATCGCGTCCAAATCGTCGACGCATTCGCGCTTCTCCACCATGATGGCGATCACCACGTCATTCAGCGCCTCGACATAGGCTGGCGAGCCGCCTTCGCGGACGGTGCCGACATCGCGGCGCATGCCGACGCCCATGCGCCCGCCGGTGCCTGGTGTTTCCGCGCGCACCGCCGCGACGCAGGCGCGCGCATCCGCGACAGTCCGCAGGTCAGCGAATAGGATGCTCTGAAAGCCCGAGCCGATGGCGCGCATGGCCTGATGTGTCCATTGCATCTGCTCGATCTTGATCATGCCGCCGAGGTTTTTTAGTTCCAGGGCGCGGCCAAAATTGTCCAGATCGTGCATGGTGAAGGGTGCGTATTCGGCGGTGAATTCGATGTAATCGAAGTTGCCGGCAATGCCGACCAGCTCGACCAAGGTAGGCCAGGAAGAAAGTAGATGCGTGCCGATCGAGGGCTGGTTGGCGTTCAGCAGGGTGCGTAAGCGGTTGGGGTGCATGGTCGCGTTTCCTTGTTGCGGGGTCGGTAGGTGGCAGGTTGGCGCGAAGGTCGCCGAATCATGAAGTTTCCGCAATGGGCGGGTTGGATTGCACGCCTCGGCGTTACCGCACCAGGGCGCCGCCTCCTCCGTTACCTTCTCCCAGTCGTCAACCCTCCAATCCTGGGGGGCTACCAGCAGATGGTCTACGCCGATTGTCGCGTTACCATCGACTAATGCCCGAGGACATCGCGATCCGTACCGTCCCACTGCACGCGCATAGAGATGGCGAACTCGGCCCCCGGGCGTGCCGCGCGCAACCGTTGTACGATCGGCGCCGCTTCGGCCGTCGTGTGCCGGCTGCTGCCCAGGTGAGGGACAATACAGGATCGAAGAACAAGGGAGGGAGAGAGAGTTTGTCCCACGGCACGATCATGTGCTCGCTAACCCAGATATCCTCCAGGCGCAGATCCCCGGAGCATTCGGCGTGGCTTCTGATCAGTGCCGGTGTGGCCTGCTCGCCAGTATGAGGCAAATAAATACCGTATTTCGTCGCCGCTTTTCCTTCTCGGTATCGTCGCTTCATCCGGGCTCTCCCACGCGGCCGCACATCCGTGGGGTGGAGCATTGTGGAATTCGCTTCCATGCCAACGATAGGTGGGTGGGGAAGAGGGGCGACGCAGGGGTTTAATTTATTCGAAACTAAACGGCGACAATAAGCTGATATTATTTAATAATATTTTTAGCTGGGCATGGCCCCTGTTAAGTCCCAGTCTCATCTGATTGTAATGTGACGCCTTGTGCGGCAGCTTGCTGGGATGGTCTCTGATACTGCTCATCTGATCGATCCCGTCGTGGCTGATTTCCGCCAGCGCACCGATGTGGCGTCGCGGGATGCGTCCATCACCCTGGCGTTGACGCTGCCGACGGATACGCTGCTGTATCTGCTGTTGCCTTTGCACGCGGCGGGATTTGGCGTGACGCTGGCCGAGGCGGGGGTCCTACTGGCGGCCAACCGCCTGGTCCGGATCATCGGGTATGGCTGGGTTGCGCGCAGCTATGAACGCCATGGCGCTAGGCTTTGCTGCATGGTCGCGGTGCTGGGGGCCGCGGCGTCGTCGTTCGGGTATGCCCTGCTGCCAGGGGTCTGGACGCTGCTGGTCTGCCGGCTACTGTGGGGATTGTCCTTCGCGGCGATGAACATCGCGACCCAGGCGATCGCGACGGCCGAGGCTCACGGCGCCGCCCGCCGCAGTGGGCGTAGCCGAGCGATAATTGCTGCGGGGCCGATGGTGGCGTTGATGGCGGGGGCGGGGATCGCCGAGTTCTGGGGCGCCCCCATCGTATTCATCTTGCTCGGTGTCGTGGCCCTGTGCGCGTTCCCCTTCGCCATGCGCCTGCCGGGTGGGCATGGGCAGAAGATGGCGGGTGGACCCCGTTTTGCGCTGCCGTCGTGGTTGGATATGTGGTCCTTCATCCAGGGGCTCGGTCTGGATGGGTTATTCGTGCTGGGTCTGTCGGTCTTGGCGGCCGAGGCGCTGCCGAGCGGCGCGGGCCTGGCGGCGGGGGCGGCGCTGACGCTGCGCTATCTCTCAGAATTGGTCCTGAGCCCGGTGGGTGGCCGGCTGGGGGAGCGCTACGGGTCGCTGCGGATGCTGATTTTGCTGTCGCTCATCTCTGCCGCGGGGCTGGGGCTGATCGGGATGGGGGAGCTTTGGATTGGGGCGCTGGCCGTGGTGGGGCTGCGAGGGTTGCTGCAACCTTTGGCCCCGCCGGTTGCCGCCGCGTTGGTGCCCGAGACCGAACGGGTCAGCGCTCTGGCGCGGCTGGCGACGTGGCGGGATTTGGGGGCGGGGATCGGGCCGTTGATCGCAGGGGTGCTGTTGCCGATCGTGCCGAGCTTCCTACTGTGGGGGGCAGCGGCGCTGGGGCTGGCGGCCTCGGCGCTGTCGTTGCATCTGGTTCGCAAGAAGCGGTGAACGTGGGTTTCCTTAGGTTATGATCCGGGATTGAGCGGTAAACCCCCAATCGCTTGGGATCGTTGTCGAGGCAGGGATGACGAGTTGGAACATTTGCGACGATGCGTTCCAGCGCGTTGATCGCCAGACCCGTCGCCACGCCCGCATCCACCGCGTTGCCCCCTGGCTTCCCGCACTTGCATACCCGCCTGGGACGCCCAGTAATGTTCCGACACTACAACGTGCCGACGAGCCATGACCTTCGGCTGGCGGGCGCGCCCAGACCGGACAGGTAGGTGGCGTCGATCACAGCGACTGGACCGAATGGCGCGGCCGGCCCCAGTCAGCGGCCTCGTCCTCGCACCGGGCTACATCTTCCTCGAGCATTAGGCGTTCGGCCACCAGCCTGCGGGCGGCCTCCGCGATCGCAGCCTTGTAGGCGGCCTTGTCTGGATAGCGCTCCAGGATCGACGCCCGAGGATCGCCGGTCGCGGCCCGTTCGGATGGTGTCTCGGGGAAGGGGATATACGACCCCTCGAACCGCCATTGCATGCCATGGCCATAGCCCCGGCTACGCGGATTCCAGCCGGTATAGGTGCCCAGCGGCGCCTGTACCATCGGCGCGCGGACGCCTGGCGCATCGTTGCCGTCGGCGTCGACGGACGGCACCAGCACGGTATAGCGCGGCCCCAGCCCGGTAAGGTCGTTATGCCTGACGACGCGCGGCGGCTCGGTGAGGATGCCCTTGTCCGCTTCCGGTCCGAAGTCGAGCAGCGTCAGGGGATTGGCCTCCACTGGAACAGCCGATCCAGGAATCGCCGGATATTGCTTCTGCCAAGTGGCGTAGTCGACCAGTGTGCCTTCCTCCCGCGTGGGGATCCGACTATGCGGTGGGTCCAATTTTTTCGTTGCCCAGTCATCCATCGCCACCAGCATGGCGCGGAAGAACATCGACGTGGACACATTGTTGGATAAGTTCTGCCCGATTCCGCTCGCCGGCGCCTTCAGCAAAGGGTCGGCGCTGTGTTGGGAACTCGACCAGCAATAGAGCCTCACTGATTCGGGCTGCGGCAGGTCGTTGCCCTGCGTGTCGGTGTGTGCGAGCGAGCCGCGGCGAACCCAGTATTCCGTGGCGCTCTGGGTATGGAACACAAGCGGATCAGTTTTCGGCCGCTTCAGGATCGCGTCTTCCTTCCCCGTCAGATGGTTTTTTGACCAAGCGTAGGAGAACGGGAAGGAATCGGCGATGTTGAAATGATCCTCGTAATGCTGGCCGCCCGAAACGATTGGGTTGGCAAAACGATGGTTCAGCCATTTTCGCCCCGCGCCCGCCACATGCGGCAGCGCGCCGTCGAACACCCGCCGGCCGGCCGAGTCAGCGTTGTAGCCGCGATAGACGAAGTCCCGCAGGCAGCGCCCGGTTTGCGAGCGGCCCCAGCCATAGGCCTTCTCCGTTCCGCGCAAGGGGTTGGCACCGGACTGGTCGTATTTGAGGAAACTCACATAGTCTCGCACCGCAACATGTCCCAGGCCCATCGGCTTCGGGTCCTTCGCAGTGTAGTGTAACTCGTAGATCCAGCCAGGTTGGAACCCTGGCGGGTAATAAATATGCCAGTCGGAGGGGACGACGGCATGCTCAGGCACCTTCGTCTCCGCCCCCAACCCGGCCTGGAGCACGGCGAACGACCATTGATCCGGTGGAATGACCTCGGGCGTGTCATAGGGATAGCGGCGACGGGTGAAGGTCGCGTTGCGCGTGTCCAGCGACACGGTAGGGTAGGAATGCGCGGCGAAGCGGCCCGATAGCGGACTGCACACCATGCCCGGTCCATCCGGGATGAACTCCACCCGTATCTGGCCGGTGATGGGCTTTCCGTTGTCGGTGGCGACGGGCAGGGCCAGGACCATGCGGTCGTCGCCCGGCAGCATATCACCCTCCCACCCCAGCCAGACGACCGAGTAGCCGTGGCGCATGAAGAACCCGTTGCCGGCGTGGGAGAGACTGATCGGGTCATTGCTGTGCGGCGCGTCGTTGAAGAATTGCAACGCTCGCTTGTGACCGCGATTGCCGTAGTCATAGAACACCCGCCGGTTGCCCCGCGCCATGTCGAGCGGCTTCAGGATCATGAAATCAGATTCGAACCGCACCAACCCACGCGCGTCGCGCGGCGCCTTGTCCAGATCGACTACTTCCCGGTTGGCGTCTGCCAGCGGATCGACGGCGAACAGGGCGCGCCCGGACAGACGCTCATACGCCCCCGTCGTGGTGAAGATGTGCCCGTCGGCGAAGGGACGCCGGTCGTCGATACGCAGTGCGATCAGATTGGTCATGCGCGCCTCCTATGGTCTGCCGGGGAGTGTGCGCCGGATCACGGTTGGGTCAACCGGGGTCGCTTTCGTGCGAGAGCACTCGGATATTTGGACTCGCGTCGCGTCGATGGCTCGCGCGATTGCGAACGCCGACGTCGATCTCAGCGAGGCGGATGTGGCGGAGGACTGCGCTGAATGCGTAAACCGAATTCATGCGGCCCAATAATTTCTGCCCACGTATGATACGCATCATGCTCTACGGCATTCGTCGGGTACTGGAGATCATGACACACGAGGTGACCATCGACCCTGCGCTCGCAGTGCGTGCGCACCGAGCGGTGGAACGCATGCTGGAAGTCCATTTATGGTCGCAGTGCCGAAACTGCCGGTGCTGCTATATGAAAATCTGTTAAGCGTGGCGCTGATCGAGGACCTGGGTAGGGCACGAGACACAACGACAGGCTGAACCGCGCCCTCAGCCCGACCGTGCGTATCGCGCGCTCAAAATCCGGCAGATATGCCGTCTGGATCGCAGTCATCGAGAATCCCAACATCAGCCCGGCGACCCTTCTGAGATCGAAAGCTAATCCTGATCCGCAACGGCGTCGCTGATTTTGCGAAATCGGCCAATATCGGCGGAAATATTTACTGACGCATCTTTAGTCTGGCCAGCTGATGCATTTTTACTCCGGCGTTGACAGCCAGGGCAGTCACTAAGCTATGATACCTCCTCGACCACGCAACGGCGTTCAAGAGGGCCCCCATGAAATTGCGACTGTCTGCCTATGCCGCCGCAGCCATGCTGGCGGCGACCCCCGCGTTTGGCGCCGATCCGGTGAAGATCGGTCTGCTCACCACCTTGTCCGGCCCCAACGCCGCACTTGGTATCGATATCCGCGATGCCTTCCAGCTTGCGATCAAGCAAGAAGGTGGCAAGCTCGGCGGGGTGGCGGTCAATGTGATCGTCGAGGATGACGAGCTCAAGCCCGATGTGGCGAAGGAGATCGCCACCCGCATGGTGAAGCGCGACAACGTTTCGATCATGACCGGCATCGTATTTTCCAACGTCGCCATGGCGGTGGTGCCGGGCATCGTGCGCGATGGCATTTTCTTCATTAGCGCCAATGCTGGGCCGTCCCAGCTGGCGGGCCAGGGCTGTCACACCAATTACTTCAACGTTGCCTGGCAGAATGACAACCTCCACGAGGCGGCAGGGCAGTACGTCCAGACCAAAGGCTACCAGAACGTCTATATCCTCGCCCCCAACTATCCGGCCGGCAAGGATGCGCTAACCGGGTTCAAGCGCTTCTACAAGGGCAAGCTCGCGGGCGAGGTCTACACCCAGCTCGGCCAGACCGACTATGCCGCCGAGATCGCAACGTTGCGGGCCGCCAATCCGGACGCGGTATTCTATTTTCTGCCCGGGGGGCTTGGCGTCGCCTTCATCAAGCAGTTCGATCAGGCGGGCCTCAAGGGTCGGGTCCCGGTGGTCGGGCCCGGCTTCTCGTTCTCGCAGGATGTGCTGGGCGCCACCGGTGATTCCGCCCTTGGCGTGATCAATACCTCGCAATGGAACAAGGATATCGATAATCCTGCCAACAAGTCTTTCGTCGCCGCGTTCCAAGCCACTTATGGCCGCCTGCCTACGCTCTATGCGAGCCAGGGCTACGATGCGGCGCGCCTCATCGCCTCGGCCCTGAAAAAGGCGGGAGACCCGAAGAACACTGACCAGTTCCGGGCCGCCCTCAGGGCTGCCGATTTCCAGTCAGTGCGCGGCGCATTCAAGTTCGGCGCCAACAATCACCCGATTCAGGATATCCACGTGCGCGAGGTGGTGAAGGAGAACGGCGTTCTTACCAACAAAATCATCAGCGTCGCCTTTCGTCAGCATCAGGATGCCTATGTGAGCCAGTGTAAGATGTGAACGGCGCGGCCATGCGCTTGTTGATCAGGTGCCATCGGCCCTGCGGCGCGCGCAAGCGCGCAGCAGGCGCTTGAGGGCTACGCTTTGCTCCTGTTCGTCGAGCAGGTCCTGAACGGACTGCAATTTGGCGTGATGCTGTTCCTGATCGCCGCCGGGCTCACCCTCGTCCTCGGCGTCATGAATATGGTCAATCTTGCCCATGGTTCCCTTTACATGCTGGGCGCCTTCGTAACCGCTTGGGCGACGATCGAGACGGGCTCGTTCCTGCTCGGCGTCGCTGCCGCGGTACTAGCGACCGCGGCAGCGGGCGCACTGATCGAACTTCTTGTGGTGCGCAGGCTCTACGAGCGTAATCACCTGGATCAGGTGCTCGCGACCTTCGGGCTCATCTTGTTCTTCAACGAGCTCGCCAAAATCCTGTGGGGGCCGCGGGCGCTTCGCGTCGACATGCCGCCCTGGCTTTCCGGTAGTGTGGAGATCGTGCCCGGTATCCCCTATCCGGTTTTTCGCCTGGCCATTATTGGGGTTGGCCTCGCGGTGGCCTTGTTTCTCTACGTCCTGGTAATGCGGACCCGGATCGGCATGCTGCTTCGGGCCGGCGCAACCAACCGCGAGATGCTGGGAGCTCTCGGCGTTAATATCCGAAGACTTTACACCACCACCTTTGCCCTAGGCGCGGTGCTGGCCGGGTTGGCCGGAGTGATGGCCGGGCCAGTCTATTCGGTTCAGATTGGCATGGGTGAGAACATTTTGATCGTCGCCTTCGTCGTGATCATAATCGGCGGGGTGGGGTCGATCCGCGGGGCCTTCATCGGCTCGCTTCTGGTGGGAATGGTCTTCGTGCTCTGCCGCGTCTTCCTGCCCCAGATCTTTACACTCTTCATGGCACCGGCCGCCGCCAATTCGGTTGGAACCTCGCTGAGCGCGATGGCAATCTACATGCTGATGGCCGCCGTGCTGCTGTGGCGGCCGCGCGGCCTGTTTACCGGCCATGGTTGAGGGACGCATTCGCCGCGCCGCTACGGCGCTGTTCATCACCGCGCTGGTGCTACTGCCGGTCGCGACTAGTCTGCTCGGCATCAACTGGGTTCTGGATCTTGCCACCCGCATGATTATCCTGGCGCTTGCCGCCACGGCGCTTAACATCGTGCTCGGCTATGGCGGCATGGTGAGCTTCGGCCATGCCGCCTATTTCGGGGCAGGTGCCTATGTGGTCGGCATTCTTGCCCATCACGAGGCGACGTATTCTCGCCTCCTGGACTGGCCGATTGCGCTGTCCGGCACTAGCGAAGCCTGGATCGCTTGGCCAGCCGCCATGCTGGTCGCCGGGCTACTCGCGCTTGCCATCGGAGCCATTTGCCTGCGTACCGGCGGACTCTATTTCATCATGATCACCCTCGCCTTCGCGCAAATGATCTACTACTTGTTCGTCTCGCTGCCCGATTACGGCGGTGAGGACGGGCTCTCGCTGATGGCGCGTTCGCGGTTGGGGCCGCTCAAACTGAAAGATGAGCCCAGCTTCTACGCTGTCTGCCTAGCGCTCCTATTTCTTGTTCTTGCCTTCAAGCGAGTGTTGGTACGATCCCGATTAGGTTGGGTGCTGATGGGGGTGCGCGACAACGAGCGCCGGATGCGCGCCCTGGGCTTCCCGGTTTATCGCTACAAACTTGTCGCCTTTGCGCTATCCGGCGCCATCGCTGGCCTGGCCGGTGCCTTGATGGCGAATCTTACCGAGTATGTGAGTCCCGCCCAGCTTTCCTGGACATTGTCGGGCGAGCTTTTGGTCATCGTTGTCCTGGGCGGTCTGGGAACTTTGTTCGGGCCACTGATTGGCGCGATCGCCCTTCTGGCGGTCGAATTCGCGTTGCGCGAAACCGTGCCGCACTGGCCGATGGTGCTTGGCCTCCTGATCGTGCTTGTCGCGGTCCTGTCGCCGCGCGGCCTGGCCGGGTTCGTGCCACGGCGAGGCATCATGCGCGGAGAAGGGGGGCGTGATGGGTGAACCCCTCCTAGCCATTCGCGGACTGTGCAAGAGCTACGGCGCACTCTGCGCTACCGATCACCTCGATCTCGAGATCGAAGCGAGTGAGGTTCACGCCCTGATTGGTCCCAACGGAGCCGGTAAGTCGACCCTGATCGGGCTGCTCGCCGGCGAGATTGTGCCGGACGCAGGAACGATCCGCTTCGACGGACGCGACGTGACCGGGCTGCCTGTCCATGCCCGCGCGCAGGGCGGCATTGGTCGCTCGTTCCAGATCACCACTCTTTTCTCGCATTTTACGGCGCTGGAAAATGCGGTGCTCGCGATTCTGGCCCATGCCGGTTCAAGCTTCCGCTTCCTTGTACCCGCCATGCGCGATCCCGCCCTGGTCGAACCCGCTCGGCGCCTGCTTGACGGCGTCGGCCTCGGCGCGCGCGCCGATATGGCGGCCGCAACGCTGGCGCATGGCGAGCAGCGCCAACTCGAGCTTGCCCTGGCGATGGCCGGCGCACCGCGCCTCTTGCTGCTCGATGAGCCCACCGCCGGCATGGGGCGTGAAGATACCCTGGCTATCGTTGCGCGCCTGAAGGCCATGCGCGGCCGGACGGCAATCTTCCTTGTTGAGCACGACATGGATGCCGTATTCGCCCTTGCAGACCGCATCACCGTGCTGGTCTATGGCCGTAAGCTTGTGACTGGACGGCCGGATGAAATCCGCGTCCATCCCGAGGTGCGTGCCGCCTATCTGGGCGCCATTGATCCCGGCGCGGCCTGATCCAGATGGATCAAACGCAAGGCGGCGGCGAGAAGCTGGCTGCCGGGCCGCGCCAGCTCTGAGACGGCGGTTAGGTGGTTGCAGCCGGCGAGACTGAACCGCTCCATGGGGACGCCGAACTGGCCCCAGGCTACTTCCATCCGCGCCGATTGGTCGTGGAAGGCTGCGCTCTCTGCCTCGCCCACCGCCAGCACGAACGGTCGGTGACCGTTCGGGGACATGAAGATCGGGCTCAAGCGCCGCGCGGATTCCGCATCGAGACCAAGGGCGCGATTGAGGCTTGTCGCCCGCAGGGGATCGAGATCGAAGATACCGCTGATGGACAGCCCGCTTCGCACCAGGTCGGCCGGGGCGTCTGCGTCCAGGGACTGCCAATCGGTGGCAAGCAGTACGGCGGCGAGATGCCCGCCGGCGGAATGGCCCGCGACGTGCAGGCGAGCGGGGTCGACGCCATACGCGCCGGCGTTGCGCCATAACCACAACATCGCGCGGCGCATCTGATCGACGATGGTCCCAAGGCTGACGGCTGGGCAAAGGCCGTAGTTCAGGATGGCGACGCTGACGCCGGCCGCGGCCAGGCCTTCCGCGAGAAAACTGAACTCGGCCTTGTCACGGGACTGCCAATAGCCGCCATGGATGAAGGCCTGAAGCGGCGCGTGGGGCACGGCGGCGGGAAACAGGTCGAGGGTCTCGGCTGCCGTCCTGCCATAGGCGAGATCGAGGACCGTATTGCCGCGGTCGCGACAGGCGCGGCTTTGTGCCGCCCAGGCTTCGAAGATGCCGGGATGCTCGGGGATGGCGGTCCGTACGTTGTATTGGGCTTCGAGGGCCGGATTGATAATGTAGTCCGTCACCTCACACCCCCAGATAGCGCTGCTGCATCTCGACATCAGCCAAGAGATCGGCCGAATTACCGGTCCACACGATCTGGCCGCGTTCCATCACGTAATGGCGATCAGCGACGCGGGCCATGGCTTCCGGGTGCTTGTCAACAACGAGGATCGCTTGGCCGGCGGCGCGCAAATTGTTTTCGAGGCAGGACCAGATCTCTTCGCGGATCAGCGGCGCTAGGCCCTCGGTCGCTTCGTCCAGAATTATGAACACCGGGTTGGTCATGAGGGCGCGGCCGATGGTGAGCATCTGCTGCTCGCCGCCCGAAAGCGTCGCGCCTAACTGGCCGGCGCGCTCGCCGAGGCGCGGGAACAGATCAAAGACACGTCCAACCGTCCAGGCATTGGTAGTTCCGGACCGGTTCGCCGCCGTCGCCACCAGGTTCTCGCGGACGGTCAGGGTAGGAAACACCTGGCGGCCTTCAGGTACATAGCCGATGCCACGCCGCGCGATCTCGTAGCTGGCAAGCCGGCCAATCTCGTAGCCGTCGAACCGGATCGTGCCGTTGCGGGCCGGCGTCAGGCCCATGATCGAGCGGAGCATCGTGGTCTTTCCCATGCCGTTGCGGCCCATGAGGGTCACGATCTCGCCACGGGAAACGTGTAAATCGACGCCGAACAAGATCTGGCTCGCGCCATAGAAGGTTTCGACCCCGACGAGTTCGAGAATGGTCGCCACGGCTGGGTTCGGGCTGGGCATCAGGCCTCGCGCTTCGGGCTCGTCGCGGCGGTGGCGCGATCCAGCGCCTCGTAACCCGCATAGCCCAGCGTTTCTGCAAGCGATGCCCGAGCCTGATTCCGATCGAGCACGCTTTGCTGTTCGCTATGGTGGGCGAGCGCGCTCCCGTGGCCTGCCGCTAGCCGGCACCACTTGCCCGCCGGGGCGTAATCCTGCGGCACTCCCTGGCCGGTACCATACATGACGCCGAGGGTCGATTGGGCGCGCGCGTTGCCCTGGTCAGCCAGAGATCGCCACAAACGTAATGCGGTTGTGTAGTCACCCGCTCGAGCAGCCGCCGGCCCATCCTTAAACGGCCCAATCCAAGCCGGGGTTACCAGGGCGAATGCCAGTATCATCGTCGCCAGAACTGCCCGCATCGCTTTGCCCTCCCAGTATGGCCGCCAGGTTGTATCCCTCGCGGCTACCGTAGCTCATAGAATTACATTTAAACATCATCTCCGCCTCCCGATTGCCGTAGCTCAGTTAGCGCAGATCGAGGATGCACTCCTGATGATCCTGATGGAGATGGAACTAAAAGACGTTTTGCCGCCGGTCGACGGGTTTTGAGGGTCAGTCGAACTTGAAGTGCTGTTGCATGCCATCCCGGATGGACTGCATGTGCTGGTGATACCGATAAAAACCGCCGTTATAATTGCCATCCTGGCGGCGATTATTCTCACCTTCGAAGTTGTAATAGCCGGGCGTGCATTCCTTGTTGCGGTTGGTCTTTCCGCGATACATGATTACCTGGTCTACCCACCATTGTTCAGACTCCTTTGACACATCGATAGTCTTGAATGCGTTTTCACGAGCGTAGGCGATGCATTCGGCGATATGCTGACCCTGCGTCCGCAACATGAACGTCAGGTTGAACTGGAACGGAGCCTGATACCCACCCATAATGAACAGGTTTGGATAGCCGTTGGAGTGGATCCCGAATAAGGTTTGGATACCGTTTTTGTATTTTTCCTGCAACTCGCAATTATGCTCTCCGACAATCTTGTTATAGATGCCTGTTACCTGCACTTCGAACCCGGTGGCGTAGATCAATACATCCAGTGGATATTTCTGCCCCTCAAAAACCGGACCATTTTCAGTGATTTCGGTTACACCTTTGCCGTTTGTATCGACCAGATGGACATTCGGTAAGTTAAACGCCGGCAAATATTCATCGTCGTAGCATGGGCGCTTGCAACGATGCATGTACCAGGGCTTTAAAGATTCAGCAGTTTTTTTGTCCTTCACGATTTCATCGACGCGTGCATGGATGCGTAGCTGATGTTCGATATTTTGGTTTTCGTAACGTCGGATACGTTCCTCGCGTGAAAGCGCGGCATGCTTCGCCTTTTCCTCCTCGCTAATCTGCGGTCCTTGCATGTGCTGGGAGAACCGTTCCGCCTGCCAACCGGGATTCAGTGCCGCCGCCCATGCAGGATCGGTCGGGATATCGTCGCGGATATCGATCGCGGATGGGGTACGTTGGAAAACATAAAGCCGTTTCGCTGCCTGCCCAATGCGTGGAATGATTTGTACCGCAGATGCACCGGTGCCGATAATGCCGACCCGTTTGTTCTTAAGATTCGACAGATCTTGGCCGCAATATTGGTAATCGAAGCGCGAGGAATGAAAGGAGTGACCCTGGAACTTCTCCATCCCGGCTATTTTTGACAGCTTCGGCTTCGACAGGGTGCCGTTTGCAACAATGACATATTGCGCCGTCATCTTATCGCCACGATTGGTCCCGATGACCCACACTTTCTGCTTCGCGTCCCAGATGGTGGAGGTCACCGTCGTCTGGAATACAGCAAGCTTATAGAGGTCGTAGCGCTGCGCGATGGCCTGGCAGTGGGCAAAAATTTCTGGGCCCTGAGCGAAATAGCTCTTGGGCACATAGTTCATCTCGTCGAGCAACGGCAGGTAATCATAGGCGGATACGTCGCACGCTACGCCGGGGTAACGGTTCCAGTACCAGGTGCCACCGACATCCGCGCCACGCTCCACGATGCGGACGCTTTCGATCCCTTTTTCACGCAGCCGTGCGGCAGTCAGAAGCGCCGAAAACCCGCCCCCGATAAACAGGCATTCAACATGGTCGGTCAGCGGTTCTCGCGCTACCGGTTCCACCACCCATGGGTCGATTTCGTATTTTTCGAGTTCACCCGTCAGGTCGGATGTATATTGCTGTGTCCCATCGGGGCGGTAATTCAGCCGCAGGTCGCGCGCTTCGGCGAATTTGCGCTTGATTCCGTCATAATATTCCTGTGGCGCATCGGTCGGTTTCAATGGGTCGAACTGGACACGCACCGCATAGGCATTCGGGTTTTGCCGCCGTGTTGTTACCGGCGTAACAGGGGGTGCCGACATAAGACGTTTGCTGCCTTTCGTTGAGTATTGGCTGTGAGACCGTTTGGCGATCCAAAGCGCCGCCATCCCTTGGAGAGCCAGGGTTAAACACTCAGGAGTTCCGAAAAGCAACCCATCGGCGAGCCCACTGGGGGCTGGTGCCGGGTGGTCTCCTGCGCTCTGGCTGGAAGCAGCATGTCGGCGTTGCACGAAGCCTCTGGGAGTAATTGCGATGCAGATATTTTGGAATAACGCGAGCGACACACAAAAGGGGGCAAACATGGCTCCCCTGAGTGCCACCTATCATGGACGTATCACGAACAACGTGGACCCGCTGGCGAGTTATTGGGCGTAGGTCGCCGCTCCCTCCACGCTGGTGGGGGAGATATGTGAGCAGTAACCTGCATGCCGTTCGCAGGGAACCGTCGGCTACCGGGTATCGGGGATGTGGTATGGGCGATGTTCGAGGCCGGTGACGCCAGCTGATTTGTGGCCACCGGCAGAGTTGGAGCAGGCGAGCCTTAAACGTGCATTACGATGCGGTGCCATGGAGTTACAGCGGTCTCCAACTTGTGGAGGAAATCGCCATGATCGACATGTATGCCCATTGGAAAGTGCCGAGTGGTGGACGCTCTACGCGCCCGCACCCATGTACCCCGCATCCTGCGCAACCAGAATAGCGTCGAAGTGCTGAAGACCCGGACGGGGGAAGACCCGCTCGCCACCACCTTCGACGATGTGGAGTTCCATCTGCCGCAAATGGACCGCCAGAACCCGATCGATCAAGTCTCTATAGGAGTCTCCAAATAATTCCAAAACCATTTGTTAGACCAGCAGCAGACGATGTGTGCTAATTAGTATCTATGATCTGGGGTGCCTAATGGGGGCGTCGTTACGCTTTGAAAATTGGTCGGAGCGGCGGGATTCGAACCCACGACCCCCAGTCCCCCAGACTGATGCGCTACCAGACTGCGCTACGCTCCGACGTGCTTTGTTTAGCAGTGGCGCCGCGCTAGGGCAACGCGGGGGCCGCATGCGTGCGGTGCAGGGCACTGGAATTCGAGGAAAGCCTAGAAATTGAAGAAAAATTTGGAAAAACGGGACAAGCTGTCTCCCCATTCATAGCCCAATATCAAACTATATGCCTTGCGCTCAGACTCAAATTTTGGTGAGTCCCTGAGGAAATTCGCGAGTTGCGGCTGGTGGCCTGACCGCCTTCAACGCCGAGACGCGTGCCGATGAAGTTATCGCGTTCCGCGCCGCGCGCCTGCTGGCGTGGATCGATAACCCGAAACGAAAAGGAGATTTTGGTGATGACCGGGGCCAAGCGCGACTTGCCAGCCGAAACCGGCGGAACCGACATCACCTGCTTCAACGGGCTGCCGTTCTCCATGGCCACACTGAAAGAGAGCAGCGAGTTCTCGGACGGCTTCGCGCTGGCGCTGGAACGGCTTGGCATCGCGTAGGCCCTAACGCAGCTGCGCCTTGTCTCCCGTCCCTTACGGCACCAGCACCGCGGCATGCACTGCCTCTACCTCGGCCAGCGGCATTTCGTGGCCGACGTAGGACGTGGGGAGCCGTCTGCCAGCCCGGCGACGATATCTTGCATGATTTCCCGGATAAGCGTCGCACCCACGTTCCACGGCGCGATACCCCCGATATCGAGCTCCTTCATCATCGCGCCGGGGCATTGATTGTGATCTCGTCCCTGTAGCCTTCTGAGGTATGGTCGACCGCTTGGTCCGCGCCTTCGGCCGAATAATAGTATTTGGGGCGTCCCACGGGTTCATCTGGGGAATATCGGATAAGCGATGGGGGGCAGGGAGGTGGCCAGAAGGGCGGTGCCTAAGAGGCCGCGGCGCATCATCGCGCAGGTATCCGAGCCAGGATCGTGCGCATCTGCACGATCTCACGTTCCTGCTCACGGATGACAGCCTCTGCGATGGCCCGCACCTCCGGATCGCTGCCGTGTTCCAGTGCGATCCGGGCCATAGCGATGGCGCCCTGGTGGTGCGGGATCATCCCGGCGACGAAATCCCGGTCGACGTTTCCGGAGAAGGTGATCGCCATGCCGCGGTGCATCTCCTCGTTCACCGTCATGAAGGCCCGCGTGGCTGAGCTTGCATTGGCTGGTGCCAGCGCAGTTGGATGGCCGGAGTGCCTACCTCCCTGCATCATGTGCATTCCATGCCCAGGGCCTTGCTGCGGCTGGGCCGGGGCCAGCATGAAAGCTCCGCTGCCAAGCAGCGCGATGGCAGCGGTTCCAGTCAAAAGCATGCGACGCATGGGGTGAGCTCCGTGTTCTCGACCTCATCAACATGGAGCCTGGCCTGCCCCGTGGGAAGCGGTCCTACCTGATGTAAGCTTGCTGGCCGTGTGGTTATGATCTTTCTCCTCATGGCCTCGCTCGCCATTGTGGGCCGGATGCCTCACACCGGGCTGGACACGCGGTTAGCAGTGGACCCAAGACGGCGAGAAGACTCGTGATAATTTTTTGTTGAAGTTTAAACATTTAGTAAAAGAGCGCCTCGGAGGACAAACCTACAACTTCATCGACTATAGGTTAGTGAAGATTGGGAAGAAATATGCCCTTCTTGTCGAGTGTAAAGAGTCCCCGAAACCGACTTATGTTGATCAGAACGATTTCTACGTGAGGACCAATCCAGCAACTGGAAAATTACATGGTCCGAAGATCGTAATGTACATAACGAACTACTTTCGGGCAGCGTTGGTAGTTTTCTTGAGCCGAACCTGACAGCACCCGAGCGCAGCGTGGCAAAGGTGGGGGGCTGGATACTGGGCGTAGTTTAGGGAGAGCCGAGACCGCTACCGCCGCGACGGGGTCAGGACGACATCCGCTTCACGAGCTTCTTGGAGGCATCGACCTTGGAGTCGAACCGTTCCGTCGTCGTGCGTAGCGGATCGTCTACCAGGTGAGCGTGACGCTTTGTCGTCATCGGGCTGGTGCGGCCCAGTAGTCGGCCGACGATTTCCAGGCTCAGCCTGCTTGAAACTAGTTGTGATGCGTGGGTGTGTCGGTTGTCGTGAATACGATAGTCCTTTAACCTGACTTGTGCGGTAGCACCACGCCAAAACTTCTTGATGCCCTGCAATGGCTTGTCCGGCGCGTTGCCGGAAAACAGAAACTGCTCGGATTCGCCAGCCTGGCCTCTCATCCTCAAAAGTAGCGCCAATGCGGATGCCGACAACTAGGTCATGACTGCGCTGAGACCAGCCCACGCTGAGTCAGCCAGTTGAGAGCGCTGCCCTAGTTAGTGAGCTGGATCGGATGCTGAAAGAAAGGCTTGTTTCCGGTAGAAAGGCAGGCATGGTCAGCCGAGAAATAGTCGGCGTAATGCAGGACCCAGGAGATAGGATGGTCAGCATGAAAGGGCATGTTGCCAGCATGTGTGGTTACCACCGACACGACGTCCATTGGAAATTGAAGTTCCTTCAGGAGCATGCCTCCAATTACACCGTGAGGGATTTGTTTGCTCCACTTTGTGAAGCCTTCCGTGCCGTCGGACAGCTTCGAGTGGATGATGGGCTTGTCGATGTCATGTAAGATCAGCGAACACACGAGGTCGCTCTGGTTCAACTCATAGCCCCAGCGCTCCTTGGCGCTACGACCCAACAGGACGCCATTTGAAGTCACATCGTTCACATGATCCCAGAGGCGGTACCCCGCTACCTTTGGGTAAAAAGGAATATCTTCAATCCGCGTAAACCGGCTTGAACACAGAACCGTAATCCATGCGGTAATGACCCGTTCGCGCGCGGTGTCGCCAAGATGTTCGAGCCCCACAAGCCAGTCTGCAACGGCTTTGCGCTGCTCCCGATTACCGGTTTGAATGACGTAGGGAGTGTCATCTGGCACGCCTTCGCCGCTAAAGACGTGTGGCTTCTCGTTCATCACCTTCTCCGTAGATTGGGATCATGGATCGGGCTCATCTGGCCCGCACCGCTAATCATGCATATAATTTTCAGACAACCAGCGGCAGAACAATAAATTCGTGTGGTAATTGTATAATATTTTAGATAAGAAATAATCTCTAATGCATTTATTTTAAATATATTTTGTATCCCCTTCCTGTTCACGTATCGAACTATATGTATAGCGCTGGAAGCAGGATTCCGGCAGATGTTACAGGACGTCCGCGAAATGCGTAAAAACCAAGAAGCGGCACAAAAAAAGGTGGCTCCCGGAGTAGGACTCGAACCTACGACAAAGCGGTTAACAGCCGCTTGCTCTACCAACTGAGCTATCCGGGATCAGCGGGCCGTCCGTATAGCGAACCCGGGCGTGGGTGGGAACCCCTTGATTTCGGTCGGTTGCATCGGCTTCACCTGCGGCGCGGCATCTGTTATGCGCTTCCTCGCGTGCGGGTGTGGCGGAACGGTAGACGCGACGGTCTCAAACACCGTTGGGGGCAACTCCATGTCAGTTCGAGTCTGACCACCCGCACCAGCTTTTTCCCTTCGCAACTGGAGTTTTGCCCGTGCTGGACCGGATCCTGCTGACCAATGATGACGGTATCGATGCTCCTGGGCTTGTGGTGCTGGGGGAGATCGCCGCCGAACTGGCGCGGCAGGTCTGGGTGGTAGCGCCGGAGCATGACCAGAGCGGCGTGTCACATGCCATCAGCCTGCATCATCCGCTGCGCATCATCGAACGGGGGCCACGCCGCTATGGAGTGACCGGCACCCCGAGCGATTGCGCGGTGATGGGGGTCTGCCACCTGATGCAGAACAATCCGCCGCAACTAATCCTCTCCGGCGTCAACCGGGGCGCCAATATGGGCACGGAGACGGTATTTTCGGGCACTGTGGGCGGGGCGATGACGGGGATGATGTTGGGGGTGCCGTCCCTGGCGCTTAGTCAAGTCTACACGCCCGGTCAGCCGATGCGCTGGGATGCGGCGCGCAAGCTGGGGGCGTCGGTGATCAAGCGGCTAGTAGAGATCGGCTGGGGCAAGCACACCTGTCTGAACATCAATTTCCCGCCGCTGCCGGCGGAGGAATGCGGACCGGTCACCCTGACCCGCCAGGGCGCCGGCTGGATTGACGGCATGCGTGTGGAAACCCGCACTGATCTGCGCAGCGGCAAATACCATTGGATCGGTTTCAGCCGTGGCGACCGCCCACAAGGCGAGGATGCCGATACCGTGGCGTTGAAGGCCGGCCGGATCGTGGTGACGCCAATCAAATACGATCGCACGGATGAAGAGGCCTACCAGGGCCTCATGGCGCACTTGCCGCGTTTGTCGCAGGGGTAGCGCATGGCGGCGTGGTGCACCCAGCGGGCACCACGTCCATTACCATCAGCGCGAATAGAATTCGACGACCAGGTTGGGTTCCATTTGCACCGGGTAGGGTACGTCGGAAAGTTTCGGCGCACGGGCGAAGCGGCCGCGCATGGCGCGGTGATCGACTTCTAGATATTCTGGCACGTCGCGTTCGGTGCTTTGCGTCGCGTCCAGAACCATGGCGAGCTGCTTGGACTTCTCCCGCACCTCGATCACGTCGTTATCCTTCACCAAATAGGATGCGATATTCACGCGCTTGCCGTTTACCAGAACATGGCCATGGTTGACGAACTGCCGGGACGCGAAGGGGGTAATGCCGAATTTCAGGCGATAGATCACCGCGTCCAACCGGCGTTCCAGAAGTTCGATCAGGTTTTCCGAAGTGTCGCCTTTGCGGCGCACGGCTTCCTCGTAATATTTACGGAACTGCTTTTCGCTGATATTGCCATAGTAGCCCTTCAGCTTCTGCTTCGCCATCAGCTGTACGCCGAAATCGGACGGCTTCTTGCGCCGCTGCCCATGCTGGCCAGGGCCGTATTCGCGCTTGTTGATGGGGGATTTTGGCCGGCCCCAGAGGTTGACCCCCAGGCGGCGGTTAATTTTATACTTACTCTCGGCACGCTTGGTCATGCGCGGTGCCCTTTGCTTATGTGCCCGATGGTTTCCACCGTGGCTTGTTGCACCGGTAGGCCCGATCCGACTGGATCAGACGGGTTCACGCCCCGAAGGCGCGTCCACGTTCCCGGCAGTGGCGCGGCGTATAGGGGCGGGGTTCCCGGTTGTCAAACCGCCCGCCGAGCGCCTATGTCCGTGCCATGATCGATCGTAGTGAGATTATCTGGCTGGGTGTGGGCGCCGGCGTGGGCGGCGGGCTGGTGGGCGGGTTGATGCTGGGTATCGGCATGGCCATGGCGCTGTCGGGGATCTATTTGGGCTGGCTGTTGATGCTGCCTGGCGTACCGATTGCCGCCCTGCCGGGCTGGCTACTGGCGCGCAAGCTGGCGGCACGGTTGCCTGCGGAGCGCTGAGGCTCAGCCCTGCACCTTCCAGTGCGGCATGTAGAGATTGAAATGCGCCGCGCCGACGCCGCCGACTTCACCGAGCTGGGCGGCCAAAGCCTCCACCCCGACCGGCTGACGGAACGCCGCCAGAAGCCAGACGCTGCCGGCCGAGGCTTCGATGCCACGGAAGATCCGAACCTGCGGCTTTTCTGCCATCGCGCCCGTAGTGTTTTGTAGCACCTGCGCCAGCGCGGTATCCTTTACCCCACGGCCGAGCGGATAGCGTGCCGTCAGCAGGCGCGATGTTGTGTTGGTATCGAACGGCGCCAGGCCCTTGCCGATGCGTTCGCCCACCACGCGTAGTCGGCCGATGGTGCGGCTCGTCACGCGCGTCGTCCATGGGCTGCCATTCGCCCCGCCCACCTTTTTATAGGCCGGCGAATGCAGCACCGCAGCTTGGGAGAGAAAATAGGTGGCCACCCAGCGCGGATAGCCATGCACGCTGACCCAGCGGTGCCCGGCGAGAAAGCCGCGGATCGCCATGCGTTCGGGAAGATGTTCGGTATCGTACCAATCGTTGAACTCATCCTCCATCCCGGAGGGCGGTTCCATGAAGGCCATCAGCAAGCCGTTTGCGTCGGGCATTTTTTCTCTTTCACTGCTGCGGGGTCAACCAGACGGTCGCAAGATCCTGATAGATCATGTGGCAGGGGGAGATGGTCCAGCTATGCAGGCGCGGCGACGTGATGATAATGCGGTGCCACCACAGCAACGGCACCACATAGGCCTGCTCCATGGTGCGTGCCTCGAAGTCGCGCACCAACTTCTTACGGGTGTCCAGATCGGCGGCGCGGCCCTGCGCGTCGAACAGCCGGTCGAGCTCCGGATCCTCAAAGCGCCCGGCCGTACCGCCCAGCTCACGCCATCGACCGCGCGCAACACACCGCGCGGCGTGGTGAACTCGATGCTCAGATCCTCAACCGCCAGCAATGCGGGTACAAGCGCGGCGGCTGGCGCCCTGGGGGCGTTGATAGCGGTGGCGGCGATCATCTCGCGCGAAATCTCCCTACGGGCAACTTAGGCAACGCGGACGGCAAAGCCAATCCCATGCTCAGGGTCCTGCAGGGGTCGCTACAGGGATCGTGTTGCCCGCTTGGCGGTGGTCCAGTAACCTCTCGGGTGATAGAACGCCAGCGTGCAGGGGGTAGGACGTGCTCAAACTCGGTTACAAGGCATCTGCGGAGCAGTTCAATCCTGCGAAGCTGCTAGAATTTTCCGTCCTGGCCGAAAATCTCGGTTTTGACAGTGTTTTCATGTCCGACCATTTCCAGCCTTGGCGGCATACAAATGGCCATGCAGGCAATTCGCTGGTGTGGCTGGGCGCGCTGGGTGCGGCAACGAAGCGGGTGGTGATTGGCACCTCGGTGCTGACACCCACGTTCCGCTATCATCCCTCCATTGTGGCGCAGGCCTTCGCGACCATGGGGCAGATGTTCCCTGGCCGCGTCATCCTCGGTATCGGTACCGGGGAGGCGTTGAACGAAGTGCCCTCTGCCGGCATCGTCTGGCCCGAGATGAAGGAGCGGTTTGCGCGGATGCGCGAGGCCGTGCAGCTGATACGCAAGCTGTGGACCGAGGAATTCGTGACGTTTGAGGGCCAGTACTACAAGACTGAGAAGGCGACGATCTATGACCGTCCCAACCAGCCGGTGCCGATCTATATCGCTGCCGCGGGCCCGGCGGTGGCTAAATATGCCGGGCGTTCCGGCGATGGCTTCATCTGCACATCCGGCAAGAAGCGCGAGCTTTATACCGAAACCCTGCTGCCGAATGTGATTGACGGCATGGCCGCAAGCGGGCGGGAAAAGCCGGGTTACGAGCGCATGATCGAGGTGAAGGTCTCCTTTGACACCGACAAGGAACGCGCGCTGAACGACACCCGCCACTGGGCGGCGCTGGCCTTGACGCCAGAGGAAAAAATGTCCGTCGAAGACCCACGGGAGATGGAAAAATTATCCGACGCGCTGCCGGTGGAGCGCGCCGCCAGCCGTTGGATCGTCTCCTCCGACCCAGATGAGCATGTTGAAAAGATCGGTTATTATGTGGGCCTCGGCTTTAACCACCTGGTGTTTCATGCGCCAGGACCCGACCAGGAACGCGCGCTGCGTTTGTACGGCGAACATATTCTGCCGCGGTTGCGCAAGAAATACGGGTAAACCTTTGCCATGAACGCGGTGCCCGCGTTGCAGATTTTTGCCTTGCCGGACCTGCCGATGTTTCTGGCCGGCGATGATCTGGCCGTGTCGTTAGGCGATGCCATGGCGACATCGTGTCCGCCGATGGATGGCGATGTACTGGTGGTGGCGCAGAAAATCGTCTCCAAGGTAGAGGGGCGCACGGTTGATCTCGCCACCGTCACGCCTTCGGTGCGAGCGATTGCGCTGGGTCTGGAGATCGATAAAGACCCCAGGCTGGTGGAAATCATTATGGGTGAGTCTGATCGAGTAGTGCGCTCGCGCCCCAACCTGATGATCATGCAGCACCGGCTTGGCTTCGTAATGGCCAACGCCGGCGTCGATCAATCGAATATCGCGCCGGAGGATGGTGTGGAACGCGCGCTGCTGCTGCCTGTCGATCCCGATGGCAGCGCGGAGCGGTTGCGTGTGGCACTGTCGGCGCGATTTAGCGTGCGGTTGGGTGTTATCATAAATGACAGCTTCGGGCGAGCCTGGCGGCGCGGAACCTGCGGCGTGGCGATCGGTGCGGCGGGGGTTCCCTCGCTGGTGGACTTGCGCGGCACGCCGGATTTGTTTGGCCGCACCTTGCATGTGACGGTGGTGGGTCATGCTGATGAAATTGCCGCCGCCGCGTCACTGGTGATGGGTCAGGCGCGGGAAGGTCTGCCGGCCGTGCTGGTGCGCGGGGTGGTTTGTGATGCACCCGAATATCCCGCGCGTGAATTGGCGCGGCCGGCGGACGAAGACCTATTCCGATGAGTGCTGGCCGCGTTGTTGCGCTCAGCGGAGGCGTTGGCGGCGCCAAGCTGGCACTCGGCCTGTCGCGCGTGGTGCCAACCGAAGATCTTCTGCTGGTTGCCAACACGGGAGATGATTTCGAGCATCTGGGCCTGACGATCTGCCCGGATATCGATACGCTCACCTACACGTTGTCGGGGTTGGCCAATCCCGAGCTTGGTTGGGGTCGACACGATGAAACTTGGTCGTTCATGGAGACATTGGGCGCGATCGGGGGGGTGACATGGTTTCGCCTCGGCGATCGCGATCTGGCGCTACATGTGGAACGTACGCACCGGCTGGCCTTGGGCGAAAGCCTCTCAGCGATCACCGATGACGTGCGGACGCGACTGGGTGTCGGGCCGCGCTTGCTGCCGATGAGCGATGATCGCGTGCGCACGCGCGTGCGTACCGATGCGGGCTGGATCGATTTTCAAGATTATTTCGTCCGCCAGCAATGCCGCCCGGTGGTGCGCGAACTTGCATTTTCTGGTGTGGAACAGGCTCGCGCGCAGCCAGAATTCCTTGCTGCGCTGGACGAGCCCGATTTGCGTGCGGTAGTGATCTGCCCGTCCAATCCGTTCATCAGCATCGAACCCATTCTGGCACTGCCCGGCGTGCGCGCGGCGCTGGCGGCATGCAAGGCGCCGGTGATCGCCGTGTCCCCCATCATTGGCGGTCGGGCCGTGAAAGGACCGACGGCAAAGATGCTTGCCGAGCTTGGAACCGAGCCCAGCGCGTACGCGGTGGCAGCGCGCTATGGCGATATCATCGATGGCTATGTGCTGGATCATGAGGATGCGGCCGATGTGGGGGCGATTAGGGCACGGGCGATGCTGGCGCGGACGTTGATGATTGATTTGCAGGACCGCGACGAACTGGCGCGCGTTGTGTTGTCCCTGGCGGACGAGATACGGGCATGATCGGTATTTTCGCCGTAATTCCCGTTAAGGAAATGCAGGACTCTAAGCAGCGCCTGTCATCCTTGCTGACACCGGTGCAACGCCAGGGGTTGGCGGAGGTAATGTTGCAGGATGTGGTGGATGCCGCCCGTGGGGCGCGCGATCTGGCCGGCATTATCTTCGTCACACGCGATCTCTTTGCGATGAATTTGGCGGAACGGGTGGGTGCGCATGTGATCACCAACGGCGTGCTCGATGGTCACACCGGCGCCGTGACGGCGGCGGCGCAGAGGCTGGTGCTTGAAGGTGCGCATGCGATGCTGACTATGCCGGGCGATATTCCCCGCGTGACATCGGAGGAAATTCAGGCTGTCATTGCGGCGCACAGCCCGATGGCGCCGGCCTTTACCATTGTGCCGGCACATGATGAAAAAGGTTCGAATTGCATCATCATGACACCGCCCGATGCTGTGCCGCTGCGCTTCGGAGAGGATAGTTATTTTCCCCATCTGGATGCGGCGCGCCGGCTGGAGATCGAGCCCGGCATCGTGCGGTTGCCCGGTATTGGGATGGATATCGATCATCCAGAAGACATTTTTCAGTTCATGGGCATGCAGCCGCGCGTGCGTACGCGGACGCTCGATTTTCTTGAAGCGACGGGGATCGGCGGTTAGCGCATTCGTCGCTGACGCTTAGTCGGTACCGGCCGCATCTCCACGTGGCCACCCGCAGTAGTTTATGGTTGTGGGATGGTCTGATCGGGGAGGGGGCTAGTGCCGAGCGCGTGGGATCGGATGGGGTTGGTGGAGCGGTCATGTCCGTTCCTCCCGTGTTCTATCTGGGATGGCGAACCTGGATGTTGGAACCATCTCGGGACGCTATAAATTCCCATCATCCGCACCAGGACTTGCGTAAGGCGGGCAACAGTTGCGAAGCTCGCCGCGGGGAATTGCCATGGAATTCGGGCTGAGTGCGGCACAGGAGAGTTTGCGGGGACGTTGCCTGGAACTGGCGGCAGATTTCGCCACGCGGTCGGCGGCGCATGATCGCGATGGGTCGCACCCTACGGAAAATTACGACCGGCTGCGCGCCGAGGGGTTCCTGGCGCTGACGGTGCCGAGGGATTATGGCGGTGCGGGCCATGGATTTCTCGACCATACGATCGCCTATGAGGCATTGGGGCAGGGCTGTCCGTCCACAGCGCTAGCGTTCAACATGCACGCTTCCGTAGTGAACCCGATTCTGGAAAGCCCGGAGATCGGCGCGGCAACCAAGCGTATGATTGCCGATTACGTGGTGCATGACGGGCAAATGATCGGCGGGAATTTTTCGGAGTCCAGCACGACATCCCTGATCGGGGAACGGCCTCTGGCGACACGGGTGCGCCGTGATGACCGCGGTTGGCGAATAACGGGGCGAAAAATGTTCGCCTCCATGCTGGAGGCCGCGGATTATGTGATGGTGCTGGCTTACCCCGATGGTGCGACTGCGCCGGGCGCGGGCGCGTTGGTGCTGATTCCGCGTGGCGCGCCGGGACGGCGCGTGAACGCGAACTGGGATGTGCTGGGCATGCGAGCTACACGCAGTGACCAGTTGATATTGGAGGATTGCTTTGTCGAGGATCGCTCGATCCTGTTGTTCACTGATGATATTGGGGTGTTTCGGCGTTCTTATCTGAACTGGTTCTGGGGTTCCTATACCGCTGTTTACCTGGGCCTAGCGGTAGCGGCGTATGCGGAGTTGATACGTATGGTGCGAGCGCGCAAGCCAGAAGGCTATGCGCAGTCACTGGCATGGCATCCAGATGTGCGGCGACATGTGGCGGAACTCAGCGCCGATCTGGAAGCGGCACGATTGATTACGTATCGTTCCGCCTGGCTGTCTGATACGCAGGGGCCGACGGCGGAGACGACCACGGCGCTGTACCGCGCGAAATACGCGGTGGGGCAGATGGTCAGCCGGATTACTCGGATCGCGCTGACGTTAGGCGGCGCGCATGGGATTTTTAAAGGGTCGCGGCTGGAGCAATTGTTCCGTGATGGCGCGCTGGCGGAAATTCAGCCACCGCCCTCGGATTTGTGCCTGCATCAAATGGGATTGCATGAACTTGGACTTGATCCGGCAGAGCTGTTGCCGCCGATGAAACCTGAATAAGCGGTCATGGAGAGAACGATGGCGGGGTTGGCGGATATTCTGGAGACTAACGAATGTACCAAGGTGGCGGGTGGGTTCGTGTTTACCGAGGGGCCGCTGTGGCACCCTGATGATTTTTGGTATTTCACCGATGTGCGTGCGGGAAAACTTTATCGCATGGTACTTGGGCAGGCGCCGAGCCTGGTGCGGGAGACGCTGGGGGGTAATGGCTGTACGTTTGACTTGCAGGGGCGGCTGATCAATTGCGAGGGCGATGCCCGGCGGGTAACGCGAACCGAGGCGGATGGGTCGGTCGTGGTGATTGCCGATATGGTCGATGGATTGCGGCTGAATCGGCCGAACGATGTGATCTGCCGGTCGGATGGTACGCTTTACTTTACCGATCCGGGGATCAGGGTGCCGGTGAACAATCGCGATGTGGGGGAGGGGGCGATCTATCGGATCAATACCGATGGGTCTGTGAGGATGGTGTGCTGGTGCGAGTATCCGAATGGGTTGGCGTTGTCGGCGGACGAGCGCACGCTTTATGTGGCGAACACGCGCTGGACAGCCTATATCCATGCGATCGAGTTAGATTCGGCTGGTGAAATGGTGCGGCGGAAGATTTTTGCCGACATGGCGTCCGACGTGAAGGAAGGCGTGCCAGATGGGGTGAAACTGGATCAGGCGGGGCGGGTGTTCTGCACCGGGCCGGATGGGGTGTGGGTGTATGAGGCGGATGGGCGGTTTATTGGGCTGATCAAGACGCCGGAAGTGTGTGCGAACGTGGCGTTTGGCGGGACAGATTTGCGGACCTTGCTGCTGACGGCGAGCAGTTCGGTTTATAGTTTGCGGGTGAAGACACCGGGGGTGGCGCATCATTGGTATGCGCGGCGAGGACGTAAGTAAGGAAGGCGTGGATGATTCGTCGTAGCCTGCCCCCGCGTAGGCGCGGGCGGGCATGACGGGGTGGGGCGTGTCAGGGTCGGTAGGGGAAGCTGGTGGGGCCGAGTTGGTGGGTTAACAAGGGCCAGCTCATATCTAGCCAGTCGCATAGCCGGGCGCGGGTTTCACGCGGGTCGATGAGGTCATGTACGGCGAGGGCCGCGGCGCGCGGGAAGGGAGAGCGGCGGGCGGCGAATTTTTCTTCCAGTTCCGCGCGGAAGGCCGCCGGATCGGCGGCGGCGGCGATTTCCTTGCCAAACGCCACGGCCACGCCACCTTCGACGGGCAGCGCGCCAGATTCGGCCGTGGGCCAGGCGAGGATGTAGGCGCCAGGGGCGTAATGCGCAGCGGCGGCGAGGCCCATGCTCTTGCGCACCATGATCGATGCCCAGGGGATTTGAGCGCCAGCGACCGCGAGTACGGCGGCAGCACCCGCGCGCACGGTGCCTTCGCGCTCGGCGTCGAGGCCGATCATGAAGCCGGGTTCGTCGACGAAGTTAAGGACGGGCAGGTGAAAGACCTGGCAGAATTCGACAAAACGTCGGAGTTTCCGGGCTGAGGCGGCGGTCATAGAGCCGGCGAGTTGGCGGCAATCATTGGCGGCGATGCCGACCGGGTGGCCCAGCAGGCGGCCGAGGCCGGTGATCTGGCCGGTGCCATGACGGCGGCCGATTTCGAAGAAGCTGTCCTTATCCATTACCGCGCACACGAGCTTGCGCATGTCGAAGACCTGGCGGCGGTTGGTGGGGATGATGGTGGCGAGGAAATCCTCGCCGCGGTCGCGCGGGTCGTCAGTGAAAGTAACCGGGGGGAGTTCCCAGACATTTTGTGGCAGGTAGGAAAGGAAAGCGCGGATGGCGGTAAAGGCGGCGTGCTCGTCCTCGACCACGTCGTCGATAACGCCGGAACGTTCGTGCAGTTGGGCGCCGCCGAGTTCTTCCTTAGTGACTTTCTGGCCCAGCGCGCGTTCGACGAGTTTCGGCCCGCCGACCAGGACCTGGGCGGTACGGCGGGTCATGACGCTGTAATGGGCGGAGACCAGGCGTACGGCGGGCAGGCCAGCGACGGCGCCGAGGGCGGCGGTGGCGACGGGAACACTGGCTAGGGTGCGGCCGATGGAGGCGAAGCGGTGCGGGGAATAGACGGGCTCTGCCGGTAATGGCGCCTGACCCTTGCCGGCGGCGCCGGTGACGGAACCGCCGGCGCCTTCATGCAGGCGGATGAGGGGCACGCGGTACTGGCAAGCCAGTTCTTCCGTGTAGATGGATTTGCGCAACCCACCGAGATTAGGGGAGCCGGCGTCGATGGTAAAATCCTCACCCGCAGCGATGACGGGGCGTTGTCCGATGCGGCCGAAGCCGAGGATGAAGTTGGCAGGGGTGAAGTGGGTACCAGTTTCGTCGGTGTTCGTGGTGCCGGCGATGGGGCCGATTTCGCGGAAGCTGTCGGGGTCGAGCAGGGCGCTGATGCGTTCGCGGATGGTCAGTCGATTACGGAGATGCTGGCGGGCGATGGCGGCCGCGCCGCCTTGTTGTTTGGCGGCGGCGCGGCGGACGGTGATTTCGGCAAGCGGATTCTTATCAGTGGATGACATAGCCGCCATCGACGATCAGATCCGCGCCTTGGAGGAAGCGGCCCTTACAGGTGGCAAGGAAGCCGATCACCTCGGCGATTTCTTCCTCGGTGCCGAAGCGGCCGATGGGGATGCGGGCTTCCATGGCGGCGCGGGCCTCCGTGTCGCCGGCGTAGCGGGCCTTGATGAAGTCGGTGTCGATCGGGCCGGGGCTGATCGTGTTGACCAGGATATTGTCGACGGAAAGTTCCAGCGCCATAGATTTGGCGAGGCGGATTAACGCGGCCTTTGTCATGCCGTAGATGGTGTTGAGCGGCGCGGCGACGCTCCCCATCTGGCTGGCCACATGGACGATGCGGCCACCGCCTTGCGCGCGCATCGCTGGTAATACCGCCTGGCTGGCGAAGAAGGCGGCGCCGACATTCACCGCCATCAGCAGGTTGAAATCGGTTTGCGTAAAGTCGCCGAAGTTTTTCTGGCATCGTAGGCCCGCGACATTTACTAATGCGTCGATACGGCCGAAGTGGGCTAGCGCCGATTGCGCCATGCGTTCGGCGTTGCCGTGCTGAGCGAGGTCGAACATGCCGTGTGCGGCATCGGGTGCGCCGGCGGCGCGACAGGCAGATTCGGTGGCAGCGAGTTGTTCTGCTGTGCCATCGGCGGCGACGTAGGTGGAAAAGCCGAGCGTGGCGAGATGAATCGCCGTCGCGCGGCCGATGCCGCGGGAGGCACCGGCGATGAGAGCGACCGGCATGGCTATTTCTTCTCGATAATTTCCATCTGCGCGCCATCGGGGCACATCAGGAAGGCAACGCGGCGGCCAGTGTCCGATGTAAATTGTTCCAGCACCTGCACGCCGTTCTTACGCACGGTGGCCATGGTGGAATCGTAGTCGGTGCTTTCGATGGCCAGATGCTCAATGCCGTGATGCTGCTCGTGATTTTGGGTTGCCATGATGGTGGTGACGTTCAGTTGCAACCCATGCAGGTTGAGCTGATAGCCGCTGGCCATCTCTCCTTTGATCGTGGCGCCAAAATTATCGATGTAGAATTGGATTGTTTTTTTTGGATCCGGGGTTTTTAGATGTACGTGTGAGAGGCTGAGGGTCATGGGTTTGGTTTCCTTGTTTATTCAGCGGCAGTGGCGTGGGGGGCTTTGGCATAGGCGCGGCTGACGGGCATATTGGCCTCGAACGGGCATTTTAGGTTGAGTTCTTTCGCCGTCTCGCGCAAGGCCGGCATGATTTCTTGGCCGAGCAGGCGGATGGAGGTGCGCGCATCCGCCTGGCTCATACGCCCTTCATTACCCCAGAAGGCCATGATGCCGGGGCGGGTTTCGCGCATGATTAGGCGCAGTGACTTGATTACCTGTTCCGGCGTGCCGGCGATGATCTGTAGATCAGTGATCTGCTGCTCGAACGATTTGCGTGGGCGGGTAGGCGAGGCACTCTGCCCGGCGGCGAATTCGACGAAGGTCTGGCGCGACGAGGGCGAAAAATAACCGGACGGGCTGGCCCAGACCGGTTTTAGGCGACCGGTGAATTCGCCATCCATCCAGAGAAATTGTTTGGCTGTTTCCAACGCTTTTTCCTCGGTTTCTGCCACGTGGCAGCGGATCAGATAGCCGCGATGTTCGGAGCCTGGCGTGTAGCCGACTTCCGTTGCAGTTTGGTCGTAGCGAGCCCAGATTTTCTTCGTGTCCTCGATGGATGTGTTGAGGCAGATATAGGGATAGCCGTGCTCCGCCGCCCAGATGATGGTTTCCTGGCTGATCACGCCGGGGATCCAGATTCGCGGATGCGGCTGCTGCAAGGGCAGCGCCCACGGATTGACCACGCGCTGGTGGTAGTGTCGGCCTTCCCAGCGATGCGGTCCGGGGACGGTCCAGGCTTTCACGATTAGGTCATGCGCTTCCTGGAAACGCTCGCGATTATAGGCGGGGTTGGTGTTGGTCGCGAGCTGTTCTTGTCCGCCGCCGCGGACAAAGCCGGAGACGAGTCGACCTTTCGATATCATATCGATCATCGCCAATTCCTCGGCAAGGCGGATAGGGTTATCGGTTAATGGTAGCGGATTGCCGAGTAAGACAATCTTTACCCGCTTGGTCATCCCCGCCAGTAGCGAGGCAAAGATATTGGCTTTTGCCTGCATGCAGAAAGGAGCATAGTGGTGCTCGTTCAACATGATACCGTCGACGCCCATTTCTTCGGCATAGACGTAGTTTTCCAGGAACTCGTTATAAAGCCGGCTTCCATCAACCGGATTGAAATGTTTGTTCGACATGATGAGCGAGGTATAGCCGGTCTCCAACCCTGCTTCCTGCGGATAGTCTTTCATCGGCTGTTCGGTGAAATACATCAGATGCATGGCGGTTCTCCTCTGCCCCGGATTCAGGCGGCAATGAAGGATGTGACGATGTCAGCGAGCACTGCGGGTTGTTCGAGCTCCGCCAGATGGCCGGCATTGATGATGACTTGCAGGCGCGCGTTCGGAAGTCGCGTGGCATAGAGCGTGGCAGCGCTGCGCGGAACAATGTGGTCATGCTCGCTGGCCAGTATCAGCGCTTTCGATTGCACGCTGCGCAGGAGATAGGGCAGAGAATCATTGTACATGTAAGGCTTCCAGGCAACGCGGAAGGACATTTCGCGGCAGATATCCCAGGCCACGAGCTGCTCCGAACTCGGGCGCGCGCCAAAGATGCGGTCGAAGGCGGTGGCATCGTGGAAACCGGCGCGGACATATTCGATATAGCTGATCAGCGCCTGATCTAGGATGTCCCCCGTTGGCGGCTTCACGCCCATTGGGTTGAGTAGGATGAGTTTTGGCGTGTCATGAGGGGCATAGGTGGCCATTTCGGCAGCGATCCAGCCACCGAAGCCAAGGCCGATAAGGGTCGCGCCGGGAACGCAAAGATCCCCAACCAAGGCGCGATAGATGGTCGCGATATCGCGCACGCTGCCGACCCAATCGGGGCGCGGCGAATGGCCATAGCCGGGATGGTGCGGAATAATCACATCGTGATGTTGCGCCAGCGCATGATGGAAGGGCAGGTCGTTTAGGGTGCCGATGTCGCGATGCAGGATCAAAATAGGTGTGCCGCTGCCACCGCGTTGCACATACAATTCTGTTCCGGCCACAGTGACCGTGTTGCTCGTCCATTGGATCGTAGTCATACGTTTAAACCCCGGGGGCGTCTTGTAGGGACTGTGCCGCAGCGGAGCGGCGGCGGCAACATCGCACCTATCGCTTGCGAGCGGTGGGCTTGATTTTCACTTTCATGTTGGGCGCGGCCAATTGCCCTATCACGGTGGTACCGGCAGGGCGTTCTGGGCTGCCATGCTTGCGGATGATCGGAGGGAGCGTTGGAAATCGTCCGCATCACGGAAAAAATCGACACGCGCACCAGGTGATCCAGGCTGGATCCCACTTTGGTCAGGGCGGCGGCGATGTTGCGGAAGACGTTCTCGCGCAGCGTTTTCACTTCATCGGCATATTTGTTGGTGACCGGATCGAATTCGGTTCTGGCGTCTAGAAAAATCCAGTTATTGATCACGATGGCACGGGCTATCCGATTTCCCCCCAGATCCATCGGATGAAACGCGTCCTCCGCTCATCGTCGTGAGCTTTTCTTTATACGATGGGCTCCAGGTTCCAGACGGTCTGGCCAGGGGTGGGCGGGGTGCAGTACAGCGGCTGCGCGTTCTGCGTGCGCACGTTAGGTTGTAGGCCCATCAGCTTGCGGATGGCGCGAAACAGCGCGCCGTGCGCCACGACTAGGACCAAAGGGGGCTGGCCCTGTGCGCGGGCGAGCGCGGCAGCGGCGCGCAGACGTAAGGCGAGAAAACTTTCGGCGCCTTTCGGTGTGAACTGGTCGGTGACCCAGTCTTCATACCAATCGCCCATCGGCTGGCCTTCCTGTTCGCCGAACGCAACCTCGCGCAACCCTTCATCGATGCTGATAGGCAGGCCGAGGGCGGTGGCCGCAATCTCGGCGGTGACGCGGGCGCGCGAAAGGGGCGAGGAGATAATGGTGGCGATCGTCTGGCCGGATTGACCCACGCCGCGCAGTCGCGCCGCCGCCGCGTGCGCCTGCGCGATACCGTTGGCGTTGAGTGGGATATCAATATTACCCTGCGACAGATTTTGCGCATTCCAGTCCGTCTCGCCATGGCGCAGGTACCAAAAGGGAACAGGTGCCAGGATAGGTTCGGTAGTCATGCGGTTGATACCTTAATCGAACAGGGAACTGACGGAGGATTCTTCACTGATGCGGCGCATCGCCTCCGAGAGCAATGGCGCGATGGTGACTTGGCGAATATTTTTGGATTGGTTTACGGCTTCGGTGGCGAGGATGGAATCGGTGATGGTCATCATCTCGATCGGCGATGCGGCGATGCGTGCGACGGCACCGCCGGACAGCACGCCATGGGTGACATAGACGCTGGCGGAGCGTGCGCCGTTCTTGATCAGCTCCTCGGCAGCGTTGCAGAGCGTGCCGCCGGAATCGACGATATCATCGACCAGGATGCAGTCGCGGCCCTCGACGTCGCCGATGACGTTCATCACTTCGGATTGGCCGGCGCGTTCGCGGCGTTTGTCGATGATGGCGAGGTCGGTGTTGATGCGGGTGGCGATGGCGCGGGCGCGCACAACGCCGCCAACATCGGGGGAGACAATGATCAGTTCCCGCCCGTTATAATTTTCTTGAATATCGCGCGCGTAAAGCGGGGCGGCGTAGAGATTATCCACCGGGATGTCGAAGAAGCCTTGGATCTGTCCGGCATGCAGATCCATCGTCAGTACGCGTTGCGCGCCGGCCTGGGTGATCAGGTTGGCGACCAGCTTGGCGGAGATCGGCGTGCGGGGGCCGGATTTTCTGTCCTGCCGCGCATAGCCGAAATAGGGGATCACGGCGGTGACGCGGCGGGCGGAGGAGCGACGCAGAGCGTCGAGCGTGATCAGCAGCTCCATAAGGTTGTCGTTGGTGGGGTAGGAGGTGGACTGGATGACGAAGACATCCTCGCCGCGGATGTTCTCATGGATTTCGACGAACACTTCCATATCCGCGAAACGGCGGATGGAGGCGCGGGTGAGCGTGAGGCCCAGTCTGGTCGCGACAGCTTCGGCCAGTGCGCGGTTGCTGTTACAGGCGACGATTTTCATGCGGAGGGTTTCCGTGTGACGCGGCTGGCGATGGGCGGCTTCTAGCAACCCGCCTATGGCGAGTCCACGCGTCTGGCGCGGGTGCCGGCCGGCGCCGGACTTAAATTCGGCCATGGCCCGCACGGATCGGTCACGGGGCGACGAGCAATCCGGTCAGGGCGGCGGCCAGGCCGGGGGCAAACAAAGACAGGTGGCTGCCGGTGCCTGCCAGTAGCCAGATTAGCGCGAAGCCCGTCCGGATGCCCAGACGCCGGTGACGAGGCGCCAGGGCCGCATGGCGGTGTCTCTGGCGAATTCGCGGCATCACACCAGGGCCAACGCGGTGGCGCCGAGGACGGTGAAACCAGCGGCGGCAGTGGAGAAGGCGAGGACGACGGGATGGCTCCAGAACTGCGCCAACAGCAGGGAGAGGGCCTGCACGGGCATGTCAATGCTGATCGCCCGGCCAGCACCGATCCGGTCGGCCATTCGGTCAAAGACGATGCTGCCCAGGCTAGCGGCGACGCCGAAGCCGAGCAGGCGAGCGCGCCCGCGTTGGTGCCCAGCGCCCGCCGCGCGCAACGAAATCCGGCTAAAACACATATACGAAGTGTTGGCGATCCCAGTGTAACCATGGAAGGCAAGAAGCCGCGGGTGCCCAGCAGGGTGGCGCAGGCACCGGCTAGGATCGGTGGTGAAAGGAAGCTTTCGGGAGAGCGCGCTTTCACTCACTCCGCAGCCGGGTGATGCGGGCTTCAGCGCTGGGGAGGTCCATGGCCAGGGCTTGGCACGCAGTATCCCGGGTGAATCCGGCGCGGGCGAGAATACCCAGGGAGCGGTGGCGGGAATCAGCGTCCATGGGCGTGGCGGCAAACGGGCCGAGACGGCGCTTGCGGGCGAGCAGCAGCGCCGCGGCTAGTTCGGCGTCCGTAATCTCGGGCAGGGCGGCGCGCAAAGTATCGCCATCGATCCCGCGCTGCGAGAGATGGGCGGTAATGGCGCGGCGGGAGCGGCCGGCGCGGGTGAGGCTCTTTGCGCGCATGGCGGCGAAGGCGTTGTCGTCGATCAGGCCGGCGGCAACCATCGCGGCCAGGACATCGCGCGCGGCCTGGCGCGCGGCGGCCACGGCGTCGGGCTCCGGCTGAGTGGCGCGGGACCAGCGATCGATCCGGCGCGATAGCACGCGGAGCAGGTTGGCGCTGGTGGTGGCGTAGCGGGCGAGATGGCGGATCGCCGCGTCATGCAAGCGCGCGCGGTCTGGCGTGGCGGGTAGGCCAGGGGAGGACGGGCGGGAGCACGGCGCGGAACGGAAAGGGGGGCGGGGGGCCATGACACAGTGTCACATGGGTTTGCCGCCCTGCAAACCGTTGGCACGTGAACCCGGCATATCGTGCCATCGGATAAGCGAACCAGTCATAAAAATGACCGATAAAGCATTGTCGCGTTTGGCACAGCGTGATAGGGCAACTGTCTTAACGATACAAGATCATGTATGCCTTTGTTCAAGCGCTCTTCATCCGCCTAGAATGACTCGCTAGCTTTAAGCCGCACGTGCCCGCGCTGACGCCCCAGGATAGCGGCCGAGGTGTGCCACCGTCTCGCCTGCCGTCGCTTTGATTGCCGGCGCGCCCAGATGCTTTATCTTCGTCGACACCGACACCGACACCGACACCGCCCATGCGATCCGAATTACCACCCAACACGCCATCCCAGGAGGCGCCCCTAATGGCCCGACCGCCCTTTCCCGCTTCCCCCATGACCCCGCCGCCGACCATGCTCGGCGGTCCCATCCTACCGCCCCGCCCGGCCATGCCGTTGCCCATGACGCCGCCACGTCGCGATCCGGCGGACCAGCGCACCCTGGTGGTGGGCCGCGGCATTAGCGTGCAAGGCACTGTCCAGGATGCCGAACGGCTGGTGGTGGAAGGCACGGTGGAAGCCTCCATGATCCATGCCACGCAGCTCTTGATCTCACCCGGTGGCGTGTTCAAGGGAGAGGCCGAGGTGGAGGAGGCGGAAATCGCCGGCATCATTGATGGCACGCTGACCGCGCGCAACTCCCTGATCATCCGCTCCACCGGACGGGTGATGGGCACGGCACGCTGCCGGCGCCTGCAGGTCGAAGACGGTGGGCAAATCACCGGCCGTATGGAAATGATATCCGAACCCGGCCGCCCAGACCCGATACTTCGGCCACCCGGCGAGGTGGCCTGAAGCAAGGCCGGGCGCCTTTACCCCCTGGACCCTACCAAGGGCGAAGCCCTTGGAATCCACCGTTTGCGTAGCATGACGAAGGGGCCTACTGCGGTGGTGGCAACCACTCAGTGGGCTCCTTCGTTATGCTACGCATATGATGGGTTTGATGGGCCCTTGCCCCTTAACGGGGTTCAGAGGTGGAGCGCCTGATCTTTCTTACTCCGCCGCTTTCGCAGCTGCCGTGGCTTTCCAGGTTTTGAGAACGGGCAGGACTTCCTTGGCGAACAGTTTCAGGCCGCGTTCGGCGATGGCGTAGGGGACGCCGCCGAAGCGGAAGGAGGTGTTGAGTTCGAAATCCCCGATTAGGTCGCGGCGGGCTTCCAGTTCGCGCAGGATGCGGTCCGGGGTGCCCCACATGGCGGCTTTCATGAAGCCTTCGGTGGCGCCCTCCAGCCCGGCGGCTTTCGCGATTGCTGCTTTCTGCGCGTAAGAGTCGTAGCCTTTTACTTGGGAGAAATGATCGCCGAGAAATTCGTAGTGAACGAAATTGCTTTCGACGAACTTGCCCATGTATTGCCGGGCGTGCCGCTCGGCTTCCGCGATGTCTGGGCCACAGATGCAGAAATCCGTGATCATCATGTGCGGCGCCTCGGTGCCGTGATATTTGCGATGCAGATCACGGTTCATCTGGATCGCCGGCAGGCGCATCGGCCAGGGGCGGTCAGAGAACATGATCATGTGTGCGCCAAGCTTAGCGGCTGAATCGACCGAGTCTTCTGAGGATGCGACGGCGTAGAGACGACCATCGAAATTATATTTTGGCCGCGGCCGCAGCTCGATGCGCGGTTGCGGATAATGCTTGCCGTGGCCTTCGATGAAGCCGGTGCGGACCGCTTCCTTGATCATCGGCGCGGCTTCGTCAAAGCGTTCGCGAGTTTCGTTTAATGTACCGCGGAAGGCGTCGAATTCGCGACGCGCCAGGCCGCGCCCGAGGCCGAGGCGCAACCGGCCCTTGGAAAGATTGTCCAGCACGATGGCCTGCTCGGCGACGCGCAGCGGATCGTGCCAGGGCAGGATGACGGCGGCGGTGCCAACATCGATATTCGGGCAGATCGCGGTTAGGTAGGTCATGAGCTGGAGGTTGTCGGGAACGAACGAATAATCGAAAAAATGATGCTCGGCCGACCATAGCACGTCGAAGTTGGAATCGGCGGCGAGCCGGGCGAGCTTGATTTCCTCGTCCCAAACCTGATCGTCCGCCATGTTTTCCCAGCCATAGCTGGCAAAAACCATCATCATACCTACATCCATCGATCGCGCCTTCCACGTGGTTGCTGAGGAGTGTCCCACGCTGGTCTTCTCCCGCCAAGCCCGGCATGATCGCAGGGGTAAGCGGGGGAACGGAATATGTCGGACAGCAAGATAACCGCGCGGTTGGCGGAATATGGGCTGGCGACAAATGATTTGCCGGATCCTGTTCGCCAGGAGGCAAAGCGGAGTTTCCTGAACGTGCTGGGCTGCGCTATTGGCGGTGGCCGGCACGAGGCCGTCGATATGGTGGACTCAGCCCTTGCGGAGGCAACCGGAGCAGGGGTGGCGAGCCTGTTTGCGCGTGGGCGTAAGAGCGACATTCTGCACGCCACGTTGCTGAACGGGCTGGCTTCGTCGGTGTATAGTTACGATGACACGCACGCGGAGGCGATCGTGCATCCGGCGGGGCCGGTTATGGCCGCGGTGCTGGCGCTAGCAGAGCGGCGAAAGATCAGGGGGAAGGATGCGTTAACCGCCTTCGCGCTAGGGGTAGAGATCATTTGCAGGTTGAGCAAGGCGGTGTCCGTGGCACCGGCGCGCGGTAATGTGGCGTGGTCGCAGACGGGGATTACCGTAGGCGTAGGCACGGCGATAGCCGCGGGGAAATTGCTAGGGCTGAATGAACGGCAGATGTGCGCGGCGATCGGAATCGCGGTGGCGCAGGCATCCGGCATTCGCTCGCTGCACGGCACCATGTGCACTGCCTATATGCCCGCCCATGCTGGGCAGGCGGGGTTGCGGGCGGCGCTGATGGCAGCACAGGATTTTACTGGCGGGACCGAGGCGCTGGAACGGCGCTATGGATTTCTGACTACGTTTTGCGAGCAGGCAGATGTGGGCGCATTGATCGGCGGGCTCGGCGAACGGTTCGAAATTTTAAAGAATACCTATAAGCCGTATCCCTGCGGTATTGTCATCCATCCGATGCTCGATGCGATCCTGCAACTGAAGGCTGAGGGGCTGACGGCGGAGCAGGTGGCGCGCATTGATGTGAAGGCGTCCCCGGGCGCGATGGCGCTGTGCAACCGGCGCCATCCACAGGATGAATTCCAGGCGCATGTGAGCTTGCATCACTGGATCGCTTCGGCGCTCATCAAGGGCATGACGGGGATCGAGGTGTTGAGCCTACCCTTTGTGCAGGATCCAAAGACGGTAGGCTTCCAGGACCGCATCCATGCTACGGAAGATGTGTCGCGCGGCGGAGATTCCACGCAGTTGCTGGTGCATCTGCGCGGCGGTGGCGAGATGCTGTGCGACATCGTGCATGGTATCGGCAGCGCCAGCAATCCGATGAGCGGCGCGCAGCTGGAAGCGAAGTTCCGCGGCCAGAGTGATACCAAGCTGGGGGCGGAGCGAACGAACCGGCTGGTCGCCGCCTGCTGGGGGATCGATGGGCTGGCGGATGCGGGGGAGATTGGGCGGGCGGCGGGGTAGAGCCTGTCTACAGTCCAGCACCGGTCCGCACCCCCACCCGACCGCCCACAGTAGTATGTTTTCGTTAGGTGGCCGGGTGGGAATGCGGACCGGTGCCGGCTTTCGAATGGAATCTTACGGCTTCGCCGCGTTGCCGTCGGGTCGGCCTTGCGAGGCACTTGCGGCCGCCAGCGTGGGCAATCACCGTCAAAAGCGGTGCTTGCCTTAACTCGTCGGGCGATCACCTTGGTGAAGCCGCCTGCGGTCAGGTCCTTCTACACCATGGATATTCATATTCCCTGCTTGGCCTGGTGGCGACGTGGCGCGAGGCGGGGTCGTTCAAGTCATGACTGATAGCAAAGAGCTAATTCTAATAATTACCGAAGCATCGGAGAATAACCTAAGGAAAAGGGTTTTCCACCGGCTTGCTGGACGGCTGCTTATGGCGGATACATTTGCTCCATGAGCGAGGCCGTGATTCCCCAACCCGTGACTCAATCGGGCGCCGAGGCGCAGCGTTATGATTTTGCCGCTGCAGAGCCGCGCTGGCAGGATGCCTGGAACGCGCGTGCGTGCTTCCGGGTGGAGGACGTGCCGACCGACGGGAAACCGAAATATTATGTTCTTGAAATGTTCCCTTATCCGTCCGGCAAGATCCATATGGGGCATGTACGTAACTACACCCTGGGCGATGTGATCGCGCGCTATAAGCGCGCACGTGGTTTTTCCGTGCTGCATCCGATGGGCTGGGATGCGTTCGGTCTGCCGGCGGAAAACGCGGCGCGTGAACGCGGCGTACATCCGGCGAAATGGACCTGGGAAAATATCGCCAACATGCGCGCCGAGTTGCAGCGCATGGGTCTTTCCCTGGACTGGACGCGCGAATTCGCCACCTGCGATCCAGCCTATTACGGGCATCAGCAAAAGCTTTTTCTCGATTTTCTGCGGGCCGGACTAGTCGAGCGTAAGGAAAGTTGGGTTAATTGGGATCCTGTGGACGGTACTGTGCTTGCGAATGAGCAGGTGATCGACGGGCGCGGCTGGCGCTCCGGCGCTTTTGTGGAAAAAAAATTGCTCTCGCAATGGTTTTTTTCCATCACGAAATTTGCTCCCGATTTACTATCCGCGCTGGACACGCTGGACCGCTGGCCGGGACGCGTGCGGCTGATGCAGGCAAACTGGATCGGGCGCAGCGAAGGCGCGCATTTTTCGTTCAATATGGTCCCTAAGGCTCGGCGCCGACAGGTAATTCAGCCCGCGCGCCCAGTGCCGAAAGGGCACAGAGATTTTCTGATTGGACCTGGTTCTGAGGAAGTCGAAGAGAATTATTTTGTAGGTGATATCGGGGTAGTCGAGGTCTATTCGACACGACCGGATACCTTGTACGGCATGTCTTTCCTAGCCATTGCGCCGGAGCATCCTCTGGCCGCCGCCGTCGCTGCGCGCGACGCGGGGGCGGCAGAATTTATTGCGGAGTGCCGCCGACAGGGCACGACCGAAGCGGCGGTCGAGACAGCGGAAAAGCGCGGTTATAATACCAGCCTGCGTGTTGCGCATCCGTTCGACCCGACAAAGACCTATCCGGTTTGGATCGCTAATTTCGTTCTGATGGAATATGGCACCGGGGCAATTTTCGGCTGCCCCGCTCATGATCAGCGGGATCTGGATTTCTCCCGTAAATATTCTCTCCCGGTGCCGCCGGTCGTGCTGCCGCCGGGTGCGGATTCGACTACGTTCTCGATCGGAAATGATGCCTATATCGGGCCGGGAACGCTTTATAATTCGGACTTCCTGGATGGGTTGGAGGTGGAGGCCGGCATTAGCGCCGCGATTGTGCGCCTAACCGAGCTGGGTTCCGGTAAGGGCGTGACAAACTGGCGGCTGCGCGACTGGGGTGTGTCGCGACAGCGCTATTGGGGTTGCCCGATCCCCGTCATCCATTGCGATTCGTGTGGCATCGTGGCGGTGCCGGATGCCGATCTGCCAGTCGTTCTGCCGGAGGATGTTAACTTTGAACGTTCCGGCAATCCGCTGGATCACCACCCCACGTGGAAACATGTGCTTTGCCCGGGCTGCCAGAAGCCGGCGCGGCGCGAGACTGATACCTGCGATACGTTCGTTGATAGTTCCTGGTACTTCGCCCGGTTCTGCTCGCCGAGGGGAAGCACGCCCATGAACCGCGCGGCGGTGGACCACTGGATGCCGGTTGATCAGTATATCGGGGGTGTCGAACATGCGATTTTGCACCTGCTCTATTCCCGCTTCTTCACCCGCGGCATGCGTGAAACCGGCCATGTAAAACTAGACGAGCCATTCTCCGGTCTGTTCACCCAGGGCATGGTGACGCATGAGAGTTATCGTTCGTCCGCCGGCGGATGGCTCTATCCGGAGGAGATCGAGAAACATGCGGACGGTAGCGCCACGTTGAAGGGGACGAACGAGCAAATCGCCGTTGGGCGCGTGGAGGCGATGAGCAAGTCGAAGCGTAACACCGTCGATCCTGGTGCGATTATCGCCCGTTACGGCGCTGATACTGCGCGCTGGTTCATTCTTTCCGACAATCCACCGGAGCGCGACATGGAGTGGACGGAATCCGGTGTCGCCGGCGCCTATCGCTTCATCCAGCGGCTGTTCCGGCTCGTGGAGGCCGCACCCGCTCCCACTTCGATGCCGGCGGATTTCGCCGAAGCGGCGCGGCGTTTGCGCCAGGTCACGCATCGTTCCATCGTGGCGGTGACGGATGCCTGGGAAAATTTCAATTTCAATGTCGCGGTGGCGCGCGTGTACGAGTTCGCCAACGCCATCGCCGAGACTGAGCGCGCCGCCGACACCGAAGGCATGGATTTCGCGCGCCGCGAGGCCCTGCAAACTATGGCCCGCCTGATCGCCCCGGCGATGCCGCATTTGGCCGAAGAAATCCACCACCGGCTCAATCCTTTGGGCAAGACCCTTCTGGCCGAGGAAGTCTGGCCGGACGCCGAACCGGCGCTTTTGGTGGCGGAAACTGTCACCATCGCCGTGCAGGTGATGGGCAAGCTGCGCGCTACCGTCGACATGCCACCCGATAGCACCGCAGACGCGGTCTTGCGAGCTGCCGAAACCGAGCCCAACGTGGCTCGTGCCCTTGAAGGTAAGCGTGTGGTAAAACGGATCCATGTCCCGAACCGTATCGTCAATTTCGTCATCGCCAGCTGAACGTTCCCGCCTGACCAGGCGGGGACTGCTGGGGCTGATTGGACTCGGCCTGTCTGGCTGTGGCTTCCGCCCTGCCTATATGCCCACAGCATCCGGCTTGCCTGGTAGCGCGCAACGTGAGCTCGCGGCGATCGATGTCGGCATTATCCCCGACCGGCCCGGCCAGTTGCTGCGCCAGGCACTGCTAAGCCGGTTCGAACGCGACAGCGCTGGCGTGCCGCGTCGTTATGACCTTGCCGTTGGGTTCGAAATCGGCGGCGACGGCATCGCCATCCGCCACGATAACGTCACGACCCGCATCCGACTGACCGGTCGGGCCGACTGGACCTTGCGCGCCCAGGATGCTACCCGGGCCATCGTCGCTACCGGCAACGCCCGTGCAACCGATGCCGTCAATCTGTTCCAGGAACAGTATTTCGCCGCCGACCTCGGATCCGAAGCTGCCCGCCAACGCATCGCCGAAATGGTCGCCGAACAAATCACCCTCCAGCTCACCGCGTTCTTTCACCGTCGGGCCAATGGTTCGGCATGACGGGGAATGGGATGTAGGGGGATCCAGAAGGTTCTGCCCTCTGGACCCCCATTCGTTGGCTTTGATGAAGAAGGGGCCTACGGGGTGGTTGGTAACGGCACGGTAGGCCCCTTCTTCATCAAAGCCAATGAAGGGTTCCAGGGACGTTATACCCTTGGCGGGGTTCAGGGGCAGTGCCCCTGGCGTTCCTTAGATCCTATCTCCATCCCCCTGCACGACGGGCCCTGCGCGTGAAGATCGAGGCGCGTGGGGTGGGGTTTTTTTTGCGGGGTCCTGGGTTGTGCCGGGTGGTGTTGCTGTATGGGGAGGATGTGGGGTTGATCCGCGAGCGGGCGGAGGGGTTAGTGCGGTTTGCGGCGGGTAGTTTGGATGATCCGTTTCGGGTAACGGAGTTGGCGCGTGAGGCGATCGCGGATTTGCCGGGGGAGGCGGCGGCGCAAGCTTTGACTGGGGGGCGTCGGGCAGTGCGGGTGCGCGATGTAACAGATGCAGTGGCTTCGGTTGCGGCGGTGAAAGCGGTGCTGGAGGGTCGGGGGGAAGCACTGGTGGTGTTGGAGGGGCCGGGCCTTGCCTCGCGATCCAAGTTGCGGACGTTGCTGGAGGGCGCGGCGGAAGGTGCTGCGATCGGCTGCTATCCGGAGGAGGGGCGCGATTTGCAGGCGACCATTCGTGAGACCTTGAGCGCCGCGGGCGTTTCGGTGGAGCCGGAGGCGGTGGGATGGCTTGCGGAGCAGTTGGGCGCGGACCGGGCGTCCACGCGGAGTGAGTTGGAGAAGCTGGCGGTTTATGTTGGCATCGGTGGGCGGGTCGATCTGGAGGCGGCGCAGGCCTGCGTGGGGGATTTTGCCGGGCTGTCGATGGATGATGCGTTGTTCGCCGCGACGGCGGGCGATATAGCGCTGGCCGACCGGGCGTTGGAGGTGGCGGCGGCGGAAGGATTTTCGTCGGTGGGCGCGATCCGCCAGGCGATAGGGCATATGCAGCGGTTGCATCGTGCGCGGTTGGCGATGGCGGATCAGGGGCTGAGCACGGTGGAGGCGGTGCGAGGGGTGCGCCCGCCGGTATTTTTCCGCCGCGTGGCGGGCTTTACGCGGGCGCTGGATATCTGGCCGCCGCCGGCCATCGCGGCGGCTCTAACGAGGTTGAATGAGGCGGAGCGGGGTTGCAAGCGGACCGGCTGGCCGGATCAGACCTTGGCGCGGGCGGCGATCTTGACTATCGCGCGGTGGGCGGCGGCACAACGGCGGCGGCATTAAAAGGGGCAGGAGTGCGACCGAATTTACGACTGGGCGCGGATGATCCGGAACGCGACTGGCCATTGGTGCGTGAGGGCGAACGCTATCGACAGTCTGTCTATCAGAGCTTTCCCGCGACGGGGGGCTGCTGGTCGCGGCGTGTTGGGCAATACGGATGAGGCGCGCATTCCACAGGCCTAGTTGGTTGGCAATGCGGAAGAATGCGTCGAACAGTTGTCGGTGTTTGTGAGCGAATTTGGCATCCCCGATCTGATGTCCTGGGCGGTGCCACTGGGATTGCGGCCAGAGCGGATGGTGCCGAGCCAGGAACGCTTCGTGTGCGATGTGGCGCCGCCGCTGTGGACGCGGTTTGGCGGTCCAGCCTGAGTTCGTATCTTAAAATCGCGGCATGATGTCGTCGATGAAGATACGCAGCTGGGTGTCTTGCTGTTCAGCATCGCCGTCGCGAAAGCGGATGATGATGTGGTGATAGCCGATGTCAGCGAGGCGCTGGAGGTCGTCCGTGATCTCCGTCACGCTGCCCGTGCCGATGGCGCGTTCGCCGCTGGAATCGCGGCGGGATTGGCCGATATGGATGAAGACCTTGTGCGTGAGGGTGAGCTTGTCAAAATCCTTGCCGTACTGTTCGCACAGCGTGCGCAGGGTCGCGAGACGTTGTTGCAGGCGGTCCGGGCGCATGTCGGTGGAAATCCAGCCATTACCGAAGCGTGCCGTACGATTGAGTGCGTGGCGCGTAGTGCCGCCGATCAGGATTGGGATATGCGGGCGCTGCAAGGAGCCGGGCGAAGAGATCACGGGGGCCAGCTGGTAATGCGTGCCCTGGAACGACACCTCGCCGCCCACGCATAGCCGGCGTATGATTTCCAAGCATTCGTCCGTGACTGCGCCACGGGCGGCGTAGTCGCGGGCATTGAGGGCGGAAAATTCCTCGGCCAGCCAGCCAACGCCGGCACCGAGGATCATGCGCCCGCCCGAGAGTTGGTCGAGCGTGACGAGCATGCGACCCAGCAAAACTGGGTTGCGATAGGGCATGACGAGAACCGATGCGCCGATACGCACGTGTTGCGTTTTTCCGACTAGGACGGCCATGGTGGCGACCGGTTCCATTAACGGTTCTTGCGTCATGTTGACGGGAAATTGTCCCGTCGCGTTGTAGGGATAGCGGGAGGTGAATTGCGCCGGGAAGATGACGTGATCGGCGACCCAGATGGTGGTGAAATCGGATTGTTCCGCCAGGGCGGCGAGGGCAAGAATGTGATGGCGGGTGGCGAGAGCACCATAGACGCCGACATCAAGACCGAAGGTGAGGGGGTGTGTCATGGGGGGTGCATTTCTGAGATTGGAATGGTTAATTAGTCATAAATAAAATACAAACTTCGCTCGTTCAAAAAGTTTAGTTTATTGTCCATCGCGACGTATTTATTTCTACAGAATACTGAGTAGCCGTGCTTTGCCCCGGTCCGTTGCAAAAAAGAACCCTGTAATCTTAGACCGAGGGATCTTCATCGTTACCGATATCAATGCCAATCTCTACATAGCTCGGTCTGTCGGCATGGAGCGCCACGATATCGGATTTGCCGCGACGCTTCGCGGTTAGCAATGACGGTTGGAGGGGGGGGCTTCAGTCCCCACGTGGCGCCTTGGAGCCGGTGGCTTGTTGGTAGGTGGCGCGGACTTCCTCGGTCACCGCCTGGGTGTCTTCCTGCAAATTGCGTGGCGTGATTGCAAGGAAGGCGATTTCCCAGTTTTCCGGCCGCGGCGCGCCTGGGGTTGGCAAGAAGGCGTGCGGGACGCCGGGGGCGTTGTGGAAGTGGCTGTCGGGGGTGACCTCGGTAAGGATCGGCGTGCCGGCGTCGCCGAGGGAAAAGCCCTGAGTGGCGCCGATCGTGTAGATGGGGAACTGGTCGGTGCGGCTTTTGGCGTGGGTGTGCAGCTCCACGTACGGCAGGAAGACGGCGGCGACGCCGCGGCCATGGCGGTTACGGCCTAAACGCCAGGGGCCGGGACCAGACAGGTCGGGCGCTTGCGGACCGGGCCAGTGCTTTTCCTGAGCGAGGATTTGGCGCAGGGCTTCCTTGGGTGGGGCAGCGGGGTTTGCGGCGCGGGCGGCGGCGAAATCGGCGCGGGCGGAACGTATAAGGGTCAGCTCATCCTCGGCCAGCTCGTGGTCCAGGGTAGGAAGGGAGGGGTCGAAGGCCATGGCGGGACTCCCGGGGGCTGGAGACAGATGTAATATTTTATCACATATCCCTTTAGGCGTGACGAAGGTGTCTCTAAGAGCAGCATAAATGTGTCGTAAGCCTCACGTGAAAGACCCTCAGCCAGGATTCAGAAGCCCTCGCGGGCGATATCCATGGCGAAATAGGTGAGGATGAGGTCGGCGCCTGCACGCTTGAAGGCGCCCATTGTTTCGCGGACGACGGCGCGCTCGTCGATGGCGTTGGCGGCGGCGGCGAACTTTATCATCGCGTATTCGCCGCTGACTTGGTAGGCGGCTAGCGGTAGCAAGGTGCGCTCGCGCAGGCGCGCCAAGACATCCAGATAGGGCAGTCCGGGCTTGACCATCAGGAAATCAGCGCCCTCGGCCTCGTCCAACAGCGACTCGCGGATCGCCTCGCGGCCGTTGAACGGATCCATCTGATAGGCCTTGCGGTCGCCCCTCAGGGTAGAGCCGGCGGCCTCGCGGAACGGGCCATAGAAGCTGGAGGCGAATTTGGAGGAGTAGGCCATGATCGGGGTGTGGTCGAACCCGGCCTCGTCCAAAGCCGCGCGGATGGCGTACACTTGGCCGTCCATCATGGCGGACGGCGCCACAACGTCGGCGCCGGCGCGGGCGGCCACCACGCATTGGCGCGCCAGGTTGGCGAGGGTGAAATCGTTATGGACATGGCCACCTGCGATCACGCCGCAATGGCCATGGTCGGTGTATTCGCAGAAGCAGTTATCCGACATCACGACCAGCTCCGGCGCGGCGTTCTTGGCGGTCTTGATCATCCGTGCCATCAGCCCGTCCGGATTCCACGAATCGCTGCCGGTATCATCCTTCCGCCGCGACACGCCGAACGCCATGATCGCGCGCACACCGGCCGCCGCGATGTCCTTGATGTGCCGAGCAAGCTCGGCCTCCGGGATTCGGTTGACGCCGGGCATCGCCTCCACCGGGGTCAGACGGTCCAGCCCCTCCTCGACGAAGATCGGGTAGATCAGATCGTCAAGCGAGACCGTATTCTCCCGCACCATGGCCCTCAGCGCGTCGGTCCGGCGCAGTCGGCGGGGGCGGGTGATGGGAAAGCCAGAACTGCTCATCGCGCCATTCCTGTATAGGGTAACCGCAGCTTTAGCGTCTGCCCCCCGCGTCCGTCCAGACCGGCGCACTCATCTGGCTACCCGCCGCGCAGGCACCCGCCGTTTGTCTCCCTGGCCCTGCGTGCTAGAGGTGCTCCGCCATGACCGACTCTCCTCTCCCCACCATCGCCATCGGTGCCGATCATGCCGGCTATGTGCTCAAGGCGCGCATCCAGGCGTTGCTGGAGGCCGATGGCTATCCCGTGCGCGATCTGGGCACGGATGGAAGCGCGCGCGTGGACTATCCCGATTACGCCGCCAAGGTGGCGCAGGCCGTCGGTGACGGCGCAGCCCGCTTCGGCGTGCTGGTCTGTGGCACCGGCATCGGCATGTCCATCGCCGCTAACCGCGATCCGCGCATCCGTTGCGCGCTTGCCTATGACGCGACCTCCGCGCGGTTTGGCCGGGCCCATAACGACGCGAATATCCTCGCCCTCGGTGCGCGTACTACCGCAGAGGCCGAGGCGCTGGATGCCGTCCGCGCCTTCCTCGCTACCTCGTTCGAGGGTGGCCGCCATGCGTCCCGCGTGGCCAAGCTGGGCCGAAAGTTAACAGAGAGCGCTTAAATGATCGATTTCCCCCCATCCTATCAGACGGCCGGTTTCTATACCGCATCCCTGGCAGAGAGCGACCCCGAAATCGCCGCCGCGATCGGACAGGAAACGACGCGCCAGCAGGACGGTATTGAGCTCATCGCCAGTGAGAATGTTGTTTCCCGCGCGGTGCTGGAAGCGCAAGGTAGCGTGCTGACGAATAAATACGCCGAGGGCTATTCTGGCCGCCGCTATTACGGCGGCTGCGTCGCCGTAGATATCGCGGAAGACCTAGCCATCGCGCGCGCAAAGAAACTTTTCAACTGCGCCTTCTCCAACGTGCAGCCGCATTCCGGCGCGCAGGCCAACCAGGCAGTATTTTTAGGCCTTTTGCAACCCAGGGATTGCGTGCTCGGCATGAGCCTCGCCGCCGGCGGCCATCTCACCCATGGCGCCGCGCCCAATCTCTCAGGTAAATGGTTCCGCGCCGTGCAATATGGTGTGCGCCGGGAAGACGGCATTCTCGACTATGACGAACTTGAACACCTCGCCCGCGCGGAAAAGCCAAAGTTGATCATTGCCGGCGGGTCGGCCTATCCGCGCTTCATCGATTTCTCGCGCATCCGCAGGGTAGCCGATGAGGTAGGCGCCATTTTCATGGTAGATATGGCGCATTTCGCCGGCCTCGTTGCTGCCGGCACTTTTCCCAGCCCCCTTCCGCATGCCCATGTCGTCACGACCACAACCCACAAGACCCTGCGCGGCCCGCGCGGGGGCATGATCCTTACCAATGACGAAGCCATCGGTAAGAAAGTAAATTCTGCCGTTTTCCCGGGCCTGCAGGGTGGCCCACTGATGCATGTCATCGCCGCGAAGGCAGTGGCGTTTGGCGAAGCGTTGCGTCCCGAATTTCGCGCTTACCAGCAGGCGGTGACCGACAATGCGAAAACATTAGCCCAAACATTGATCCAAAACGGCTTAGCCATCGTCACCGGCGGTACCGATTGCCATCTCATGCTTGTGGATCTGCGGCCAAAGCGCGTCACCGGCAAGTTGGCCGAAGCCTCGCTCGAACGCGCGCACATAACGACGAACAAGAACGCCATTCCCTACGATCCCGAAAAACCCGCCATCACCTCGGGTATCCGCCTTGGAACTCCCGCTGCCACTACGCGCGGCTTCGGCGCGGCGGAGTTCAAGCAGGTCGGCGAAATGATCGCAGAAGTCCTAGATGGTCTCTCTGCTTCCAGCGATGGCACCAACGCAACCGTGGAAGCAGCCATAGCCGTGCGCGTTAAAACGCTGTGTGCGCGCTTCCCCATTTATCCAGGGCGGTAGAACATGCGCTGCCCGTTCTGTGGTCACGAAGACACGCAGGTTAAAGATAGCCGTCCGACGGAGGATAACCAGGCCATCCGTCGCCGCCGCTTCTGCGACAGCTGCAAACAACGTTTTACTACCATCGAACGCACGCAGCTGCGCGAACTCACCGTGGTGAAATCTGACGGCCGTCGCGTACCTTTCGACCGCGATAAACTGTCGCGCTCCATCCGCATCGCCCTGCGCAAGCGTCCGATTCAGGAAGAACGCATCGAACGCATAGTCAACGGCCTGGTGCGCCAGTTGGAAGCCTCCGGCGAAAACGACATCATCAGCAAGCAGATTGGAGAGCTGGTGATGGAAACTTTGAAGGAAGTCGATCCCGTTGCCTATGTCCGCTTCGCCAGCGTCTATCGGGATTTTCGTGAGGCGAAAGATTTTCAAGCCTTTCTCGGCACTATGGGTGAAGAAGCCTAACGCATGAGCAGGGCACACGTAGATATCTCCCATATGCGCGCCGCCCTTGCTTTGGCGCGGCGCGGGCTGGGCAATACCTGGCCCAATCCCTCCGTGGGCTGCGTGGTGGTGGCCGATGGCCGCGTGGTGGGGCGTGGCGTCACTGCGCCGGGCGGGCGCCCGCACGCGGAACCGGTCGCGTTGGAAATGGCGGGCGCGGCGGCAAAGGGTGGGACGGTCTATGTTACGTTGGAACCTTGCTGCCATTGGGGCCGCACGCCGCCCTGCACCGACGTGCTGATCAAATCCGGCGTCACCCGCGTGGTGATCGCCCTGCGCGATCCCGACCCGCGGGTAAACGGCGAGGGTATCGCCCGGCTGCGCGCCGCCGGTATTACGGTTGATGAAGGCCTTCTGGAAGCGGAATCTGCCGAAGTCACCGCCGGATTTGTGACGCGCGTGCGCCAGGGGCGGCCGATGGTAACTTTGAAACTGGCCTCTACACTGGATGGGCGCATCGCCACCCGCTCCGGCGAGAGTAAATGGATCACCGGGGAAGCCGCGCGCCGCACCGTGCACGCCATGCGCGGGCGCCATGACGCGGTAATGGTCGGCGTAGGCACGGCGATGGCCGACGACCCCGATCTCACCTGCCGGCTGTCCTGCTTCCGGCCCAACCCGCTGGTGCGCGTGGTGGCCGACAGCCATCTGCGCTTGTCCCTGGCCTCGCGCCTCGTCGCCACGGCGCGCGCCGCTCCCACCTGGGTGTTGTTGCGCGACGGCGCCGATGCCGCCCGCCGCACGGCCTTTACCGAGGCTGGCGTGCGCCTCTTCGATATTCCCGCTGGTGAGCCGGGGGTGGACCTCGCTCACGGCCTCGCCGCGCTGGCCGAGGCCGGCATCACGCGCTTGCTGGTGGAAGGCGGGGCACAACTCGCCGCGGCCCTGCTGCGCGCCGATCTGGTGGATCGCATCGCTTGGTTCCACTCCCCGACCGTCTTGGGCGGCGATGGCTGGCCGGCGACGCAGGCTTTCGGCGTGCAGACCCTGGCCAGCATGCCCCGATTCACGCGAAGCTATGCGGCGCCGCTCGGGCCTGACATGCTGAGCGAATTCCACAGGGTTGTCTGATCATGTTCACCGGCATCGTTTCCGCGCTGGGTACTATTCGCTCTATGTCCCCCATGGGCGAGGGGGCCGACATGCGCGTGGTTATCGCCACACCCTGGGATGACTTTTCCTCCGTCGCTATAGGCGCCTCCATCGCCTGTTCCGGCTGTTGTCTGACGGTGGTGGAATTTACCCCCGATGCCTTCGCCGTTGATGTCTCCGCCGAGACCCTGTCGAAAACCACCCTGGGCAACTGGCGGCCCGGCACGCGCGTAAATCTCGAGCGTGCGCTGAAACTGGGCGATGAACTCGGCGGGCACATCGTTTCTGGCCATGTCGATGGCGTGGGGCAGGCGATATCCGCCACGCCGGAAAACGGTTCTGCCCGTTGGTGCTTCCGCGCGCCGCGCGATCTAGCGAAATTCATCGCCACTAAAGGCAGCGTCGCCATCGAAGGTGTTTCCCTCACGGTGAACGAAGTGAGTGGCGAAGAGTTTGGGGTGAACATCATCCCGCACACCGCTGCCGTCACCGGCTTCGCCACGCTGAAACCGGGCGGCAACGTCAACATTGAGATTGACATGCTGGCTCGCTATGTTGCGCGCCTGGCGGAGTTCCGCTGATGAAAAATATCAAGACTACCGGACTGGTGGACTATCTCGCCTCCGCCGAGGAACTGATCGAGGAAGCCCGCAACGGCCGTATGTTCATCCTCGTCGATGACGAAGACCGCGAAAACGAAGGCGACCTCATCGTCCCGGCGCAATTCGCCACGCCGGACGCTATTAACTTCATGGCCCGTTATGCGCGCGGCCTGATCTGCCTTGCTATGACTCGACAGCGTGTTGAGCATCTCGGCTTGCCGCTGATGAGCCAATCCAATGGCACCCGCCACCAAACGGCGTTTACCGTTTCGATCGAGGCACGCGAGGGTGTCACCACCGGAATTTCCGCTCATGACCGTTCGCACACCATCGCCGTGGCGGTAAACCAGCAATGCGGTCGCAACGACATCGTAACGCCTGGGCATATTTTCCCCCTGATGGCACGGGAAGGCGGCACCCTGGTGCGCGCCGGCCATACGGAAGCCGCCGTTGATATCGCCCGCCTCGCGGGCCTCAACCCCGCTGGCGTGATCTGCGAGATCATGAACGATGACGGCACCATGGCGCGCCTGCCGGACCTCGTCACCTTCGCCCAGCATCATAACCTGAAACTCGGCACCATTGCCGATCTGATCGCTCATCGCCGCCGTACCGAACGCTTGGTCCGCCGCGTACAGGAAGGCAGCTTTATCCATCCGGTCGGCGGGGAATGGAAACTCATCGTCTATGCGAACACGGTGGAGTATGGCGAACATCTGGCCTTGGTGAAGGGAGATCTTGAGGGCTCCGATCCTGTGCTGGTGCGCATGCACGCGATCGACTTGCTGGACGACATGACCGGCAGCCCGCATTGGGTGGCTGTGCACAGCGCCATGCACCGCATCGGCACCGCCGGCCGCGGCGCCATCGTTCTGATCCGCGACCACCGTCTCACGGCCTTGTCCGAAAGGGTGCGCGGCCTCGCCGCCTCGACGCACCCGCGCGGCCCGGAACTACGCGATTACGGCATCGGCGCGCAGATCCTACTCGATCTCGGCGTGCGGGAAATGGTCCTGATTTCCAACCGTCGCCGCACCATTATCGGCCTGGAGGGCTACGGGTTGAACGTCGTCGGCCAGGAACCAATCGAGGGGGCGAACACATGAGTTTAATTCCATGAGTACAGTAGAAGCCGAACTTCCAGTCGCGCCAAAAATAGACGGCGTCTCGCCGCATGTCATGGTCGTCCGTGCCCCCTATTACCGCGCGGTGATCGATGGCCTGACCGTCGGCGCCGTGCGCATCCTGACCGAAGCCGGCGCCACGCATGAGGTAATGGACGTCGCGGGCGCCTACGAGCTACCGCAAGCCGTGCGCCTTGCAGTGCGGGGGACAAAAAAATTCGATGCCTACATCGCCCTTGGCTGCATCGTGCGCGGGGAAACAGACCATTACGATTTCATTTGCGCTGCATCGATGAACGGGCTGATGGAGGTCTCCCTGCAATTCGGCCTGTGCCTCGGCGTTGGTTTATTAACCTGCGACAATATCGAACAAGCTGAGGCCCGCTCCGGCCAGGACGGTCACAACAAGGGTGCCGAGGCCGCCGCTGCCGCGTTGGTGCAGATTAACGTCGCCCGTCGGCTCGGGGCGTAATGGCGCCACCTGTCCGCTCGCGCACCGCCTCCCGCGTCGCCGCCGTGCAGGCGCTGTTCCAGAGCGAGCAGACCGCCCTCTCCGCTGAAGCCGTCATCGACGAATTCGTCCGCCATCGCCTTGGCGAATTGCCCGGGACGGGCGGCTTCGAGGAAGGCCGCATCCCCGAAGCCGAGGTTCCACTGTTCGCCCGCATCGTTCGCACCGCCACCGCGCAGGCCGAAACCACCGACCGCATGCTCACGGAACTGCTCCCCGCCGAATGGAAGCTGGAACGGCTGGACCCCGTGCTGCGCGCCCTGGTGCGCGCCGGCGCCGCGGAACTCGCCACGCAGGATGGCCCGCCCGCCCGCGTCGTCATCAACGAATATCTCGACATTGCGCACGGCTTCTTCGCCGGCGACGAACCGCGCATGGTCAACGGCCTGCTCGACCGCCTCGCTCATCTGCTGCGCCCGCAGGACTTCCCAAAATGAGTCAGGCCGGCACGCCCCTGTCGGCCGAGTTTTCTTTCATTGCCCGGCATTTTGCTCCCCTCGCCGGCCCCGGTGCGGACAGCCTGCGCGATGACGTCGCCATCCTTATACCCCCGCCTGGCCGCGATCTCATTCTAAAAGCCGATGCTTTGGTGGAGGGCATCCATTTTCTCCCCACCGATCCGCCCGACCTTGTCGCACGCAAGCTCTTACGCGTGAACCTCTCTGATCTTGCCGGCAAGGGTGCCATCCCGATCGGCTATCTCGTCACTATTTCTGTCCCGCGCGCTACGCCCGACAGCTGGTTTGCCGCTTTCGCCGCGGGCCTAGCGCGGGATCAGACGGAATTCGCGGTCACCTTGCTCGGTGGGGACACCACCTCTACCACCGGCCCGATCGCGCTTTCGCTCACCGTCATCGGCCATGCCGCGCCCGGCCAAACGCCGCGTCGTGGCGGCGCTGCGGCGGGTGACGAGATCTGGGTCAGTGGCACGATCGGTGACGGCGCCCTTGGCCTCGCCGTCGCGCAGGGCCGCCTCGCGGACCCGACCGGCCATCTCCTCGACCGCTACCAATTGCCCCGCCCGCGCCTCGGCCTCGCCTTGGGCGGCATCGCCAGTGCCAGCATGGATATCTCGGACGGGCTGGTACAGGATCTAGCCCATATTTGTCGCCACTCCAATCTGGCCGCTGAGATCGAAGCTACGCTGGTCCCGCTGTCCGATGCGGCTCGCGCTGCCGGTCCCGGCTGGCGCGACACGATTCTCACCGGCGGCGACGACTACGAAATTCTTCTCGCTGTCCCGTCCGCCCGCGCCGCCGATCTCAAAGCCGTTGCCATGCGCGCCGCCATCATGGTCACCCGGATCGGCCGCCTAGAGGCCGGCCCACCCGGGGTCACGGTCTTGGATGCCAATGGCAACCCGATCCCACTCAACACAGGGGGCTGGAGCCATTTTTAGAGCGTTTTCATGCTGCCGATCAGCCGGAATCGGCCCGCGTACCGCGACTGTGCTCGCCACAGCAATGTGCGCTTGTTGGGTGACCGGGTGGGGGTGCGAGCCAGTTCCGGCTGAGTGTCAACGACGAAGGCCCTAGATACCACCTCCGCCACCCCGCTTCGCCGCGCCTGCCGCGCTCGGCGCCAGGCGGCCAACATTGGCGAGAAACTCTTGCAGCAGGGTCATCTCGCTGCCTGGGCTGGGCGTCGCGCGGGTCACCACATCTACCGGAACCGCGTCATCCTTGCTCAATCGCTTGATCTCTTTCAGGGTCCCGGCCGGAGTAAAGCTGATCACCGTTACATCCTGGGTCTGGATGGCAGGATAGCGGGCGATCTGCTCACGGGTGACGCTGGCGGCATAGATCCAGACATCGTCGTCAAACGTCGCCCGCGCGGTAGGCGAACCCAGTAGGGCGGTGACATCGGCGCGCGAGGAGGTGCCTGGTACCAGCTCCTTCAGCAACTCGTTCTCCACCTTATGCCCGCGCATCACGGTGGGCGTCTCGATCAGCGAGCAACCGGCCAGCAGCGCCAGTGTTAACAACCCCGGCAGCGGGCGCCAGCAGGATCGGGCGAAAAGAAAGGCGCGGCTGATCACTTGATACGTCCTTGCAACAGATGCTTGCGGAGAGGCGGCACAACGGGGATATGGAGGTCTCACGCCGGCTTTGCCAAGTCAATGAACGCTGAGCATCAGGAGTAGGCCGGTGCCGGACTTTGAATCAAGATCCGCATCAGCAGCGTGATTGGACGAGGGAAGTATTCATGGGCCTGCTAAAATTTTTACGCCATGGCCGGTATGAACGCGCGAGCTTCGCCCTCTACACGCGGCTCGTCGCAGCCGCGCGCGAGGAAGCGCTCTATGGTGAGATCGGCGTGCCCGATACGCTCGATGGCCGCTTCGATCTGGTGGGCCTTTACGCCGCGATCCTGATCCGCCGTCTGCGCAGCCTTCCCGAACCCGGCCCGGCTCTGGCGCAGGCGGTGTTTGATGCCATGTTCAGCGACATGGATGTTAACCTACGGGAAATGGGAGTGGGCGATCTCTCTGTCGGGCGCAAGGTGCGGGAAATGTGGGAAGCCTTCCATGGCCGTGCCGGCGCCTATGAGGCTGGCCTGGCTGCGGGCGATGTAGCGGAACTGGCGGCGGCATTGGTGCGCAATGTCTGGCGCGGCGTCGCCCCGAATGGCGCGGCGGCCCGCCTCGCCCGTCTCGCCATCGCCCAGGATATCTACCTGGCTAGCCAGGATCTCACCACCCTCGCCACCGGCCAGGTGCATTTCCGCCGCCTCGCGGAGACTGGCGCGTGAGTGCGGAATTCTCTTACCTTCTCGACTTGGGCCGGGTTGGCACCGCCGGCCTGGACATTGCGGTGCGCGCGACGGCGGCAGAATGCGCGGCCCTGGCGGCGCGCCTGCAATTGCCGGCGATCGCGTTTCTGACCTGCCGTTTTCGGTTACAACCCTTCCAGAATGGCGCAATGGAGGCCACCGGCGCGATGGCGGCCAGCATTACCCAGATTTGCATCCTGTCGCTCGATGAATTTCCGGCCAAGTTGGCAGAAAATTTCACCATCCGCTTCGTCCCAGCCGGAACCGAAAGCGACACGGACGATCCGGACTCCATCGATGAAATCCCCTATATCGGGACAGCGATCGATCTGGGCGAGGTTGCCGCCGAGCAACTAGCTTTGGCCCTGGATCCTTATCCGCGCAAACCCGATGCGGATTTGCCCAATGTTGGCCAGTCCGCGCCGGAAACACCGTTTGCCGCTCTGGCCGCGCTCCGCCTGAAGCCGGGGTCGAAAGACTAAAACACCTACCCCTGGGATATCTACGGTGACGCGCCATACCTTGCCTGCCCGTGGGGCCTCTGCTAGACGCCGCCACTAAACTTGTTGCCGCATGAGTGATCGCCCCCGCGCCGACCCCCTCCGCGCGCAGGCCTCACTAGACTGGAGGGTTCTGACCCATGGCTGTTCCGAAAAGAAAAACGTCGCCATCTCGGCGTGGCATGCGCCGCGCCCATCAGGCGCTGCCTACCCAGGCACGTGTCGAATGCGGCAATTGCGGCGAACTGAAGCGCCCTCACCATGTATGCAGCCATTGCGGCCATTACGATGGGCGTGAGGTGGTTGCCGCCGGTAAGGCCTTGAAGGGCGCGGTTCGCGCCTGAGCCGGTCCGGCGCATGTTAGTAACCCTTCCATGAGTGGCAATGAGACGGGGGAGAGATACGCCCTCGCCATTGATGCCATGGGCGGAGACCATGCCCCAGATATCGTAATCGCTGGCCTGGATATCGCCGCGGAACGGCACCCGAAGGCGCGCTTTTTGCTGGTCGGCGATGAGGCGAAGCTGACCCCCTTGCTTGCCGCGCATCCGCGAGCGGCCGCCATATGCACCGTTCGCCATGCGCCCGACGTGATTGGCAACGACATGAAGCCGACGGCGGCGCTTCGCCTGCGCCAATCCTCGTTGCGCGTGGCCATCGGCGCGGTCGCGGATGGGCATGCGGCCGGGGTGATATCGGCTGGCAATACCGGGGCGATGCTGGCGCTGGCGCAGGTGGTGATCCGCCCGATGCCCGGCATCGCGCGCCCGGCCATGGCGGGCATTGGCCCCTCGGCCCGCGGGGATGTAGTGCTATTGGACCTGGGAGCCAATATAGTCTGCGACGCCCGTAATTTGGTGGAGTTTGCTGTCATGGGCGATGTGTTCGCGCGTACCGTGCTCGGCCTGACAGCACCCAGCATCGGGCTGATGAATGTTGGCTCGGAGGAGCTGAAGGGCAGCGACCGCGTTCGCCAGGCCGCTGACATACTGCGCCGCAGCCATCTCAGCCCGCAATTCCATGGCTTCGTGGAAGGCCATGACGTCACCTCTGGAACCGTCGATGTGGTTGTGACGGATGGGTTCACCGGCAACGTGGCGCTGAAGACCGGTGAAGGCGCGCTGAAGCTGATGAGCGACATGCTGCGCCAAATCTTTGCCGGCTCGCTATCTGGTAAAATTGCCTATCTTCTGCTGCGCCCGGCGCTGGACCGACTGCGCGAATGGCTGGATCCGCGTCGCTACAATGGCGCCGTCCTGCTGGGCCTGAACGGCGTGGTGGTAAAATCGCATGGCGGGACGGATGCGCTTGGCTTTGCCCACGCGCTGGATGTGGCGATGGACATGGTGGCGCATCATTTTAACGATAAAATCCGTGAAAGTATACTGCAAATTCAAAATATTAAATTGAATTCTTCAGAAATACCCCGGGGTGGCGGTATTCCACACCTGGCAACCTCGGAGTAGCGATCCCGATGCAGGTCCGTTCAATTTTGGCCGGCGTCGGCGGCTATTTGCCACGCCGGTGCGTAACCAACGACGATCTTGCCGCGCAGCTGGAAACCTCCGATGCCTGGATCCGCGAACGTACAGGCATCCGCCAGCGCTATCTGGCGGACGAGACAGAAACTGCCGCCTTCATGGGCACGGAAGCCGCGCGCGCCGCCCTAGTCGCCGCCAGTGCCACGGCGGCGGACGTGGATGGGATTATCGTCGGCACCTCCACGCCCGATCAGGCGTTTCCGGCCACCGCCCTGCGCATCCAGGCTGCCCTCGGTGTCGCGCGCGGCTTCGGCTTCGACTTAGCGGCGGCCTGCTCTGGCTTCATCTACGCCTTGTCCGTGGCGGATGCGATGATCCGCGCGGGACAGGCGCGCGGTGTGCTGGTGATCGGGTCAGAGGTCTATTCGCGTATTCTAGATTGGCAAGATCGCGGCACCTGTGTGTTGTTCGGCGACGGCGCCGGGGCAGTCTTCCTGCAGGCTGGGGAGGGCAGCGGGATCAACGCTCGCGGTATCCTCTCCACTCATATCCACGCCCAGGGCACCCTCGGCGATATTCTCTATGTCGATGGCGCAGTGGGGCGGCCCGACCGTCCCGGGACACTGAAAATGAACGGCAAGGAGGTGTTTCGCCACGCCGTGACCAAGCTTACCGAGGCGGTAGATGAATGTTTGAAATACAATAACTTGTCAAACGAAGACATAGACTGGTTGGTGCCTCACCAGGCCAATAAACGCATCATCGACGCCATGGGCCGGAAACTTGGTCTGTCGCCGGACCGCGTGGTGGTTACGGTGGAACGCCATTCCAATACCTCCGCCGCCTCCGTGCCGCTCGCCCTGGCGGAAGCCTGCGCGGATGGCCGGATCAAGTGCGGTGATCTCGTGCTGATGGAGGCGTTAGGCGGCGGCCTGACCTGGGGCTCGGCCCTCGTCCGAATGTAGGTTAGGCTCAAGTGTGCTATGCGAATACTTTTCCAATAAGTTGAAATTTATAGATTTTAACTGTAAATTCTTGACTCTTTGAAGCCGCGCCTATAATTTGCCGTGCATGGAAACCGTCACACGCGCCCATCTGGTCGAGACGATCTTCACCCAGGTCGGGTTGTCGCGTAACGAGTCAACGGACCTTCTGGAGCACATTCTGGAGAAAATATCCGGTACACTGCAGTCGGGTGATTCATTTAAAATTAGTGGCTTTGGCACATTTTCGGTACGAAAAAAGGGCCGCCGCATCGGCCGTAATCCGAAAACTGGCGAGGAAGTGCCTATCCTGCCACGCCGCGTCTTGGTGTTCCGCCCCAGTCATGTGCTGAAGGCCTGTGTAAACGGCACGGCGCCAGTGCAGGACACCAGGGAGGACGAATAATGCCACGCCCGGAGCACGATGAATGAACGACCCCGCGCGACCCTTAATGATGCCGGAGAGCGAGCGGATTCAATCCATAACGCGCCGGGACCGGCCCAAGAAAGCCCCCTTGGCCTTTCGCACCATCAGCGAAGTAGCCGATAAGCTCCATATTCCACAGCACGTGCTGCGCTTCTGGGAAACCAAATTTCAGCAGGTAAAACCGTTGAAACGCGGCGGCGGGCGGCGTTATTACCGCCCCGAGGATATCGGCCTACTGCAACGTATTTCCGATATGCTTTACATCCAGGGCTACACGATCAAGGGCGTGCAACGCCTCCTGCGCGAAGGTGGTGGCCGGCTAAGCGAAAACATTTCTCCCCCGAACCCAGAGGATCGGGACTCGGAGAAACAGGATAAGAACGCTTCCATGAACGTGATGATGGTCGCCGAACCTGAGTTGCCCATGCCCGGCCTGACGCCGGCGGTGAGCCCGGCCAGCACCTCCGTGCGCCAGGCCAACGCCCGCGTGCAGCGGGCTGAAGCCGAGGTACGGCGCCTGCACGCCCTGTTGGGCGAAGCGCTCGGCGAGCTGGAAGCCTTGCGCGGCGCGATGCGCTGAACCGAGCCGCCTCCGCCCAGCTGGCCTAACAGGGGGCAGCGAGCTAGGAATGCGGCAATGACCAAGCTCAGCGGACAATCCTTGCGCCGGCTCGAAGACGCGCGCTTCCTCACCGGCCAAGGCCGCTTCACGGATGATATAAACCGGCCTGGACAATTCTTTGCCCATGCTGTGCGCTCGCCGCACGCGCACGCCATGATCGCGGGCATCGACCGCGCGGCCGCTTTGGCCTCGCCCGGGGTCATCGGCGTCTATACCGCGGCCGATCTCGCTGGCCTCGGCCCCATCCCCTGCGCTGCCAAGGTGCCGACCGTTGGCCCCATGCTGATCCCGCCCCGCTTCGCTCTGGCCTCCGACCGCGTACGCCATGTCGGTGAACCCGTCGCCTTCGTAGTCGCCGAAACTAGGGCCGCTGGGCTCGACGCCGCCGAACGCTTGCAGGTTGCTTACAACCCACTCCCCTGTGTCACCGCTTTACAAGCCGCCCTGGCCGAGGGTGCGCCGCAGCTCTGGGACAATATCCCCAACAACCTCTCCTACCGATTTGAAAAGGGCGACCGAGCCGCCACGCAGTCCGCACTCGCCACCGCCGCGCATGTGGTGGAGCTGGAGCTGGTGAATAACCGTCTCATCATCGCCCCTATCGAGCACCGCGCTGCCATCGGTGAATACGATTCTGCGATCGAGACCTTCCATCTCCTCCTCAGCGGCCAGGGCGTGCATAGCCTGCGCGCGCAATTGGCAGACTCTATTTTCCGGGTTGCCCGTGAGAAAATCCAGGTCTGCTGCCCCGACGTTGGCGGCGGCTTCGGCGTCAAGAACGCTCTCTATCCCGAACTCATCTTCGTCCTCTGGGCTGCTCGCCATCTGGGCCGCCCAGTAAAATGGGTTTCCGGGCATACAGAGGATTTTGTCTCCACCGCCCATGGCCGTGACAATTTTTCCCGCGCCCGCCTAGCACTCGACGACACCGGAAAATTCCTCGCCCTCGACGTGTTCACCCTCGCCAATCTCGGTGCTGCCATGTCCACCGGCGGCCCCGGTAGCTCGACCAACGCGCCCGGCAACGCCATGGGCGGCGGCTACGACATTCAAGCCGTGTTCATGGATGTGCGCGGCATCTTCACCAACACCGTCCCCACTGACGCCTATCGCGGCGCAGGTAAGCCCGAGGCCAACTACCTCATCGAACGCCTGATCGAGGCCGCCGCGCCGGTGGTCGGCATCGATGCCACCGAACTCCGGCGCCGCAACCTGGTGCGCCATTTTCCCCATCGCACGGCGATCGGCACCACTATCGACGGCGGTGCCTTCGCGGCCAATATCCCCCTCGCGCAGGCCCGCGCCAACCACGCGCATTTTCTCGCCCGCCGCACCGCCACCGAAGCAAGCGGAAGACTGCGCGGCATCGGCATCACCTGCTTCCTGGAAACCGCCCGCGGCGCCCTCGATGAAGGCGCGGAAGTCAAATTTCTCCCCGACGGAAAAATCGTTCTTGCTCTCGGTACCCAGTCCAACGGCCAGGGCCATGAGACCAGTTTTTTGCAGATCGCTGCCGATCATCTCGGCCAACCGATAGAAAGCTTTGTCTTGCAACAGGCCGACACCGTCCTCGTTAAGGACGGCAACGGCCATGGCGGTGCCCGTTCCCTGCACCAGGGCGGCTCCGCCCTTGTGAAAGCCATGGACGCCGCGATTGAGAAGGGCAGGGCGATTGCCGCCCGTTTGCTGCAAGCGCCCTTCGCAAGCGTAACGTTCGCTAACGGTGCCTTCCACGCCGAGGACCGCTCCATCTCCCTGCCCGACGCAGCCCGCGCCGCCGCGCCTGACGAAACGGTCGATAGCTATGTCTGGAACAAGCTGGATCTCATCACCTTCCCTAATGGCTGTCACATTGCGGAGGTCGAAATCGACCCCGAGACCGGGGCCCTGACCCTGGATCGCTACACCGCCGTCGACGATTTCGGCACGGTGATCAACCCCATGCTGACCATCGGCCAGGTCCAAGGTGGCGTAGCCCAGGGTATCGGCCAGGCTATGCAGGAACACACGGTCCATGACCCCGAAACCGGCCAGCTCCTCTCCGGTTCCTTCATGGATTATTGCATCCCGCGCGCCGCCGACCTGCCCGCCCTCAACATCCACCTTAACGGCGTCCCCACCACCGCCAACCCACTCGGTGTCAAAGGTGCGGGTCAGGCTGGCGCCATCGCCGCCCCACCAGCCATAATTGCTGCCATCCTGAACGCCCTGGCCCCCATTGGCGTACACCACATCGACATGCCCGCGACACCGGAACGCATTTGGCGTGCGATCCAAGGCGGTAAAGCCGGTTAAATTGACCATCGTGTTGCAGCAGTTAACAGGATCCGCCATGGGATAACCCTTGGCTAGATGGACGCTGGATAGAAAGGATATTCTGGTATCGGAAGTCGATCGACCTGTTTACGGCACTGCCAATCCTGTTTGGCACATCGACATCCAGACGCGCACGATATCTCCTCACGGTTCGCGCTGAGCGATGACCTGGCCTGCCCACGCTTCGAGACCCGATTTTCGGGCTAGGGATATGTCATCATCCATCGGGTCCGCATGTGTTTGGTGCCGCGCCATGTGGCGGCATCGCCGCTTCCCACCACCGCCGCCAGCGCGTAGATTCACTTTTCCGCAAACAGGATACGTCCCACGATGTCGCCCGTCCTCTGGCGCCAGGGCCTGCTGATCGTTATCACCCTGGCCATCGCCTATGTTGCTAGCCATTTCTTTCGCGCCGCCAATGTCACCATCGGGCTCGATTTGATGCGTGATTTGCACATCGGGCCGCAGGCCCTGGGCGCGTTGACCGGCGCGTTTTTCTTCGGCTTTTCAGCGATGCAGATTCCCTGTGGCTTTTTCTTCGACCATTACGGCCCCCGTCGCACGGTCGTCGGCATGCTGTTGCTCGCTGTGGTGGGTGGTGTGGTTTTTACCCTTGCCCCTAACTGGGCGATGTTATTGACCGGCCGCGCGTTGATGGGCGCCGGCTTCGGCGTGATGCTGATCGGCAGCATGGTGGTGATTTCGCGCTGGTACCCGCCGGACCGGTTTTCCACGTTTTCGTCCCTGGTGATGTCAATTGGCCTGATCGGCAACCTTGCCGCTACCACGCCATTGGCCTGGGGCGCGCAGGCTTTTGGCTGGCGCCCGGTCTTTGCAGTTGCCGTGGCATTCACTTTTCTTGCCGCCATCGCCGTCTGGCTGGTGGTGCGCGATGCCCCACCCGGTCATCCCTTCCTCGACCGTAGGGCGGAATCGCCGCGCGAAATGCTGCGTGGCTTCGGGGCGGTCCTGCGTAGCCCACGCCTGCCGGGCATCTTGCTGATGAATTTTTGCAACTACGCCTGCATCTTTACCGTGCAAGGCCTATGGGGCGGCCCGTTCCTGCGTGAGGCACATGGTCTGAGCTATATCGAGGCTGGCAATGTCCTGCTCGCCGCAGTCGTCGCCTATCAGTTCGGCGTGTTGGTCTTCGGCCCGCTGGATCGCGTGCTGAATACGCGCAAATGGATTTCTGTCGGCGGCACATTGGTGATCGCCGCGATCCTGGCGATCTTAGCATTCCTGGGCCAGCCACCAGCCTGGTTCGCCATCGCGGCCATCATCGCCATCGGCTTCTTCAGTCCGTCTGGCGCCATGATCATGACGCATGGCCGTGCGATTTTCCCCGACCGGCTGATCGGGCGCGGCATGGCGACGATGAACACCTTCGTCATGCTGGGCGTGGCCTGTATGCAAACCTTGTCCGGCATCATCCTTGGCGAGTTCACCCTGCTGGCGGATGGCACGCGCAGCGAACTTGCTTATCGCAGCCTGTTTGGTGTCCTGTGCGTCGTGCTGCTACTGGCCGTCAGCATCTATGCAACCGTCCCCGATATCCGCCCCAGCGACGAGCTGTCCGCCCGCGCCGCGAAGGGTTAACCCCTATTCCGTCAACCCACCGGTGCGTTCGATGAACCGCGCCACGTCCGCCACACCCTGGCCGCCGCGGATATTGGTAAAAATAAAAGGCCGTTCCCCGCGCATGCGCCGCGAATCCCGATCCATCACATCCAGGCTTGCCCCCACGAATGGCGCTAAATCGATCTTGTTGATGACGAGGAGATCGCTACGCGTGATCCCCGGCCCGCCCTTGCGAGGAATTTTATCGCCGGCCGAGACATCGATGACATAGATCGTCACATCCGCCAGCTCGGGCGAAAACGTTGCCGCCAGGTTATCCCCCCCACTTTCGATAAGGATAACATCCAGATCAGGAAAGCGCTTGCACATCTCCGTCACCCCGGCGAGGTTAATCGACGCATCCTCGCGGATCGCCGTATGCGGGCAGCCACCGGTTTCAATCCCTAAAATTCTTTCTGGCGGTAGAGACCCCGCCCGCGTCAGGAATTCGGCATCTTCCTTGGTATAAATATCGTTGGTAATGGCTGCGATGTCGTAGATCGGCCCCAACCGCTTGCAGAGTGCATCCATCAACGCTGTTTTGCCGGTCCCCACCGGCCCACCAATACCTACGCGTAGGGGGCCATGGGCAGATTTGCGGAGTTTTGCGCTCATGACCGGAATAACCTCGTATACTGGGTTTCATGCGCGATGGCCGCCAGATCGGACCGGAAGCAACACCCGCCTAGATCGTTGAGACCGGCATCGCGTGTATCGGCGGTAACGTCCAAAAGATCACGCTCCAACGCCGCGAGCACGATAAGTCCTGCGGACTGCCCCAACGGCACCAGCCGCACGGCGGCGGAAATCAGATTGGCCGCGAACGCATGCAAAAATCCCAACGCGGCATCGTCCTCGGCCACCTCGGACGCACCCGCAAATGCGCCCACCGCTACCGCATAGGGCACATGTTCTACGCCAACTAATAAATCTACCCGCCATGGTGCTGCCGCCATGACAAACGCCGTGCCTTGGCCTAGAGATTCGATTTGCCGCTCGCGGCTTGCCGATGTCGCACTCGCCAGTTCTGCGATTTTTTTTAACTCTTCCGCATCTCCGGACGCCCGATGCGCCTGGCGTAGTAAAATCAGATCGCTCCGCCCTGCGCCATGGCGCAAAACATCGCGCACCCATGCCAGCAAACTATTCTGATCCGTGATATCGCCCGCTTCCACCGCCCATTCCAGGCCATGCGAATAGGCAAACGCTCCGACTGGAAAAGCCGGAGATAGCCAAGCCAATAACCGTAACAAAGCCTGATCAGTCATGGTGATGATCCTCCTCATCATCATGCTGGTGCTGATGACCGCCCGCATAGGCGCCCGCCTCGGGATCGAACGGTGCCTCGACCGTTTCAACATGCCCGTTGAGGCCGATGACCATCTCTTCGATAACATGATCGGCGCGAATACGAATATGCTCGCCATGCACTTGCACAGGTAGATGGCGATTACCCAGATGCCAAACGATGCGCAATAGGGACGCCTGGTCATGCGCATGAATATCCAATAGCTTTTCCGGCTGCGCACAGACCCGCACGACGTGGCCATCATCCAGCACTAAGCCATCCCCATCGCGCAACCGCACCGCCTGCGCCATATCGACCAGCACCGATCCGCCGCCCTCTGTCGGCAATAAAATTCGGCGCCGGTACCGCCGGTCATAATCGATCAGCACGTGATCGATCTCCTGCGCCGCATCCCACGCCCCCGCGGGCAGAATAGATTGCGCGCGCATCAGAACAGGAAATAACGCTGCGCCATCGGCAGCAGCAAGGCTGGTTCACAGGTCAGTAATACGCCATCAGCGCGCACCTCATAGGTCTCCGCGTCCACCTCGATCATCGGCGTCACGTCGTTATGGATCATGGAACGCTTCCCAATCCCACTGCGCGTATCGCTCACTGCGATCAATTTCCGCTGCAAATCTAGTCGCCGCCCGATATCCGTATCCAGCGCCGCGCCGGAGACGAACGTGATCGCGCATCCCGCCATCGCTCGGCCAAACGCGCCAAACATCGACCGGTAATGCACCGGCTGTGGCGTCGGAATGGAGGCATTCGGATCACCCATAGCCGCACTCGCGACCATGCCACCCTTGATTACCATATCTGGCTTCGTACCAAAAAAAGCCGGCGACCACAACACCAGATCCGCAAGCTTCCCTACCTCCACGGAACCCACTTCGCGTGCCAACCCATGCGCGATTGCTGGATTAATTGTATATTTTGCTACGTAGCGCTTAACCCGAAAATTATCCGCCCGCGCATTATCGCCGGCCAGTACGCCGCGCTGCTGCTTCATCTTATGCGCTGTCTGCCAGGTCCGGATAATAACCTCCCCCACCCGCCCCATCGCTTGGCTATCGGATGAAATCATCGATAATGCGCCAAGGTCATGCAGGATATCTTCTGCTGCGATTGTCTCCTTACGAATGCGCGATTCCGCGAACGCCACGTCCTCGGGTATCGAAGGATCGAGGTGATGGCACACCATCAGCATGTCCAAATGCTCATCCAATGTATTCGTCGTATAGGGCCGCGTTGGGTTGGTGGAGCTCGGCAGCACATTCGCTAGGCCCGCAACCTTGATAATATCTGGCGCATGCCCCCCGCCCGCACCCTCAGTATGAAACGCATGGATGGTTCGCCCCTGAAAGGCCGCGATCGTATCTTCCACGAAGCCGCTTTCATTCAGCGTATCCGTATGGATCATCACCTGCACATCAAACCGATCCGCAACTGATAAACAATTATTAATCGCCGCCGGCGTCGTGCCCCAGTCCTCGTGCAGCTTTAAACAGGATGCCCCAGCGCGGATCATCTCCTCCAACGCCGCCGGGCGTGACGCATTGCCCTTGCCGGCAAACGCCAGATTAACCGGGAACCCTTCGGCCGCCTGGATCATCCGTGCCATGTGCCAAGGCCCAGGGGTGCACGTCGTGGCCGATGTTCCCGTCGTCGGCCCGGTGCCGCCACCAATCATCGTGGTGATGCCCGAGGAAATCGCCTCCTCCACCTGCTGCGGGCAAATGAAATGAATATGACTGTCGATACCACCCGCTGTGAGTATTTTTCCTTCGCCCGCGATCACTTCGGTTCCTGGCCCAATAATGATCGTCACCCCTGGCTGTACATCCGGATTGCCTGCTTTTCCTATGCCCGAAATACGCCCGTTTGTGATGGCCACGTCGGCCTTCACAATGCCCCAGTGATCGATGACCAACGCATTAGTAATCACCGTATCGACAGCACCTTCGGCCTGCGAATATTGGGATTGCCCCATTCCGTCTCGAATTACCTTGCCACCGCCGAATTTAACTTCCTCGCCATAAATCGTGAAATCTTTTTCTACTTCCACTATAAGATCCGTGTCAGCTAACCTAACGCGATCGCCCAATGTGGGGCCAAACATATCCGCATAGGCACGTCGCGATATCCGCACCATCAGCCTAGCCCCCCCATCACATCCCCGCGAAACCCATGCACGATCCGCGCACCGCGATAGGGCACCAATGTCACCTCTCGCGTCTGACCTGGCTCGAATCGGACCGCGGTTCCGGCGGCGATATCTAACCGCTGCCCGCGCGCGGCAGGACGATCGAACACCAGAGCAAGATTGGTCTCAAAGAAATGGTAATGGCTGCCCACCTGGATCGGCCTGTCGCCGGCATTTGCCACAGTCAGGACCGTCCGCGGCAAACCGGCATTCAGCTCGATCTCACCAGCTTCGGTTAAAATTTCGCCCGGAATCATGTGCCCGTCCTTCAGCGGATCGGTTCATGAACGGTCACCAGCTTGGTGCCATCAGGAAACGTCGCCTCCACCTGCAAGTTATCGATCATCTCGGCGATTCCCCCCATCACCTGCTCGCGGGTGATTACCTTTGCGCCGTCCTCCATCAGGTCCGCCACGCTCCGCCCATCGCGCGCGCCCTCGACTACAAAGTCCGAGATTAACGCGATTGCTTCCGGGTAATTCAGCCTAACCCCACGTTCCAGCCGCCGGCGCGCCACCATCGCCGCCATGGCGATCAGCAGCTTATCCTTTTCTCGCGGCGTCAAGTTCATTCGCTTCCCCCTTTAGCACATCCACACACGCGGCAAGGCGCGCTTCGGCCGCAACAGCGCCAACGCCGAGGTCATCGTCGCGCGCAACGCGGCGCCGCTCTCCGCAAGCGCTCGGACTACCAGCATTCCATCCCAGCAGCTAGACCCCGTCTCGGCCGGCGCCCGCGCCAGCACTGCGCGCAGTGGATCGCGCCAAGCATCCACGTCGGGTGCCACCATTACCAGCGTCGCGACGGCCCGCGCACCGTTCGCCACCGCCGGACGCGCTAATATTCGCCCGGCATCACCCTGTATGCGGATTGCATCCCACAAAATAATCCTGCCATCGCGGCGCACTCGGATTGTATCGGAAATATCCGCCTGTTCCACTCGCTCGCCCATCGCCGCGCGTCCGAACACCAGCATTTCCAAACCCAGAAATCGTGCGTTTCTGGCCAGAGAAACATCCAGCACGCGGTCCAGCTTGCAGCGATTGTATAGAATACTCTCTTGCGGCAACCATTCCGCCGCGCCGTCCGCGGCAACGGAAACGGCAGCACGCAGCCGCGCCGGCTCCGTGCCTGGTAGCACCCGATAAAACCGTTCGGCCGCTTGCGCGGCCAGGGAAACCCGCGCTCCCGCACCCACATCGAACCCGATATCCAGCTGATCACCACCCGCGACGCCACCCGAGAGATTGATCATCGCGACATCCAGCCATTCCGCATCGTCACCTCGCGGAAACCGCACCTTTAGGCACCCGACTTGGCGTAGGTTTTTAATCACCGTGGCCGCGCCCCGCCGGCGCAGCGCGACGCGCAACTCCCCCACCGCGCGCTGATAGGTGGCAACCTTAGATAGAGAGGCGGCGTCGTACATCGTCTGCGTCCAACTCCTCTCGCGATCCTGCCAATACGATATCGCCGCGATTCATCACGGCGATGAATTGCGCCAGTTCATGCGCAAAATCGAAATATTGTTCCACCAAGAGTATCGCCATGTCCCCGCGCTGCCGCAGCACTGTGATCACCCGGCCAATATCCTTGATGATGGAGGGTTGAATCCCCTCCGTTGGCTCATCCAGAACCAGCAATCTTGGGCGCATAACCAGCGCGCGGGCAATCGCTAGTTGCTGCTGTTGCCCGCCCGATAAATCCCCGCCACGCCGTCCCAGCATAGATTTCAGCACGGGAAATAAATCGAATATGTCATCGCTAATTCGCCGCTTCCCGCGCGGCAGCACGGCAAATCCTGTTTCCAGATTTTCCTGCACCGTCAGCAGGGGAAAAATATCGCGCCCTTGCGGCACCCACGCAACGCCACGTTGTGCCCGCTCATGCATCGGCAGGCGCGTGATATCGTCGCCATTCCAGGATATGACTCCGCCGCTGACCGGGTGTGCCCCGGTGATGGCGCGCAACAGGCTGGTCTTGCCCACGCCATTGCGCCCTAGCACGCACGTAACCACACCGATCGGCGCCTGGATGGAAACATGGCGCAAAGCGATCGCGGCGCCATAATGGAGTGTAATGCTCTCGATGTTCAGCATTCATCGTCCCAGATATACATCGATAACACGCGGATTGGCGCTGACATGCTCGATACTACCTTCGGACAGGACCGATCCCTCATGAAGAACGGTCACCCGCACACCCAGGGCGCGCACGAAATCCATATCGTGCTCTACCACTACCACGGAACGGGTCTTGTTAATCTCGCGCAGCAATTCAGCGGTCTGAGCAGTCTCCGCATCCGTCATGCCGGCGACCGGTTCATCGATCAGCAGCAATTGGGGTTCCTGTGCCAGCAACATGCCGATTTCCAGCCATTGCTTTTGCCCATGCGACAATTCGCCACCCAGCCGGTCGCGATGCGCCTGCAAACCGGTGGTTTCTAGCAGTGCGTCGATGCGCTTTCGCTCCGTGGCGGTTTCGCGTGCACGCAGAGCGAAGCGCGGGCGGCGATCATTGTTCAGGGCTAGCAGGAAATTATCCCAGACCGTCAGCGGTTCAAACACCGTGGGTTTCTGGAATTTACGCCCGATACCCAGCTGCGCGATGGCCGGCTCGTCGAGACGCGTCAGGTCGGTGTCGGCGCCGAAGATTACCTGTCCGCTCTCGGGCCGGCTTTTGCCGGTGATCACATCCATCATAGTGGTCTTACCGGCCCCGTTGGGCCCGATCACCGCGCGCATCTCGCCGGGTTCCAGCACCAGGGATAGCGCATTTAACGCCTTGAACCCGTCGAAGCTGACGCTCACGCCATCCAGATATAGCAAACTGTTTTTGGCCTTGCCGGACATTACGCGGTCTTTCCGGTAGACTCGGGCGGCGGGGCTGTGGTGCGCCGGGCGGCGAACAATCCCACCAGGCCTTTAGGCAAAAACAAGGTCACGAAAATAAACAAGGCCCCCAGGGCGAACAGCCACAATTCGGGCAATATGCCGGTAAAGACGCTCTTGCCGAAATTAACTATTACCGCGCCCAGTATGGCGCCCACCAATGTTCCACGCCCGCCCACGGCGACCCAGATGACGGCCTCGATGGAATTGGCCGGGGCGAATTCGGACGGATTGATGATCCCGATTTGCGGCACATAAAGGGCTCCGCCAATGCCGGCCATAATGGCGGATACCACGAACACTACCAGCTTATAAGATTCCGGACGATAGCCCAGAAATCTAGTCCGGCTTTCGGCGTCGCGCACCGCTACCAGAACCTTTCCAAAGCGCGAGAGCACCATGGTTCGGCAAATAATGAATTGAAGGCTGAGCATTACTGCCGTGATCACCAGCAACGTCGCGCGCGTTCGGTCGGACTGGATCGGCGCACCCAGGATTTCCTTGAAATCGGTCAGGCCATTATTGCCGCCAAACCCCATGTCGTTGCGAAAGAACGCCAGCAGCAGCGCATAGGTCAGGGCTTGGGTAATGATAGACAGATAAACGCCGGTCACGCGCGACCGGAATGCAAGCCAGCCGAACACCAGGGCCAGCACGCCCGGTACCACCATCACCATCAGCGCAGCAAACGCAAACTGATCAAACCCGTGCCAATACCAGGGTAGTTCCTTCCAGTTTAGGAAGACCATAAAATCGGGCAGGGTGGCATCGCCATAAACACCGCGCCCGGCGATCTGGCGCATTAGATACATCCCCATCGCATAACCGCCGAGGGCGAAAAACGCTGCATGCCCCAAGCTTAAAATCCCTGCGAACCCCCATACCAGATCTACTGCCAGCGCCAGAATCGCATAGCAAAGATACTTTCCCACCAGTGAAACTACATAGGTCGGCACATGAAGCGCGGCATCCGGCGCCAGCACTTGGTTCAGCAGCGCCAGCAGCGTTGTACCACCGCACACCAGCGCAACGGTCAGGCTGAAAGAAATCCGGCTCATGCTTCCACCGCCCGGCCTTTTAGGGGGAACAGGCCACGCGGCCGGCGTTGAATGAACAGGATCAGCAGAATGAGGACAAGGATTTTTCCCAACACCGCACCCGCCACCGGCTCCAGAAACTTATTGACGATGCCGAGCGTGAGCGCCGCCAGTGCGGTACCCCAAAGATTGCCGACGCCGCCGAACACTACCACCATGAAACTGTCGATGATGTAGCCCTGGCCCAAGTTGGGGCTCACATTGTCGATCTGGCTTAGTGCCACCCCGGCAATGCCGGCGACGCCAGAGCCAAGGCCAAATGTCAGCGCGTCGATCCTGGGTGTGTGGATGCCCATCGCCCCCGCCATTTGCCGGTTCTGCGTCACCGCGCGCATCCGCAGCCCGAGTGCGGTGTAGCGCAGCGCCGCCATCAAGGCGAACAGAACGCCCAGCGCGAAGACGATGATCGCCAGCCGGTTATAGGTAATCACGAGCCCGCCAACCTCTGCCGCGCCGCTCATCCATTGCGGCGTGCCTACCTCCCGGTTCGTCGGGCCAAAGATGCTACGTACCGCCTGCTGCAATGCCAGCGAGAGCCCCCAGGTGGCCAGCAATGTTTCCAGTGGCCTGCCATACAGAAAACGGATCAACCCGCGTTCGATCGCGATGCCGATCAGCCCCGTAATGGCGAATGCCAGCGGCACCGCGATCAGCAGGCTCGCGCCGAACAAGCCCGGCGCAGATGCACGGATCACATCTTGCACAACAAAGGTCACATAGGCGCCAATCATCACCATTTCGCCATGTGCCATATTGATCACGCCCATGACACCAAAGGTAATGGCCAATCCGGCGGCGGCCAGCAGCAGCACCGAGCCCAGTGAAAGCCCGTAATACACGGCCTGCGCCTGGCCCCAAAGAAGCTGTGAAAACGCGATTGCCTTTAGCGCGGCGGCGGCGGCCTCGGCTACGGCGGGCGGTTGTCCGCGCAGGCTGCCCAGCATGGATTGCGCGGACAAGTCACCACGCGCGCGCAGCACCGCGATTGCGGCGATGCGATCGGGCTCACGGCTGTCGGGCAAACTCAACAACGCAGCCGCCTGTGCCTCGCGCAGCGCGCGCAGCACGCCGGTGTCGGTTTCCTTTGCAAGTGCCTGCGCCAGCGCTGGCAACGCGGCGGGGTCGCGCGATACGAAGACCGCTTCGGCAGCGGCGCGGCGCGTCGGCGCGTCGGGGGCGAACAGGCGCAGTGCGCCCAGTGCGGCCTCGATCGCGCGGCGCAGGGCATTGTTCAGCCGCACCGGGCGCGTGCCACTGCCTAATTCGGCCGGCTGACCGGTGCGTGGGTCAATGATTTTATTATCGGCCTGGCGCAACCGCATTGCGCCATCGGGGCGAACCAGGAACTGTCCGGCTTGGATGGCAGCGATGAATGTGCTTGCCTGTGGATGGCCGGATGTGGCCAGTAGGTCCACCCCGCGGCGAATATCGTCGAAATTCTGTGAGGCTAGGGCGTTAAATGCATCTTCCACCACATCAGCCCGCGCCGGCCCAGCATGCATCGCCAGCACATTCAGGGCCAACAGAAGCAGCAGCACTCCCAGGCGCGCCAAGCGAACCATGATTTTATCCCAGAAATAAAAGGCACGAAAGGCACGGGAGGAAAGATGGGGGGGGCAGGCCACCGGCCCGCCCCCGCCGATTGAGGCTATTTACCCGAGCCGCCACATTTGCCGCTCTTCACATTGAAGTTGCCGCAATTTAGGGGGCTGCGCCAGTCGGCAATCAGGTCGCGAGAGCCTTCCAAATGTGGCGACCATTCTTCCGCCACGATGGTGCCGGTCGTTTGGTGCACGATGTTGAGCTGGCCGTTATCCTGGATCTCCCCGATCATCACCGGCTTGGTGATGTGATGGTTTGGCATCATCGTGGAGTAGCCGCCGGAAAGATTGGGCACGCTGACACCGATAATCGCATCGACCACCTTGTTGGTGTCGGTCGTGCCTGCCTTCTTCACTGATTCGACCCACATGTTGAAGCCGATCACATGCGCTTCCATCGGATCGTTGGTCACGCGCTTCGGGTTCTTGGTGAAGGCCTGCCATTTTGCGATGAACGCCTTGTTATCGGCATTATCGACGCTCATGAAGTAGTTCCACGCCGCCAGATGGCCAACCAGTGGCTTCGTATCGAGGCCCGCGAGCTCTTCCTCGCCGACGCTGAACGCCACTACCGGAATATCGGTCGCCTTAATACCCTGGTTCCCAAGTTCCTTATAGAACGGCACGTTGGCGTCACCGTTGATGGTGGACACCACGGCCGTCTTCTTGCCCGCCGAGCCAAAACGCTTGATCGACGCCACGATACCCTGCCAGTCGGCATGCCCGAATGGGGTGTAGTTGATCAGGATGTCTTCCTGCCTCACGCCCTTCGATTTCAGGTAGGCTTCCAGGATCTTATTGGTGGTGCGCGGATAGACATAATCAGTGCCGGCCAGGACCCAGCGCTGCACCTTTTCGTTCGCCATAAGATAATCCACGGCCGGGATCGCCTGCTGGTTCGGCGCCGCGCCGGTATAGAACACGTTGCGCTGGCTTTCCTCGCCCTCGTACTGCACCGGATAGAACAGCAGCGAATTCAACTCCTCGAACACCGGCAGCACGGATTTGCGGGACACCGAGGTCCAGCAGCCAAACACGGCGGCGACCTTGTGCACGGAAATCAATTCCCGCGCCTTTTCCGCGAATAACGGCCAGTTGGACGCGGGGTCGACGACGACTCCTTCCAACTTCTTGCCGAGCAGGCCGCCTTTCTTGTTTTGCTCCTCGATCAGCATCAGCATGACGTCCTTTAACGTCGTCTCGCTGATCGCCATCGTGCCCGAAAGCGAGTGAAGAATACCGATCTTGATGGTCCCGCCCGCCTGGGCCTGGACCTGTGTGGTCAGCCCGATGGAGACCGCGAAGGTGGCAGCGAGGCCAATCCCCTTCAGCAAATTGCGTCGTGATAGCGTCGCCATAATCCCCTGTATCCTCTCGCTTAATGGTTACGTGCCACACGTCGGCCCGCCTGGCCGCCGCTTGAGAGGTTTAAGCAAATACCATGCCAGGGCAGATTTACCCAATCAACGGGCATTTTGTCGAAGGCATCAAATTGTCCTGGAGAAAAACTCAAATTAGTGCAGGAATTGACTATAATATAGGCAATTCATGCTCGGTACCGGCCGGTCCTTCCCCTTCACCCCCGCGAACGCTCAGCGCATCCCAAGCACATCCATCATATCGTACAGTTGTGCCGGCTTACCCCGCAGCCACTGGCCCGCCCGCACTGCGCCGGCGGCAAACGCGCGCCGGTCGAAGGCGCGGTGCGTCAGCATGATATGCTCGGTGGCGGAGGCGAACAGTAAGCTATGTTCCCCCACCACCTGCCCGGCGCGAACGGCCGCAAATCCGATCTCTCCGGTCTTGCGCGCCCCATGATGTCCATTCCGCCCCGAAATCATGTGGTCTTCCAGCCGGATACCTCGCCCGGTCGCGACCGCGCGGCCGATGCCGATGGCGGTGCCGGAGGGCGAATCAACTTTCTGCCGGTGATGCGTATCGGAAATTTCCGCGTCGTATGTTTCTGCAGGCAGCGCAGCCCCCATCTTCTCTGCCAGCGCCAGCACTAGGTTCACCCCAGCGGCGAAGTTGGACGCATATACGACCGGGATGACCTTCGCCGCCTCCGCCACCGCCGCCTCGGCGTCCAGCGAAAGCCCGGACGTTCCGAGGATCCAGCTTTTTCCCGCTTTCACCAGGATCGTCGCATGCTCCACCGCCACGGCGGCATGGCTGAAATCGATCACCACATCCGAATCCGCCGCCAGCGCCGCCAGATCGGGGAACAGTTTCACGCCCACCGGCACCAATTTCGACGAACCCGGGCGATTGATGCCGCCCGCCAAGGTGGCTTTTGCGGCGGTAACTTCCTCGACTAGCAACTGGCCCATGCGGCCGGTCACACCGGCGATGCCCATGCGCATTTTGTCCACTCCCTCGATCAGCTTGCCCGCATACTCGCAGCGATCCGGGCGACCCCGTCAAGCGGTAACCGGGGGCCGACGCGCGGCCAGCCCCAGTCCCCCAGCCACAGTAGCGCGCGATGGCGCAGCATCGTGGCCAACCTCGCCATCATGCCCAGGTCCGCGCACAGGGTTGCGGTCGACAGCAGTGGTGCCGCCAGCTTACCCACGCGCGCCCCGCCAGATGGTAAGAACTTAGACGAGGTAGTGCCGAGGGTTGAATATTTCGCCTGGGTGGGCAGGAAGGCACGGCTGAGCTGCCATTCCGCCGCTCCCCCGTTCATTCCGCGCATGCTGAGGAGCAGAAACAGCCCCCATCATCCGCCGTGCTGTGATCCCACAGCGGGACAACAGCAGCGCCAGCAGATAGAATTGCCACTCGGTGGACAGCGACCAGGCCGCGCCAAGGAACCGAACCCAGGCATGCGGCAGCACCGAATCCAGAACCAACCCGCACGCCATCGGTAGATGCAGCCCGATCTCCGTTCCTGTCGTATCGGGTCATCTGACGGAAACCAACATGCGCATTTGGCTGTTTGGCCCGATAGAGGGCGTACGCCCTAGCCCGTAATCCAGAGCCGTACCACCAGCGCCACCGCGAAGGCCAGCGGATAGCCGGGGAAAATCCAATTCACCCGGGCCACTAAAGAGCCCATTTACCCGCTTCCAGTCGTTACCATTTCCTTATAAAATATGAAGCTTTTGCAAAAGTAGTACTTGCGGTTGTGTTCATCTATACCGTCCCGCGCCATTACATCCTTGCCAAGAGGGGCTGGGCGCTTTATGTATAGCTTCGTAAAATCATTCTCCGCAGAGCTACGGGGGGTGGCCTTAACCGGCCGCCTTTTTTTGTTTGGATCAGGTTTCGCCACATGATGATGTCCCGCGCCTGACCGGCCTGGACGCCAAGCTCGCCGTCATCGTCACACCGACGATCGTCGATCTGGGCTATGAGTTGGTGCGCGTCGCCGTCATGGGCCGCGACCGCCCGACTGTACAGATCATGGCCGAACGCGCCGATGGCGCCGCCATGGCGGTTGAGGATTGCGAGGCGATCAGCCGTGCCGTCGGCGCTGTACTGGATGTGGAAGACCCGATCCAGGGTAACTGGACCCTGGAAGTTTCCTCCCCCGGCATTGACCGTCCGCTGACGCGGGTTAAAGACTGGAACCGTTTCACTGGCCATCAGGCGCGGCTGGAAATGGATGTGCCCGTCGATGGCCGCAAACGCTTTGCCGGTATTATTTTGGGCGCAGATGCGATCCATGCGTGCCTTCGCCTCGACGATGGCGCAGAAGTTAAATTGCCGCATGAACATATGCGCCGCGCCCGTCTTGTGTTGACCGATGCCCTGATCGCCGCCACCGTGGCGCAGCCGGTGCAGAATTGAGTAAAGGAGGCAAGTATGGATAATGCGATCGCCCGCCCGGAATTGCTGCTGGTCGCCGACGCCGTCGCGCGCGAGAAGAGCATCGAGCGCGAGGAAGTTCTGGAAGCTATGGAACAGGCGATCCAGAAGGCAGGTCGTGCTAAATACGGCAATGAGAAAGACATTCGCGCGACCATCGATCGGAAGAACGGCGATGTGCGCTTGTCGCGGTGGACCGAAGCGGTAGAAACGGTCGAGAACGAAGAGACGCAGATCCCGATCAATATCGCACGTAAATTTCAGCCCGATATCGAACTTGGCGGCCATCTGGTCGATCCGCTGCCGCCGATCGATTTTGGTCGCATCGCCGCGCAGACCGCTAAGCAGGTGCTTGTGCAACGTGTACGCGAATATGAACGCAAGAAGCAGTACGAGGACTTTAAGGACCGTGTCGGCGAGATCATCAACGGCACCGTGAAGCGCACCGAATACGGCAACCTGATGGTGGAGCTCGGCAAGGCGGAAGCCCTACTACGCCGCGACGAACTAATCCCGCGCGAAAGCTTCCGCAACGGAGATCGTGTGCGCGCCTATATCTACGACGTGCGCGAGGAGCCACGTGGACCGCAAATTTTTCTCTCGCGTACGCATCCTAGTTTTTTGGCAAAATTGTTTGCCCAGGAAGTGCCGGAAATCTATGACGGCATTATCGAAATTAAAGCGGTCTCCCGCGATCCTGGCTCGCGTGCCAAGATGGCAGTGATCAGCCGTGATTCCTCCATCGATCCGGTCGGCGCCTGCGTTGGCATGCGCGGATCGCGCGTGCAGGCGGTGGTGGCTGAATTGCAGGGCGAGAAGATCGATATCATCCCCTGGTCGTCGCAGACGGCCACCTTCGTGGTGAACGCGCTCGCGCCGGCCGAAGTGACCAAGGTGGTGATGGACGAAGAGGCCGGGCGGGTTGAAGTCGTGGTGCCCGATGACCAGCTTTCATTAGCGATTGGCCGGCGCGGCCAAAATGTCCGTCTTGCCTCGCAACTAACCCGCTGGGATATCGATATTCTGACGGAGGCCGAGGAAAGCGAACGCCGGCAGGAAGAGTTCCGCCGCCGCTCTGGCCTGTTCGTCGAGGCACTGGACGTGGACGACGTAATCGCCGCCCTGCTGGTGACCGAAGGCTTCAACACGATCGAAGAACTGGTATTCACCCCGCTGGAAGAACTCGGCGAGATCGAAGGTTTCGACGAGGATATCGCCGCCGAACTGGTCCGTCGTGGCGAGGCCTTCATCGTCCGCCGCGACAGCGCGCTCGATGATAAGCGCCAGGAACTCGGCGTGACGGACGAGATTGCAGCGATCAAGGCGCTGACCCCGGTGATGCAGGTCGCCCTCGGCGAAAAAGGAATCAAAACTCTCGACGACCTCGCCGATCTCGCTTCTGATGAACTCATCGAGATCGTTGGCGTCGAGGCAATGGACGAGGAAGCAGCGAACGTGGTCATCATGGCTGCGCGCGCACACTGGTTCGAAGACGAAAATAAATAGGGGACTTGCGACGACCGATACCGCCGACATTGCCGAGCTGGATACGGAGGCGGAGGAAACCGGGCCGCTGCGCCGTTGCGCCGTGACGCGTGCGCGGCTGCCGAAGGAGCGGATGATCCGTTTTGTCGTTAGTCCGGACCGGAAAATCGTGCCTGATCTCACCGCAAACCTGCCGGGGCGGGGAATCTGGTTGAGCGCGCTTGGCGATGTGGTAGAAACCGCCCGTACGCGTGGCGCCTTCAACCGCGCGGCCGGAAAAGGCGAAGGGAGAGGTCAGGTCCTGGTGGCCGCCGATCTCCTCGCCGTTCTTCAGGCAGGGCTGGTCCGGCGGATCAGTGAGGTGTTGGGACTGACCCGGCGGGCCGGGCAGTCCGTCTGTGGTTTTCAGAAGGCACGCGAGTGGTTCGATGCCGGGCGCGTTGGGTTGGTGGTGCAGGCCGCGGATGGCAGCGCGCAGGAACGGGCGCGCTTTCTTTCGGGCTGGCAGGGTAGGATACCCGTGGTGGCGCCGCTGCCGGGGGACGCACTGGGCGCGGTTTTCGGCCGTGAACATGTGGTCCATGTGGCGGTGGCGCCGGGTCGGTTGGCTGTGGTGCTGCGAACGGAGTGTGACCGGCTGGCGGGCCTTCGGGGCCAGAACACTAGCCTTGATGACGACCAAAAGGAGAGCCTGTCCGGCGATGGTGCCAAGGCGGGTGACGAAGCGGTAGACGGTAACGGACGGATTGGTGCATGAGCGACGGTAAGAATGAGGACGTGGCTAAAGGCCGACTTTCACTGCGGCCGGCCGGGCGGCTGGAGCTGGGCCGCACCGTGGACGCGGGCTCTGTTCGGCAGAGCTTCTCGCATGGCCGTTCCAAGGTGGTGCAGGTGGAAGTGCGCAAAAAGCGCACCCCCAACCCCGCTGGCGCACCCGGTAGCTTGACACCTGCCTCCGCCGCAACCTCCGTGGCCGAGCCACTCCCAACCGCCGCGGCGGTGAACCCGGCCAGCCGTGCTTTGCCGTCGCCTATGCAAATTGAGCGCGCCTCCGTGGCACCGCCGCCGCGTGCCCTGACGGCAACGGAACTCGCGGCCCGCCAGCGCGCGCTTCTGGAACAGCAGCGCGATTCTGCGAAGTTCGATGTGGAACGGCGCGAACGGGAAAAAATTTCCATCCTCTCCGCCGCCGAGGAAGCTCGCCGGCGCGAAGAGGAGGCGCGCAAGGCCGCCGAGGCAGAAACTCGCCACAAGGCGATGGAGGAAGCAGCCGCACGCGAAGCCGAAGAAGCCCGGAAAACTGTCGAAGCCACCGTCATCGCGCAGGTTGCCGAAACCCGCCCGGCGGAGGAGGCCCGCCGCAAGCCGCCCACCCCGGGGCCGGCTACGCCCACGGAAACCCTGCGCTTGCGCCCCGGCCGCCCCGACATGGCGGAGGAAGACGACGAAGCCCGCCCCGCCGTCCGGCGCCCCGGCGGCGGCCCACCCGGCGCGCGTCGTGGCGCCGCGGTCGTGCCGCCCAAGAAAGTACAACTCACCCCCGATAGCCGACGCACCGGGCGCATCGATGTCCAGGCCGCGATCGAGGGCGAGGACGAACGCGTCCGTTCCCTCGCCTCGATCCGCCGTCAGCGCGACCGCGAACGCCGTCAGCAGGAACTGGAAGCCCTGCGCTCCGACCAGGTAAAAGTGGTGCGCGAGGTCATCTTGCCCGATGCCATCACCGTGCAGGAATTGGCTAGCCGCATGGCCGCGCGTGCGCCCGATGTCATCAAGGCACTGATGAAGATGGGCGTGATGGCCACCATCACGCAAAGCCTGGATGCCGACACCGCAGAATTGGTGGTGCAGGAATTTGGCCATCGCGCCAAGCGCGTTTCCGAATCCGATGTTGAGCAAGGGTTGGAAGGCACCACCGACAGCGACATCGAGCTGGAAGCCCGCCCGCCCGTGGTCACTATCATGGGCCATGTTGATCACGGCAAGACCTCCTTGCTGGATGCCTTACGCGCCACCGACGTGGCGGGCCGCGAGGCCGGTGGCATCACCCAGCATATCGGCGCCTATCAGGTGAATTTGCCGTCCGGCGGGCAGATCACTTTCCTGGATACGCCGGGTCATGAGGCCTTTACTGCCATGCGTTCGCGCGGCGCGTCGGTCACCGATATCGTCGTGCTGGTGGTCGCCGCCGACGATGGCGTGATGCCGCAGACGGTCGAGGCGATTCGCCATGCCAAGGCTGCCAACGCGCCGATCATCATCGCCATCAACAAGATGGACCGCCCGGACGCCAACCCCAACCGCGTGCGGCAGGAGTTGCTGCAACATGACATCGTCGTCGAGGAAATGGGCGGCGAGACGCAGGACGTGGAAGTTTCCGCCCTGAAGAAGACCGGCCTGGAAAAACTCGAGGAAGCCATCCTCCTACAGGCCGAAATCCTCGACCTAAAAGCTAATCCCGAGCGCAACGCAGAAGGCTCCATCATCGAGAGCCGCCTCGATCGCGGGCGTGGTCCAGTAGCAACGGTGCTAGTGCAAAAGGGCACGTTGTTTCCCGGCGATATCGTCGTCGCTGGTTCCGAATGGGGCCGCGTGCGCGCCATGCTGGACGACAAGGGCCAGCAACTGAAATATGCTGGCCCCTCGACACCCGTCGAAATCCTCGGCCTCGCAGGCGTGCCATCCGCCGGGGAACCGTTCGTGGTTGTCGAAAACGAAAGCCGGGCGCGCGAGATCACCGAATTTCGCGACCGCCGGGCGAAGGATCGTGCCACTGGCGTGACCATCGCGGCGCGCGGCACGTTGGAAGAAATGCTCGCCCGCATTCAGGCCGGCGTGCAGAAGGAAATCACCGTACTGATTAAGGCGGATGTGCAAGGCTCCGCCGAAGCCTTGCAGGCGACGGCGATTAAGCACAGCGTCGATGAAGTAAAAGTGCGCGTGCTGCTGTCCGGCGTGGGCCAGATCACGGAAAGCGACATTCATCTGGCGAAATCATCCGGTGCCGTCATCATCGCCTTCAACGTGCGCGCCACTGCCCAGGCGCGCGAACTGGCGCAGCGCGATGGCGTCGATATTCGCTATTACTCCATCATCTACGACGTCTCCGACGACGTGGAGAAACTGGTGAAGGGGAAAATCGCACCGAAGGTACGCGAAAAATTCCTTGGCTATGCGGAAATCCGTAAGGTTTTCAACATCACAAAGACCGGCAAGGTCGCGGGCTGCATGATTACTGAGGGCGTGGTCAAGCGGGGCGCCGGCGTACGCCTGCTGCGTGACAATGTGGTCATCCATGCGGGCGAACTGACGCAGTTGAAGCGCTTTAAGGACGATGTGCGGGAAGTGGCACGCGGTTATGAATGCGGCCTCTCTTTCGCTAACTTCAACGACCTGCAGGATGGCGACATGGTCGAATGCTATGAAACCGAGCTGGTGCCGGCTTGAAGCGTGCTGGCGCTGTCCACACTGAGGCTGGAGCCCCCTCCCAACGCCAGTTGCGAGTGGCAGAGGAAATCCGTCACGTGCTCGCCAGTGTGTTCGCCCGCAACGAATTCCGCGACCCGGATCTGGTCACGGCCACCATCACCGTCACGGAAGTGCGTGTTAGCCCCGATTTGAGGCGCGCTACCGCCTTCGTGGCGCGTCTCGGGCGCACCGATATTGATACGCTGCTACCGGCCTTGAAGCGCACCGCGCCCTATCTGCGCGGACAGGTGGCGCATGCGTTGCGCTTGCGCGTCGTGCCGGAGATTTCGTTCTATCCCGACCACACGCTGGAGGAAGCAGCGAAAATCAGCCGGCTGCTGCATGCGCCTAAAGTGGCGCGCGACCTAGATTAAACCGGTGCGCGACGCCGCATGCCACATCACCTACGCCAGCTTTCCGCCGGCCTTCTTCCAAGCATCAATGTCGCCCTCAATATGCCGCGCGTTTTTCAGCCCGACATCCTGCGACGCCTGTACCGCCATGGCAGAGCGTTCGCCGAAAGCACAATAGAACAGCAGAGTTTTGTTCGTCGTCTCTGCCAAAATCTGCAGCACACCACCGACGGTGGTGTTTTCCTGTAAGTCGGGATAGGGCAGATGCAGCGTGCCGGGAATTTCGCCATGCCGGGCGCGTTCGTTTTTTCCTGCAAATCGATCAGCACCACATCGGGGTGGGCGATGATACCGATCGCGTCTTGTGCGGTGACGGCCCAGCCCTGTTCGGCGATGCGTTTTTGCGTCAGGCCCTGATGGATATTTGCTGGTACCGCTACATCCATCATCTTTGGGTTGGACAGATTCAACCCGTTCATTAGTGCCACATATTCATCTACAGACTTTACTTGCAGCCGGGGGGTGAAGGCGCGCTCCTCTCCGATCGTGCTGACCGTATCGCCTTTATAGTCATGGCCTGGAAAAACCATTGTGTCCTCGGGGAGCGTCAGCAAGCGGTTGAATAGCTAGTCATATTGCGCGTGCGGATCGCCATTCTGAAAATCTGTACGCCCGGTTCCACGAATCATCAACGTGTCGCCCGTAAAGACGCGATCGCCCATGTAGAAGCTATAGGAATCGTCTGTGTGACCGGGAGTATAGAGGACATCGAGGCTGATTCCCTCGATCTCCAGCGTGTCGCCATCGGCAAGGCGCATGGAGACGACGTCGATCTTGCTCTGTTCCCCCATGACGGTAATGCAATGCGTACGATCACGTAGCGCGCCGAGACCGGTAATATGATCGGCGTGCAAATGTGTATCTACCGCCTTGACGAGATGTAGGTTCAGCTCGGAGGTAAGTTGCAAATATCGATCCACTTTTTCTAGCGCGGGGTCAATGATCAGCACCTCTCCGCTGCGTCGGCTGTCGATTAGGTAGCTATAGGTGCAGGAGATAGGCTCAAAAAGCTGGCGAAAGATCATGGGGTACCCTCCGGCGGTCGGCAAATATCTAGTCAGATTCCTCGTCCAACGCATCAGGAATTCTCTTGCCTCGGCGCGCTGGTCGCGGATAGCGTGCCGCCTGCCTACAGGAATACAGTATGGACGATCTTTTTGACGCCCCTGCCGACAACGGCAAACGCGACGAATACTCTGCCAAGGACATTGAGGTTTTAGAGGGCCTGGAACCGGTACGCCGCCGTCCCGGTATGTATATCGGCGGCACCGATGAAAACGCGCTGCACCATCTGGCCGCCGAAATTCTCGACAATGCGATGGACGAGGCGGTGGCTGGCCATGCCAGCTTCATCGAATTCTCTCTTGATCCCGGAAATTTTATCACCGTGCGCGATAATGGCCGTGGCATCCCGGTGGATCCGCATCCGAAATTCAAGCATCTGAGCGCGCTGGAAGTCATTCTCACTACCCTTCATTCTGGCGGTAAATTTGGCGGCAAAGCGTACGCGATATCCGGCGGCCTGCATGGTGTCGGCAGTTCAGTGGTCAACGCCCTGTCGGAGGTGATGGAGGTGGAGGTCGCCCGCGAGCGCAATCTGTGGAAACAGACGTATGCTCGCGGTAAGCCACAGACAAAACTGATCGATGTCGGCCCGATCGGAAACCGGCGCGGCACCACCATCCGCTGCAAACCGGACACGCAGATTTTTGGGGCGCAATCTTTTAGCCCCGCGCGGCTTTATCGTTTGTGCCGTTCGAAGGCCTATCTGTTTCGCGGTGTAAAAATCCGCTGGGCCTGCGATCCGTCCCTGCTAAAACTGGGCGACGAAACGCCAGTTCAAACAGAATTACATTTCCCCGGCGGCCTCCGTGACTGTCTGGAGGCCGATATTAACGGCGCCGCCCGCGCCATTCCCTTGCTCTGGTCCGGCGAGGCGACGTTGCCTCAGGTTAACGGAGAGACCGGCGGCGAGCTGGAATGGGCCGTCACCTGGCTGGAGTCTGGCGAAGGGTTCCTGCATTCCTACTGCAACACCGTCCCCACGCCACAGGGCGGAACGCATGAGGCCGGCTTTCGCACCGCGCTAGTAAAGGGCTTGCGTGCCTGGGGCGCACATCGCGGCAATAAACGCGCCGCGGCCGTCATGGCGGAGGATCTGCTCGGCCAAATGGCAGCGAAATTTTCGCTATTCCTGCGCGATCCCCAATTCCAAGGTCAGACGAAGGAAAAGCTTACCAGCCCGGAAGCTGCGCGGCTGGTGGAAAACGCGCTGCGCGACCGCTTCGACCATTGGCTGGCTGGCGATCCGGTGCTGGCTGATAATTTACTAGCCTTCGCTATTGAACGCGCGGAAGAACGTCTGCGCCGGCGCGAACAAAAGGACACGCCACGCAAATCCGCCACACGTCGTCTACGCCTGCCCGGCAAACTAACGGACTGCACGCGCGAGGACGCAAGCGGGACAGAAATTTTCTTAGTAGAGGGCGATTCAGCTGGTGGGTCGGCGAAGCAGGCGCGCAACCGGGAAACTCAGGCGATTTTGCCCTTGCGCGGAAAAATTTTGAACGTGGCCAGTGCCTCGGCCGATAAATTACGCCAGAACCAGGAACTGAAAGATCTGATAGAGGCACTCGGTTGCGGCATTGGAGAAAAATTCAGTCGCGATCGGCTACGCTATGGCCGTGTCATCATCATGACAGACGCGGATGTGGATGGTGCACATATTGCTTCTCTGCTGATGACATTTTTTTATCGCGAGCTTCCCGAACTAGTTCGTCATGGCCATCTCTATTTAGCACAACCACCGCTCTATCGTATGACGCAGGGTGCGAAATCCGTCTACGCTATGGATGACGCAGACCGTGAGAGAAAACTAAAACGTGAATTCAAGGCCGGATCAAGAGTGGAGGTTTCGCGCTTTAAGGGGCTGGGAGAAATGCCGCCCGCGGCGCTGAAGGAAACCACCATGGACCCGCGCAAGCGCACACTTTTGAAAGTGATCGCGGCACCCGAATCGCGCGCGCAGACTAATGAACTCGTTGAAAGTCTTATGGGCCGCAAGCCGGAACTGCGCTTCCAGTTCATCCAGCAACATGCCAAAAGCGTGGAAGATTTGGATGTCTGAAGGGTCGGCCCAACGAATGAATTCTCGGGAACCAGGTCAGTAGATAAAGTATCGGCGTATCCGGTCTGAAGACCGATTGATCAATTGCGGTCGTTAGCGATGTCGCCTTGGCGACGCCCAGAAATGTTTTGCGAAAATCAAACTTGCCGGCACCGTTGAGCGTCTCGGCAATATTGCCACTCCTGGGCACGGAGTGACTGTCCACGGGGAAATTGCCTGCCGGGTTAAGGTAATCGCCGTTGACACAAATGATTCGCCTTTGGGGTTGGTGGTATTCTAACTGAAAAATGCCATGATCGTCCCTCCTTTGCGGCCCGGTCGTGGAGGCGTCCGGACCGATATTACCAGGCGCGATTCGGCCTATGACAGGGCAAAGCCTTTATAGCCGTTCGCGGCAACCTCCGCGCAGATTTCTCGATAGCGCACCATTCCGCCGGCATAGGGCATGAATACCCGGGGCTTGCCTGGAATATTCGCCCCCAGGTACCAAGAATGCTTGGCCATTGGCAGCAAGGTTTTGCTGGCGACACTATTAACCTCCTCGACCCATTGATCGACCGATTCTGGTTTCGCCTCGATTTGCTCGAAACCCTTGGTGCGCATATGGGCAATGCAATCACTGATCCAGTCGGCATGCTGCTCGATCGCTACCGGCATGTTGCACAGAACCGATGGGCTACCGGGGCCGGTGATGGTGAACAAATTTGGGAAGCCCGCGATCTGTAGGCCCAAATAATTGCGTGGCCCGGCCGCCCAGACATCTTTCAGAGTCACCCCGTCGCGGCCGCGCATATCCATGCGTAGGATCGGTCCGGTCATCGCATCGAAGCCGGTAGCGAAGACGATGATGTCTACCGGATATTCAGTTTCCCCCGTGCAGATTCCTACGGGGGAGATATGGGTGATCGGCACGGACTTCACATCTACCAAGGTGACATTGGGCCGGTTATAGGTTTCAAAGTAATTGGTATCGATCGGTGGGCGCTTTGCCGCGTAGGGGTGGTCGATATCGGAGAGCAGCGCCGCGGTTTTCGAATCCGCCACGATGGAACGGATCTTGCGTTTGATAAAATCGGCGGCGGTATCGTTGGCTTTCTTGCTGACCATCATGTCCTGGAAGGCGGCACGGAATTGCAGGCCACCACGGTCCCAGGCGGCTTCGTAAATTTTTTCCCGCTCCTCGGGCGGGGTTTCGACCGCCAGGCGGCTCTCGATCCTGTACGCCATGCCGTTCAGGGTCTCACGCGTTACGGCACGAATCTCGGCGGGATGTTCCTTTATGTATTGCTGAAAGTCTGGCGCCAGCGGGGTATTGCGGGCGGGCACCGAATAATTCGCCGTGCGCTGAAAGACGGTGAGATGCGCGGCCTGCGCGGCGATTACAGGCGCTGCTTGGATGCCGGTAGAACCGGTGCCAATCATGCCGACGCGCTTGCCGGTGAAATCCACGCCCTCATGAGGCCATTCGCCGGTGTGGTATCGCTTACCCTTGAAGCTTTCGAGACCAGGAAATTTTGGCACATTCGCGGTCGACAGGCAGCCGACGGCAGTGATCAGGTATTTCGCGGTGAAATTTTGGTCGTCTTCGGTGCGTATATTCCAGCGATTGGCGACTTCGTCGTAATGGGCCGATGTGACGCGAGTGTTGAACTGGATATCGCGTTTCAGATCGAACCTATCGGCGACGAAATTCAGGTAGCGCATGATCTCTGCCTGGCCGGGATAGCGCTCCGTCCATGTCCAGTTGCGCATCAGCTCGGGGGAGAAGGTGTACCAATAGGCATGGCTCTCGGAATCGCAGCGCGCGCCGGGATAGCGGTTCCAGTACCACGTGCCGCCAACTCCCGCGCCTGCTTCCAGCGATTTGACCGACAGCCCGAGCCGGTCGCGTAGGCACAGCAGCTGGTAAAGGCCGGCAAAGCCAGCGCCGATGACCAGCGCATCAAACTCCTTGGTCGGAGTGGTTTTTGCGCGATCGGTCGTCATGTCAGTCACGTCGGTCATGCTGGTCTTTGCCTCGAATGTTGCGCCATGGCGGGCGTGATCCCACGATCGGGCAGACTATGCTGGCATAACTGGCCGGACATCAAGCTGTTTGGCCAAGCGGGCCGCAATTTGGCGCGAACGGATGTTTGCTGGAACCCAGACCAGGGGAAGAAGCCGCGCGGGCGCGCCGGGCGGACTTCAGGGTCGGCACGTAATGCGCTACCGGTTCGCATCTTCGCCCACGATATTGGCGGTGACGTTCATGTCGTCGTACTGGAGCGGCGGTCATGCCTAATCCTGCTTGAGGACGGTGACATTAAGTTCCAGAACCGCACCCATCCAGATCGCGTACAGCACGTGGTCGTCGCGCGTGCGTCCGGTTTCAGGATGGACCAGTATAGTCAGCCCCTGCCGGTTCAGCGTCAGGAAGGGCACGAGGGTGGGAAACTGATCGGCCTCGAACGCGATCTGGTACATTGCGCTGGGATGAGGGCCGACCGGCGCATCGTGCCAACGCCCCATGCGGACTGGAAAACGTGCTTCCACCTGTTCGCGTAGGGTGGCTGCGCGCGCGCGGTCCGCGGGATCGTAATAGATATGTGCGTGATAGGCGGTGATCCTGGTGGGTTCGAGCGCGGGTTGGGTCATCGTCAGCACCTGTGTGAAGGACCGCAAGCTAGCGTCCGGGTGGCATTACGGTAATAATGCTGCATCTTTAAGGGGTGGAAAACGGTATGACTATGGCGCGACTGGCAGTGGATATTGGTGGCACTTTTACGGATCTGGCACTGGAGTGTGCCGGGGGGCGGACCACGGTGAAGGTGCTGACCACGCCGGCCGCGCCGGAACAAGGGGTGATGGTGGGGGTGGATGAGGTGCTGCGCGCCGCCGGGGTGCGCGCAGGCGATATCGCCCTCGTTATCCACGGTACCACCCTGGCCACCAATTCCATCATCGAGCGCAAGGGTGCCCGCACGGCGCTGATCACCACAGAAGGTTTTCGCGATGTGCTGGCGATGCGCAATGAGAGCCGTTACGACCAATATGACCTGAACATCATTTTACCCGAACCGCTGGTGCCGCGCCATCTGCGCCTGCCGGTACCGGAACGGTTGGACAATGAAGGCAATGTCCTGCTCGCGTTGGATGAGGCGGCAGTGCGCGCCCTGGTGCCACTGCTGAAGCGTGAGGCGGTGGAGAGCATCGCCGTCGGACTGCTGCATGCCTTTGTAAATCCCATGCACGAACGACGAATTCGGGAAATTTTGGCGGCGGAATTACCAGAAATTCCGGTGTCGCTATCTTCGGACATTTCGCCCGAGATGCGCGAATGGGAAAGGTTTTCTACCACGGCGGCGAATGCCTATGTGCAGCCGATGATGGCGCGCTATCTGCGCCGGTTGGAATCTGAACTGCATGGTGTAGGCGTGATGGCGCCCATGTTTCTCATGCTGTCTGGCGGCGGGCTGACGACGGTGGAGACGGCATGCCGGTTTCCGATCCGCTTAGTGGAAAGCGGGCCGGCGGGCGGCGCGATTTTCTCCGCCTCCATCGCGCGGCAATGCGGCTTAAATCATGTTCTGTCCTTCGATATGGGAGGCACGACGGCAAAAATCTGTTTGATCGACGATGGCAAGCCGCAGACCTCACGCAGTTTCGAGGTGGCGCGGGTGGGGCGGTTCAAGAAAGGCTCCGGCCTGCCACTGCGCATTCCGGTGATCGAGATGGTGGAGATCGGCGCCGGCGGTGGCTCGATCGCACAAGTTGATACAATGGGACGCATCACGGTGGGGCCGGAAAGCGCGGGTGCCGATCCAGGGCCGGCCTGTTATGGGCGCGGCGGCACGGCGCCGGCGGTGACGGATGCCAACCTGGCCCTGGGGCGCTACGACCCTTCCCGGTTTGCCGGCGGCACGATCGCTCTGGATGCGGCGGCAGCGCGTGATGCGTTAAATTCTCGCGTGGGGCTGCGCCTGGGACTGACCGCCGAGATGGCGGCGTTGGGCGTGGTGGAGATGGTCGATGAGAACATGGCCAATGCGGCGCGGGTGCATGCCATTGAATCCGGTAAAACGTATGCAGGTCGCACCTTGATCGCGTTCGGTGGCGGCGGACCAGTGCATTGTTGCCGGGTGGCGGAGAAGATCGGCATTTTTCGCGTGCTGGTTCCGTCCGGCGCGGGGGTTGGCAGTGCCATCGGATTTCTCCGCGCCCCGGTGGGTTATGAGGTAGTACGCTCGCTGTATCAGCGTTTCTCCAGCTTCGATGTGGCGGCAGTGAATGCGCTGTTGGCGGAGATGTCGGTTGAGGCATTGAGCGTGGTGGCCCAAGGAAACTTCGGCGCGCAAACTACGGAAATGCGGATAGCGTTCATGCGCTATGTGGGACAGGGGCATGAAATTCCGGTGCCGCTACCGGCACGGCACTTGACGGAGTCAGACGTTGGGAAAATTCGCTCGGCGTATGATACGGAATATACGCGTTTCTATGATCGCCCAGTGCCTGGATCAGATGTGGAAATCATGAGTTACGCTGTATTGGTGGCGACTGTGCCAATTGTCGATGACGTGGTTACGGCGGCGACGATCACGGAATCGGTCCCGGTAGCGGCGCGGGCTCAGATGGTGCGCGATACGGTGACGGGCGAAATCGTAGCTTGGGCAGTGTTCGATCGCGCGGCCTTGGCACCGGGAGCGACGATGCGTGGTCCGGCGATTATCGTGGAGGACGAGACATCGACCTTAGTCTGCCCGGGATGGCAGGCATCGGTCAATGCGTTTGGCTATATCGAAATGCTACGGGAGGGCGTGTGATGTCGTTTGAAGTAAATGCACTGGAACAAATTCATCGCCAAATTATGTGGAATCGCCTGATCGCGGTGGTGGAGGAACAGGCGCAGATTATGATCCGCACCGCCTTTTCCACCACGGTGCGCGAATCGGGGGATCTTTCTGCTGGTATATTCGATCTGCAAGGCCGCATGATGGCTCAGGCGGTGACCGGCACGCCGGGCCATGTGAATTCTATGGCGGAAAGCGTCGGGTATTTTTTGAAGAAATTTCCGATCCATGTGATGCAGTCAGGCGATCATTACATCACTAACGATCCGTGGCTGGGTACGGGGCATTTGCATGACTTAACCGTCGTCACACCGGCTTTTCACAAGGGAAAAATCGTCGGACTGTTCGCCAACACAGCGCATGTGATCGATATCGGCGGATTGGGAATGGGACCCGAGGGACGCAGCGTGTTTGAGGAGGGGTTGTATATCCCGATCATCAAATGCTTCAGCGAGGGAAAACCGAACGAGACTTTTTTCGACTTTTGCCGTGCTGCCTCACGCTTACCGGTGGAACTGGAGGGAGACATTTACTCCCTGTGCGCCTGCAACGATGCGGCGGTACATCGGCTGGCGGATATGATGAGCGAATTCGACATGGAGGGGCTGGATTCTCTGGCGGAATTTATTTTTGATAGTTCAGCGCGCGCAACATTAGACGAAATCCGAAAATTGCCGCGAGGCGTATACCGCAACGAGATATGGTCGGACGGGTATGAGGAACCGGTTCGGCTGTTGGGCGAAATGACCATTCTGGAAGACCGAATCGAAGTCGATTATGCCGGAACATCTGGTCTGTCACAACGAGGAATAAATGTGCCGCCGGCCTATACTCGGGCCTATGCGTGTTTTGGCATCAAATGCGTAGTCGCGCCGGACGTGCCGAATAACTGGGCGTCTCTGGCGCCATTCCATATGATCATACCGAAGGGCTGCATCCTGAATGCGCCACATCCATATCCTGTCTCCGTACGCCATGTGATCGGGCATTTGTTGCCCGATTTGCTGATGGGGTGTCTGCATCAGGCGGTGCCGGAGCGGGTGATGGCGGAAGGCTCGTCGTCCCTATGGAATCCGCCGATGCGTGGCGGCTCGGCGGTGTCCGGCCAGGCGCGCGGCAACAAGCGTGTAACGCCGGATTTTGAGATCATTACTTTCAACTCGGGTGGCACCGGCGCACGGCCGACCTTGGATGGACTGGATGCTACGTCCTTTCCCTCTGGCGTGCGCACCATGGCGGTCGAAGCGACCGAAAACGTCTCCCCCCTCGTGTTCTGGCGCAAGGAGCTGAAGCCGGATTCCGGCGGGGCCGGACGGATGCGCGGAGGCGTGGGGCAAATCATGGAGGTGGCAACGAAGGGCGATCTAGAGTTTGCCGTGAATGCGACATTTGACCGGATCGCTAATGCACCGAAGGGGCGGGAAGGGGGGCTTTCCGGTGGCAATGGCGTGGTAAAATATAAATCCGGGCAGAATTTGCGCTCAAAGGGGTTTCAGGTGATTCCCGACGGTGAGCGGCTTATTCTCGAGATGGCCGGTGGCGGCGGCATGGGTGATCCGGCGCTGCGCGATCCTGATCTGGTGGCCCGCGACGTGGGGGATGGGCTGGTCTCCGCGCAATCGGCGAGAGCGGATTACAAGGTGGCTCTCAACGCCAATGGCGAGGTGGATATAGCGGCCACCCGGGAGTTGCGGGCATGAGTGTTCGCTGCGATCTGATCGTTCGCGACGCTACTGTTTTCGATGGCACCGGTGCGCCACGCTATCGTGCCGATGTAGCAGTGAAGGACGATCGTATCCAGGCTGTCGGTGATCTGGGCGCGATGGCCGGCGTGCGTGAAGTCCACGCGGGGGGGAGAGCGTTAGCGCCGGGATTTATCGATGCGCATACGCATGACGATCGTGCCGTACTGTGCGGCCCGGCATGTATGTCCTGCAAGATGAGCCAGGGTGTCACCACAGTGGTGGTAGGAAATTGTGGTATTTCGCTATCACCCGTGCGGATGACGGCGCGCCCGTTGCCGCCGATGGATCTACTGGGCGATGAAAGCTGGTGGGTCTTCGATAGTTTTGGCGATTATGCCATGCGCCTGGCGCGCGATCCGGCACCGGTGAATACTTATGCGCTGATCGGTCATATGGCGCTGCGGTTTGAAGCGATGGCAGGCGACATTGCACGTGCTGCGACGGATAGCGAATCCGAGCATATGCAGCGACGGCTGGCGGCGGCCTTATCGGAAGGGGCGTCGGGGTTCTCAACGGGTCTCTATTATCCGCCCAACATACATGCTCCGACCGATGAGGTCATTGCGGTGGCTGAGGCATTGCGTGCCATGGACGGGATCTACGTAACCCATATGCGCGATGAGGCAAGCGATGTAATGGAATCGATCGCTGAAACGCTGAAGATCGGGCGTGGCACCGGGACATCGGTGGTGATCAGCCACCACAAATGCTCGATGCCGGAAAATTTTGGCCGGTCGGTGGAAACTCTTGCGGCGATCGATGCAGGTGCGCGCGACCAAAATGTGGATTTCGATGTCTATCCCTATCCCGCGGGTTCCACCGTGCTGATGCCGGATCGGGTACGCGACGATGTGCCGGTGCGCATTACTTGGTCCGTGCCGCATCCGGAGGGTGCAGGAAAATTTCTGGCCGATCTTGCGCGCGGATGGAATCTGGGCTTGCGGGAGGCAGCAGAGAAATTACTGCCTGCGGGCGGGATTTTTTACCAAATGGAGGAGGATGACGTGCAGCGCATCCTGCGCCATCCGAAGGCAATGATCGGATCGGATGGTTTGCCGCATGATGCGTTCCCGCATCCGCGCCTGTGGGGAACGTTTCCACGTGTACTCGGCCATTATGCGCGCGATCTGAAGCTTTTTTCTCTCGAAGAAGCCGTCCACAAAATGACCGGGCGCACCGCGCAGGTGTTTGGCATGCGTGATCGCGGGGTGATCCGGGCTGGGGCTTTTGCCGATCTGGTGTTGTTCGACCCGGCCACCGTGCGCGATGCGGCAACCTATGAGGCGCCCACCCTGCCGGCAGAGGGAATACTGGAAACTTGGGTAAACGGGCAATCGGCCTTTGTGGCCGGCGCGGGTGCCACGGCGGCGCGAGCCGGGCTGCTAGTGACGCGTGGGCGGGGAAGCGGCCTACAGGGACAATAATCAGGGTTCGATCTGTTGGGCATATTTGTATGCGGTTATGGATTCGCCGCTTGTATTAATGTTCTGGTTTACCGTGGCGATGACCATCACGCTGGGGTCAAACAACATGACGGTGGCTGCGTCGGCCGCCAATCACTGCCTGCGCGCGAACTGGCCGCATGCATTCGACATGGCGCTGTGTTCCTCTTTGTTGATGCTGCTGCGGGGCGATGCTGCGGTCGGTAGCCGTGCTAGTTTCCATCATGCACAGGGTTGGCGCGGCCTGGATGTGCCTGACTGTCTGGAAAATCGGGACCGGCCACCGTCGGATGCCCGGCCAATGCTGGGTTCTTTTGACACGATAGCGTTACAGTGGATCAACCTGAAGGCCTGGATGATCGGCGTCGGCGTGGCCAGCCAGTTCATGCCCGCCGACATGCCCCTTGCGGGCCAGGTGGCGCGGATCGGGCTGGTGTTCCTGCTGGCCTCCCTGGTGCCCCTGTTCTGGGAGGATTAGTGTCGGCCCGAACAATGCCTGGAGGAAACGTAGATGGCGACCATTCCCACCCACAGCCCCTATCTCGCTGTACGGCAGAACTGGCTCTACAAGGCGCCGCGCGAGGCGATTATCGATCCCGATCTGCCGATCATCGATCCGCATCACCATCTGTGGGATCGCGCAGACTGGCGTTACATGCTACCCGATCTGCTGGCGGATATCGGGTCCGGCCATAACGTGATCGGTACGGTGTTCGTGCAATGTCGGGCCTTTCATCGCGCCGATGGCCCGGACGCCATGAAGCCTGTGGGCGAGACGGAATTCGTAAACGGCGTCGCGGCGATGAGTGCCGCTGGGGAGTATGGGCCGACGAAGATCTGTGCGGGTATCGTCGGGCATGCCAATCTGAGCTTGGGGGCCAAGGTGCGTGACGTGCTGGAAGCCCATATCGTGGCCGGTGGCGGTGCCAATGGGCGGTTTCGCGGCATCCGCCACATCACGGCCTGGGATGCCGATCCATCGTTACTCAATCCAAATTATCCGGTGCCCGCGGGGCTGCTGGGTGATGCGACATTCCGCGCCGGCTTCGCGCAGCTTGGGCCGCTTAACCTGTCCTTTGACGCATGGCTGTATCATCCGCAGATCACCGATCTGACGGCGCTGGCGCGGGCGTTTCCGGTGACCAAAATCGTGCTTGATCATTGCGGTGGGCCGCTGGCGATCGGCGCCTATGCGGGCAAGCGGGACGAAGTGTTTGTTGCCTGGAAGGCGGCGATTAAGGAGCTGGCTACCTGCCCGAATGTCCATGTGAAGCTGGGCGGGCTGGGGATGAGGATCAACGGCTATGATTTCCATGCCGGCCCGGTGCCGCCGACATCGCGGCAACTTGCCGATGCCTGGAAGCCCTATATCGAGACCTGTATCGAGGCGTTTGGCCCTGCGCGCGGCATGTTTGAGAGTAATTTTCCAGTGGACAAGGGATCCTACGGCTATGCGGCCTACTGGAATGCCTGCAAGCGGCTGACGGACGGGGCGAGTGCGGTGGAGCGCGCGGATTTATTCGCCGGCGCGGCGGCACGATTCTACAGGCTAGCCTAGCAGGGGTGGCCCAGGTACGGCGCGGCGGCTCAGGCGTGCAGGGACGAGGCTGCTTGCGGCATCCGCACGAGGGAGGAGCAGCCGGCACACCAGAAATCGGCGCCAGATCGTCGCCGCGAGATTTGGTTGCCATCCCATGGAGTATGGCCTCGGTGATGGCCCCCGGCCCGTGTTGGGTAATCAGACGCGTGGTAGTGTTTGCGGGCAGGTGCATCGGGGAGGGGAAGCGGCGCTTTCCCGATGGTCCCAGCGGTGGGACCCTCTGGGTATGGAACTCGTTGGGGGTCAGCTCCAAGGGGCAGCATAATGAGCGGTATCAGGAATATTGAGCGCATGAACGCACCACCGCTGACCCCGATGCGTATTTCGTTGCCCGCCTTGTTTGCGGGTTTTTTCACCATCGGCGTATGTGGCTTTGGCGGCGTGCTGCCCTGGGCACGGCGCGTGATCGTGGAGCAGCGCGGCTGGCTCTCGGCGCCGGAGTTTAACGATCTTTTGGCGCTATGCCAGTTCCTGCCGGGGCCAAACGTGATTAACATGTCAGTGGCCATCGGATCGCGTTTTGCCGGTATCCGTGGCGTGGTGGCGTGTTTCGTCGGCCTCATGGCGGCGCCGATGACAATTATCATCGGCCTCGGCATTGTCTATGCGCGGATCGAGGATGACCCGATCGTGCGCCGCGCCTTTGCCGCGCTGGCGGCCGCATCGTCGGGCCTGGTGCTCGCCACCGCGTTGAAGATCGCGGCGCCTTTGCGGGGGCAGCCGTTGCAGATCGGAATTGCCACCATTTCCCTCATCGCCATCTCAGTACTGCGCCTGCCCTTGCTCACCACCATGCTGGTGCTAGCCCCGCTCTCAGTCGGGCTGGTGTGGATCGCGCGGCGATGAGCCCGACCCTGATTAGTCTCGGTCTGATTTATGGCCAGCTCTCGCTGTTGGCCTTCGGCGGCGGCAATACGGTGCTGCCCGATATGCAACGCCAGGTAGTGGAGGTGCAGCACTGGATGAGCGCACGTGAATTCGCCGGCCTCTACGCCCTGGCGCAAGCGGCACCGGGGCCCAACATGCTTGTCTCCACCCTGATCGGCTGGCGGGTGGCAGGGTTGCCAGGCGCGCTGGTCGCCACCCTGGGAATCTGCGTGCCATCCGGCTTTCTGACCTATGGCGTAGCGTCCGCCTGGCACCGGTTTCGCGAAGCGCGCTGGCGGATCATCGTGCAGACCGCGATCACGCCGGTAACCGCGGGGCTGGTCATGGCTGCTGCGGTAATCCTGTGTCAGACCACTTCCATCTCCTGGATCTACGTGGCGCTTACGGTCGTGAGCACGGCCATCACTTTGTTAACTCGGATCCACCCGCTCATTCCCCTCGCCGTCGCGGCGGCGTTGGGGGCAGCGGGAGTGTTCGAGTAGCTCACTCTGCTGGGCTGGCGCATCACGACGCGGAGGGAATGATGGCAGCGTGGCACAGAAAGTTAAACCGACGAAGACGGCGGAAACACCGGCACACGTTTTTCCAGATGCGACGACAACCCTTCCTTCACATCGTTGCCCGTGAAGCCCAAGAATTCCAGCGCCAAGGACGCATCGAACGTCGGCCCGGCCATGCGCAACCAGTTGTTCAGAGCCAGCTTGGTCCAGCGGATCGCGCTCTGCGCGCCTTCGGCCAGCTTCGTTGCCACCTCGATCGATTTTGCTTCCAGATCGCCGTCTTCCACGCAGAGCGAGACCAGGCCAATACGTTCGGCCTCCTCGCCTTTTACTTCCTCACACAGCAGAAGATAATATTTAGATTTTGCCATGCCACACAGCAACGGCCAGATGATCGCTGCATGATCGCCTGCGGCCACGCCTAGGCGTGTATGGCCGTCAATGATCCGGCATTCCTTCGTTGCAATGGAAATATCGGCGAGAATGCCGCACACTAGCCCGGCCCCGATCGCCACACCGCGCATGGCGGAGACCACCGGTTTGTTGCAGTTGATGATATTATAGACGATATCGCGCGCTTCTTTCCAGTTGCGGGCGCGGAATTCTGGGTCCACCAAAGTCGGCTGGATCATGCCGAAATCGCCACCGGCCGAAAAATGCTTTCCAGCACCGGTGATGATGGCGGCATTCACCGTCGGGTCAGCATCCACGTCCTTCCAGATCTCACCCAGCTCGCCATGCATCGCAGCGTCCGCCGTGTTCATCCGTCCGTTATCGAGGGTGATGCGCAGCACTTTCGGGTGTGGGCGGTCGAATTTCAGGCGGGTATATTTAGCGTAGCGGTCGGTCATGGTTATCACTCCTTGGGCATGCGGATTTTGGTCTTGCGTTGGGGCGCGGCTGGTCACATTCTATGCTGGAACGACAAGCTGAAAGCACACGGGGTTTTCGTCAATCTCTCATTGGCAATTCCCCCGCGCGCCCATGGGAGGAAAGCATGGATCTACGCCTTAGTCCGGAAGAGCAGGCCTTTCGCATGGAAGTCCGAAATTTCATTCGCGACAACCTGCCGAAGGAAACTCGCGAACGTCTGCGGCTTGGCTACACCGCCAACAAGGCGCAGATCGTCGAATGGCTGAAAATTCTCAACGCCCGCGGCGGCTGGTCCGTTCCGGGTTGGCCCAGGGAATGGGGTGGTCCGGGCTGGACCGTGGTGCAGAAGATGATCTTCACCGAGGAAGTCTATATGGCCCCAGCACCCGAGCCCTTGTCCTTCAATTCCACTATGATCGGACCGGTGCTGATGCAATTCGGCACCGAGGTGCAGAAGCGTCATTATCTACCGCGCGCCGCTAACATGGACGATTGGTGGTGCCAGGGTTTTTCTGAACCCGGCGCCGGCTCGGATCTGGCCTCGCTCAAAACGGCGGCGAAGCAGGTGGGCGATCACTACATTGTTAATGGCCAGAAAATCTGGACCTCGACGGCGCATAATGCCGATATGTGCTTCTGCCTGGTGCGTACGAATCCGAATGCGACGAAGCGCCAGGAAGGTATTTCCTTCCTGCTGATCGACATGCGGACGCCAGGGATTGAGGTGCGCCCGATCATCACCATGGACGGATCGCATCACGTGAATGAGGTGTTCTTCACCGACGTGAAAGTGCCCGTGGCTAATCGTGTCTATGAGGAAAACAAGGGTTGGGATGTGGCAAAGTTTCTGCTCGGTAACGAACGGACCGGCATCGCACGGTTGGGAAAATCGAAGGAACGAGTCTCTCGCGCCGTGGAACTGGCGCGCCAGGTGCGCTCGGGCGGTCGGCCGCTAATCGAGGATGAACGGTTCCGCGAGCGGGTTGCCATGCTGGCGGTCGATCTACAGGCGCTGGAAATCACCCAACTGCGCGTCGTCGCCCGTACTGGCGCGCGCCAGGACGGTAAGCCGGATCCGGGATCGTCCGTGCTGAAAATAAAAGGTTCGGAAATTTATCAGAATGCGACGGAACTGGCGAAGGATGTGGCCGGGCCGCTGGCCATGCCGATCTGGGCGAAGGAGCTTGTGGGGTTGTCCAACGAGCCGGAAATGACGCCGGAATGGGCCGCGCCGTTAGCGCCCGGCTATCTGATGTCGCGCGCTGCTTCCATCTATGGCGGGTCGAACGAGATCCAAAAAAACATCCTCTCCAAAGCCGTGATGGGGTTCTGATGGATTTTGATCTGAGCGAGGAACAGCGGCTGCTCCAGGATTCCGTTAGACGCCTGCTGAGCGATCGCTACGCCTTCCAGACGCGCCGCTCTTATGCGCGCGAGCCGGAGGGCTGGAGCAAGGATGTCTGGCACCAGTTCGCCGAAATGGGCCTTCTGGGCCTACCATTTGACGAATCAGTGGGCGGCATGGGGGCGACCGGTGTGGAAACTATGCTGGTCATGGAGGCGATCGGCAAGGTTTCCATTCTCGAACCCTATCTGGCCTCCATCGTGCTGGGTGGAACGGCGGTGCGCGTCGGCGGCAGCGCGGCGCAGAAATCCGCCATCCTTCCCGGTGTCGCGGATGGCTCGATCAAGCTCGCTTTCGCGCATGGGGAGCGCCAGGCGCGGCACGACCAGACGGATGTACTTACCACGGCGAAAAGAGACGGTGCAGACTGGGTGCTGGAAGGCGCCAAGAGTGTTATTTTGCATGGAGACTGCGCTGATAAGTTGATTGTTAGCGCTCGGACGTCGGGCGAACGCGACGATGCGGCCGGAATAACGCTGTTCATTGTTGATGCTGGTGCCGAAGGCCTCGCGCGGCGCGGCTACAAGCTGCATGATTCCACACCGGCGGCGGAAATTTCGTTGTCCGCCATCCGCGTGCCGGATGGCGCGATGCTTGGCACGGTCGGCGAAGGCGGAAAAATCATCCAGCGCGTCATTGAAGCCGGAATCGCCGCCACCGCAGCGGAGGCTGTGGGCGCGATGGAAACGCTCTATGAAATGACGGTGGAATATCTGAAGACGCGTATACAGTTTGGCAAGCCGATTGGTCAGAATCAGGTACTACAACACAAGGCCGCCGACATGCTGGTGGAGTTGGAGCAAGGCCGCTCCATGGCCATGCTGGCCGCCGTTACGGTCGATGAAACGGACGCCGCGGAACGCGAACGCCTGATGTCGATGGTGAAGGTTCATACCGGCCGCGCGGCAACGTTCGTGGCGAAGATGGCCGTGCAATTGCATGGTGGAATTGGGATGACTGAGGAACTCGCCATCGGTACTTATTTTCGTCGGATCATGGTGATCGAACAATTATTCGGTGACACCGCGCATCATCTGTCGAAACTGGCGCGGCAGGTGGTTTAGCCTGGTTAAACGTCCAGGTTGGCCACCCTCAGCGCATTGCTGACGATGAAGTCCCGTCGCGGCTCCACCACATCGCCCATCAAGGTTGCAAACACCTGCTCGGCGTCCGACTGATCGTTGACCTTTACTTGCAGCAGGGTGCGGATAGCGGGGTCGAGGGTGGTTTTCCAGAGCTGGTCTGGATTCATCTCCCCCAGCCCTTTGAAGCGTTGCACCGTCAGGCCGCGCCGCCCATGCGCCAGGATGCGATCATAGGCGCTGGCTGGGCCGGCTGCGACGGCTTCGTGGCTATCCAGCTTCATGGTCGCGGGGCCCGAAAATTTTTGTCCTAGGACTTCGGCGCGCTCCGCCAGCCAGCGGGCTTCGGCGCTGCGTAGGGCGGTGGGTTCAAGCGTGTATATCTCTGACACGCTGCGCACGACACGCCCCATGGTCAGACCGGTTCCATCCGCCACAACTTTCCAGCCGCGCTCGGTGGGGAGAGAGACCGAGTCCAACCGCGCGGCCAGAGTCTGTGCCCAGTTGGTGGCGCGGGTCGCATTGGCGGCTAGCGCGCCGGTGATGGCAGCCTGTTCCAGAAAGTTAATCGGCACCGTTACCGCCAGCCGGCGCAACTGCAAGGTCACCTCGCGCAGCCACATTACTTCCTCAGCCAGTTCCGGACCGGCGAAGACGCGGCCATCGGCATAGGTGATGCGCGCATCACCTAGGGCCTTGTCGCGAAGATACACTTCCATCGCGCGATCGTCCTTCAGGTACCGCTCCTCCTGTCCGCGCTTGGCGCGATACAAAGGGGGTTGCGCGATATAGAGATGCCCGCGGGCGATCAGCTCCGGCATCTGTCGAAAGAAAAAAGTTAACAGCAACGTGCGGATATGTGAACCATCCACATCCGCGTCGGTCATGATGACGATGCGGTGGTAGCGCAGTTTTGCGACGTTGAAGCCGCCCTGATCGATGTCCCCTGGCCCGATCCCGGCACCCAAGGCGGTAATTAACGTACCGATTTCTGCGCTACCCAGCATGCGGTCGAAACGGGCGCGCTCTACGTTTAGGATTTTTCCCTTGAGCGGTAGGATCGCCTGATATTTCCGGTCCCGTCCCTGCTTGGCGGAGCCACCGGCGCTATCGCCCTCGACGATAAAAATTTCTGATTTCGCCGGATCGCGTTCCTGGCAATCCGCCAGCTTGCCGGGTAGGGTCGAAATATCTAGTACGCCCTTGCGCCGAGTTAGTTCACGGGCCTTGCGGGCGGCTTCGCGTGCCGCGGCGGCATCCATGACCTTCTGGATAATGCCTCTGGCCTCGCGCGGGTGGGTTTCGAACCAATGCGAGACCGCATCCGCCACCGCCGCCTGCACCACCGGCTGCACTTCTGAGGAGACCAGCTTGTCCTTGGTCTGCGAAGAAAATTTCGGATCTGGTACTTTTACCGACAGCACCCCCGTCATGCCTTCACGCATATCATCGCCGACGAGCGCCAAAGAGTCTTTTTTGCCCATTCCCTCGGCGTATTTTGTCACCACGCGCGTTAATGCCTGGCGAAACCCGGCCAGATGCGCGCCACCATCGCGCTGCGGGATGTTGTTGGTGAAGCACAGCATGGTCTCGTGGAAACTATCGTTCCAGGATAGCGCGAAATCGACCCGCATGCCATTCCCGTTGTCGCCGCCGCGATGGCTGATCGGTGGCGTGAACACTGCATGTCTGGCACGGTCCAGCCATTCCACGAAGGCAATTAGACCGCCTTCGTAAAATAAATCCGTCTCCACCGCCGGTGCATGGCGTTCATCGCGCAGCACGATGCGCAGGCCGGCATTCAGAAATGCGAGTTCGCGCAGGCGGCGTTCCAGGATGGCAAAATCGTACTCTGTTTTCGTAAACGTTCCCGCGCTGGGCTTGAAGGTGACTTCCGTGCCGGTCGGCTGATCGGAAGGGCCGATCATTTCCAAGGGCGATACGGTCTCGCCATGTTCGAACCGCAGAAAATGTTCTTGCCCGTTACGCCAGACCCGCACTTCCATCCATTCTGACAGCGCATTCACCACTGCCGCACCAACGCCATGCAGCCCGCCGGAGATTTTATAGGAATTTTGGTTGAACTTACCGCCCGCATGCAGCCTTGTCAGCACCACTTCCGCCGCCGAGATCCCTTCCTCCACGTGGATATCGGTTGGGATGCCGCGCCCATTGTCGCGCACGGTCACGGAGCCGTCGCCGTTTAGCACCAGATCAACACGATTGCAGAAGCCGGCCTGGGCCTCATCTACTGCATTGTCGATGATCTCGAACGCCATGTGGTGCAGGCCGGAGCCATCATCGGTGTCGCCGATATACATGCCTGGGCGCTTGCGCACCGCCTCCAGTCCTTTGAGTACGGAGATGGACGCGGCATCATAGGCTTCGAGGTCGGCCAGCTGGGCAGGTTGCGAATCGGGGGTGGGTGCGGCTGAATCGGACATGCCGGCTTAGTGCTCCGGTGAGGGCAAATCAGGATACGAGTGCTGTGCTTTATACATATAACTGCCACGGCGATTCATAGCCAGGGCGGGGGCCGAAATCTGGCTATTTTTACCCCTATTTCATCCCCGCGGTGATTTCCCGGAACAGCCGAGCCGGTAGGCTGCCGCCGGTTGTGCGCACCATTCCGTGGCCGTCGTCGTTGCCCAGCCATACGCCGACGATCATCCCATCTGCGTGGCCGACGAACCAGGCATCGCGGAAATCCTGAGTGGTGCCGGTCTTGCCCGCCACGGCGCGCCCGGGGATGTCCGCCGCCTGCCCGGTACCGCGTGTGACGACCGCACTCAGCATGCGGGCCATGGCGGCCGCGTGCTCCGTGCCGATCGCCTGCACCGGCATGGTTCGCCCGGCCGGGCTGGATCGCCCGTCCAGAACCATCGTCTCGATCCCATAGGGCACAACGCGCTGCCCGCCATTGAAGAATGCCGCATAGGCCCCGGCCAGTTCGATCAACCGCACCTCGCCTGTCCCCAGCGCCAGCGTAGCGTTGTTGGGCAAAGGATCGGTGATGCCGAGGCGGCGCGCCATCGCGATCACCGGGCGCGGACCACCGGCCTGCTGCAGCAAGCGCACTGCGGCGGTGTTTAGCGACCGCGCCAACGCCTCTTCCAACGAGACTTCCCCGGCGAAACGCGGTTCGTAATTGGCCGGGCTCCAGTTGCCCAGCCGGATCGGCGCGTCGAGCACGGAATCGTCCGGCCCCATCCCGGTCTCCAGCACCGCCGCCCAGACGAACGGCTTGAACGCCGAGCCAGGCTGGCGGCGTGCGAGCACCGCGCGATTGAACGGTGAGGAGCGGTAATCTCGCCCCCCCGCCATGGCGCGTACGGCACCGCTGGCCGCGTCCAGTGCTATCACCGCGCCCTGGCTTACGCGGGCCGCCGCACCTGGTCCATCCAGTAGCGCTGTTAGCCGCGTTTCCGCGAGTATCTGCCATTTCGGGTCGAGCGTGGTGCGTAGCACGGCGTCGGCATCCAACGGCACTACGCTTTGCGCCAGTTCCGCCACCCAGTCCGCAAACCAACCGCCACCTGCGGCCTGGCGCGGAGCTTGTGCCATCTCCGCCGTCGCCCGCTCCGCCTGAGCTGGATTGATGGCGCCGGTGTCCACCATCGCCGCCAGCACTTCCTTGGCCCGCGCCATCGCGGCAGTGGGATTGGTGCGCGGATTGATGCGCGAGGGCGCGCGCGCCAGCCCCGCCAGCATCGCGGCCTGCCAAAGATTAACGCGCCGCGCTGAGGTGCCGAAATACATCTTTGCCCCGGCATCCACACCAAAGGTGCCGGCGCCGAGATACACACGGTTAAGCCAGATTTCCAGAATTTCCTGCTTGCTGAAGCTGCGCTCCAGCCACACCGTCAGCATCAGCTCCTGCACCTTGCGCTTAAAGTTGCGCGCATTGGACAGGAATAGATTTTTCGCCACCTGTTGGGTGATGGTGGAACCGCCCTGCGCAATACGCCCGGCCGACAGATTCACCCAGAGGGCGCGTGCCAGCCCGAGCACATCGAAGCCGGGATGCGACCAGAAACGCCGGTCTTCCACCGCGACTGCCGCCGCGGGGAGGAAGGGAGGGAGATCCCTCAGCAACAATGGTTCACCCACCACATCGCCGAAAGTGGCGAAAGTTGCGCCTGTAAGATCGGTCAGGATTAGGCTGGGCCGGCGCGCCGCGTCCAGGGCCGCCTCGGGGCGCGGCAGGTCGCGGGCGAACCAGACCAACACCCCCGCAACAGCTAAGGCGCCCCAGATCAGCCCAATCAGTACCCAGCGGAATAGCCGCACCCGCCAACGCGCACGCGGCTTTTCCCCCCGTGTAGCGGGCTTATGGCGGGAGCTGGGTCGATCTTGCGGTGAAACGCGGGGCGCGCGGGGCATATTAGGGATTCGATCACGTTCGTGACTGGCCTGTCTGCCGTGGAATGCGTCGGGAGGGAAGAGAGTTGAAGTGGGCAACGCAGTTGCGCACACTGGGGCAATCATTAGGGGGCCACGCATGAAGGGACTTTTTCTGGACGCATCCGATGCGCTGGCTGATGTTTTCCATGCCCAGCGGCATCCGGACGATCCGCCTTGCGATGTGCATGAGATCGCCGATATCGATCCCGCCGACCTACCGCGCCTACTCGCCGGTTATGGTTTCGTGCTCGACGATCATAGCCAGATGCCGGTGGAGATGGTTCGCCAGTGCCGAGACCTGAAGCATATTATTTTCCTCGGCACCGGAGCGCGCAGTTATATGAATCCGGAAGAACTGGCCGCCATCGGGGTCACGGTTCATACTATCAAGGGATATGGCGATATCGCGGTGGCCGAACACACGATCGCGCTGATGTGGGCAGCCGCGCGTGGGTTGGCGCGCATGGATGGCGGATTACGCCGTGGTCAATGGCTGCGCACGGAAGGCGTGCAACTGCATGGCAAGGCCATCGGCCTGATCGGCTATGGCGGTATTGCCGCGGAGGTGGCGCGAATCGCTCATGGCTCAGGGATGCGGGTGCTCGCCTGGAATCGCACGCCACGAACCGCAGCCAATGTGACGTTCGTAGAACTGGACCGGTTATTAGCCGAAAGCGATGTGCTCAGTCTGCATCTCCTGCTCAATGACGCGACGCGTGGTTTTCTGAATGTGGATCGCATCGCGCGCATGCGTCCGGGCGCTATCCTGCTTAACACCGCGCGCGGCGCCCTGGTGGACGAAGCCGCGATGATCGCCGCCCTGCGCTCCGGCCACATCGCGCATGCCGGCCTTGATGTGTTTAACGAGGAACCGCTGCCGGCGAGACATGTGCTTACGGCGATCGAAAACGTCACCATCTCCGCGCACAGCGCTTTCCGCACGCCGGAGGCCTCGGGAAACTTGATTCGCCGCGCGCTGGATATTGCCAAACGGGTGGTGGCGGGGTGATGGGTCCCCCTGCTCCCATTTCCTAAACGCTTGAGCCAGATATCTTCCAGACGTTAGCTGTTATAGATGCTGTTAATCATCGGCGTGTAGCCGTGGGCTTCAGGCTGCCAGCAGATACCCGCGTGATAATGCCGGGTCAGCAGCTGGGCGACGTCGTTTTCCAGTTTCTGGACGTTGACCAGTTCCCACCAGCCCCGATCCGCCATAACCTGTGGGCGAAAGCGGAGGATACCAGAGAATGCGACGTCCCTTGGCCGGCATGCGGGTTCTAGATTTTACTACTACCATCGCAGGGCCTTATTGTACGCGCCTGCTCGCCGATTGCGGGGCCGAAGTAATTAAGATCGAATCCGCCGAGGGAGAGATTTTGCGCACTCGTCCGCCGTTGCGGCCCGACGGCAACGGGAGCCACGCCAGCACATCCTACGGCCAGCTAAATGCCGGCAAGCAATCAGTTGTACTGGATTTGAAACAGCCGGCGGCGGTGCGGATCCTCCAGCAGATTGTTGCCACGGTCGATATCGTGGTGGAAAATTTCCGGCCGGGCGTGATGCGCCGCCTGGGGCTGGATTACCAAAGCCTGCGCGCGCTCCGGCCCAACCTGATCTATTGCGCCATCTCTGGCTATGGTCAGACCGGGCCGTCATCGGAGCTGCCTGCCTATGCCCCGGCGATCCATGCGGCCTCGGGCTATGAGCTGGCGCATCTTGCCTATCAGCCAGGTCGCGTACGGCCTGATAATTGCGGCATCTATATGGCCGATGTGATGACCGGTACGCAGGCGTTCGGCGCCATCATGACCGCCATCGTGCAGCGCCAGGCCACCGGCGAGGGTCAGCTGATAGATGTCTCGATGCTGGAGACCATGCTGGGCCTAACACTCACCGAAGTGCAGGCGGCGCAGTTCGACTTGCCGCCGCCCGGCGCGCCGATGTTCGGGCCGGTGGCGACGCAGGATGGCTACATCATGCCCGCCATCGCGTCCGAGCGTACGTTTCAGGGCCTCGCCAAGGCGGCTGGGCGGGAGGATTGGCTCACTGACCCGCGCTTTGCCGCCTATGCCGATCGACGTCGCAATTGGGGTGAGTTGATCCTGGAACTAGAAGGCTGGTCGCGGACGGTTACCACCGAGGATTGCCAGAAGGCGTTCAACCGGACCGGTGTGCCCAGCTCGCCCTATCGCACGGTGGCGGAGGCGCTGGCCGATCCGCAGCTGGAACACCGGCAGGCGGTGGCGGAGGTCACGGATCGCGCCGGTAGTTTCCGGGTAATGAACGCGCCGTTCCGCCTTTCTGCCGCCGAGACATCCGTGGTGGGTTTTGCGGCGGCGCTGGGTGAGCACAGCGCGAAGATACTTGGCGAACTCGGCTATAGCGCGGCCGATATCGCCCGCCTGTCCGCACAGGGCGTCGTGGGGCTCGACTCATGAGTCGCGAGGCTGGGCTGGCGGACGAGGTTCGCACGCGCACGGTTGACAACATCAATGGCCTATCCATGCATGTGCTGGAAGCTGGCGATCCGGGCCGGCCCTGCTTGCTGCTGCTGCATGGCTTTCCGGAACTTGCCTATTCCTGGCGTAAAGTGATGCTGCCTCTGGCGGCGGCCGGCTATTTCGTCATCGCCCCGGATCAGCGCGGTTACGGCCGGACTGAGGGCTGGGATACGGATTATGACGGCGATCTGGCGTCCTATCGCATGCTGAATTTAGCGCGTGACGCGCTGGGGCTGGTGGCGGCTTATGGCTATCGCCATGTCGCTGCCGTGATCGGCCATGATTTTGGATCGTCCGTCGCCGGCTGGTGCGCGCTCACGCGGCCAGATGTGTTCCGCGCCGTCGCGCTGATGAGCGCGCCGTTTGGAGGGCCACCTGCATTGCCTTTCGATACCATTGCCCTTTCACCGCAACCGGTCGCGGGGCCAACGATCCATGCGGCCCTCGCGGCCCTGCCGCGCCCGCGCAAGCATTACCATTGGTATTATTCCAACCGCGTGGCCAATGCGGATATGCGCCATTGTGCGCAAGGGGTACATAATTTTTTACGCGCCTATTATCATCACAAAAGCGCTGACTGGGTGGCAAACAAGCCCTTCCGTCTGACAAGTTGGACAGCCAGAGAACTGGCGAAACTGCCGACGTACTACGTGATGGATTTGCAGGAGACGATGGCTGAAAGCGTGGCGCATGAAATGCCAACGGCGGCGGAAATCGCCGCTAATCTCTGGCTACCGGAGGCGGAACTTGCCGTCTATGCCGAAGCTTATGAGCGCAACGGTTTTCAGGGTGGGCTGCAATGGTACCGTTGCCGCACAGTGGAGAAATTCGATGCTGAGCACGCGTTGTTCTCCGGCCGTACAATCGATGTTCCCGCGACGTTTATTGCCGGCACCGCCGACTGGGGCGTCCGGCAAACTCCCGGTGCGCTGGAGGCGATGGAAAGCCGCTCCTGTGCGCGCTATCTCGGCACGCATCTGATTGACGCCGCTGGGCATTGGGTGCAGCAGGAACAGCCTGAGGCGGTGACACGCTTGGTTCTGGATTTCCTTCAACAGGCGACGTTATAATAACTAGTTTTCGAAGAGGATAGGAAATGGATCTGCACCTTACTGGACAACGTGTACTGATTACTGGCGGCTCGAAGGGTATTGGTCGCGCCACGGCTGAGGTTTTTGCTGATGAGGGCTGCGATATTATTCTGGTCGCGCGCGATCAGGCCAACCTGGATAATGCCGCGGCAGGTATCCGGATGCGCCGGCAGGTGAGCGTTCGTACTATCGCGGCCGATCTTTCGTCGGATGCCGCCGTGCGCAAGGTGGCCGTCGAGGCCGGGGAGATCGACATCCTGGTCAACAACGCCGGCGCTATTCCACCCGGCGATCTGCTCAGCGTGAATGACGAGACATGGCGGCGGACATGGGATTTGAAAGTGTTCGGTTATATCTCGCTCTGCCGCGTGGTGTATGGGGCAATGAAGGCGCGCAAATCTGGTGTGATCATTAATGTCATCGGCGCGGCGGGCGAATCCTTTCCCACGAACTATATCGCCGGTGCCGCGGCCAATGCTTCCTTGATGGCGTTCACCCGCGCGCTGGGAAAGGGTGCGCCGGGCGATGGGCTGCGTGTGGTGGCGATCAATCCTGGCCCCGTAGAAACCGAACGTCTGGTGATGCTTCAAAAATCTCGTGCCAAGGAACAATTGGGTGATGAGAATCGTTGGCGCGAACTGACCTCCTCCATGCCGTTTGGCCGGCCCGCGACCCCGGAGGAAATTGGTAACGCCGTGGCCTTTCTCGCCAGTAGCTGCTCAGGCTACACCACCGGCACGGTGCTAACGATCAACGGTGGCGGCTGATACGGAAAACGGGCCTTTGCCGGTGATCCGGTAACCGCTTGCCCTGATTTTCTAGGATTTGTTGATCACCCCTCAGGTGATGCTGCCGCCGGTATCGCCGGTTGGAGCGGTTTTGTATTTATCCTTTCCGGCGGCATCACGAGCGCAGAATCATCGCCGTAGAGCAGAAAATTCGGCTTGCCTTTTTCTGGGGCGGCGGCGGTTTTCTAAGGTGATGGGTGTTCAGGAGGGTTGGGTACCTGCATTCCGATTTTACGTGTCCTTCAGGTTCGCGCGTATGGTTTGTCCGGGGGCGGGGACGGACGTGGCGTTCATCAGCAACCCCACCGCCCGAATTGCTTCATGTAATGCATGATTTTTAGTCCTTGTCAGCTTGCCACGCTAAGCACCGTCGCAACAAGTGCTCGCAGTTGTTGCCGCCAGGGGCAAGGCAGACAATGTCAGCTTCGCAGCAACGTCGCCGCGATGCGTTCGCGAGAGAGTGGCATGTCGCGGATGCGGGTGCCCAGCGCGTGCGCCACCGCGTTGCCCAGTGCAGCTGCGGTGGGGCCAAAGCTGCATTCCCCCATGCCCAGCGCGCGTTCCTCCGGCGCGTCGATCAGTTCGGTAAAAATCTCCGGAACTTCCGAAAATTTTAGGATTGGGTAGCTGTCCCAGTCGCGTGATTCTACGCCTTCCGGTCCCACGCGCACCTGCTCCTTCAGAGTCATGGAAATAGCCTGTACGATGCCACCCTCGATCTGGTTGATGGCACCATCGGGGTTTACCACCAACCCGGCATCGGTGACGCACCAGACGCGATGGACGCGCACTTCCTTGTCTACGTCGACCTCGGCGATGACGGCGGAATACGCAGATTTATTTTTGTATTGCGCGAAGCCAAAGCCAAACCCGCGCCCTGTGCCTGCCGGCCCACGTGCGGCCCAATTGGACATCGCAGCTGCGCGCTCGGTCACACGTCGTACGCGCAAATCAGTTAATAAAGATAACCGATAGGAGACTGGGTCTTCGCCCAACCGTTCGGCCAGTTCATCGATAAAACTTTCCACTGCGAACACATTGGCCATCCCACCCAGGCTACGGAACGACGATGTGCGCATAGGTAGTGTTGTCACCAGATGATGACGGATGCGTTTGACCGGGAAGTCGTAGAGCGGCAAGGCATTGCGCGTGCCACCACCGCCGAAACTCTCGGGCGGATCGTAGGGCGGCTTGCGCGGCGGCGGGTTAGGCAGCGCGTCCACTACTAACATCTGCCCGTTATAGTTCGGCCGCCCGACATGCGGCCCGGCCCATACTTCGACGTCCCATTCGCTGGGCCGGCCCTCTGCGTCCAGCGCCGCGCGCACCGTAACGTGCTGCGAAGTGGAGAAGGGTTCGTATTCGAATTCTTCTTCGCGTCGCCACTGCACGCGGATGCATTTGTTCGGTATCCGGTGCGCAATGAGCGCCGCGTCCACCGCGGCGTCGTCAGCACCGTTATGGCCATAGCAGCCCGGCCCGTGCGCATGTCGCACGATCACTTTTTCCGCCGGCAGGCCGAGGATTTCGACGATCGCCTGGCGTAGGAAGTAAACGCCTTGCGTGTGGCTCCATACCTGCATCACGCCGTCGTTGAATTCTGCCACGCCACAGGATGGCCCCATCGCCGCGTGTGCGACCACGGGACGAGAGTAGCTTTCCGACAAGACGTTGGTACCGGATGGTATGTTGCCTTTCGGGCCGTAGACATTGTCGATGGAGGGCTGGCCGACCAGCCATGCGGCGTCTGTTTGATCTTGGGTGAATGTTCGTGCGTTTGACCACTGCACATGCGTTAGTGCGGCTACGGCGGCGCGTTGCACGACGGTTTCATCCGGGCCTGCGAAGGCAATGAAATGTTCCACATGCACAATCTCGAAATCGCCGTCGGCTAAGCGGCGAATGGCGGCTTCGTCGATGGAGAGAAATTTTGCTTCCCGGCCCGGTTGCCGGACCACGCGCGCGTGCAGCATGCCCGGGCGAGCAATATCGTGGATGAAGGCCGCTCCGCCCAGCTTTGCCGGCAGATCGACACGTGCGATACTCTTGCCGACCACCTTGTATTGTGATGGATGTTTCGGTACCGCCCGTCCGGTGGCATCTGCTGTCAGATCCTCGGCACTGGAAAAATTCCAGTAATCGTGCCCCGTGGGTGCATCGCCACGCTGGAACGCACCATCTTCTACCGTGATTTCGTCGGGAGAGCAGTTCAGCCGCTGGGCCAGCCGCTCGACGATGCGCAGCCGCACCTCCGCGGCCGCCAACCGCACCGAGGCGCCGGAAACTTCCACTGATAGCGAGGACGATGTCGTGCCCTCATCCGGTGCGTTCGCCGTATCGCCGGCTATGATGCGCACCCGAGACGGCGCCACATCCAGCTCCTCAGCGGCGATCTGCACCAGGGCGGTGAGGATGCCCTGGCCGATTTCCACCTTTCCCACCGCGAGGCGGACATTACCGCCGGGTTCGAACCCGATCCAGCGATCCAGCCTGCGGTTATTGGCGAGGCTTTGCGGCAATACGATCTCGTTCATTGTTTATCCCTGCCCGCGTAACATGACCGCGGCGCGCTCCACCGCCTTCAGGATTCGCGTATGGGTTCCGCACCGGCACAGATTGCCATCCAGCGCCACAGCGATCTCAGCGCGGGTCGGGTTGCGGTTCCGCTCCAGCAACGCCGCGGCCGCAACCATGATGCCGGACAGGCAATAACCGCACTGCCCAGCCTGCTCGGCCAGCAGCGCGGCGTGGATCGGGTGCGTGGCCAACCCCTCGGCGGTGGTGATGCATCGTCCGGCGACGGTGGATATTTCGCGCGTGCAGGCATGCAGCGGCGCGCCATCCATCAACACCAGGCAAGTGCCGCATTGTTCCAGTCCGCAACCATAGCGGGTGCCCTTCAGGTTCAGCTCATTGCGCAGCACATCCAAAAGCGGCGTATTGCCCTTCGAACCGATGCGAACCGGGTGCCCGTTCACCTGAAATGCGATCATATTTTCCTCCGCTGGTCCTCGTTTCGACCATGTTAGCCCTGCGCGGAGCATTGCGGCAGTCTCATATCGGGGATTTTTGTACGCCTGAACGCTTCACATGGGCACGGCCATGCCTTAGGACAGTAGCCGGCCGGGAAATCCCGTCCCCGATTTGTAACATAGGTGATTTGGTGCGGTTTGCGACGACCTGCGCCACGCCTGGACCGCAATCATGTTGGGCACGAGCCTGGGCCTGATCCGAAGACCTGAGCCTGAACCAGAATACGATGGGATTACCTGATGGGACTGCCTGAGAGACAGGGGTTGTATGATCCACGCAATGAGCATGACGCCTGCGGAGTCGGCTTTGTCGCGGATATCAAGGGCAGAAAATCCCACGATATCATTCGCCAGGGCCTAAAGATCCTGGTGAATCTGGACCATCGCGGCGCTGTCGGGGCGGACCCGATGGTGGGCGACGGCGCCGGCTGCCTCATTCAAACCCCGGACAAACTGTTGCGCCACTGGGCGGCCGGGCAGGGGTTGGTCTTGCCTGAACCGGGTCGTTATGCGGTAGCCATGTGCTTTATGCCCCGCGACGAGAAAGCACGCGATATCGCCGTGCACCACTTCACCCATTACGTCAAAGCCGAGGGCCAGGCCCTGCTGGGCTGGCGCGATGTGCCGACCGACCTGGCCGGGCTCGGCGCGCGGGTGATCGAGACGATGCCGGTGATCCGCCAGGCGATCATCGCCTGCGCGCCCGCGATCAAGGACCAGGATGCGTTCGAGCGGAAAATCCTGACCATCCGGAAGCAGACCCTGAACAAGTTCCGTGCCATGGCCGATGCCAAGGAACTGCCGAAGGACGCCGATCTCTACATGCCGTCCTGCTCAACCCGCACGATTGTCTACAAAGGCCTATTGCTGGCGGAGCAGGTGGAGAGTTTCTACGAGGATTTGCGCAACCCCCTGACCGAATCTGCCTTGGCCATGGTGCATCAGCGGTTTTCCACCAACACCTTCCCAAGCTGGAAGCTAGCGCATCCTTACCGCTTCCTCGCCCATAACGGCGAGATCAACACCTTGCGCGGCAACGTCAACTGGATGGCGGCGCGGCGGGGTTCGATGCAATCCGAGTTGCTCGGCCCCGATCTAGACAAGATGTGGCCGCTGATCCCGCATGGCCAGTCCGACACGGCCTGCATCGATAATGCGCTGGAAATCCTGGTGGCCGGTGGCTACCCGCTGGCGCATGCGATGATGATGCTGATCCCGGAAGCCTGGGCGGGCAATCCGCTGATGGATGCTGACCGGCGCGCCTTCTACGAATACCATGCCGCGATGATGGAGCCGTGGGACGGGCCCGCCGCGATTGCCTTCACCGATGGCCGGCAGATCGGCGCGACGTTGGATCGCAACGGCCTGCGTCCCGCACGCTATATCGTCACCACCGACGATCAGGTGATCTTGGCGTCCGAGTGCGGCGTGCTGCCGATCCCCGAAGAAAAAATCCTGCATAAATGGCGGTTGCAGCCGGGGAAAATGCTACTGATCGACATGGAAGGTCGCGGCATCATCGGCGATGACGAGATCAAGAACGGGCTCGCCAAGGAGCATCCCTATGCCGAATGGCTGACTGCGACGCAGTTCAAGCTAGAGGAATTGCCCGACTCAGAGGAAGCGCCGCCGAGAGCAAACAGTATCTCGTCGCTGCTCGATGAGCAGCAGGCCTTCGGCTATACACAGGAGGACATTCAGTTCTTTCTGGAACCAATGGCGCAGGAAGGCGACGATCCGATCGGTTCCATGGGTACCGATACGCCGATTGCCGTGCTCTCCGACAAGCCGAAGCTGCTGTATAATTATTTCAAGCAGAATTTCGCCCAGGTTACCAACCCGCCGATCGACCCGATCCGCGAGGAGCTGGTGATGTCGCTGGTCTCCATGATCGGCCCCCGGCCGAATCTGCTCGGCCACCACGCCGGCACGCATTACCGGCTGGAAGTGGCGCAACCGATCCTTACCACCGTGGATCTCGCGAAAATCCGCGGTATTTCGAGCTTGGTGGGCGATGCGTTCCGGACGCAGACGCTGGATGCGACCTGGGCGGCGAAGGATGGCGCGGGGGGTATGGCGTCAGCGATCGAGAGGCTATGTGGCGCGGCAACCGAGGCGGTGCTGGCGGGGCATAATATCCTGATCATTTCCGATCGTGCGGTTTCGGCCGAACGCATTCCGATCCCGGCGTTGCTGGCGACGGCGGCAGTGCACCATAACCTAATTCGCCAGGGACTGCGTACGTCCACGGGGTTAGTTGTGGAGACAGGCGAAGCGCGGGAAGTGCATCATTTCTGCATGCTCGCCGGCTATGGCGCGGAAGCGATACATCCTTACCTGGCATTCGAGACCCTGGAGCAGATCCGGGTCGAGAACGGCCTAAAGCAGAAGCCCTATGAGGTACAAAAAAACTACCTGAAGGCGGTGGGTAAGGGCATCCTGAAGGTGATGTCCAAGATGGGAATTTCCACGTATCAGTCTTATTGCGGGGCGCAGATTTTCGATGCGGTTGGGTTGTCCTCGACGTTCGTGGACAGCTATTTCACCGGCACCGCGACAACGATCGAAGGTGCGAATATCGATGCCATCGCAGCCGAATCCGTGGCGCGGCATTGCAATGCGTATGGCGATAATCCTATCTATGCCGAGATGCTGAATGTTGGCGGCGATTATGCCTTCCGCCTGCGTGGGGAAGACCACGCCTGGACGCCGGAAAGCGTGGGGAGTTTACAGCATGCTGTGCGCGGCAATTCTCTGGATCAGTACAACGTCTTCGCTGCGTCCATCAATGACCAGTCGAAGCGACTTCTGACCATTCGCGGTCTGATGGATTTGCGTTTTGCCGAAAAGCCGATCGCGCTGGACGAGGTTGAACCGGCGAGCGAGATCGTCAAGCGGTTTGCCACTGGGGCGATGAGCTTCGGCTCGATTTCGCGCGAGGCGCATACCACCCTGGCCATTGCGATGAACCGCATTGGCGGGCGTTCCAACACGGGCGAGGGCGGCGAGGAATCTGATCGTTACAAGCCTATGGCGAGTGGTGATTCCATGCGCTCTGCGATCAAGCAGGTGGCATCCGGCCGGTTTGGTGTCACGATCGAATATCTAGTCAATGCTGACGATATCCAGATCAAGATGGCGCAGGGCGCGAAGCCGGGCGAAGGCGGGCAATTGCCGGGCCACAAGGTGGATAAAAACATCGCCCGCGTGCGCCATTCTACGCCTGGCGTCGGCCTGATTTCGCCACCGCCACACCACGATATCTACTCTATTGAAGATCTGGCACAGCTGATCCACGACCTGAAGAACGCCAATCCGAAGGCGCGGATTTCGGTGAAGCTAGTTTCCGAAGTCGGTGTCGGCACGGTCGCCGCCGGGGTTTGCAAGGCCCGCGCCGATCACGTAACAATTTCGGGCTTCGAAGGCGGCACTGGGGCGTCGCCGTTAACCTCTCTGACGCATGCGGGGTCGCCGTGGGAAATCGGCCTGGCCGAGACCCAGCAAACGCTCGTGCTGAATGGCCTGCGCGGCCGCATCGCCGTGCAGGTGGATGGCGGACTGCGTACCGGGCGCGACGTGGTGATTGGCGCGCTGCTGGGAGCCGATGAATTTGGCTTCGCTACCGCGCCCTTGATCGCCGTGGGCTGCATCATGATGCGCAAGTGCCATCTGAATACCTGCCCGGTGGGTGTGGCGACTCAGGATCCCGTTTTGCGTAAGCGTTTCACCGGCACGCCGGAGCACGTGATAAACTATTTCTTCTTCGTCGCGGAGGAAATGCGCGTGCTGATGGCGCAGCTCGGCTTCCGCACGGTAAATGAAATGGTTGGCCGCGTGGATAGGCTGGATATGCGGAAGGCGGTGGAACACTACAAGGCGAAGGGCGTCGATCTCTCCCGCCTGCTTTACCAGCCGCCGCCGCAGGCGGGGGTGATGATTCATAACTGCGAGCAGCAGGAGCATCACCTACACAAGGCGCTGGATCAGGAACTGATCACGAAAGCGAAGGCCGCGCTTGAGAGCGGGCAGCCCGTGCGCATCAGCGCGGCGATCAAGAACGTCAATCGTACTGTCGGTGCCATGCTCTCGGGCAAGGTAGCGCTTGGTTATGGCAATGCCGGCCTGGCGGAAGACACGATCTGGGTTTCCTTGAACGGCAATGCGGGCGGCAGCTTCGGCGCCTTCTTGGCGCGTGGCGTGACGTTGGAGCTGACGGGCGATTGCAACGACTATGTTGGCAAGGGGTTGTCCGGTGGGCGCGTCATCGTCAAGCAGCCGGAAAACGTTACCCGCGATTCGACAGAAAACATCATCGTCGGCAACACCGTGCTGTACGGCGCGATTGCGGGGGAGGCGTATTTCCAGGGGGTGGCTGGGGAGCGCTTTGCCGTACGCAATTCCGGGGCCGTGACGGTGGTGGAAGGCTGTGGCGATCATGGCTGCGAGTACATGACCGGTGGCGTGGTGGTGGTGCTGGGTGATACCGGGCGTAACTTCGCGGCCGGCATGTCGGGCGGCATTGCCTATGTCTATGACCCGAAGCGCCGGTTCAGTGATATGTGCAACCATGCCATGGTGGGTGTGGCTGCGATTGCCCCCGGCGATCCCGTCAACGCGGATGATCCAGATCGCCCGCGCCAGCGTTCGATTACCGTCGAGAATAGCGGTATGGGAGATATGCTGCGCTTCGATGCCGAGCGCTTGCGTATCCTGGTGGAACGCCATCTGCTGCTGACGGGTAGCCAGCGGGCGCGCGATTTGTTGGGAGATTGGGACCATGTCCTGACCCGCTTCGTGAAAGTCATGCCGCGCGATTATCTGCGTGCGCTGAACGATTTGAAGGCGGAGCAGGTTGGAGACAAAGCGGCCGCGGCCGAATAGATCGCGCGTCGTAGTTAAGGAATAGATATAATGGGTAAGCCAACCGGATTTCTGGACATCGAACGCTACGACCGTGGCTATGAAAAAGCTGATGCGCGGGTAAAAACGTACAAGGAGTTCATTAAGCCACTGGCGCCAAAGAAGCTGAACCAGCAAGCTGCACGCTGCATGGATTGTGGGATTCCATTCTGCCATAATGGCTGCCCAGTCAACAACATGATCCCGGACTGGAACAATCTCGTCTATCGGGAGCAGTTTGAAGCGGCATCGAGGACGCTGCACTCAACTAATAATTTTCCAGAATTTACCGGCCGCATCTGTCCAGCGCCGTGCGAGGCGTCCTGCACACTAAATATCGATGACAGTCCGGTGACGATCAAATCTATCGAGTGCGCCATTGTCGATCGTGGCTGGGCCGAAGGCTGGATCAAGCCGCAGATCGCGGCTAGGAGTACGGGCAAGCGCGTTGCGGTGGTGGGTTCTGGCCCGGCCGGGATGGCGGCGGCGCAACAGCTGGCGCGTGTGGGGCACAGCGTCACACTCTATGAGAAGAACGATCGCATTGGCGGTTTGCTGCGCTATGGTATTCCCGATTTCAAGATGGAAAAGCTCCTCATCGATCGGCGCATGGCGCAGATGCAAGCCGAGGGTGTGACGTTCCGGGCAGGCGTGGAAGTTGGCACTACCTTGCCGATGGATGTGCTGATGGCGGGGCATGATGCTGTGGTGTTGGCCGGTGGCGCCGAATGGCCGCGCAATCTGGACGTGCCGGGGCGGGATCTGTTCGGCATCTACTACGCGATGGATTTTCTGCCGCAGCAGAACAAGCGCAACGCTGGCGATGCCGAAGACCGCGCGGCGCCCGGCGGCACGATTTCTGCGAAAGGCAAGCATGTGGTGGTGATCGGCGGCGGCGATACCGGGTCGGACTGCATAGGCACCTCGGCGCGGCAGGCTGCGGCTTCGATCACCCAGATCGAGATCATGCCGAAACCGCCGATGAAGGAAGACAAGGCCATGGTCTGGCCGGACTGGCCGACGAAATTGCGTTCCTCTCACGCGCATGAGGAAGGCTGCGCACGCGACTGGTCGGTGTTGACCAAGGTGGCGCGTGGTGAAAAGGGCATAGTGACGGCGCTGGATTGCGTGCGCGTCGACTGGGTAAAGGATGATGCCGGGCGCACGGCCATGCGAGAAATCGCCGGGAGCGGGTTTACCCTCAAGGCGGATCTAGTTCTGCTGGCTATGGGATTTTTGGGCCCGCGCACGCAGGGTGCGTTGGACGCGGCCGGGGTGGCGCTGGACCCGCGCGGCAATGTCGCGGCGAATACAAATGACTATAAAACCTCCGTCGGCAAGGTGTTTGCGGCGGGCGACATGCGCCGGGGCCAATCCCTAGTAGTGTGGGCAATTCGTGAAGGCCGCCAATGCGCGCGCTCGGTGGATGAATTTCTGATGGGAAGCACCAGCCTGCCGCGTTAGTGCATTCGTCCCTGATTCTCTGCCGGCCCCGCCCCCACCCCCACCCGGCGACCCACGGAAGTATACTCTCATGGATGGCCGGGTGGGGCCGGTGCTGACTGACGGGGCGGATGCGTTAATACCTGCGCCGCCCCATGGCGCGACGCAGGGAGCATTGATAGACTTCCACGCGATTAGAATGGGATGCAAGGCTAAATGGCGGGACCAATGCCCTGGAACGCGGCGCGTGCGGCGGATATCATCGCCGCGCATCGGGCTATGCCCGGCCCCGCGCTTCCCATCCTGCACGCCTTGCAGGCGGAATTCGGCTATGTGCCGCCGCAAGCCACCGCCGCCGTCGCGGATGCTCTAAACCTGACGCAGGCGGAAGTGCATGGCATAGTTACCTTCTATCATGATTTTCGGCGAACTCTGCCGGGGCGAAGGGTGCTGCGCCTTTGCCGGGCTGAAGCCTGCCAATCCATGGGGGGGAGCGCGCTGAGTGAGGCTGTGCTGGCCCGCTTGAGGATTGGCTGGGGCGAGACCACCGATGACGGTGCATTAACGGTGGAGGCTGTTTATTGCTTGGGCCTTTGCGCAACCGCACCGGCGGCGTTACTGGATGGCGAACCGCTGGGCCGACTGACGGAATCGGGCTTGTACGCCGTGCTGGGCACATGAGCGCAATCCGCATCTTTATCCCCTCCGATGCCGCTGCCCTGGCGGTTGGGGCAGAGTCTGTTGCGCTGGCCCTGGCCGCCGCGTTGGGGGAGAAGGCCAGAATCACGCGCACCGGATCGCGCGGAATGTTCTGGCTAGAACCGCTGATAGAGGTGGAGACCACGGCCGGGCGCATTGGCTATGGCCCCGTCACAATTGGCGATATTACCTCTCTTCTGGCTGCCGGTATGCTGACGGGCGGGGCGCATCGGCTGCGGATTGGTCGGCCGGAAGATCATGCTTTTCTGCGCGCGCAGAACCGGCTGACATTTGCCCGTTGCGGCATCGTTGATCCGCGTTCCCTGGCCGATTACCGCGCGCATGGCGGATATCTGGGTCTTGCGCGCGCGGTGGAGCTGGGGCCGGAGCGGACGGTGGCCGAGGTCGCGGCATCGGGCTTACGTGGGCGCGGCGGGGCCGGATTTCCCACCGGCATCAAATGGAAGACGGTGCAAGAAGCTGCAGGTCCGCAAAAATATATCGTCTGTAACGCCGACGAGGGTGATAGCGGCACGTTTGCGGATCGCATGTTGATGGAAGGCGATCCGTTCCAGCTGATCGAGGGCATGACCATCGCCGCGTTGGCCACTGGTGCGACGAGGGGGTTTATCTATTCCCGGTCCGAATATCCGCATGCCAACGCCGTGATGGCGGAAACGATCGCCATTGCCCGACGCGCGGGGATGCTTGGCGCCGATATACTGGCGTGCGGTTTTGCGTTCGATATCGACCTGCGGATCGGCGCCGGCGCCTATATTTGCGGCGAGGAAACGGCGCTGCTGGAGAGCCTCGAGGGTAAACGTGGCATGGTGCGCGCGAAACCGCCTTTGCCTGCCCATCGCGGGCTGTTTGCCTGCCCGACCGTGGTGAATAACGTTCTGTCGCTGGCCGCCGTGCCTAGCATACTAGCCGACGGTGCCGCACGCTACGCGGATATTGGCATGGGCCGATCGCGCGGGACCATGGCGGTGCAGCTCGCCGGTAATATCCGTTATGGCGGGCTGTTTGAAACCGGATTCGGCCTGACCCTGGGTGAACTGGTGAAGGATATCGGCGGGGGCACCGCCAGCGGGAGGGCGGTGCGCGCGGTGCAGGCAGGTGGGCCGTTGGGCGCTTATTTTCCGCCCTCCCTGTTTCACACTGCTTATGATTACGAGGCTTTCTCTGCTGCCGATGGGTTGCTCGGCCATGGCGGGCTGGTGGTGTTTGACGATACGGTTGACATGGCGGCGATGGCACGTTTCGCGATGGAATTCTGCGCCATCGAATCCTGTGGTAAATGCACACCCTGCCGCATCGGCGCCGTGCGCGGGCAGGAAGTGATTGGGCGTATCCTTGACGGGCATGAGGTGGATGCCAATATCTCTCTCCTCGAGGATCTCTGCGCCACGATGAAATTTGGCTCTCTTTGCGCGCTGGGCGGGTTTACACCCTTTCCCGTATTGAGCGCGTTGCGCCACTTCCCTGAGGATTTTCGCCGCCCCGTGACAGCGGCGTGAGAGGTTCTGACCGATGGGCCTGATCCAGGAAACCGATTACGGAACACGGGCGTCGGCGTCCGAACGGATAGTGGCATTGACCATCGATGGGATGGCCGTGTCGGTGCCCGAGGGTACCTCGATCATGCGCGCGGCTATGGAGGCGGGGACGAAAATCCCTAAGCTGTGTGCAACCGATACCTTGGATGCATTCGGCTCATGCCGTCTGTGCCTGGTGGAGATCGAAGGCCGCCCCGGTACACCGGCTTCCTGCACCACACCGGTGGCGCAAGGAATGAAGGTTTCCACGCAGACCGCGAAGCTGGCGCAACTGCGCCGAGGCGTGATGGAGCTTTATATCTCCGATCACCCGCTGGATTGTCTTACTTGCGCTGCGAATGGCGATTGCGAATTGCAGGACATGGCCGGCGCCGTCGGGCTGCGTGATGTACGGTACGGTTACGCGGGTGAGAGCCATCTGACGGCCGCCAAAGATGAATCGAATCCATATTTTACGTTCGATGGTTCCAAATGTATCGTCTGCTCGCGCTGCGTGCGCGCGTGCGAGGAAACGCAAGGAACATTCGCGCTTACGATCGAGGGGCGTGGCTTTGCCTCTGTCGTCGCAGCCGGGCCTGACCGGAATTTTTTGGGTTCTGAATGTGTAAGCTGCGGCGCATGCGTGGCGGCGTGTCCGACGGCGACCTTGACGGAAAAATCTGTCATCGAGATTGGCCAGCCGGAGCATTCCGTCGTTACCACATGCGCCTATTGCGGCGTCGGCTGTTCGTTCAAGGCGGAAATGCGCGGGGCGGAACTGGTGCGCATGGTGCCGTACAAGGACGGTAAGGCCAATCGAGGGCATAGCTGCGTGAAGGGGCGCTTTGCCTGGGGCTATGCGACGCATAAGGACCGGGTGACCACGCCGATGGTGCGCTCGCAGACTACCGATCCGTGGCGCGAAGTGTCGTGGGACGAGGCGCTGCGGCATGTGGCGCGGGAATTCGCTCGCATCCAGGCGTGCCACGGCAAGGGCGCAATCGGGGGGATTACATCCTCGCGCTGCACGAATGAGGAAACTTTTTTGGTGCAAAAACTGGTGCGTGCCGGGTTTGGTAACAACAATGTAGATACTTGCGCGCGCGTTTGTCATTCCCCCACAGGATATGGATTGAAAACCGCCTTTGGCACCTCTGCCGGAACGCAGGATTTTGATAGCGTGGAGCAGGCCGATGTCGTGCTGGTGATCGGCGCCAATCCCACTGATGGGCATCCGGTGTTTGCCTCACGGTTAAAGAAGCGGCTGCGTGCGGGGGCAAAGCTGATCGTCGTGGATCCGCGCCGCATCGATCTGGTGCGCATGCCGCATGTAGCGGCAGATTACCATCTGGCGCTGCGCCCGGGGACTAATGTCGCGGTGCTGACCGCGCTGGCGCATGTGATTGTCACCGAGGGGTTGGTGGATGAGGCGTTCGTGCGCGAACGTTGCGAATGGGACAGTTTCCAGGACTGGGCCGGATTTGTCGCCGAAGCGCGCAATGGCCCCGATGAAATGGAAAAGACGACCGGCGTGTCGGCCGCCGCCATACGCGGCGCCGCAAGGCTTTACGCTACCGGCGGCAATGCGGCCATTTACTATGGCCTAGGAGTGACGGAACACAGCCAGGGTTCCACCACGGTGATGGCGATCGCCAATCTCGCCATGGCAACCGGCAATCTGGGCCGCCCAGGCGTTGGGGTTAATCCGCTGCGCGGACAGAATAACGTGCAGGGCGCGTGTGACATGGGATCCTTCCCGCATGAATTGCCTGGCTATCGGCATATTTCTGAGGATTCGACGCGGCAGATATTCGAAAATCTCTGGGGCGTGAAACTCGATGCCGAGCCCGGATTGCGTATTCCAAATATGCTGGATGCTGCCGTGGAGGGCAGCTTCAAGGGCATCTACATCCAGGGCGAGGATATCGCGCAATCGGATCCCGACACGCAACACGTGATCGCCGGGTTGGAAGCGATGGAATGCGTGGTAGTCCAGGATCTATTCCTGAACGAGACAGCCAGTTACGCGCATGTGTTCTTGCCTGGCTCGACCTTCCTGGAAAAAGATGGCACGTTTACCAACGCTGAACGCCGCATCAATCGGGTGCGTCGCGTGGTGGCGCCACGCTCGGGCATGGCAGACTGGGAGACCACGCAGGCCTTGGCGCGCGCTATGGGCCTTGACTGGCATTATACGCACCCATCCGAAGTCATGGATGAGATCGCGCGCGTGACGCCGACATTCTCTGGTGTGAGCTATGCGAAGCTGGATTCGGTGGGCTCGGTGCAATGGCCGTGCAACGACGCCGCGCCACAGGGCACGCCGGTGATGCATGTGGATGGCTTCGCACGCGGCAAGGGCCGCTTCATGGTAACGGAATATATCCCAACCGAAGAACGCAGCGGACCGCGTTTTCCGCTGCTGCTTACCACCGGGCGGATCCTCAGCCAGTATAACGTTGGCGCGCAGACGCGGCGTACGGCGAATGTGATCTGGCATCACGAAGACATGCTAGAAATCCACCCGCATGACGCTGAACAGCGTGGCGTTCGCGATGGCGATTGGGTGAAATTGCAAAGCCGCGTGGGCGAGACCAGCCTGCGCGCCGATGTGACGGATCGCGTTGCACCCGGCGTGGTCTATACGACGTTCCATCACGCGGTGACGCAGGCCAATGTGGTGACGTCCGAGTATTCCGATTGGGCGACCAATTGTCCCGAATACAAGGTGACCGCCGTGCAGGTCGCGCCCGCTAACGGGCCCACGGACTGGCAGAGCGAGTATCAGCGCCATAGCGAGTTGGCACGGCATATCCTTTCTGAACCGGCGGCCGAATGAGCGAGTTGCCACCCCCCTCCCGCATGCAGGCCGCGCGTGCCTGGCGGGATGGGGTGACGAGCGACGCGGAACGCGCGGTGGCGGAGGAAACGCCGATCGCATTAACTTATGACGGGGCGACGCATGCGGTGATGATGGCAACGCCCGCCGACCTGGAGGATTTTGCCATTGGGTTCAGCCTAACCGAGGGCTTGATCACGCGCGCTTCCGATATTACCGACTTTGCGATCGCGCCAGTGGAGCACGGTATTGATGTGCGGTTGTGGCTCACGCCATTCGCCGGAATCGCCATCGCCACGCGGCGCCGTCGCCTGCTGGGGGCGTCCGGTTGTGGCATGTGCGGGTTGGAAAGTCTGGTGGAGGCCAATCGCTCCATTCCCGTGGTATGGGCGGAGCCGCGTCTGGATGTCGCGACGATCGCAGCCGCGCTGGCATTGTTGCCGGCGGCGCAACGGCTAAACGCGGTGACCCGCGCGGTGCATGCGGCGGCCTATTTCCAACCTGGGGCCGCGCTGCTGCTGCGCGAGGATGTCGGACGGCATAATGCGCTGGATAAGCTGGCAGGTGCCCTGGCCCGCGTGGGAAGAGATGCAGCAAATGGGGTCTTGCTCCTCAGCAGTCGCATATCGGTGGAAATGGTGCAGAAGGCCGCGATGATTGGCGCGCCTATTATTGTCGCTGTCTCCGCCCCCACGGCGCTCGCGGTGCGGGTGGCGGAGGCGGCGCGCATCACCCTGGTGGGGATCGCGCGCGATGATGGGTTCGAGATATTTACACACGCCGAGCGCATCATTACCCGGGACGCGGCGCATGTTGAATGAAAAATTGGTTATGATGGCCAATCAGATCGGTGCTTTCTTCGCCAGCCAGAAAAATGGCGACGCGGTGTTGGCTACGGCGGATCATTTGCAAAAATTCTGGGAGCCACGCATGCGCGCCCTCATTTTGGCCCATCTCGCTACGGGGGGAGCCGGATTGGATCCTGTGGTGCGTGACGCCGTGTCCCGGCTGCGGATGCCGGCCGCCGGGGCAGGATAGTGGTGCAAAAATTCAGAAGCGACAAACATGCTGAATGAGGCGGCCGCAATTCCGGCGGAACGGCCCCTGGCTGGACTTACCGCGATCGAGATAGGCCATTCCGTCGCGGCGCCCTTTGGCGGACATGTTCTGGCCTCTCTCGGTGCCACGCTGATCAAGGTGGAAAATCCTGGCAAGGGCGATGACGCGCGCGGTTGGGGCCCGCCGTTTTGGAATGGTGCGTCATCGTGCTTTCAATCGCTCAATCGTGACAAGCAGAGCGTGACGGTCGATTTGAAGGATCCGGCGCAACGCGGTGCGCTTGAGGCGTTAATTATTAATCGCGGCGATATCGTGTTTCAGAACCTCCGCCCTGGCTTAATCGAAACATTCGGCTTGGATGGCGCAACGTTGCGCGCGCGGAAACCACGGCTGATCTACGCCAATATGGGCGCGTTTGGCGCGGTTGGACCGATGCGGAAAAAGCCAGGCTACGATCCACTGATGCAAGCGTTTGGCGGCATCATGTCGATTACCGGCGAGGACGGGGCAGCCCCGGTGCGCGTGGGGCCGTCGCTGGTGGATATTGGCACGGGAATGTGGATGGTGATTGGCATTCTCTCTGCGCTGCGCCGGTTGCAGTTAACGGGGGAGGGATGCGAGATTGATACGTCTCTCCTCGAAACAGCCATGGCGTGGATGACGATTCCGTCAGCGCTTTACTTATCGTCTGGCGAGCCACAGGGCCGCAGCGGCACCGAGGCGGCGATGGTGGTGCCGTACAAGGCGTACAAAGCAGCAGATCATTACATGATTATCGCGGCGGGAAATGATAATTTGTTCCGTAAATTGTGCGCGGCGTTAGGGAAGCCGGACTGGGCGGAGGATGCGCGGTTTCGCACCAATGCCGACCGCATTATCAACCGAGTGGTATTGAATGCGCTGATTGAGGCGGTGGTCGGTCAGAATCAGCGCGCATTTTGGATAGCGCATTTTGATGCGATGGGGGTGCCCTGTTCACCCATCCAGTCTATCGACCAGGTGCTGGCGCATCCGCAGGCGCAGGCGTTGGGAATTTTGCAGCAGGCGCAGGATTCCGACATGCAGCTAATGGGGTTGCCCGTTAGCTTTGATCATCGACGTCCGCCTTTTCTGCATGCCCCCCCGTCTCTTGGTCAGCATACCGAAATGATATTTCCCGATCGCGGGGGAAAGGAGTGAACGATATGCGTCTAGATTTCGAAACCTTGAAAATTGAACAGCCGGCTCCCGGAGTGTGCCTGATTACGCTCAACCGGCCAGAGGTACGCAATGCGTTGAATACGAAAATGGGGCTGGAGCTGCGCGAAATTTTTGTGCCGCTGAAATTTACGCCAGGCGACTTGCGCGCCATCGTGATTACTGGTGCAGGGGACAAAGCGTTCTGTGCGGGTGGCGATTTGAAAGAACGCAACGGCATGACTGACGAGGCCTGGCGGTTGCAGCATGCCATTTTTGAGGAAGCATACTATGCTGTCATGGATTGTGCCGTGCCGGTGATCGCGGCGATCAATGGCCCGGCCTACGCGGGGGGATGCGAACTGGCGCTGGCCTGCGATTTTATCTATGCCGTGCGGGGCGCGCGGTTTGCACTGACAGAGGTTTCTATTGGGATCATGCCTGGGGGTGGCGGGACGCAGAATTTGCCGCGCGCGGTAGGGGAACGGCGGGCCAAAGAGCTTATTCTTTCCGCGGAACCCTGGACGGCGGAACAGTCATATGAGTGGGGCATGGTGAACAGGGTGTGCGCGCCGGAAACATTGTTGGTGGATGCGCTGGCGAGCGCTGCACGGATTGCGGCCAATGCTCCGATTTCTGTACGGCAGGCGAAAAAATCAATTCATAACGGCATGCAGGTTGATTTGGTGGCGGGCCTTAACTTCGAGGTACAGGCCTATGATCGCATGATCACCACCGAGGATCGCCGCGAGGGTATCCTAGCCTTCAATGAGAAACGTAAACCGAAGTTCCAAGGACGCTGAGCCATGCTTAAAATTCTAGGCCGCGCCAATTCCATTAATGTCATGAAGGCATTATGGGTCGCCGATGAAATCGGGCTGGCTTATGATCGCACCAATGTCGGCGGAGAATTTGGCGGTAACCAGGAGGCGTGGTACCGCGCGCTGAATCCCAATGGCGTGATACCGACCATCGACGATGACGGCTATATCCTATGGGAGTCCAATTCCATCGTGCGCTACCTCGCGGCGAAGCATGCCGCCGGCACGCTCTGGCCCAGTGATCCGCGAGCGCGCGGGGAAGCGGATCGATGGATGGACTGGCAGCTGACCACCATCCAGGACGGCATGCGCGTATTATTTTGGGGTTGGATCCGCACCGCACCGGAGAAGCGCGACTTGGCCGTGCTGGAGGCCGCGCGTCCCGCCACCGCCGCGCTGTGGCAGCGGTTGGACGCGCATCTTTCCACCCGAGCGTATTCCGGGGGCGATAATTTTACCATGGGCGATATACCGGTCGGTTGCATGTGCCATCGCTGGCTGACATTGCCGTTCCGGCGCGACGATCTACCGGCGATGCCGTATCTGGAGGCTTGGTACGAGCGGTTATTGCAGCGTCCCGCCTACCGAAAAAATGTTGCGGTGAAGCTGACATAAACAGTGGAATGGCTGGACCTCGGCTAGCGCCGGGGTCACAGGTCGTTGGTATTACTGGGTCAGTGTAAAGCCTTCATAGCCATTCGTGGCTACGGCGTCACAGCGTTTTTTGTAGTTATGCATGCCTGCCACATAGGGCATGAAGACGCGCGGCTTGCCGGGAATATTGGCGCCCATGTACCAGGAATTGGCGAGCGGGTAGAGCGTCGAATGGGCTACCTCGTTCACATGCTCCACCCATTTGGTTTCGGCATCGGCATCAGCCTCGATGCGATGAAAACCCCTCGATTGCATGTGTTTCAGGCAATCGACGATCCAGTCCGTGTGCTGCTCCACCGCCAGGATCATCTGGCTTTTCACGCCCGGGCTGCCGGGGCCGGTGATAAGGAACAGATTGGGAAAGTCCGCGACCATTAGGCCCAGGTAAGTACGTGGCCCGCCATGCCATTTAGTCCGCAGATTTGCACCCGCGGTAGTGTGCACGTCTATTTCGGCCAGCGCGCCCGTCATCGCATCGAAGCCGGTGGCAAAGACGATGGCGTCAAATTCATACTCCTGCTCGGTCGTGCGCAGGCCGGTGGGGGTGATTTCCTGGATCGGTGCCTTGCGGGCGTTCACCAATGTCACGTTGTCGCGGTTATAGGTTTGGTAGTAATTGGTATCTAGAACGAGCCGCTTGGTGCCGATCGGATGATCATTTGGGCAGAGCGTTTTCGCGGTTTCAGGATCCTTAACGATCGAACGAATTTTGTTGCGCACGAATTCGGCTGCCGTGTCGTTTGCTTCCTTGTTCAGCAGCAAATCGGTGAAGGAATACAGGAAGCTGATGGACCCGCCGCGCTGCCATTTGGCTTCATAGATTCGGTCGCGCTCTTCCTTGGGAACGTCCAGTGCCGATTGGGTAGGTGGTGGATAGCCGGCGATGCCAAACGGTGTGTCATACGCAGCCCGGCGGCGGTCATTGTATTCGGCCTTGTGCTGGGTTTCTTCCCGCTGATCCATCGGTCTGTTCACCGCTGGCAGACTGAAATTCGCCGTGCGCTGGAACACATGCAGATGCTTCGCCTGCGCGGCGATGATCGGGATGGATTGCACGCTGGACGATCCGGTGCCAATTACCGCGACGCGCTGCTGGGTGAAATCCACGCCTTCATGCGGCCACAGGCCGGTGTGGTACCATTTGCCCTTAAAGCCCTCGACCCCCTTGAAATTCGGCACGCGCGGGGTAGAAAGATTTCCCGTTGCCATGATGCAGAACGACGCGGTGGCGGTGTCGCCCTTGTCGGTGGTCAGGGTCCATTGGCCCGTGGAGGTGTTGTATTCAGCCGTCTTGACGCGGGTGTTGAATGCAATGTCGCGACGCAGGTCGAAGCGATCCGCGACGTGGCTGACATATTTCAGGATTTCGCCCTGGGTGCCGTAGCGTTCTGGCCATTTCCATTCCTGTTGCAATTTGTCGTCGAAGGAATAGGAATATTCCAAACTGTCCACGTCGCAGCGACAGCCGGGGTAGCGGTTCCAGTACCAGGTACCGCCGACGTCGCTGCCGGCCTCGAAGACGCGCACGCGCATACCTATCTGGCGCAGCTTGTGCAGCACATACATGCCGCCAACGCCGGCGCCGACTACAATTGCGTCAAATTCGGTTGCGGACTCCAGCTTCAGGGCAGCAGACATTGGCTTCCACTTTCTTTAAGATCGCGCCAGTATGTGCCGGTGAAGGGCCCCGTGACGGGGCTGGCGGTCAGTTTCCTACTGAACATATCGTAATGCTACTAGGGGGTATTTGCCAATGGCTGTTCTTGATCCGCATCGCCTGATCCTGACCGGGGAAAACCCGTTCATCCGACTAAGCGCGACCGATGATGGACCGGTCAGTACCAATGCCAGTTTCTGGCGCATCATCCTTAGTCCGGCCGGGCCGGGGCATGTACTGTATCTGAAAAGCGAGCTGACGGACGATCAATGGCGTATCTATTCCGATAACATCGCGATGGCGCGCTGGTTGCAGGCCACCGTGCAGGGCATGCTGAACCCGGAATTGGCGGATCAGTCCATTCCGGTGCGTGACGCCACTTTCAGCAAATCCGGCGATGGGCGGGATTTCTGGACGGAGGAACTTGCCGCGGATGACGAGCTTATCTCGCTGACCTGGTACCGTATCGGCGAGCCGCTATTGATCCATAACGAGCCGGGCCCGCCACCGGCGCGGCCCTATGGCGTGTGCACGGTGCTGATCCCAGCGCTGGGCACGCGGCTAGTCCGCAACGGCGTGCAGGCGGCGGGGCAATCCTGGGCACGCGTACGGGAGGGAAAACCTTTCAGCACCAGTGCACTGGCCTTTTCGGAAAGCTGGACCGAAGCGCGCTGAAAGTTGGGGCCTGCGCGTTAAGGAAGATCAAGAGGGCTAGTACCACGCCTCGATAAGAGTAACCGGGTATAGCCTTCTGGTCTTTACAGTCGCCCGAGCATCACCCCGCCATCCGCTCTATCTCGGCGCCGCAGGCGGAGAGTTTGGCTTCCAGCGCTTCATATCCCCGGTCGAGGTGGTATACCCGGTTGACCACGGTCTCGCCGGTGGCGGCAAGGCCGGCGAGGACCAGGGAGACAGAGGCGCGCAAATCGGTCGCCATTACCGGCGCGCCGGAGAGTTGCGGCACACCGCGTACGATAGCCGACGCGCCATGGACATTGATACTTGCGCCCATGCGGTTGAGCTCGGGCACATGCATGAAGCGGTTTTCGAAGATGGTTTCGGTAATCATTGCAGCTCCTTGAGCCACCGCCATCACGGCCATGAACTGCGCCTGCATGTCGGTGGGAAAGCCCGGGTAGGGTTCGGTCATCACGTCGGCGCCGTGCAGCCCGTTCAGTCGGTTCACATCCACGCCGTTCGCGACTTCCGTCACGGCCACGCCGGCCTCGTTCAATGCCCGTGCCAGCGTGCCAAGATGATCGAGCCGCGCGCCACGGAGAAAGACGCGGCCCCCGGTGATGGCGGCGGCGCAGGCATAGGTGCCGGTCTCGATCCGGTCCGGAATGATGCAATGGTTGGCGCCGTGCAGTTGGGACACACCCTCGATCACCAGCCGGTCGGTGCCGCCACCGACGATGCGCGCGCCCATGGCGATCAGGCAATCCGTCAGGTCGGAAATCTCCGGCTCACGCGCCGCGTTAGCGATCACGGAGCGTCCATCCGCCAGGCATGCCGCCATCAGGAGGTTTTCGGTGGCACCGACGGAGGCGAAGGGCAGCACGATCTCCGCCCCACGCAGTCGTCCGCGCGTGGAGGCATGCACATAGCCGGCTTCCAGAAGGATGGTGGCGCCCATCTGCTCCAGGCCCTTCAGGTGCAGATCAACCGGGCGTGTGCCTATGGCGCAACCGCCGGGTAGGGAGACGCGGGCTTGGCCGGTGCGCGCCAGCACCGGACCTAGCACGAGGATGGAAGCGCGCATCTTGCGCACGATATCGTACGGAGCCTCGGTATTGGTGATGGCACCGCCCAGTGACAGCACGCGCCCGCCACTGCCGGCCGTTTCCACGGCGATGCCGTGTTGGACCAGTAATTCCGTCATGGTCTCAATATCGGCGAGGCGCGGCACATTGGTGAGCACCAGCCGCTCATCGGTCAGCAACCCGGCGGCCATCAGCGGCAACGCGGCGTTCTTGGCCCCGCCAATGGTGATTTCCCCAGAAAGTGGGCGGCCGCCGCGAATGCGGATGCGGTCCATGCGAAGTTATTCCTGTCTTGACGTGAAATCCCGGCCTGCCAGCGGTCTGCCCGCCGTTTTATTCTGGATCCACGAATGTTATCGAGTCGAGTATTTTCCGGTTGACCGAGAGGGAGAACGAATCGAGCTGCGGGTAATGACCATAGACATCGAGCGCGGGCCGCGCCCTACGGGCAGTTTCGGAATCAATATCGGTGTAGAGGCGGCCCTTTTGGTGCTTCAGTGGCCCGCTGGCAATAGCCGCCTTAGGGCGGGCCACGACGGCATCGCCGCCATTGGTCCGTTCGGCCGGGTTGCCCCGATCCAGCCCATCTGCGTAGCCACCACCCGCCGGCCGGCGGCATCACCCATACCCCAGACCATCCGCTCCGAATTGCTCGGCAGCAGCTTGTGGTGCTGGTTGCGCACGCTGCCATTGGGGCCAATCGTCACCATCGGGTTGAACAGCGTCGTGCCGCTGAAGCGGCTATCCAACTCGTTGACCCCCAGCACGTTGGTAATCCCATGGCGGGCCGCGGCATGTTGTACCAGGCGCAGACCGCCTCGCGCGAGATCGATCGAAATGTCCCGCAACCTCCCGCGGATCTGGCTAGTCAGACCCATGTGATCGCAAGGCCGCAGGCGCATATCCAGGTTGGATAGTCGGGTGCATGGGCTTCCGGACAGACCAACAGCTTGGCGCCCTGGCTAGCGTCTTGTCTCGGCCCAGCAGTACGGGTCGTTTCTGGCTGACAGAAATTTTCGCCGATACGCGATATTTATTTCTCCTCGTTGGCGCCCGAAATGAGGTGGAGCTGGCGGACTTGGATTGGCGCCCATCCCCCGGGGAAAGCCAGTCGACTACATCCGCGGTAGAGCCACGCCGCGCTGGCGCATGTATTTCCCGGCCTTGTCGGCATAGCTGGTCTCGCAGGGTTCGTTGCTTTGCAGGAACAAGAACTGACAGATACCCTCCCCGGCATGGATTTTCGCGGGCAGGGGGGTGGTGTTGGAAATCTCGATCGTCACCTGCCCCTCCCATTCCGGCTCCAGCGGCGTCACATTCACGATGATACCGCAGCGCGCATAGGTGGATTTTCCCAGGCATATCACGAGGATATCGCGCGGAATGCGAAAATATTCGATAGTGGTGGCCAGGGCAAAGCTGTTCGGCGGAATAATGCAGCTATCCCCCGTACGGTCCACGAAGCTGGACTGGGAAAAATTCTTTGGGTCGATCGTCACCGAATCCACATTGGTGAAGATTTTGAATTCATTGGAAATTCGTGCGTCATAGCCATAACTGGACAGGCCATAACTGATCACCCCCTCACGTTTTTGTGTCTCTACGAAGGGCTCGATCATCCCATGATCCAGCGCCATCCGGCGGATCCATCGGTCGGACATGACGGGCATGGCGCGGGGAGACTCCAGGCTGGGGTAGGGGGTGCTACCTTCCCTTAGACCAGGGGGGCGGCAGGGGCAAACAAACTTCCCCACTAGTGTATCCCCTAGCCTCGCCAGGGCGAATGATTTTCCACGCCTATGCGTAACGCCAGCTGGTTTCAGCGGTCTGGAAGGCACACACCCGAAGAGTGACGTTGGATAACCCTTGCCGCTCCTGATGTCACCAAACCGCTTTGGTCCGCGTACGACGCGCGGTTCAATATTATGCGTGCTGGCTGCAACTCACCATCGGCGCCAGCCACATCACTGGCAGTTTCATCGGTAGCTGGATGATCCATTCCGCCTGGGGCCTGTCAGACTTCGGAACCATTTATTTTTCTCTCCGGCCACGTGCTGGGTAGCGTGTTTGTAAAGAAAATAGCGCGCCACGATTTTGTTAGCGCCACACGGCCATCAGCCAAGCTAATCTCGGTATTCCCGGCCGTGTCGCACGGGTCGATGCGCACAAGGTGGCAACCGTCTTCCAGCATAATTCCGCTATACTGGCGCTGGCGGATCAGTTTCTGAACATGATTAACGCGCGGAGCGCTAGCCTACATGCAGCATGATCTTCCCGACATGCGCGCTGCTCTCCATCAGTGCGTGCGCCGCCGCAGCTTCGGCTAGGGGGAAAACTTGATGGATCACCGGCGCACATTTTCCCGCGTTGAGTAACGGCCAGACTTTTGTCCGTAGATCGGTCGCAATAGCGCCTTTCTGTGCCGTTGTGCGCGGGCGCATGGTGGAGCCGGTGAGTGTCAGCCGCCGCGTCATGATACTGAGGAGATTTAACTTTTCGGCGCGCGAACCCTCTAGGAAGGCGATGAAAACCAGTCGCCCATCCATGGCCAGGCAAGAAATATTTTTCTCCGCATAAGGCGCACCGACCATGTCGAGAATGACGTCGACGCCGCGCCCGTCGGTCAGGCGCTTGATTTCCATTTGGAAATCCTGCGCGCGGTAGTTGATGGTTGCGTCAGCGCCCAGCTTGGCGCAGGCGGCGCATTTTTTCTCCGAGCCGGCGGTGATAAAAATTTTGGCTCCGAACGCCTTGCCGAGCTGGATCGCCGTGGTACCGATGCCGGATGAGCCGCCGTGGATAAGCGCCGTTTCCCCCGTGGTAAGCCGTCCGGCCTGAAACAGATTGGCCCAAACGGTGAAAAATGTTTCCGGGAGCGCGCCGGCCTGGATCGCATCGTAGCTCACGGGCCAGGGCAGGCATTGCGCGGCGGGGGCGGCGCAATATTCCGCATAGCCGCCGCCATTGGTGAGGGCGCAGATCTTTTCCCCCACCGCCCAGTCTGTGACCTCGGTGCCCATCGCCGCCACTTCGCCGGCGACTTCTAGGCCGATGATGGGGGAGGCGCCCGGCGGCGGCGGATAATTGCCAGTGCGTTGCGCCACGTCCGGGCGGTTTACGCCTGCTGCCCGCACATGGATGAGAATTTCATCCGGTTTGAGGACGGGCAAGGGGCCGAGGCTGGGTTTGAGCACCTCCGGGCCGCCGGGGATGTCCATAGTGATGAAGCGCATCTGTGCTGGCAGGCCCATGGCAGCGTCCTTCGAAGGGTCTCGTGAAGATGGATTGCCGAACAAGCGCGCAGATTGCAAGCTGTGCGGCATGAACACGTATGATCCGATCACGGCTGAACTTTTTCGCAACGCCATCACCGCCTTGGGCGATGAGATGTCCTTGACGATCTATCGTACCGCCTATTCCGGCGTGCTGAAGAACATCATGGATTATTCCTGCGCCATTTGCGACGCCGAGGGGCGGCTGGTGGCGCAGGGGCTTTCTTTGCCGGGCCATCTCTGCTCGATACCGGTTGCGCTTCAGGCGGCGATTGCGCGCTATGGGGAGGATATCCATGAGGGCGATATCCTGGTCCTAAACGACCCGTATGAAGGCGGGATGCACCTGCCGGATATCTTTGTCTTTCGTCCGGTGTTCGTCGCTGGAAAAATTCTCGCCTATGGGGCGACGATCTGTCACCACACCGATGTCGGCGGGCGGGTTCCAGGATCAAACGCGTCCGACAGCACGGAGATTTTTGCCGAGGGGCTCCGAATTCCGCCACTGAAACTTTATCGGCGCGGCGTACCGGACGAAACGCTTTTCCGTATGATTGAAAAAAATGTCCGCCTGCCAGGGCGGGTGCTGGGCGATATCCGATCACAGCTGGCCGCGTGCGAAATCGCCGCGCGTGGCATCGTTGATCTGGCCGGACGCTACGGCGTTGATGGCATGTGCGCGCTGATGGCAAATACGCTCGATTATTCCGAACGCCTGACGCGGCTTTGCCTGTCCGAACTGCCCGATGGCGAGGCGACCTTCACCGACTGGATTGATGATGACCAGATCGATGAGGATGTACCGATCAAGCTGGTCTGTACCGTGCGCAAACGCGGCGATTCGATGGAAGTGGACTGGACGGGTTCCAATCCGCAGGTTAAGGGCGCGATCAACAATACCTGGAGTTATACAGCCGCATCGTCCTTTACCGCCGTGAAATCGGTATTGTCGGTGAACATGCCGAACAACGATGGCGTGTTCCGTGCGATTAAAGTTATCGCCCAACCTGGAACCATCACCAACGCCTTACCGCCCGCCGCCTGCGCCGCGCGCGGGCTGACCGGGTTTCGCGCCACTGATTGCTGTTTCGGAGCGCTGGCGTTGCTATACCCGAATCTGGTGTTCGCGGCGTCGGAGGGCGGCAATACCGGTATCACCATCGGTGGTTATGATAGTGAAAGGACGCCGTTCATCTATGTAGATTTTCTTTCGGGTGCCTGGGGCGGGCGACCCTGGGCCGATGGACCCGACGGCAACACATCGATGTTTGCCAATATGGCGAGTTTTTCAGTGGAAGTGATCGAGGCAGAGAACCCGCTGGAAGTGCTAGATTATGAGATGGTTCCGGACACGGCCGGGGCCGGTAAATATCGCGGTGGCGTGGCGCTACGCCGCACCTGGCGGATGCTGGCCGACGAGGGGATTTTGCAAGTACGTGCTGATCGGCACACACATCGCCCCTATGGGCTGCAAGGCGGTGGGCCGGGCATGCCGAGCCGCAACATCCTCAATCCCGCCACACCGAATGAGCAGGAACTGCGCGCCAAGCTGACGATGACCTTGCGCGCCGGACAGGTCTATCGCCATGAGCTTCCCGGTGCCGGTGGCTGGGGGCCTGCGCTGGACCGTATTCTTCCTCTTGTCGCCAAGGATTTACGTGATGGACTGGTGACCATCGAAGGTGCGGCGCGCGATTACGGCGTGGTGGCCCACGGCGATCCGCCCATGATCGATGAAGCCGCAACTGCCAACTTGCGCGCCAAGTTAAAGGCCCAACGCAGGCCATTGCCGCCGGTGGCCTGGGAGCCAGCGGCATGACACTTCGCATTGGAGTTGATATCGGCGGTACCTTTACCGACCTCGTGGCCATCGACGCGGAAGGCACGGTGCATACGCACAAGATCGCCTCGACCCCCCATGATTATGGCGAGGGCATTGTGCATGGCCTACAAGTCTTGCTGGCCAGCGCGAAGGGGACGGTAAGCGAGGTACTGCACGCCACCACCGTCGGTTCCAACACGATCCTGGAAGGCAAGGGCGCACGCACGGCCCTCATCACCACGAAGGGTTTTCGCGATGCGCTGGAAATTCGCGATCTGCGCATGCCGCGTCTCTACGATCTGCACTGGGTGAAGCCCCCGGCGCTAATTGAACGCCGCCTGCGCCTCGAGGTTCTGGAGAAGACCCGCCCGGACGGGTCAATCGCCACGGCGCTAGATATGGGGAGCCTCGCCGACGCCATAGCAAAACTGCGAGCCGAAAATGTGCACAGCCTAGCGATCTGCTTGTTGCACAGCTATGCCAACCCCGCGCATGAGCGTGCCGTAGCGGAGGCTGTGCGCGCCGCGCTGCCAGGGATGGATATTTCCATCAGTCATGAAATTCTGCCCGAAATAAAGGAATATCCGCGTATTTCCACCACGGCGATCAATGCCTATGTGCAGCCGGTTGTGCGGGCCTATATTACATCGCTGGAAGCGCGGTTAAAGGCATTGGGTATTGCCGCGCCGTTGCATCTGATGCAGTCGAATGGTGGTCTTGCCCCAGCGGAATTCGCCGCTGCCTATCCGGCGCATATCGTCGAATCAGGTCCGGCGGCTGGCGTCGTCGGCGCGGCAGCACTGGCGCGGCGGCTGGATGAAGAAAGCCTGATTACGTTCGACATGGGCGGCACCACGGCGAAGGCCGGCCTGGTCGAAAATGGCGAGGTGTTGCGCACCGAGGCGATCGAGGTCGGGGGCGGCGTGATGTCGGGCTCGCGGCTACTTGTCGGCAGTGGCTATATGTTAAAACTGCCGGCGATAGATTTGGCTGAGGTGGGCGCGGGTGGCGGTTCGATCTGCTTCCTCGATGCTGCCGGCGCGCCCAAAGCGGGTCCGCAAAGCGCGGGCGCCGATCCGGGTCCGGCCTGTTATGGGCGCGGTGGCACGGCGCCTACCATTACGGATTGCAATTTGGTGCTTGGCTATCTGGACCCGGCGGGCCTCGCGGGCGGTGCGTTACCGTTAAACATCGAGCTCTCGCGCGCCGCGATCCAGCGGGAGATCGCCGGACCGCTGGGCAAAAACCTGGAGGAAGCCGCGCATGGCATGCTACGGCTCGCCGCGGCGACCATGATGCGCGCGATCCGTTCGGTCTCGGTGGAGCGTGGGCGCGATCCGCGCGCCTTTTCCCTACTGGCCTTTGGCGGCAATGGCGGATTATTCGCTGCCGCCATCGCCGTCGAGCTTGGCATGAAGCGGGTGATCATCCCGCCGATGCCCGGCCTGTTCAGCGCCGTTGGGTTGCTGCTGGCCGATACCGAGCACCATGCCAGTCGCAGTTTGCGCATGCGCCTACCGAGTGGAGATAAATTGGGCGGCGATCAAGCCGCCTTTGCCGCCGTCCTAACGGCGCTAGAGGAAGAGGGGCAGGGGCGCCTCGCGCTGGGCGGGTTTTCGCCGACGCAGCGCCAACTGCGCCGAACTGCGCTGGCGCGCTATGTGGGGCAATCGTCGGAAATTTCGGTAGCGCTGCCGGCGGGGGATGCGGCGACATTGCTGGCCTGCCTGCCGCGTTTGTTCGGCGAAGAGCACCAGCGGACCTATGGCTTTCACGCGCCGGAAAGTGAGCCGATGGAGTTGATGGGCCTCGCCGTGATTGCGCGCGGCATTCCTGATCGGCCCCGCTTGCCGCCCACCATCCCGCCAGCGCGCGCCAGAACCCCGGCCAGCCGGCGCGCCTGGTTTGCCGGCGCGGGCTGGGTCGAGGTCCCGGTGACGGATCGGGCCGGTCTGGCGGCGGCGCGTCCGGGCCCGTTGATCGTGCAAGAATACGATGCCACCTGCCTGGTGCCGCCGGAGGCGACGGTGGCGTTGGATGGTTTCGGCAATATCGTGCTGGATGTCATGGCACCCAGTATGGTGGCAATTTCGCCTTCGGTCAGCCCGGCTCGCTGAGCATATTGCTGCGTATCCTGCTTAGGGATGCGCGGGAGTAGTGATTTCTCCAACCAGTTGGGTATAGAGCGCCGGATCGGTCGCGCCCTCGGTGCTGAACAGCAGTACCCTGCTGTCCAGCCCCAGGCCTAGGGTCGAGCGCGCGGCCGGATTGGCGGCGGCGAGAAGGAAGCCAGCGAGACCCGCAACGCCGGATTCACCCGAGACGATACCCTCCGCGGCCAGCAGCTTCATACAGGCGATGGCAGCCGTATCCGGCACCGCCATGAAGGCCGTGGCGCCCCGTTCCAGCTCCTGCCAGGCGAGCAGGCTTGGTTCGCCGCAGGCGAGGCCCGCCATCACCGTGTCCAGATTGCCGGGCACCGAAGCGAGCGTGCCCAGTTCGGCGGAGGCCAAGAGACAGGCGGCCTTGTCAGGTTCCACCACGATCAGTTTCGGCATCGTTTTGTAGCGGGCGCGCATCTGCACGGACACCGCGGCCGCGACGCCGCCGACGCCACCCTGGATGAAGACATGGCTAGGCCGGAATCCCTGCCACTGGTCCACTGCCTCGTCGGCCATCAGCCGATAGCCTTGCATGATGTCGCGTGGGATTTCGGTATAGCCAGGCCAGGACGTGTCGGAGACGACGAACCAGTTTTCTTCCTGCGCCACGCGGGCGGCCTCGCGCACGGCGTCGTCGTAGGTGCCGGGCACGCGGCGAACCTCGGCGCCAAGCGCGGTGATGGCATCCACGCGGCCCTGGCTGACCGTTGCATGCACGAAGATCACGCAGCGGCAGCTCAGGCGCCGCGCGCCCCAGGCCACGGCGCGGCCATGATTGCCGTCGGTGGCGCAGGCCACGGTGATGGCGGCCGGCTCGGTGCGGGCGCGGGCGAACTTGTTGGCCAACAAGGTCTCCACCGCATAGGACCCGCCTAGTGCCTTGAAACTGCCAAGGCCGAACCGTTCGGCCTCGTCCTTCAGGCGGACCGCTGCGACCCCGGAACCTCCCGCGATGGCCGGCAGATCGCGCAAGGGCGTCGGCGCGTACTCTGCCCAGCCGGTAATAGCGGCGCGGGCGCGACGAAACCCGCCTTCGGGCAACACGACCAGGCCGGGTGTGCCGGCGCGCGGGTTGGCGAACAGGGTGAAGGGGTGTGTCCCACTCATGGTCACAAGCTGGGCCGCGTTGCGCCACCGCGCAACGAGGATTACGAGCACGTGGGCACGAAGGGAGTGAGGAAATGAACATTGCGATCCTCGGCGGCGGTGGTTTTCTTGGCCGCAAAATCGCGGCCCTGCTGGCACGGGATAGAAAACTCGGCGGAAAACCCGTCACCGGCCTAACCCTGTTCGATACGGTGCCGCCGCCAGTGCCAAAAGATGCCACTTTTCCGGTGCATGCGATCGACGGCGATGTGGTGGACCTGCCGGCGGCCGCCATCCCCCCTGGGACAGACGTGGTGTTTCACCTGGCCGCCGTGGTCAGCGCGCAGGCGGAGGCCGATTACGATCTCGGTCGGCGCGTCAATCTGCGTGGCACCGATACCGTGATCGATGCCTGCCGCGCATTGCAAAAACCGCCGCGTGTGGTGTTTACGTCATCAGTTGCCAGCTTTTCGGGGGGCCAAGGCGCGATCTTACCGGACGAAGCCCGACAAATCCCCGCCAACTCCTATGGCGCGCAGAAAGCGATGGCGGAAATTCTTCTGGCCGATGCCTCTCGGCGTGGCTTTCTCGATGCGGTTTGCGTGCGCCTGCCCACCGTGACGGTACGGCCGGGCCGGCCCAATCGTGCGGCGTCCGGTTTTTTTTCCGGCATTATCCGTGAGCCGCTGCTGGGGTTGGAGGCCGAGCTGCCAGTGCCGGACGAATTTGCGGTCTGGATTTGTAGCCCGCGCCGGGCGGTGGACTGGTTGGCGCATGCTGCGACGATGGACAGTGCGCCGATGGGGCTCGATCGTTCGGTGACGCCACCCGGAATTAGCGTCACCATCGCGCAAATGTTGCATGCTCTGGAGTCGGTGAAGCCCGGCACCAGCAAGCTGGTGAAGCGCGTGGCGGACACGGCCATCGCCGACATCGTCGGCGCCTGGCCGGCCGGGTTTGACCCGGTGCGTGGGCACCGTTTCGGCTTCGCGCCCCATGAATCGCTCGTGGAACTGGTGCGCGCCTTCGTCGAGGATGATCTGGCGGCCACGCGGGCCGATCGAGGACTTTAAGCCATATTATCGCCGCATAAGACTGGTTTACCGCGAATTTAGAAAAAACTGCCTCATACATGGTTGATTGGCATGGCCGGCGGCGTCATCAATGCCGGTACAGTTTTTCTAGGATCTCGCGGGCGTCGCTGGCGGCTTGCGGAATTCTGATCTCAGTTCGCCGGCTAAATCGATGCGGCTCATGGCGCCCTCAGGCAATACGACGACACAGGAGACCGACGCCCGGGTACGTACTCGCGCTGCCGCGCGTCCGCGCCGCCCATTTGGTGAAGCCATCGCCCACGCCCCGCAAACCCTGCGGGCCCTCGTACGCGCCGACGAGATCTGGCTGGTGGTATTAGCCGCACTGGTAGGGCTGTCGGCTGGGCTGGTCGTTGTGGCGATGAACATAATTTCTCAGCGCCTGCATGAAATCTTGTTTTTGCTGCCATCCGACCAACGGTTATCTGCGACCATGGCACTAGAGCCGATTCGGGCCTTACTGGTGCCTTGCCTGGGTGGGCTGGTGCTAGGCTTAATCGGACTGGCGCTCGCGCGCTGGTGGCCGCAGCGCACGGTGGACGCAATTGAGGCGAATGCGCTGCATGGCGGGCAGATGGGAGTAATGCCGAGCCTGGTGCTGGTCGGGCAGACGCTACTTTCCAACGGTGTCGGCGCGTCGGTGGGGCTGGAGGCGGGATATACGCAGATTAGCGGCGCGATGGCCTCGCGCCTGGGGCAGATTTTCCGGGTGCGGCGGTCCGATATGCGCCTGCTGGTAGGTTGTGGTGCCGCCGCAGCCATCGCCGGGGCCTTTGATGCGCCGCTAACCGGGGCTTTTTTTGCGTTTGAGCTGGTGATCGGCACGTATGCCATTGCTAGTCTGGCGCCGGTCGTTGTGGCGGCGATCACCGCCGTCGGCGTGTCGCGGCTGTTGCATATGGAACAGATGGACATAGTGCTGGACATCCCGGCCAGTGTCGATGCGGTCCATTATATTCCGCTCCTCGCGCTGGCGATGCTTTGCGCCTTGATTGGGATCGCCGTTATGCGCGGGGTGACCCTGACCGAGACATTGTTCCGCCGTTCCGGTGTCCAGGCATGGATGCGACCGGCGATCGGCGGGCTGGCTGTTGGCGGGCTGGCCTTGCTCACGCCGCAGGTGTTGGGCTCCGGGCATGGTGCGTTGGTCGTGGGCCTGCATGCACCCTATTCGCTGGGGTATGTGGCGATGCTGATTGCGCTCAAGGTGGTGGCGTCGGCGATTTCGTTGGGCTCCGGGTTTCGCGGCGGGTTATTCTTCGCCTCGCTGTTCCTCGGTGTGCTGGTGGGCAAGCTATTTTCCGGATTGATGGCCATCGTCTCCACCGTTCACGCAGTGCCGGAGGTAGTTTGCGCTGTGGTGGGTATGAGTGCGCTGGCGGTGGCGATCGTTGGCGGTCCGCTGACCATGTCCTTCCTGGCTTTGGAGATCACCGGCAGCCTGCCGATGACCGCGGCGGTGCTGGCGACATCGGTGATCTCGGCGCTGACGGTGCGGCGGACCTTTGGCTATTCCTTCGCGACCTGGCGGTTCCACCTGCGCGGCGAGGTGATCCGCAGTGCCGTCGATATCGGCTGGATGCGTAACCTCACGGTCGGGCGGATGATGCGCCAGGAAGTACGCACGGTGCGTACCACTACGAAACTCGACAGTTTTCGCCTCGATTTTCCGCTGGGCAGCATCGAGCGGTTGATCGCGTTGGACGACAATGATTGCTATGCCGGCATCGTCTGGGTGGCGGAGGCGCATGCGGCGGCGAATACGAGCCCCGGACAGGAACTGACCGCAATCCTGCGTCATGTTGGAGTTGCGCTGCTGCCATCGATGACCATCAAGGAAGCTGTAGCGCTGTTCGAAAGCTCAGAATCCGATGCGCTCGCCGTGATTGATAGCGAAGAGAGCCGCCAGGTGATAGGCGCGCTGACTGAACAATATGCGCTACGCCGCTATTCCGACGAACTCGAGCGCCGGCGGCGGGAATTGTCGGGCGAGTGATGCCAGGCCGGCTCAGTCTGGCTTGTTCTGCAAGAATGGCTGCTTTCCCAGCGACATGATGATGTGATCGGCGGAATAATAATCCGCGTAATGCAGACATGGAATGCGCACGTCTCCACATGGAATGGCGCATTGTCGGCATGGGTGGCGACCAGCACATTGTCGTCGACATTGGTGCCCCAATCGGCGGCTGCGCGACGGGCGAGATCGATACCGGCGCGAGTGACTTCGGTCACATGCGTCATGAGCGGGTACCCGGCATGCGGAGAGAACGACATGTCCTCCAGTTTCGCATAAGGGCTGGAGGGCCGGGCGAAGACCCAAGCGATAACGATGGCCTCGCGCGTGTTCGAACTGACGGGATCGAGGCGAACGTGACGGCGATGCATTCGGCCAGTTCCTGGCGGTTCGTGACGCCGAGGATCAAGTGCCTTTGTGGAAGCTACTCATCGACCGAGGAGGATCAGGACGCCTGGCAGGCGGTCGGTAGGACCGAAATTGCTCATCAGCGGCGTCCCGTGAGAAGCCGAATTGACGTTGCGAGTCTGACATAAGTACTGGCAGCTGTAAGTCCAACAGGCCGCTAGCCTGGAACTCGGTTCTTGACATTACGACGGCGCATGGAATGCTCCGCACGAACAGGAGAGCCTCCGTATGCGCGACGATACGATCCCCCTTGCCAATGTCTATCGCTCTATCGCCGAGATGCCGGCCCAACATCATGCTGCGCCCGCTTCCTCGGCGCAGGCGCGGGCACGATTTTTCAACACTGGCAACGCCTTTAACGTGCAATTGTCGCCGGTGCCGGACATGGCGTTTACGGTGGAACCGGCCTGCGCGCTGGACCCGGAGACGCCGACCGGCCTGATCGCCTGTGATATCTCCGCCGCGCTAGGCTGTGACTTTCCCGCCACATCGCCCCTCGTACTGGCCCGCTATGCGCGCATCCGGGCGGGCGAGAGCCTGGCCGCCGATTTCGCCGCCAGCGGCGTAATTGTCTATGTCATTCAGGGGAACGGACGGACGGATTGCGGGTCCGAGATTCTGCTCTGGGGGCCCGGCGATGTGCTGGTGCTGCCCGGTGGCGTGGTGCACACGCACAGCGCGGATGGTGCGGACGCGGTGTTATGGATCGTCACCAACGAACCGCAGCTGGCGTTCGAGAATTTGCGCCCCCCGGCGCCGGGTGCGGCGCCCACGGATGCCGTGCAGTACACGGGCGCGGAAATCCGCCGCCAGATCGACATGCTTTATGATATCGGGCGTAACGAGGAGATCGCCGGCTCGGCCCTGATCTTCTCAGCCGAGCGCCAGGAGGAGACGCGCAATATCCTGCCAACATTAACGGTGGCGATGAATTCCTTGCCAGCGGGGATGATGCAGCGCCCGCACCGGCATAATTCGGTGGCGGTGTCGCTGGTAATCAGCGGGGAGGGGTGCTTTTCTGTGATCGACGGCAAGCGCAAGGACTGGTCCCCCTTTGCCACTACGATCACGCCGCCGGTGTCCGTGCATTCGCATCATAATGGCGGCGACAAACAGGCATTGTTCTTGATTATCCAGGATGGCGGAATTTACTATCACGCGCGCGCCATGGGCTTTGAATTCACTGATCACCCTGGCAGCTAAGGGAGATTTCTCATGTCAGTTACCCAAACCATCAGCATCACGAAACTGCATCCGGCATTGGGCGCAGAACTGCGTGGCGTCGACATGGAAAGGCCGATGGATGCTGCGACCGTGCGGGCTGTGCATGCGGCGTGGATGGAGCATCTGGTTTTGGTGTTCCCCGAACAGAATATTAGCGACGAGCAGCATGTCAGCTTTACCCGCTATTTCGGAGAGCCGGAAATTTTCCACCAGGACATCATCAAGTCTAGGCGGATGAAGGAGATTTTCCGCCTCGCCAATGTGGATGAGGACGGAGTGCTGATCCCGCCGGCGCATGCAACGTTAAGGCAGATTGCGCTGGCTCAGATGTGGCACACCGATAGTTCCTACCGGCCGCTGCCGTGCGTCGGGTCCTTGCTTCATGGGCTGGAGATCAGCCGCACCGGTGGGCTGACGCGCTTTATCAACATGTACCAGGTGTACGATGAATTGCCGGATAATTTGAAGCAACAGGTGCAGGGGCGCAGGGCGCGACATGATTTCGGCAATCTACACCGGCTTGCCGACCTCAAGCCGCTGACGGAGGCCGAGAAAGCCGCCATGCCGCCCGTGTGGCAACCGATGGTGCGCAGCCATCCGGTGACTGGCAGAATTTCGCTTTATATCAGCCCGATCTATAACGACAAGATCGAGGGTATGGACGATGGGGCGGCGGTGCGGCTGATCGCGGAGCTGACCGAATTCGCCCAGCAGCCGCGCTTCGTCTACAGCCATCAATGGGAACCGGACGACGTGGTGATGTGGGACAATCGCTGCACAATGCATCAGGTGACACCGCATGATGCTATGGAACGCCGGGTCATGCATCGCACCACCATCGAGGGGGTCGATCCGGTGCTGGCGGCCTGACCGCGCGACCGCCAATGCGCCTGGATCTATGATTGTCATGCTGTGGGGCTGTTGGCCGCCGGATATGCCATTATTTAGATAGACTATTTTGCAGGCGCGGGATGACCACATGCGGTGAAATGAATCCGAGTCACCAGGACATCGGCATGGATTTGATCGCCGCGGCCGTTTCGAGCCTGATGTTTCTGGCCGCGATCAACGATCAAACGCTGCCCGAACTCTGCAAATTAGGGATTAGCGGAACGCTCGCAAAACTTTCGCGCGGGATGACATTTTCCAATGGCGGGCTCGGCTTCGATGCCCATAGCAGTCCAGTGCGCCAATCTCTGCGCAATTTTACAATCGGCTACAATGCGCCGGTGGCGGGGGTATCGTGGCAGGAGGTGGGAGCTTTTCCGCGCTAAGGGCCGCCGCGACCGATACCATCGTTCACGTCGCGGAACACCTGTGGGTCTGGAAGGAGCCAACATTGCGGCCTGCGGCCTCCCTCTTTATAACGCGCCCCTGCGACGTCACAGCACGGAGAGGTGCCGGAGTGGTCGATCGGGGCGGTCTCGAAAACCGTTAGGGGTGCAAGCCTCTCGAGGGTTCGAATCCCTCCCTCTCCGCCAGTTATCCATCCGCTACAATCCCAATCTGTTCATCTCGTCACACATAACGCCCTAATCTTAGGGAGTTATTGTATTTGCGCTGGCCGTAGTTGTTCGTATGAGCCCCCTTGCTACCGTCCCCGTTCGCGAGTTATGATAGGGGACAAAGTAGGTGATTAGGTGATGTCCGATGGCGGTACGCGAATTGTCAGCCGCTTTCCTGAGAACTGCTGGGCCGGGGCGCTATTGCGACGGTGACGGCCTCTATCTGCTGGTTAAAAAGACCGGCAAGAAGTTCTGGGTTTTTCGATACAAGGTTAATGGAAGCAAATTGAGAGAGGCTGGGCTTGGCCGCGCCGGTGAGGGCAGAAATTGCGTACGGCTGGCTGAGGCCCGAGATAAGGCATCAGAGCTTTTCCGGCAGGTGAAGGCCGGGATTGACCCCCTGACCGCAAGAGACGCCGTGTTGGCCGCGAGCAAGGCCGCCGAGCAGGACGCGGCGATTAAGGGGATTACTTTCGGCGAGGCCGCGAGACGCTATATCGACGCTCATGCCGCCAGTTGGCGCAACGCAAAGCATGTAGGCCAGTGGACCGCCACCATCGAGAGCTATGCCGCACCCCACTTTGGCGAAATTGCGGTGTCGGAGATCAGCACAGCACATGTTCTTGCAGCGATAGAGCCGATCTGGACGACGAAGTCGGAGACAGCCAGCAGGCTGCGTGGGCGCATCGAGAGCATTTTGGACTTTGCCAAAGCACGTGGCTGGCGCTCTGGGGAAAACCCGGCAGCTTGGAAAGGTCACCTCTCCTTGACCTTGCCCGCCCGCTCGAAAGTTTCCAAGGTCAAGCATCACGCTGCACTGCCATGGATGGAGACCGGTAACTTCATGACGGAATTGCAGGTCCAGAAGGGGGTTGGCGCCCGCGCGCTGCGTTTTGCTATTTTTACTACCGCCCGCAGCGGTGAGGTACGTGGGGCCCGATGGCAGGAGATTGATCCCGTTGGCGCTACATGGACAATTCCGGCAGAGCGCATGAAAGCTGGCCGCGAACATCGTGTGCCTTTGTCTGAACAGGCTTTGGCAGTCCTTG
>CAMBMS010000002.1 GCA_945868845.1 Asaia bogorensis | reverse complement strand
AAATGCGCCGCCATGATGCTGGAAGATGCCGCCTGACCCGAATGCCTCCTCCTCCCGTCATACCCGCGAATACTTGCGTCCATGTCTTGCGCGCCGACAAGACATGGCACTCCCCGTCATTGCGCGTCCCAATACGCGCCATATAATGGCTTTAGAAGATGGCTTCCTTAGGTCAGCGCATTAATATTTTTATCGAGCGCCTTGACGAAGGCGTTTAAAAAGCTCCGCAAACGCCGAATTGCGCGTGTACCGATCCATGGAATTGGCATCGCCATCATTGGCCCAGCGAGAGCTATTTTCCTATGCGCAGGGGCCGAGGAGAACTCCACCGACAAATGCGGCGCAAGCGAAGAATGATCTGTTGCGCATCATTCTTTTCCCGGCAGCCAGTGGAGCCTGCTCGTACAGAACATTACGATAGGGGGGTGGGCAAAAAGATGCTTGCCTAGATTTACGGGATCGTTCGGAAACCGAGCCAAGAACTCACGCAGTCCGCAATGCAGCCGGCAGTTGTCCGATCGCCCGTTCCACCAAACGTAAATCCGCCTCGGCGGTCAGGGTCTGACCGATGACGTCGCGCGCGGCGGCGGTGGCTACCTCGGCGGCGGTGATCCGCACCTCATCCACGGCGGCTTTCTCAGCCGCGGCGATCCGATCTATCGCCATGCGCTCGCGCCGCTTCGCGCTGGCCGCGGCCGCGGCCGCGGCAGATTCGGTCACCCGCGCGGCCTCCGTCTGGGCGCCTTCCAGAACCCTCTGGGCTTCCTGCAGCGCGACATGGCGGCGCAGCTTAGCCTCCTCCAGCATCGCCTCAGCCTCCCGACGTAGGCGCGCGGCCTCAGCCAGTTCCGTCCGCACCGCTTCGGCGCGGGCATCCAACATCTGCGTAAGCGCGGCCCAAACTTTCCGGCCGAAAATGGCCAGAAACAAAACGACCGAGATCGCCACCCAGTTATGCGGATTGGCGAAGAAGGGAAGGTCGTCATGCATGCGCGTGGTCCTCTTAGGCCTGGCTGCGAGCCGCGAGCGCGACGGTCACGGCCCGATCAACGGTCGCGGTATCCGGCTGCATACCGGTCAGGCGGGTAATCACGGTATCGGCCGTATCGCGGGCCACCGCGCGCAGGGCATGCACCGCCGAGGAGCGTGCGGCGGCGATGCTGCCTTCCGCGCTGGCCAGTTGCGCGTCGAGACGAGCATTCAGCTCCGCGGTTTGCACCGCGGCAGCCTCCTTGGCCCGATCGGCCGCGCGATTGATCTCCGCCTGGGCTTCCGCACGCGCCCGTTGGGTCGCGTCGGTCAGCTCAGCTACGGCAGCATCGGCGGAAGCCTTGGCGGACCGCGCCGCGTCCAGGTCGCCGGCGATTTTCGCCGTCCGTTCTTCCAGCACCGAGGCCACCCTTGGCAGCGCCCAGCGCGACAGCAACAAATAGAGCAGCAGGAATATCGCCCCTCCCCAGACCACTTGCGATTTGGTCAGGGGATTGGCGAAGTCGAGCTGCGGCATGCCCTTTTTCGGGGCTTCCGCTGCCAGGGCAAGCATCGGAAACGAGACCAGCGCCACGCCGGTGAGCACTGCCAGGGCGGATCGCGCGCCGGCATGTCCTGCTTCCATTGATTTTCGCCAATGGACCATATTCATCTCTCCAGGCGCCTCTCTTGCAACGCGCTCACCCCCAGCGGGCGCACGCGCGGCCGACAAGAGATCAAATGACGAACAGAATCATGAAGGCGATCAGCAGAGCAAACAGCGCGATCGCTTCCGTTAGCGCGAAGCCCAGAATACCGAGGCCGAACACCTGGTCGCGGGCCATCGGGTTGCGCGCGACGGAGGAGACCAGCGCGGCAAAGATGTTCCCCATACCCACGCCCACGCCAGCAAGAGCGATAACGGCGATGCCGGCCCCAATGGCCTTGGCTGCAGCGAGTTCCATGAAGCTATTCCTTCTCTATATACTAAGCGATTGTTAGGTTGGAGGGATTGGCCGCTCGCGGAATGTGAGACACTCCGGCAGCGTCAATGCAGATGCACGGCGTCGTGAAGATAGATGCAGGTAAGGATGGCGAAGACATAGGCTTGCAGGAAGCAGACCAGCAATTCGAAGCCGACCAGGGCAACATTAATCGCCAGCGGCCCAAGCGCGATCACGCCACCAACAATGCCGAGGGCACCGCCCAGGGCGAGCATAACGATGAAGCTGGCGAACAATTCGAACATCACATGCCCGACGACCATGTTGACGAACAGACGAACGGCCAAGCTGATCGGGCGCGAGAGATAGGAAATCACCTCGATCACGACGATCAGCGGCGCCAGCACGATCGGCACACCGGCGGGAAAGAAATAGCTGAAGAAATGCAGCCCATGGATCTTCAACGCCACCACGGTGGTCAGTGCCCATACGATCAACGCCAGTCCAAACGTCACCGCAATATGCGAGGTGAACGTGAACATACCAGGGATCAGGCCAAGCAAATTGCCCATCAGGACAAAGAAAAATACCGTGAACACGAAGGGGAAAAAACGCTTGCCTTCCTCGCCCACCTGCTCGACGCACATGTCGTGGATAAAGTTATAACTCACCTCGGCGGCAGCCTGCAGGCGGCCCGGCACCAGCGCCCGCGGGCGCATGCCGAAATACAGCAACCCCAGGGTGACCGCGCCGGCCGCGACCATCATCGCGTTGCTCTGGGTAAATTGCAGACCGGCTCCGATGGAACCAAGCACGGGCTTCAGCGTGAACTGGCCCAGTATGTCCATCGAGTGAGATTCGGCTGCCACGTCTCAATCCTTCTTTCAAAGCGATCGCGGCGCGACCGCCCGGTTCCGCCGATAGCCAATTCCGCCTATGGCCGTGGTTTCACCACGCGCCAGACATTCAATATCCCCGACGCGCCCCCCAGCAGCATGAACACCGCCAGGAATATCGGCCGCGTTTCCAGCCAATGATCCAACGCCCAGCCAATCCCCAGCGCGACGACCAGCGCCGCGACCAATTCGACCCCGACCCGCATCCCCAGCCCCATCGCCAAGGCATCGCGGCCGGCTTGCACCCCATCCGCGGGTATCGGATCGAGCCCCTGCTTTGTCCGCGCCGCCCGCAGCCTCGCCTCGAACGAGGCTGTTTCAGGCGCGGGATCGGGAGAAACCTGCTTGTCGCTCATACCCTTGCCCACCGGCGCCCGTGAAAATCACCCTGTCGGCAGGCGCGCGCTTGCTACAAGGGGGGGGCGGGGCTGTCAAGAATGCGACCAGGTCGTATCAACGGACTTGAGCAAGCGGTGGCCCTTGAGCCACACTGAGGGCCGTTTTTGTCCAGGAAATCGTGCCATGAGCCGGATCTTGCACCGTTCCACCACCACGCCCCCCATCGCCGCCAGCGGGCAGGGCATACGGCTCCGGCTAGCCGATGGCACGGAGGTGGTCGATGCCTCCGGCGGCGCCGCCGTCGCCTGCCTGGGCCATGGCAATGCCCGAGTCGCCACCGCCATCGCCGCGCAGGCCGGCAAGATGGCCTATGCCCATACCGGATTTTTCAGCTCCGAACCGGCGGAAGAACTAGCGGAAATTCTTTTGGCCGGCGAGCCGGGCGGACTGAGCCATGCCTATTTCTGTTCGTCTGGTTCCGAGGGCAACGAGGCAGCGCTGAAACTGGCACGGCAATATTTCGTCGAACGCGGCGAACCGAACCGCACCAAATTCATCGGCCGCCGGTTGAGCTATCACGGCAACACGCTCGGTGCGCTCGGCGTCGGCGGCAACATGGCCCGCCGCGCCATCTACGACCCTATTCTTGCTGGCACATTCAGCCATGTTTCCCCGTGTTTTCCCTATCGCTTCCAGAACGCGGGGGAAACCGACGCGCAATATGTGGATCGGCTCGCCGAGGAACTAGAATCCGAGTTCCAGCGTCTCGGCCCCAGCAACGTCATCGGGTTTTTTGCCGAAACCATGGTCGGCGCAACCACAGGCTGCGTAGCCGCCCTGCCCTTCTATTTCCGCCGCGTCCGCGACATCTGCGACCGCCATGGCGCGCTACTGATCCTCGATGAGGTGATGTGCGGCATGGGCCGCCTGGGCGTGATGCATGCCTGGGAACTGGAAGGAGTCTTTCCTGACATCCAGGTGGTGGCGAAGGGCCTCGGCGGCGGGTATCAGCCTATTGGTGGTATTTTGATTTCGCGGCGCGTGGTCGATGCGTTACGCGCGGGTTCAGGCGCGTTCACGCATGGCCATACCTATCAGGCGCATCCCGTGGCCTGCGCAGCGGCGCTGGAAGTACAGCGGATTATCCGCGACGATCATCTGCTAGAGAATGTTCGCGCGATGGGTGCTCGGCTGGAAGCCGCGCTAGTGGAACGCTTCGGCAATCACCGCTGCGTCGGCGATATTCGTGGGCGCGGTCTGTTCTGGGCTCTAGAGCTTGTCTCCGACCGCCCGACGAAGGTAGCATTCGACCCGGCGCGGAAAATAAATGACCGGATAAAATGGGAATCACTGGCGCGCGGCCTCGCGGTGTATCCGATGGGCGGGACGATCGACGGCATCCAGGGCGATCATGTAATCGTTGCGCCGCCTTATATTTGCGGGCCAGCGGATATCGATATGATCATTGACCGTCTGGGCGCGGCGGTGGATGCGGCGGTGAGCTGAGCCAATCAGATCATCAGACCGCCACTGACATGAATCGCCTGTCCGGTCACATAACTCGCATCCGTTGAGGCTAAAAATTTTACCACCGCCGCCACGTCATCTGGTTGCCCCAGCCGGCCGAGCGGGATACGGGCAATCTGTTCCGCGAATTGCGCCCGCGTCATCGCCGCGTGCGCGCCAGAATCCTTCTGGATTAGGCCGGGAACTACGGCGTTCACCGTCGTACCCGTGGGCGCCAATTCCATCGCCAAGGCACGCACCAGCGCCTCCAGCCCGGCCTTCGCCGCCGCCGAGGCGGGAAACAAGGTAATACCTGGGCGAAACACATGCGCAACGAAACTGCTAATGGCGATTATTCTTCCGCCCTGCCGCACGTTGAAATGCGGAATGGCCGCGCGGGCCAACCGGAAAAACGCCCCTTGCACGGCCTCCACCGACGCCATCATCCCGGCATCGCTCAAGATGGCAAACTCGGTGCGATCGGCGAAGCCCGCGTTGCTGACTAGCACGTCCAGCGCGCCGAAATGTTGCACCGTGGCATCAACGAGATGCGAGGCGGTGGCGGGATCGGCGAGATCACCCATGATAATTTCCGCGCGCGCCCCGGCCTGGCGCGCCGTGGCAGCAACGCGTTCCACGCCCTCCCGATTTTTACGCGTATGCAGCATCAACGCCTGGCCTGGCGCGGCAAAGGTGCGCGCGGTGGCGGCGCCAATGCCGCTGGCCGCGCCGGTAACCAGGATTGATCGCATTTTCAGTAACGCCTCCCGTTGACACACCGCCCGTCACGCTCACAGTTTGGCACGAACGTCAGGAGCGACAAAAATATGGTGGGCAGGCTGGCCGGCAAGACCGCGTTTGTCACGGCGGCGGCGCAGGGGATTGGGCGCGCCACGGCGCTGGCCTTCGCCGCCGAGGGCGCGCGGGTGATCGCCACCGACATCGATGCCGCAAAAATTTCCACCCTTGCAGGGCCAGACATGCACACCGCTCAACTGGATGTGCGCGATCCCGCCGCGATCGTCGCCGCCGCGCGGGATGCCGGGGCGGTCGATATCCTGTTCAACTGCGCCGGCTTCGTGCATCAAGGTTCGGTCCTGGAAGCCACCGAAGATGAGTGGGAGTTTGCCTTCGATCTAAATTTGCGTTCGATGTTTCGCACCATTTGCGCCTTTGCTCCGGCGATGGCGGTACGCGGTTCGGGGGCGATCATCAACATGGCCTCCGCTGCGTCATCGATAAAAGGCGTGCCGCGACGGTTCATCTACGGCACCACCAAAGCCGCCGTGATCGGGCTGACGAAATCTGTAGCGGTCGATTTCGTCGGCCAGGGTGTGCGCTGCAACTGCATCTGCCCCGCCACTGTACAGACGCCAAGCCTTGATGAACGTATAGCGGCAAATGCCGCCGCAGCCGGATCGGTCGAAGCCGCGCGCGCAGCGTTTATCGCCCGCCAACCGCTGGGACGTTTCGCGACAGCGGAAGAAATCGCAGCGCTGGCAGTATATCTTGCCAGCCCAGAATCCGCCTTCATCACCGGGCAAGCCATCGTCATCGATGGTGGCTGGACCCTTTAATCAAGATAGAGGACACTTAAAATGAAACTTCTTCGTTACGGCGCCGCCGGAAAGGAATTTCCGGGTATGCTGGATGCGGCTGGCAACATCCGCGATCTGTCCGGCGTGATCAGTGATGTCAATGGAGAGACATTGTCGCCACGATCCCTGCGAGACCTGGCAAAGATCGATCCCACCACCCTCCCGAAAATCAGCGGGCGCAAGCGGCTGGGGCCATGCGTCGTGCGACCAATAAATTTCCTTGCTATCGGACTGAACTATTCCGACCACGCAAACGAGGTCGGCGCGCCGATTCCGAAGGAACCGATCATCTTCTTTAAGGCTGCCTCCTCCTTTTGTGGTCCGAACGACGATGTAAAAATCCCGCGCGGATCGAAGAAAACCGACTGGGAATTGGAACTTGGCATCGTCATCGGCACAAAAGCGAATTACGTGCCGCTCGACAAAGCTATGAACCACGTTGCCGGCTATTGCATCGTCAATGACGTGAGCGAGCGCGAATACCAGATGGAACGCGGCGGTACCTGGGACAAAGGCAAAGGCTGCGACACGTTCGGCCCAACCGGTCCGTGGATGGTCACGAAAGACGAAATTAAAGATCCACAAAATCTCGATATGTGGCTCACGGTCAACGGCAAAAAGCGGCAGAACGGCAATACGAAAACGATGATCTTCGGGGTAAAGGAAATCGTCTCCTATGTCAGCCACTTCATCACTTTGCAGCCAGGGGACGTCATCACCACCGGCACCCCACCCGGCGTCGCCGCCGGTATGAAACCGAAACCGATCTTCCTGAAACCCGGCGACGAAATGCATCTCTGGATCTCCGGCCTCGGCGAACAGCGGCAGACGCTGGTGGCGGCGTGAAGGAAGGCCGAGCGCAAGCGCTGGGCCGGGCTGATGCGGACTATCTTCCGCACGGTGATCAGGATCTATGGGCGGGACCGCGCCACCGCCTCCACCCTGTTCCAACGCGACACCATCCCGGGCAAGGTGGGCCGCCAGATGCAGACCTGGGCGCGGATGCCGGAAGGCCGACGCGCTCTCGCCCATAGGTCGCACCTGCCCTGTACGCCGTCAGCGCCTATGAGACAGAATGGGGATGGTGAGTTAGGGAGGGTTTTAGTCTCATCGCAAAGACGGGGAATTCCGGCGTGGTTTGAAAGGTAGAGGCGTGTCCAACGACAGAGATAAAGAGCAGGGCATTCAACCGTGGCAGCGCGATATGTTCGATGTTCTGAAAGCGAGTGACGTCGCCTACGTCGGCTATGTTCCCGATGGCGGCCTCTTGGAACCCGCTCATATGGGGAGGAAAAAGAAGGGGCCACCTCAGCGGTTGGTGTCATCGCAGCAGACTCCTTCTTTATCCTCCCCCAACGGATGAGTTCCACGGGCTCCGCACTGGCGAGGTCCAGGAGCAGAGCCCCTGGCCTTCCTTCACTGCGCTGCGGCTGCTTACAGCCGCGATACCGAACCGATGAAGTAACGGGCGACCATTTCGTGGGTAGTCATAGCATCGCGCTCGTTGGCGCCGATATCGCGGATTTCGATCTGGCCGCCGGCTTTGCGGTAATTGGCGACGAAACGTTCCGGTTCGTTGGCGTCAACCGGAGAATCCGTATCGCGGTAATCATGCATGAAGTCCGGCCGGCTTTGGATCCAAAGCGTCGGCGGCAGAACGACTTTCTCGTCTTGCTCCAGAATCAGCATGGGATTGCCATCGATCATGTTCGTGTCGTTTTTCCAAAACGTCGTCTGGCGTTCGGCGATGTCGGTATATTGGGGCGGAATGGTGCCGGCGGCACGGTGGCGCAGCAAATGGCGGTAACGGGAAAGCGGATTGATTACCGGCCAGGTCATGACGACGTTGCGCACCGTGGCGTCCACATTAGGTGAACCGGCAGAAAGAGGGGTGGCGGCGTACCGCGGATCATTGGGCCGCATCGCGGCCAGCATCGCCAGATGCCCGCCGCTCGATTGCCCGGTCAGACTGACCCAGTCGGGGCGAGTATTAAGTTTGGCGGCATTCGCCTTCACCCAGCGCACGGCATAGTTAATATCGATCAGGGCGGATGGGTAGCCGCTATCGCCATCACGGAAATCGAGACCGACGGCAAGGATCCCGTGCTGCGCCATCACTTCGTCGCGCGCCTTGCACTCTTCCAGTGTGCCCTTGCTCCATGCGCCCCCATGCAGGTCGATCACTACCGGGAAAGGTCCTGTGCCGCTGGGACGATAGACGCGCAGCATCATGGCGCGGTCGCCATGACGGAGATATTCGATCTCCTCGGTGGAGAACGTGCGATTCTCGGGCATATCCAGTTCCTCCGTTCGGGGGTTGATTATGGTAGATCGAGGCACACCGCGATGGCGGCGGTGGCGATCACGGCGGTATCGTCGCGATCATCGTCAGGCACATCCAGCCCGCCTTTCACTGCCTTGGCAGTGACCTTGCCATAGGGCAGGCTCGCACGAATTTTTTCTAGATCGATCTTTTCCGGTTTCTGCACACCGATAGTAACCTCCACTATCATGTCGGTCGGCTTGATGTTGAGCGTGCGCAGCATAGCGAGCGAGGAGTGGTGCAGCGCATCCTGCACCGCGCGCAAGCCGGCTTTCGTATAGTCCCCGCCATGCAGATCGTTACCGGTGCCAAGTTCGAGGATCACGCGTTTGATGGTCATGCTCGGCACTCCCTACGGCAGGTCCAGCCGCACAATGGCGGCGGCCTGGGCGATGATTGTGGAGCCGGTGCCTTCGTCGTTCTGGATCTCCAGCCCGCCTTCGACACAGGTAACGGTGCCGGTGCCGTGTGGCAAAATCGCTAGCACCTGGCCCTTGTCCACCAGATCAGGCTTGGGGACGCCAATGCGGACATCGACGACCATGCTATCTGTATCCTTGCCCAGCGCCTTGGCCACACCGAGGGAGTTGTGCCAGAGCGCATCGCGCAACGCGCGCACGGCGGCCTTAGTATAATCGGCGCCACGGATATCGGTGCCCATGCCGATTTCCAGCACCACGCGTTTCATTGGCATTTCTGTCCTGTTCCTCTCTCATCCTGGCGGCGGGTTTGCCTTAGTCTATGTGCAACAGAGCACCCCGTCACGATCACGGTCCCCAGTCACTGCCCCTTAAACCCACGCGGCTTGCGTTTCTCCTTAAAGGCGGTGGCCGCCTCGCGGAAATCCTCGGTCAGATAGAGTTTCAGCGGCGCGGCCTGGAAATAAGCTTCCCGCGTCTCCTGCGACATCATCCAGCGCCGCGTGCGCACAGTGGCGCGCACGGAAAGCGGCGGGTTGGCAGCGACGGCCTCGGCCAGCTCCCACGCCACCTCCATGTGCTTGCCTTTCGGCGCCACCCGATTGATGACATTGGCGGCTAGCGCCTCCTCGGCAGTGAAATAGCGTCCTGTCAGGGAAACCTCGTCGCCAAACGCGCCGGCGCCGCGGAAATGGAATTGCGCCCAATGCCGCGCCCCCCCCAAGCCACGCGAAATTTCGGTCAATTGAAATTTCGTCCCCGCCTCCGCAACGATCAAATCGCAATCTAGCGTGATGCCGAGCGATAAGCCGAGCACATAGCCATGCACACAGGCGATCACCGGCTTCCAGTTCACCGATTGGGTCAGCAGATCGGTGGCATTGGCGCCAAACCCCTGCGGCCCACCCAGTCGCTCGAACTCTTCGCGCGACCGCAACTGGCGCTGGTGGACGTCGGCGCCAGTGGAAAAGGCGCGGCCCCGGCCGCAAATGATGGCGACATGCGCCTCGGGGTCGCTATCGAAGCGGCGCATGGCGGCGAGTAGCTCGCGCACCATCTCGTCGCTCACGGCGTTCAGTTTTTCGGGGCGGTTCATCACGATGGTCGCAATATGATCGCGGCACTCATAGTCGACTAGATGGGACGTTTCGGCCCCGAGCCTTTCCGAATGGGACATTTTTGCCTCGTTGCTGACTGCGCCCTATGCTCCGCCGGGAGCCTGGGCAACGCAATATACGATAGATGCTCGGTTTAAAGTCCGGTGCCGGCCCGCTCCCCCACCGGATCACCTACAGCAGTCCACGTTCGCTGGGTGGCCCGGTGGGGGAGCGGGCCGGTGCCGGACTTTAAACCGAGGCCCTACCCAAGATACCCCATTGGCACCCCCTGCCCGTCTGCCGCTATACTCGCCGACCGCACACCCGCTCAACGAGGAAACTGCCGCCTCATGGCCAAGCCCGACTGGGAAATCCCGCCGAATCTGCAACCCGATCCGGGCGATTATTCGTTCGATCTGGACCGGGCGCTGAGCGCCGTCGTCAACCTGCACAGCTTCGTGCCGGGTGATGCCTTTACGGCCAACACCCTGGGCACGGAACGCGGCGGGTCCGGCGTGGTGATCCGCGATACAGGGCTGGTCGCCACCATCGGCTATCTGATCACGGAGGCGGAAACGATCTGGATCAATACCAATGACGGTCGCGCGGTGCCGGGCCATGCCCTGGCCGTGGATCAGGAAACCGGCTTTGGGTTGGTGCAGGCGCTGGGCAAACTCAATCTGCCGGCGCTGGAATTCGGCGATTCGGACCGACTAAAGGTCGGCGATGCCGCGATCCTGGCAGCCGGCGGCGGGCGGCGTCATGCCATCGAGAACAAGCTGGTCGGGCGGCATGAATTCGCCGGCTATTGGGAATATGCGCTGGACGACGCGTTCTATACAGCGCCCGCACATCCGTTCTGGGGCGGCACCGCGCTAATCGGGCCTGACGGGAAACTCTGCGGCACCGGTTCGCTCATACTCCAACAGGGTGACGGCAAGGGGCGGCGACTGGATATGAACATGGTGGTGCCGGTGGGGCTGCTGCCGCCGATCCTGTCCGATCTGCTGACCTACGGGCGGGTAAATCGCCCGGCCCGGCCCTGGCTCGGCATGTATGCCGCGGAAAGCGACGATGCAATCCTGGTGGGCGGCGTCGCCGATGGCGGCCCGGCGGAACGCGCTGGCGTCCACAGCGGCGATCGCATCATCGCCGTGGGCAATGAGGAAATCACCGACCTAGGAGGCCTCTGGCGCCGGATCTGGGCGAGCGGCAGCGCGGGTGCGGAAGTGCGACTGCGCCTGGCGCGCGAAAACAGCGTGTTCGGCATCTCCATCCGCTCCGCCGATCGGACTAGCTTTCTGAAAACCCCCAAACTGCACTGATGGGCGCGCTGAAGGTAGCGCTACTGCCGGTCACGACGTATCAGCAGAACTCTGCCCTCCTCTGGGACGAGGCGACCAAGCAGGCCGTCGTAGTCGATCCGGGTGGTGATGTTCCACGCATCCTCGCCACGATTGATCAACTGCAACTGAACGTGGAAACCATCCTGCTTACGCATGGGCATATTGACCATGCCGGCGGAGCAGACGAACTGCGCGCCGCTTTGCGAGAACGCGCCAGAGATCCGGCGGCGGCACCGGTGGTCGGGCCCGATTCCCGCGATGAATTCCTGCTCGCCAACCTCGCCCGGCAAGGCGCGGCCGCAGGGTTAAACGATGCCCGCAACGTGCAACCCGATCGCTGGCTGCGCGAAGGCGAGGTGGTGCATGTCGGCGAACACGCTTTCCAGGTGCTGCTCTGCCCGGGGCATACGCCTGGCCATGTGGTGTTCGTGAATATCGAGACCCGCGTGGCGCTGGTGGGTGATGTGTTATTTCAGGGCTCTATCGGCCGCACCGATTTTCCCTATGGCGATCATGCCGCGCTGATCCACGCCATCAAGACCAAGCTTTTGCCACTCGGCGACGATATCAGATTTGCCTGCGGCCATGGTCCGGGGTCCAGCTTCGGGCAGGAACGGATGACCAATCCGTTCCTGCAAGACTGAAAGCTTACGCCGCGTGCACTTGCGCGACAGAGGTGGAAACCTCGCCCGACAACGCCTCCACCTGCTTGGACAATTCGCCTGCCGCGCCGAGCAGCTGGCTGGCCGCTAGGCCGGTTTCGTTCGCCGCCTGCTGCATGTTACGCGCGATTTTCGCCGTCGCCGCGCACTGTTCCTCCCCCGCCGCCGCGATCGAGCCGGAAGTTTGGGAAACCTGGCCGACCATGCCGACAATGCCCTTGATCGCCGCTACCGCCTCCTGCGTCGCCGGTTGGATCCGCATGATCTGCTGGCCCCGCCGTGGTGGCATGGTGCGGAAGACTTTATCCAGTTCTAGGTTCGCGGCTCCCGGGCGGATGAACATGCACAGCATGGCCGGGACGCAGGAGACCGCGCCATGCACGAAATGGCATTCCAGGTCGAAGTGCGCGCCGGCAATCTGCGTGCTGTTGCCGGGATCGCGGTTCACCTGAATGGCGTGACCGTTGTTCAGGATACGCCCGCCAATATCTCACCCGTTCGGGCTGACCTCGCCGACCGGAGAGTTTGCAGGGTCGCCAGGCTGGGCGCGTACCGCCTCCAACAGATTGATGGGGGTTTGCTGCTGACCGAGGGAACACACTCGGTAATCAGCGGACATGTCGTCCCAATGTTCCGGCCCCTCCGCACCGGCATAACCCCAATGCGGGACGGCACCGGCATGTAGACCCCGGTGCAGCACAGGGCGTAGCCGCCTACGGGGCACAAGCGGGACAGACGATGCCAAGAGATCGCATCACGGCGTGGCAGGCAAGTCGTCTGGTCATCGGCCGTGGCTCCCTCTCAGCTCTTGGGACAGGACGATCATCCGAGAGTATCGGCGCATCGAATAAACGGAGGATGAAAGTTTGGCGGGGGTGACGCGGCGGCGTGAAAAAAGCTATCATGCTCGCTAGGCACCGGAGGACACTGCCATGGCGCAAACGCCAGAGACGATGCCCGCCAACGGCCTCATGCCGGGGATCCATCTGGAGGTCCGGCCCGGCTGGTTGGCACGGCATGTGGAGCCGGTAATGGATCCGGATCTAGAGATCGTCGATCCGCATCATCATTTCTGGGACCGGGCGGGGGGGCCTTATTTACTCCCAAATTTTCTAGAAGATATATCCAGCGGGCACAAAATTCTGGCGACGATTTATATCGAGTGCCGCTCGATGTACCGGGAAAATGTTGAGGAAGCGTTCCGCCCGGTGGGCGAGACAGAATTCGTCAATGGTATCGCAGCGATGTCGGCCTCAGGCGGCTATGGATCGACGCAGGTAGCAGCGGGGATCATCGGCCATGTTGACCTACGCATCGGGGCGAGGGCTCGGGATGTGCTGTGGGCACATATCCAGGCCGGCGGTGAGCGGTTTCGCGGCATCCGCCATGTTTCTGCCTATGACGAGCATGTGCGCAGCGCTACGGTGCGCCCGCCGCAAGGGATGCTTGGGCATGCGGATTTCCGCGCCGGGTTCGCCCAACTCGCGCCACTCAATCTTACTTTTGATTCATATATGTTTCATCATCAGCTACCCGAATTAACGTCCTTGGCGCGGGCGTTTCCGGGCACACGGATTATCCTGAACCATGTCGGTGGGCCGATCGGCATTGGACCCTACGCAGCGCGGCACAACGAGGTTTTTACCGAATGGTCATCTGCCATCCGCGAATTGGCCACATGCGCAAACGTGTTCGTCAAACTGGGCGGGATGGGCATGCGGGTGCTGGGCCATCCGTTCGGCGATGGCGACATGCCGCCATCATCTGAACAACTAGCAAAATCCTGGGCACCCTATGTAGAAACGGTAATCGTCGCGTTCGGACCGGCACGTTGTATGTATGAAAGCAATTTCCCAGTCGATAAAGGAATGGCCAGCTATCAGGTCGTGTGGAACGCTTTCAAGCGGATCAGCGCCGGGGCCTCGACGGATGAAAAAGCGGAATTGTTTCGGCGCACCGCGGCGCGTGTGTATCGCTTGGACGGCTTGAAATAAAGGAGAAATCAACAGTGAAAGTTTTAACGCAAGCGCAGGTAGCGTCATACCGGTATAACGGTTTTCTGTTTCCCATCCCGGCGCTCTCCAAGCAAGAAATCACTACCTATCTGGCCGGTCTGGATCGGTTGGAGGCGGAGCTCGGCTGTCCGGTGGCACAGGCAGATGTGAAATGGCGGTCGCAGGGCCATCTGCATTCGCCCTGGCTCAACAGTCTGATTCGCCATCCGCGCATCCTGGACGCGGTAGAGGACGTAATCGGGCCGAATATTATGGTCTGGACCAGCACGTTCTTCATTAAGGAACCCAATTCCGCCACCTATGCGGCGTGGCATCAGGATGCGGGCTATTTCGGGCTAGCGCCGTATGAGCAGGTCTGTGCCTGGATCGCACTCACCGACGCCAGCAAGGAAGCGGGATGCATGGAGCAGCTATCCTTCAAGGGCGCCCCGAAACTTTATCATCACTCGCCGCTCGGTTTGGCAAACTCCATCAACCGCGCTGGGCAGACGATCATGGAGCCCTTCGACGACAGCAACCCCACCGCGATGGCGCTGCCGGCGGGCTCGTTTTCGCTGCACCACGAACTAGCGGTGCATCGTTCCGCGCCCAATCACGCGGCGCATCGGCGCGTCGGCATCGGGCTGAACTATATCCCCACGCATGTGCACCTCGAAAGCCCGGTACGCTGTAAAGCGATGCTGGTACGCGGGGAGGACAATTACGGGTATTTCGACCTGGTCGACCCGCCGAAGGCGGAGCGCGACGCAGCGGCTTTGGCTACGCATCAGGCCGTGAGCGATGCGTATCGGGCGAATTATACCGAACAGGTCAAGCGCCACGTGGCGCGGTTCGAGACCGCTGGAAGTTAAAACCTGATCCGATCGATTGCGGCGGGCGAATATCAAATTAGATTCATGAGGATGGAGACTGGATGACGACACCCCGGCAATTGCGCCTGGGCGCTTTCATGCGCCCAGTCTCCATCCACACGGCCTGGTGGCGCTATCCGGGCGCGGCGACAGACGCGAATTTCAACCTGCGCCATATCGTGAATTTCGCGCAGACCCTGGAGCGCGGCTGTTTCGACGCGTTCTTCATGGCGGATCATCTCGCCGTTCTGAACATGCCGATGGCCGCGCTGAAGCGCAGCGCGACGGTAACATCGCTCGAGCCGCTGACCCTGTTACCGGCGCTGGCGATGGTGACAGAACGTATTGGCTTGATCGCCACCGCCTCTACCACGTTCGATGCGCCCTATCACATTGCGCGACGCTTTGCCTCGCTCGATCATATCAGCGGCGGACGAGCGGCGTGGAATATCGTCACCACATCCAACCCCGACGCAGCGCTGAATTTTGGCCTCGAAGAACATATGGACCATGGCGAGCGCTATGCCCGGGCGCGCGAATTCTTTGATGTCGTGACAGGGCTGTGGGATAGCTGGGCGGACGATGCGTTCATCCGCGATGTGGAGCAGGGAATTTATTTCGATCCAGCGCGGCTGCACGTGCTAAATCACAAGGGTAAATACCTATCGGTACGCGGGCCGTTGAATATCGCGCGCCCGGTGCAAGGCTGGCCGGTGATCGTGCAGGCGGGAGCCTCCGATGCCGGGAGGCAACTGGCGGCAGAAACGGCGGAGATGATTTTCGGCAGCTCCAACAATCTAGCGGACGCGAGGGAGTTCTACGGCGATGTGAAGGGCCGGATGGAAAAGCTTGGGCGCAACCGCGATCATCTGAAGATCATGCCGGGGGCGCTGGTGATGGTGGGCGACAGCGCGCAGGAAGCACGCGAGAAAAAAGCGCTGCTGGATAGCCTGGTGCATCCCGATAGCGGCATGGCCTCCCTGTCGATCGCGCTCGGCACGGATGCGTCGAAATTCGATCTGGACGGGCCATTACCCGACATTCCCGAAACCAATCAGAGCAAGAGCGGGCGCCAGCGCATCATCGATCGGGCGCGGCGCGGCAATCTGACGGTGCGGCAACTGGCACAGACGGCCGGCGCCTATGGTGGCAATGCAATTGTCGGCACGCCGGCGATGATCGCCGATGAAATGCAGCAATGGCTGGAAGAAGAAGGCTGCGACGGGTTCAACGTCATGTTCCCCACAGTGCCGGCAGGGCTGGATGATTTCGTCAACAAAGTGGTGCCGGAATTGCAGCGGCGGGGGATTTTCCGCCGCGCATACGCAGGCAAAACCTTGCGGGATAACCTGGGCCTGCCGCGGCCAGGAAACCGGTTTTTCGCGCCGGGCTGACACACGGACCAGGTATGCGGGCGGCGGGATTCGAACCCGCACGGCCTTACGACCAAGCGATTTTAAGTCGCTTGTGGCTACCATTACACCACGCCCGCGCTCTGCCCCGGCTTAGCAGATGGTGGCCGAGTTGAGCAAAGTGGGCCGATTAATTGGCGAGCGGGATGGCGGCATCGATACCGCGCAGGGCACGGGAACGGTCGCCGGCGCCCAGGGCACGCAGCGCGACGGAGATCTCCGCAACACCGGGATGCGTGCTGGGTCGGTCAGTCTGGAACAGCGGCGTGGCGCGATCCAACAGGCGGGTTTGCGCGCGCTCCATCGCTTCCTGCGCCTCGCCGGTACGTCCGGTGGCCAGAGCGGCGCGGGCGGCCCGGAGAAATTGCTGGGCGGTCGCATTCTCGCCTACCGCGAGTTCCGGCAGGGTGGGCGCGATAGTGGAACGTACGTCGCCGCTACCGGTATTCGACGCATGGGATGAGAGGGGGAAGGAAACGCCGACGCCGGGTTCATGGCCGGAACGGGCGCCAGTATTGGGATCGGTCTGCGCCATCGCCTGCAGGATCGAGAAGCCGAGGAGGGTGGCAAGGATGAGTATGCGGGTTTGCATCGGATGATCTCCTGGCTGTGAACGTGGAGAGTATCTAGGCACCCCGAATGGGGTTTCCACTTTGGCTGACACACACATTGCGCTGAAAGGGTCACCCAGGGTTGCCGCTATTGCGCCTCCGGTTATCGGGCCTGGTCTGGGCGGCGCGGCCGATTCTGGCGCCAGCGGCGGTGGAACCAAAGCCATTGGCCGGGATGTTCGCGGATCCAGCCCTCGATAATGCTGTTCATCATCTGGGTGGCGGCGCTCACGTCGATTTTACCACTGGCGTCACGCGGTAGGTCGAGCGGACCAGTGGCGGTGACGTGAAAACGGTTGCCCGGCAGGCGGATGGCCCGGGTACCGATCACCGGACAGTCAAACTGGCGGGCCAGCCGCGCAATCGTCGGGTTCGCCCAGCATTGGCGGCCGAAGAAATCGATCGGCACGCCTCGGGAGAAATGCTGGTCCACCAACATGCCAAGGTGAAGACCCTGGTTGAGGGCGACGGCCATTTCGAACACGGCTTCCGGGCGAGTGCGGATAAGCCTGCCCATCAGGGGCTTGCGGATCGCTTCGATCCTCTTCGCGACGGCGCGGTTATTGGGCATGCGATAGACGACGGCGGAGCTGAGGCCGTGTGCGGAGCCGGCTATGGCGGGGAGTTCCCAGTTGCCGAGATGGGCGGCGAAGACGAGGGCGGGCTTGTTGTCGGCGCGCAGTTCATCGAACAAAGCCAGGGTGGCCGCGTCAGTGGTGATGCGCCCGGCTTGCTCAGCGTGGATGTCGAAGTCCCAGATTTGGCCGAGATGGACATATTCGCCGGTGACGCGGCCGAGATTTTCCCAGGCGTCGCGCAATGTCGCCTCGATCCAGGCCTTGTTCTTGTCGGGAAAGGCGGCGCGGAGATTGGCGCGGCCGATGCGGTGATGCGGCAACCAGGGGCCGAGGCGGCGGGCGGCAGCGCCGCAGAAAGCCGAGGCACGGTCCGGCACGATGCACGCGAGCAGGCCTAGCAGGACACCGACCAAGGGACCGAGCAAACGGTCGAGCAGTGTTTGCTTCACAGCCGGATAAGAATTTTACCGAAGACGTCGCGGGTTTCTAGGCGCGCGAGGCCCTGTCGAAAATTCTCCAGCGTGTAGATCGTGTCGATGACCGGGCGGACGCCGGATGCAATACGCGCGAGCGCCCCGCGCTGCGCCGAGAGGGGCGAGCCGAAGCTGCCGATGATACGGTATTGCTGCTGGAAAAGTTGCATTAAGTTGATACTGGCAATGGGGCCGGAGGTGGCGCCACAGGTAACCAGTCGACCACCGCGTTTCATCGAAAGTAAAGACCCGTTCCAGGTATCGGAACCGACATGCTCGAACACCACGTCCACGCCTTTTTTATTGGTGAGGCGGCGGACGCGGCCTTCAAAACGCTCGGTTCGATAGTTAATAACGTGATCGGCGCCGAGCGCCCTGGCTTTTTCGGCCTTACTGTCGGAGCCAACAGTGGTGATGACAATACAGCCCAGCGCCTTGGCAATGCGGATGGCGATGGTGCCGATACCGGAGCCGCCGGCATGGACGAGAATGGTTTCGCCCGATTCCAACCGGGCGTTGTCGAATAGCATGTGTTCGACCGTGGCGTAGGCGACGGGGACACAGGCGGCATCATCCAGATCGACATTATCGGGGACCGTAACAACGAGGCGAGCAGGGTGGTTTGTAAGTTCCTGCGCGAATCCGTCGATATGGAAGCCGCGCACGCCGGTAACGTTTTCACACAGATTATCGCGGCCTTTGACGCACTCTGCGCAGGTACCACACGTCAACGCAGAAAACGGAATCACGCGCTGGCCAATTTTCAGGTTTGTTGCTTCCGGGCCGAGAGCGACGATTTCGGCCGCGGCTTCCGCGCCGACAGCAAGGGGAAACTGGCGCTTAGCGAAGGCCATGCCGCGAAAGCCCCAAACATCGATGTGATTGAGCGAGATAACGCGTACACGCAATTGCACCTCGCCGACTCCAGGCGGCGGTGGCGCTTGGATATCACGTAGCGCGACCTCGCGATCGGCCAGCAGTTGCAGGGCGCGTACCATGCTTATCGCGGCGCGGCCAGAACTAGACAGACATTCTGTCCACCGAAGCCAAAGGAGTTGGAAACCACGCGCGTCACCCGCACATCCCGCGCAACATTGGGCACGCAATCGAGCGGCAGGGCTGGGTCCGGCGTATCATAGTTGATGGTCGGTGGCAGACGGCCGTTCTGAATGGCAAGCAAGGAAAAAATCGCCTCAATTGCGCCGGCAGCGGTGAGCGTGTGGCCGATCATCGATTTATTGGACGAGATCGGGATCGATCCTGCGGCCTCGCCAAACACCGTGGAGACGCCGAGCCATTCCATCTTGTCGTTTTCCGGCGTGCCGGTACCGTGGGCATTGATGTAACCGACATCCGCCGGAGTGATGGATGCATCGGCCAGAGCATTGCGCATGCAGCCAATGATCGGCTTGCCATCGGGTGAGGAGCGGGTACGATGAAAACCATCCGACTTCTCGCCGCAGCCTTCCAACACGCCAAGGATTTTGGCACCGCGCGTGCGCGCATGCGCCAAGCTTTCCAATACTAGCGCGCCACCGCCCTCGGCCATGACGAAACCGTCGCGATCCTTGCTGAAGGGCCGCGCGGCGGCGGATGGCGGATCGTTGCGCGTCGACAGCGCGGAGAGCAGAGAAAAGCGGATCAGAGATTCAGGGTTCACCGAGGCATCGGTGCCGGCGCAGAGCGCAACCTCCGTCTCGCCACGCCGTATCGCTTCCACACCCTGCTGAATGGCGGTGGCGCCGGACGCGCAGGCGGTAGAAATGGCGATCGGCGAGCCCTTGGTACCAAAAAATTCTGCCAGATTTTCGGCCACGGAACCAAACAGAAAGCGGCGGTAGTAAGGAGAAAAATCCGCTGTTGTGGCGGCGCACAGTAGATCTTCGTAGGTAATCGACTCACTCTTCCCCGTGGCGGCGGCGATGGCGCGACGTTGCGGCCATTCCAGCTCCACTGGTGGCAAAGCGAGAAACAGCTGGCCCGGGAAATTACCAGCCGCACCGATGCCGGCCTGAGCAATGGCCTCCTCGATCACCAGGTGGGCGATTTTTTCCGACAGGGCCGGGGCGGATATTTCCCTGACCGAGACAAAGTCTACCGTACCGGCAACGGTGGTTTTTAGGCCCCCGACAGGAAAGCGAGAGATGCGGCGAATGCCGGACGTACCGGCGGTCAGCTCGCGCCAGTTCTCCTGCTGACCCTGGCCGAGGGACGTCAGTAATCCCATGCCGGTAACCACCACCACAGGCCGGCCGCGCGGGTCGAGAGCGGAGCGTGACATGGCGATGCCCTCCTTCAGGCCGCGGTGACAAGGGCCATGCCCTCGCCGCGCCAGTGGCCCCAGGCGGTGACAATGGCGCTTCTTAATTTTTCGTCGGCCGTTACCTCGGCGGCATCCAGTGGCGCAAAAATTTGGCCCCGTGAGACCGACATTGCCGCGATAGCCAGATTGGCGGGAAATGACGGTTCCAGCGAATGACCGAGCGCATTGGCCGGAGTACGGATGGGCAAATTCCGAACTGGCAAGTTAAGGTCCCGCAGGAAAATTGCTTCCTCGGCGCTGGCAGGGCCTGCGCCAGACGCGCCGCTGATAATGGCAGCACCGCCCATGTCCCGCCCTGCCATCAGCGTATCGAACTGGCGTTGCGCATTAACGCTGGCCGCGCCCGGGGCGCGGTTGCAGCGATCGGATTGAATACCGGCAATGCACGCGACCGCCGGGGCGCCGCGGCGTGCGGCATGGGCGCGGCTTTCCAGCACAAGAAAACATCCGACGGAGCCGAGCAGCATGCCCCCCCCCGATGCGATACGCTGCGCGATCGATACGTACGGCTTCTTCCAAAGTACCCGGCCTATTTCATAATGCAGCAGAATGTCCGGGCGTTCGGCGTTATAGGAACCGCCGACGAGTACAAGATCGCTGGTACCGTCCGCAATGCGCGCGATTGCGATGCGCACCGCATCCACCCCGGCGGCTTCCTCCCCCATGAATGTACGCGAGGCGCCAACGACGCCATGCACGACAGAGATATTGCCAGCAAGCAAATTGGAAAGCTGCGCGAGAAAGAGCGTCGGGCGCAGATCGCTCATCAGCATTTCATTCAGTTTCACACCGGGATCCGCCGTACCGGGCAGGGTGGAGAGAATGGTCGCGTCTACCGCGTAATCGCGTTCCCCGCCACCGGCGGCGATGATCATGTCCGTATGGTCCAGCAACTCCGCGTTGTCCTTGATGCCGGCCGAGTCCAGGGCGAGGCCAGCGGCATATGTGCCGATGCGCTGCCAGGGTTCCATAGTACGCTGGTCGCCGCGCTTGGGAATTTGCTTATCAAGTTCCAATCTCACAATCGGATGCACGACATAGGGCGCAAATGTTTCGATATCCAGAGTCGGCGTAAAGGGTGCTGTATTCAGTGCCCGCCAGTGCGCGTCCACACCTTCCCCAAGGGAGGAGACGAGGCCGATGCCAGTGATCAGGGTATCTCGGTTATTCGCCATGCAAGTAAATCTCCGGAACTCCGACGCGGCGGGCGGCCGCGAGCATCTGTTCGCGCAAGATGTCGTTCGGGAAGGGCACCACGCGATAGACCAGTTCGGCATCTGCGATGCGCTTGCCCTGTCCCGTGATGCGGCCCTTGGCCACCGCGTAGCCGGAACCGTCATGCAGCAATTCAGCCTCGGTCTGCAATGCATCGCCAGGCACGACGAAGTTTCTCATTTTAGCTCCCTTCACCTGAGCGAGGAAGGGCATGTGGCTAAAGCGGAGCCTGGCCAGGACCAGCCAGCCGCCGGTCTGCGCCATCGTCTCGATCATCAGCACACCGGGCAAGATCGGATAGCCGGGGAAATGGCCTTCGAAGATCAGGCTGGCTTCGGGCACCTGGCAGTCGGCGCGCACGATTTTTCCCACCGGATCAAGTTCCACGATCCGATCCACCATCTGGAAATATTCGAGCCGCACGGGGAGGGATTACGCGCCCTTGGCCGCGACCAGCTGATCGATGCTGGCGCAGAGGCCCTTGAGGACGAAATACTGGTCCGTAGTGGCCTTGCCCTCGTTCACTTCCTGGGTCCATTGCTCCAGCGGCATCTTGATTCCGAAGGCCTTGTCGATGGCAAAGGCGACGTCGAGGAAATCCAAGCTATCGATGCCCAGATCGTTAATGGCGTGGCTGTCCGGCGTGATGTTGGCGCTCGGTATGTCGCAGGTCTCAGAGATAATTCCAGCAACAGTGTCGAAGGTGGCGGACATCGGGTGGGCCTCAAAACAGGTATGCGCCGCGCGGTCGGAGGGGGGAGACTCTGGCAGCCTGCGCTTGGGGGCGGCAGTAACACCACAGCGGATGCGCCGCCGCAAGGGGGGGGCGCCCCTGCCCACTGCACAGTCCTTCTGGCACGATCCTGATCTTGTTTTCAGCCAAGAAATGCCGGCTTGTCGCGCGGCGAATATCCTTCACCGCCTGCTCTGCAGGCTTTTTTGGCGTTCGAGGCTCGGGGGCTCATTTTCGTTCCTCCGTCACTATGGCCAGACCCCAAACCTCCTCAATTTACAGCCTCAAATCTGTGCCATTGGTCCTGACGGGGAACACGTGCGGCTCAGGCATTCCTGCGGTGCCAACTCTATAAAAATCCAAGCCGGACAATTGTCTGGAATGATAGTACCGGCGGGTCGTCAGTGCTGGCGATATCGGGCGTGGCCAGCGCGGTCGCGCCGTTGCGGGTGTCGATTGTGGTCTATGGGCGAGTGTTGGCCAGGCAGGCATAGGCCGTTCAGGGCGATTACACCAATATCATAACTATTTGAATTTAAAACTGATAGCTGCTTGGGTCGCGCTACATCTAGCCAGGGGCTCACAGGTCCTACCCGAGGACGTACGTTCCCAGACGCCGCCGCGGCAGAGATGGCTGCACGGCGTGCGGGGTTCGTAGCGACCGCCAATCCAGCGATAGCCGGAGCCGTCACAGTCCTAATGGCCGGGCCGCCCCAGACCGGTTCCTCGGCGGCGATCGGGGGTAGCGGCAGGGCCTCCGGCAAGCGTGGGGGCGGCAAAGAAGCCGAAGAAGGGCTTTGTCATGGGGCGGTTCCATCCGTGCTATGCTGGCACCAACACTGTGGCGACGGCCTGGGCGGCGATGCCTTCGCCGCGCCCAATGAAGCCAAGTTTTTCTGTGGTGGTGGCCTTTACCGAAATTCGCACCGGATCAACGCCGAGGATGGCAGCCAGCCGTGCGATCATCGCCGGGGCGTGCGGGGCAATTTTCGGACTCTCGCAGATCAAGGTGACATCGGCATTGCCGAGGATACCCCCGCGCGCGGCAATGCACGACGCTGCGTGGGCGAGGAAGCGGGCGCTGTCCATATTCTTGAAATCATCGTTCGAAGGCGGGAAATGGCGGCCGATATCGCCCTCCCCAAGCGCGCCATAGATCGCGTCACACAACGCATGGATGCCGACATCGGCGTCCGAATGCCCGGCCAGGCCTCGATCATGCGGCACGTCCACGCCGCACAGAAACAGCTTCCGCCCCGCCTGCAAGACATGCACATCGAAGCCGGTGCCGACGCGGGGCAGCAACTGCCCTCCCAGGATACGTTCCAGGTACACAGCGTCCTCCGGGTAAGTCAGTTTGATATTATCCTCCGAGCCAGGGACGATGCGCACCGTCTGGCCCATCGCCTCCAGCAGCGCGGCATCGTCGGTGGCGCCGGTGATGCCGGCGCGATAGGCGGCGAGGATGGCGGGGAAGCGAAATCCCTGCGGCGTCTGGGCGCGGAATAGCCCGTCGCGCGGGATCGTTTCGGCTATTATGTTCCCAACTGCGCGCTTCAACGTTTCCGCCACGCCCAAGGCCGGGATCGCACCGGGCGCATCGTCCAACGCACGTAGCAGCGCGACGATCGTCCCCGGAGGGATCACTGGCCGCGCCGCGTCATGGATAAACACGATATCAGGCGCGTGTGGCGTGAGCGCCTCCAGCCCCGCGCGCGCGCTATCCTGCCGCGTCGCCCCACCAGCCACGATGGGCAGGTGCCCGAGTCCGGCCAGAGCCGCCTCAATCGGCCCGGCCTCTCCAACAGGCTGCAACAACTCCACGTACTTGGCCAGCGCCTCCGCCGCCCAGCGAATAACCGGCCGCCCGGCAACGTGCAGAAACTGCTTCGGAGCCACTGCGCCAAAACGGCTGCCACTGCCAGCGGCGAGAAGGATGGCGGCAATACGCATAGCGGCAAATTCGCCGCTCCGCGCCGCCAGGTCAATCTTGCCTTCTTTCAGGTTAGTGCGTCGGTTTGACCGACACCGGCCGTCGCATCAATCCAGCAGCTCGATCTTGCTCGCCTTCACGATTGCGCCCCATTTCGCCACCTCGTCCCTCACGAAATTTCGTGCCTGATCCAGCGAGCGTGGCGGCAGGAACACTTCCATGCCCGTATCCTGCAAACGCTTGATCACCGCGGCATCCTCCATCCCCTTCACCAGCGCCTGGTGCAGGATGGTCACAATCGGCACAGGGGTCTTCGCCGGCGCGAACAGCACGCCCCAGGAATAGCACGAGAACCCCGCCACCCCCTGTTCCGCCACGGTGGGCAGATCCTTCAACTGCGCCGCCCGCGTTGCCCCGCCATTGGCCAGCGCACGCACGGCGCCGGCCTGGATCTGCGGCCAGATCGTCGGCAGCACATCGAATGCGATCGGCAATTGCCCGCTGGACAGATCGTTCATCATCGGCGCTGAGCCGCGATACGGCACATGCACCATGTCCAGATTACCCGCCAGAACACGGAACTGTTCGCCGCAGAGATGCAGGATCGATCCGACCCCGCCCGAGCCGTAGCTGTATTTACCGGGATTGGCGCGCACCAGGGCGATCAGCGATAGCACATCCGTCGCCGGCACGGACGGATGCACCCCCAGCACGGACGGATTGATCCCCAGCACGCCCAGCGGAATGAAATCATTCACTGGGTCATAGGGGAATTTCTTATAGAGATTCGGATTGGCCCCATGCGTGGACGCGGTGGCCATCAGCAAGGTGTAGCCATCCGGCACAGCTTTGGCGACGAGATCGGACCCGAGATTGCCGCCCGCACCCGGGCGGTTATCGACAACGAAAGTCTGGCCCAGCAGCTCGCCTATCTTCTGGCCCATGATGCGGGCCATGATATCGGTCGCCCCACCGACAGCGAAGGGCACCACCACGCGGACGGGCTTGGCCGGGTAACGTTCCTGCGCCTCGACTGGCATACCGCCCAGGAACAACACTATGGCAAATGCGGCACGTAAAAAATACGTCACTAGCAAGCCCCCCGATGCGGGCCCGATCTGGCGCGGGCACCTTGCACCCCTATCTACCAAGCCGGGTGCGATCTGTCAGGCCAGGGAATAATCGCCGCGCCCAAGCGTGCTCCAGCACATGGGAGCCTCTATTCCATCCCCGCATGGAACCCAAAATGCACGTACTCGTTCGCTGCATGGCCGGCATCATCACCCTTTGGATCGGCCTTCCCTAAGTATCCCTTCGCACCACCAGCACGATGTCTTCCACGCTTTCAACCCGTATCCGCGCCCCTGGCTCACCGCCAAGTGGTTGCCAAAGTATGCGCCGCAACTGAACAACATCGAACGGGACAACGTCGAACGGGTCTGGCACGACCTCAAGCCACATCATCTTGCGCATCTGACGTTCGCCGATCTCGATGTTCTCAAGACGGCAATCCAATGCGCCATCCATGCGCGCAATCGGCAGTGCGGAGCAGAGTCGTTGGACGAGATACGAAGCTCCGCTTAGACCCGTAAGAGGTGGATCTCCACCAAGGGTCGGCGGGCGAGGCGGCGGCCCAGAGCGCGGCGCAGGGCGGCCCGCGCACCCTCAGTCAGGGCGGCATCGTCGCGCCGCGTAGGGGCGGGAAAATCCGCGATGGCGGTGCAGAAATCGTCGATGACGCGAGCAGCTTCCGGGTCGTCTTCATCGTAAAGACCGGGGGCGGAGAGGCGCGGTTTGCCGCGCAGGCGTCCAGCTTCGTCCACCGCGAAGGAGGCGACGGCGACGCCGTTGAACAGCATACGCCGCCGCGCACTCATGACATCGCCGCTGAGCGGGACCAGGCGATTACCGTCCAGAACGAGGCGGCCTACCGGGGCGCTGTCGACGATCTCCGGCCGGCCGGGAGCAAAGGACAGGATGTCACCATCTTCCATCATGATCGGGCGGGAGCCTGCATCACGTGCCAATTCGGCATGTGCGGCCATATGGCGCCATTCGCCATGGGTGGGGATGGCAAAACGCGGTTTCACCAGACTGTAAAGCTTGCGCAGTTCGTCGCGGGCGGGGTGGCCCGAAACATGCACCAGATGATCGGCATCGGTCATAATACGCACGCCGCGGCGCACCAGATGGTCCTGCGCGGTGCCGATGGCGCGTTCATTGCCGGGGATGACACGCGATGAATAGATCACCGTATCGCCCTCCCCCAACGCGATGCGTGGATGCGTGTCCATGGCAATGCGGGTAAGCGCGGAGCGCGGCTCACCCTGGCTGCCGGCGACGATGATGAGGATATTGTCGTCCGGAATGTCCTCCGCCGCCTCGATCGACAGGAAACGCGGAATGCCCTTCAGGTAACCGCAATCGCGCGCGGCGGCTTCCAGGTTTTTCAGCGAGCGGCCAACGATAGCGACGGAACGTCTTGCCGCTTGCGCGGCCAGCGCGATGGACTCAACGCGAGCGACATTGGAAGCGAAGCAGGTAACGGCCACGCGTCCGCGCAGACCCAGGATTAACGCCGCAAGGCTTTGGCGGACATCGCCTTCTGATCCGGAATGGCCGTCCACCAGCGCATTAGTGGAATCGCAGACCATCGCCAGAACGCCTTTTTCACCCAGGGCGGCAAGCGCGGCTTCGTCGCTTGGTGGCCCGACAAGCGGAACCGCATCCAGCTTCCAGTCGCCGGTATGCAGGACCACGCCGTGCGGCGTGTCGATGACCAGCGCCTGGGCCTCGGGGATGGAATGAGCCATACGGAGAAATTGCAGCTTGAACGGCTTCACCGCGAACGCCGCGCCGGGGGCGATGACATGGACCGGCACCGTGTTCTGCAACTGCACTTCGGCCAGCTTGCGTTTCAGCACGGCGGCGGCGAAGGGGGTGGCATAGACCGGGCATTGGAGTTGCGGCCAGAGCCAGGCGACGGCGCCGATATGATCCTCATGCGCGTGGGTGATGACTAGGCCCACCAGGTTGGCGCGGCGGTCAGCGATGAAACCGGGGTCGGGCATCATCACATCGACCTCCGGATGCTCCGGGCCACCGAAACCGATGCCGCAATCCACGGCGAGCCATTTCCCGCCGAGGCAGTAGAGATTAAGATTCATGCCGATCTCTCCCGTCCCGCCTAAGGGCAGGAAGGAGAAATCCCCGATTGTATTGTCCATCTACTCCGTCTCGATCAAACGCGTTTTGTCTCGCGTGAATATGGGGGCGGGGTTGCGTTCCGCCAACATTCTTAATCCATCCAGGGTCAGATCGAGTTCAATATGCTGGATGACATGAGTGCCCTCCGCCAAAAGCGGGGCGAGACCGCCGGTGGCAATGCATTTCAGGGATCCGCCATGCTCGGCGGTGATGCGGGCGACCAGCCCCTCCACCAGCCCCACATATCCCCAGTAGACGCCCGATTGCATAGCGGCGACGGTGTTGCGCCCAATCATCGCCTGCGGCCGGCCGATGCCGATGCGGGGCAAGCGGGCGGCAGCCCGGTGCAAGGCTTCCAGCGAGAGATTGATGCCGGGTGCGATGACGCCGCCAAGATAGGCGCCATCCTGGTCCACCACGTCGAACGTGGTGGCGGTGCCGAAATCCACAACGACCAGCGGGCCGCCGAAGAGGCGGTGCGCGGCGAGCGAGTTAAGCAGCCGATCGGCGCCGACCTCGTCCGGGTTGTCGATCCTGATCTCAAACCCCCAGTCGAGATGCGCACGCGCGATCAGTGGCTCGACTAGGAGCCAGTCCCGGCAGAGGCGGCGGAGATGATAGAGCGCGGCCGGCACCACGGTACCAATGACAGCGCCGGTGACGTCGGTAGGTTTGATCCCGGCATGGCCAAGCAGGGTCAGCAGCCAGACAGCGTATTCGTCGGACGTGCGTTGCGCTTCGGTGGCGATACGCCAGGTACCAACCCAGCTTTCTCCATCGCGCACCGCGAAGACGATGTTGGTGTTGCCGGCGTCGATGACCAGCAGCATGTCCTTGTTTCCCCGCGTACTGTTCCTAGCGGAACAGCACCTTTGCCGCCGCCTCCGCCGCGCCGATGAGGGGGGCAGCATAGAGCAGGAAGGTGGCCGTGGCGATGGCGCTGACCCCGGCGACCAGGGAAACCGAAGGCGCACGGGCATCGAAGGCCTGGCCCGCTTCTTCGAAATACATAACCTTAACGATACGCACGTAGTAATATGCGCCGATAACGGAGGTGAGCACCCCGACCACCGCGAGGGTCCAGAGACCCGCCTGCACCGCGGCCATAAACACATAGAGCTTGCCGACGAAGCCCGCGAGCGGCGGGATGCCAGCCATCGAGAACATAAAGATGGCGAGGAACGCCGCCAAGGCGCGATCCGTACCGCCGAGGCCGGCGAGGTCGTTGATATCTTCCAGCTGACGACCCTTCCGGCGCATGGCGATGATGCAGGCGAAGGCACCGGCATTCACCAGCGCGTAAGTTAGCATATAGATCAACACGCCCTGCACGCCTTGCTGCGTTCCGGCGGCGAGGCCGATCGTCGCGTAGCCCATATGGCCGATGGAGGAATAGGCCATCAGACGCTTGATATTGGTCTGCCCGATCGCCGCCAGCGCGCCGAGCAGCATCGACGCGATGGAGACGATGACCACCAAAGACTGCCATTGCGCGAGCAAAGGGCCGAAGGGTGAAATCATCACCCGCGTGATCAGCGCCATGGCGGCGATCTTCGACGCCGTGCCTATGAAGTTGGTGACCGGGGTGGGCGCGCCTTCATAGACATCCGGCGTCCACATATGGAACGGCACGGCGGAGATCTTGAACAGCAGGCCGCACAGGATGAACACGACACCAACAATCAGGCCAGGCGCCGCATTGGCATTCAGCGCACCGGCAAGCTGACCAAAATCCGTGCCGCCGGAGAAGCCGTAAACCAGGGAAATTCCGTAGAGCAACAGGCCGGAAGCCAGCGCGCCGAGGACGAAATATTTCAACCCGGCTTCGGACGAGCGCAGATCGTCGCGTGCGAAGGCGGCGAGGACGTAAAGCGCTAGCGATTGCAGTTCCAGGCCCAGATACAAGGTCATCATGTTCGACGCTGAGGCCATGATCATCATGCCGACGACAGAGAACAGCATGAGGACGGAATATTCGAAGCGCGCGAGATAGTGATTCCGGTTAAACTCCAACGAAAGAATAAGCGCCAGTGCGGCGCCTAGGAGAATGAGAAGTTTGGTGAACTGTCCGAATCCATCCGCCAAGAACTGTCCGCGATAACCGCTGCCGCTGCTACCGGTGATCACCAGCATCGCCGTGATCAGAAAGGCGCCCAAGGTCATCATGGAGCAGATCTGCGTCGCGTCCTGTTTGCGCAACACGCCATAGATCAAAATCGCCATGCCGGAGAAGGCGAGGAAAATTTCCGGGAGCGCGACCGTCCAGTTCATCAGTTGGCCCCTCCGGCAAGCTGGATCCCACCGGTGATCGCCGCGCTATGCGATTTCACCATCTGTGCCACGCTGGCTTCAAAGAAGGCAGTAAAGCTAGAGGGATAAATGCCCATCCACAACGTGAGGATCACCAGAGGAGCAAAAATAACAATTTCGCGCGGCGACAGATCGACAATAGACTTTAGATCGTCACGCGTGATGGTGCCGAAGACCACCCGCCGATAGAGATAAAGCATATAGGCGGCACCCAGGATCATGCCGGTGGCGCTGAGGAAAGCGAGCCAGAAATTCACCTTTAGGGCGCCCAGAATGACTAAAAATTCACCGACGAACCCGGCGGTGCCGGGCAGGCCGACGCTTGCCATGCTGAACAACATGAACACTAAAGCATATTTCGGCATGCGATTCGCCAAGCCACCATATCGTGCAATCTCCCTAGAATGAATACGGTCATAGACGACACCCACGATGAGAAACAACGCACCGGAAACGATGCCGTGCGAAAGCATCTGAAACAACGCACCCTGGATGCCCTGCACATTGAAGGTAAATATGCCGATGGTGACAAGACCCATATGAGCAACCGACGAATAGGCGATCAGCTTCTTCATATCCTCCTGCGCTAGCGCGACGAAGGAGGTGTAGATCACGGCAACGATAGAAAGGGTGAAGATGAACGGCGCAAAATATTCGGCTGCCTGCGGCAGCATCGGAATGGAAAAGCGCAGAAAGCCATAGGCCCCCATCTTCAAAAGCACCCCGGCCAGGATGACCGAACCGGCAGTGGGTGCTTCCACATGCGCATCCGGCAGCCAGGTATGTAGCGGCCACATCGGCACTTTGACCGCGAAGGAGGCGAAGAAGGCCAGGAACAACCAAGTTTGTAGGCTGGGTGCAAACTGAGTCTTTAGCATGACGGTAAGATCGGTAGTACCGGCAACACGCCACATCACCAGCAAAGCGAGAAGCATCAGCACGGAGCCGGTGAGCGTATAAAGAAAGAACTTAAATGCGGCATAGACCCGCCGCGGCCCGCCCCAGACGCCAATGATGAGATACATCGGGATTAGCACGGCTTCGAAGAACATGTAAAAAATGACAAAATCAGCAGCGGCGAACATGCCCACCATCGCCGTTTCCAGGATCAGGAAGGCGAGCATGAAATCGCGCACATTCTTCGTGATCGATTCCCAACTGGCAAGGATGCAGATGGGGGTAAGCGCAGTGGACAGCAGCACGAACAAGACGGAAATACCGTCCACGCCCATTTTATAGTTCAACCCGTATTGTGGCATCCATTGCAGAGTCTCTACAAACTGAAAGCCGGCCTGGCGCTGGTCAAATTTTAGCCAGAGCAGGATGGAGAGAGCGAAGACGATCAGGCTAGTCCAGAGCGCGGTCCAGCGGGCGTTGGAGGCTACGGTTTCCTCATCACCACGCACCGCGAGCAAGAAACCACAGCCGACCAGCGGCAGCCAGGTGAGCATGGACAGGAGGGGAAAACCCACTTCGTTCATCGCACTCACCGGAACACAAGAAAGACGCTGACCAGCGCGACGACGCCTATCAACATGGAGAACCCATAGATGGCGAGTGACCCGGTTTGCAGTTTTACCGCCTGGCGCGATATGCCGGCGGCCAGCGCGGCGGCACCGTTCGGCATACCATCGATGATCGTAGCATCCCCCACTTGCCAGAAGAGGCGCGCAATGAAGAGTATCGGGCGGGTAAGGACGCGGTCGTAGAGCTCGTCAAAATACCATTTGTTGAGCAGGAAACGGTACAGCGGGCCGAAGCTGTTCGCTATCTGAGCAGGTACGGTGGGCATTGCCATATAGAGGATATAGGCCAGAGCGATACCCGCGAACCCCACCACACTGGGCGACAGGGCGACCCAGGCGGGGACATGATGCATTGCGTCCAGCACCTGATTTGCGGGCGCGTTGACGATGCTGCCAGCCCAAAATTCCGCCCAGTGATGACCGATGAACCACTCCTTCAACGCAAAACCGCTGACCAGCGCGCCACCGGCCAACAGGAATAAGGGCAGCAGCATGACCAGCGGCGATTCATGCACGTGTTCCATCACGTGATGTTCGGCACGCGGCTTGCCGTGGAAGGTTAGGATCAGCAGGCGCCAGGAATAAAAGGCCGTGAGGAAGGCCGCGGCGATGGCGCAGAAGAAGGCGTACTGGCCGACAGAGGTGTGCGCGGCGTAGGTGGCCTCGATAATCGCATCCTTAGAGAAATAACCGGCGAAGGGGTAGATACCGGCCAGCGCGACGCTGCCAACCCACATGGCGATATAGGTCGCAGGGATTTTCTTCCAGATGCCGCCCATTTTCCGGATATCCTGTTCGTCGGACATCGCATGGATCACCGCGCCGGCGCCCAGGAATAGCAGCGCCTTAAAAAAGGCATGCGTTATGAGGTGAAAGATCGATGCCTGATACACGCCCACGCCCGCCGCCATGAACATGTAGCCAAGTTGCGAACAGGTGGAATAGGCAATCACGCGCTTAATATCGTTCTGCACGCAGCCAATGGTTGCAGCGAACAGCGCGGTCGATGCCCCGACGATGGTCACAAAGGCTAGCGCGTAAGGGGCGTATTCCATCAAGGGCGACATGCGCCCCATCAGGAATACGCCGGCCGTGACCATGGTAGCGGCATGGATCAGGGCAGAGACCGGCGTCGGGCCCTCCATCGCGTCCGGCAGCCAGGTGTGCAGGCCGAGCTGCGCCGACTTGCCCATCGCACCGAGGAAAAGCAGCACGCCGATCACCTCGAACGCCGGCAAGACGGTGCCAAACAATGGGTACGTGTCTGCCTGATGCTGGGCAACGGCCGGAAAAATGACGGAAAATTCGATGGAACCGAACTTCACGAACACCAGCGCCACGCCAATGGCGAAGAACAGATCTCCCACGCGGTTGACAATAAACGCCTTGATCGCGGCCGCGCAGGCCGATGGGCGATCATACCAGTAACCAATGAGCAAATAGGAGGCGAGGCCGACGCCTTCCCAGCCGAAGAACAACTGCAACAGGTTATCGGCCGTCACCAACATCAGCATAGCGAAGCTAAAGAGAGAAAGATAACTAAAGAACCGCCAGATCGTCGCGTCATGGCTCATATAGCCGACGGAATAGACATGGATGAGCATGGCGATGAAGGTGACCATGGCGACCATCACCGCCGCCAGCATGTCGTAGCGCAGCGCCCAGTTGACATGAAAACTTCCAACATCAATCCAGGTGCCGAGCGAGATCACGCCAGGTTGCGCAGTGTGGAACGCAAGGTCAAAAAAAGCGATGGCGCCGCAGATCGACGCCAGGATCATGCATAGGATAGTAACGGCCTGCGCGGCGCGGTCCCCAATCTGCTTGCCCAGCAAAAGGGCGATCAGGGATCCGAACAGCGGCGCGAAGACGGCGACGGCGTAGATCATCTCAGCCCTTCATCAGATTCACGTCCTCGACCTGGATCGAGCCGCGGTTGCGGAAATAAATGACGACAATAGCCAGGCCGATGGCGGCTTCCGCCGCGGCGACCGTGAGCACGAACATCGCGAAAATCTGTCCTACCAGATCGCCCAGAACGGCGGAGAACGCCACAAAATTCAGGTTCACCGCCAGCAGGATCAATTCCACCGACATCAGGATGACGATGATATTCTTGCGGTTCAGGAAGATGCCAAAGATACCGAGCACCAGCAGAATAGCGCTGACCGTCAGATAATGACCGAGGCCGATTTCCATTATCTTGTCTCCGACGGGTAATGGCCGCCTCCGTGCCCATGGGCACCGTTATCGCCGGCGTCATGGACGGGCGCGGCGATTCTCGGCGATTTGGGGCGCAGAATACCCAGCGTCTTAACGCCAGCGCCAATGCCCACCTCCATTAGCTCGATCGTGTCGGCCGGGGTGCGGGCAAGCTGATCAGCGATTACCTGATGACGCGATGTGCGTTTGTCACGCAACGTGAGGACAATCGCACCGATCATAGCCACCAGAAGCACTAAGCCAGCCGCCTGGAACAGGAAAATATAATCCGTATACAGGACTTTCCCCAGCGCGGCGGTATTCTGCACATTGGTCGGCGTGGGCGAAAGCCGCAGTTTTACGGCATCGGGAGCCAGTTTCCACCCACCGAGCACAAACATCAGTTCAACAAAAAAAATAACGCCGATGGTACCACCGATAGGCAGATAGCGCTGATAGCCCGAGCGCAATTCAGCGAAATTCACATCCAGCATCATGACGACAAACAAGAAGAGAACAGCCACGGCGCCGACATAGACAATGACGAGAATCATCGCCAGGAATTCGGCGCCGACGAGCAAGAACAAGACCGCGGCGTTGAAGAATCCGAGAATCAGCCACAGTACCGAATGCACGGGGTTCTGTGCCGTCACCACCAGGGTGGCGGAGATTAGTAGGATGGCGGCAAAAACGTAAAAGGCAATGGCGACGATCATCGGGTATTCACCGGTACGGCCCATCGAGTTCGAGGCGTTTGGCAATCTCCACCTCCCAGCGGTCGCCATTCGCGATCAACTTGTCCTTATTGTACATAAGCTCTTCCCGCGTCTCCGTCGCGAATTCGAAATTCGGGCCTTCGACGATCGCATCCACCGGACAGGCTTCCTCGCACAACCCGCAATAGATGCATTTCGTCATGTCGATGTCATAGCGCGTGGTGCGCCGCGAGCCATCGTCGCGCGGCTCGGCCTCAATGGTGATGGCCTGCGCCGGGCAGACGGCCTCGCACAATTTGCAGGCAATGCAGCGCTCCTCACCGTTCGGGTAGCGACGCAGCGCGTGCTCCCCCTTGAAGCGCGGACTGATCGGGCCCTTTTCGTAAGGATAGTTGATCGTCACTTTCGGTTTGAAGAAATATTTCAAGGTAAGTGCCATGCCGGAGACAAGCTCCCACAGAAACAAAGCGCGCACAGTACGGTCCAGGAAGGCCATATTCAGCGTTCCTCTTGGCGTGCTTGATTATGATGCATTCGGCAACCATCCAAAGGCCATCAGTACCCCCGCAGTAAGCACCAGCCAGAGCAGGGAGAATGGCAGAAAAATCTTCCAGCCGAGGCGCATCAACTGATCATAGCGAAAGCGCGGAAAGGTCGCGCGTACCCAGATAAAGACGAATAGCAGGAAACAGACCTTGCCGATGAACCAAAGCGGGCCAAGCGCGGGCAAAATACCGAGTGGCCCATACCAGCCACCCAGGAACAGGATCGTGATCATCGCGCTCATGAGAATCATATTCGCGTATTCGCCGAGGAAGAAGAGGCCAAAACTCATGGACGAGTATTCGACGAAGAAACCGGCGACGATCTCACTCTCACCTTCCGGCAGGTCAAAGGGGGAACGGTTGGTCTCCGCAAGCGCCGAGATGAAGAAGATGATGAACATCGGGAACAGCGGAATGGCGAACCAGATTTTTTCCTGGGCGCGGACGATCTCCGTCAAATTCAAGCTTCCCACGCAGATCAGCACCGTGACGATGACGAAGCCCATGGAAACTTCATAGCTGACCATCTGCGCCGCCGAGCGTAGGGCACCGAGAAAGGCGTATTTCGAGTTACTCGCCCAGCCGGCGATAATGATGCCGTACACACCAAGCGAGGAAATCGCGAACAAATACAGCACGCCCACATTGATATCGGCGATCGCCCAGCCATCGTTCACCGGGATCACCGCCCAGGCAATCATCGCCAGCATGAAGGTGATCATCGGCGCCAGAAGAAACAGGATGCGATTGGACTCAGCGGGGATGATGGTTTCCTTCGTCACCATCTTGATGGCGTCCGCAAAGGGCTGGAGCAAGCCGAACGGACCGACCACGTTCGGGCCTTTGCGCAGCTGGATGGCCGCCATCACCTTCCGCTCGGCATAGGTCAGATAAGCCACCGCGATCAGCAGTGGCACCAGCAGGACAAGCGCTTTCAGGAAGATCAGAATCACCTGGCCGATGATGTTGTGCAACAAGAAATCGATCAGCAATTCCATTCCCGCTTACTCCGCCGCCACTTGCACTTGCGGCGCAAAGCTCGCCGTGCATTCCGCCATGGTGGGACTAGCGCGGCTGATCGGATCGGTCTGGTAGTAGTTCTTCATCGGCGAAGCAAAAGGGGCACTCCCCATCGCAGCAGCATCTCCCGAGGGGCCAGTACGATCCGAGCAGCCAAAGCGCGGTAAATATCCCACACGAGCAAAGACCGGGTTCGCCCGTTCCAGGCGGGCACGCAAGGTGTCGATATCGTTATAGGGGAGGGTGTGCCCCAGTTTTTCAGACAGCGCCCGGATGATCTTCCAGTCCTCCCGCGCTTCCCCGGGCGGGAATATCGCCAACGCGCCGCGCTGCACCCGGCCTTCGGTGTTAACATAGGTGCCGTTCTTTTCCGTATACGCTGCACCCGGCAGGATGACGTCGGCTCGGGCGGCACCGGCATCACCGTGATGTCCTTGGTAGATAACGAACGTACTGGCGGGAATTCTCGTAGCCTCGATCTCGTCGGCGCCAAGAAGCCAGAGCACATCCATATTACCCGCCATGTCCGCAGCGGATTTACCGCCGGGTCCGGGCAGGAAGCCGAGATCCATGCCGCCCACGCGCGCGGCGGCTGTGTGCAACACGTTGAAACCATGCCATTCGGCGGTAAGCGTGCCAGTCTCGGCGGCCAGTTTCCATGCAGCCGCCAGCACGGCAGCCCCATCGGGCCGGGTGAGCGCACCCTGGCCGACGATGATCATCGGATTTCGTGCCGCGCGCAGCGTTTCGCTGAACACATGCGTGCCGCTGAGCAGGGCTCTCAACGCATCCGGCCCGGCACCAAGATTTTGGGTTTTATAAGTCAGGTCCGCGTTCTCCCCGATCACACCAATGGGGAACATACCGATGATACCACGCTTACGGATGCGCGCGTTAAGCACGGGAGCTTCCTTGCGCGGATTGGAGCCGATGATCAGTAGTGCGTCAGCGTCCTCGATCCCGGCGATGGAGGTGTTGAAAGTATAAAAATCGCGGCGGGTGGCATCGAGCGCAGCATTGTCCTGGCGGCAATCGAGGTTTCGCGAGCCCAACGCGGTGAACAGGTCTTTCAGCGCCAGCATGCTTTCGGCGTCCATCAGGTCGCCGGCGATGGCCCCGATCCGGTTGACCTGCGTATCCCGAATTCTGTCCGCGATGATAGCAAAGGCTTCGTCCCAGCTAGCCGGCTGCAACTTGCCATCGCGCTTCACCCAGGGCCGGTCTAGTCGCCGGCGCTTCAGCCCGTCGACGGAGAAGCGGGATTTATCGCCTAGCCATTCTTCATTCACGTCCTCGTTCAGGCGCGGCAAAATTCGGAGTATTTCGGAGCCACGCGCGTCGACACGGATATTGGTACCCACTGCATCCAACACATCCACGCTGTCAGTTTTCTGCAATTCCCAGGACCGCGCGGTAAAGGCGTAGGGTTTTGAGGTCAGAGCGCCAACGGGGCACAGATCGATGATGTTACCGGAAAGTTCGGATGAGAGGGCTTTTTCGACATAGGTGCCAACCTCCATTCCCTCGCCGCGCGCGGTGGCACCGAGTTCAGGAACGCCGGCAACCTCGGTAATGAAGCGGATGCAGCGCGTGCAGTGGATGCAGCGGGTCATCACGGTCTTCACCAGCGGGCCGAGATTTTTGTCCGGCACAGCGCGCTTGTTTTCATCGTAGCGCGAGGTATCTGAACCGTATGCGACCGCCTGGTCCTGCAAATCGCATTCGCCACCCTGGTCGCAGATCGGGCAATCTAGCGGGTGGTTGATGAGCAGAAATTCCATCACACCCTTTCGCCCATTACGCACCATCGAAGTATCGGTGTGGACCACCATACCCTCGCCGGCCGGATAGGTGCAGGACGAGATGGGCTTTGGCGGAGTTTTTTCGATTTCCACCAGGCACATGCGACAATTACCAGCAATGGAAAGGCGTTCATGGTAGCAGAAGCGCGGCACTTCGATGCGGGCGGCCTCCATGGCTTGCAACACGGTGGAGCCGGGAGGGACTTCGACTTCGATCCCGTCGATAGTGAGCTTCGGCATGGTCTACTCCGCCGCCATGCGCTGGCTGGATTTATAAGCGGCAATGCGGTCTTCCATCACCGAACGAAAATGGCGGATCAGACCCTGTATCGGCCAGGCCGCAGCATCACCAAGAGCGCAGATCGTGTGGCCCTCGATCTGGCGCGTGACCTTTTCAAGCGTGTCGATTTCGTCGATATCCGCGCGCCCCTGCACCATGCGATTCATGACGCGCATCATCCAGCCAGTGCCTTCGCGACAAGGCGTGCACTGGCCGCAGCTTTCATGTTTGTAGAATTGCGACAGGCGCGCGATCGCTTTGATGATATCGGTAGATTTATCCATCACGATCACCGCAGCGGTGCCGAGGCCGGAACGCATGTTGCGGAGCGAATCGAAATCCATCAGCGCTTCGTCGCACATCGCTTTCGGTAATAAAGGGACGGAGGCGCCACCGGGGATGACCGCCAACAGATTATCCCAGCCGCCGCGCACGCCGCCCGCATATTTTTCAATTAGCTCACGCATCGGAATTCCTAGCTCTTCTTCCACATTGCACGGCTTGTTCACGTGGCCGGAAATACAGAAAAGCTTTGTCCCCGTGTTGTTGGGACGTCCCATGGCGGAAAACCAGGCAGCGCCACGCCGCAGGATGGTGGGCGCCACCGAAATCGATTCCACGTTGTTCACCGTAGAAGGCCGGCCATAGAGGCCCATCGCCGCCGGGAAAGGCGGCTTCAGGCGGGGCATACCTTTCTTACCTTCCAGGCTTTCGATCAGCGCGGTTTCTTCTCCACAGATATAGGCGCCGGCGCCACGATGGAGGAACACATCGTAAGCATAGCCGGACCCACAGGCATTTTTGCCGATCAAGCCGGCTTCATATGCTTCGTCGATGGCGAATTGCAGGTTGCGCGCTTCGTTATAGAATTCGCCGCGAATATAGATAAACGCCGCCGTGGCGCCCATGGCAAAACCGGCGACGAGGCAACCCTCGACCAGCTTATGCGGATCGTGGCGCAGTATATCGCGGTCCTTGCAGGTCCCAGGTTCGGATTCATCGGCGTTGACGATAAGATAGGCTGGGCCATCCGTTTGCTTCGGCATGAAGGACCATTTCAGCCCCGTGGGGAAGCCTGCGCCGCCGCGGCCGCGCAGGCCGGAGGATTTTACTTCCTCTACGATCGCCTCGCGCCCGCGCGCAAGGATGTTTTTTGTGCCGTCCCAGTCGCCACGCGCGCGTGCGCCGGCCAACCGCCAGTCATGCAAGCCGTAGAGATTGGTATAGACGCGGTCCTTGTCGCTCAGCATCGATTTACTTACTCCGCCGGCTTTATGTCGAGCAGGGTGGTGGGGCCGCCTTCGGGTGCCGAGCCTTGCCGGCCCTTCATCGATCCCACGGGTGGCGGAGTCCCGCGCCGCAACGCTTCCAGCAACTCCGTCGTAGTCTCCGCATCCATATCTTCATAGAAATCGTCGTTAACCTGCAGGATCGGTGCGTTCACGCAGGCACCGACACATTCCACTTCCGTCATGGTGAATTGTCCGTCGGCACTGGTTTCACCCCAGCCCTTGATACCGGTAATGTCACGGCAGATTTTCACCACATCATCGGAGCCGCGGAGCCAGCAGGGGGTGGTGGTGCAAAGCTGCAAATGCCATTTTCCTACAGGCTGCATGTTGAACATCAAATAAAATGTCGCGACTTCGTAGACACGGATCGGGGCCATTCCCAGGCGTTCGGCGACCACATCCATAGCGACGCGCGGCACCCAAGCGCTGTCGGTCTGGCGCTTCATCTGGCGTTGGACAATATCGAGCAGTGGCAGCACAGCGGAAGCCTTCTTCTCCGGCGGGTATTTTTTTAAGTGCGTCGCAATGGCATCCTCGCTTTCGGTATCGAAAGTAAAATTCTGGAGCTGCACGACATCATGGAAAGAATTCTCGGCCATGGGTTACCTGTCGATCTCACCGAACACGATGTCGAGCGATCCGATGATCGCGACGGCGTCCGCCAACATGTGTCGCTTTGCCATGGTTTCCGTGGCTTGCAGATGGGCAAATCCGGTAGCGCGAATCTTGCAACGATAGGGGCGGTTGGAGCCATCGGCCACCAAATAGACGCCAAATTCGCCCTTCGGGCTTTCGACCGCGGTATAGGTGGCACCGGCGGGCACGTGATAGCCCTCGGTATAAAGTTTGAAGTGATGGATCAAGGCTTCCATCGAACGCTTCATATTTTCCCGCGACGGAGGTGAAATCTTGTTATCCTGCGTCTTGACTGGGCCAGGGCGCATCTTCGCTAGACATTGCTGGATAATGCGCACGCTTTCGCGCACTTCGGCGACACGAATCAGATAACGGTCATAGCAATCGCCGTTACGGGCGACAGGGATCTTGAATTCCACTTGGTCATACATGTCGTAGGGTTGCGATTTTCGCAAATCCCACGGCACGCCGGAGGCACGCAGACAGGGGCCGGAAAAGCCCCAGGCAAGCGCTTCTTCTGCGCTAAGGACGCCGATATCAACGGTGCGCTGCTTCCAAATACGATTAGATGTTAGAAGATTTTCCAGATCGTCGATAAATTTCGGAAAATTTTCCGTCCATTCGGCAATTTGATCGGTCAATCCGGCAGGCAAGTCTTTCGCGACACCACCGGGACGAAAATAGTTCGCGTGCAGGCGCGCGCCCGACGCGGCCTCATGGAATTCCATGAGTTTCTCGCGCTCCTCGAACGCCCAGAGCGCGGGGGTGATCGCACCCACGTCCAGTGCGTATGTCGTGAGGTTAAGAAGGTGATTTAGGATGCGAGTGATTTCTGCGAAAAGGGTGCGAATCCACTTACCGCGCTCGGGTGCCTCAATTCCCATCAATTTTTCGACCGCCAGGGCAAATGCATGTTCCTGGCACATCGGGGAGACGTAATCGAGGCGGTCGAAATACGGCACCGCCTGGATATAGCTTTTATACTCGATCAGTTTTTCGGTGCCACGATGCAGCAGGCCGATATGCGGATCTGCGCGTTCCACCACCTCCCCATCCATTTCCAAAATCAGGCGCAGCACGCCATGCGCCGCAGGGTGCTGCGGGCCGAAATTGATCGAGTGGCTGTTGATCTCGATGGTTTTTGTGGTTTTGTCAGGTGCGTCGCTCATGACCGTTTCACCTTCTCATCACCAGGCAAGGTGGTCATGCCTTCCCAGGGGGAGACGAAATCGAAGTTACGAAAATCCTGCGTGAGCTTGACGGGTTCATAGACGACCGATTTGCGATCCTCATCATAGCGAACCTCGACATAGCCGGTGAGCGGAAAATCCTTGCGCAGCGGATGTCCCTCAAACCCGTAATCGGTAAGGATGCGGCGCAGATCAGGCTGGCCGGAGAAGATGATGCCGAAAAGATCCCAGGCCTCCCTTTCCCACCATGTGGCGACAGGCCAGATCTGGTGAACGGAGGGAACCGGCCGTACTTCATCGGTAGTGACCACCACACGCAGGCGATGGTTCAGGGAAACGGACAGGAGATTGTAGACGACATCGAAACGCTCAGCGCGTTCGGGCCAGTCGACGCCGCAAATATCCATCACCTGCTCGCAGGCGAAGCGCATATCGTCGCGCAGGGTGGTCATGAGCGGGAACAGCGAATCGCGAATCGCGCCGATGACGATCTCGCCCTTTTCGATGCGCGTGCCGATGACGCCGGGGAGCGTGCCTGCCGCACGGGCCAACGCCTCGACCGCGGTTTCCGGCGCAGGTTCGGCCGGTGTGTCGGTAGGAATTTCTTCAGCCACGTAAGATGGTTCCGGTACGTCGGATTTTCTTCTGCAATTGCATGATACCGTAGACCAGTGCCTCGGCGGTGGGTGGGCAACCGGGGACGTAGATATCCACCGGAACCACCCGATCGCAGCCGCGCACGACGGAATAAGAATAATGGTAATAGCCACCGCCATTGGCGCAGCTGCCCATCGAGATCACCCAGCGCGGCTCCGGCATCTGATCGTAAACTTTCCGCAGCGCGGGAGCCATTTTGTTGGTGAGAGTACCGGCGACAATCATCACGTCGGACTGCCGCGGTGAGGCGCGCGGGATAATGCCGAAGCGATCGAGGTCGTATCGCGGCATGTAGGCATGAATCATTTCCACCGCGCAGCAGGCGAGCCCAAAGGTCATCGGCCAAAGCGAACCGGTACGAGCCCAGTTTACCAATTTGTCCAGATTGGCGACGACGAAGCCCTTGTCGGTGATTTCGCCGGTGATGCCCTTGATAACGGCGTCCTGATCGGCGCCGGGTGAAAAAATCTGGTTCATCCGATCATTCCCAATTGGCTCATTCCCAATCCAGGGCGCCCTTGCACCACTCATAAACAAACCCGACCGTCAGCACACCGAGGAAGACAATCATCGACCAGAAGCCGAACCAGCCGATATCGCCCAGCGCCACCGCCCAGGGGAACAGGAAGGCTACTTCGAGGTCAAAAATTATGAACAGGATGGCGACCAGGTAGAATCGCACATCGAAGCGGCGGCGGGCATCGTCGAACGGTTCGAACCCGCATTCATAGGGGGAAAGTTTTTCATCATAGGGTTTTTGCCACGCGGCGAGAAGGGAGCCGCCGATCATGGCGACGGCGATGCCGCCGGCGATGACCATAAAGACCAGGATAGGCAGATATTCCGTCATTACCTGTGCCACTCCATCTCGTCCAGGCAGGCACGAAAAAACCCGCCACGCCGTCCAAAGCGACGGGCGCGCGGAGTCCAACCCAAACGCGGCCGGACCATAACGCCATACGCCGCGCACCGCCATAGGGCCCCGGGCGGACGGATTACCTCAAAAATAGCAAAAATACTTTAGGGGGTTGAGAGGGCGATTGACGCTTCCGGAGGAGCCGCCTCCGGCAATCACATCTTCGGGAAAAATTTCTGCCGCGGCTGGCGCGAGTGACGGGGCTCGAACCCGCGACCTTCGGCGTGACAGGCCGACGCTCTAACCAACTGAGCTACACCCGCAGCGGCAGGGGCCAGCGTTTAGGACGCTGCCGAAGCGGCGTCAACCGGGATGATAGAACGACGGGTCGAGGATGCCGACCGCCTGCGCCATGGCGGCCCGGCAGGGCTCGATCACGGGAATACGGGCGGCGATCTCGATGGCAGCGCGGTGATGCGCCATGCCGGTACAGCCGAGGACGACCATTCCCGCCCCGGCCGCGCGGCAGGCGATGGCGGCGTCAATCAGGCGGGCTCGCGTGGCGACGGGGTCCAGCAGGGTATCCATGCTGACATTGAGGGCGATTTCGGAGGCAAGACGGGATTCGAGGCCGATGGCACGCAGCGCTGCCAAATGGCGGTCCTTCGACGCCTCCACAATGGCGATGATGCCGAATCGGTCAGCGCGGGCGATAGCGGCGGCAACAGCGCAGCGAAAGACGCCGAGCACAGGCGCGTCGGTGGTCGCACGGGCAGCCTCGATACCGGGGTCGGAAGCGCAGGCAATGACATATATATCGGCCGGGTCGGTCTCGATACGGCGGCAGACGGGTTCTACGGCGGCATGCCAGTCGCGCCAGGAGTAAATAGCGGATGGGCCGTCGGGGGTGGTGACGACGTCAATGCTTAGGCCGGCCTGGGTGCGAAACGGAGAAATGGCCGCGTCGATGCCGTCCGAGCAAGCTATCGAGGAATTCGGGTTGATAACGAGAATACGGGCCATGTAGCCAGTCTAGAGGAATTGCGGGATATTGCAGCGCACCAAATACACCACTATGTATAGTGGCGATGGCTGAACCTGAAGGATGCAACGATCCCGCCCGTGCAATGGCGCCCCAAACGTGAACGGGTGGAGGTACTCTGCCAATGCCGCCACCGGGGTTGGCGTTGAAGCGGAAATTACTGCGCCAGTGCCCGTCTTGCGGCCAGACCAAGTTGTTCCAGGGTTATTTACGGGTGGTGTGTGAATGCGCGGGATGTGGCGCTCCGCGGGGCTCGAAGTGCGCGGATGATGCACCACCTTATTTCACCATCTTCATTATCGGCCATATCGTGGTGCCGCTGCTGCTGATGGTGGAGCAACATTCCACGCTATCGATCCTGGCGATGTCGCTGATTTTTCTACCGCTGAGCTTGATTCTGACCCTGGCGCCGCTACACCCGGTAACGAGTGCGACGGTGGGGGCCATGGTGACGCTCGGCATGGTCCAGCACGAACCCCGCGATGGCCGTGACGACGATTGAGCCCGGCTGGTTGGCGCGCGTGGTACTGGAGGGAGAGGCCCTGACCCGCCTCTCCCCGGTGCTGGAGACCGAGCGCGCGCAGGCGGTGGCCGATCTGGAAGATGAAAATCATTTTTCTCCCCTGGCATCGAGCGGCGCGGGGGCCGGACCTTTCGTGCTGCATCTTTCTGTTCAGCAGGGGCGGCTGGTCTTTGATATCCGCGCCGAGGATAACGCGCCGCTGGTTGCGGTGGTCCTAGCGCTGGGGCCATTGCGGCGGTTGATGAAGGATTATGCACTCCTCGTCGACAGCCATATGATGGCGGTGCAGGAGGGCCGGGCGGAAAAAATTCAGGCGATCGATATAGGGCGGCGCGGGTTGCACAATGATGGCGCGGCGCTGCTGAGAGAGCGGCTGACAGGGAAGATCGACGTAGATTTTGAAACCGCGCGGCGGTTATTTACTTTACTGTGCGTGCTGCACCGGAAAATGGATTCGCATCAGTGAAGATCGATGGCGTCACCTATCGCAGTGTCTGGGTAGATAGCGACGGGTTCTCCGTTCGCATCCTGGATCAGACCAAATTGCCCTGGGCTCTGGACATCCTGAAGCTGACGGATGTGGGTGCCGTAGCGCATGCGATCCGTTCCATGCAGACGCGTGGCGCACCGTTGATCGGGGCGGTCGCGGCCTACGGGTTGTGCCTGGCATTGCGCGCCGATACGTCCAGCGTGGCGATGGAACGTGACGCGGCGATGCTGAGAGAAACACGGCCCACGGCAATCAATCTGCATTGGGCGATGGAACGGATGCTGGCGGTGCTGCGCAACACAGCCGTAAGCGCGCGCGTGGTGGCCGCCTATGCGGAGGCGGAACGGATCGCCGATGAGGATGCGACGATGAATGCCGCGATCGGGCGGCATGGATTGCAACTGATCGAGGAGATCGCGCGGGCCAGGGCGGGAACAACGATCAATATTCTGACGCATTGCAATGCGGGCTGGCTGGCGACGGTGGATTGGGGAACAGCGCTGGCGCCAATCTATATGGCGCATGACGCGGGCATTCCGGTGCATGTCTGGGTCGATGAGACGCGGCCGCGCAATCAGGGGGCGGCCCTGACCGCGTTCGAGCTGGGCAAGCATGGCGTGGCGCATACGGTGATTGCCGATAATGCAGGCGGGCATCTTATGCAGCATGGGAAGGTGGATTTCTGTATCGTCGGTACCGATCGGGTAACGCGCGATGGCGATGTGGCAAACAAGATCGGCACTTATCTGAAAGCATTGGCGGCGCGCGATAATGGCGTGCCGTTCTGGGTGGCGTTGCCGTCATCCACCATCGATTGGTCAGTGGCGGATGGGCTGGCCGAAATTCCTATCGAGGAACGCGCCGAAGCGGAAGTGACCAGCATCACCGGATTGTTAAGCGATGGCAGCGTGGCGACGATGCGGGTGGCTGCGACGGGCAGCGCGGGGGCCAATCCGGCGTTCGACGTGACGCCGGCGCGGTTGGTGACGGGATTGATTACAGAACGCGGGTCATGCGCGGCCAGTACGTCCGGATTGCTATCATTGTTTCCCGAACGCCGGTAAGCGTGATGCGGTTTCTTCTATTCAGTTTCTTGGGGGTGCTAAGCGAGTGCGCACCGCTCCAGCAGCCAAGCGCGGTGCGCGCCCAAAATCGACTTCGGCTTGTGCCCGCCGATCTCTCCCGGAGCGATGCCTAAGGTATCATGCAACCGCCGCAACCAGTTGATCGCCGTGCTCACCGCCACGCCAAATTACGCCGTAGAACGGCGGCATGACAGGCCGCCGCAACCAACCGCTCGCAAAGATTAATAAAGTGGGGTTTGTCCTTCCATACAAGCCATCTCCCCAGCCATTACGCTGGATCAAAAATAAACCAATTGGAAAACCCCCAACCGATCCATCCTAAAATCATCCCACTTTAGCAGGGGTACAGGAGGTAACGCCCCTGGCCTTTCTAGCTTACCCCAACACGCCGATCTCAATCGTCCCCCTCTGCGCGAGTGAGTGCGGGTTGGCCGCCGGATTGGCGCAACAGGGTGCGGTCGCGGCCCGATGCGATGGCGCGCAGCCGGTTCATCACGGCGCCAGTGCCGGCCGGAATCAGACGGCCGACGATGACGTTTTCCTTCAGCCCCATCAGGTTGTCGACCTTGCCCGCCGTGGCGGCCTCGGTCAGCACCCGCGTGGTTTCCTGGAAGGATGCCGCCGAGATGAAGCTTTGCGTTTGCAGCGACGCCTTGGTGATACCTTGCAGCACCGGCATGGATGTCGCGAGCCGATCATCCTTGCCGAGCTTGGCGTTGATCTGGTCGAACTCCGTTCGATCGATCTGTTCGCCGATCAGGAAGGTGGTATCGCCCGGATCGAGGATTTCAACTTTTTGCAGCATCTGGCGGACAATCACCTCGATATGCTTGTCGTTAATCTTCACGCCCTGCAAGCGGTAAACATCCTGGATCTCGTTAACGAGGTAATCGGAGAGCGCCTCGACACCGAGCACTTTCAGAATGTCGTGCGGCACGCGCGGGCCATCTACCAGCGGGTCGCCACGGCGGACGAAATCGCCTTCCTGCACCGAGATGTGCTTGCCTTTCGGGATTAGATATTCGGTTTCCTCCGCCGTTTCGTCGTTCTTCACGATAATACGGCGCTTGGCCTTGTAGTCCTTGCCGAATTCGACACGGCCATCGTTTTCCGCGATCACCGCGTGATCTTTCGGCCGGCGCGCTTCGAACAGTTCGGCCACGCGCGGCAGGCCGCCCGTGATGTCCCGAGTCTTGCTGCCTTCGCGCGGGATACGCGCCAAAACATCGCCAGCCGCGACCTGCGCGCCATTTTCCACCGAAAGGATGGAGTCGGATTGCAGGAAATAACGGGCATCGGTGTTGTTGGGCAGACGCAGAACTTCGCCGTGCTCATCCTTTAATTGCAGGCGGGGACGCAGATCCGCGCCCTTTGCCGCCTGCTTGTAATCGACGACGACGCGGGAGGTGAGGCCGGTCACCTCGTCCATCCGTTCGACAAGCGTGATACTGTCGATGAGGTCCAAATATTCGACCTTGCCGGCGCGTTCCGTGATTATGGGCAGGGTGTAGGGGTCCCATTCCGCGAGCTTCTGGTTGCGGGTGACGGCTTGGTTTTCATCGACCAGCAGCCGTGCGCCGTAGGGAACGCGGAAGCGGGCGCGTTCGCGCTGCTTGTCGTCGATCAGCACCATTTCGCAATTCCGGCTCATGACCACAGGCATTCCCAGGGAGTTCATGACCACGTTGCGGTTCCGAATGGTGACCGTGCTGTCATGGCTGGCTTCCACGGAGGAAACTTCTGCCCCGCGTTGGGCGGCGCCGCCGATATGGAAGGTGCGCATGGTCAGCTGCGTGCCCGGCTCACCTATGGATTGCGCGGCAATAACGCCAACTGCTTCACCGATATTCACCGTGGTGCCGCGCGCCAGATCGCGCCCGTAGCAATGCCCACAGACACCAATCTTGCTTTCGCAGGTCAGCACGGAGCGGATTTTTACTGACTCAATGCCAGCGGTTTCAATCTGTTCCGCTTCCACTTCCTGAATCAAGGTATTGGCGGGAATAAGGATGGTGTTAGAACCCGGATCGAGCACGTCTTCTGCCGTGGTGCGCCCGAGAGTGCGTTCGGCGAGGGAGGAGACAACCTCGCCACCGTCCATCACCGCGGTGACGGTCAGCCCGCGCCGGGTACCGCAATCGTCTTCGACGATGATACAATCCTGCGCCACGTCCACCAGCCGACGGGTGAGGTAACCGGAGTTCGCCGTCTTCAATGCCGTATCAGCCAGGCCCTTGCGGGCGCCATGGGTGGAATTGAAGTATTCCAGCACCGACAGGCCTTCCTTGAAGTTTGCAATGATCGGCTGTTCGATGATCTCCCCGGACGGCTTCGCCATCAGGCCGCGCATGCCGGCGAGCTGGCGCATCTGCGCCGGCGAGCCGCGCGCACCGGAATGCGACATCATCCAGACCGAGTTTGTCTGCACGCCCACTTCCTGCTTGCTGATTTCCTTCATCATCGCACCGGCAACTTCATCGGTGCAGCGCGACCAGGCATCCACCACCTTGTTATAACGCTCACCGGCGGTGATCAGACCGTCTTGGTATTGTTGTTCAAATTCTTTCACCTCGTTCTGGGTCTTCAGGATCATTTCCGGCTTGCTGTCCGGGATGATCATGTCGTCCTTGCCGAAGGAAATGCCGGCCTTCGCCGCCTGGCCGAAGCCGAGACCCATCAGACGATCAGCAAAAATAACGCACTCCTTCTGCCCGCAATGACGATAGACGGCGTCGATCACATCGGAGACGTTTTTCTTTGTCAGCTGCTTGTTGATCAGGGAAAATGGCACGCTGTGGTGAAGCGGCAGAATCTGCCCGATCATCATCCGCCCCGGCGTGGTGACGATGACCTGCGTGTGCGGACGGTCATCGGCATCGACGCCGGTGTAGCGGGCCTTAATCTTGTCATGCAGGCTGATCGCCTTGGCATGCAGGGCGTGTTCGATTTCACCGATTGTTCCGAATGCCGGGGCATCCTTGTCCCCCATGGCACGGAATTCAGGCGTTTCCAGCGAAAGATAGTAGAGGCCGAGCACGATATCCTGACTGGGCACGATGATCGGCTTGCCGTTGGCGGGGCTAAGGATGTTGTTGGTGGACATCATTAGCACGCGAGCTTCGAGCTGCGCTTCCAGGCTGAGCGGGATATGCACGGCCATCTGGTCGCCGTCAAAATCTGCGTTGAAGGCGGTACAGACCAGCGGGTGCAGCTGAATTGCCTTGCCCTCGATCAGCACGGGTTCGAACGCCTGGATGCCGAGGCGGTGCAAGGTAGGGGCGCGGTTGAGCATGACGGGATGCTCGCGGATTACCTCCTCCAGGATGTCCCAGACTTCCGGGCGTTCCTTTTCCACCATCCGCTTGGCGGCCTTGATGGTGGTGGCGTGGCCATATTTTTCCAGCTTAGCGTAGATGAACGGCTTGAACAGTTCCAGCGCCATCTTCTTCGGCAGGCCGCACTGGTGCAGCTTCAATTCCGGGCCGACCACGATAACAGAGCGGCCCGAGTAATCGACGCGCTTGCCCAGCAGGTTCTGGCGGAAGCGGCCCTGCTTGCCTTTCAGCATGTCGGACAAGGACTTCAGCGGACGCTTGTTGGCTCCGGTGATGGCGCGGCCGCGGCGGCCGTTGTCGAACAGCGCATCGACTGATTCCTGCAACATGCGCTTTTCATTACGCACGATGATATCGGGCGCGCGCAACTCGATCAGCCGCTTCAGGCGATTGTTGCGGTTGATGACGCGGCGGTAAAGGTCGTTTAGGTCGGAGGTGGCGAAGCGGCCGCCATCCAGCGGGACCAGCGGGCGCAGTTCCGGCGGGATGACCGGAACGACTTCCAAAATCATCCAGTCGGGGCGCGCGCCAGAGTCCGCAAAGGCTTCGATTAGCTTCAGGCGCTTGACCAATTTCTTGCGCTTGGCTTCAGAGGTGGTGGTCTTGAGGTCGGCGCGGAGTGTGACCTTTTCCTCGCCGAGATCGATCTTGTTCAGAACCTTCTTGATCGCCTCGGCACCGATGCCGACTTCGAACGCGTCGTCACCGAATTCGTCCTGCTTGGCCATCAGCTGGTCTTCGTTCAGTAGCTGATGCAAATTCATATCCGTGGTGCCGGGTTCGAGAACCACATAGCTCTCGAAGTACAGAATTTTTTCTAGCTCCTTCAGAGTCAGATCGACCATCAGGCCGATGCGGCTGGGCAGCGATTTTAGGAACCAGATATGCGCGACGGGGGAGGCCAGTTCGATATGGCCCATGCGTTCGCGGCGCACTTTCGCCAAAGTGACTTCGACGCCACATTTTTCACAGATGATGCCGCGGAATTTCATGCGCTTGTACTTACCGCACAGGCATTCATAGTCCTTGATCGGACCAAAGATGCGGGCGCAGAACAGTCCGTCACGCTCCGGCTTGAACGTGCGGTAGTTGATGGTCTCAGGCTTCTTGATTTCCCCGAAGGACCAGGACCGGATTTGCTCCGGACTGGCCATTTGAATTTTGATTTGATCGAACGTCATCGCCTGGCCGGTTTGGCCCAGGATTTTCATCAGTTCGTTCATATCTTCACCTCAGATAGGCAGCAGGTCTTGCCGCCAGTGAACACGAATACGAGTTTAGCAGGCGAGGCTTAAGTAGGCGCCCCGCCAAGATCGACATTCAGGCCGAGGGATTTCAGTTCCTTGACCAACACGTTGAAGCTTTCGGGAATGCCTGCCTCGAAACTGTCCTGCTCGCGCACGATGGCTTCATAGACCTTGGTGCGGCCGGACACATCATCCGACTTCACCGTCAGCATTTCCTGCAAGGTATAGGCGGCGCCATAGGCCTCCAGAGCCCAGACTTCCATTTCTCCGAAGCGCTGGCCGCCAAACTGCGCCTTACCGCCCAAGGGCTGCTGGGTGACAAGGCTGTACGGGCCGATGGAGCGAGCGTGGATCTTGTCGTCCACCAGATGATGCAGCTTCAGCATGTAGATATAGCCGACCGTCACCTGGCGCTCGAACGGCTCTCCGGTGAGGCCATCGGTGAGCACAACCTGGCCAGAGGTGTTAAGACCGGCCTCAGTCAGCATGTCTTCGATATCTGCCATACGCGCACCGTCGAACACTGGGGTAGCAATGGGGATGCCTTTTTTTAAGTTTTCGCACAGCTCGATCAGTTGCGGTGTGTCGAGCGTGGCGATCTGCTGGGCGTATATTTCGTCGCCATAGATGACACGAAGGCGATCCAGTAATTTCTGTCTTGCATTGCCGGTGCGCTGATATTCATCGACGAGATCGCCGACCTGCTTTCCCAGCGTGGCGCACGCCCAGCCGAGATGGGTTTCCAGAATTTGCCCCACATTCATCCGGCTCGGCACGCCGAGCGGATTGAGTACGAGGTCCACCGAGGTGCCATCCTCCAGAAACGGCATGTCTTCGACCGGCACAACGCGGGAGACGACGCCCTTGTTGCCATGACGACCGGCCATCTTGTCGCCGGGCTGCAGCTTGCGCTTCACGGCAATGAAGACTTTTACCATCTTCATCACGCCGGGGGGTAGTTCGTCGCCGCGTTGCAACTTGTCGGCTTTCGAATCGAAGCGCGCTTGCAGGCGACCAACAGCGGCGTCGAATTCGCGCTTCAAGATCTCGATTTCGGCCATCACCGTATCGTCCTGCACGCCGATATGGCGCCAGGCGCCGCGCGGATGCTCGGCCAGCACTTCGTCGGTGATCTGCTGACCGCCGCGGATGCCCTTGAAGCCGCCGGCAGCCTTGGCGCCGATCAGTTTTTCACGCAAGCGGTTGAGGAAGCTGCGTTCCTGGATGGCGCGTTCGTCGTCTCGGTCCTTCGCCAGCGCCTCGATCTCCGCGCGTTCGATGGCCATGGCGCGCTCGTCCTTGTCAACGCCGCGACGGCTGAACACGCGCACATCCACGATAGTGCCGGTAACGCCGGGCGGCAGTTTTAGGGATGTATCGCGCACATCGGACGCTTTTTCGCCGAAGATAGCCCGCAACAATTTTTCTTCCGGCGTCATCGGGCTTTCGCCTTTTGGCGTAACCTTGCCCACCAGGATGTCGCCGGGATTTACGTCGGCGCCGATATAGACGATGCCGGCTTCGTCCAGGTTCTTCAGCGCTTCCTCGCCCACGTTCGGAATGTCGCGGGTGATTTCTTCCTGGCCCAGCTTGGTGTCGCGCGCCATCACCTCGAATTCCTCAATATGGATCGAGGTGAACACGTCGTCGCGGGCGATGCGTTCGGAGATGAGGATAGAATCCTCAAAGTTATAGCCATTCCACGGCATGAAGGCGACGAGGACGTTGCGGCCCAGCGCCAGTTCGCCGAGTTCCGTCGACGGGCCATCGGCGATGATGTCGCCATCGACCACACGATCGCCCACACGCACCAGCGGGCGCTGGTTGATACATGTCGATTGATTGGATCGCATGTATTTGCGGAGGCGATAGATATCGACGCCCTCGGTCGTGCCGTCATCATTGGTGGCACGCACGACGATGCGCGCGCCATCGATCTGATCGACCACACCAGCACGGCGTGCGATAATGGTGGCGCCCGAATCGCGCGCCACTGCCAGTTCCATGCCAGTGCCCACAAGCGGCGCATCGGCACGGATCAGCGGCACCGCCTGGCGCTGCATGTTGGAGCCCATCAGCGCGCGGTTGGCGTCGTCGTTTTCTAGGAACGGTATGAGCGCGGCGGCGACGGAGACCAACTGCTTCGGCGAGACGTCGATGGCGGTGACTTCTTCCGGCTTCACCAGCCGGAAATCACCCTGGCGGCGTACGGAGATGAGATCGGAGGTGAATTTTCCGTTCGCATCCTGTTTGGCATCAGCCTGCGCAACGACGAGTTTTTCTTCCTCCATAGCGGAGAGATATTTCCAGCCGTCCTGCACCTTACCATCGACCACCAATCGGTAAGGGGTCTCAATGAAGCCGTACTTGTTCACCTTGGCGTAGGTGGCGAGCGAGTTGATCAGGCCGATATTCGGACCTTCCGGTGTCTCGATCGGACAGATGCGGCCGTAATGCGTCGGGTGGACGTCACGCACCTCGAAACCGGCGCGTTCGCGGGTCAAGCCGCCCGGGCCAAGCGCAGAGAGGCGGCGCTTATGCGTGACCTCAGACAGCGGATTGGTTTGATCCATGAACTGGGAGAGCTGCGAGGAGCCAAAAAATTCCCGCACCGCTGCCGCCGCCGGTTTGGCGTTAATGAGATCATGCGGCATCACGGTATCGATATCGACGCTGCCCATACGTTCGCGGATGGCGCGTTCCATGCGTAGCAGGCCGACGCGGTACTGGTTCTCCATCAGCTCGCCCACCGAACGCACTCGGCGATTGCCGAGATTGTCGATGTCGTCGATGGAGCCACGGCCATCCTTCAGGTCGACAAGCGTTTTCACCGTACGCAGGACGTCTTCCTTGCGCAGGATGCGGATGGTGTCCGCCACATCGGTCAGGCCGAGGCGCATATTCATCTTCACGCGGCCGACGGCGGAGAGATCGTAGCGATCGGCATCGAAGAACAGGCCCCGGAATAGGTTTTCCGCCGTTTCGGGGGTCGGGGGTTCGCCGGGGCGCATGACGCGATAAATGTCGATCAGCGCATCGTCTCGATTGTTGTTTTTATCGACCGTCAGTGTATTGCGAATCCACGGCCCGACATTCTGGTCCACCGCCAGGGTGGGCAGGGCGGTAATGCCGGCTTCCTCGAGCGCGGCAAGGCGGGCTTCGGCCAGTTCCTCCCCGGCTTCGGCGAAAATCTCTCCGGTTTCCAGATTGACCAGATCCTCGGCGACAAAGCGGCCTAGCACGTCGGCGCGGCCGACCAGCACTTCCTTCGTCGTTTCCGCGATCTTGCGCATATTGCGCGCGGTGAGCTTGGTATCGACGTCCGCCACCACTTCGCCGGTCGCGGCGTCGATCAGCGGCTCCAGCAGCTTCATGTTGCGGAAGGCTTCCGGATCGAAGGGCCGCGCCCAGCCTTTGCTTGTATGGGTGAAAACGACCTTGCCGTAGAAGAAATTCAAAATCTCCTCATCGTCCATACCCTTAATCTCGCCGGCTTCCACCAGCTCGCCCTTGGATTCACGGTCAGCGCGCAGCTTTTCGGTGGCAGCGCTTTCCAGAGCATAGATCAGGGTGGTGACCGGCAGCTTGCGCTTACGGTCGATGCGGACATAGAGGATGTCCTTCGAATCGAATTCGAAATCGAGCCAGGAGCCGCGATAGGGGATCACGCGGGCGGCGAACAGATACTTTCCCGACGAATGCGTCTTGCCTTTGTCGTGATCGAAGAACACTCCAGGGGAGCGGTGCATCTGGCTGACGATAACGCGCTCGGTGCCATTGATGATGAAGGTGCCGTTATCCGTCATCAGGGGCATGTCGCCCATATAGACCGGTTGTTCCTTGATGTCGCGGATGGAGCGCGCGCCGGTATCTTCATCTACGTCCCAGACGATGAGGCGCAGGATCACCCTCAGCGGCGCGGCGTAGGTCATGCCACGGGCGATGCATTCCTCGACATCGTATTTCGGGTCTTCAAGTTCGTAATGGACAAATTCCAACCGGCCACGGCCCGCGAAATCATCGATCGGAAAGACTGATTTGAATACTTCCTGCAGGCCGGTATTGGTGCGGTTGTCCGGGCGGACATTCATTTGCAGGAAGAACTCATAGCTGGAGCGCTGCACGTCGATCAGATTGGGCATCGGTGCCCCTACCGGAATCCGTCCGAAGCTTTTGCGGATGCGCTTGCGTCCCGTGAACGAGCCCGAAAATGCGTTCATGCTGCCCTGCTTCCTGTCAATTTCCTGCACGCTTGCGCTCTATGTCTTCCCCAGGACGCCAGGGTTAGCCCATCATCAAAGCGGAAACGCGGACGGAAATCGCTCGATTCCCGCCCGGTCCCTTTCATTCCTCTGTGACATCCAATAGGCGATGGCACAAGCCAAGCCAGCCCGTGGTGACCCGTTACTGAACGGTTACTTCGGCGCCGTTGTCTTCCAAGACCTTCTTGATCTTGGCGGCTTCGTCCTTGTTCACGCCTTCCTTCACGGTTTTCGGTGCGGCTTCCACCAAGTCCTTGGCTTCCTTCAGCCCGAGACCGGTGATGGCGCGCACTTCCTTAATAACATTAATTTTCTTCTCCCCGGCCTTGGCCAGGATGACGGTGAACTCGGTCTGTTCCTCCACCGGGGCGGCGGCGGCGGCCGGCGCGGCGGCGGCAACGGCGACCGGCGCGGCGGCGGAGACGCCCCATTTTTCCTCTAGCAGTTTCGACAGCTCGGCGGCTTCGAGGACGGTAAGGGTGGACAGGTCGCCCACCAGTTTCTGTAAGTCTGCCATATGCATATATCCCTAAGTTTAAATCTTGGTTGGTTCTGTTCAAGCCCGCAGCGGGCCCGAAGTGTGGTTGCGAAGCCTACTCAGGCCGCCTCCTCGCGCTTGGCGTAGGCCCCGAAGACCCGTGCGAGCTGCCCGGCCGGGGCCTGGAGCACACCGACGATCCGCGTGGCGGGGGTTTGCAGCATCCCCACCAGCCTCGCGCGCAGCGCATCCAGGCTCGGCAGTTCCGCGAGCGCCCTGATCCCATCCGCATCCAACATCTGGGTTCCGAGCGCACCGCCGATCAGGACGAGCTTCTCATTGGTCTTGGCGAACTCGACGGCCACCTTGGCCACCGCAACGGGATCGTGCGCCCATGCGAGCGCAATTGGTCCCTTCAGCAGCGGCTTGATGGCGTCGAACCGGGTCCCATCCAAAGCGAGGTGAGTCAGCCGGTTCTTCGCGACTTTGATATTCGCCCCCGCCGCACGCATCCGGCGCCGCAGATCCGTCGCTTCGGCGACCGTCAGGCCCGCATTGCGGGTGACGACCACCATCGACGTCTCCGCGAAAACCGTTGCGAGCGAGGCGACGAATGCGCGCTTCTCCGTACGATCCACGTTTCAACTCCGTTGGTGGCCCCCGCGCGGCGTACCGCGCAGAGACCGGGTTACCCTCTGAATCCGGCCCTGCCTATCGGCATCACCCGATCCGGTTCGCCTGCCCGAAACAGAACAACCAAGACAACCGTTCCCACGGCGATCCTTGGCTCCCCCATCTTCTACGCGCGGACCCAAGGGTCCTTTAAAATCTGATGATTGCGTGTAGTCTTGGACAGGTTCGGGAGGCTCCCGCCCCCCTGCTCGCCCCCTGTCGCCAAGGGGCGTATCTGGTTGCCGGCCCTAGCCGGCCAAGGTACTGACATCCACCCGCACGCCAGGACCCATCGAGGAACTGACGGCGGCTTTCTGCACATAGGTGCCCTTCGCGCCGGTCGGCTTCGCCTTCTGGATCGCGTCGACGAAGGCGCGGGCGTTTTCGATCAGCTTGTCGGCCTCGAAGCTGGCCTTGCCGATACCGGCATGCACGATGCCTGCCTTTTCGGCGCGGAATTCCACCTGCCCGGCTTTGGCCGAGGTCACGGCGCCCTTCACATCCATGGTGACGGTGCCAAGACGCGGGTTCGGCATCAGACCGCGCGGCCCGAGGATCTTTCCCAATCGCCCAACCAGACCCATCATGTCCGGGGTGGCTATGCAGCGGTCGAATTGGATATCTCCCGCTTGGATTTTTTCCGCAAGATCTTCGGCGCCGACAACCTCGGCACCGGCGCCAATGGCTTCCTCCGCCTTTGGCCCGCGGGCGAAGACGCCGACGCGAACCGTTTTACCCGTGCCGTTCGGCAGGTTGACCAGGCCGCGCACCATTTGGTCCGCGTGGCGCGGGTCGATGCCGAGATTCATTGAAATTTCAACTGTTTCGTCGAATTTCGCACGGGCATTGGATTTCACCAGGGTGATCGCCTCGGCGAGGGCGTAGCTCGTAGCCCGGTCGACCCCCGCCTGCGCTACCTTCAGTCGCTTGTTCTTGGCCATGGATTAGCCCTCCACCACGGTCAGGCCCATGGAGCGCGCGGAGCCCACCAGCATCCGCACCGCGCCATCAACATTGTTTGCATTCATGTCCACCATCTTCTGCGCCGCGATTTCCCGCAACTGCGCCATGGTGACGCGCCCGGCCGAAGCGCCCTTGCCCACGGTGGCCGAGCCGCTGGTGATGCCGGCGGCCTTCTTCAAGAAGTAGGTGTTGGGCGGCGTCTTCATGACGAAGCTGAAGGTACGGTCGCCGAAGGCAGTGATTACCACCGGAATCGGCATCCCGGGCTCCATCTGCTGCGTCGCCGCGTTGAATTCTTTCACGAAAGCCATAATATTGAGGCCGCGCTGCCCGAGCGCCGGGCCCACCGGCGGGGACGGATTGGCCTTCCCGGCAGGGATTTGCAACTTGATATAGCCGACGATTTTCTTCGCCATATCCCTGGCCCTTTGTATGTTCCAAGGGACCGCGGTGCGAACGACCCCCATGCCCGGAAAGGGCAAGGCGGTCTCCCGCGTTCCTGTATGAAGCGGCGGCGTATAGGGGGTGGCGGAGGATGTGTCCAGCCCCTTAAATGGTGGGCATAAACATATCTGGCCAGCGCTGGTGGAATGATCCCCATCACAACGCGCTCTCGATGCCGTAGTGGGAGTTCCTGCTGTGCGCAGCCGGAGTGTATGCGGTGGCCAATCTTGGCTTCGCCGGGCTTTATTTGTTGCAGGAAGGCACGAATCCCTATGTCGACAAGGGAGGGGTTGCCGAGGCGTTCTTCTTCAGCGTGCAGACCATGGCGACGATTGGGTACGGCCATCTGGTGCCACAGATGATCACGGGCTTGCCCTCACATTACCAATTCGATCAGGAACGGGCCTTTGCGCCTATAGGATTGCGCCATCAGATCGGCCAGCTCCTCGCAGGTTGTGGCACGCGCGGCCTCCACCCCCATACCAGCGGCGAGCTTTGTCCAGTCGAGATCAGGATTACCGATATCCAGCATATCCATCGCCGTGCGTCCCGGATTGGCGCCGACATTGGCCAGCTCACCGATCAGGATTTGGTATTTTCGGTTAGAAAAAATCACTGTGGTGATATCCAGTTGCTCGCGCGCCTGGGTCCACAGCGCCTGCAACGTATACATCGCCGAACCATCTGCCTGCAGCCCGACCACCCGGCGATCCGGGCAGGCCACCGCCGCGCCTACCGCGACCGGTGGGCCATAGCCGATTGAGCCACCGCAATTCTGCAACCAGTCATGCGGCGCGGCACCATAGGTTTGCGGAAAGAAAGCACGCCCGGTGGTCACACTCTCATCCACTACGATCGCGTTCTCCGGGATCAGCGCGGCAACGGTCTGCGCGATCGCGTCCAAAGTAGGTTTTCCCTTCCCCGGCCCCTCCGGCTTCACCACGGATGGCAATGCCACGCGCGGCGCGCCTAGTTCTTCGGCCAGCCGCGCCAAAGCTTCCGCCGGGTCCTGTTCCCTCCGCGCCAGCACGTGTATTTCAGCGCCCGGCGCGGTTAGGTATCCAGGCTTGTTCGGATAGGCAAAGAACGCCGTCGGCTGGATCGCGCCCACCAGCACCACATGCCGATACGGCGCCAACACCTTCGTTGCCTGATCCACCACATAGGGCACGCGATCCAGCGGATAGCGCCCCTGTCCACGCTGCGCGCGCGCGTTCGAGCCCTCCGCTATTAACTTTGCCCCCGTTGCTGCAGCGATCCGATGCGCGTCGGCCAATGCGCCTTCGCGTAATGCCGTACCACCCAGCACCAAGATCGTTGGCTCCCCGCGCCGCAGCACCGCGGCCGCATCACGAACCTGTTGCGGCGCCGATGTTGGCCGCGGTGGCACATCCAACTTCGCGCCAGTCACGCCCCCTTCGCCCCACGCCGTATCCGCCGGCAGGATGAGGGTGGCAATCTGCCCATGCCCCAACCGCGACGCCAGCACGGCCTGCGCCGTATCCGACCCCACGGTGGTCGACGAATTCGCCGTGCGCACCCAGGCCGAAACGCCACGCGCCCAACCCTCAGTATCCGCCGTTAACGGCGCATCCAGCGGGCGGTGATACGTCGCCTGATCCCCTGGAATGTTCACTACTCCAGAACCGGCGCGCCGCGCATTATGCAGATTGGCCAACCCGTTCGCGAGGCCGGGCCCGCAATGCAGCAAGGTCGCCGCCGGCTTGTCCGCCATGCGGTAATACCCATCCGCCGCCCCGGTCACCACCCCCTCGAACAATCCGAGCACACACCGCATTCCCTGCACCCGATCCAATGCCGCCACGAAATGCATCTCCGACGTGCCCGGATTGGTGAAACACACTTTCACTCCGTTATGCAAAAGGGAGTGCACCAGACTTTCCGCGCCATTCATCCTTGTTATCTCCTCCGATCCAACTGAGGCACCAGATTGCGCGAGACCACCTCGCTACACAACCACCCGCGCTACATAACCACCGGGCGCGCGCCTATTCGCCGTTTCACCCTCATACCCATGCGCGCGCACATGGGCACCTTAATCGACGGACAGCCTTCCAATTTTTTCGTCTATCCATACAAATAATATATGTTATTCATACTATCTATATCCAAAAGTCAATTTTATGTCCGACCGCCTCGTCCTCCCCTTCACCTTCGTCCCTAATGGCGTGCCGATACCAGACCTCGCCCACCTTTTCCGCGACCCCATCATCCTCCGCGTAGCTTTTAATCGGAGCCATCCGCCCCCCCACCCATATTCTGCCGCAAACTACCCTGCTGCACCGATCACCCAGGCCCGCACCTCATCGGCCACCCACCAGGACACCATCAGATGCGGCGCCAGCGCAGCGATACGAATGGCCTGCTCGGCCTCGCTTTCGATAAAATGCGTGCAACCCCAGCGCGTCGCCGTCATCGCCTTATAGCGCGCCACCGCGCCGATCTCGGCGGACACATCCGCCGGTCGGCATTCCAGTCGCAATCCACGATAGCCGAATTGTGCCAACCAGGCTTCTGTCTCCGCCCTATCGCTTTCGGGCCGCCCGGTAATTACCACCGAGCGTGCCGCGTCGAATGGCGGTAACACGGAAAACGGTTCCAGCAGCCGCCGCCGCTGCAACGCCGCTTTCAGATCAGCGTCGTAATGCGCGCGCGGCACATCGGGCAGAAACACACCATCCAAGTCGAGGCCAAAAAACGGCGCCTCATATGCCCGATCTGCCGGTTCGCCTTGCGCGCGCTGCGCCCGCGCTGCTGGCGTTGCCTCCCCGCGCTCCCAGGGAAACCGAAAGAACTCCGTCATCGCATGCGAATAATCCGGCACGAACCGAGTGGTCTCCGGATCATGTACAATACTGAATGTAGCACAGTCGAACCCATGCCCCACCAACGCATCGCGCACGTTTTGCATCGTCGCCCCAGTGGCACAGCAATCATCCACCAGCAACACGCACTTCTCCTCTGGCGCATCGCCAATCCACGCCGTAGAGCCGGACCGGCGATCCCACCCGATCATGTAAAGGGGCAAGGCTAGCATGCAGGACACCATAGTCCCCGGCACCAGTCCGCCGCGCGGGATCGCCACCACCGCCCGCACGCCCCGTGCGGATACGTCACCTAGCAGCGCCGCCACCATCCGCTCTGCCTGATCATAGCCAATGAAGCGCGGCATTTTTCCGGTATTCAGGCCCTTCCACTGCGGTGGTTTCACAACCATCTGCGCTAATTTTTCGCCTCCATCCCCACCCGCTGATTGACGAACCGGGTCGTATAGGCTTTCGCCAGATCAACCCCCGGCTTATACACTCCGACGGCCACCATCGACTCATAAAACGCTTTCCAACGCGCATCCGTCATCGCACCGATACCCAGGGTTAATGCATCTCCCGAATCCACTATCCCACGCGCAATCATCGTCTGCCGCCCGAAGTCGATCAGATCGGCCGGCATATCCGGATTAACCCGCCGGATCATCCGGTTCGCCGGCCCCGGATCACCATACAAGTAAGAATACCACCCTTCGATGGACGCGGTAATGAACCGCTGCACCAACCCGGAATTACTCGCCACCAGTTTCGCGCTGGTGGTAATGATATTTGCATAGCCTTGATACCCAGCATCCGACAGCGCGAGCACAACCGGATCGATTCGGGCGGCCTGGCGCATCAGGAAGGGCTCGCTGCTGATATAGCCCTGCTGTACCGCATTTTTATCCGCCAGAAACGGCGCCAAGTTGAACGTATAAGGACGGATCTGGCTGTCGGAAAATCCATATTTGGCCGCCAGGAACAGCCACCAGCCATTGCGCGTATCGGCCCCGATCATGATCGGTTTTCCCTTGAGCGCCGCAAAACTATCATTTCCCTGCCCGGGATGGGCGAGCAGTGTGGCCAGCTCCTTTTGGAAAATCGCCGCCACCGCCACGAATGGCAGCCCTTCCTGCGCAAATTCGATCGCCCGGCCGCCGCCCAGGTTAAAATCTAGCCGCCCGGCGATCAGCAACTGCATGTGATTGATCTGCGGCCCGCCTTCATGAATTTCCACCTCCAGCCCATGCTTCGCGTAAATGCCGGTTGCCACCGCCTGGTAATAGCCGCCGTACTCCGCCTCCGCCTTCCAATCGAGGCCAAAATTTACCTTATCGGCCGCCTCCGCCGTCGCGCCCATCAGCACGAAACCCAAAGAAATTTTGAATAAACGCAGCATCATTTCACCCCACCGGCAATAACGCGCCGCTGATCCCGCTGGCACGATCCGAAAGTAAGAACGCCATGGCCTCCGCCACTTCCACCGGCCGCACCCAGCGCGACGTATCCGCCCCCGGCATCGCGGCACGATTCTGCGGCGTATTGATCGTGCTCGGCAGCACCGCGTTAACACGAATGCGATCTCCACGCAGCTCGTCGGCTAGGCTTTCCGTTAGCCGCATCACAGCACTCTTGGTGGCGCCATAGGCCGCCATTTCGCCGCCCCCCTTCAACCCGGCCGCGCTGCCGATCCCCACCAACGCCCCGCCGCCACCAGCACGAATCACCGGCACGGCGGCGCGATAAATATTCCAGGTGGTCTTCACATTCAGCGCGAACATATGCTCCCACTGCTCCAGCCCAGCATCCGCCAGCTTCGCCATAGCAAAACCGCCCACGGTCGTCCCCACCCCATCCAGCCGTCCGCATGAAGCGCGTACCCGCACCACCAGCGCCTCCGTCGCCGCCGCATCGGTCAGATCGTAGTCCGACAACGCCAGATGCCCGGTACCCGGCAAACCCGCCACCACCGCCTCCAGCCGATCCTTCACCGTATCCACTGCCGCGATCCGCGCCCCTCGCCCCGCCAGTAATCCAGCTAGGGCGGAGCCTACATTCCCCGCCGCTCCGGTCACGATAATAACTTTCCCAGTAAACACGGTCCCTCCTCCGCTTGCGGCTTCACAAACCCAAAACGAATTCATTCTTCGACCGCAGCAGGTCGGAACTGTTTTTGTCACGCGGGTCGTTCGGTTTGCGCACGACATTCCCCTCCGCGACCACCCGAAACCCCGCCGCTGCCACTTCGCGCCGCAAGAACACCTGCTCGATTTGATGCAGCGTTTCCGCCTCGGAAATCTCTGGCCCGGTCCGGCCCGCATGATCGACGATCAAATAATACCCGCTCGATTTCAACGCCCGGTTCATCGCATCGCGATCGACGCCAAGATGCCCCAGATCGTGATAGTTAAAAATCGCCAAGATGCCCCAGATCGTGATAGTTAAAAATCAACGTCACCAGATCGACCGAGCCCGCCGCCATATCCGCCGCGCCCGTCCGCGCCGCGCGGTCGCCCGGGATCACCACCAATATCCGCGGCGCCCCCGATGGCGGCGCCACCGACAATTCTCCCACCGGCTGCGCCAGCGCTGCGCGCGACCCCACCACCGCGCCCAATACGATCGCCACCGCAACCAGCAAAGCCCTGCGCCCGATCTTCATGCCCCAGCCCCCCAGCAGAAACGCACGCATACTTGACGGAACGCCCCACGCGATCATTACTCCTTTACGTCATACGCGCGCAGGAGGAAACAGCATGTCCGTTCGTCTCGTTGTCACAATTACTGCCGAGCCAGGCAAGGGCAACCAACTCGCGCAAATCTATCGTGGCCGCTGCGCCGACGTCATGGCAGAACCCGGCTGCGAACAGTTTGAAATTTTCCAAAGCGCGCTGAACCTGGACAAGCTCGTCCTGCTCGAGCTCTGGAAAGACCAGGCCGCGCTCGATGTCCACGCACAGGTGAACCTGACCCGCGCACCCCTCCCCCCCGGCCTGCGCGCCGGCAGCGGCGAACGCGAGGACTACACCTATAACCGCACCCGCTAAATCGACACCGGCTCCGTACCTTCTTGCTGCCGTTCCGCCCTCGCATAGGGCCGGAATGGGCCCCGCTAGCTCACCGGCAGGCAATCCAGCCTATAACTCGTCGCCAGCAACGCGAGCCACCGCACGCTCGGGTTTGCCATCACGACCTGGCGCAGCATCACGCGACCCTCGAAATCGCGTCCATGACGGATCAGCTCCCGCCCGACGATCCAGGTATTTTCCGCCATCGCCGCCGAGCACAACGCTTAGCACCGACCCGTGCCCAACCGCGCCAGCATGCGCGGATTGCGAAGGATCGCCTCTACGTCAAGCTCGAACGCCTCCGGGCGCATCGCCATGCGCAAATAGGCGCCACTCGGCCGCGGCCGCACGAACAGCAAGGGTGCCCACCCCACCACCACCGCGAATGGCCCGCGCATCCACAAACGCACCAAGAACTCCCAGTCCTCGCCGAATTACAGGCCGGTGCGTAAGCCGGTCATCTAATCCAGGGCGACGCCCCGGATCAGCACATGCCCGCCATTAGCAAACAGATTGCGCACAATCACCCGCATTCCCCTCGCGCACCAGCCGGATACGCGGATCGGCGAATTTTGCCCCCACATCAGCGGTCGCATCGGTCGATCCATCATCCACAACGACCATCGCCCAGTCCGGGTGGGGCTGGGCGATGACGGAGGTGATCGTGTCGCCAATATAGGCGGCAACGTTATAGGCCGGCGCGCTGACCGCTAGTTTCGAGCGGAACCGTCCAGCTGATTCAGGCGGACGCCGCCTGATGCGGAATGCCCTTCTCGTTGAGCAAAATTTCTAGATCACCGGACTGGTACATCTCCGTCACGATATCGCAGCCGCCAACGAACTCACCTTTGATATAAAGCTGCGGCACGGTCGGCCACGAAGAGAACTCCTTGATCCCCTCGCGCAGTTCCATGTCCTCCAGCACGTTGGCGGTCTTGAACGGTATATTCAGATGCGAAAGCATCTGGATCACGCGCGCCGAAAAGCCGCATTGCGGGAACATCGGCGTGCCCTTCATGTACAGCATGACGGGGGCGGCATCGATTTCAGCTTGGATACGTTCGAATATCGGGTTGCTCATCAGTCCTCCTATACGGGAACAGAGGTTTGTAACGCGAGGGCGTGCAGCTCACCCCCCATCCGCCCGCGCAAGGCGGCGTAGACAATTTGGTGCTGCTTCACGCGCGGTATACCACGAAACACTTCGCTCACGACCGTGGCTGCATAATGATCCCCATCGCCGGCAAGGTCTTCCACCGTCACCCTGGCGTCCGGGATGGACGCCTTGATCAGCGCCTCGATTTCATTGGCCGCCATCGGCATCGATATTCTCCCTCACTCCGCCGCCACGCCATCCATCCAGTCCGGTAAAAACCGCTCATGAGCCGCGCGCAGCGCCAGGATTGATATGCTTCCTCCATCAGGCAGTGTCAAATCCTGCCCGCCCGAATGCCCTAGCCGGACGGCCGGCACCCCGGCGGCCTCGGCGGCACGGATCAGGGCAGAGGATTCCGTTACCCCCAGCACATAGCGCCCCTGGTCCTCACCGAACCAGAACGCATGCCCAGGAATTTCCCGTGGCCCGGCGGACAGCCGTATCCCCACCCCGGAGGCCATCGCCATTTCCGCCACCGCCACCAGCACTCCGCCATCGGAGACATCGTGGCAGGCGCGCACCTGCCCTGTCTGGATCAGCCCGCGCACGAAATCGCCATTGCGCCGCTCGGCTTCCAAATCGACCGGTGGCGGCGCGCCATCCTCCCGTCCTGCCAAATCCCGCAGCCACAACGACTGACCCAACCAGCCCTGCGTCGCCCCGATCAGCACCAGGTCCAGCCAAGCCGGCAGCGCGATTCCCACCGATTTCGCCGCGTCCTCCAGCACCCCCACCCCGCCTATCGCCGGCGTAGGCAAGATCGCCCGCCCCTTGGTTTCGTTATACAAACTCACGTTACCCGAGACGACCGGAAAATCCAGCGCCCGGCACGCCGCCGCCATGCCACGAATGGCCCCGACGAACTGCCCCATGATCTCCGGCTTTTCCGGATTTCCGAAATTCATATTGTCGGTAATCGCCAAGGGCTTCGCACCAACCGCGGTGATATTGCGCCAGGCTTCGGCCACCGCCTGCATGCCCCCCATCTCGGGGTCCGCTAGGCAATACCGCGGTGTGCAATCCGTGGTGATCGCCAACGCCCTCCGACTTCCCTCGATCTTTACGACAGCAGCATCGGCCGCCCCAGGCCGCTTCACCGTCTGCCCGCCCACGGTGCTATCATACTGATCCCACACCCAGGCACGCGAACACAGATCCGAACCGGAAATTAATTTTTCCAGCGCTTCCGCCAAAGTCCAGCGGTTCTCGATTTTTGTTGCGTCCAGCACCGCCTGCTTCGGTGTTTCCACGGCCGGCCGCTCATACAAAGGCGCCTGATCGGCCAGCGGCACCAAGGGAATATCCGCCTCTACCCGCCCCTGATGACGAATGACGATCCGCCCCGTATCGGTCAGATGGCCAATGACCGCAAAATCCAGCTCCCATTTTTCGAAAATTTTCTGCGCCACCTCCTGCCGATCCGGGCGTAGCACCATCAGCATCCGCTCCTGGCTTTCCGACAGCATCATCTCGTACGCCGTCATGCCGGATTCACGCTGCGGCACATTGTCTAATTCCAGCACGATACCCACGCCACCCTTGCCCGCCATTTCCACAGACGATGAGGTGAGGCCCGCCGCGCCCATATCCTGAATGGCGATAATCGCATCCGTCGCCATCAGTTCCAAGCACGCCTCGATCAATAGTTTTTCGGTAAACGGGTCGCCCACCTGCACAGTTGGCCGCTTTTCCTCGGAATCGCCACCGAATTCCGCGGACGCCATGGTCGCACCATGAATCCCATCGCGCCCAGTTTTCGAGCCGACATAGACAACCGGATTTCCCACCCCAGTTGCCGCGCTGAGAAATATTCTGTCCGTGCGCGCAATCCCCACCGTCATCGCATTGACCAGTGGATTGCCATCATAGGCTGGATGAAAGTTAATTTCCCCGCCGACTGTCGGAACCCCAACGCAATTCCCGTACCCACCGATCCCTCGCACGACGCCATCGACGATCTGCTTCGTCCGCGCGTTCTCCACACTGCCGAAGCGCAACGCATTTAGATTAGCAATCGGCCGCGCGCCCATGGTGAATACATCCCGCAAAATACCCCCCACCCCGGTCGCCGCACCCTGATAGGGTTCTATGAAGCTAGGGTGGTTATGACTCTCCATCTTGAAGACCGCCGCGATCCCCTCGCCAATATCGATCACTCCGGCGTTTTCCCCCGGCCCATGGATCACCCACGGCGCCGTCGTCGGCAATTGCTTCAGCCAGATGCGCGATGATTTATATGAACAATGCTCCGACCACATGACAGAGAAAATTCCCAATTCTGTCAGTGATGGCGTACGCCCCATGATATCTAACACACGTTGATACTCTTCCGCACTCAGCCCAAACTCGCGTGCGAGCGCCTGATTAACTTCTTTCACCATCATCAGGCCGCCGTCAAAGAATCGAACAAGGGTTTTCCATCAGTACCACCCATCAGCGGGTCCACCAGATCCTCAGGATGAGGCATCAGCCCCAGCACGCGAAAATTCTCGCTGTAGATCCCGGCGATATTGCGCGCGCTGCCATTGCGATTGGCCTCCGCCACAATCTCGCCGTCTGGTGTCGCATACCGAAACGCCACCAACCCCTCGCCTTCCAGCCGGTCGAGAACAGAATCATCGGCAAAATAATTTCCATCCCCATGCGCCATCGGCACGCGAAACACCGATCCGCGCTGATAGCGCTGCGCAAACACCGTATCCACTCGCTCCACCTTCAAATGACAATCCATGGACAGAAACCGCAAAGAGGCATTGCGTAGCAGCGCCCCGGGTAACAACCCGGCTTCAATGAGAATCTGAAACCCGTTGCACACACCAAGGATGAAACCGCCGCGCGCCGCATGCGCGCGTACCGCACCCATCACCGGCGACTGAGCCGCCATCGCCCCGCAACGCAGATAATCGCCATATGAAAACCCACCCGGCAGAACGATCAAATCCAGCCCTGAAATATCGGTCTCCGTGTGCCACACCATACGCGGCGCCACCCCAGCACTCGCCTCGATCGCTATCGCCATATCACGTTCCCGGTTAATCCCGGGAAAGACAACGATGCCGGCCTTCATTCTTCCACCGCTACGCGATAACTTTCGATCACCGTATTGGCGAGCAATTTACGCGCCATCTCCTCAGCCAGCGCACGTGCCTTCGTCGGATCACTCTCCGCAAGTTCCAGCTCGATCACTTTGCCCGCACGCACCTCACCTAGCCCGGCAAAGCCCAAAGTGCCCAGCGCATGCGCAATCGCCTTACCCTGCGGGTCCAGCACGCCGGGTTTCAACATCACCGTTACGACAGCTTTCACTGCATAATCTCCGGGCCCTTCATGTCGCGCATCCCCGCCTCCGGCAAAATTCCCAACCGCTTGGCGACTTCCTGATACGCCTCCTCCACCTTGCCGAGGTCGCGGCGGAAGCGGTCCTTGTCCATCTTCTCGTTCGTCTTCCTGTCCCACAGCCTGCAATTATCCGGCGAAATTTCGTCGGCGAGCACGATCCGCATCTGCTCGTTCTCCCACAGCCGGCCGAATTCCAGCTTAAAATCCACCAGGGTGATGCCGACGCCCAGAAACAGCCCGGTCAGGAAGTCATTGATCCGCAAGGTGAGCGAGACGATGTCGTCCATATCCTGCACATCCGCCCAGCCGAAGCAGGTGATATGATCCTCGGAGACCATCGGGTCGTTCAACTGATCGTTCTTGTAGTAATACTCCACGATCGAACGCGGCAGCCGCGTGCCTTCGGGAATCCCCAACCGCGTGGAAATGCTGCCGGCTGCGACATTGCGCACCACCACCTCTAGCGGGATGATCTCCACTTCGCGAACCAGTTGCTCACGCATGTTCAGGCGGCGCACAAAATGGGTCGGAATGCCGATTTCCCCTAGACGCAGCATCAGATATTCGGAAATGCGGTTGTTCAGCACCCCCTTGCCGGTGATCGTACCTTTTTTTTGCGCATTAAACGCCGTGGCATCGTCCTTAAAGTACTGCACCAAAGTCCCGGGTTCCGGCCCTTCGAATAGAATTTTTGCTTTGCCTTCATAGAGTTGGCGGCGGCGGGCCATATCAGTGCGCTCCGTCGGGAACCGGCGCGGAATCGCTCCGGGAAGGCGCGTATAGCAGCGCCGAGCCGAGCCCGCCACGCCTCCAGCCGCAAATTACCTCCGTAGGGCGGACGCGTACAACTCCGGCGGGAAATCCGGCGCCACATCGCCGAACATCCGCTGCTCATGCGCCGCCGCATCGGTCTGGAAAAGATCGCGGCTGATCCGCGCCACGATCGCTGGGATATCCCGCCGCATGCTCGGCACATCCCCGATCGGTAGCCCGAAACTCACGAACCCGGACGGATTCTGCACATGAATATCCCGCAAATACCCTGCCACCGCCGGATCGCCCCCGGGATCTCGCGGCAAATACTCATGCCCTGCTCCCAGATAGGGATGCGCCCCTAGATACGCGTCCGAAGCCGCCTCAGTCAGCCGGTCCCGCCACAACATGATCTTTGGAGCGATCCCAGCCAGCTCCGGCCGCGCATTCGGATCAGCGAAATACCCCGTCGCTGCAATGACGAAATCGCAGCGGAATTCTTTCGCGTCAACCCACCCAACAACCCGCCCATCCTCCGGCCGCGCATCCGTCCACGGCGCCGCGAGATGCAGATGAAAATTTGGAAATTTCACCGCCCGCTCAATCGCATCCACGGTGGGCGAGGATCCCGCCGCACGAAACCGAACCGCCAGCCGCCAGCGCAGCAGGTCCGGCAGCTCATAGTAATTGTCGTACGCCCCCTGGTACATCCGCGCTCGCGCCACCGGAAGCGAGGCAATCGCCGCCCGCCGCGCAAATAGATGCACCTCCGCCGCACCGTTCTCCAACGCCACTCCCGCCGCATCGAACGCGGAAGCTGCCGCCCCGATCACCCCCACCATTTTGCCACGCAGGGAGGCAAAATCGATCACCTGTTCGGTATGCGCATAAAGTCGCGCCGGCACGTTCGCCGTCAGGAACGATGGAATATAATTTCCACCACTACCGTGAAACCCTGTTGCCAGAATGATTTTTCGGGCTGTCTCCACCCGTCTCACCCCACCCACATCCAGTTGCAACGCGAAACATCCGTCACGCGGCTCAACGTGCAGCAGTTTCGTGCCATAACGAGCAGGAATGTCCAAAAATGCCCTATACCAGATCAAATACGCCGCCCAATCCGTGCGCCGGATCCGGTCGATCGCCGCATAAGCCTCCCGCCCATGCCGCGCCTCGTACCAGGCCTGAAAGCCAAGTTCCGGCAACCCGATCTCCGGCCCCACCAGCGATTTCGGCGTGCGTAGCAAATTCATTCGCGCCGCGGTCAGCCAGATGCCGGCTTGGTCTTCCTCCTCGGCCGCCTCAATGATGGAAACCTTGCCAATACCCGCCCGTCGCAGCGCAAACCCGAGCGCGCTGCCCGACTGGCCGCCGCCAATGATGGCGACGTTATGATCCACACCTTCCCGATCCGGGACCCAGTTGGGCGGTGTCGGCCCAATCAGCCGCAACGTCGCGACGGCATTTTCGTCCGCGCTCGCGCCATCACACGGCATGGCAAACTCCTCCTAAATTGTTAAATCGGCACCTCGACAAAGGCCGCCTCATGCGGTGCCCCACCCGCAAAAAACCATTCCGTCCGCGCCCCCAGCCCCACCAACGCGCTGCTCACCGTGCCAAACCCGCCGTGCGGTGGAATGTTTATTTCCGTCCCCGCTGGGCCGGACTGGTCAGCCAGAATCGCCCGCCACCCATCCCAATCCGGTGGTGCCGGCACGTTAGCGGCCTGGAACCGGGGAAAATGCCGCGCCACCCGCGGGCTTTGCGGATCATTTGGCTCGTGCGCCGTAATCATATGCAGCCCCGGTGCCAGGGTTTCCGCCTTCGGATGCCCGCTGCCCAGCCCGCGCACGAACACCGCCCCACGCGCGTCGGCCAGCACCATGTTGAACCCACGCCATTGCCCAGCATCCAGCGCGGTGATCGCCGCCACGGCGGCCTGGGCTGTCGGCTGTTCCAGGGCAATCAACGGCAAGACACCTCGGCTGCGCTTGCCCTTCGCCGGCCCCAGGGTTCCTTGCCGGTTCAGCACCGCCGTCACCACGCCATCCCGGTTAACACCCATCCAGGTGCCGCCACCGGTGCGATCCCGCCCTGCCACCACACCCGGATGCTCCGCCCAGTACGAAGCCGGCGCATCCCAGAGCCGGTCCACTCGCTCATCCCGATTGGCCGCGAACAGCACCGGCCAAGCATGGCCCGGACGCACCAAAACGACGACCGTGCACATATCTCTACGCCGCCGGCCCCGATGCAGCAGGACCGGGCTCGCCGAACACGCGAGTAAAAATTACATCCAGCTGCCGCAGATGCGGTGCCGGATCCATCGCCAAGTCCAGCTCGGCTTCACTCACCCGGCTCGCAACCGCCGGATCGGCCACTAAATTTTCCCGGAAATTTTTACCACCCGGCTTGCCCAGGTTCGACCAGGTCGCCATCGCGTTCGCCTGCACGATCCGATAGGCATCCTCGCGCAGAATCCCCGCCCGGATCAGCGCCGTCAGCACCTCGCCCGAATGCACCATCCCGCCCAGGCTTTCCAGATTCTCCCGCATCCGTTCCGGATACACCGTCAGCCGCTCCATCATCCCCGCCAGCCGCATGAGAGAAAAGTCCAACGTCACCGTCGCATCCGGCCCGATTCCGCGCTCCACCGAAGAATGCGAAATATCCCGCTCATGCCACAACGCCACATTCTCCAACGCCGGCACCACAGCCGAACGCACGAGCCGCGCCAGCCCCGTCAGATTTTCCGACAACACGGGATTGCGCTTATGCGGCATGGTGGAAGAGCCTTTTTGACCAACATGGAAAAACTCCTCCGCCTCCCGTACCTCGGTGCGCTGCAAATGCCGCACTTCGATTGCCAACCGCTCCACCGCCGAGGCAATCACCCCCAGCACGGAAAAAAACATCGCATGCCGGTCGCGCGGAATAATTTGCGTGGACACTGTCTCTACCGCGAGACCAAGCTTCTCAGCCACAAACGCCTCTACCGACGGATCTAACTGCGCGAACGTCCCCACCGCGCCGGAAATCTGGCACGTAGCAATCTCGGCCCGCGCTGCCACCAGCCGCGCCCGGTTGCGCGCGAATTCCGCGTAATGCCCGGCCAGCTTCAACCCGAACGTCGTTGGCTCCGCATGGATTGCATGGCTGCGCCCGATGGTCAGCGTATGCTTGTGCTCAAATGCCCGCCTGCGCAGCGCCGCCAGTACCGCGTCAAGATCAGCGAGAAGAATATCCGCCGCCTGCGTCAGTTGCACCGCGAGACAGGTATCCAACACATCCGAACTCGTCATCCCCTGATGCACGAACCGCGAGTCCGGCCCGATCGCCTCCGCCAGCCAGGTCAGGAAGGCGATCACGTCATGCCGCGTCTCCCGCTCGATCGCGTCGATCCGATCAAGATCGGCCTGGGAGATTGCCGCCAGCTTCGGTGCCCCCTTCTCGCGGATATTGCGCGCCGCCTCGGCCGGGATGGCACCGACCTTCGCCATCCCCTCCGCCGCCGTCACCTCGATCTCGAACCAGATGCGAAACCGGTTTTCCGGGGCCCAAATCGCCGCCATTTCCGGCCGTGTATACCGAGGAATCATCACAAGCCCGCCCGCTCAAAAGGAACAGGTCGGAGCTAGCCCTGATGGCCGGGTATGGCAAGGTGGCGCGCCACAAGGCATAACCCCGCCAGAAAACAGGAAGAACCGCCATGCCGATCTACGAACGCGGCCCTGTCCGCATCCGTTATGAGGAAGCCGGCTCGGGCTTCCCCCTTCTTATAATCCCCGGCGGCGGCCTGAACTCCACCATCGCCGGCCTATCCACCAGCCACCCGTTCAACCCGCTGGTCGAGTTCAGCAACGAATTCCGCGTCATCGCCGCCGATCTGCGCAACGCCAACGGCGGCGAATCTTCCGGCCCGCTGGAAGTCGACCGGCCGTGGGATTCCTACACTGACGACCATCTCGGCCTGATGGACCATCTCGGTATCGATAAATTTTTTGTCCTCGGCTTCTGTATCGGCGGCCCCTTCATCTGGAACCTGATCCGCCGCGCGCCGAATCGCGTCGTCGCCGCCGTCCCCACTCAGCCCAGCGGATCGCGCCCCGAAATGCGCGATCTGTTCTACAACAACAACCTCACCGGCTGGGGCCCACCGCTAGCCGCCCGTCGGCCCGACATCAAGATGGAGACGGTGGACGCCTTCCTAACTAAAATGTATCGCACTAACCCCGATTTCGTCTTCACCGTCACCCGCGACTTTGTCCGCGCCTGCCCAACCCCGATCCTGGTCCTACCAGACGACGTCCCCGCCCACCCCTACGCCGTGGCCATGGAATCCGCGATGCTGGCGCCAAACGCCCAGGTCAGCCTCTATCCATGGAAAGATATTCCTCAGCGCGTCCCGGTTGTGTTGCGCCATGTGAGGATGTTTTTGCGGGCTAACCGGCCAGGTTAATATAATGCCACAATTGGTCATCATAATTCGAATTAAATGATGCCAATTATGATGCTCCCACATCGCCAACCACCGAAGTCGAAAATGCGCACCACAATCGCCCTGGACGGCGAGATTCTCGCCCAGGCACAGCGCCTCTCCGGCCCGGGCTTCAAGCCGAATAAGGCGGCTTATGCATCCCGGCCGGAGATAGGGTAAAAATCTCGCACCCCGTCTCCGTCACTCCGACCATGTGCTCGAACTGCGCCGACAGTGATCTGTCCCGCGTCACAGCCGTCCAGCCATCATCCAGCACCTTCACCTCCGGCCGCCCGGCATTCACCATCGGCTCGATGGTAAAAAACATCCCCGGCGCCAGTACCGTGCCTTCACCCGGACGGCCGAAATGCAGCACGTTGGGTGGCTCATGAAATTTCCGCCCGATGCCATGACCGCAAAAATCGCGCACCACACTAAAGCGATGGCGTTCCACAAACCCCTGGATGGCATGGCCGATATCGCCAAATGTTGCACCGGGTCTCACCACCGCGATGCCTCGCATCAAAGATTCATACGTCACCTCGATCAGGTTCCACGCCTTCGTATTCGCGCTTCCGGCGATATACATTCGCGACGAATCCCCATGCCACCCTTCCAATATCACGGTGACATCGATATTGATCACATCGCCATTCTCCAGCTTCCTCTCGCCCGGAATCCCGTGGCAGACCACGTGATTGATCGACGTGCAAATCGATTTAGGATAGCCACGATAGCCCAAAGGCGCCGGGATCGCCCCATGCGCCAAAATAAACTGGTGGCAGATCGTATCGAGCTGCAAGGTCGTCACGCCGGGCCGCACATACTCCGCGATCATGTCCAGCGCCTGTGCCGCCAACAGCCCGGCTGCGCGCATCGGCGCGAAATCGGCCGGCACGTGGATGGTAACACTTCGGCTATCGGCTCCGCCGTCCATATGTTTGTCTCGTTTGTCCCATCTCGGCGCGATTTACCCCGCCCCGCAAGATGCGCAACACAACCTCAATCCGCAAGGTCTTGCAGCGGCGGAAAGTCCGGTACAGCCTATCGGCATGATCCCAACCCCCATGATCATCGATATGCACACCCATGCAGGGCGCATCCGCCGTGACGGCCCGGTGGACCGCGCCGTCCTCGCCACCCTGCGCGCCGGCCAGATGGGTGCCGCCGTGGTCTCCGCCATTGCCGACCTCCCGGTCATCCGCCGCAACCCGACCACCCGCGCGCTGGAGAAAATCCGCGACCCCGAACCCGGGGAATGCATGGCGGCGGTAGACGAATATCTCGCGGCCTTTGAATCGACCGACATCCGCATCGCCCGCGAACCGGGAGAAATCACCATCGCGGACCCCGCCCTCGTCCTCGCCGTGGAAGGCTGCGATTTCCTGGAAGGCGATCTGGACCGGCTGGACGCATTGGCCAAACGCGGCGTCCGCTCCATTCAGCTCACCCATTATTTGGTGAACGAAACGGGCGACATCCAGACCGCGCCACCCGTACATGGCGGCCTGACGAAATTCGGCGCCGATGTCGTCCGCCGCATGAACCAATGCGGCATCATGGTCGATGCCGCCCATTGTTCCGAGGATACAGTACGCGGCATCGTCGATACGAGCAGTAAACCCATCCTCTGCACCCATGCCAACCTGCTCGAACCCGGCCACCCGAACGGGTTGCACAAGCGCTTCATCAGCCTGGACTATGCCAGGATGGTTGCCGGCACCGGCGGCGTTATCGGCGGCTGGATCGCGGTCCTCTGGGACGAAAAATTCGCCGGCCTGATACGCCATATTTTTCGCCTGATCGACGCCGTCGGCATCGACCATGTCGGCATCGGTACCGACATGCCCTCCGGCGCCGCGCAGACGGAAATGCCCGATTTCTCCCGCCACATCGCCATCGCCGCTGCTTTGCGCGAAGGCGGCCTCAATGCCGAAGATATCCAGAAAGTCTGCTCCGAAAACTGGCTTCGTGTGTTCCGCGCCGCGCGCAGTTAACGATCACACTGGCAACGACGCCATAGCCTTTACCACGCCACCCGCTCCAGCTCGCTGGCTAGAATGCCCGGCATCATCCGCGATCTCCAGCGCAACCGCACCATCCGCTTCCGGCGACAGTCCAAACCGCACGCTACCGCCGCCATTCACCACATTGGTTACCAGATTGCTCGACGAGCGCTTCAGCGCCAAAGGTCGCGCCCGTGGCGTGACATGCGCCGGCCCCACTCAGGCTGCCACGACTACCTTCGCATCCCATGGGCCCGGAAAGCGTCCGCCCTCAACCGAAAATACATTTTCCTTCGTTGGCCATTCCGCTCGCGGCAGCTCGTAATAAACTTCCACCCCATTGCCATCTGGATCGCGAAAGTAAATTCCGAGCGAGATGCCATGATCGCCGATCCGTTCCGGCTTCACGCCCTTCTCTTGCATCCGCGCATAGAATTCCCGCAAATCCTCTAAGCTGGCGACGCGCCAGGCCAGATGGTTCAACCCCACCTGCCCACGCTGCTGCAACGGCGCGTCCGCGCCAACCGACATTAGCGCCACCTCATGCGACTGGTCCTTGTCGGCGGACAGAAACACCGCCTTGCCGGGCCGATGATGATAGGTGTGCAGGCCCAGCAAATCCTTGTACCAAGCACCGGACACTTCCGAGTCACGCACATAAAGATTTACATGGCCGAGATATTGCGGACGAAACGTCATCAGATTCTCTCCCCTTCCTTCGCGCTTGGGGCAGCTTGACCCTCCTCCGGCGAAAGGAAAAGCAAAAAAAATGACCTTCCCGCATCCCCCCCGTGCCGCCCGAATCGCCCTCAATCTCCTGACCCGCGCCGACCCCGATCTGGCCCGGATCGAGCGCGAAGCTGGCCCCCTGCCCTGGCGTGTCCGGCCCACGGGTTACCCCGGCCTGCTGCAAGCCATCATGGGCCAGCACATCAGCAACCAGGCCGCCGCCGCCATCTGGTCGCGCCTGCGCGCCATCCCGGGCGCCCTCGACCCCGCCGGCCTCTTGTCGCTCACAGACGCAGACTTGCATGCCGCCGGCCTCTCACGGCCAAAAATATCGGGCGCCCGCTCTCTCGCCACCGCCTTCCGGGAAGGCACCCTGGAGGCGGATGCACTCGCCGCCCTGCCCGATGATGCCGCCATCGCACGCATCGCGTCGGTGCGCGGCCTCGGCCCATGGACTGCGGAAATCTATCTACTGTTTGCCCTCGGCAGACAGGATGTTTTCCCCGCCGGCGATCTCGCATTGGCCGCGGCGGCGGCCGAGATCAAGAACCTGCCCGCGCGCCCCGGTCTGAAGCAATTCCGCGCCCTAGCCGAACAATGGCGCCCCTCGCGCGCCTTGGCCGCGCGCCTGCTCTGGCACCATTGGCGCCATCGCACGGGCCGCCCGGCGATGGATGATTTCCCGGCGGCCCAGGCCGCGGCTAGAGCGTGATCATATTAGTGGCGAAGGATTTTACCACGTGGCCAGTATCCGGCATGAACACTGGCAACCCCTTCATCCACTCCGCTTGGCCCGCAATCATCTGTACGTCCGCCAGCGGCTCCGATTGCAAGCCGAAGCCGACGTCCAAGATGCGATAGGGCGCGCAGCCTTCACAGCCCTTGCCCGTTTTGCAGACGGCAAAAAATGCCTTGGCGCCTTCGGTGATACTTGGCATGTCGTTCCTCACCTTATTGCCGTGTTTCCCAGCCGTCCCGCGCAAGCAGCGGCGATGGACCATCCCCGGGACCTGTGAGAGGGTCCGTATCCTCAACGAGAGCTCGCATAATGACCCTAAACCGTATCCAGCGCAGCCATCACGGCCATATCGCCATCGTCACCTTCGACCGCCCGGAGGCACGCAACGCCTTCAACCTGCCGATGTGGCGCGAACTGCAACTGGTGATGGACGAACTCTCCGCCGACGACGATCTGCGCTGCGTCGTGCTGCGCGGTGCCGGGACAGAAGCCTTTTCTGCCGGCGCCGACATCAAGGCCTTCGCGCACGAACGCGGCACCGAGGAACGCGAAGCGGAATACGCCCATGTGCTGGATGCAAGCATGCAGTCCATCCGCCTCTGCCGCCATCCGGTGGTGGCAATGATCATGGGCCATTGCCTGGGCGGCGGCGCCGGCATCGCCACTATGTGCGACTTCCGCGTCGGCGGCGAGGGCACGCGCTTCGGCATCACCGCGCGCAACCTGGGCATCTGGTATCCGTACGCCGAGCTCGACTCGATCATCCAGATAGTCGGCATCGGCGTGGCCGCGGAAATCCTCATTGAGGGCCGCATCTTCACCGGCCGCGAAGCCCATGAGAAAGGCCTGCTGTCGCGCGTCGTCCCCGACGATCAAGTGGAGGCGGAAGCACTGGCGCTGGCCGAACGCATCAGCCAGGGCTCGCCGCTCTCCGCCCGCTACCACAAGGCAGCGATCCGCAAGCTGCGCGGCCCCCTGCCGATCACGCCGGAGGAAGACCGCGCCAGCAGCGGCTTCATGCTGACGGAGGATTTCCGCAACGCCTGCGCCGCCTTCGCCGCCAGGCGCAAACCAGTCTTTGGCGGGCGCTAATTTTTACGTCCTATGAACTATTGATTTATCGGAACCCACCGGCATCCCGCGCATGAGGGCGACAGCGCCGGCCAGGTAGCGATGCTCGCCAAGATCGCGGACTACGCTACGAGTTGGGCAGCGTAAATCATTGCCGCCGCCCAAGCGTTGCCGGCTGATCTGCCATCGCTGCTGCGCCCGGCGGCGGTGCACATCCAGACCACCACCGGGGGCCCGGCATGACCCTGGCGGAACGCGTCCGGCCGGCAGAATTGCTGGCCGGCCCAGCAGCCGCGCTGGCCGTGTTCCAGGAACCCCGCTTGCCCCAATCGGCCTGAATAATCGGCATCAGGGATGAATCAAATCATGCCGGCGCCCGGTCGGATCCTGAACCTTCCCGTCGGCCCCGAGATACTCCGGCCCCACCGGCACTTTCCCCGCCCCGCCCGGAATATCCAGTACATAGGTTGGCCAGGCCAACCCCGTCACCCGCCCGCGCAGTTGTGCCAGCAAGGCACGGCCTTCCTGGATCGGAACATGAAACCGCGCCGTCCCCGGGGCCGCGTCCAACTGGTGCAAGTAGTAAGGTTTCATCCGCGCCGCCAGCATCGCCCGGAATAATTTCTCTAGTGCATCAGCCGAATCATTTACCCCACGCAGCAACACCGACTGCCCCAACAAGGGAATGCCCGCCCGGCGCAATAAATCCAGCCCTGCTCGCGCCTTGGGCGAAAATTCGCGCGCGTGATTGGCATGCACCACCACCCAGACCGGCTTGCCCACATCCAGGGCCGTAACCAGTTCCGTCGTCACAAGCCCCGGATCGGCCACCGGCACTCGCGTATGAATCCGCAAAATCTCGATATGCGGGATCGCCGCAAGGGCGGACATAATCTCCCCCAGCCGACGGGGCGACAGCATGAACGGATCGCCGCCCGTAAGGATCACCTCCCTTATCGCTGGCCGCGCCGCCAGCCACGCATACGCCGCCCGCAACTCGGCGGTGCTCAGCAGCCCACCATCCGGCCCCACCTGCTCGCGCCGAAAACAGAATCGGCAATAGACCGGACACACCAGCAGCGGCTTCAGTAACACCCGGTCGGCATAGCGATGCACGATCCCCTTGACCGGCGATAATTTTTCATCCCCGATTGGATCCACATGCTCATGTAGCGCGGTAATGAGCTCGTCCGGGTGCGGCACATACTGCAACCCGATCGGATCATCCGGCCGCTCGATCAGCGCACACACCTCCGGCGTGATCGCCACCGCATAACGTGCCGCCACCGCCGCCACGGTATCGCGTGCCTCCGCCGTCACCAACCCGGCGGCTATGAGATCGTCGGCGGAACCCAATCTACGATGGTCACGGGAACAATCATCCGGCATGCTCAGCCCCTCTAAACCCCGAGGACGCATGCTGCAACCTATTTGGCACCCTGAAAGCCTCGCCGCGCGCCTCCCGTTCTTACGCCGTCGCGCCGAACTGACTGGGGCGACGCGCACTTTCTTCACCGCCCAAGGCTTCACAGAAGTCGAAACCCCCTACGCTGTCCCCACTCCCGGCGAGGAAATCCACATCCGGACTTTCGCCACGGAGCGCGAAGCCACCGACGGCAACCGGACGAAACTCTGGCTGCACACCTCCCCCGAATTCGCCATGAAAAAACTCCTGGTCGCCGGAGCGGGAAAAATCTTTCAACTCGCCCGTGTCTGGCGCAACTCGGAAGGCAGCGCCCTGCACGCACACGAATTCACCATGCTGGAATGGTATGAGCCGGGCCTCGATTTCACCGGCCTGATGAACCAGACCGAAACCTTCCTCCGCGCGGTCCTGCCCCCCGTTGTCAACAGAGGCGGCATCACTACCAGCCTGGAAAAATTCGAACGCCTCACCGTCGCCGAAGCTTTTCGTCGCTATGTCGGCGCCGAAGTACTGGCCACCGCCGGCGATGCCCCGGCCCTCGCCACCCAGGCGGGCGCAAAATTGCGCGAAGACGAAACTTGGGAAGACCTTTTCTTTCGCCTCCTCCTCGAACGCGTTGAGCCGAATATCGGCCGCGATCACCCCACCTTCCTCACCCATTGGCCCGCCGCCCAGGCCGCGCTCGCTCGAAACGATCCCACCGATCCGCGCGTGGCTGAACGCTTCGAGCTTTTTATCGCCGGCCTCGAACTCGCCAACGCCTTTCACGAACTGACGGATCCCATCGAGCAACGCGCCCGCTTCATCGCGGACCGTGCGCGCCGCCACGCGCTCACCGGCCCCGACTGGCCGCTCGACGAAGACTTTCTCGCCGCCCTCACGCACGGCCTGCCCACATCGTCCGGCCTCGCGCTTGGCTTCGACCGGCTAGCCATGCTGGCCTCCGGCGCCGACCGCATAGCACAGGTGCAATGGCTGCCAAATCACGACTGAACCCGAGGAGACCACCATGGGAAATCTCGCCGGCAAATCCGCCCTCATCACTGGCGCGCAGCAAGGCATCGGCAAGGCCATCGCGCTGGCCTTCGCCCAGGAAGGTGCCGATATTGCCATCAATTACCTGGACGACCAGCCAGCCGCCGAAGCCGTCGCCGCCTCCATCCACGCCATGGGAAACCGCGTTACTCTGATCCAGGCTGATGTCGCCGCCCCCGAGAGTCCGAAAAAACTGGTTGACGCGACCATCGCTGCGCTTGGGAAAATAGATATTCTGGTCAACAATGCCGGCGTCTTCCCTCGCGTCGCCTTCCTGGAGATGCAACCGAGCGATTGGGATTTCGTCCACGCGATTAACCTGAAGGCCGACTGCTTCATCGCCCAGGCGGCCGCCCGGGCCATGATCGCTGCTGGCACTGGCGGGACGATCATCAACATGGCGTCCTCGGCGATCTTCGGCGCCTCCCCGCGCGGTGTGCACTATTCGGCTAGCAAGGGCGGCGTCGTCTCCCTGACCCGCGCCATGGCCCTAGAACTTGCGGGCGTGGGAATCCGGGTCAACGCCATCGCCCCAGGCCTGACGGACACTGCCCAGCCGCGGTACGGCCACACGGAAGAAGACCTTGCCGCCCGCGCCGCCGCCATGCCGCTCGGCCGGATGGGCCAGCCAGAGGATATCGCCAACGTCGCGGTCTTCCTGGCGTCGGACAAATCCAGCTTCATGACCGGCCAGACCGTACACACCAATGGCGGCCTGTTCATGCCGTCGTGACGCGCCTGAAATTTTCACCATCTCGTTGTAAACACCTATCCAGGAAAGACCGGAGACGCCCATGCCCAGCTACGTCCTGCTCGCCCACTGGACAGACCAAGGCGTGCGCACCATCGCCAACCTGCCCTAACGCCTGGACGCCGCAAAAAATCCCTCACCGACATGGGCGGCCAGTTCCGCCAGATTCTCATGACAATGGGCAAATACGACCTCATCACCCTCTACGAAGCCCCCGACGACACCGTCGCCACTGCTTCGCCCCGATGCTGGGCAAGGCCGGCAATGTTCGAACGAACGACCTCGCGGAAAGGCTTCTCGGATCAAGCTTTCCGCCCAATCAATCAATCGGTTCCCTGATTTTGCAATCCGGGAGCGGGAAAGTGCCAGACTGCAAGCGATATATACAGGCTTGCGCTCCCATCGCCCCGACCATAGCTTGCGCCCGATCCCGGATCGGGGCGTGGCGCAGCCTGGTTAGCGCGCGTGTTTTGGGTACACGAGGCCGCCGGTTCGAATCCGGCCGCCCCGACCAGGATGACGATAATGAATGAGAGAGGCCCATGCGCGCGCGCATCTACCAACCACCGAAGAACGCCATGCAATCCGGCCGCGCCAATAGCGACGAATGGCTGCTGGAATTCGAACCCGCAGAACCCCGCGTCGCCGACCCGCTGATGGGCTGGAGCGGCAGCGCTGATACCCAGGCCCAACTTCGTCTGCGCTTCCCCACCAGGGACGAAGCCCTCGCCTACGCACAAAAACATGGCCTTACCTACGACCTCGAACTGCCCATCGACCGCCGCGTCCGCCAAAAAGCCTATGCCGATAATTTCAAATACACCCGCAACGAAAACTGGACGCATTAACCGCTAGTACGGATTCCGTGAGTGCGGCTAAAAGTAAGTAAGATCGAGGCACTGCCCTGCATCCCGCTGAGAACGTGTCCGGGATCAGCACCAGTGAAACAGATTTATGGATTTGAGGAAGGGACGACGTCTGACTCATCGTAGCTCTAAGAAGATCACAGATGAGACAGAAATCGATTAGCCCGAATTCGCCGTCCAAGTAACTGGTAAAAAACATCTGCCGAGCGACACGCTGGCATCACTCGGCCCAGGAGAAGATCTGCATTGTTCGCGACGGCCTTCGGAGTGAGTCTAGCATTGCCAAGCTGTGCCGCCGGGAGCTAATGGCACGTTTTCCCAATACGCAAAAGTACTTTGTGTCGGAGCCATCAGCCTACCGTCCGCTCAAGGAACGGGTCCTGATTGCCAGACCAGCCTTCATTGTTATCAAGGCGGCCAATGAATTCAAGGACAAGACGATGGCACCCAACCAGCTGTGGTAAACCGACTTCATCTATCTAAAGGTCATTGGCTGGGGCTGGTTCTACCTGTCGACGATCCTCGACGACTGCTCGCGCTATATTACTGATCCGCCCCGAGGCTGTCGGAGGCTCCAGCCCTGGCACAGCAGGATAAACAGCCAACGGTAGCCAAAGCGCTTGCGTTCATTGTGCCGATAAAATTCTACTTATGCAGCCTCTTAGATTCGAGGCAGTTACCGGATTAAACGACAGACCATCGAAAACTGACGCTTGAAGTACCGACGTATCGCCGCATAAAATCAACCAACAAATGCGCCATAGCCTCTCCACTAAATAAATTCGACCTGTCTCAAATTATCTAACGACAAGAAGTCCCCTCCTCCAAAACTGATGATACACATTCAGCCTTAGGAGACGTTCAACAGGGGCAAGATTAGAGAGGGAAAGACCTCGATCTTACTTACTTTCAGCCGCACTCACCGAATCCGCGCCAAACGGGCGAACCGATCCAGCCGGAACGGTAATGGATCCACTACTGGCGTGTCCCCCGCGACGATATCCGCAGTCAGCCGCCCCGCGCCGGGCCCGATGCCGAAGCCGTGTCCCGAATAGCCAGTGCTCACGAAGAACCCAGGATAGTACGGCACCTCCCCGATCACCGGCACCGCATCCGGCGTGGTATCGATCAACCCTCCCCAGGCTTCTTCCACCCGCATCCCGCCGAAGGCCGGAAACGCCTGCACAATCGTCGCCCGCGCCTCATCCAGCAATGTCTTGGTGGGTTTAGGATCGTAGGTCCGAATGGTCTCGAACGGCGTGATTTCATCCAGCGACCAGGCCCGCTTCGTCCGCCATTCCTCCCAAAACCGCGCATTGAGGCGCAATTTCACCCCGCCATGCTCGCCGCGCAAGGCCGGTAAGAAATCGAAGAACAGACGAAAACTGTCAGGCACCAAAGGCGCATCATACAGTCCCCGTCGCGCGATCGTGTAGCCACCGTCCAGCCGCTTGCGGAAGGCAAAATCCGATCCCCCAACCGCTATCTCCGGTGGTCCAGCCATTTTCGCCGTACGCATGACGGACCCCATCACTTTGAGTTGGGGAAGATCCATCCCGAGATTGCCGCAGAACAGCCGCGACCATGCCCCGGCAGCCAGCACGATCGACGAGCATGCGATCGTGCCACGCTCCGTCACCGCCGCGGAGACCCTGCCCGCCTGCATTTCGAACCCGCGCACCGCGCAGTTCGTATGGATCGACACCCCCAACCGACGCGCGCCCTCCGCCATCGCTGGCACGGCGATAAACGGCTCCGCCCGTCCGTCCGTGCCGGTATAAAGCGCGCCCGCGAATACCCGCTGCATCCCCGGCAATAACGCCGCCATCTCCGAGCCCCGCAGCACCCGCGCATCCGATTGGTGCAGCCGCGCCAACTCGAGCCATTTTTCCTGCGCCTCTACCTCCGCTTCGGTGTCATAGACATAGACGATCCCGGCCTGGCGAAACCCCGTTTCCCCGCCAATAAGATCATTCATCCCGCGCCATAGCCGCAGGCTCTCCATCGCAAGCGGGATCTCTGCGGGATCGCGCCCCAGGGTCCGGCACCAGCCCCAATTGCGGCCCGATTGTTCGGCGCCGATTTCTCCTTTTTCACACAGCGCAACCGATATCCCCTTCTGCGCCAGGAACAGGGCTGTCATCACCCCAGCAATGCCCCCGCCAATCACCACCACGTCGGCCCGCGCGGGCAAGGCGGGATCAGACAGTACAGGCTGGATTGGGATCGGCATCTTGCGCACCTCATGCGGTCAGATTTCCTAGCATGGCGCAGGTTTCCCACCTCGGCCAGTTGCGATAACAATTAGGGGACAGCGGGGACGAAAAGAATGGCTTGGCGCATCGGCGTGGATTCTGGCGGCACCTTTACCGATGTGTGCTTGTTCGATGACGCAACCGGACGGGTGGAGGTCTGGAAAGTCCCCTCCACCCCTGACGATCCGTCCCGCGGCATCGCCCAGAGCGTAACGGAAGGCCTTTTGCACGTGAACGCGCGTGCCTCTGATGTCGGTTATTTCGGCCATGGTACCACGGTTGCCACCAACGCCCTGATCCAGCATCAGGGCGTCAAAACCGGCCTCATCACCACCGATGGGTTCCGCGACCTGCTAGAAATCGGTCGCCAAAAACGCCCCGATCTCTACGACCTGCAAGCCGACAAACCGTTGACCCTCGTTCCCCGCGACCTCCGCCTCGAAATTCCCGAACGCATCCGCCATGATGGTAGCGTGGAGATTCCACTAGATGAACCTGCCTTGCGCGCAGCCGTACAAAAGTTAAAATCTTCTGGCGTGCAATCCGTCGCCGTCTGTTTTCTCTACGGATTCATTCGCCCAGACCACGAAAACATTGCCAAACGCATCATCGCGGAAGAATTTCCCGCCGCCTTTACCTGCGCCGGCCACGATGTCGCCCCCGAATTCCGCGAGTTCGAGCGCCTGTCCACTACGGTCGTGAATGCCTATCTCGGCCCGATCATGCAAAGCTACATCCAACGCCTGGGCGAACGCCTGCAATCCCTCGGTATCACCACCACGCCACATCTGACGCAATCCAATGGCGGCGTCATCGGCTTCGACCAGGCCGCACGTCTGCCCGTACGCACCGTGCTTTCCGGCCCCTCCACCGGCGTCGTGGGCGCGCAGGAAATCAGCCGAATGATCGGCATCGACAATCTGATCACGTTCGACATGGGGGGCACCTCCACCGACGTCGCGCTCTTGCGCGGAGGGGCATGCCGTATGGCGAATGAGGCGATCGTGCATGGCTATCCGATCAAGGCGCCGATGCTCGATATCCACACCGTCGGTGCCGGCGGCGGCTCCATCGCCACCGTCGATAGCGGCGGGTTGCTGAAAGTCGGCCCGCGCAGCGCCGGCGCCGATCCCGGCCCGGTTTGCTACGATCGCGGCAGTACCGAGCCCACCGTCACAGACGCCAATCTCGTCCTCGGTACCCTGAACCCAATGCATTTACTGGGCGGGCGCATGCGCGTGCGTCGCGACCTGGCGGAAGCCGCGATCGCCTCCCTTGCCGCGCAACTCGGCATGGATATGATGGCGACGGCGCAGGGCATTATTTCCGTCGTCACCGCCAACATGGCCCGCGCCATTCGCGTCATCAGCGTCCAACGCGGTCACGATCCGCGCGATTATACTTTGGTCGCGTTCGGCGGGGCAGGGCCACTGCACGCGGCAAGACTGGCGCGTGAACTGGAAGTTGGCCGCATCCTGGTCCCTCGCAATCCCGGCATCCTCTGCGCTATGGGGCTTTTACTCACAGATCTACGCGCCGATTTTTCCTCTACACGCCTGACCACCCTGCTCCCAGACGCCGCCCCCATCATCGCCGACGCCTTTGCCGCTCTCGGCATCCGCGCCGATCACTGGTTCGTCGAGGAAGAAATCCCCGCCGACGCACGCCATGTCAATTGCACGATTGATATGCGCTATGCGGGTCAAAATTACGAACTCCCCGTCGCGCTCCCTGGGGGTCCCGTCACGCAAGCCTCTCTGGACGCCCTCGCCGCTGGCTTCGCGCAAGCGCATCAACGCATGTATGGCTTTCTGGCGGAGGGCGAACCCATCCAGCTCGTCACCTTCCGCCTCGAAGCCACCGGCCGCGTGCCGAAAGCCGCCTTTCAGCCGCACCCGAATGCCGGCCCGGACGCCACCGCCGCGATCACCGCCAGCCGCAACATCTGGCTGCCCGAGAACAAAAATTTCGTTACCTGCCCGGTCTATGACCGAACAAAACTAAACGCCGGAAACTGCGTTCCTGGCCCTGCCATCATCGAACAGATGGACGCCACCACCTGGGTTCTCCCTGGCACAATCGCCCGTGTCGAACCCTATCTCAACCTGATCGTCGAAGCGGTGTAGGACGCCCCCACTCATTTTAATTCCGGAAAATCCTCTTCCCGCCATTCCGCCGCCTCGCGCTCACTGCTGGAAAACCGCTTCTCCTCCGTCTGCCGCAATTCCACCCGGCGGATTTTTCCCGAAATTGTCTTCGGTAAATCATAAACCTCTAGCCGCCGCACCCGCTTGAACGGCGACAGCCGTTCGCGCACATGGCGGAAGATCGACAGCATCGTGTCCCGATCCCCGTTCGCCCCTGGGGCTAGGGCAATAAATGCCTTCGGCACCGCCATCCGCACCGCATCCGGCGCCGGTACCACGGCAGCTTCCGCCACTGCCTCATGCTCCACCAGAACGCTTTCCAGCTCGAACGGCGAGATCCGGTAATCCGACGCCTTAAACACGTCATCGGCGCGGCCGACATAAGTAAAATGGCCCTCCGCGTCTCGCGTCGCTACGTCACCCGTCCGATAGGCAATGGTCCCGAGCGGCGTGAAGCTGCCGTCATCCTGCTGGTAGCCCCGCATCAACCCGAGCGGAGGGTGATCCAGTAAAATAGAAACCTCGCCCTCGGGAGTTTCCTTATCCTCGGAATCCAGCAACCGAATGCGATAGCCCGGCGCTTCGTGACCCATCGAGCCCGGTTTGATATCCTGGCCAGGAAAATAGCCGATCTGCAGGGTCGTTTCCGTCTGCCCGTAGCCTTCACGGATCGTCATGCCCCAGACCCGTCGCACATGCTCGATCACTTCCGGATTCAAGGGCTCGCCCGCGGAAACCAGTTCGCGCAAGGAACCCTTGAACGGCGCCATATCTTCCTGCACCAGCATCCGCCATACCGTGGGCGGCGCGCAGAAAGTCTGCACGCCGTGCTGGGCCATGACCTCCAATGTGCCGCGTGCGTTAAACCGCGGTTGGTTATTGATAAACACGCAAGCCCCGGCATTCCACGGCGCGAAGTAACAACTATAAGCGTGCTTCGCCCATCCCGGCGAAGAGATGTTCAAATGCACATCCCCCGGCCGCAGTCCGATCCAGTGCATGGTGATCAGATGCCCCACCGGGTAGGATTGCTGGTCGTGCAGCACCAGCTTCGGCTTGGCCGTAGTGCCGGAAGTAAAGTAAAGCAGCATCGGATCAGTGGACCGCGTCACGCCATCGGCTACAAATTCCGCCGACCCGCGCATCAGGCTGTCATAATCAGTCCATCCGCTCGCGCCACCCACAGCAATGCGGGAAACAGAGGGGTCCAACCCACCAAACTTCGCCGCATCCACCCCATTGGCAATCACATGGCGCACCCGACCACGATCGAACCGATCCTTCAGATCGGCCGTATTCAGCAAGGTAGTAGCCGGGATCACCACCGCGCCCAATTTCTGCGCCGCCAGCATCGTTTCCCAGAGTGGCGCCACATTACCCAGCATCAGCAAGATACGCTCGCCCCGCTTCACCCCCAGTGCGCGCAAGCCATTGGCCAGGCGCGAACTGTCATCGGACAATTGCTTGAAACTACGCTCCGCCGCGCCTTCGCCGACTATGCGTAAGGCAGGCGAATTACTGAGCGGCCCCCGCGCTAGTTCCGCATCGAACCAGTCCAAAGCATAGTTGAAATACTCCTGCACCGGCCAGCGGAAATCACGATGCGCAGTCACGTAATCCGCACGATGCGCAAAAAGAAAGTCACGTGACTGCTTAAACGCTGCCCCACTCATCGTACGCTCCCTCGTTTAGCTCACGACATCCTTGCGGCCTTGCTTGCCAAGCCAGCGGCGAATAACAGAAAAATCCTTCGCCGCCTCCCCCTCGTCCACCACGCGCTGAAACAATTTCGTCACCGCTGCTCCGAGCCCGGTTGGCACATCCACCGATACCGCCGCATCCTGAGAAAGTTTCAAATCCTTCAGCATCAACGCCGCGGTAAACCCAGCCGCGTAATCCTTGGAAGAGGGCGCGCCTGCCACCAGACCCGGCTCAGGGCAGTAATCGTTCAACGCCCAGCATCGCCCGGTGGAAACGGACACCACGTCGTAAATTTTCTGCGGATCGACGCCGAGCTTCACGCCCAGCGCAAACGCCTCCGCCACCCCGGTCATAGAAATAGCGAGGATCATGTTGTTACATATTTTGACAGCCTGCCCCGCTCCCGGCGCGCCAGTATGCACAATGGATTTACCCATGTCGGCCAGGATCGGCTTGCCACGCACAAAAGCCTCCGCCGTGCCGCCCACCATGAAGGTCAACGTGCCCGCCACCGCGCCGCCCACGCCGCCCGAAACCGGCGCATCCAGTGCATCCAGTCCGGCATCCTCGGCGATTTTGGTGACCGCGCACGCACTTTCCACATCGATGGTGGAACAATCCATCAGCAACGGCCCCTGGTTACGCCCGCGCAAGGCTTCAATAATGCCATCGGCGCCGGTCCAGACCGCGCGCACATGCTCGCCAGCCGGTAGCATGGTAATGACAAACTCGGCATCCGCCACCACATCTGCCACCGACGCCGCCTTCACCCCGCCCGCCGCCACGGCGGCGTCCAGCGCCGCCTGGTTGAGGTCGAAGACGCGCACCGCATGCCCCGTCTTCAACAAATTAAGAACCATCGGGCCACCCATATTACCCAGCCCGATAAAACCAATGCGCGCCATGATCGTCGTATCCCTTAAAGCAGTTCAAACACTTCATACGCCGGCCCTTCCGGTGGGCGATGCCCCGTGCCCAAGCCAATGATACGATTAATCCAGCCATATTTTTCTACAGCCGTCTCGAAAAAAATCGCGGTGCGAAAGTAAAGTTCTTTCGGCGGCACGGGTTCGCCGCGCGCGACCTTGGCTAACACCTCCGGGCTGCCATGGCGCAACCCCTTGTAAGTCATGCTGATCAGCGCCCCATCATCTGTCTTGAGTACCAAACGCACGTCTAAGGCAAACGCTCCGTCCGTGCGCACGATGATCCAGTCCGATCCCCCAGGTAGTACCGTGCCCTTCAGCCGGGCGCCCTCGAACGTGCCGCCGCTGACCACGCCGACGACACGCTTGCCCCCCGGAGCATCACCCACTTGCTGCAACTCGCTCACCTGCAAGCGCATGGTGAATAAGGGCTGGGTGCAGATTTCGGTCATTCTTGTTTCTCCCGAAAATTGTGGTCCCATCCTTAACATGCCACACGCACCCGACAAGGCATGGTTGATGCTCCCGCGGCCCGGCACTAGCATCCGGCGCTAACCGAAAGGAAGCACCCCTATGGCCTACCCCCTCCCCACCGCCGGGCTCACCGAACTCGGTTTTGCGGCCCGCCCTCTGGAGCATCTGGACGCGCTGATCCATGCCCATATCGCCGAGGGCCGCTTCTCGGCCGCGCAGATCGCGCTCGCCCGCCATGGCCGCCTAGCCTTGTTCAAAACCTACGGCAACGTCAAAGCCAAGCCCACGCCAACCGCGGCGACGGACGACAATCTGTTCCTCCTGTTCAGCCAAACAAAAGTCCTCACCTCCGCCGCCGTCTGGGCCCTAGTGGAGGAAGGAAAAATTTCTTTTATGGATAAAGTGGCGGACCACATCCCGGAATTCGCCAACCGGGGTAAGGCCGAGATCACCTTACACCAGGTGATGACCCATACCGGCGGCTTTCCCTCCTCCGATATCAGCCAGGCCACCTGGACCGACCATAAGAAAATGCGTGCCGAGGTCGCCGATTTCTCCCTTGAATGGACGCCAGGTACGAAACTGCAATACCACGGCCGCGCCGCGCACACCGTACAGGCGATGGTGATCGAGGCCGTCACCAGTGAGGATTATCGTGATGTCATCCGAAAGAAAGTCATCGCGCCTTTAGGCCTGGACCGCGAAATCTTTGTTGGCGTGCCGATGGAAGAACAACTGCGCTGCGCCGATACCTATGCCCCGGAAGCGCGCGATAACTCCCCCGCATTCAAATCCGCCGGCCTACCCTCGGGTGGCGGCTACGCCACCGCGCGCGGCATGGTGGCATTTTACCAAATGCTGCTGAATGGCGGCACGCTGAACGGCGTACGTTTATTTTCTCCCCGCCTGATCTCCTATGTTGCACGTAATCACACCGCAGAAATGCCTGATGCGGCGATGACGGATATTCCCATGCATCGTGGCCTTGGCCCGCATGTCCGCGGTGAAAGTGCGCGCATCCGTGGCCTTGGTACCATCGGCGCATCGGCAACATTCGGCCATGGTGGCGTCGGCTCCTCCTATTCCTGGGCTGATCCCACCAGCGGCGTGTCGTTTACTTACTTAACGAATTTTGTCTCCCCCGACCCCTGGCATTCCGCTCGCCTCGATCGCGTGGCGAACCTCGTGCATGCCGCGATCGATTGAGGGGGTTATTCAACCCAATGCCACGCAGCGGGCCAGGACCGATTCTACAAAGGCCAGAAACAGGATCGGACCTGCCGGCACGCGACCATACCGGCAATAAAATAGCCCATGCAGCATAGGGGCATGCGCAAGATAAAGGGTGAACGATATCTTGCCGAGGAATTACGGGATCGTGTTGCCGCGCTCGGTCGTCAGCACCATCAGGATCAGCAGGGCGAACCAGATGCCGATCGTTAACCCGCCGACTTCATAGGGCAGATGCCCTTACGACCCCATCAGCCCGATGCCGATGATGGCGAGGGCCAGCGGGCCCTCGCGCAGCTCGTCAGACAAAAGTTCGTTGATATGACACGATAGACGATAAAGCCGCCGGCTGACGTAACAGATCCCTCAGCCGCCGGGCCAGCCCGAACCGGCCTGCGCCGAAAGCTGTCCCTCAGGCACCACGCGCTCATGCCCATCGCGCGTGTTTTTCACGCGATATTGCACATTGCGTCCTTCGATCGGCAATTGGCGCTGGATGGTATAGGCGCCGGCCGGCGCATTGCCGTCCTGGCGTCCAGGCATCAGATGCACCGCCTGGCCCACGTGGAATTTATGCGTCATCGACGAACTCCAACCAAACCGGCGCTGCCCTCAACCGACGCTGCCCGAAGACAGCGCCGGAACCGGCTTCAGGCAGATTTTAGGTTTTCCGCCGACGTCTTGCCCTTCTGGTCCTTCATCGCGTCGAACGTGACCTTCTGGCCCTCGTTCAACGTGCCAATGCCGGAACGCTCCACCGCGGAGATATGCACGAACACGTCAGACGTGCCGTCTTCCGGCTGGATGAACCCATAGCCCTTTTGCGAATTGAACCACTTGACTGTGCCTTTAGCCATAACCGCTACTCTCCAAAATCACCGGCGACCCACAAAACGCGGGCCGGATTACTCTTCTGCGGGGACGGGAGCGACAACGGTAGCAACTACAGTCGCGAGAAGGCACAAACAGCCCGGATGGAAAAGCGCCGATCTCCCTATATGCGACCTAAGCGACAAAATTACAAGGATTAAGTCACGCCCCCGCAAAATGCCGCCCTGGCGCAATTATTTTAGGCTCGCCAGGGCGCGGCCAACCCTCTATGTGTGCGCCGCAACATTACCCTCCGGCGCACCCCATCCCATGCAAATCCGCAATATCGCCATCATCGCCCATGTCGACCACGGCAAGACCACGCTCGTGGATCAGCTGCTGAAGCAGTCCGGTGCCTTTCGGGAGCACCAGGTCGTGGCCGAACGCGCGCTGGATCGGAACGACCTGGAACGCGAACGCGGTATCACCATCCTGGCGAAATGCACCGCCGTGGCGTGGAAGGAGACGAAAATCAACATCGTCGACACCCCCGGCCATGCCGATTTCGGCGGTGAGGTCGAGCGCATCCTGAATATGGTGGATGGCACCATCGTACTCGTGGACGCCGCCGAGGGTGTGCTGCCGCAAACCAAATTCGTCGTCGGCAAGGCGCTTGCCCGAGGCATCAAGCCGATCGTGGTGGTCAACAAGGTGGACCGCTCCGACAGCCGTGCCGATGAGGTGCATGAGGAAATTTTCGACCTATTCGCCGCCCTCGGCGCCAATGACGACCAACTGGATTTCCCCATGTTGTTCGCCTCCGGCCGGCAGGGCTGGGCGGACACGACCCTCGATGGCCCGCGGAAGGATCTCTCGGCGATGTTCGATCTGGTGCTAGCGCATGTGCCGCAACCCAAGGTCGATAACAATGCCCCCTTCGCCATGATCGCCTCGATCCTGGAATACGATAATTTCCTTGGCCGCGTCCTCACCGGCCGCGTCGAGCAAGGCCGCGCGCGAGTGAACATGCCGGTGAAAGTGCTACGCCAGGATGGCAGCGTGGTCGAAACCGGTCGTCTGACAAAGCTAATGACGTTTCGCGGCCTGGACCGTGTCACCGTGGACGAGGTGGAGGCCGGCGACATTATCGCCGTTGCCGGGCTGAGCGATTCCACCATCCCCGACACGATCGGCGCCCCCGACCTCGCCGCCCCTATCGCCGCCATCCCGGTCGATCCGCCCACCCTGGCCATGACCTTCCGCATCAACGATGGCCCGCTGGCCGGGCGCGAGGGCAAGAAGGTGACCTCGCGGCAGATCCGCGAACGCCTGTTCCGCGAGGCCGAGGGCAATGTCGCCATCAAGGTGACGGAAAGCAATGAGACCGAAGCCTTCGAGGTCGCCGGCCGCGGCGAACTGCAACTAGGCGTGCTGATCGAACAGATGCGCCGCGAAGGCTTCGAGCTCACCATCGGCCGCCCCCGCGTCCTCACCCGGCAAAACCCCGAAACCGGCGCGCGCGAAGAACCGATGGAGGAAGTGCTGGTCGATGTCGACGAACCCTTCACCGGCACCGTCGTGGAGAAAATGAGCCGCCGCAAGGGCGAGCTTGCCGATATGCGTCCCTCCGGCGGCGGCAAGGTCCGCCTAACCTTCAACATGCCCAGCCGCGGCCTGATCGGCTATCATGGCGAGTTCCTCACCGATACGCGCGGCACCGGCATCATGAACCGCCTGTTTGCTGGCTATGGCCCGTGGAAAGGCGCGCTGGAAGGCCGGCGCAACGGCTCCCTGATCTCAACCGAACCCGGCGAAGCAGTACATTACGCCCTGTTCTACATCCAGGAACGCGGCACCTTGTTCGTGAACCCCGGCGACAAGGTCTATGTCGGCCTGATCCTCGGCGAGCATTCCCGCGATAACGATCTGGACGTGAACCCGATCAAGGAAAAGAAACTCACCAACGTCCGCGCCGCCGGCAAGGACGATGCCATGCTGCTGATCCCGCCGCGCCGCATGAGCCTGGAACAAGCCATCGCCTATGTCGAAGACGATGAACTGGTCGAGGTGACCCCCACCGCCATTCGCCTGCGCAAGCGCCATCTCGACCCGCACGCCCGCAAGCGCGCCGACCGCAGGGCCGATTCCGAAGCGGCCTAACACGGCCCGATCGGACAGACCAATCTGGGTGCTCAGTGCTGGGTGCTTTAGCGCCCCAGCCAGATACCCAGACCCAGCAGAGCGACCGCAACGAGCGGGAACGCCACCGCGCCGCGCAGGTGGTTGCCTAGGTATCGATCCCCAGAGCATAGGCTCCCTGGCCTTTCTCCCGTCGCGTCCACGTTTCATCTCCTCCAGATGCAGCCTGGCCCGATCCCAACCCGGGGACCATCTATGCATTGTGGTTTTCTCCTCGCCTTTCTTTTGCTTGCCGCCCCGGTTTCTGCGGCGGAGGCGGCAAAGCGCCACATGGTCGTTGCCGCCCATCCCGCCGCGGCGGCGGCCGGCATCGCCATGCTGCAAGCCGGTGGCAACGCGGTGGACGCGGCCATCGCCGTAAAGATGGTACTCACAGTGGTGGAACCGCAATCCTCCGGCATTGGCGGCGGCGCCTTCCTGGTTCTGCACGACGCGGCCACCAGCCGGGTGACGACCTGGGACGGCCGCGAAACCGCCCCCGTTGGCGCAACCCCAGCCCTGTTCCTCTCCCCGAATGGCAAGCCGATTCCATTTCTGGAAGCCGTGCTGGGCGGGCGCGCCGTCGGCGTCCCCGGAGCCGTCCGCATGTTGGAAGCGACCCATAGGGCGAATGGAAAATTACCCTGGGCGGATCTGTTTGCCCCCGCCATCGCCCTAGCCAGCAAGGGCTTTTCTATCTCTCACCGCCTCGCTGCCGCCATCGCCGGCGACGTAGAGCAGCTGAAACGCCACCCCTCCACCCGGGTCTATTTCCTCCGCCCAGACGGCACGCCGATGCCGGCTGGCACCATGCTGACCAACCCAGCCTTGGCCGAGACCTTGCGCGCCATCGCGGCCGACGGTGCCAATGCCCTACACAGTGGTCCCATCGCCGCCGAGATCGCCACCATCGTCCGCGCCGATGCCAATCCCGGCCTGATGACCACCGACGACCTCGCCGCCTACCAGCCGAGGGAACGCGCGCCTATCTGCGGTACCTATCGCGCATATCGGATCTGCGGCATGGGCCCGCCCTCCTCCGGCGGCGTCACCGTGCTGCAAATCCTCGGCCTGCTGGAGCATTTTGATCTTCCCCGCATGGACCCGAACGGGACCGATGTGGCGATGCTGATTGGCGAGGCCGAGCGGCTCGCCTATGCCGACCGCGCCCACTATCTGGCCGACACCGATTTCGTGCCCGCCCCCATCACCGGTTTACTGGCCCCCGATTACCTCGCAGCCCGTGCCCAGCTGATCGATCCGGCCCGCGCCAATTCCACCCCGCGCGCCGGCAATCCGCGCTGGCACTGGCACCAGGACCTTGCCCCCGCACCCGCCCAACCCGAAAATGGCACCTCGCATCTCTCCATCGTCGATGAAGCCGGCAACGCCGTCGCCATGACCACCTCGGTGGAGGCCCGCTTCGGCGCCCGCCTCATGGTGCGTGGCTTCATCCTCAACAACCAACTCACCGATTTTTCCTTCAACCCGGACATCGAAGGCCGCCCCGTCGCCAACCGCGTCGAGCCCGGCAAGCGCCCGCGTAGCTCCATGTCCCCCACCCTGATCTACGCACCGGACGGCAAGCTCGCGTATGTCCTCGGCTCCCCCGGCGGCGCCCATATCATCGGCTTTGTCGCGCAAACCGTTCTGCATCTGCTCGATTGGCAGGCCAGCCCCCAGGCCGCGCTCGCCACCCCGCGTATCCTCAGCCTCGGTGCAACAATCGACCTAGAAGCCGCCACCCCGGCCGCCAACCTCGCTCCCGCCCTGGAGGCACGCGGCCAGAACACACAGATCCTCCCCTTGCTCTCGGGCCTGCAAGTCATCGCCATAACCCCAAACGGCCTAATCGGCGCCTCCGACCCGCGCGGCGAAGGCGTCGCGTTGGGGCAATGATGTCTGGGGGGAAGCTAAGGAACCTCAGAGGGCTTTGCCCCCTGAACCCTATTTTACGGTAATTACGAACGAGCGGAGAACATTGGTGTTTTGCGCTTGATTTCTCTGCTGGGCAGAGCCCCGACCGGCGGCTTTGAGAATGGCGACGAACTCGCCGACCACTTCCGGTGCCGGCGGGCGGGCGGGGGGACACCGGACACGCCGTAGTCGCCCCCGTAATAGCCGCCGCCGGGATAGCCGGGGCCATAGCCACCGTTGTCAGCCACCAAGATCTGAGAGGTCAGCAATAGGTAAAGCCACCAATACGTTGGCAGGTAATCGACTGTCCTGTGCCAGAATTATTCCAGTAACTGAAATTCCCAACATGGCTTCCGGTCCATCCGGCGTTCACGGATAAGGGGTTGGCCGATACGGAGGTGGTGGCGGACATCAGAGCGATCACGGCGGCGATAAGTGTCGTTTTCATGATTTAATCCCCTGTTTAGGATTGAGAGCGTTGTTGCTCTATTCAGGAGACGGCTGAGGGCGGGATTTATTCCCTTGGGGCGTTAATATTTTTACAAATAGCCCGTGGGTCAGGTTTTCAGCGGGATACAGCACCCTCGCCGACCAGGCTGGGGTGGAACGAGACCGTATCTCTGGCGATCGCTCCGTTCGCCGACTTCAGGGCGAAGCCAATGGTGGCGCCGAGATTAAGGGCGAGAATGCTTTGCGGTGGCGGCGCGCCTGGGGGGGACTGCGCCGTCGGAGGTGATACGACCACCATCGAAGGCGGCGGTTACTTTCTTGCGGCGCACGGATGGCAACGAGAATGGCAGCGGCGTATTTTCGACCATGGCGGGTGTGGCACCCTCCAATTCGGCAGATGTTAGTCTCGATACCCAAATTTCTGCGTCAAATCAGATGATTATGCTACGCCCGCCAGCAAATCCCTGGCATGCGATGAATAAGATGGGCTAATCACAGCAATTCGCGACGAAACCCAACAGATGCCTGGCCTTTTGAGGCCGGAAGTGTCACGGTTCATGGACTGGTAACGATAGTGTGACCGTCAGCGCAAATCCTCGCACACCGGTCATTGGGAGTTTCCCGCGATGCTGACGCACGCAGACCTAGCCGACGTTCGGCGCATTGTATCGGTCGACATGGAGACCACCGGTAACGCGGTCAAGACTGCGAACGAGGTGCTGCGGATGCCCAAGGGCATGCGGCTGCCTGGCGTCATTATCCAGATCGGCTGTGTTGAAATCCTTCGAGAAGGTGATGGATGGATTATCGGACGCAAGTGGGAGACCTTGGTGAACCCGGACGCTCCAATCCATCCGCAGGCCTTCAAAGTGCATGGGATCCAGGGGTTCAAGCTGAAGAACGCACCGCGCTACCCTGAAGTCCACAAGGAATTCGAGGAGTTCGTCGGCGGTTCGCTGCTGCTGGCGCACGCCGCCGAAAACGAAATCGGATTTTTGAACTACGAGATCCGGCGGGCAAAGCTTGTCGGTTGGGACGACGCCGATCCCTATCATCCGGATCGCTTCTTCGACACCCAGATCATCGCGCGCAATTTCTTCCCGGGCGCGTCGGATTCGCTCGACGCGCTGTGCAACCGTTTATGGATCTATCCCGAGGACCGCGACCAGAAGCACGGTGCCCTGCTTGACGCCGCCCTGACGGCGGAAGCGTTCATCAAGATGGCGACCGGGTTCGTTCAGGACGAAGTCCGCACCTTTTCGGTTTGAGCCGCCTGCACGCCCGCCAAATGTCGATCTTGGATATCAGGCCAGGAAAGCTGCACGGTCGTTGCTGATCAAGGTTTAGGCTACGATGGCACCCCAGTTGGTCTCTCCTGAGCTCCAGGCGTGAGGACCGGGTGCCAACGAGACGAGACAAAATAATAGCGGCTACACTTCGAGGAGGAGGCGGAAACATGGCACAAAAAGGTCGCGGAATTTTCCTCGTGTATGTTGATATCGACGCCCAGCACGTGCAGGACTTCAACAAGTGGTATAGTGAAGAACATCTACCAGAATTGCTTGCGGTACCAGGCATTCTCTCAGCGGCCCGCTACGAGGCGGTCAAGGGTGGCCCGCGATACCTGGCATGCTATGAACTGGAAAGCGTGGCGGTGCTGCAGACGCCGGCGTTTACCAACCGGCCGCGGACGCCGTGGGGACAAAAAGTCTCGCCCACCGTGATTGGGAAGAATTTGACACGCATTGTCGGGGAACAGATTTACCCGGACGGCATGGAAATGCCAGAGCGTGGCATGGCGCCGGTGTTGCAGATTGGCCGCATGTCTGTCCCCGCGGAGGTCGATGCGGAGTGGAACGGCTGGTACAGTGGGGAATATGTGCCAGGCTACCGCAAGGTGCCGGGAGTGCTCTACGCCCGCCGCTATCGGGTTCTCCAGGGTACCAGCGGATACAGCACGGTCTACGAATTTGCCAGTACGGCCGTGCCCGAAAGCTCGGAGTGGAAGGAGGAGCAGCAACATTCCTCGCCCAATTCGCCGCGCATGCGGCAGGCCATGACGCACGCACCGGGTTCTCCCGGGGTGTACGTCCGGGTCAATCCCTAAAGTCCAGGGTGCGCCGGATACCCGCTTTGTAAGTCCGGCGCCAGCAGTCTAAGAGCTGCGTGCGCATTTCACCAGAAAGGTAAGATTGATCGGGATAGGGAGGACGCCTCACGGCGCCGTCCCCCACGGGCATACGGGTCGCCCGACGGATATCCTTCACCACCTGCTCTGCAGGCTTCTTGGCGCCTGTGGAGTTGCCTCTCATCTTCTTTCTTCGTAACTACGACGAGACCCAAATCCTCTATCCCAAAAAAGCCTGCAGAGCAGGTGGTAAAGGACATCCGCCGAGCAACGCGGCGTCTTTTTTTGGCTGAAGAATCGTAGAGTGCCTTGGCGCTTTAGGCTTCGCCCTTGCGCATGTGTGCGGCTGCGCGAAGTAATGCCTGTTCTACGGAAAGCTTTGCCATCGACACGTCCATGGAGGTTGCTCGGCTTGTGTGAACAGCCGGTGGCGCCTTATGTATAATCGATAATAAATATCCAGATCATTCATTAGCCCACAATTAAGCTCACAAACTGTGACAGGGCTGTACGCCGATCGCATCCCAAATCGCCGCCACGCCTTCATTGCCGAGCGGGCGGGAGAGGTCGATGCCACTCACCTCGGCACCGAAACTGTTATTGACCGGACCGATCGGGCGGATGGTGAGCGGCATCATGGGTCTCCTCGGGTTACTCGGCACGGATGTTGAGGCGCTTGATCAGGGCGCCATAGAGGGCATGATCCTGGCGGGTGAGTTCCCCGAGTTCCGCCGGGGTGCCGGGGTTGCCGCGCAGGGCGAATTTCTGGAAATAGGCATTCAACTCCTGATCGCGCGCGATCTTGTTCATCTCGGCAGAGAGCTTGTCGATGATCGGCTGCGGCGTGCCGGCGGGGGCATACATCGCGAACCAGGAGAGGAAATCGAGCTCCGGATAGATTTCCTTCAGGATCGGCACATTCGGGTAGTCCGGGTGGCGCTGGCGGTCCAGCACGGCGAGCAGCTTGGCCTTGCCGCCGGCGACATGGGGCATGGTGTTGGGGTCGGCGTGGATCTGCACCACGCCGGCGAGGAAATCGGCCAGCGATTCGCCGCCGCCGCGATAGGGCACGTGCAGGATGTCGATGCCAGCGAAGAGTTTGAAGGTTTCAGCCGTGATATGGCCCTGCGAGCCGACGCCGGCCGTGCCCCAGGACAGCTTGCCGGGGTTGGCTTTGGCGTAGGCGACCACTTCCTGGATCGAATTGGCGGCGACGGAGGGGTGGACGGCGAACAGCAAGGTGCCGTTCGTGAACTGCGAAACCGGGGCAAAATCCTTCAGCGGGTCGTAGGACACCTTACGCAGATGCGGCAGGATGGTCATGGAAAGCCCCGGCGTGACGGCGAAGGTATAGCCATCTGGTGCGGATTTCATCACCGCTTCCAGGCCTATGGCGCCGGAAGCGCCACCGCGATTATCGATCACGAACTGCTGGCCCAGCGCCCGTGAAAGCCGTTCGGCGAAGGGGCGCATGGAATTATCCGCACTCCCGGCCGGACCGAAATTCACCACCACCTTCACCGGCTTACTGGGCCAGTTCGCGGCACCTTGCGCCATGGCATTGGGGCCAGTGAAAAAAGCAGCGCCAGCCAGCAGCAAGGCAGCGCGTCGTGCAAGATATCTCATGCGAGTTCGTTCCTAACTATGATGCCCGCGCGGGCATGGTTTCCAGCAACCGGCCCAGACCGGAAAGTTTGAGGCCTTCCTTAACCCTCTCCCCGATAGCACCCCCTACAACAACTGCCCGCCATCGACGGAGATGGCCTGCCCCGTGACCCAGGCCGCCAGGGGCGAAGCAAGGAACAACGCCACATTGGCGATCTCCTCCGGGTGGCCCAGCCGGCCGAACGGAATAGATTTCAGTACTGCGTTGTAAAGCCCCGGATTCGATGTCTTACGCTGATCCCACACGCCGCCCGGAAATTCAATGGAGCCGGGGGAAATGGCGTTCGCCCGCACCCCATCGCGCGCATACATCTGCGCCTGGCTCAGGGTGTAATGGATCACCGCCGCCTTCGCCGCGCCATAAGGCGCGGATCGCGCCGAGGCACGCAGCGCGGAAATAGAGGAAATATTGATGATGCAGCCCTTTGCTGCTTTCAGATGATCGATCGCCGCGTGGGACGCATGCACGGTGGCCATCACATCCACCGCATAACTAAGATCCCAGCCTTTCTGATCGTCCGACTGCCCGAATCCGGAGGCGTTGTTGACCAGGATATCCACCCGACCCAATACCGCGGCCGCGTCGGCGATATAGGCTTTGATGGCATCGGCCTGCGACAGATCGCAGGATGCGGCATGGGCCGTATGACCATACGCAGCGATGTCCTTACGCGTGGCCTCCAGCGCCTCCGCCCCGCGCGCGCAGATGGACACGCCGGCACCGGCTTGCGCGAATGCCAACGCAATGGCCCGGCCGATCCCCCGACTGCCGCCGCAGATGATCGCACGCTTGCCGCTCAGGTCGAGTTGCATAGTTTCCTCCGTTCATGGTTGGGACCGATCATGGCAAGCGCCCCGCCATTTGTCATGCCGACGCGGCCGGGTGCGGCGATTATGATCAAAACACCTAATAACACTCGCCTGGATCGATGACTGCCCTCCCATTCCTATAGCAACTGCAATACCTTTTAGCCTCGCCGCACCGCCACATTTCAGCCGTGCCGCGCGCGACCGCGCTGTCACGCAATCCACGCTTTCAACCGGTATTCTGACCCCGGAACGCCAATTGGTCACCGCCATTCTGGACCACTCGGCGGGCAAGCGCGTCGTCCTCACGCCACTAGGGCAAAAACTTCTGGCCTGCGCGCCGGTTGGCGAACGCTCGGCCTCACCTGAGGCCCGAATACCCCGCGCGCCGGAGATTTCCACCGCCTGCCGCCGTTATTGGTGGCAACCGAGACCCCGCGGCAATACCTTATCGATCAATAACAATCAGATCGCGTGGCGTGGTGGAGAGCAATTCCACACCGGTCGGGGTAATCAGCACATTATCGATGATGCGCACGCCGATATCTTCTTCCGCAATAAAGATATTCGGCTCCACCGACACCACCATGTTCTCCGCCAGCACATCCAAGCTGCCACCGAACATATTGACGCCCTCGCCCCAGGAGGGCGGAAATCCCGGCGCCATACCATATCCCGTGGTGTGCATCCGATACTGGTCCAGCCCGGCATCGGCGATAATTTTTTTCGCGGCTTCATGAGCCACAACCGCCTTCACCCCCTGCCCCATCGCCGCAATGCAGGCATCGGATGCACGGCGCACGACACCGTAAAGCTCTACCAGCCGCGACGATGGTTTTCCCAAACTCCATTGCCGACCGAGCGTCGAAGTATAACGCCGGTAATTGCCACCGATCTCCACCAGCCCCGTGTCACCTGCCACCTGCCGTCGGTCGGTCGGCCCTCCCAGCGCGAAGGCACTGCGCGGCCCGGTCACCAGATTCATCGTGCTGTGCGGCAGGCCGGAGCCATTGCGCAGCAGCGTATTATAAGCCGCGGCTGCCAGTTCCAGTTCGGTCCGCCCCGGCGCCACTTCGGCGATTAATGCCTGCAGGGCCTGCGCCGATAAAGCCGCGGCCTTGCGCGTATAGGCGATCTCCCGCAACGATTTAATCGCGCGCAATGCACCGATCAACCCGTTCGACTCCGCCACCAACGACGCGCCCAAAATCTCCTTCACCCGCAAGTAATGCGGCACGCTGAGGTAAAACCCTGGCACCTCCATCCCCACCCGCCCATGGAGCAATCCACGTTGGCGAACAAATTTCTCAAAATACTCCATCGGATCGGCTGGCTCGCCACCGCCATAGGTCACGATCTCATCGGCGCATGAATTCTCCACCAGCTCCGCGCGATCCGTCCCCCGCGTAAACAACACCAGTGGCCCAGGCTTGGCTGAAACGGCCAGACATTGAAAGATCGTATAACTTTTCGTGTCCTGCCCGATCAGCCAGCGTATCGACACCGGATGAATCACTAGCAGCCAATCCAACCCCGCTGCGCCAATGGTCGCGTGTGCCCGTGCAGCACGCGCGGTAAATTCTTCTTTGGTAAAATCATGCTTGGACATGCGGTATACTTGTTAACCGTCAAAACGCGGAATAACTTTTTCGCCTATCAGGTCGATCGATCGCATGATCTGATCCTGCGTCGTGTACCCAGCCTGCAAAATAAAAATCATCTGATCCAGACCAGCCTCCGCCCATTTTTCCACGATGCGCGAAATCGTATCCGAATTGCCGCCAATGGCCATGCCATCCTCGATCAACTCGTCATTGCTACGGCTGCGGAATTTTCTCACCACCGCTTCCACGCCACCGGCAGTGGCAAATCGCTTCGGATTGATCTCCGCCTGATTATCGCCATTGTACCAGCGCGCGGCGGCACAGGCGATGTCACGCCCGGTGCGATCATCCTCATGGCAGCAGGCCAGCGCAAAACCGCCCACCTGCTCATTCGCATATTGACCAACGAACCGCGACCGGTCGGCCGAGCGGATCGCCGTACGATAGGACCGGATAGCGTCGCGCGTTTCCGCAATACTGTTGCGCGTCACCCCAATCACGCCCAGTCCCTGCTGGCCGATCCGTTCATAACTGGTCAGATTGGATGCCGCCGACCATAACGGCGGGTGCGGCGTCTGCACCGGGCGCGGCGTGATATAGCGTTCCACCAAGTCGAAATGCTTACCTTTGTAACCTGGAAAATATTCATGGGCGAACATCTTCATTACCGCTTCGATCGCCTCAGTGGCGACATCGCGCTCTGTCACGCGGTCCACATGAAACGGTTCCACCATATAATGCGTGGAACCCCGCCCCATGCCGAAATCTACCCGCCCTTGACTCAGCACATCCAAGGTCGCGACCCGTTCAGCCACGTGATACGGATTATGCACCGTCATCACGATCACCGCGAAACCCAGGCGTATGGTCGTGGTACGCTGGCTAACAGCCGACAGAATCATGTCCGGGCATGGACTATGGCCGATTTCCCGAAAGAAATGCTGTTCCGTCACCCAGAAATACTGAAAGCCCGCGGCTTCGGCCGCCACCACCTGGTCGATGGCGTGACGATACGCCATCACTTCCGCATTCTGTCCCCATGGGCGCGGCATCTGGATCTGCGTCATCAAGCCGAATTTCACGGAACTCTTCCTCTAATGGGCGCTAAGGGCCGCCCATGTTCGCCGGGCGCATGCGCGCGGGCAAGGTCGCCAGGGCATCGGTCGTATCAAAATCGCGTAGCACAGCATCGTCGCCCATTTCGATCTCGGCCAGCACCTCGGCATATTTCCCGGTCAGGAACCGCGCACCCGAATCACCGCTAATTTGCAGGATCTCCGAGAAGAACCGCCGGTCCCACAGCATCGGATTGCCCTGCTTGCCACGGAAGGTGGGCAGAACAATCTGCCGTCCCCCCTCGACATCGTAGGCGCCGAGCAACCGGTCGATCATTCGCCCGGTCACCAGCGGCATGTCACCCAGACAAACAATGGCAGCAGCGCTCTCGGCCGGCACAGCGGCGATGCCGGCTTTCAGGCTAGCGGACAGGCCTTCCGCGTAATCGGCGGCGTAAACAAAACGCACCGGCTTACCCACTAGCGCCGCCTCGATCTGCTCGGATTGATGCCCCAGCACTACCAGCACGGGACGCGCGCCGGATGACAGTACATTATCCACGACGCGCGCGATCATGGTTTTGCCAGACCGGTCAGCTACCAGAAGCTTGTTATGCGGCGCCATCCGCCGCGACCGTCCGGCCGCCAGCACCAATGCGGCGATCGTCGGCGCGGCGCGCGGCGACAACCCGGTGGCCGGCGTCGCCGTGGCTTTCTCGCGCGGCATCGGCCGGTTATCCATCTCCTTCAGCAACCCCCCGACGCCCATGCGCATCACGTCGGCCGGTGTTACTTTCAATCCCGCGAACAGCCGGCCTAGGACAAAATCGATGCCATTGAGTTTCGGGCTGCGCGCGCAACCCGGAAGCACCAAGGCCGGCTTCTCACCGATGCGGCCAAGACAAATCTGGTTGCCCGGATCCACCGGCATGCCAAAATGCAAAATCTCCCCGCCCGCCCGCACGATGGCCGCCGGGCAAACATCTTCCCGATCCACCACGGCAGACGCACCGACAATCAAAAATAAATCCGCACCCTGTTTTTCCAATATTACAAGCGCCCTGACTATCGCGCCTTCCTCATGCGCGCAGCGCAGCACCGGCAGCACGGTTCCCGTCAATGCCGCCACCCGCGTCGTCGTCACCTCGATCGCCTTGTCAGCGACGCTGTCCTTCATCCCCGGCAATTCCGTGAGAATTAGCCCCACCTTCAACGCCTGGAACGGGTGCAGGCTGAACGCCGGGCTGCCCTGGCGTGCCAGGGCTTCCGCCACCGCCAGCACATGGCCGGCCACCGCGAAGGGAATGATCTTGATGGTCGCTAGCAATTCGCGCGGCGCGATCACGGCGTAATCGAGTAGGGTGCCCACCGTGATGCTTTCATCAATGGCGTTCAACTGATCGATCTTTGCCGTGTTGACGCGCAGCAACCCCGGCACCTCCGCCGCCAGGTTAACGCGGCCTGTGGCAGCACGCGAGCGGGCGATCAACGGCGATAGCAGCGCCTCCGCCAGACGATCCGCGGCAATATCTTCCGGGACATCGCCCGGCTGCAAACGCACGGCGGTGATCTCCGTCCGCCCATCCGCGCGCAAGTCCGCCAACACCATGTCATCAATCACCGATCCCTTGCGCAGCACCTTGCCGCCTAGGCGGTGCGAATGCGCCAGTATGCAGCCCTTTGCTTCTTCCATCGGGATGGTGCCAAAGATCACGTCGTTGGTTTACCTTTCTGCGCCTGTCCAAGCGGCGCACCACGATGCGCGGCAACGATTTCCGCCATAATCGAGAGCGCGATCTCTGGCGCCGTCACCGCCTCGATATTCAGCCCAACGGGACCATGGATCCGCGCCATCGCCTCATCCGTATGGCCCAATTCCCGCAACCGCCCGAGCCGCGCCGCGTGCGTGCGCCGAGACCCCAGCGCGCCGATATAAAAGGCTGGCGATTTCAACGCCCGGTCCAACGCCGGATCGTCCAGCTTCGGATCATGCGTCAAGGTCACCACGGCGGTGCGCACATCCGGTCGCAATTTATCCAGCGCCTCATCCGGCCAATCGGTGGAAACGGTCACGTGGGGAAACCGCTCGTCGGTGGCAAACGACCGACGCGGATCGACCACCGTCACCGCCCAACCCACCTGCGATGCCACTGGCACTAACGCCTGCGCGATATGCACGGCGCCGACGACGACGATACGTGGCTTCGGGTTATGCACATGCAAAAACCATTCACCAGATTCCAGTTTATGCGTGCCGCTTTCATCGGCGCGCAACGCCATCCGTGCGGCTTCGTTCACATCCGCCGGCGCGGCCGGATCGGGCAGCAGAAACTGCTCGCCTGTCGGCAATTTGGTGGAGGCCACAACCGGGCGGCCGGCACGCTTCGCGGCTTCCAGCGCCGCGATCAGTTCCGGGGTCACCAAAGTTTCTCCACGAACACCTTCAGCTTTCCACCACAGGCAAGGCCGACCTCCCAGGCACGTTCATTGGTAATGCCGAAATCCATCAATTGCGGCACGCCGGTTTCCATCGTTTGCAGGGCAATGTCGGCAACCGCGCCCTCGATGCAACCACCGGAAACAGACCCCGCCATCTTGCCGGTTTTCGTCACCGCCATCTGGCTGCCTGGTGGGCGCGGCGAGCTACCCCATGTCTCCGTTACCGTCGCGACCGCCACGTCCTCCCCGGCGGCGCGCCAGGCGGCGGCGATGGCCAGAATATCGTCATGTTCTTGTAGGCTCATGCTGCGGACCTCCAGGTTGTTTGCCGCGCCGGCGCGGGACGCGATAATAGATCGATCAAGGCGCGCAGACTGGTTAGATTATGCACAGGACAGAAATCATCCACATGCGGAAGCATGGCGCGTATCCCCTGTGACTTTGGCTCGAACCCATCCCAGCGCAACAGCGGATTGAGCCAGATCAGCCGCCGGCAGCTGCGATGCAGCCGGTCCATATTATCCGTCAGCACCCGTAACCCGTGCTGGTCACGCGGCCGATCCAGCCCATCGGTGATCAGCAGCACCACCGCGCCCTGCCCCAGCACTCGCCGCGCCCAATCCCGGTTGAAGCCCTCCAGTGATTCCCCGATCCGCGTGCCGCCAGACCAGTCGGGGACAATATGCGACACCATTTGAAACGCCACTTCCGGGTCGCGATGACGCAATTGCCGAGTGATATTGGTCAGCCGTGTGCCGAATAGGAACACATTTACCCGGTCGCGGTCATTTGTCACCGCGTGCAGAAAGTGCAGTAGTATCTGCGCATAGCGCGACATCGACCCGGAAATATCGCACAGCAACACCAAAGGTGGCGGCCGCGTCACCTGCCGACTTTTGGCAATGTCCAGAATCTCCCCACCCTGTCGCAGGCTGGCGCGTATGGTCCGGCGAAGATCGATGGCCGGCCCCAACGGATCGGGGCGCAGCCGGCGGGTCCTATGCAAATCTAGCGGCAAATGCAAACGCCGGATTTCCGCCTTAGCACGGTTAATCTCATCCGCGCTCATCGCCTCGAAATCCATCCGTTGCAACCGCTCACGATCGCTCATCGTCAGCACCGCATCGACCACCGGCGGCGATTCCTCGACGCGCGGCTTCGGATCGCGCGGAGAGGCAAACGCCTCCGCCACCCGGCGTGAAGCCGGTGGCGCGCGATCCTGTTTCTTGTCCTTCTGCGCCTCCAGCAACGCCATCGCCACCGCCTGCTCGGCGGCAGTGGGATCACGCCAGAACAGGGAAAACGCCTGGTCGAACACCTCCTGATGCTCGCGCCGGTGAATCACTACCGCGCGCAAGGCGGTACGCACCTGGATTTTATCGCCGAGATCGATACTGAGCAGCGCATTCACAGCCGCCAGGCTCTCCGCCGGCCCCACCGGCAATCCGGCCCGGCGCAGCAGGCGGATAAAATTCAGCACATTGGCGGCAAGGTGCCCCGGGGATTCATCCAACGCGTACCCCGAATTATTCATGCCGCGTCCACCGCTTCGCGCGCCCCGGTGATCAGCCGGGCGGCTTCCGCGCCGCGAACCCTGGCAATGTCATCCTGGTATTTCAGCAGCACCCCCAGGGTTTCATCCACTGCCTCCGGCAGCAAGTCTTTCTGGTTCAGATAGGTCAGCGCCTGCGCCCAGTCGATCGTCTCCGCCACCCCCGGCTGTTTGAATAATTCCGTCGTACGCAGCCGCTGCACGAAAGCGACGACCAGCGCGGATAGAGTTTCCCCGACTTCCGGCGCCTTGATCGCCAGGATGGCACGTTCGCGCGCGGCATCGGGATAATCGACCCAATGATACAAGCAACGCCGCCTGATCGCGTCATGCACCTCGCGCGTGCGGTTGGATGTCAGCACCACGATCGGCTTGATACCCGCGCGGATCGTGCCCAGTTCCGGCACCGAAATCTGATAATCGGCAAGTAGTTCGAGCAGAAACGCCTCAAACGGTTCATCGGCGCGGTCCAACTCGTCGATCAACAGTACGGCGGGCGGCAGATCGGGGTCGATGGCAGACAGCAGCGGCCGCGCCTGCAAAAAACCGCGCGTATAAATATCGGAGGATAAGGCTGCCCGATTGGTATCCCCAACAGCCTCTGCCATGCGAATGGCCATCAACTGCCGCGCATGATCCCATTCATAGGCGGCGGCGGAGAGATCCATGCCGTCATAGCATTGCAACCGCACCAGCCGCCGCCCCGACCCGGCAGCCAGCACCTTGGCGATCTCCGTCTTGCCAGTGCCCGGCTCGCCCTCCAGCAGCAGCGGCCGGCCCATGGCGAGCGCCAGATGCACGGTGGTCGCCAGTTCCCGATCGGCGATATAGCCCTGCCCGGCGAGCAGGGCGGCGGTGTCGGTCACGGTTGCGGGCAGGCTCACCGCAAAAAGCTTCCAACCAGGATCAACAGAATAACGATGCCGGCACCCATGCCCACCCAGCCGACGATAGGCACGCCATAGGGCTTCGGCGGGATCAGATCGAAAATCCCCACGCTGCGCGGCACCGGCGCCACCAAGGTATCCACGATATGCGGGTCAGCGGCGAGCGGCACTGCCATCGCCGAAGCGGCAATCGCTGGGGCGAGGCGTGCCGAGAACCGATCGAAAAAAATCTCCGCCATCTGCTTGGCCGACGCATCGATCAATCTCGCGCCCAATTGCGCGATCTTGCCGCCGACCTGCGCCTTCACCGCATAGGTCAGCAAGGTACCGCCATTTTCATCGCTCAGCCGAACGCTGGCGTCACCCTTGGCGAAACCCGCCACGCCGCCCTGGCCCTCGCCCGAAATCACATAGCCATTAGGCGGGTCGATCTCGCTCAACGTCACCTTGCCAGCAAAGCGGGCGGAGATCGGACCGAGCTTCACCGCGGCGATCGCCTTCAATTCGTGGTCCCCCACCCGTTCCATGCTCTCGCAGCCGGGAATACAGGCTTGTAAGGTTTCAGAATCGTTCAGCGCATCCCACACCTCTTGGCGCGGCGCCTGGATCCGCCGCTCACCACGCATGTCCATCAGTCGGTTCTCCTTGTTGGCGGACGTTACCGGCAGGGTCCCAGGCGCGCAACCAGTCGGCTCAGCGAGAATCCCAGCTCATAGACCATCTGTCGGCTACCCTTGCCTGGCCCTAAAAACAACAACCGAAACGCCCCGGACGGCGCCGCTATCCTTGTGCCGAGAGGCCAATGCCAACACGCTGTTCCACCAGTTCCTGATCAGCCATAGCGGCGTCGACATCGTCAAGCCCGACGGCAAGCTGAACATTGACGATCCCGCTGTGCGAAAGGCGGCCGTGGCGGCGCTGAAACGGCTGACCACGCCATTTAAGAAAGGCTACATGCCGCCTGGCGCGGTAAATTAGCTAGACGTAGACAACAACAACGCGTTCTTCGCCATGCAGATCGCGATAACGCCGGACGCCACCATCTTCATCTCCGTGGCGCAGATGGAGAAACCGAACCATTACTATAAGGAAATCATTACCCAGGGTCTGCCGCACGGCAACGATGGCAAGGAAATACCCAACCTGCTCTTTGTCACCCCCAACCCGACCCCGAAAGGGGCGAAGAACGTCGATCCGGCCAAGGCGCTGCTGCGCGATTTCAGTCCGCCTGACAAAATATGAAAAAATATCTCACGAAAACTCGCGCGCGCTACCTGCCCGTCATGCCCAGCATCATCAAGAACGATCCGTGGTGGACCGACAAGGCCGATCCGCACCGGCCCGCCGCGGTGGATATGACGGTGAACAAGCCGCGTGTACCATGGTGGATGAGCTACCATCCAGGCTATTCCGGCGTGCCCTCGGAGCAGGCGGCAGAGAAAGCGGCGGGCCGAATCACGCAAATTTTCGACCGGTCTCAGATGTAGACGCCGGCGGAGCGGGCGGTCACCCACCCGTGTCTCTGCTTACTTTGCGCGCGCCGCGATCAGCCGCGCCATTGCTTCCACCGCGATCGGGTAACCATCTACGCCCAAGCCCATGATGGTCGCGGTGGCGACCGGCGAGACGAACGAGCGATGGCGAAATTCTTCCCGCTGATGCGTGTTGGAAATGTGCAGCTCGATAATCGGCGCTTTTACGTTCTTCAGCGCATCCAGAATGGCAACGGAGGTATGGGTATAGGCCGCCGGATTGATGATGATGCCCGCCGCGTCATGGATCGCCTCATGGATCCAATCCACCAGTTGCCCCTCATGGTTGGATTGGCGGAAGGAAATCTCCAACCCCAAGGCTACCGCGCGGGCCCGGCACATCGCCTCCACTCCAGCCAATGTGGTGGCACCATAGATTTCCGGCTCCCGAGTGCCCAGCAGGTTCAGGTTGGGGCCGTTGAGGATCAGGATAGGCTTGCTCATAGTATGCTCGCACGAAAAATGGGATGCGTGACCAAAGCGGCCACGCCGCACCCTGTCAATCCGGGGTGCAGGCCGATACCGGACTTCAAGCTTGGACACTACCGGCGTGGTACTTGACAACATCTTGGCCCGCTGCAGATAGTCGGCGCACGCGCAGCAAGGCACGACGCGCGTTACATAAAAAAACAATGGGGGGTGGATCGTGAAGCATCTTCGTGGCGTTTCGGCATGGTTGTTGGCAGCATCGATCGCGCTGGCACCCTGGCACGCGGCGTGGGCGCAGGCGCAGGCGCAATCTGGTACCCTTGTCTTCGCGGTCGAATCCCTCGCCGCGCAGACATTGGACCCGATCCTGGAACAACGCCCGGGCAACGCCGTCTATCAGGCGGCGATGTATGATTCCCTGGTTGGTTTCAATTTTGAAAAAGGCGGCGTCGGCCCCGGCGTGGCGGAACGCTGGCAACTCGCCGAGGATGGGCTGAGTTGGGTTTTTACCCTGCGCCCCGGACTGACATTCCATAACGGCGATAAACTTACCGCCGAAGACGTAAAATTCAGCCTGCAACGCCAGATGGCGCCGAATTCCACCGCCGCGACCGCGGCTACCATGCGCCGGACGATCAAGAGCTTCGACGTGGTCGACGCACTGACCTTGCGCGTAAACACCACCAGCCCGCAGATCGGCCTGCCGGCATCACTGTCACGCGCCGTGGCGCCCGAGGGCGCAGTGATGCCCAAGACCTATATCGAGCGCGTGGGAGAAGAGGAATTCCGCCGCAAACCGATCGGCAGCGGGCCATGGCGCTTCGCGCGCAATGTCCCTGGCGATCGGATTGAGTTTGAGGCCACCACCGCGCCGCACTGGCGCGGTATGCCGCATTTCAAGAACCTGCATATCGTGCTGGTGCCGGAAGAAAGCACGCGCGTCGCCATGGTGCGCACCGGCGAGGTGGCAATCGCCTCCATCGGCCCGGAAACCATGCTGGGCGCGGCGCGCGCCGGGCTCGAAGTAATGTCGGTGCCTGGCACCATGCAAGCGATTTTCCAGTTCTGGGGCGCGTACCGACCGGATCAGAAGGACAATCCGATCGCCAAGTCGCGCGTGCGCTACGCTTTGTCGCTCGCCATTGATCGCCAGCAAATAATCGAACATGTAATGAACGGCAAAGCCTCCTTGCCATATCCTTTTGCCACTTTCGGTTACACCGAAAGCCTAAGTACCGAACGCTGGGAAAAATGGGCGCGGGAGGCCTATCGCTATGACCCGACGCTGGCCAAGAAAATCCTGGCCGAAGAAGGTTATCCCAACGGGTTCGAGTTAAAATTCGCCAACACGGCGCTACCCGGTACGCAGTTCATGGTCGATATCGGCACCTCCGTCGCCGATATGTGGACCAAGATCGGCGTGCGTGTAAACTTGAAGCACTATGAGTGGGGGTCCTTCCAACCTCTAGCCAGCAGCCAAACCGCCCTGGCGGGATGGGCCTCGATGTATCGCACCGCTGGGCGGCCGGATGCGCCGTGGCGCTATAACTCCTCCTACTCGCCCGACAGCACGCAACGTTTGCTGGGTGACAAGGATAATTGCCAGACCGCCTGCCAAGCCTTCGTGGATGTCTATCGCGCCCTGCTGGATGAACGCGATCCAGCCAGGCGCACGGCGCTGAACGATCGCATGGTGGAAATCGTGGCGGAGAGCTGGACTGTGATCCCGATCATCGAGGGCATGGGCTATTACGCGATCAACTCGAAAAAGGTGGGGCGGTTCGCCGCCATTCCTGGCCGGCATGAACTGGGCGACGTATTCGAACGCATCCCCCGCCCAGAGCAGGCGCCCTGGAAGAAGTAAAGAACATGCCGACCCGACATCACGCGTAATGAAACGTTATATCGCCCGCCGCTTGTTGCAAGGCGTGGTGCTGCTATGCATGGTCGCGAGCATCGTGTTCTTCCTCGGTCGGCTGACCGGCAATCCGGTGGATCTCATGCTGCCGGAAGACGCCACCGAGGAAGATCGCGCCGCACTGATCCAGGTGCTCGGCCTGGATGGCCCATTGCACGAACAATTCGCCATTTTCGTCAGCAATGCGGTGCAAGGTGATCTCGGCATGTCCATCCGCATGCGCCAACCGGCAGTGGAGGCATTTTTCTCACGCCTGCCGAACACGCTGGCGATCATTCCCTGGGCCATCCTGCTGGCCATGGCGGTGGGTATCCCATTGGGCGTGATCGCGGCGCTGCATCGCGGTGGCTGGATCGATCGCGCGGCCGGCGCAATCGCGGTTCTCGGCGTGGCTATGCCGAGTTTCTGGCTGGGTGTGCTGCTGATCTTCGTCTTCAGCGTGGAACTGGGCTGGCTACCATCGGGGCGCATGGGCGGGCCCGCCCATTACGTGCTGCCGGTCATTACCCTGGGCTCCTTCCTGATCGCCGGATTTATGCGGCTGGTGCGATCGTCCATGCTGGAAGTAATGGACAGCGAATACGTCAAGCTTGCGCGCATCAAAGGGCTAAGCGAAAGCGTGGTGATCTGGAAACATTGCCTACGCAACGCCCTGATCCCAGTATTAACTTTATGGGGTGTGTTTCTCGGTAACCTGACCACCGGTGCCATTGTCACCGAAACCGTCTTCGCCTGGCCCGGTGTGGGGCGCTTGACATATGAGGCCGTCATCTTCCGCGATTTTCCACTTTTGCAGGCGGTAATCATTTTAAAATCGATACTTATTCTTTCTATCAATCTGCTAGTGGACATTCTCTACGCCTATGTCGACCCGCGCATCCGCTTAAGCTGATCATGGCTCTGAACCCGGTTACCGGCCCGCACTCCTACCCAACCACTAAACGAGTATACACTGCTGTGGGTGGCTGGGTCGGGGTGCGATCGGGTGCTGGACTTCAGAGAGAATCATAATGCGACGCGCGCCCTGGCTCCCCATTATCATCATCGCCATCATCGTCGTGATGGCAGTCTTCGCGCCGCATCTGGCGCCCTATTCGCCGATCGACCAGACCCTGCGCGACAAGTTACTGCCGCCCGCCTGGGTGGATGGCGGCAACATGAAATACATTCTCGGCACCGATACATTCGGACGCGACATTCTCAGCCGGTTGATTTTTGGTGCCCGTGTCAGCCTAATCGTCGCGGCCTTGGCGTTGACGGCGGGTGGCGGCGTGGGATTGGTTATTGGCATCGTCGCCGGCTATATCGGGGGTGCGGTGGATACGGTGCTGATGCGCCTGGTGGACGCAGCATTTACTTTTCCGGCCATCCTGTTCGCCCTGCTGCTGGCCGTTACCATGGGACAGGGCCTTAGCACCCTGGTGCTCGCCATCAGCCTGCTGCTTTGGGCGAGTTTCGCGCGCATCATCCGGGGTGAGGTGCTAGCCTTAAAGCAACGCGATTTCGTGGCTCTTGCGCGAGTGCGCGGCTGTTCGCCGGCGCGCATCATGGCGACGCATATTCTGCCCAATGTGCTGAACACGTTCATGGTTCTAGTGACCCTGAATATCGGCGTCGTCATTATCGCCGAAGCCTCGTTAAGTTTCCTCGGTGCCGGCGTGCCTCCGCCGACACCGACCTGGGGTATGATGATCTCCGACGGGCGCGGGCGCATCGCCGATGCCTGGTGGGTGTCGCTGATCCCGGGCATCGCTATCACCTTGCTGGTGCTGTCGGTCAATCTGTTCGGCGACTGGCTACGGGACCGGCTAGATCCCAGGTTACGTCAGCTATGAACGACGCGCCAGTTCTGGAAGTGCGCGATCTGCAAACGCATTTCTTTCTACGCCGCGGCGTGGTGAAGGCGGTGGATGGCGTCAGTTTCTCTCTCGCACGCGGTGAGGTGCTGGGTCTGGTCGGCGAATCCGGCTGCGGCAAAAGTCTCACCGCGCTGTCCATCATGCGCCTGCTGCCGCGTGGCAGTGCGCGCACTATCCAGGGACAGGTTTTTCTGGACGGCGAGGATATCCTGCGTCGTTCCCCGCGCGACATGCGCGCAATTCGCGGCCGGAAAATCTCCATGATCCTGCAGGATCCCCAGACTTCGTTGAATCCAGTCTTCGCCGTGGGCGCGCAATTGCGCGAGGCCCTGGCGCGACGACTGCGCGCGGGCAAGGACGCCTTGCTGCGCGTCGCGGTGGAAGCGCTGCGCCAGGTCGATATTAACGCGCCGGAACAGCGCATTGGGCAGTTCCCGCACCAGATGAGCGGCGGCATGAAGCAGCGCGTGGTCGGTGCCATCGCGATGAGTGGCCAACCAAGCGTGCTGATCGCTGATGAACCTACCACGGCGCTAGATGTGACCATCCAGTTGCAATATCTAAAGCTGCTAAAGCGGCTGCAGCAAAAAACCAATATGGCCATCCTGTTCATCACGCACGATTTCGGTGTGGTGGCGCACATGTGCGACCGGGTAGCGGTGATGTATGCCGGGCGCATCGTGGAGTGCGGGCCGGTGCGCGCCGTGTTCGATCGCCCATCACATCCCTACACGCAGGCGTTGATCGCCTCCGTGCCGAAAATGCGCGGCAGCACAGGGCGGCTCACTACCATCGAGGGCCAGCCGCCATCCTTGATGGATTTACCCGCCGGCTGCCGCTTCGCATCGCGCTGCCCGCACGTGGAACCGCGCTGCCGCGATGCCTATCCCGCGTCGTTCTCGGTTGGTGCGGCCCACACTGCCGATTGCTGGAGACTGGCCCCACCATGAACGGGGAGCCCCTGCTGCGCGTGGACAACTTGCGTAAGTATTACCCTGTCACCAAGGGGGTTTTGTTCGCGAAGACCCTTGGGCATGTCAAAGCTGTGGACGATGTTTCGTTCACCATCGCGGCGGGGGAAACATTGGGCCTGGTCGGAGAATCAGGTTGCGGCAAGACCACTACCTCGCGCCTGATATTGAACCTGGAGGAACCCAGCGACGGGCAAGTTTTGCTGCAGGGCGAGCCTGTCCACGGGCTGCGCGGCGAAGCGCTGCGATCCTATCGCGCCCGCGTGCAGGCGGTGTTCCAGGACCCCTGGTCCTCGCTCAATCCGCGCATGACGGCCGGGCGAACCATCGCGGAATCGCTGATCGTCAATGGCTGGGGCAGCGGGGGAAAAATCCGGGCGCGCGTGGGCGAATTACTGCACCAAGTAGGCCTGCAAGTGGAACAGGCATCGCAATACCCGCATGAATTCAGCGGCGGGCAACGCCAGCGCATCGCCCTGGCCGCCGCCCTGGCATCGTCACCTGCGTTGATCGTGCTGGACGAACCGGTTTCCGCGCTGGATGTTTCCATCCGCGCGCAGATGATGAATTTGCTAAAGGATATCCAAGCGCGCGATAACGTCGCCTATCTGCTGGTGGCGCACGACTTGGCCACGGTGCGCCACATGGCACACCAGACGGTGGTAATGTATCTGGGCCGGATCGTCGAATACGCGCCCACCGCGCAGCTTTTCGCGGATGTGCGCCATCCTTATACGAAGGCGCTGTTCTCCGCTGTCCTGCCGCCGTACCCAGGCCAGCAAGAGGACGAAATCCTGCTCAACGGCGAAGTGCCATCACCGCTTAATCCGCCCGCGGGATGTCGGTTCCACACGCGCTGCCCGTTCGCGATGCCACGCTGTGCAGTGGAGGAACCGGTTCTACGGGAGGCTGTGCCCGCGCATCGCGTGGCCTGCCATCTTTACGACGCGCATTAGCAGAGGGGTTTCCGACATGACTGCACCGAACGGACCGTTGCAAGGCGTAAAAATCGTTGCATGTTCCACCGCGCAAGCTGGCACGGTACCTTATATGCTGATGGCTGATTTGGGTGCGGAGGTCATCAAGATCGAAGTTCCGGAAGTCGGCGATAATTCGCGCGGTACCGGCGTGTTGCCAGGCTATCCCAGCACTTATTTTGAAACCAATAATCGTGGCGTGCGCAGTGTAACCTTGAATCTGAAAGCCGCGGAAGGGCAGGAAATCTTGCGCAGGATGGTCGCGCAGGCCGATATGTTCGGGCAGAATTTTCGCCCGGGGGCGGCGGAAAAAAATGGCTTCGGCTATGAGGCACTGAGGAAAGTTAACCCGAAACTCGTCTATGTCTCCATTTCCGGCTACGGCCCGAAAGGGCCGCATGCTGATTTGCCGGGAACGGATTCCATGGCACAGGCACTGGGCGGAATCGCGGAAGCCTATTCCACGCCGGGGCAGCCGATGTATACGGGGGTTGTCTCCGTCGCCGATGAAACCTGTGCGATCCTGGCGTTCGGCGGCGCCCTGGCGGCGCTGACTTACGCGCGAGCCACCGGTATCGGGCAGAAGGTGGATTGCTCCTTACTGGGTGGACAGATCAGACTGATGGGCTGGACCTTGACCACGGCGATGTGGCGCGCCCGCAACCCGGTCACGGGCCAGGCGCGGGTCACGGGTACGCCAGACCGGCCGGGCCTGTCCGCCAGTTTCGACGACCGTGACGGCAAGCCGCTGGTGTTCCAACTGAATGGCGCGCGGCAATGGTCGCAGGCGATGACGGCGTTGGGATTTTACGAAAGCCTGTCGCGGGCCGGTTATGAACATCTGGGCGTGGCGATGGCATCCGATGAAAAACGCCACGCGCTGCTGCGGATGCTGGACGGGCTGTTCGCTACCGGCGTGCGCGATGACTGGGTGGCGCGGCTGCGCGCGGCGGATATCGTCGCCGCGCCGATCAACACCTTGCTGGAAGCGTCGAACGACCCCGATGTGCTGGCCAACGGCTATGTCACGGAAATCGAATACCCGAACCATGGCAAAACATTGAAAGTGCATGGCTCGCCGTGGCATTTTTCGGAAACGCCGGCACGTATCGGCGTGGCACCGGAGTTGGGCGCTGATAACGATGCCGTGCTGGGCGGTATCGGCTACAACGCCGCACAGATCGCGGATTTGCGGGCGCGAAAGATTATTTAGGGAGCGCAGCATGAGCACACCGCCTTGGACCCGCGACGAAATCTTGGCGATGGCGCGCCAGATCGGGCTGGTATTGCCGGCCGCCTATGCCGACGAATTGGTCGATGCCCATGGCCATGTGCAGGCCATGGTGGCGCGCATACAACGCGAACGCGCGCGCGGGGACGAGCCGGGCCATATTTTCAATCCGCTGGCCTTCCTACCGGCACAGGAATAGGACGATGGGGGACGATCTGCATTTCCTGACCATCGCCCAGGCATCCGCACTGATCGCGGCGCGCCAGATTTCTCCAGTGGAACTGACGGAGGCTTATCTCAAGCGCATCGCGGCGCTGGATCATCGCCTGGACAGTTTCGTCACCCTTACCGCGGAGCGCGCGCGCGCCGAGGCCCGCGCCGCGGAGGCGGACATCATGCGCGGCGGACCGCGCAGCACGCTGCATGGCATTCCCTATTGCCTAAAGGATATTTTTGAAACCAGGGGCATTCGTACCACCGCGCAATCGAAGTTACTGGCCGATAACGTGCCTGACGAGGATGGTTTCTGTCAGGCACGGCTGGCCAATGCCGGTGGCGTCCTACTGGGAAAGACCGCAACGTGGGAATTCGCCCATGGCGGGCCATCCTGGGATGTGCTGTTTCCGCCTGCGCGCAATCCGTGGAACCCCGATTATTCGCCCGGCGGATCGTCATCGGGCTCCGGCGCGGCGGTGGCGGCCGGCTTCGCGCCTGCGACATTAGGCAGCGACACTGGCGGCTCCATTCGCGGCCCGGCGGCTTTATGCGGCCTGGCCGGGTTGAAGCCGACCTATGGCCGGGTCAGCCGGCGTGGCGTGATTCCTAATTGTTTTTCCCATGACCACGTAGGGCCGCTCGCCTGGACCTCCGAGGATGTGGCATTATTGATGGGTGTGATCGCCGGGCACGATCCGGGTGATCCTGGCTCCGTCGACATACCGGTGCCGGATTACAGGGCCGCGTTGACGGGGGGCGTCAAGGGCCTCGTTATCGGGGTGCCCGGGGCATGGCTGGACGATGAATTGCCGCTCAGCGCGCCGACCCGCGCCGCTTTCGATGCGGCGCTGGCAGTGTTTCGTGACCTCGGTGCCGAAATTCGCCCGGTAACCTTGCCGCCGTTGCGTCAGTATGAGGACTGCAAGAAAATCATCGCCATCTCGGAACTGTTCGCGATCCATGGCGCCGATTTACGCACCCACCCGGACTTGTTCGGCGCCAGCCTGCGCTATCGCATCATCGCCGGGGGGCTGATCCGGGCCGAGGATTACGTGCGGGCGATGCGCATGCGAACCGATCTGGCGCGCGCCATGCAACAGGTCATGGCAACGATGGACGTGCTGATGCTACCGACATCGGAACCCGCAAGCCTGCTGCAGCCGGTACCACCGGAAAGCCTATTTACCCATATGAGCTTCATGACGGCATTCAATGTCAGCGGGAACCCAGCCCTCTCAATCTGCAACGGATTTACCGAATCCGGCCTGCCCTTCTCCCTGCAAATCACTGGCCGGTTGTTCGATGAATCGACCGTGCTGCGGGCTGGTCATGCCTATGAACAGGCAACAACGTGGCGGCAGCGGCGACCGGCTCTAAGTTAAGAGCACGGCGCGGTGTTCAACTAAAAAACTCCAATACTAGCGCGGCCAGGTCTGCGGGAGCCTGCAAATGGGGGAAATGCCCAGCGCGATGCAGGGTTTCATAACGTGCGCCCGGGATGGCGGCGGCGACTTCCTGGCCCGCTTTAGGTGGCCAGATGAAATCGGCGGCGCCGTTGGTCACCAGCACGGGGCACGTTAACTTTCCCCAGTCCGCGACGCTGGTGCGTTCGCGCCCCAATGCCAGGGAAAGCTCCGCATAGCCAGCGGGGTCATTGGCGATCCAGAGTGGGCGATAGACGGCGCGGATGGCCTCATGCGGGGTGGGAAAAGCGTTTTCCAGGCTGGTATCGACGGCGACGCGCATGCCCTGGGCCCGCACGCGGGCCGCGCGTTCGCCAATATAAGTTGCCGTGCCTTCGGAAATTCCGATAGCGGCGGCGCACAACGTCATGCGGCGCACCAAGGCAGGCTGTCGCAACGCCATACGAAAGGCAATGAAACTGCCTAGCGCCGCGCCCAGTACATCGCATTGCGCGACGTTCATCTCGGCAAGCAGCGCGATCAAATCTTGCGCGCAATCATCCATACTGAATGGGACCGGAGGTTTTTCGGAGCGCCCGGCGCTACGCAGATCGGGCGCGATCACGCGGCGATACGGGCTAAGCTGGGCGGCCAGCGCCGCAAAACTGTCGCCGGAACCGCCGAGTTCATGGATCAGCAGGATCGGCGGGCCGCCAACACCGTTATGAGCAACGCCGGTATCGGTGTAATGCAAGGCAATACGGCCAAGATCAATTGCGGGCATGACTTACACCTCCGGCATGGTCTGCGACAGACGTCCCCCCAGGCGCACGGCATCGATGCGCGTCGCGAGGCCGGTCATCTCATCAGTCACGACAAAAACGCCACAGATCGTCGCCTCGCCCTCGGCCGGCGCCAGGCGCTCACCGGGTAGCTTGCGCCAAAACCGGGCGGCCGCGCCTTCCTTGGCCATGCCGATCACGCTGTCGTAATCGCCGCACATGCCAGCATCCGACTGGAACGCCGTGCCGGCGGGCAGAATCTGGTGATCGGCGGATGGGCAATGCGTATGTGTGCCAACGACAACAGAAACCTGGCCATCGAAGGAATGGGCATAGGCCATTTTCTCGCTGGTGGCCTCGGCATGGAAATCCAGCAGCACGGCCTGCACATCGCCGCCTAGCCGATGTTTCGTGAGTTCGACAGCGGTGGCTCGAAACGGACAATCCAGCGCGTCCATGAACAGCCGCCCCATGGCGTTGATCACCAGTGCGCGGCGATTGCCCGGCACGTCCACCACCACGGCGCCCGCACCCGGCGTGCCTGGCGGAAAATTCAGCGGCCGGATCAGGCGCGGGGTTTCGGCGATCATCGGAATGATCTCACGCCTGTCCCAGGCGTGGTTGCCCAAGGTGATCACGTCCGCCCCTGCCGCGAACAGTGCCTTCGCCATGTCGGGCGCAAGGCCAAAACCATGCGAGGCGTTTTCCGCGTTCACCACGGCCAGGTCGATCTCAAGCCGCCCGCGCAGTCCTGGCAGGGCGGCGATCACGGCGTCACGTCCGCTGCGCCCGACAATATCGCCCAGGAAAAGAATGTTCATCCAGCACCTTCAAAGCGTATCACCCCGCGTTCCGTAGCGATGGCGGGCAGGGCGATGTCGTAGGGGCCGGCGGGGACTTCGTCCATCTCCTGCGCGGCGAAGGCACAGCCCAGCGCGATGGCGCACGGCAAGGCGGCCAGGGTGCGATCGTAATACCCGCCGCCATAGCCCAGCCGGCGTCCCGCCCGGTCGAAGGCCAGCAGCGGCACCAGCAAGTAGTCTGGCACCAGTTCCACCCCGGTCGGGTGGTGCGTGCCAAAAGCCTCTGGCATCATCGCGGCACCTGGATGCCATTGACGGAAGGTCAATGCCGCGCCACGCTTTGGCGTGACTGGCAACACGATGCGATGGCCACGCGCATGTAGGGCAATCAGAAGGGAAGAAATATCGATCTCCGTGCCCATCGGCCAATAGCCGGCGACGATGGCGCCGGCAGGTGGCGGAAAGCCATCCAGCACATGGCGCGCAAGCTCGCCGCCCAGCGCCGGATCGGAGCCCACCCGCGCGGCTTTCGCCGTTGCCCGTGCCGCGCGCTTGCGTGCGCTGAGTAAGGGGAGAAAGTGCGGAGCCACCATGGCCGTTGGCGTGTCATCCTCCCAGAGCCTGCTTGTGCAGGTGGGCGCCAGATATCATGACCAAGATCACAACAGAGCCAGCTCCCGAGGGAGATGCTTACTGGCCCTGGGGATGTATAGCCTGACGCACCCAGCAGCTCCGCCCATACAGCTTACGGGTGCTCGAGATTCTTCGCAATCTCTTCCGCACGAGCCGCGATCTTATTCAGCCGCCGGCTGAGCTGGGCCTCGCCGCCGCGGACGGAACTGGTGCTCATCAGCGCCTGGTCGGCTTCCTGGCGGAGATCATGCACCTCATCGGCCAGCAACAGCGCGGCGAGTACCAGTACCTCGGCTTCGCCACCCTGGCCGCCCTGGCCGACCAGGGTCTTCAGATATTGCACGCGCCGGTCCACTTCGACAGCCATTTGGCGCAGATGCTCTTCCTGGCCACCCTCGCAACCGGCGCTGTACGGGTAACCGTTGATGGTGACGGTGACGAGGGCCATGCGTGTTCTCCCTCAGCCGCGCGGGCGTTCGGCAAGGCCGACGCGCAGTTTACCGATCAGCGCATCCAGACGAGCCTTCGCCTCGGCGGTTTGCTGCGTGGCCTGCTGCGCGGGCGCAGCTTTCGGGGCCCTGGCGCTGGCCATCGCCAGGGCGATTCGTTCCAAAGCTTGCTCCAGGCGCTGCACGGCTTCAGTCGGGTTTTCGGTGGCGCTACTCATCGAACTCCTGCGGAGAACCTCCTTGGGGGGCCGGCGCGATTCGCGGCGGATGCGTGATTCGCTTGCACTGAAGCCCCGTAACGGCTTGAAGGTCAAGCATGTTGGAGAGGGCAACGCAGGAACCGACGGTGGTGGTGCATGGCATGGCGGACGTAGCGCTGGCCTGCGCGCCGGGCCTGGCCGTAACCCTGCTGTCCGCGCCGGGAGCAGCCGTGTTCGCCGGGCCAGGCTGGTGGCTGGCGTTGATGCGCCTGGCGCGGGCACAGTTTCCGGGGGTGGTGACGGCGGATTGGCTGGATTGCGCCGACGCCGCGGGGCTGGCGCTAGCGGCCTTGCGGCTGGGGCAGCGCACACTCATTCTCGATCCAGCGTGCCCAGCCTTCGCGGCGGTTGCGGCGACGGCGGCAGCGCTTGGAGCCCGCGTGTGCCCGCTGCGCCCGCAAGCCCTGGATCTAGCCGAGCGCGGGGCAGAACGGCGCGTGCGGGACTGGTTGTCGTATCGTGACAGACCGCCGCCGCTGCGCTAGTACCCGCGCAGCCGCAAAGCTTGGCCTGCAGGAGAATGTCTCGATGCGTATCACCCAAAAAGTGAAAAAAATTCTCGACAATTACGAGAGCGACAATCCCGGCACCAAAGGCAACCTCGCGCGCATCCTGATGGAGGGCAAACTCGGCGGCACCGGCAAAGTGGTCATCCTGCCCGTGGACCAGGGGTTCGAGCATGGACCAGCGCGCAGCTTCGCGCCTAATCCTGCCGCCTATGACCCGCATTATCTCTACCAGATCGCCATCGAGGCCGGGCTGAATGCCTATGCCGCGCCGCTGGGCATGATCGAGCTAGGTGCCAACACCTATGCGGGGGCCATCCCGACGATCTTAAAAGTTAATTCCTCCAATTCGCTGGCCACGTCGAAGGATCAGGCTGTGACGGCGTCGGTTTCGGACGCGCTGCGCCTGGGTTGTTCGGCGATCGGGTTCACCATCTATCCGGGCAGCGAGTATGCCTTCGACCAGATGGAGGAACTGCGCGAGATGGCAGAAGAGGCGAAGGCGGCCGGCCTCGTCGTGGTGGTGTGGAGCTATCCGCGCGGGCCGAATTTGGACAAGGTGGCGGAGACCGCGATGGATATCTGCGCCTATGCCGCGCAGATGGCGGCGCTGATGGGCGCGCATATCATCAAGGTGAAGCCACCCACCGATAATGTCTCGCTGGACGCCGCGAAAAAGACCTACGCGGATAACAAGATCGATGGCTCCACCCTTGCCAAGCGGGTCGGGCATGTGATGCAGGCGTCCTTCAACGGCAAGCGCATCGTCGTGTTCTCGGGCGGCGAGGCGAAGGGGTTGGATGGGTTGTACGAAGAAATTCGCGGGTTGCGCGACGGTGGGGCAAACGGGTCCATCATTGGCCGGAACACCTTCCAGCGGCCGAAGAAAGAGGCGCTAGAGATGCTTGGCAAGATCATCGACATCTATCTCGGCAAGTTCTGACTTTCCCCCGTATCACGTGTCATGATCCACCCCTCGGGTTCGCGCCCCCCGGGTTTTGCCGTAGTCCAACCCGAGGACAAGCTCCGGCGGACCATTAACGATTTATCTTGCTCGAGCGTGCCCCTAGGACCGGTCTATCGCAGCGGCGCATTGGCGTGATGCAAGACCATTAACCAGCGCCCGTCCCGCTTTTCGAATATGCTGGTCACCACGGTCGTAAAGCTAAAGGCATTACCATTCTTCAGTTTTCCCTTGTTGATTTCCTGGCCGATCGCCCAGGCCAGGTCGCCGTTCACATGGATTGTCGTCCCGACTGCCCTGACGGAAATCTGTGCCCAGCGATCAATGAGCCCGACAGCCGGGGGTCGTACCGCAACCCATTCCATGACGGGTGCCGCTTGGCTTGGACCGACCCAGGAGACGCAACTTTCATAAGCCCAAGCCCGCTCCTCCGGCCCGTTATGGCGCGCGGAACCCGCAGCATAGAAGGCCTGGTTGGCGTCGCTGGCGGCGGCAATATAGTCGCCGGTCTGCGCGCCATGACCTGTACTGCCCAGATCGCCGCCAGGGAAAGGGTGCGACGATAACGGCGCCGCAGCGTGGGGCACTCATGATCGTCTCCAAATGCTATGGTATGGAAGGCTGCAGCTGATTTCTAATGGCAGCCATTCCAAGATATCAAGAACGTCCCCATCCCGGGAATAATATCCGCCTACCTGACCTAATCACCATCCTGATCCAATCGCCATAACGCAACACGGGAACAGCTTGCACGATGACCGGTCCAGATACATGCCGCCTGTACATCATCACCCCGGAAAAATTTGATCTCCAAATTTTCCCGGACCTACTGGCGCAAGCGCTGGATGCAGGCGATTGCGCCGCCGTTCAGCTGCGCATCAAAAACGAGACCGATGACGCGTGGAAGCGCACCATCGACGCGCTGCGTCCGGTCACGCAGGCGCGCGATGTGGCATTCCTGCTAAACGATCGCGCCGATCTAGTGGTGTCCACGGGCTGCGACGGCGCGCATGTCGGCCAGGAAGATATGGCAGCGCAGAAAGCCCGGGAAATCATGGGCCCGGACCTGATGCTCGGCGTCACCTGCAAATCCTCGCGCGACCTGGCGATGCAAGCGGGTCAGGATGGCGCGGACTATGCCGCGTTCGGTGCGTTCTACCCGTCCAATTCCAAGGAAGTAACAAACCTCGCCAATCCGGAAATTTTGCGCTGGTGGTCGGAGATGATGGAAATTCCCTGCTGCGCCATCGGTGGCATCACGGCAGAGAATCTGGCACCGCTGGTGCAGGCTGGCGCCGATTTTCTGGCGATCATCGGTGGTGTCTGGAACCATCCCGATGGCCCGGCTGGCGGCGTTCGGGCAATCAACAAGGCAATCGACGCGGCGTCCTGAGCGGCTTGCCGTTAACCGATCATCGTAAATAATCTCTCCCGATTGGACCACCGGAGAGAAGTCATACTGACGGATCGGTATAGGCTTGCCATTTCCACCTCCTCACCCGCCACGCGCGATGCCTATGTCGAAGGTTGCGATCTGCAGTTTTCGGGCAACCCCAGTCCGACCGACGCCTTTACGCACGCTATCGCGGCCGACCCACGTTTCGCGCTTGACTATGCCGGAAAGGCCCGTGCCCATCCGCTGCACGGCGAGGCCGGCCCCGCCAGCGCCGCCATGGCGGACGCCAATACCACGGCCAAAAAACTGCCGGCGTGCGAGGCCGATTATCTGGCTTGCTACAACCTCGTCCTCACCGGTCAGGGCGATGTGGCGGTGACGGCAGCCAAGGAACATCTGAAAACCTAGCCGTGCGATGCAATGATATTTAGTCCCTGCACCTCGCCCTTCGGCCTGATCGGTCTCTCCGGCAGCGCCGGGCGCGAGTAGGAGTATGTGACGCTGCTGGACGGACTGGCGACGCAATACGGCGACGATTTGTAGTTCAATTTTTAGCATGCCTTCGCCAAGGATGAAACCGGCCAACGTGAACACGGCGCGCATATCCGCCCGCATGTTTATTATGAGAAAAACGAGCAGAAATCTGCGCGTACTTACTTAAAATTCTAGACTTCCGATTATCCCCGTGACGGGAAGTTGTATTACCATATCAGCTGGCATCTGGCGTTCTGCGAACTGGAGGCCCGCAATATGGCGGAGGCATCACGCATCTATGCTGATGCCATTGCACCAGGCGCCACATGGGGCTACCGCTGGATGCGATAACGTACGCGGTAGCCCTTCTCTGGCGCGGGGTGCATGACTATGAGCACCGAATGTTTCCGCATGCCATAAACGGTTTTGCCAATACCCATATCGCGCTCGACGATGCCGTTGCCGCCGACGATGCCGTGCTGACGGCACGGCTGCATGAGATGGCAACGATGGCGGCCGAGGGACGGCCCACCTCCGGCCCCGTGGTGCCGGCCTCGTTACGCGGGTTTGCCACGTTTCTGCGCGGTGACCTTGTCGCCACCATCGCCGCGATCGAACCGGTCATAGTCCAACATGAACGCATCAGCGCCGGGCGGCTGGATGCCGCGCGGCGCATTCTGGGCCAACGCCGCCCAGAGCCACACAGGGTTCCGGTGGCGGGGGTTTCCGCCCTACACTGAACCGGAAATCACCGGAGCCACCGCCGTGTTCGAGCTGCCGTCACCGGAGCGGTTAACACTCTATGGAAGTTTTACGTCCAGTTCCAGCTACAAGCCGATGCTATTCCTGGCGCTGTGCGGCGAAGCATTTTCGTTCCGCACAGTCAATCTGAAAAACGGCGTGCAGCGTGAGGCGGAATATCTGGCGGTCAATCGCTACGGCACCGTGCCAGCCTTGCGCCATCGCGGGCTGACGATCGTGCATTCCAATCCAATCCTGGATTATCTGGCGCGCGTCACCAAACATTTCGAAGGTCGGACAGAGCAAGAGCGCTGGCAGGCGCGCGAATGGTTGTCCTGGGAAGCCGATCAGATCACAAACATCGCGAAAATAAGGCATTTCGCGCGGTTTCGCGCAGTGAACCCGATGATCATCGATTACTTTCGTCCGCAAGCCGTCGCGGCACTGGATTTCGTGAACGCGACCCTAGCCAACCGTGCATGGCTGGTCGGAGACAATTGTACCATTGCCGATCTCAGCTGCTGGGGCCGGATGGTGTTCATGGCAGAGGGCGGGTTCGAAATCGCCAACTGGCCGCACATCGTCGTATGGTCGGACCGACTGAAAGCCATGCCGGGTTTTGCGTTGCCGTATGATTTGATCCCGAAGAAGGACCACGAATGCGATGCCCAGCCAGGCCGCGCACTTCAGTCCGACCGGCTGTAGGAGGGCTGTCGGGGATATTGGTGGCACGGGCACCACGCTGGCGAAGATTGCTCTGCTTCAGGAGGTAGCTGTCGCCGTTCTCCGCCTCTAGTGAATTTTATTGGCACACTTCCCGCACGCAGGGCCGGCCGATGAGCGGTTGCAGGTCCTCAGGTCCGCTCGAAGATCGCCGCGATGCCCTGGCCACCGCCGATGCACATCGTCACCAACGCATAGCGACCGCCGATTCGCGCCAACTCATTCAGCGCCTTCACCACCAGGATGGTCCCCGTGGCCCCCACCGGATGGCCGAGCGAGATGCCGGAGCCGTTCGGGTTGGTTTTTCCAGGATCAAAGCCAAGATCCTTCGCCACCGCGCAGGCCTGTGCAGCGAAGGCTTCGTTGGATTCGATCACATCCATGTCCGCCACGCTCAGCCCGGCGCGAGCGAGCGCCATGCGGGTGGCCGGCACCGGGCCAATACCCATGATCTTCGGATCGACACCGGCATGGGCATAGGCCACCAGCCTTCCCATCGCCTTGGCGCCGCGTTTCGCGGCCACGCCGGCTTCCATCAGCACCACGGCCGCCGCGCCATCGTTGATGCCCGACGCATTGCCGGCGGTGACAGTGCCATCCTTGCGGAACACGGCCCGCAGCTTCGCCATGTCGGCTTCCGAGGCATCGGCGCGGACATGCTCGTCGGTGTCAAACACGGTTTCCCCTTTACGGGTCTTCAGCACCACCGGCAGGATCTGGTCCTTGAATCGGCCCTCACTGATCGCGCGGGAGGCGCGGCGATGCGACTCCACTGCGGTCGCGTCCTGCTGGGCGCGGGTGATCTGGTGGGATTCGGCGAGGTTCTCCGCCGTTTCGCCCATATGGATCTTGTGGAACGGGTCGTGCAGGGCGGCGACCATCATATCCACCATCTGGCTGTCGCCCATGCGGGCACCCCAGCGCATGCCGGATGCCAAGTAAGCAGCGCGGCTCATGCTCTCGGCCCCGCCGCCGACGGCAATGTCGGCATCACCCAGCATGATGGTCTGCGCCGCCGAGATCACCGCCTGCAGGCCCGAACCGCACAGCCGGTTCAGGGTAAGGGCAGGGACATGCTCGCCCACCCCGGCGCCCATGGCAGCAACTCGGGAAAGGTACATGTCCTTAGCTTCTGTATGGATGACATTGCCCAACACCACATGGCCCACCTCCGCGCCATCAACGCCGGCGCGGGAAAGCGCTTCGCGCATCACCTGCGAACCCAGTTCAGTGGGGGCAATATCCTTCAGGCTGCCGCCGAAATCGCCAATGGCGGTGCGCACGCCGGAAACCACAACCACATCGCGCTGCATCATGGGAATCTCCTATTGCCAGCATCTTTGACAAGCCCTGTCACACGTGGCAGGGCTTGACGCAAGGGTTTCTGGTTTCCACCAAATCTGGGGTCCATCCACCAATAGCGCAAACTATATTTTGTGGGGGCTAGGAATCGCGCCGGGCCGGGCTATGATACTGTTCCTAATATGACCTCACCCTGAAGCAGCGGCAGAACGACCCATGGATGGCACCACGCGCCCGGCCGACGAACACCCGGTTCGCTTCGACTTGCTGACAGAAAACCCGGTTTACAAGCCGTTCCGCTACCCTTGGGCCTATGAAGCCTGGCTGATGCAGCAGCGCGTGCACTGGCTGCCCGAGGAGGTGCCGCTGGCCGATGACGTGAAGGACTGGCATCGGAATTTGTCCGATGGAGAGCGGAACCTGCTGACGCAGATCTTCCGCTTCTTCACCCAGGCCGATGTGGAAGTGAACAACTGCTACATGAAACAGTACAGCCAGGTGTTCAAACCCACCGAAGTGCTGATGATGCTGTCGGCGTTCTCCAATATCGAAACCGTGCATGTGGCCGCGTACAGCCATCTACTCGATACCATCGGCATGCCTGAGATCGAGTACCAGGCGTTTCTAAAATACAAGGAAATGAAAGCCAAATACGACTACATGCATACGTTCCAGATTGGCAATAAACACGAGACCGCCAAGACGCTGGCAGCGTTCGGCGCCTTTACCGAAGGGCTGCAATTGTTCGCCTCCTTCGCCATTCTGCTGAACTTTCCGCGCTTCGGAAAAATGAAGGGGATGGGCCAGATCATCACATGGTCGGTGCGCGACGAAAGCCTGCATTGTGAGAGCATCATCAAGCTGTTCCGCACCTTCGTGCAGGAAAACCCGGAAATCTGGACCGAGGACCTGAAGCGCGAGCTCTACATTACCTGCGCCACCATCGTGGATCACGAGGACGCTTTCATCGACCTAGCGTTCGAGCAGGGCGCAGTGCAGGGTTTGGCGGCGCCGGAGGTGAAGCAGTATATCCGCTACATCGCCGATCGCCGGCTGGTGCAGCTCGGCCTAAACCCGCTCTATCATGTGGCGAAGAACCCGCTGCCCTGGCTGGATGAGATGCTGAACGCGGTGGAACACGCAAATTTCTTCGAAAACCGTGCCACCGAATACAGCAAGGCCTCGACCACTGGCTCGTGGGAGGAGGCATTCGCCGACATACCGCGAACCGCCGTATCCGCACCAGGCGCCGCGCCAGCGGGAGAGTAATGTCGGACTATCGCGTATAGGTTGCCGTTCCTGGAAATTCTATTCGGTTTCGAATTTACCTACTCCGAAGATGCGATCAATTACACGGTTGTTATTGAAAATTGATACCTATGATCAGTTTTTATATCTCACTCTATGGAAGCTCTGATCAACCAGCGATCGCGTTGTTTTTTGCTGGTAGGGCGGGTTTGATCGGATTTTCCTGAGCCTTAATTGGTTCCGTGACCTTTTGGGGCCTTAATATCGTGTATTGATCGATTTCAGGCGCACTTCGCCCATCGCAGCGCCGCGGCACCACGCAGGATATCCTGAGCATCCGCGGTGAATCCGTTCGCGTCATGCAGGATCAGCCCAGGTAGCAGCTGAAATGCCCCGCGCCCATCGCGCACCGCGCGCAGCAGAACCAGTTTGGCCCTCTGTCCGGCCCGCGGCCATAACGGCAAAAGCATCACCGAACCGCAGCGCGCGGCGCTGAGTGCCTCTAAACAGGCCGGTAGGGCCGGGGCCGGCAGGATCAGGCTAAGCGTGCCGTTCGGGCGCAGATATCGAGCCAGGGCCGCAATCCAGGCCACGAACAAGCCGGCCGGCGCAATTTTTGCCCGTGCCCGGCTTGCCAGCGGGGAAGGAGTGCCGCCTGGTGCGTGATAGGGCGGGTTAGCGCAGGCATGGTCGAACAGGCCAATCTCCAAGGTACCGGTGATATCGCCAACGACAAACCGCAGACCATTCAACCCGTTCGCCACCGCGTTTTCGGCCGCGAGCGATACCAGCACGGGATCGATCTCCACCCCCGTGGCCGCGATCCCCGGCACACGCGCAGCGAGGCAGAGCAGGGTGGCGCCGGAGCCGCTGCCCGCTTCCAATATGCGTTGGTCGGCCCGCACCGGGATGGCGGCGGCGAGGAAAACGGGCTCGATACCGCTGCGAAACCCCTCACGCGGCTGCATATAGCGCAGGCGTCCATCCAGCAAAGTTCCCTCGGTGATATCCATCCGGATGATCAGATCTCGTTGGCATCGGCCAGGATGCGTCTGGCCAGGGTTGCGTCCACATCGGCCACCATCAATCGGCACGGCAGGGCGCCAATGGAACCGTCCATCACCGAGGCGTGCATGTCCAGAACGATGGCCATGATCCCGGCATCGGCCAGCAGGGCGGTAAGGAAACTCAGCCGCACCGGGTTGTTCGTCATCGCGATCACCTGCATCCCGGCTTGACCCTGTTTGAACCCCACCGATATGGTGTCACCCATCCAACCCCCACCCGCCAAGCTTCGCAAGCTAGGAGTTCTGTTTGACCGCTCTCGCCAGCCTGTCCCCGTCCAAGGGGACGCCCGAACGGGCCGGCAAGGCGACTCATCCGGGCGATGCGCTCAGCGTGCTGGCCGGTATGCTCGATGCCGATATGCAGGCCTGCAACCGCGCCATCATCGCGCGCATGGACAGCCCCGTGGCGCTGATCCCGCAACTGGCCGCGCATATCGTCGCCGCCGGTGGCAAGCGCCTGCGCCCGTTGCTCACTCTAGCCACCGCGCGAATGTGCGGCTATGCGGGGGACGATCGTCACGTGCATCTCGCCGCCTGCGTGGAGTTCATTCATACTGCGACCCTGCTGCATGACGATGTAGTGGATGGAAGCCAGCTGCGCCGGGGCCTTGCCAGCGCCAATGCGGTATTCGGCAATCAGGCGTCCGTCCTCGTCGGCGATTTCCTGTTCGCGCGCGCCTTTCAGCTGATGGTGGCGGATGGATCATTACCGGTACTGGCGATCCTCTCGCGCGCGGCGGCGACGATCGCTGAGGGAGAGGTGCTGCAACTCGCTACGCAGAACGATCTTTCCACCGATGAGGGCCGGTATCTCGAAGTGATCCGCGGCAAGACTGCGGCCTTGTTCGCCGCCGCCTGCCAGGTAGGTGCGATCATCGCCGATCGGCCAGCGGCGGAAGGCGCGGCGCTGGCGGCCTATGGCATGGCGCTGGGGATCGCGTTCCAGTTGGTGGATGACGCGCTGGACTATGCAGCCGACGAAGCCGTGCTAGGGAAAACCGTCGGTGATGATTTCCGCGAGGGCAAGGTGACTTTGCCTGTACTAGCGGCCTATCACGCGGGCGATACGGAAGAACGCGCTTTCTGGCAACGCACCATCGAAGCATCGGAGCAGACCGAGGCGGATTTGCAACGCGCGCTACAACTGGTCGCCGCGCATGGTGCGATCCAGACAACCTTGCGCCGCGCCGCTGGTTTCGTCGCCGAGGCAAAGGACGCGCTGGCGATTTTTCCCGATAGCACGCTGCGCCAGGGTCTGCTGGCGGTGGCGGATTACACGGTCAGCCGGGTACGATGACCCGACTTTCGGTCAATCTCAACAAAATCGCACTGCTGCGCAATTCCCGCCATACCGGCGTGCCCGATCCGGTGCGCTTCGCCGGGATCGTGCATGCGGCTGGCGCGGCGGGAATCACTCTGCATCCGCGCCCCGATGAGCGACATGTCCGGTGTAACGATATCGATGCCATCGCCGCCGCCATCGCGGCCTGGCGGCCGGCGTTCGAGCTTAATCTGGAAGGCTACCCGGACGAGCGCTTCCTCGCCATCGTCCGCGCGGCGCGGCCGGAGCAGATTACCCTGGTGCCCGACAAGCCAAATGCGTTTACCTCCGATGCCGGCTGGAAGCTGGATGCAGCGGAGCGGGCGGTGGTGGCGTGGTTCCTAGCCGCGGTTCCTCCGCTGAGCGCGCGGGTGATTCTATTCTGCGATCCGGACGCGGACGCCGCCACTCGCATCGCCGATACCGGCGCGCAGGGGCTGGAGATCTACACCGGCGATTATGCGCATGCCCACCGCATCGGCCGGCCGGTGGAGACACTGGCCGCTTGCGCGGCGGCAGCGGAAGCGGGGCGGGCGCGTGGGCTGGTGGTGAATGCTGGGCACGACCTGAACACGCGCAATTTGCCGGCGCTTGTGCATCGCGTGCCCTGGCTGCATGAGGTTTCCATCGGCCATGAGCTGACGGCGGACGCGCTGGAGACCGGCATGGCAGTGGCCATCGGCGCCTACAAGGATGCGCTCATCCCGCGTTGACCGAGGCGACGTAGAATAGTGAGGCCGATCAGGGTGATTATCGCCAGATGACCGAAGGCGAGGCCCCAGCCGAGGGGCGAATCCCCCGCAAGGTCCAGAAAAACCCCAACCCCCAGCGGGCCAAGAAAACCACCCGTATAACCGCACATCGAATGCAACCCCATCGTGGCGCCGCGCAGATTTTTGTCCGCTACCTGCACGGTGCCGGCGGTAAGAGCAGAACTGTCGATATAGATGCAGGCATTCCAGACCAGCACCAGCATGGTGGCGAGTAGCAGCGGCAGCGCAGTGGCCCAGCCTGTGATCACCGCAAACACTGCGGCGCTGGACATCGCCAAGGTGACCACGCGCAGCCGGCCGAAGCGCTGCGCGGTTTCGTTGCCGGTGACGGAGATGCCTATACAGATCAGGCCGATCACCGTGACCAGCACGGTCGGCGCCGGCAGCCAGTCGGGCGCGCCCGTGCGCACGGCGGTGGCAGTGAGAAAGGTGACGCTCCAGGCGCGCAGGGCCGCGAGTTCCCAGGTGTGCACGGTGTAGCCGGCGATCCAGGCCATGGCGAGGCGATTGCGCAAAATGGGACGGAAATCCAGCAAGGCGCGTGATACGCCAACGGGAGCCTCGGTGCGCGCATGGAGGGGGCTGGTGCGCGCCATGACGCAAAACGCGATGATGCCGGAGCCGATTGCCGCGAGACCACCGAACATGAACGCCGCTGGCGGCCCAGCCAGAGCATCCAGCAATCCGGCGATGGCGAAGGACAACGCCCCGGCGATCCCCGATCCCGCGGCGTGCCAGGAGACGGCGCGTGATTGCGCGCCGCCCTCCAGCGTGTCGGCGATCGCCTTCAGCCCTGGCATGTAGTTGCCGGCCCAGCCGATGCCGCTGAAGACACGAAACACCATGCCGGACCAAAAGCCGTCGGCGACGAAGGCAAAGCCCAGCTGCCCGATCGTCGCGCAGGCCGCACCGAACACATACACATTGCGCGCCGGCAGCCGGTCCGTAAGAGAAACCAGCACCGGCACGGCGGCGACATAGCCAACGAAGAACACCCCGACCAGCCAGCCGGCCTCGGTCTTGGATAGCTGCCAAGCATCGATCACACCCGGCAACAGGGCCGGTAGCGCCTGCGCCCCCAGCTGCGCCAGAACCTGCGCCCCCACCACCCAGGCGACGAACATGACCCCGCGACCCCTCCTCTTTCCCGTCCCCATGGGGCGAGGAGACGGCCGCGCTGTCAATCAGCTTTGGGGGTCACCCATCGGTTGGTCGTCCCAAACGATCAGCTTGCGATAGAGATGCTAGGTCGCGTAACCTAGAACCGGCATCACCACGATCAGCCCGAGCAGCAGTGGCGCGGAGCCGATCGCCAACCCGGCGGTGACGATCATACTTCAGGCCGTCGCGGCATCACCGCAACCCCGCACCAGATTTATACGTCAATCCGGTACTCTTGTGGGTAAATGCCTTCGCATGGCCGCGGTGTGCGCCGTTACCGCACGACGCCGATCTGCTCACGCCTAACCTGCACTACTAAGGCGTCCAATGCCTTGCCGACACGGTCCAGCAATTCGTCGATCTCCGCGCGGGTGATAATTAGCGGGGGCGAGAAGGTAAGGCTATCATTTAGCACCGAGCGGCCGATCACGCCATGTTCCTGCATCTGCCCCACGGCACGCGGGCCGATTTTTGCGGTGGGAGAAAAATTTTCGTGCTTAGCCTTGTCAGCCACCAGTTCGACCGCCGCCATCATGCCGACGCCGCGCACTTCGCCAACCAGCGGATGGTCATTGAAAAGCTTCCGCAACTTTGCCTGGAAGTAAGGTCCAACGTCGCGAACATGCCCGCCGATATCGATCTCGTCGTAGATTTTCAAGGTCTCGATGGCGACAGCGGCGGCAACCGGATGACCGGAGTAAGTAAAGCCATGGCCAAAGGTGCCAATCTCATGGCTCTGCTGGGCCATCCCCTGGAACACACGATCATTCACCATGACCGCGGAAATGGGCAGGTACGAGGAAGAAAGCGCCTTAGCACAGGCGATGATGTCGGGCTGCATGTTCAGGGTCTGACTACCCCAGTAATTTCCGGTGCGCCAGAAGCCGCAGATCACCTCATCGGCGACGAACAGCACATCGTATTTACGCAGCACGGCCTGGATTTTCTCGAAGTAAGTACGCGGCGGCACGATCACCCCACCAGCGCCCATTACAGGCTCCGCCCACATCGCGGCCACCGTGTCCGGGTCTTCGGCGAGAATAAGTTTTTCCAGTTCATCGGCGAGACGCGTTGCGAAACCTTCCTCGCTCTCGCCGGAATTAGCGCCGTGATAGTGATGCGGGGTCAGTGTGTGAACGAAGCCCGGCAGCGGCACGTCGAAGGCGCGATGATTGGCCGGCAGGCCAGTGATGGAAGCAGCGGCGAGGGTGATGCCGTGATAGCCCTTCAACCGGCCGATGATCTTCTTTTTTTTCGGCCGACCTATGGCATTGTTGAAATACCAGACCATCTTGACGATGCTGTCATTGGCTTCCGAGCCCGAATTGGCAAAGAACGCCTTGCTCATCGGCACCGGCGCGCGGGCAAGCAGCATTTCCGCCAGCTCGATCATCGGTTCGTGCGATTTGGCGTTGAAGGCGTGGTAGAAGGGCAGCTTGCGCATCTGGTTCGCTGCCGCCTGCACCAGGCGTTCATTATCGAAGCCGAGCGACGCGCACCACAGGCCGGCAACACTTTCGATGTAGTCCTTGCCGGTATCGTCCCACACGCGCACGCCCTTACCCTTGGTGATGACCTGCGGGCCGACCTCTTGGTGTGTGACCAGGTCGGTATAGGGGTGCAGAACGGTAGCGATGTCGCGCGCGGCGTTGGAATTGGCGCCGAAGGTGGGAGGGGGGGTCATGGAGCCTCTCTGGGTGCGTTCCGTGGGACCAGCATAGGACAAAACCGGCGCGCGGGGTATTTTTTTATACCCCCATCGGCACTGCTGAATCCCGCCACGCCGCCCTGGATCTGGGTGACGTAACGGGGGCGGCTTTGACCGTGGGAACCAGGCCATTGGAGCCGGGCATCGGAGGCGATGACCCCGGTGGGGCATTGACCAGAACCGTATTTCAAGGCCTGGATACCGCCCAGCGAGAACATGAAGCCGCGCGTGTAGGAAGCAAAATCTGTTCCCATGCAACACGCTCAGACCACCTCGTCCGCGGCGATCTGTTTTCCCGAGGCGAGAACGCGGATGCGCTGGCCCAGGCCGTGCCCGCCACGCGTTTTCACGACGATCGCCAGTGTCTAGGTGATCGGCAGGCCTACCATATTCCGCCAGTGGCGCCGGTGCGACGCCAGTACCGCCTTCGCCGGCATCAATCTGGATATAGTTCGGGCAGCAATCGGGATAGGTACGGATGCGCGAAAATCAGTCAGCGCGAAAATTTTTATCCCCGACGACGAATTTCACTCCGACGGGCTTGCCGGTGACGCGGCGCACACGATCGATGCATTGCCCAAGCTCCCGCACATTGCCGATATCCTTGTGCCAGTTCGGGTTGATGCTGTCCCGGCCTTACGGAATGCCGCGGATGGTGGCGATTTCCGCGGTAACCTTGGCGCCGGATAAAATACCGCCTTTTCCGGGTTGGTGCCTGGATGAGTTTAATCTTGAATATTTTAACTTGCGGATGTGCTGCGATTTCCGATAAGCGGGTTTCGCAGAGATGGTCATTTTTATCGCGTACTCCGTATTTCGCCGTGCCCATCTACATGACGATATCGCAGCCGCCCGCGAGATGCACCAGCGCCAAGCCGCCATCACCGGTCGCCATCCAGATGCCACTCTGTTGCTCGCCGTGCGACAACGCGGTGACAGCGGTGCGCGAAAGCCCGCCATGTCTCATGTCAGAAATATTTAAAAGCTGCTTGCCAGATAGAATTTTTCACACGCGCCAGAGCCGGATGAAATACCGATCTACTTATCGGGAAATGGGCGCTTCTCTTCATCCAGAACGGCCAAGGCGGCGTTGTAAAAGACGAGATGCGGGATGGTTTCCGAACTGAAGGAGGCCGGGTTGGAAACCTCCTTGGCGGAGCGATAGACATAGGATTATTCCTGCCGGTTGAACGGCCATTCCGCCCAGCTCGGCAGAGAATGATACTGGCGTATATATTCGCTCCAGGTTTCTGTAAAATAGTGGAAGCGGCCGTCGATGGGGCAATGACGCAACAAGGTGCGCTGCGTTTAGCGCGTGTCGCACCGAGAGACCGCGCCGAGCCCCGTGGAGACGGCAAGCTCGGCCACCAGCAGGGTTCCCACGCAAACATCTGCCACGCCCCGTAAATGGACTGCCCGGGTGACACGCGGCTACGTGGTTTCGTTACACCATCTTAAGCCGTGGGTTGTCGCCACTTTACTTACAGGAGCGTTCAGGCTGCCGAAGCAGCCTTGCGCGCCGCGGCTTCTTCCTGCGACGCCACGCCGCCATGCGTCGCCGACCAGGCGACCGGATCCTCCAGAAACTTTCGGACACCGGAAAGCGCGCTGTCGGAAAAATAGGGTTTTTCACGGCAGGCTTCCAGCACGTCCCACCAGGTGCAGAGATGGTGCAGACTGATATCCATCTTCGCCAGGGTCTCAAAACTGCCGGGGAAGACACCGTAGAAGAACACGACAAACGTGTGGTTCACGATCGCCCCGGCGTCGCGCAGCGCCTGGCAGAACTGGATTTTCGAGCCGCCATCGGTGGTAAGATCTTCCACCAGCAGGGTGCGTTTTCCCTCCGGCACGTCGCCCTCGATCAGGGCGGCGCGCCCAAATCCCTTGGGCTTCTTGCGCACATAGGCCATCGGCGTAGCCATGCGGTCGGCGATCCAGGCGGCGAAGGGGATGCCGGCGGTCTCGCCGCCCGCCACCACCTCGATCGATTCATAGCCAACATGGCGGCCGATCTTCTCCACCGCCAGTTCGCAGATTTTGGCCCGCGCGCGGGGGAAGTAGATGATGCGACGGCAGTCGATATAGACCGGGGATTTCCAGCCGGAGGTGAGGGTGTAGGGCTCATCGGGGCGAAAATTCACCGCCTTGATCTCCAGCAGCAACTTCGCGGTCGTCAGCGCGGCATCGCGATCCCAGTCGGTGGTTTGGTGGGTGGCGGGCTTGGCCATGATCGGGGTCTCCTGCAGTCTCTTGACGGCTTCCTAGCTTCCTCTAGTCCTAACGTCCATTGGAGAGGGGTCGAGAATGAGCAGAAGCTACAAGATCGCGGTGATCGCCGGGGACGGTATCGGCAAGGAAACCACACCGGAAGGGCTGCGCGTGCTGGACGCCGCGGAGCGCAAATACGGGTTCAAGCTGAAACTGACGGAATATGACTGGTCCTGCGAGGTCTATCACAAGACCGGCGCAATGATGCCGGCGGATGGGCTGGACCAGTTGAAGGAATTCGATTCGGTGTTTTTGGGCGCCGTCGGCTGGCCGGGGGTTCCGGACCATATCTCGCTCTGGGGCCTGCTAATACCGATCCGGCGTGGCTTCGACCAATACGCCAATGTGCGGCCCTGCAAACTGCTGCCCAATTCACGCACGCCGCTGGCCGATCGGACAGAGAAGGACATCGATTTCTACGTAGTGCGGGAAAATACCGAGGGTGAATATTCCGCCATTGGCGGGCGCATGTTCGAGGGCACGGAGCGCGAGTTCGTCGCCCAACAAGCCACCTTCAGCCGCCGTGGCACTGACCGGATCATGAAATATGCTTTTGACCTCGCCATGACGCGACCGCGCAAGAAAGTCACCAGCGCCACCAAATCCAACGGCATCACCATCACTATGCCGTACTGGGACGAACGCTTCGCCTTGATGGCGAAGAACTATCCTGAGGTGAAGACCGACCAGTTCCATATCGATATTCTGTGCGCGCATTTCGTGCAGCACCCGGACTGGTTCGATGTGGTGGTGGGGTCGAACCTGTTCGGCGATATTCTGTCCGACCTCGGCCCGGCCGTGGCCGGCTCCATCGGCATCGCCGCCTCGGCGAACATCAATCCGGAAAAAATTTATCCATCGATGTTCGAGCCGGTGCACGGCTCAGCGCCGGACATCGCGGGGCGCTTCATCGCCAACCCGATCGGCCAAGTGTGGTCCGGCGCGATGATGCTGGAACATCTTGGCGAGAAACAGGCCGCCGATGCGGTGCTGGCGGCGATCGAGACGGTACTGCGCGACAATGGCCCACGCACCCGCGACATGGGCGGAAAGGCCAGCACGCAAGAAGTGGGCAAGGCGATCGCGGAGATCGTGGCGGCGGGTTAAGTGGTGAGTTCCACCGCCAGCCGTTCCCATTCGTCCTTCAGCGCGTCCGCCGCCGGGGCGCGGCTGGCGCGATTGTACCAGTAGCGGGCGTTAGAAAGATCACCCTCCACCCGGTGCAGATAGGCATGCACGGCGCAGCCTTGCGGACCATCGTCTTTTTGCGCGGCTTCGTGCGCCTTGCCCCAGTCATGCCGAGCGTCCCACCAGAGCGCTGCCAGCGCGTGGCTAAGGCCAGGCGGTGGCGCGCCGGCGGAAAGGCTGGCGCGGAATGCGGCGATGTCCATCTTTATCCCTCCAGCAAACGCCGTAATTTACGCACAGCGCTATCGGGTGTGGTGAGCACTTTTTTGCCGCTCGCCCGCGCCACGTCCGCAGCGGCGCGGGCGAGGCTAAATTGTGCCAGCGCGATAACGTCGCAATCCCGTAGGCGCTTGGCGGTCTCCGCCGCGTGCCGATCATGCGCGGCCCCATCGCCCCGATCCAGCGCCGCGAGCGCGCCTTCCGCAAGGCAAGGCACCAGCGTCATCCCCGGCGCAACAGAAGAAAATTCCGGCGGCATGGAATCCAATGTCGGCGCGAACGTCGCCATCAACCCGACGCGCCCATTCGGCCCGGCGGCCTCCAGGGCCTCCTCGATCATCGCCTCATTCGGCTTCAGAACCGGGATCGGCGCCAGATCGCGCGCGCAGGCCTCGATGCAGGGGCCGAAAGCGGAGCAGGTGAACAAAATCCCATCCGCGCCGCTCTTGCGCGCGTAGCGGGCGAGGGCGAGGAAACGCTCCGTCATCGCGTCGTCCAGCTGGCCCTGGCGCGCAAGGTCAGCGCTGAGGGCATCGTCTAGTATATTGGCCAACCGAGCTTCCGGCCACAGCCGGGCAAACGCCGCGTTGATCGGCACGACGGAATGGCCGAGGGCGTGGATCAGGCCGATGCGCATGCGGGCTCCTTCGGATCGGGGTAGGTGCGCAGCATAACCGGCGCGGGCCGCGCGCGTCACCTTGCGTAGGGGGTGGCGCCATGGCATGCGGGCGCGGCCCGGAGGGAAACCGAACCGCATGCTGCAATCGCTCTACACCCGCACCTTGACCTTGGCGGCGGCGCCGCATGCGATGTGGTGGCTGGCGGCGGTGTCTTTCGCAGAAAGCAGCTTCTTTCCCATCCCACCCGACGTGCTGCTGATCCCGATGATCCTGGTGCGGCCGGACAAAGCCTGGTGGCTGGCGCTGATCTGCACCATCGCCTCCGTCATCGGCGGCGCGTTTGGCTGGCTGATCGGCTTCGCACTGTTCGACCAGTTGGCGCAGCCGATCCTAGCCGCCTACGGCTACGGCACGAAATTCGCCGCCTTCCAGCATTCGTATCAGGAATGGGGACTATGGATCATCCTGATCAAGGGACTGACACCGATTCCTTACAAGATCGTTACCATTGCGTCGGGCGCGGCGCAGTTCGATTTCACGACGTTCATGTTGGCGTCGGTCGCCACACGCGGCGGACGGTTTTTCCTAGTGGCGGTGCTGCTGCATTTCTTTGGCGCGCCGATCCGCGATTTCATCCAAAAGCGGCTGACCCTAGTGACGACGGCGGTGGTGGTGGGCGTGGTCGGCGGCTTTGTCGTGCTGCGTTACTTAAATTGACGGCAACGGCATCTTCCATGTCCGCCCCACCCGTTTCCTGGCTGCTGATGGAAGATTATGCCGGCTTGCGCGCGCAAGGGCTGGGGCTAGCGGAAGCGATGGGGCTTGATCCCGAATTGCGTATCCTGACCGCGCGCTGGCCGTGGAAACACCTGACGGCGAAGCTGTGGCCCTGGCCGCTTGTGGCGGTCGCACCCGGCATCGTCGATCCGCCTTACCCCGGATTGGTGATTGGCTGCGGGCGGGCCGGCACGGTGGTGGGCGCGGCGCTGGCGCGGCGCGGCGTGGATGTGGTGGCGGTGCAGCACCCGCATATGGACCCGCGCCGGTTCCGCCTAGTGTTGGTGAACCGCCATGATGGGCTGACCGGCCCGAACGTGCTGGTCACGCGCACCGCCCTGCATCGCGTGACCGAGGCGCGGCTGGCTGAGGCGCGGGCCCGATGGGCGGCGCGCCTCGCGCATCTACCACGCCCGCTAGTGAGCGTGCTGGTCGGCGGCTCGAACGGCCGCTTCCGGCTGGATGCCGCCGTGGCGGCAGAGCTAGCGGACAAACTGGCCGGCATGATGCAAACGGATCGCGTCGGACTGGCGTTGACCCCATCGCGCCGGACGGATCCGGCGGCGACAGCGGTGTTGCGCGACACGCTCGCCCCGCTTGGCGCTCTTGTATGGGATGGCTTGGGCGAAAACCCCTATTTCGGCATGCTGGCGCTGGCGGACATGATCATCGCAACCCAGGACAGCGTTTCCATGGTCTCCGAAGCCGTGGCCACCACGGCGCCGGTGATGCTTGCGCGCCTGCCCGGACGTTCACGCCATATCGGCCTTTTCATTGATGATATGCTTACCAGCGGCCGCGTACGTGATTTCGCGGGGCGATATGACCCCTGGCCGGTCAGCCCGATGAATGACACTCTGCAGGCCGGGGAGGAGATGCGCCGGCGATTGGGGTACTAAGACGATGCTGCATATCCAAACCTTCGACCAACGCCAGGGCGGCAATGTGCTCTACAAGGCGCTTGCCCATCCGCTGGCGGCGGAAGAGATTGTCTGCCTCTACGCGCGGCTGGCGGCGGCGGGGCCAGTTGTGGTGTACGACCCAGAAGGCATCGCAGAGGCGCTATTCTCCCTCTATCCCAAGTATCCGCCCATCGCGGCTTTGTTCGTACATGACGCAGCGCTGGTGGGGTGCCTCCGCGCCGGGCAGGTAGCGCGGCCTGTCACGGAATTGCTGGAAAGCGGCGCCGGCGCGGTGCTGGTAGCGGCGTTCGACGCGGCGAAAATCTATGCCCGCCTTGCGCATCTGCTCCCACCCGGCGCGCTGCTGGCGAGCCTAGACGCGGCACGGCTGCCGGAAAACATGCTCAGCACTCCGGCACGTTATTTGGACAAACTTAACTTCGCCACCAACTGCGTCTTCTTCCGCGATGGCGGCGGACTGTCCACGCGACTGGTCTCGGCCAATTACTGGGCGAATTATGGCGCGGCACGGGTGCGACTCTGGCTGCGCTTGTACGACGGCGCGGGCTGCGTTATAGCGGAGTGGGAGCAGGAATTGCCACAAGGCGCCGGCGGTTATGCGATCGACAGCCAGGAGGTACGCGCGCGCTTCGGATTGGGGGAGTTCACCGGCCAGTTGATGCTGCATGCGATCGGCGTGGCCGGGCATGATGTAGTGAAATACGTGCTGGACACCTATGCCACTGGTAACGGGACAAGCCTTTCTTGCACGCATGACGCGAATGCCTGGCCATCCGACCGCTATGCCGGCCTGCCGGCGCCGCGCGCGGATGAGCGCGTGGTGCTGTGGGTGCAGAACAGCCACGCATCGCCCATCCCAACCGGTACCATCTCGCTGGACCGGATGGGCGCGGGGCGACCGGTTGCCTATCCGCATGCGGTGCCGGGGTTTGGCACCGTGACGCTGGATGTCGCGGAACTGCTGCCGGGTGTGCAATGGCCGGCGCAGATCGAACTCCGCTGCGGTCGGCACATGGTACGTCCACGTTACGAGGTGCTGCATAAAGGGCGCACCCGCATCGCGCATGTGAATGTGGAACGCTCAGACCTGAAGCCAGATGCCGCCATCGAAGCATTGCCGGCGGCGATGGGGCGCGGCTTCCTGCTGCCGTTCCCCGTACTGGACCGCACGCGTTTCCGTACCATCGTACAGCCGACGCCGATGGCGGAATCGCAAGCCAGCCTGCCGCTGCGCGTAGATGTATTCGCTGCTGATGGCACGAAAATCGCGGAGCAGTTCCTAGGCTGCCTGCCACGCGATCACGCGACAATACTGGACTTCGATGACCTGCCCGGCACCGGGCGCGGCCACGCGGAGCTCGTCTACGACTTCCGCGATGGCGGCAGCGCCGATGGTTGGATGCACGCTTTGGTCCGGTTCGAGGATCGGCATTCCGGCCACGCAGCGGAAACCAGCTTTGGCGCGCATATCTTCAACACCGCGATGACCTGGCATGACGAGCCGCAATCCTATAACGGCCCACCACCAGGGCTTTCCACCCGGCTGTTCCTGAAGCTGGGCGATGCGCGGCGGCGCGGTTTTACGGTGCTGATCTATCCGGCTTCCGCGCCCTGGCGCGCAACATCGTCCACGCATCTGTTGCTGCATGATGGCGCGGGCGCGGTGGTGGCGGAGGAAACGCTCGCCATCGCCTGCTCAGGCTCCGCCCTTGTCTATCCGGACGCGCTGTTCGGCGCCGTAGCGCTGCGCCGGGCCGGGCCGAATGGCTACGTGCTGGTGCGCGACATGACCTGCCGGCTGTTCGGCTATCACGGACTAGAGGATCCGGTAGGAGGGTTTTCGCTCGACCATATGTTCGGGTTTTAGACCTAGCCACCGGGTCGGCGGGGTCGTGCTAGTGCGCGGTGTCGGGGTGGCAGAGTCGTTCGCGATGAACGGAGCCACGGCAGGCGGTGTCGTGACGAGCGGCACGGCGGCCAGCAACAAAGTCGTTAGCACGGCGGCGCTCGGCAAGCGGACAATCGTCGGCCTTTCTCCGGATAAGAGACAGGCGGCGGGATCACACGAGCGCTGGTTTCCAGCCTCACACGCGGCGATACTGCCAGCCGAAGCGAGGCAGGAGGCCGCCGACTATGTCGCCAGTCGAAAAATCCGAGGTTGAAAAACCCACAAACGAACCACCCAGCCGGGACGGCGCGATCAGGCGGGTCCGTGCCGCATTCGATGACGGCGTGTTCCGTGATCGCCTTACCTTACTGCTCGCCGTACGCTCCACGTCGCAGGAACCGGCGCATGCTGCCGATTTACGGCTCTATCTGGAGGCCCATATCCGCCCCTGGCTGGAACAGCTGGGCTGCACAGTGGCCATACATGACAATCCGCACCGTAGCTTCGGCCCGATCCTGACCGCCGAACGGATCGAGGATCCAGCCAAACCCACCGTACTTACCTATGGCCATGGTGATACGGTGCGCGGGTTGGAGGAGCAGTGGCGCGCCGGGCTCGATCCCTGGACGGTGACTGTTGAGGGCGATCACTGGTACGGCCGGGGCAGCGCCGACAACAAGGGCCAACATGCGATGAATTTTTCTGCCCTGGAGGCGGTCCTGGCAGAGCGCGGTGGCAGGTTGGGCTTTAACCTAAAAATCGTTCTGGAAACGGCGGAGGAGCGCGGCTCGACAGGGCTGCGCGATTTCGTCGCTGCGCATCGCAATGCGCTGGCGGCGCACGTGCTGATCGCCTCCGATGGGCCCCGGGTGATGCCGGAGGTACCAACCATCGCAACCGGCACGCGCGGAACGTTTCATTTTGATTTATCACTCAATTTTCGCCCTGGCGGGGTTCATTCAGGCCATTGGGGTGGCCTTACGCGGGATCCCGCCGTGCTGCTCGCGCATGCAATTGGCACGATCATGGATGCGCAGGGGAAAATTTTGGTCCGGGACTGGCTGCCTCGCAATGGCGTGCCGGCCTCGGTGCGCCAGGTCCTAGCGGGCTGTGTGGTGGGTGGCGGCGGTGACTCGGCTACGATCGACGCGGGCTGGGGCGAGCCGGGCCTAACGGACGCGGAAAAAATCTACGGCTGGAACAGTTTCATCGTGCTAGCAATGCTTTCCGGGCAGCCGGACAATCCAGTGAATGCGGTGGCGCCGAATGCGCGGGCGCATTGCCAGATCCGCTATACGGTGGATACTGATCCGGCAATTTTCATGCCGGCCTTACGCGCGCATCTGGATGAGGCCGGTTTTCGTGACGTAGCGATCGAGAATGCGGCGATCCGTATGCCCGCCAGCCGCACCGATCCGCATCATCCCTGGGTGCGCTGGGCGGTAGCCAGTATGGAAAGTACGCTGGGCCGGCATGTGCAGGTAATCCCGAACGCGTCCGGCGGGCTACCGGGGGATGTATTTGTCGATCACCTAGGCTTGCCGCTGATCTGGGTGCCGCATAGCTACAATGGCTGTAAACAGCATGGTCCGGATGAACATCTCCTGGCCGGCGTGGTACGCGAGGGTATGTCCGCCTTTGCCGGCCTCTGGTGGGATTTGGGAGAGGCGGGAGTGCCGATATAAAGCGCGGCGCACGAATTTTGTTTGAGAAGGCCGGGGTGGAACTGTCCGGCAACATCTCCCCCGATCGCATCACGTTAGCGGTATTAGGCGGACGCATGGAGGGCGTCGATGAAACTCTCACCGCCACCTTTCTCGGCCTATCCGCCTAGGAGCGCCGGTCGCTCGCCTACACCAACATCATCGAAAATATGAATGGCACCATCCGCCGCATCGGCCGCTACGTCAAACGATGGCACAACGCCGGGATGGCTTACCCTTGCGTTAGCCCGGCGCCATAGGGCGGACCTTTCGCCAAGACGCGCTTTCTCTTCTGACTGGTCACATACTGCGGAGAATACCCCCCAGTCGACGTTGCGGCACTCCCTGCATGAACGCTGCAACGACGCAATGTGCAACTTGCCCCCCTGCGGTCAACCGTCTAGAAGCCCCCATTCCTCCACCCGACCAGTAGAAGAAATCCCGCTATGAAGCAGCAGGCGAACCTGATCCGCGCTGGCCAGGTCATCGAGCATGATGGCAATCGCTGGACCGTACTGAAGCAGCAAATCATCACCCCCGGCAAGGGCGGCGCGTTCATCCAGGTGGAAATGCGCAACCTGAAGACCGGCAACAAGACGAATGAGCGCTGGCGCACCGCCGATACCGTCGAGCGGCTGATGACGGAGCAGAAGGAATATACATATTCCTACACCGACGGCACCAACCTCGTGCTAATGGACCAGGAGACCTATGAGGAGGCGCATGTCCCGGTGGCGCTGCTGGGCGATGCGGTGGCATTCCTGCAAGACAATATGAAAGTCACCGTAGACATGGTGGAGGGCGATCCGGTCGCCATCATCCTGCCCGCGCAGGTGACACTGGAAATCGTCGAGGCCGATCCGGTGGTGAAGGGGCAGACGGCGTCGTCATCCTACAAGCCGGCGAAACTTGCTAATGGCGTGAAGACCATGGTGCCGCCTTTCATCGAGGCCGGGGAGCGGATTGTCGTGCGGACCGAGGATGCCAGCTACGTGGAGCGAGCGAAGGGATAATGCGTTTGTTCAGTCCGGCACCGGCCTGCTCCCCCACCCGGCCATCCACAACAGTGCGTACTCGTTGGGTGGCCCAAGGGGAGATGGTGCGGAGCAGCGGGCCGGTGCCGAACTGAGGAGTGCAAGATGGCCTTGCGTCTTTCCCCTCATATGACCGTGATGGCGAACGCGGCGCAGCGCGCGGCGAAGCGGTTGCTGCATGATTTCAATGAGGTCGAGCAGCTGCAGGCCAGCGTTAAAGCACCGGGCGATTTCGTGTCGCAAGCCGATCTGCGCGCAGAGCGGACCTTGCGCCAGGAGTTGGAAAAGGCCCGTCCGGGTTATGCGTTCCTGATGGAGGAGTCCGGCGCCTCCGGATCCGAGAACTGGGCCTGGCGCTGGGTGGTGGATCCGCTGGATGGGACGACGAATTTCCTGCACGGGATTCCGCATTGGTGCATCTCTATCGCGCTGGAAAAACGGATGGCGGATGGCGGGTCGGAGGTCGTGGCCGGGCTGATCTATGCGCCGTGCGTGGACGAGTTGTTCTGGGCGGAAAAGGGGGCCGGGGCGTTCGTAAATGAACGCCGGCTGCGGGTTTCGGGACGGCGGGAAATGACCGAGGCGGTGTTCGCCACCGGCATTCCATTTGCCGCCGTGGCGCCGGCGCGGCGGCTGGCATTTGCCCGCACCTTGGGTGCGCTGATGCCACTGACGGCGGGCATTCGCCGGTTCGGGGCGGCAGCGCTCGACCTCGCCTGGGTGGCGGCGGGGCGGTTTGACGGATTTTGGGAGCTCGGGCTGCACCCGTGGGACATGGCCGCCGGAATGCTTCTCGTTCGCGAGGCTGGAGGGTTTGCAACCGATGCGGGGGATGGCGATCCGCGTGAGACGCGGGCCATCGTCGCGGCCAATCCGCATCTGCATGCGGCTCTGCGCGCGGCGGTATTGGACGGGCAGGCCGCCGCGCGCGGTGTGTGACAGGAACTTAATCCAAGACTGCGTATACGCGATTGAGCCGGCGTGTCGCATCCATTAGGGTCATTGCCTATGCGCATCCGACCGTTTCATTTCGTGATATCGCTGGGTCTTGGCCTTGGGCTGGCAGTGTCAGGACCAACGCTGGGACAGGTCCTTCTCAATCTGGATGCGCTAAACCCACAAGATGCGGGGCAGACCCCACCAGCCCGTCGCCCGGCCGCACGACCGGCGACCCAACCGGCGCCAGCACAGCGCGCGGTGCGACCGCTACCGACGGCTGCAGCGAAACCAGTAACACCGGCGCCCATGCAGCGAACAACCGCCACGCCCCCGGCGACACACGCCCCCACTGCGACCCCTGCCCCGGCGACCGGCGCGCCGCCCGCCCCGACTGCTGGGGCCGTTGCCGCTGGCGTCGTTGCCGCGGGGGTTGCCATAACTGGAACTGCCGCGCTCATTCTGCCGGAACGCGCACCGGAGCCGCCCGTGCTAACCATACCCAGCCCCGTCATTGCCACCGCCCCACCGCCGGCGCGTCTCGCGACCTCGGCCGATGCTGGCAGCAGCACTGCACGCCTGACCGATGGTCTGCGGGTAGTTTTCGCCACCGGCAAAAGCGACCTAACACCGGATACCGCCGCCAGTCTGGCCGTCTTCGCCAAGGCCGCGCCGAGCGGGGAGACTACCAGCTTCAATGTCCAGGCCTATGCCGCCGGGCTAGCGGAAGACTCGTCCGCCGCGCGGCGTCTTTCGCTGGCGCGCGCGCTGGCCATCCGTACGGCGCTGATGGCGGACGGAATTGCCTCCACCCGCATCTATGTGCGTGCCATGGGAACGCCGACGGACCCCGGGATGGACCCGGTGGATAGGGTGGATATCGCCGTTCTGGGGTCCACGGCACGCGGGCAATTGAGCGCGCGCCCCCCTGCCCGGCCATGAGTATCGCATGACCGATCCCCGCCCCTATCTGGTCCGCATGTTATTATTTTTGACGCTGGCCGGCGGGGCGGCGGGGCTCGTGTCCGACAGCCTGATACAGGCCTTCGTCTCCAATCCGATCCTGAACAGTTTCATTCTGCTGATGCTACTGGTGGGTATTCTGCGCAATCTGCGCCAGGTGCTGGTCCTAGCGCCGGAGGTCCGCTGGTTGCAGTCCTGGCAGCATGCCGGCGCCCATCCCGCCAGCATGCCGACGCCACGTCTACTCGCGCCCATGGCGGCCATGCTGGCTCGCCACGAACGGCACGGGCGCGACGGCGAGCGGCGCTTCACCTTGTCCGGCCCCGCGATGCGATCCCTTCTAGATGGAATCTCCTCGCGCCTCGATGAGAGCCGGGAGCTGTCGCGCTATATGACCGGGCTGCTAATCTTCCTCGGTCTGCTAGGCACGTTCTGGGGCCTGCTACTGACGATCGGATCCATCGCCGATGTGATCAACGGAATGCTGGTGGGCACCAATGACCTGAACGCATTGTTCGAGCAGTTAAAGGTCGGCCTCGCCAAGCCGTTGCGCGGCATGGGTACGGCGTTTTCCGCCTCCATGTTCGGCCTGGCGGGCGCGCTTGTGCTGGGGTTTCTCGATCTGACGGCGGGGCAGGCGCAAAACCGCTTCCTCAACGAACTGGAAGACTGGCTGGCGGGGCTGACGCGGCTGTCCTCAGGGGCGCTGGGCGAGGGCGAGGGATCGGTACCAGCTTATGTCCAGGCATTGCTGGAACAAACCGCCGAGAACATGGAGAATTTGCAACACATCCTGACGCGCGGCGAAGATGGCCGCGCGCAGGCCAACCAAGCGCTACTCAGCCTGACGGAGCATTTGAGCGCTCTGGCGGACACCATGCGCACCAACCAGCTTCTGATGCAGCGTATCGCCGAGACGCAGACGCAGCTGGTACCGGCGATGCTCCAGATTTCCGAAACCTCCGCCAACGAGGCAGTGATCGGCTTGCTGCGCGGTATCGAACGTGCGGTGCAGCGGCTGCTGAGCGAATCCGAACAAGGCCGGGTGCAAAGCACCAACGAATTGCGCAATGACATTCGCGTGCTGACCCGCACCATCGCCGCACTGGCCGAAGAACAGCCGCGATGATATTTTTCCGACTGAAAACTTAATCCATGGCGCACTCGCGCAGGCGCAACGCGGAAAGCGCATTGAATGTCTGGCCCGGCTATGTAGATGCGCTATCCACCCTGCTGATGGTGGTCATCTTCGTGCTGATGGTCTTCGTGCTGGTGCAGGCCTTTCTGTCCGCCGCCTTAACCAGCCGCGATGAGGCATTAGAAAAAGTGTCGCGCCAATTGGCGGAAATGACCGACATGCTGGCGCTGGAACGCGGCCAGGCGCGGGACTTACAGCTTACCGTGGCGCGGCTGCGGGAGGATGTGCAGGCGGCCAGCGCGGAACGCGACGCACTAGGACGCCAACTCGGCCTGCTGCAGGAGACGCAGGCACAGACCGTGCGCGAACGCGACCAGCTGCAGGCGCGGCTGGCAGAAATGACCGACATGCTGGCGCTGGAACGCGGCCAGGCGCGGGACTTACAGCTTACCGTGGCGCGGCTACGGGAGGATGTGCAGACGGCCAGCGCAGAACGCGACGCAACTGGACGCCAACTCGGCCTGCTGCAGGAGACGCAGACGCAGACCGCGCGCGAGCGCGAACAGCTGCTGGTGCGACTGGCGGAAATGGCGCGGCTGCGGGAAGAACTGCTCGCCCTGCAGGCTTTACGCGCAGAGTTAGAACAGAAAATTCAGGACGCCGCAGCGCGCGCGATGACCGAGGCCGAACGCCGCACCACCATCGCCGCGCAACTGGCCGAGGAACGTAACCTTGCCGACAGTACGCGCGCCAGAATCGCCCTGCTGACGCGCGAGGTGGAGGCGATGCGAGCACAATTGGCAGGCCTGGCGCGGGTGCTGGAACTGACCGAACAATCAGCGCGCGACAAGGATACGCAAATCGCCAATCTCGGCGCGCGGCTGAACGCGGCGCTGGCGGCGAAAGTGGAAGAGTTGCAGCGCTACCGTAGCGAGTTTTTCGGCCGCCTGCGCGATGTGATGGCCGGACGCCCCGGCGTGCAGGTGGTGGGAGACCGATTCATGTTTCAAAGCGAAGTGCTGTTTCCCGTGGGTAGCGCGCTGCTGAGTCCGGCGGGGCAGGAACAGGTGGCGGCGCTGGCGCAAACCATCCGCACGATCGGCGAGCAGATCCCCGCCAACCTGGGCTGGGTGCTGAGGGTAGACGGGCACGCCGACCGCACGCGGCTGACTGGGCACCGCGGCTATGCGACAAACTGGGAGCTTTCCGCCGCGCGCGCTATCACCGTGGTGAAGCAATTGATCGTCGAGGGCGTGGACCCGGCACACTTGGCAGCCGCGGGATTCGGCGAACACCAGCCGATTGACCCGGCGGATACGCCGGCGGCCTATGCGCGGAACCGGCGGATCGAGTTGCGGCTGACGGACCGATAGTTAGGCGAACATCTCCCCCAGCGACCGGACTGAATGCAACACGCGTTCCTGCGACAGGCCGGGCCATTGCTGACGCATGATGAAGTGATCGACGCCGAGCAGTTCGGCGTATTTTGCCACTTCTTCTTTGACAGACACCTTGTCGCCGATGATGAAGCGATCCCTGCAGAAATCCTCAAACGACATGCCGAACGCATCCTGGTCGGTGACGGGACGGGACGCGCCCCAGGCAGCGTAGGCGGTGTATTTATAGTGCAAGGCGGCACGGCATTCCTCGAACGCAGTTTTATAACTTGATCCGACATAGCATTCGCGGGTCAGCAGGAACTCCTTCGGTACGCGGCCATACTCGGCCAGCGCGGCGCGATAGGTCGCCATGTGTTTTTGCGTGGTTTGCAGATTCGTGGTGTTCACCGCGAGCCAAGCATCGCCGATGCGCGCAGCGCGCTTGATCGCCGGCTCCGCCAGCGCCGCGACATAGACGGGCGGACCACCCGGCGTGAACGGCACGGCGCTGATCTGCGCGTTGTCCACGGTATAGTATTTTCCGTGATGATCCACCCTCTCGCCCGTCCACAGCCGCCGCATGACGGCGATGCATTCGGAAAACCGCGCGCCACGTTCATTGATCGGCACGTTGAAGGCAGAAAATTCCGGTTCACGATAACCGAGGCCGACGCCGAACACGTATTTACCGCCGGACATAATATCCATCGTTGCTGCTTCCTCAGCCGCCTGCACGGGGTTGAGTACGGCGAGGATGCGGATATTCGGGCCGACCGTCATGTTGCCGGTTTCGTGCAGTAAATAGGCCATCATCGGCACCGGTTGCGGCATGCGCACCGGGCCGATGATGTAGTGATCGGGAAACCACACGGACGCATAGCCGGTATCGCGCGCGGCGCGCACCTGCTCCACCATGTTCGGAAGTTGCGCGTGGATAGAGACGCCGTCCTGGAATTGCGTGTTGAGAAAGAATCCAACTTTCATGGAGTCACCTTAGCGCATGTTAAAATTGGGTAGTCGACGGTCGCCCATCGCCTTGATGCCTTCGCGGAAATCCTCCGTATGTCGCAGCCAGTCCTGTTCCTCGTATTCGCGTTCCGTCGCGGCGGACACCGCATCGAGCAAACCCCGACGCATGGTCTCGCGCGCGGCCTGCACGGCGAGCGGGCCGGATTGCGCGATTTCCAGCGCCAGTTCATGCGCGGCGGCGCGCACATCCGCCAATTTCACCAGCATTTCTGCCATGCCCATCTCATAGGCCTGCGTGCCAGTCAGCCGTCGCCCGGTGTAGAATAGTAAAGCCGCCTTGGTTGGCCCGATTAGGCGTGGCAATGTCGCCGTCAGGCCGAAGCCCGGATGGTAATTCATCCGCGTGAAATTGGCGGCCCAGCGCGCCTCGTCGCAGGTCACCCGAAAATCGCCCATCAGCGCCAGACCGAAGCCCGCTCCGATGGCCGCCCCCTGCACTGCGCAGACAATCGGTTTCTTCGTTTTCCACAACCGCTGCGCATGTTTGTAGAGATGCTTGCCGTTGCGCCCGTCCGTCGCCACACCATCCGAGCCACGACGCGAAAAATCCGCCCCGGCACAGAAATGTTTTCCTTCCGCGCACAGCACAATCGACCGGCATTCATCCTGCGTATCGAGCCACTCGAACGCATCGCCGATCTCACCCACCAGATCGTTGCTGACGAAATTATTCGGCCCCGTCCGCAATTCCACCTCGGCGACGTGACCGGCCATCGTGCAGCCGATCAGTTTGAACGCGGGCGCGCCGGACATCGCAGTCTCCTCTTGTACTTATGCGTGCGACCAGCTTATGGGGTGAGATGCAAACTTACAATGGCCGCCACCCTCACGCACTCACGCGCGCCGGCAGGCCCGGCATTCCCGTCGGCACCGCGATCTCCGCCGCGTTCAGCATCAGCGCCACCATCGCGTAATAGCCGACCAACCCCGTCAGCTCGACTGCGCCCGCCACGTCGAATAGCGTCGCAACCTGCAGGTACACGGCCTCCGGCGCGAATTTTCGGCTCAGCAGCTCCATTGCATAGTCGTAAATCGCCTGTTCATCGTCCTGCGCGAAGGCAGACCCCTCAGCCTTCAGCGTCGCAATGGAGGCCTCGGAAAGGCTCGCCTTGCACGCCTCCCCCTCGTGGGACGTCCATTCGAACTGGCAATCCCAATGCGACCCATAATCGCAAATTTCCGCGGCCGCGGCTCAAAGCGGGGATTGAACCGCAATGCCAACCCCAGCGCGGACATCGTCTCGGCCAGCTCCGGCCGGTGCATCGCCACCGCCAACAGCCCCACCGGCGGCGATCTCCGTGGCTCCGACAGCATCGCGTCATAGACCCGCCTCCGTTCCGGGGTCATGTCGGCCTCGGTCACCAGGGGAACGCGAGATATGGGGAAACCTCCTGATCCTGTTACGCTGCCCCGATATCACACCCGAAACGGTCTTGCGCGTGGAAAGAAACTCCCCCACCCTCGACCGCAAGCGCTCAGTGTTCTAGTATGCCTCCGCCCGCTCGGGGATGGCCTCATGCTGGGCGTTGTGAGCACAGAATTTGTCGGGAGCGAACATGCCCAGCCTGAACTACGCCGCACCAACGACGGTCGCTGAAGCCGTCAGACTGTTGTCCGGGGCCACCGGCCTCGCCAAGGTTTTGTCCGGTGGCACGGACCTTCTCGTTCAGTATCGTATCGGCCGCCTAAAGCCCGATCTGATCGTCGATCTGAAGGCGCTGCCTAGCATGTCCGGGGTCCGCCAGGTTCAGGGCGGCTTCGTCATCGGCGCCGCCACCTCGGGCGCGCTGCTCGGCGAACACGCCGCCTTGTGCAAGGCCTGGCCGGGCGTGGTGGAAGCCGCTAACCTGATCGGCTCCACGCAGATCCAAGGCCGCGCCTCACTGGCCGGCAATCTCTGCAACGCGTCCCCCGCCGCCGATTCAGTCCCCGCACTGATCGCCGCGCGCGCCACCGTCACGATCGCCGGGCCGAACGGCACGCGCACCGCGCCCGTCGAAGCCATCGTCACCGGTCCCGGCCGCACCTCGCTGACGAAAGGCGAGTTCATTACCGAATTCCATTTGCCGAAGCAGGCTCCGCGCACGGGAGATGCGTATCTGCGCTTCATACCGCGCACGGAAATGGATATCGCCGTGGTCGGTGTCGGCATTTGTGTGGTGCTAGATGCCAATGGGGTCTGCACTGATGCCCGAGTGGCGCTGGGCGCTGTCGCACCGACGCAGGTTGTCGCCGACGACGCGGCGAAAGCGCTGATCGGCAAAAAGCTCGATGACGCCACCCTGGCCAAGTTGGACGCCGCCGCCCGCGCCGCCTGCAATCCAATCACCGACAAGCGCGGCACCATAGATTTCCGTATCAAAATTGCCGGCGTGCTCGCCCGACGCACCGCCGCAATCGCTTTCGAACGCGCGAAGGGGCGCTAAGCACATGAGCAAGATCCACGTAACTGCCACCATCAATGGCGAGGCCGCCGAATTCCTCGCCGAACCCAGCCAGTCTTTGCTGGACGCGCTGCGCGATAACCTACGCCTCACCGGATCGAAGGAAGGCTGCGGCACCGGCGATTGCGGCTCCTGCTCCGTCATGGTCGATGGCCGCCTGATGTGCGCCTGCCTGATGCTGGCCCCGGAAGCCCAGGGCAAGTCCATTGTCACGGTGGAAGGTATCGCCAATGGCGAAAAGCTGCACGCGGTACAGCAGAAATTCCTTGAACACGCCGCCCTGCAATGCGGATTCTGCACCCCGGGCCTGATCGTCGCCGCTAAGGCGCTGCTCGACCGCACGTTGGAGCCCACCGACACGGAAATCCGCTACTGGCTCGCCGGCAATCTCTGCCGCTGCACCGGCTACGATAAGATCGTCCGCGCCGTGCAGGATGCCGCCGCCGAACTCCGCGCCGCCCGCTAACCGAAGGAGCCATTCATGAACGTCGTTGCCAATAAAGCCGACCTGAAGGTTGTCGGCACGCGCCCGATCCGCCCCGATGGAGTGGACAAGGTGACCGGTCGCGCTAATTTCGGCGCCGATTTCTTTCTCCCCGGCATGCTGGTGGGCCGCATCAAGCGCAGCCCGCACGCGCATGCCAAAATCATCAAGATCGACACGACGAAGGCGCTCGCCCATCCGGGCGTAAAGGCCGTAGTCACCAGCGCAGATTTCCCAGACATCCCCTCGGAAGAAGCCTTCGTCGGCGAAGGCCCCACCAATTTCCGCGATCTTTCGCGGAATTGCCTGGCGCGCCACAAGGTGCTGTATGAAGGCCATGCCGTCGCCGGCGTTGCCGCGCTCACGGCCGAAGCCGCAGACGCCGCGCTCGATCTGATTGAAGTCACTTACGAGGTGCTGCCGCACGTCATCGATGTAGAAGACGCGATGGCGGACAACGCCCCCATCCTGCATGACGACATCTACACCCAGGGCGTGGATCCGAAGCCGTCCAAGCCGTCCAACATTGCTAAGCGCGTGCAGTTCGCCAAGGGCGACGTCGATGCCGGGTTCAAACAAGCCGATGTGATCATCGAAGGCCGCTACACCACGCAGCCGGTGCATCAGGCCTATATCGAGCCGCATGCCTGCGTCGTTTCTGTCGCGGCCGATGGCCAGTCCACCATCTGGTGCTCCTCGCAGGGCCAGTTCATGGTGCGCGCCTTTACGTCGAAAGTTCTCGGAGTGGATATGTCCTCTATCCGCGTCACCCCGGCGGAAATCGGTGGCGGCTTCGGCGGGAAGACCCTGGTCTATCTAGAACCGGTTGCCTACGTCCTGTCACGCCAATGCGGCAAGCCGGTAAAGATGGTCATGTCGCGGGAAGAAGTTTTCCGGGCATCCGGTCCGACCTCAGGTGGCACCGTCGAAGTAAAACTCGGCGCGAAAAAGGACGGCACGATCGTCGCCGCCGATGTGGTGCTGAAATTCCAGGCCGGCGCCTTCGCCGGCTCCCCGGTCGGTCCCGGCGCCATGTGCTGCCTAGCCATGTATGATCTGGAAAACGCCAAGGTCGTCGGCTTCGATGTCGTCTCCAACCGCCCTAAGGTCGCCGCCTATCGCGCCCCTGGCGCGCCGATCTCCACCTTCGGCGTCGAATGCGCGGTGGACGAGCTGGCCCGGAAGCTGAACATGGACCCGATAGAGTTGCGCCTGAAAAACGCGGCGAAGAACGGCACCAAGGCGGTCTATGGCCCGACCCTGACCAATATTGGCTTCATCGAGACCCTGGAAGCGGCGAAGAACCATCCGCATTACAAGACCGCGTTGGGCAAGAACCAAGGCCGCGGCGTCGCCACCGGATTCTGGTTCAATATTGGCGGTGAATCCTCGGCCACCATCCACATCAACGAGGACGGCACCGCCGTGGTTGCTACCGGAAGCCCCGATATTGGCGGCTCACGTGCCTCGATGGCGATGATGGCCGCAGAAACGCTCGGCATCGCCTATGACAAGGTGCGCGCGATCGTGGCGGATACCTCCTCGGTTGGCTTCACCTTCGTCACCGGCGGCTCGCGCGTCACCTTCGCCACCGGCATGGCGACCGTGCAAGCGACCGAGAACGTGATCGGCCAGCTCAAGCAGCGCGCCGCGATGATCTGGGATATTCCCGCCGATGCCGTCGAATGGAAAGATGGTGAAGCAATCCCGGCCGGAACCAACGCGGGCAAGTTCCCGCCGCTGACCCTGGCCGATATCGCCGCCAAGTCCGCCCGTACGGGCGGGCCGATCGTCGCGGAATCCGCCGTCAACGCGCAGGGCGCTGGCCCTGGCTTCGCCACGCATATCTGCGATGTGCAAGTCGATCCAGAAACCGGACACACCCAGGTCCTGCGTTACACCTCCGTTCAGGATGTGGGCCGCGCCATTCACCCCAGCTATGTGGAAGGCCAGATCCAGGGCGGCGCTGTGCAAGGCATCGGCTGGGCGCTAAACGAGGAATATATCTACGACAAGAAAGGCAGGCTGGATAACGCGAGCTTCCTTGATTACCGCGTCCCCGTCGCGTCCGACCTGCCGATGATCGACGCGGTGATGGTGGAAGTGCCAAACCCCCGCCACCCGTACGGGGTCAAGGGCGTAGGCGAGGTTCCCATCGTGCCGCCGATGGCCGCTGTTTCCAACGCCGTGCGCGGCGCGATCGGGCTGCGCATGCCGGACCTGCCCATCACGCCGCCAAAAGTCCGCGCCGCCATCGACGCCGCATAGGACTTGCCAAAGGTCATCCTCGCAAGCTCGGCAGGCCGCCAATTCACCGGCGGCCAGTCCGAGATCGAGGTGGAGGCTACCAATTTCCGACGCCTCGTCATCGAACTTGACCGCCGCTTTCCTGGCCTCGGCACCCAAATCGACGAAAGCATGGCCATCGCCATCGATGGTGAAATATTTCAGGACAGCTATTCCGTCGTCCTACGCCCCGACAGCGAAATCGTTCTCATCCCAAAAATCGGCGGCGGCTGAGGTCGGATCCTGTGGGAGCTATCGCACGGAAGGTCAGGGCGCTTCCCAAAACTCCGCTAAGAAGCGACGCCGCTTAGAACCCATTTATTTAGTGATGATAAAGAAGAGGGCTTAGTTACTGTTGGAAACAGTCTCTCAGCCCTCTTCTTCATCATCACCATACGGGCGGGCATCCAGAGAGCAATGCTCCCTGGTCGGAGTTAGGGGGTAAAGCCCCGAAACTTGTTGACGATAAATCACCCCAGGGTCTGACCTCACGGCTTCGTCTGCAATATTCGGAAAAAAGGCCACTTAATCCTCGACTACCTGCCGGCTGAGCGGAATTTGCGGGATCGATGGATGCGAGTTGGCCAATAAACAGCAGACATAGTCCGGTCCTTTCCTCGGATCGTGGACCACGCTGGCAGGATTCGGCGCTGCGTCGGTGCCGCACCCGCCCGGCTCGTGCGCCCCACCAAATGGCAATTGGCGCAACAATCACGCGCCAGCCCAGCACCCTGGCGTGCATCTCCCGTACTCTACGCACGAGTAGGCAACGCCACCAGCACACACATTACGAATTCCATGACCATCCGCACCGTCGCCACCGGTTGCAGCGCAGTCGAGTGGAAAAATTTTAACCCGCCTTGCGCCACATCAATCCGCCGCCCCATGGCGCAAGCGCTCGCGCTCGATTACGCTCCCACCAGCCCGATGGGAGTAAGAAATGTCCTTGCGTGAGAAAGTTGCTATCTCCGGCATTGGCGAGACCGACTATATGCGCGGCACCGACCGCACCGCGCTTTCCCTGACCATGGAAGCAGCGCTGTCCGCCATCGTCGATGCCGGCCTTTCGCCGCGTGATATCGACGGCATCATCCCCTATGGCCTCGGCGCAGTCGCAGAGGATTTCATCACCAATTTCGGCATCGAGGATCTGCGTTTCTCCGCCACCACCCCGATGGGTGGCGCCAGTGCCGTCGCCGCTATCCAATGCGCCATGGCCGCCATCCATGCAGGCCTCTGCAACCATGTCCTGCTGGCGCTGGGCCGCACCGGCTATTCGGGTCTGCGCATCGGCGCGCGCGTCGCGCAGATGCCGCAATTCCGCGTCATGGCGGATTTTGAGATGCCCAACGGCGCCATCGCCCCCGCACAAATCTACGCCACCATGGCGCGCCGGCACATGGGGCTGTATGGCACCACCTCCCGCCATTTTGCTGAAATTGCTGTCACCACGCGCCGCCACGCGCTGATGAACCGTAACGCCACCATGACCAAGCCGATCACGGTTGAGGATCACCAGAATTCCCGCCTCATCTCCGATCCCTTCCGCCTGCTCGATTGCAGCCTAGAATCGGACGGCGCCGCGGCGGTCGTCATCAGCCGCTCCGACATCGCCCGCGATCTGGCGAAGCGCCCGATCTATGTCATGGCCGCCGGCGAGGGCCACCCGGACAGCCCATCCATCATCACCCAGCGCCCGGACATGGCGTGCCTCGGTATCGCCAAATGCGCCCCCCGCGTGTTCGCCCAGGCGGGCGTGACGCATACTGATATCGATGTCGCGGAAATCTATGACTGCTTCACCTATATCGTCCTCTGCCAACTGGAAGATCTCGGATTCTGCAAGAAGGGCGAGGGCGGACCGTTCGTGATGGAAGGTAATATCGGCCTCTCCGGCAAGCTGCCCATCAACACGCATGGCGGCCTCCTTTCGCAGGCGCATATTGCTGGCATGAATCACATCGTCGAGCTGGTCCGCCAATTGCGCGGCGAGGCCGGTGCCGCGCAAATCCATAGTGCCGAGATCGGCCTTGTCACCGGCTATGGCGACATGGGTGATGGCGCCATGGCCATCATGCGCAGGGGTTAGGTAATGAACGCGAGTACCTACACCAAGCCGCTACCGGAAATCACCGCCGATAACAAACCCTATTGGGACGGCCTGAACGAAGGTCGGATGATGCTACAACGCTGCGCCGAATGCGGCAAAATTCGCCACTATCCCCGCCCGGTCTGCGATGGTTGCTGGTCAATGAAAATCGAATGGGTACAGGCGAGCGGCCTAGCCACTATCCATAGCTGGACCGTCACGCACCACCCATTCCATCCGGGCTTTAAAGCGGAGCTCCCCTTCATCCTGATCACGGTCGATCTGGAGGAAGATGTTCGGCTAAATGCCCAGGCTCGCGGCCTCCATCCTGACAGCCTGCGCATTGGTCAACCCGTACGCATCGGCTTTGAACGGGTGACGGACGAAATCACCCTTCCGGTCATTGTGTCGCCGGTCTGACCTCCCCCGTCACCACTGGCATTAACCGACCATCGCACGCGTAAAAACTTTGCTATTCGCAGGCCTATTTCTGGGCAATTTTTTTTAAAATTTCAGTATCCACACAATCCTCGTAAGCCACATCCCGCGCCAACGCCCCCGAGGACCGCATTGCCCCATGCAGCCTGTCGAACCCCTCGCGGTTCGGCCAAGGGTCCGTGCACCATAATTCCAGCGCTAGGTAGCGGGTAATCGCGCCCGCGAAAATCTCGCTCGACACATCGGGAAAAAATTCTTGCAATGCCAACGCAATCTCCGCCGGCTGCGTCGCCGCGAACCAGCGTAAGGTCCGCGCCATCGCGCGTGCCACAGCGGCGAATTCCTGCACGCGCCGCGCCATCACCGATCGCCGCGCCACCAGCATGGTATAGGCCGTGAGGCCACGGCTGGCCTGCGCGTACCAGACATGGAATTTCTCCCCCGCCTGCAGCAATTCCTCCGCATACGGCTGAAAAATCTGCACCGCATCGATCGTGCCGGTCCGTAACGCGCCCGCATTCTCCGCCATGCTCCGCCCGGTCAGCAGGTTCATCGCCGCCGGATCCACCCCGGCCCGGCGCAGATCGTCCTGCAGGCAAATCCACGGCGTCGGCACTTCCGAAACCACGCCCAGCCGCACCCGCGCCAGATCGCGCATCGCCAACCCCGGCCGCGCACCGCGCCCGATGACAAAGAACGGATCGCGCCGGACCAGGTCGGCAAAACACACCAGGTCGCTGGCTGGATTTTCAGCATGAGAAAGAATTACCCGCAACGGCCCGCCCCACATCAGGTCCGCCTCGCCATTGAGTAAGGCCAACGCCGTCGCCGCGGGGCTGGGGGAGGGACGCAAAGTCACTTCCACCCCCTCCGCCGCATAAGCCCCGATCGCATGCGCCGCATAGAAGGGCGCATAAAACAGCGCGCGAAAATTTTCTGAAATCACCAAACCCACAACCACCCTCCCCTTGCGCTCGGGCACCCCGCTCGCCCATTCTGCACCGCCAGCAACGGGAGTTCGCCATGAATAGGGATATCGAACAAGCCGCCGAGACGGCGCTAATGCGCCTCGACATCGTTTCGGATGTCATCTGCCCCTGGTGCTATGTCGGCAAGCGCCACATGGAACGCGCCCTGGCAATACTCGCGCCGGAAGGCATTCGCTTCGACGTTCACTGGAACCCGTTCCAACTGAACCCTGATATGCCACTGGAAGGCGTGGAACGCCGCGCCTATCGCATCGCCAAATTCGGCAGTTGGGAAAAATCCCAGCAGCTCGATGCCCGCATCACGCAGGCCGCCGCCGGCGCGGGCCTGGAATTCCACCTGGACCGCCTGACCCGCACGCCGAATACGTTGAAAGCCCATCGCCTGATCGCGCTGGCCGGCGAGCAAGATGTGCAGGATTTGGTGGTGGAAGCTCTATTCCAGTCTTACTTCCTCAATGGTGGCGATATCGGCGCCGACGAAATTCTGCTCGCCTGCGCCGAGCAGGGCAGGATGGATCGCGCTTCCACCGCCGCCTGCCTGGCCACCAACAAATATCTGGCGCAGATCCAGGCGCAAGAGCACGCTAGCCGGTCTGCCGGTGTTTCCGGCGTGCCGTCCTTTTTCCTCCAAGGGCACTTCCTTTTCTCCGGCGCCCAGCCGGCCGAGCAGATGGCGCAGGCGTTTCGGCATGCCCACAAAGCCCTCATCGAACGTCCGGCCCAAGCGGCGGAATAACCATGACCCTGAGGATCATTGGCATAGCGCGTTCGCGCACCGTGCGCACACTCTGGATGGCGAACGAACTCGGCCTGGGATACGAGCATGTCGATACTCCGACTGGCCCCACCGGCAGCCGCACACGAGCACATCTGGCCATCAACCCGAATGGCCACATCCCAGTTATCGACGATGACGGGCTGGTGCTGTGGGAATCACTCGCCATCAATCTTTATCTGGCGCGCAAGCATGGCGGCCCCCTCGCCCCGGCCAATCTGAACGAAGAGGGAGAAATACTGCAATGGACGCTCTGGGCGGAATGCGAATTGGAACGTGACGCCACCAACACGCTCTATCATTCCGTCATGTATCCGCCCGAGCAGCGTGACTCAAGAATTCTTGCGCAAGCCCTGGAAGCCGTAAAAGCCCCCTTGCGGGTGTTAGAAGCCGCGCTCGCTAAGGGCGGTGGCCATCTCGTCGGCAACCGCTTTACCGTCGCCGACCTGAACCTCGTCGGCCTAGTTTTTTTACTGCGTGGTACGCCACAGGCGCTGGAACCGTTTTCCAGTATTCGCGCCTGGTACCAAACCTCCCTCGCCCGTCCGGCGGCGAAAGCCGCCTGGGCGCTTCGCGGCGAATAAATAAGGAACGAACCTATGACCCTGACCTTGATCGGCAGCCCCTATTCCCGCACCGTCCGTACGCTCTGGATGGCAAAAGAACTTGGAATTCCCTATGAAAATATCGAGGTGAAGCCCGGCCCCGAGGGCAGCCGTACACCAGAGCATCTGAAAATCAATCCGAACGGCCATGTGCCGGTGATCAACGATGACGGGCTGATCCTGTGGGAATCGTTCGCTATCAATCTTTATCTCGCCCGCAAGCATGGTGGCCCGCTCGCGCCGGTGAATATTTCCGAGGAAGGGCAGGTGCTGCAATGGACCTTGTGGGCCGTGTGGGAACTGGAACCGCACGCGCAGGCCGTAATGGCCCACGGTAAGACCCTACCCGAAGACCAGCGCGACGCCAATATCCTCGTACGCAGCCAGACCACGGTGGAGGGCGCGCTCGCGGTGCTGAACGGCACGCTGGCGAAAAGCGGAGGTCATCTCGTCGGAAACCGTTTCACCGTCGCCGATCTGAATGTTACTTCTTGTCTTTATTTTCTTCGTTTCGCGCCGGAGATCGTGGATAAATTCCCGGCTGTCCGTACCTTCTACGATGCGTGTAAAGCCCGACCCGCCGCCAAGGCTGCCTTCGCATTACGAGGAGATTAGTTTTTGCAATATGCTGTGATCAGCTTCCAATCCCGTGCTGGGAGATAATACGCCATGGACGTCAAGAACGCCGTTTAAATCGCCAAAAGGCCTGTCGCAAATCTCTTTCCCGAGGAGGGCGCCACAAATATCGCCTTAGAAGAAGTGGAATTCGATTCATTTTCATAAATTATAGATTTAATTTCATCCTAATATCTCAATTATTGGGGCTTTCGCGGAAGACAATTTTGCGATTGAAATGGAAATTCAAAAACATGCCGGCCAGGCAGCCAGCGGCGATGGCTAAGACTGGGTGCGTGGCGCAGACCGGAATAAGGGTGATCAGAAGCGCATAGGTGCCGCGATTGAGTAGGAAGCCGAGCGCGTTGGTGGCGAGGAAGATACCCCATTGGCGATGCATCGGGCCGCTATGCGGGCCGCGGAAGGTCCAGATCCGGTTCAGCACCCACGTCACCGTAGCGGCCACTAGATAGGCCATCGTACCGGCGCCATAGAGGCCCAGCCGGTCGCGCGTCGCATAGACGGTGGCAGTGTCGAACACGAAGCCAACCAGGCCGACGCAGCCGAACGTGCCGAATTGCGCCAGCACGGCGATACGGGCCGGGCTCGCCCGCCGGCGCAGCGGGTCGGGCAGCCAGGGGACGAGCCGGGTCAGCAGGGGCAGGAACATGATCGCTTATCGGACGATCGCGGCATTGAGATCAAGCTGCGGTATTATCAATGCGAGAATGGCCGGGCGACGGAGGGGCGTAGACGCGCCCACCGCGGGTTATCCATCCGGCTGCAAGGCCTTGTGCGCCAGTAACGCCATTAGTCGCCGGTCGCGCCAGGCCTGGCGTTCGCCTTGTTTGTCTATCGGTAGCGCGGCGCGCTGGGCGGCTTGCAGTTTGGCGACAAGGGAAGGAGCCCATTCCCGTGGTGTCATCTGGTGTTGCATCTTGACATAGAGTGGGCCGTAACGATCGCAATAATCGGCGAGGCCGCCGGGGGCGTTGAGGTCGATGGTCTCCAGCGGGCCCATGAAACTCCAGCGCAGGCCGAGGCCGTGTTTGACGAGCGCATCGAGGTCTTTTGGCGAGATGGCGCCGTCATCGATCATACGGAATGCCTCCGCCAGTAGTGCGCCTTGCAGGCGGTTCAGGGCAAAGCCATCCATCTCAAAGTTAATAGTGGCGGGCACTTGTCCTGCTCGGGTCATGATGTCTCGCGTGCGCGTGACGGCCTCCGGCGAGGTCCAGGGGGCGGGGCAGAGTTCGACCAGCGGAATAAGATAGGGCGGGTTGACGGGATGGGCGACGAGGCAGCGCGCGCGTCCGGGCAGATGTTCGGTAAAGGCGCTGGCTGGGATACCGGAGGTGGAGCTGGCGAGAATGGTTTCGGGGCGGGCGGCCCGGTCCAGGCGGGTGAATAACTCTTGCTTTGCATCCACGCGCTCGGGGCCGTTTTCCTGCACATATTCGGCATCGGCGAGGGCGGCTTCCAGGGTGGCGGCGGGCCTGATGCGCGGCAGAATTTTCTCTGGCGATTCCTTCGTTAGGCCGGCCTCGAACAATTCCGGCAGTCGGGCGGCGATGAAATCGAGCGCGGCCGGGATGGCCGTATCCACCGGATCCCATAGCGCGACATCAAAGCCTGCGCGGGAAAAAACGATGGACCAGGCGCGGCCGATCAGGCCGGCACCGATGACGGCGACTTGCATGGCGCTCTCCTGCGAAGTGCCGGATGACCGAGGGGATCAGCCATCCCAGACATTAGATGGCATCGGCAGTTTGGCGAAATTTTCGTCCCCGGGCGGGCGATCGGGCGTGACACCCTGCATATCCAGCAGCATTACCCATTGGCGGACATGCTGGCCGCAATGCCAAGTGGTGCGTTCCAGCACTTCATGCAGGGTCTGCGGGCCGTAATAGGTGCTTACCGTTTCCTTTCCGGATTTATCAAGTTGCCTATCCCACCAGGCGGCGAGGCGCATACCAATCTGCTCGCCATAAGCGGAAATATCGGCGCTGCGTATCATGCTGCTCGGCGGTGGCCCGACCAGGCTTTCATACTCTAGGGTCGCGCCCTGCGCGACATCGAGAAACACTTCGGGAATGCGGAAAATATGATGGCCGAGCATGCGGTAGCTGCGCGGCCGGTTTGGCACGTCCACCACCAGCTTATCGTCCGGCATCTGCGCGATCAGGCGTTGTGCGGTGGCGATGAAGAAGTCGAGACGGGCGATCAGCTCTGGCGCTGACAGCAACGGCCCGGTCGTTTCCTGTAGGTCAAGGAACGTGACCACCGCGGCAATATTCTGTGCAAATGTGTAGTCGTTACCGCGCGACAGTACAGGCACGGAACGCGCACCCAACCGGCGTAGCTCCGCCATTCCGTCAGGGTCTTCCAGCACGTTAATCGAATCGAACACGATCGCACGGACCGCGAGAAACTCCTTGAGTTTCAGACAACTCGTTCAGCCAGGCTGCCAGAACACCTTCAATGCGATGTCGGGATTCATGGTGACAGAGTGGCCGGTCCCGCCTGCGTCGTCAACTCACTTGCCCGACCGCCCACGCTGATCCACCCTGCTCGCTGCAAACCGGGGGGGTCACCATGAAGATCGCGGTACTTGATGACTGGCAGGGCGTGGCGCAGGCCAACGCCGACTGGGACAAACTGCGCGCGCGCGGTGAGCTGGTGTTCTTCCCGGACGCTTTCGCCAGCGACGACGACGCGGTGGCGAAACTGGTCGGCACTGACATCGTGCTGGCGATGCGTGAACGCACGCAATTCAACGCCAATCTGGTGCGCCAGCTGAAGGGCGTGAAGATGATCGGTACCACCTCGGCGCGCACGCTCTCGCTGGATATGGCGGCCTGCGTAGAAATGGGCATCGTCGTTACCAGCACTTCCTCCGGGCCCGGCACGCCGGCCACCGCAGAAATCGCGCTGGCGCTGATGCTTAATGCGATGCGCGGTCTTGATCAGGCGCACGCCAATATGCGCGCCGGAAAATTCCAGATGGGCGTGCCGGTCGGCTTCGCTTGTACCGGCAAAACCCTGGGCCTGGTCGGCGTCGGTAAGATTGGATCATTGATGGCGCGTTACGGCATCGCGCTGGGCATGAAAGTGCAGGCCTGGAGTCAGAACATCACCGACGAAGCCGCCCGGGCCGCCGGCGCCGCCAAGGTGGACAAGGACACCTTGATGGCCACATCAGATGTGATTTCCATCCATTACGTGCTCTCTGACCGCTCGCGCGGCATGATCGCCGCCGCCGATATCGCGCGCATGAAGCCTGGCGCCATCCTGGTGAATACCTCCCGCGGACCGATTGTGGACGAGGCGGCGATGCTGGTGGCGCTGCGGGCCGGCAAGATCACGGTCGGGCTGGACGTGTTCGACAAGGAACCGCTGCCCGCCGATCACGAACTGCGCTGCCTGCCGAACGCAATTCTAACGCCGCATCTCGGCTATTGCGTGCAGGAAGTGTGGGAAAATTTCTACCCTGAGCATGTGGAAAACGCGCTTGCTTTTCTCGACGGCAAGCCGATTCGGGTTTCGAATCCAGAGGTGCTACAAAAACGCTGATACATGGCGGCGGGCCGGTGCCGACCAAACGGCGGTACGACCTACCATCTCTTGTCTCCCCTCTGGCAATATGCCAGCCTCATCGGCGCGACGACCAAGCCTTGCTGCACGTCCACGGAAGTTTCGCGGCGACGAGAACGCCATGTAGAGACCAACCAGCCAGCCGCGCATACGCTTCCACCACCTAACCCTGGGGAAGGAAACCAAGCATGACCCGCGAATACAACTGTATCGACGCCGACGGCCATATCCTGGAGCCTCTGGAACTCTGGCACCAATACATGGACCCAAAATACCGCGAACAGGCACCACGGGCGGTGAAGGACAACCACGGCATCGAACGCCTCGTTGTCGCTGGTAAGCAGCTTGGCAGTTCGCTCGGCCTTGCCAATCTCGGTGCCGTCGGCGCACGCGACGGTACCGTCGTGGTGGACAACACTAGCGAATACAAGGACGGCCGCAAGGGCGGGTTCGACCCCCATGCTCGCATCCCCGACATGGACCTGGACGGCATCGACGCCGCGTACTTGTATCCCTCCATCGGCCTGTTCGCCGGCGGGATCGAGGATATCGACGTCTCCTCCAATGTCTGTCGCGCCTATAACCGCTGGCTCGCCGATTACTGCAAGCCCTATCCCGATCGCCTGTTCGGCATCGCCATGGTGCCGCTGCAATCGGTGCCGCACGCCATAGAGGAAATGCGCTACGCCCGCGAGCAGCTCGGCATGACCGGCATTTTTGTTCGCCCCAATCCCTATAACAACAAGATGATCCACCACCCCGATTACGACCCGTTCTGGACCGCGGTGGAAAATTACGACATGGCGGTGGGCTTCCATGAAGGCGGCTCGTCCGGCATGCCACAGGTCGGGCTGGACCGGTTCGAAACCCGGGGCGCCCGCCACATCGTGACGCACACGATGGAAATGATGCTGGCCTGCCTCGGCATGATCTGGGGCGGCGTGATCGACAAGCATCCGAAACTGCGCGTCGGTTTTTTGGAATCCGGTGGCGGCTGGATCGTGCCCTGGCTGGAACGCATGGACCGCCATTTCGACGATGTCGGCTTCAACGACTCTGGCCTGTCTCGCCGCCCGAGCGAAATCTTTCAATCCAATTGCTGGATTTCCTTCGAACCCGTGGAAGGCAGTTTACGCGTCCTCGCCGACTATATCGGCGCGAACAAAATCCTCTGGGCCACCGACTACCCGCACCCGGATGGTTTCTTCCCCGGCGCCCCGGCGATGGTGCGCGAAAAACTAAAAGGCTTGTCGGAAAACACCGTGCAACAAGTCATGGCTGGCGGTGCGAAGGCCTTCTATGGCCTGAACTAAATCAAATGCCAAGTGTCCCCCGACAAAACTAATTGGGGGTATTTCTAGCGCAGCAAAGCAATCCCCCTGGCCAGACGCACTGGCCGGGCGGATTTCTGCCGCGCTCAAATCCGCCTTAGCCAGCATCAAACGCTGACGAAATATGGAATGATCCAGAAAATTCTCATTACACTTATTATCCCGTTATCAAGCGATAGTCTTCTCTGTACAGAAGTCTCTATCCTTTATATTGAATGATGACTGACTTTATAAGATTTCAGTCGGCAGCAGATACACGACACCACGTAAAATCAAAAGACAGCACTGCATTTTTGTCCGTATACAAGTTCTTCTTTTAGCGAGGAACGACTGGAGTGAATTTTTAGAAGAGTTTGCTGATTAGATTTTGGCGCAAAAAAATCTAAGGTCGAAAATCTGATCAAGACCCTATTAGGGAAATTTTGATCAAAGGGCGATCGTGCCGTTGTTTTGCTGGCAGGACGGGTTTGATCGGATTTTCCTAAGCCTCGCCTGCTGGCAGCCAAATCGGCCTAACGCCAGATCGGCTTGCCAAAGTTGAGGCTGTTTCCAGTCGTCGCTGCCCCAGTCACCGCCCCGGCGACGCCGCCCACCATGGCTTTGGCCGCAGCACAGCCCATCGTGGCGCCAATCGCCGCTCCGCCGCCTGCCCCGATCAACCCGCCAAAAACGGTAAGGTCCACCACGTTAATGCCGCACTCGGACGAAGGCAGGGCGGCCAAAGTTAGGGCAACCAGGGCCAGCAGACCCAGCCCGGCACGCCGCGATTTGCGGGTGATTTTCACTTCCATCGCGAGAATTCTACCCATCAGACTGGAATGACATATGGTTTACCTCTATAATGTATAGCCAACCCCAGGGGCTCATACCCTCGCCACCTTGTGCCCCCATCTTGTGAATAAGAACTGTCTTGGGTAAGTCCCCCCCCGGAATCTCGCGTTACCCCCCCCCCCGCCGCAGCCGCAAAATGCTGCCTCGCTAGAAGGTCTTGGAATGTTTGGACGGCTGCTTGGCTTCATGTCAGCCGACATGGCGATCGATCTCGGCACCGCGAACACCCTCGTTTATGTGAAGGGCCGCGGCATCGTGCTCGCCGAACCCTCGGTGGTGGCGATCGCGGAGGTGCGCGGGCGCAAGCAAGTCCTGGCGGTGGGAGAGGAAGCCAAGCTCATGCTCGGCCGCACGCCGGGTAATATCCAGGCCATCCGCCCGCTGCGGGACGGCGTCATCGCCGATTTCGAAGTGGCGGAGGAAATGATCAAGCATTTCATCCGCAAGGTGCATAACCGGCGCGGCTTTGCCTCGCCCATGATCATCGTCTGCGTGCCCTCCGGCTCCACCGCCGTGGAACGCCGCGCCATCCAGGAAAGTGCTGAAAGTGCCGGTGCACGCAAGGTTTTCCTTATTGAGGAACCGATGGCCGCCGCCATCGGGGCCGGTATGCCGGTCACCGAACCCTCGGGTTCGATGATTGTTGATATCGGCGGCGGCACCACGGAGGTTGCCGTCATCTCGCTCGGCGGCATCGTCTATGCCCGTTCCGTGCGCGTCGGCGGCGACAAAATGGACGAGGCGATCATCCACTACATTCGCCGCGCCCATAACTTGCTGATCGGCGAAACTTCCGCTGAGCGCATCAAGATAGAAATCGGTTCCGCCGCCCTCCCCGAGGAAGGCAGCGAAGGCCCACAGCGCGAGGTCAGGGGCCGCGACCTGCTGAACGGCGTTCCGCGGGAGGTTATCGTCAGCCAGCGCCAAATGGCCGAAGCCCTGGCCGAGCCGGTGGGCCAGATCGTGGAAGCGGTGAAAGTGGCGCTAGAAAACACCCCGCCCGAGCTTTCCGCCGATATCGTCGACAAAGGGATTATGCTCACAGGCGGCGGCGCTTTGGTGTATCGTTTGGACCAGGTGCTGGGCGAAGCTACCGGTCTGCCTGTGCTGATCGCGGAAAACCCGCTGCAATGTGTCGCCCTCGGTACCGGGCGCGCCTTGGAAGAATATAAGCGCCTGCGTAATGTCCTAAGCACGATGTACTGAAAAAATACGTCGCTCCCGCCCGGGGCCGTGGAACAGAGGAGAGGATGGGGTGATCCGCCTATCCATTCAGGCGCGCCAGGCACTGGGGCGCCTGACCCTGCCGGTGCTAATCGCGCTTGCCTTTGGCCTGATGCTGCTCGGCAAGGCCGATGCGCTACTGGCGGAGCGCGCGCGCATGGCGCTCGCCGATGCGCTGGCCCCGCTCTATGCGCTGATGGCAAAGCCCGCCAGCCTCACCCGCGCCACGTTCGGCGAATGGCAGGGCCTGTTGTCTCTGCGCGGCGAGAATGCGCGGCTGCGAGAAGAAACTGAACGCCTGCGTGGCTGGCACGCGGTGGCGCTGGGCCTGGATGCGGAAAACCAGCGTCTGCGCGCCAATCTGAATTGGATGCCCGATCCCGCCCCCACCTTCGTCACCGCCCGCGTCGTCGCCGATGCCGGCGGCGTCTATGCCCGCGCCGCGCTGCTGGCGGCCGGGCCGAACCACCCGATCACCAAGGGCCAGATCGCGCTGGATGAACGCGGCGTCGTCGGGCGCGTCACGGAAGTCGGTGCGCGCACCGCCCGCGTGCTGCTGATCACTGATCTGAACAGCCGCATCCCAGTGATCCTGGAAAATTCCCGTGCCCGTGCCATGCTGGTGGGCGCCAACACTGCCCGTCCGCGCCTGATATACTGGCCGGAAGGCACCCTGCCGGAGGAAGGCGAGCGGGTCGTCACCAGCGCGGAAGCCGGCGCCTTCCCCACCAATCTGCCCGTCGGCACCGTCCGCTACACCGCCGGCAACCTCGCCGAAGTGGAGCCGGAAGCAAGGCTGGACCGGATGGAAATCGTCCGCATCTTCGATTACGGCCTGCGCGGACTGGCCGACCCGCTGGGCGTCACCCAGCACCCGTCGGCCCAGGACCGGCGGCGGTAGGAGCCTGGCACCTCGATGGATGACCGCACCCCCGGGATCCGCCTGCGCTCCAGCATCTGGCGGCGACTGGATGCGCTGGCGCGCCGCGCCTTTCCCGCTGTGGTCACCATCCTGCTGATGTTGCTGCTCTGCATGCCGCTGGGCTTGCCGGAACAGAGCGCGCTACTCCCCGCGCTAACCCTGACCAGCGTGTTCTTCTGGTCCCTGTTCCGCCCCGCCTCGATGACCCCACCGATGGTCTTTGCCATCGGGCTGCTGCTCGATCTGCTCGGCTACCTGCCGCTGGGCGTGGGCGTGCTTAGTCTGCTGGGCCTGCATGGCCTGACGGTGCAGGGCCGCCGCGTTCTTACCCGCCACGGCTTTCTGTTCGTCTGGCTGACCTTCCTGCTGATCGCCACCGGCACCTCCATCCTAGCCTGGGCGCTTAGCTCCCTGCTCACCTTGCGCCTTCTGCCCTTCGCGCCGGCGGTGTTCCAGGCCGTGCTCGCCACCGCCATCTACCCCGCCATCGTCACCCTGTTCGCCCGCGCGCACACCACTATCGCCGACCCCGGACGCGCCTGATGGCCCGCGAGAACAAACGAGCCGCCGTCTTCACCCGCCGCGCCTTGCTGCTGATGGGCGGGCAGGCCTCCATCCTCGGCCTGCTCGCGGCCAGACTTTATCAGGTACAGGTCAATGAGAGTGCCCGCTACGCCACCATGGCAGAGGAGAACCGCATCAGCGCCCGCCTGATGGCACCCCCGCGTGGGCGCATCCTTGATCGCGCCGGCACCGTCATCGCCGGCAACCGGCTGAGCTGGCGCGCCCTGCTGGTGGCCGAACAGACCGCCAACCCCACCACTACCCTGGATAATTTCGCCCGCATCGTCGCCGTACCCGAGCATGAGCGCGCGCGCATCGAGCGCGAGGTACTTCGCCATCGCCGCTTCGTGCCCATCATGCTGCGCGAATTCCTGAGCTGGGAGGATATGGCGAAGATTGAGGTCAACGCCCCCGATCTGCCCGGCATCTTGGTCGATGTCGGCACCACGCGCGTCTATCCCCTCGGCGAGCAGCTGGCGCATATCGCCGGCTATGTCGCGCCCCCCAATGACAGCGATGTCCGGGAGGACGCGATGTTCTCCCTGCCCGGCATCCGCATCGGCCGCGCTGGCATCGAACGCGCGCGCGACGAGGATCTTCGCGGGCGCGCCGGTGCCGTGCAACTGGAAGTCAACGCCGTCGGCCGCGTCATCCGCGAGCTTGATCGCCGCGAGGGCCAGCAGGGTCGGGATGTCACGCTCACCCTGGATGCCGGCCTGCAGACAGCCGTCCTGAAGCGCCTGGGCGATGAAAGCGCCAGCGCCGTTGTGCTCGATTGCCGCAACGGCGAAGTGATGGCGATGGCCACAAATCCCTCCTTCGATCCGGCCTTGTTCAATTCCGGCGTTTCCCAAGCGCAATGGGAGGAATGGACCAACAATCGCCGCGCGCCCTTGATCAACAAGGCTGCCGCCGGCCTCTACGCCCCTGGCTCCACCTTCAAAATGGCGACCGCCCTGGCCGGTCTGGAAGCTAAGGTCGTCACCCCGGCCGAACGGTTCCATTGCTCCGGTTATTTGGATTTCGGCGACACGCGCTTCCATTGCCACGCCAAACACGGCCATGGCGCCATGGATATGCGCAGTGCCCTGAAATTTAGCTGCGACGTTTACTTCTACGAGGTCGCGCGCCGCACCGGGATCGACCGGATCGCCGCGATGTCCAATCGCCTTGGCCTCGGCGTCGATACCGGCATCGACCTGCCTGGCACGCGCCGCGGCCTGATCCCGACCCGCGCCTGGAGCATGGAGCGCGGACGGGTGTGGAATATTGGCGACGCCATCATCTCCGGCATTGGCCAGGGCTATATGCAGGTCACGCCGCTGCAACTCGCCACCTACACCGCGCGCGTGGCCAGCGGGCGCGCGGTGGTGCCCCACGTCATCCGTGCCGTCGGCGGCGTGGCGCAGCCAGGCGCACGGGCGGAGGATTATCCGCCGCTCGGCCTAGTGGAGCGCGACCTGAAACTAGTGCGCGAGGGCATGCTGGCGGTGGTGCATGAAGCCGGCGGAACCGGCGTCGGCGCCAAGCTGCCGGATGCCCGCACCCTGATGGCCGGCAAGACCGGCTCTGCCCAGGTGCGCCGCGTCACGCGTGAGCAGCGCGAACGCGGCTTCGACAGCGAAAGCTTACCCTGGGAACACCGCCCGCACGCCTTATTCGTCGCCTTCGCGCCCTACGACCAGCCACGCTACGCTCTCGCCGTGGTGGTGGAACACGGCAATGCCGGCTCCGTTACGGCCGGCCCGATCGCGCGCGATATCATGGCCGAAACCCTGGCGCGCGATCCCGCCTGGCCGAACACCACGCCGCAGCGTGTCTCGGAGCAACGTGCGTCATGAATATCGCGAGGCAACGCGGATGAGCGAGCGCCGCCTCTATGGCGAAGCTTCCTTCGGGTTGATCAGCAAGCTCTGGTCGATCAACTGGATTTTTGTTCTGCTGCTCTGCGCCCTCGCCGGCATCGGCTACGTAGCGCTCTACTCGGCGGCGGGCGGCTCGGCAGAGCCCTACGCCGAACGTCACGGCTTGCGCTTCGGCTTCGCCCTGATTCTGATGCTCGCTATCGCGGTGATCGATATCCGCGTCATCGCCCGCTTCTCCTGGGTGTTCTACGCGATAGCGATCGGGTTTCTGGTGGCTGTGCTGCGCTTCGGCCATGCCGGCAAGGGCGCGCAGCGTTGGATTGAACTTGGTGGCTTTCAGCTACAGCCGTCTGAGCTGGCGAAGATCGCCCTGGTGCTGGCCCTGGCGCACTGGTTCCGCCGTGCCTCCTGGGAACGCATCGGCAATCCGTTGTTTCTCATTGTGCCCCTCGCTGCGGTCCTGGTCCCCGTCTGGTTGATTCTCAAGCAACCCAATCTCGGCACCGCGCTCGTCACCGCTTTGGTCGGCGGCGCGATGTTCTTCGCTGTCGGCGTGCGCTGGTGGAAATTTCTGATTGTCATCACGCCGATCCCGATAGTCTTGCAATATGCCTACGAACATATGCACGGATACCAACGCGCCCGCATCGACACCTTCCTTAACCCCGAATCCGATCCGTTGGGCAGCGGCTATCACATCATCCAGTCGAAGATCGCGCTCGGCAGCGGCGGCTTGTGGGGCAAGGGTTTCCTGCAAGGCACGCAAGGCCACCTAAACTTCCTGCCGGAAAAGCAAACCGATTTCATCTTCACCATGCTGGGCGAGGAATTCGGCTTCATGGGTGGTATCTTCCTGCTCACCCTGCTCGGCGCCATCATCCTCGGTGGCATGGTCATGGCCCTGCGCTGCCGCCATCAATACGGCAGGCTAGTCGCACTTGGTATCTCGGTTAATTTTTCGCTCTATGTCTTCGTCAATATCGCCATGGTCATGGGCGCCATCCCCGTCGGCGGCCTGCCCCTGCCACTCATATCCCACGGCGGCTCAGCCATGTTTACCATCATGATCGGCTTCGGCATCCTCATGTCCGCCTACGTCCACCGCGACGTCGAATTCTCCGACGGCCGCGAGGAAAGTTAATACGAGACTCGTATTAACCTACACGCGGGCCACGATGAACAGGCGGCGGAATGGCAGCAGGGTGATGCCGTCGGCGCGGCGTGGGTAGATTTTGTTTGCTTCGGCGTCATAGGCGGCGCGGAACGGCGCGCGCAATTCGATGGGCAGCGCATCCAGGAACGGGCGCAGCGAGCTTCCCGTCGCCCATTCGCCGACCGCATTTTCACCAGTCAGCGCGTGCATGTAAGTCGTTTCCCACAGATCTAGCGCGGAGACGCGGGGACGCACCATGTCCCAGTATTCCCCCGGTTCCAGGATATTACGGGCCGAGGTCACGCCGCGCAGATGCTCCGCCCACGGCTCGCTGGTCATCACCGTGAGGGGCAAGGTGCGTAGCGGCTCTTTGTGCATGGCCGGCATTTGCACGGCCAGCACGCCACCTGGTGGCAGCAGCGACAGCAGACGCGAAAACAGAACTGCGTGCTCACCCACCCAGTGCAGCGCGGCGTTGGAATAGATCAGGTCGGGTTTCTCCTCCGGCACCCAGGTGAAGAAATCGCCCTGCACGAAGTCGCAGTCCGGCGCCACCACTCGTGCCTTGGCCAGCATCGCCGCAGAGCCATCAAGGCCGGTGACCGCCGCCGCCGGAAAACGCTGCTTCAGGATGGCAGTGACATTACCTGGCCCGCAGCCCAGATCGACGATGCGCGCCGGCGCGGCCAGCGGCACGCGACCCAGCATATCCAGCGCCGGCCGCAATCGCTCATCGCCGAACCGCAGGTATTGCATCGGATCCCACGCTTCATGTTTGGTTGTCTCGGCCATGCTGTCTTTCCCCTCGCCGGTGGCGCGCATCCCGCCATCCGCCGTCCCCATCCACCGCTATAATTGACGCGGCAGAACCCGCCCCCTATAAGCCGCCGCTTGCGCCAGGGCCAACCCGCCCTGCCCGTCCGTTCGCGGACGTTACTGCTATCCCGGAGAGTGTCGTGAAGCGTACCTATCAACCCTCCAAGCTTGTCCGCAAGCGCCGGCATGGTTTTCGGTCTCGCATGGAGACCGTGGGCGGGCGCAAGGTGCTGGCCAATCGCCGCGCCAAGGGCCGCAAGCGCCTCTCGGCTTAGCGCTAGGCAGGCGACCAAGCGCATGGTTGCCGTATCATGAGCCTGCCACCAGAGCGGCTCAAGCGTCGGCCAGCTTTTCGCCTCGTCGCCGCCACAGGCCGCAAGGCCCCGATGCCGGGCCTCGTCCTGCAAGCCTTGCCGCGCCCAGACGATGGCGCGGCACGCATCGGCTTTACCGTGACAAAGAAAGTCGGCAACGCGGTGATCCGCAACCGCACACGCCGTCGCCTGAAGGAAGCTGCCCGGCTGTGGCTGGCAGCGCATCCGGTGGTCGGCGTCGACCTTGTGCTGATCGGCCGTGACGGCACGTGCAAGCGCAATTTCCTCGCCTTGCAAGACGATTTTCGCCGCGCTTTGGCAAAAACGGGGGTCGCATGAATCTGGGTACTGCTCTCGGCATCGGCGTCGTGCGCACCTATCAATGGACCCTGCGCCCCTTGATCGGCGCCAATTGCCGTTTCCATCCCAGTTGCAGCGACTATGCGATCGAGGCTTTTCAGACCCATGGCGGCGGCCATGGCGCATGGCTTGCCGGCAAGCGCATCCTGCGCTGCAATCCGTGGCACCCTGGCGGGCTGGATCTCGTGCCACCCAGGCCCATACTACCGGGGCCAACGCCTTCCCCAGACGACCGGACCGGATCATAATGGACCAAAAGCGACTGTTTCTCGCGATCGCCATCTCGTTGGCGATCCTCATGGGCTTTCAGTACCTGATGCCGAAGCCGCCATCGACGGCGCAGCGCCAGGGAACTCAGGAGGGAGCTCAGCAAGCCGGACAGCAAGCTGCCCAGCCGGCCGGAACCGGTGCTGCTCCGGCCACCGCGTCCGCCGGCGTGCCGCGCGAGGTGCCGCGCGTGAAGATTGAGGCGCCGCGCGTCGCCGGCTCCATCAGTCTGCTCGGCGCGCGCATCGATGATCTCGTGCTGTCCGACTATCATGAGACGCTCGATCGCGGCTCCCCGCGCGTGCGTCTGCTCGAACCACGCTCCGATCCGCGCCCCTATTACGTGCAATATGGCTGGAGTGCCGCCGCCGGCACCACGGCGAAACTGCCCGATAACGATACCGTCTGGACCGCCTCCGCACCGACGCTCGGCCAGGGTAAGTCGGTTACGCTCTCCTGGGACAACGGCGCCGATATGATCTTCGAGATCGAGATCGGCATTGACGACAAATACATGTTCGCCGTCGAACAGCGCGTGCGTAACAATACCGGCGCCGCTGTCCAGCTCTACCCCTGGGGCCGTATCCGGCGCGACTACAAGCCAGTGCTGGAAGGTTACTATGTGTTGTTCGAGGGCCTGTTCGGCGTCCTGAACGGGAAGCTGCAGGAAATGGACTATGATACGGCCAAGACCGACGCGGAAAAACGCGACGCGCGCCTACGCAAGGAGGGCAAGCCGGCCGCAAACATTGCCTTCGACGCTACGACCACCGGCGGCTGGGCGGGCCTGACCGACAAATACTGGCTGACTGCCCTGATCACCAATGCGAGCGTGCCTACCACCATGACCTTCCGCCACGTGCCTGGCACCGGGCCCGGCCCCGCTGCTGATAACTATCAGGTCGATTTTCGCACCGCCGAGGCCCAGACTATCGCCCCCGGCACGCGCGCCGCCCTGCCCACGCATGTTTTTGCCGGCGCGAAAGTGGTGGGGTTGCTGCAAAACTATGAACAGCAGCTCAGTATTCCGATGTTTGACTATGCGGTGGACTGGGGTTGGTTCTGGTTCATCACCCGTCCGATCTTTGCCGCCATCGACTGGCTGAACCACCATCTCGGGAATTTCGGCCTGGCAATCTTGGTGTTCACGGTTTTCGCCAAGCTCGTTTTCTTCCCGCTCGCCAATTATTCGTACCGTTCCATGAGCCGGATGAAATTGCTGGCGCCGAAAATGACGGAGCTACGCGAGAAATACAAAGAAGACCCGCAGCGCATGCAAAAGGAAATCATGACTCTGTACCGGGAGGAGAAAGTAAATCCTGCCTCGGGCTGCCTGCCGATCATTGTGCAGATCCCAGTCTTCTTCTCTCTCTACAAGGTGATTTTTGTCACTATCGAAATGCGCCAGGCGCCATTCTATGGCTGGATCAAGGATTTATCGGCTGTCGATCCAACCAATATCTTCAACCTGTTCGGCCTGATCCCGATCGACGTGGCGGCCTATGTCTCGTTCCTGCATGTCGGCATCTGGCCGCTGCTGATGGGCGTGACGATGTGGCTGCAAATGCAGCTGAACCCACCGCCGCCCGATCCGGTGCAGGCGAAACTGTTTCAGCTTATGCCGATCGGCTTCACCTTTATGCTGGCGGGCTTTCCGGCCGGGCTGGTGATCTACTGGACCTGGAACAACCTGCTTTCCATCGCGCAACAATGGATGATCATGAAACAGACATCGCTACCGAAGCCCAACCTAGCCAAGACCTGACCAGGCGGCTGGAGAGCCCCGCGTGGCCATCACGACAGCGGAAGAAATCGATGCGGCAGCGATCGAGGCCGGGCGGCTGCTTTTCACCGGCGTCTGCAGTTTTTACCACGGCGCGCAGCGGCTGGATCAACTCCCCCCGATAGGCCTGCCGGAAGTGGCCTTCGCCGGCCGCTCCAACGTGGGTAAATCGTCGCTGCTGAACGCGCTTACCGGGCGCAACGCGCTAGCACGCGTCTCCTCCACTCCCGGGCGCACTAAGCAGCTAAACTTCTTCAACCTCGCCGACCGCCTCGCCCTGGTGGACATGCCAGGCTACGGCTATGCCCAGGCGGCGAAATCGGTGAAGGAAGACTGGCAGGGCCTGATGTTTGCCTATCTGCGCGGCCGCCCCAGCCTGAAACGCGTGTTCCTGCTGCTCGACGCTCGCATCGAGATCAAACCGTCCGATGAGGCGGTGATGGAACTGTTTGACCGCGCAGCGATCCTATTCCAGCTCGTGCTGACCAAGACCGATCAACTTAAACCCACCGCCCTAGCCCGCAAACAGGCCGACAAGGAAGCCCTGGCCCGCAAGCACCCGGCGGCCCTGCATCATGTTCTCGCCACCAGCAGTGAAACGGGCGCCGGTATTCCAGAATTGCGCGCCGTGCTGGTGGACCTGACGGGGCCTTAAAATTTAGGGCCATCCATTTTTGATTTTATTTTTCCAGCGCCATTTTCCTGTTTTGTTTAGAATTTATCAATCATTTCATGGCTACTCTCGCGCATCACGAGAACCGATTATGGATCGTATGCAACTTTTGGAGACTGATATCGTCGCGCTGCTGATGGCCGGGGGCGGTTTGTCGCTGAACGGCCGCTACTACGCTTCTGGTCTGCTGATCGCGATGTTCGGTCTGTTGGTGGTATTTCTCACGTTCGGCTTTGTCGTGAAGGTATTTGTCTGACGGTGGTGGCGATCCGCAGATGGGATCAAACATCCACCACAATGTAATCTTGCTCCACCGCCACGCTCACGGTTTCCGCGACATAGGGGCCTTTTACCAGCGTCTCACCAGAAGTGATTTCCACCTGATAGGAGCGGGTCTGAATTTTCGACGGCTCGCACCAGGATTGCCCCGTGCGCACGTCGAACTCCCAGCCATGCCAGGGGCAGCGCAGCACCTCGCCTTCACGGGTGTAGGTGTAGACGCCCGGTTCGTTGGCCTGTACCAGCCCGCATAGGGTTCCGTTCACCAACTCCCCGCCCTGATGCGGGCAGCGGTTGAATAGGCCGAAAAACTCGCCCTTGATGTTGAACACCACGATCGGCCGGCCGCGCACGGTCACCAGCTTGCGGCTCCCCGGTGGAATATCGGTAACCGCGGCGACAATATGCTTACTCATCGGAGGCCTATCCTCAGATTTTCGCGTGTTCCATCGCCGGTGAGGCTACAATCGGCCTCCGAATGCCGCAATGTGGGTCGTACGATCCAGATGCCCCATTCCCCTGCCGGTCGTGGCGTGTCAGAACGCCCCCCTTCACGGAGACTCGGGAACATTCCATGCGCCGGCGCAAGCCTCATGGCCGTCCGATTGATGGCTGGCTAATCATCGACAAGCCAGCCGGTATCACCAGTACCGATGTCGTCAACCGGGTCCGCCGGGCCTTTGGAGCGCAGAAAGCCGGCCATGGCGGCACGCTCGATCCGCTCGCCACCGGGCTGCTGCCCATTGCTTTCGGCGCCGCCACCAAGACCGTGCCTTATGTCATGGATGGCACGAAGCTTTACTATTTCACGCTCCGCTTCGGCGAGGCACGCGACACCGACGATGCCGATGGCCAGGTCACCGCGACGTCCGACATCCGCCCCAGCGACGATCAGATCTGCGCCGCGCTGGCAAAATTCCGTGGCGACATCATGCAGGTGCCCCCCGCCTATTCGGCGGTGAAGGTCGCCGGCGAGCGTGCCTACGACATGGCGCGGGAGGGCCGCGCCCAGGTAATGGAACCGCGCCCTGCCCGGGTGGACCGCTTCGAGCTGATCGCGCGCATCGACGTCGATACGACGATTTTCGAGGTGCAGTCCGGCAAGGGCGTCTATATGCGCTCCCTCGCCCGCGACCTCGCCCTAGCCTGTGGCACATTCGGCCATGTGGTAGCCCTGCGCCGGCTGCGGGTCGGCCCCTTCCTGGAGTCACAGGCGATTCCGCTGGACAAAATCGTCCGGACCGACGATACCGTCCCGGTTTCCCCGGACCTCTTGCTTCCGGTCGCGACCGCGCTGGCCGACATCCCGGCGCTGGCCCTGACTGCGGCAGAGGCCACCGCCCTCAATCATGGCCAGGCAATCAGCCTGGTGGACTTGATGGGGCGTATTCCTGGCAACGCCAATCCCGATGGGGGTTCGGTCCGAGCCATGGCGGGGAGTCGCGTGATCGGGCTGTGCCGTCTGAAAGCCGGCATGCTGAAGCCCGAACGGATGTTGTGATCCAACACCCCGCGCGTCGTTTTAACCCGAACGATGGAGAATAATTGATGTCGATGACCGCGGAGCGCCGCACGGCGCTGATCGGCGAATACGCGACCGGCCCGGCCGATACCGGTAGCCCGGAAGTGCAGGTGGCCCTGCTGAGCGAACGCATCACCTACCTGACCGAACATCTGAAGACGCATGCGAAGGATTTTCATTCGCGCCGCGGCCTGTTGATGCTGGTCGGAAGGCGCCGCCGCCTGCTGGATTACCTGAAGGCCAAGGACCAGAAGCGTTACACAACCTTGATCGGCCGCCTCAGCCTGCGCCGATAGGTTTTATTCCGCCGTCCTCGCCCCATATGGCGAGAATGGAAAAGATACCTCGCGCCATGGGGGCGCGGGGCAATCGTGGGGGGATATCCTCCCAGACGCCGCGACCGCGTCGGACCGACAGACCACCGATCCCGAACTTCGTTACGCGTATGGGAATCGCGGCGGCGTTTCCGGCCACAAGGCTTCGGCTGCACGGACGATGTGCAGCCCACCCTGTGACCCGAGACGACGCCCCCCATCCGTGATCCGAATGCGGATCGTTTGGAATGCTGGACCGCCTTGGCCGTGCATTCGAAGGATGTGACCGAAAGATGTTTAATTATTTCCGCAAAGAACTGGACTGGGGCGGACGCAAGCTCGTGCTCGAAACCGGCAAGATCGCGCGGCAGGCCGATGGGGCCGTGCTGGTCAGTTATGGCGACACCATAGTGCTCTGCACCGCGGTGGGTGCGCGCTCCACCAAGCCGGGGCAAGATTTCTTTCCGCTGACCGTAAACTACCAGGAAAAGGCGTTCGCCGCCGGTAAGATCCCCGGCGGCTTTTTCAAGCGTGAGGGCCGTCCGTCCGAAAAGGAAGTGCTCGTCTCCCGCCTGATTGACCGGCCGATCCGCCCGTTGTTCCCGAACGGCTTCCGCAACGAGGTCCAGGTCGTCGCCACCGTGCTCAGCCATGATCTGGAAAACGATCCCGATATCGTCGCCCTGGTCGGCTGCTCCGCCGCGCTGACGCTTTCGGGCATTCCCTTCTTCGGCCCCGTCGCCGCCACGCGCGTGGGCTATGCGGATGGCCAGTATATTCTAAACCCGACCGCGACGCAGATGGAGACGACGAAACTCGAACTCGTCGTCGCCGGCACCGTCGAGGGCGTGCTGATGGTGGAATCCGAAGCGCAGGAACTATCTGAAGAAATCATGCTCGGCGCGGTGAATTTCGGCCATGCCAGCTTCCAGCCCGTCATCCAGGCGATCATCGAACTGGCGGAGCATGCGGCCAAGGAACCGTGGGCGTTGACCGAAAAATCCGCCGAAGAGATCGCCCTCGCCGCCCGCGTCGATGCGCTGGCACGTGGCCCGATCACCGAAGCCTACAAGGAGAGCCAAAAACAGGTTCGCTACGAAAAAATCGGTGCCGCCAAGAAAGAGGCCGCCGCCGCGCTCGCCGCCGAGGGCCTCGATGCCGACAAGAGCAAAGGCCTGTTCAAGGATCTGGAAGCTGCCATCGTCCGCAATGCCATTCTCGACACCGGTTTAAGAATCGATGGCCGCGACACGCGCACCGTCCGTCCAATCATCGCCGAAGTGGGCGTTCTGCCGCGCGCGCATGGGTCCGCCCTGTTCACCCGCGGCGAAACCCAGGCGCTCTGCGTGGCCACTCTGGGCACCGGCCAGGACGAGCAGATCATCGACGCGCTCGAAGGCGAGTACCGGGAGCATTTCATGCTGCATTACAATTTCCCTCCCTACTCTGTCGGCGAGACAGGCCGGATGGGCAGCCCCGGGCGGCGGGAAGTCGGTCACGGCAAGTTGGCTTGGCGCGCGGTGCATCCGCTGCTGCCGGAGAAAGACAAATTCCCCTACACCATGCGTATCGTCTCCGAGATCACCGAATCCAATGGATCTTCCTCCATGGCCACGGTGTGCGGCACGTCGCTCGCGCTGATGGATGCCGGTGTGCCGCTGCTGCGGCCCGTCGCCGGCATCGCCATGGGCCTGATCAAGGAAGATAAGGGTTTCGCGGTGCTCTCCGACATCCTCGGCGACGAGGATCATTTGGGAGATATGGATTTCAAGGTGGCCGGCACCGAAGCGGGCGTTACCTCGCTTCAGATGGACATCAAGATCACCTCCATTACCCCGGAAATCATGAAGATCGCGCTCGATCAGGCGCGTGATGGCCGGCTGCATATCTTGGGCGAGATGGCCAAGGCGCTGACCGGCGCGCGCGGCGAGGTCGCGCAGACTGCGCCACGCATTACCGTTATTAACGTGCCGAAGGAAAAAATCCGTGAAGTGATCGGAACCGGCGGCAAGGTGATTCGCGAGATTTCCGCGACCACCAACTGCAAGATCGACATCAACGATGATGGCACGATCAAGATTGCGGCCACTGATGTCGCCCAAGCGCAGGCGGCGATCGACTGGATCCGCGGCATTGTGGCGGAGCCGGAGATCGGCGTGATCTATACCGGCAAGGTGGTGAAGACTGCTGATTTTGGCGCCTTTGTGAACTTCCTTGGCTCCAAGGATGGGCTCGTGCATATCAGCGAGCTGCAACAGGGCAGGGTGGCGAAGACGACCGATGTAGTTAACATGGGCGACGCCGTGAAAGTTAAGGTCATCGGCTTTGACGATCGCGGTAAGGTCAAGCTTTCGATGCGCGTAGTGGACCAGGACACCGGTGCCGACATCACCGACCAGGTTGGTGCCAAACCAGGGCGCAGCGACCGGGATCGCGGCGACCGGGGCGAAAGCGCCGCCGCCGGCGAATAACGTCCCTACGTCGTTTGACGACGCAGGCCTGCCTGGCGAAAGCCGCGCGGGCCTGTCCGATAATTTTGGGATAAGCACAGGCCAGGTATAAGACGTCGGCCTGCTGAGGGATGGGACACGGATGAGGGCGATTAACGCGATCCGGATGGGTGGGACGGACGTGCTGCCGCTGGTCGAAGGCGGCAAGGGAGTCGCCATCTCCAACGGCGTTTCCGCTGGCCACTGGGCGGCCTCGGGCGGTGTGGGCACGTTCAGCGCCGTTAATGCCGACAGCTATGATGCCGCTGGGCAGCCGATCCCGCAGCTTTACCACGGCAAGACAAGGCGCGACCGTCACGAGGAACTGATCGACTATGCCATCCAGGGCGCCGTGACGCAGGCCAAGCGGGCCTGGGATCTGGCGTCGGGACGGGGAAGAGTTCACGCCAATATCCTGTGGGAAATGGGCGGTGCCGAAAGGGTCGTCACCGGCCTGCTGGAACAGGCGAAGGGCCTGATCCACGGCATCACCTGCGGCGCCGGCATGCCATACCGGCTATCCGACATCGCGGTGAAATTCAACGTCCATTACTACCCGATTGTCTCCTCCGCCCGCGCCTTCAACGCACTGTGGCGGCGCGCCTATCACAAGGCCGCAAACCTGCTCGGCGGCGTGGTCTATGAAGACCCCTGGCTCGCCGGCGGTCATAACGGATTGTCTAACTCAGAAGACCCCGTAAAGCCCGAGGCCCCCTATCCGCGAGTGCTCGCCCTACGCCAGCAGATGAGAGAATTCGGCCTGCATGACACCCCGATCATCATGGCCGGCGGCGTCTGGTGGCTGGAGGAATGGGAACACTGGATTGGCAACTCCGAACTCGGCCCGATCGCCTTTCAGTTCGGCACTCGCCCGCTACTGACTCAGGAAAGTCCAATTGGCCCGGCCTGGAAACGCAAACTCGGCACCTTGAAGGAAGGCGATGTCTTCCTCAATCGCTTCAGCCCCACCGGGTTTTATTCCTCCGCCGTCCATAACGGCTTCATTGGCGAACTGCGTGAGCGCAACGACCGCCAGACGGCATTCACCACCGAACCGGTGGGAGACCATGTCGCCGAATTCGGCGTCGGCCCGCGCAAGCGCATCGTCTACCTCTCCCCAGCGGATCGCGCGCGCGCACTGATCTGGACCGCGCAAGGCTTCACCGAGGCGTTGCGCACACCCGATTCAACCCTGATCTTCGTCACCTCGGATAAGGCGCGCGAAATCCTCACCGACCAGACCGATTGCATGGGCTGCCTGTCACAATGCCGCTTCTCCAACTGGAGCCACCACGAGCCGAATTTCGACAATGGCAAGCGCGCCGATCCGCGCAGCTTCTGCATCCAGAAAACCTTACAGGACATCGCCCATCAGAGCGACTGGGACGAAGCGTTGGACCGCAACCTGATGTTCAGCGGCCACAATGCCTATCGCTTTGCCTCGGACCCGTTCTATTCGAACGGTTTTATTCCGACCGTGAAGCAACTGGTGGAACGTATCCTGACGGGGCGCTGAATTTTTTCCATCTCGGCATCGTCATGCCCGCGCATGACAATAGCGTGTGGTCCGGTATCAGACCGAAAATATCGCCATCAGCGCTAGTAGCACCGCCAGGAATACCCTGCTGATGAAAGTAAACTGCAAAAACCCACCTAAGGCGTGCTGACGACCCGCCACCAGGGCTTTCTGCGTGTCCGGTCCGATAAAGACCGTGCTGTGTTCGGCCGTCTACGCCCTCGGAATGGGTCAGGTTCAGTCAACGTTTTATGAGAATCCGGTGGGGTTGCGTAAGGCTGCGTCCGCGGGGGGCGCAACGCCGGGCCGACCCGCCGCCAGCGCCGCCAGCGCCGCCGGATAAAGCACGTGCTCCTGCGCCAGCACGCGCGCTGCCAGCCTGTCCGCAGGTTCGCCCGAAAACACCGGCACCGCCGCCTGCGCCAGGATGGGCCCCTCGTCCATCGCCTCCGTCACCAGGTGCACCGTGCAGCCATGTAAAGCGACCCCCGCCGCCAGCGCCCGCGCATGCGTATTCAGCCCCGGGAAGGCCGGCAGTAGGCTGGGGTGGATATTCAGCATCCTGCCCGCCCAGGCACTCACCAGGAACGGCGTCAGTAGGCGCATATAGCCGGCCAGGCACACCAGTTCGACCGCCGCCGCGCGTAACGCGGCATCGATCGCCGCCTCATGCCGGGCAGGGTCGCGCAGGAAGAGCTTGTGATCGATTACTACGGTCGCGATCCCCGCCGCAGCCGCATGCGCCAGGCCCGCCGCATCCGCCCGGTTCGATACCACCAGCACGATCTCCGCCGGATAGTTATCCGCCCGTGCGGCATCGATCAGCGCGGACATGTTGGAACCACGCCCGCTGATCAGGATGCCGACGCGGCGTTTCATCCGTTCAGCCAGCCGGCGGGAAGATCCAGATGCACACTTGCCTCCGCCGCCCTCACCCCTGTCCCAATCCCGGCCCCGGTCCCGGCCCTCGCCTCGATCCGGCCCAGTCGGTAGACGCTCTCGCCCGCCGCGCGCAGTGCCGCCGCCGCCGCATCGGGATCGGCGGTGACGACGACCATGCCGATACCGCAGTTGAACACCCGTAGCATTTCGGCCGGTGCGACACCGCCCGCGCGCGCCAACCAGGAAAACACCGGTGGCACTTTCCAGGCCTGATCAACCACCGCCCGCACCCGCGCCGGCAGAACGCGCGACAGGTTGCCGGACAGCCCGCCCCCGGTGATATGCGCCGCCGCTTTCAACAACCCTGCACGGTGCAGCGCGAGCAGCGATCTCACGTAAATCCGCGTCGGTGTCATCAAGGCATGCGCTAACGTCTCCCCCGCCAGGAACGGCGCCGGCGCGCCCCAGTCCAGCCGTGTGGCTTCCACGATACGGCGGACCAGTGAAAATCCGTTGGAATGTACCCCCGCGCTGCCCAGCCCGAGCAATGTGTCCCCCGCGACCACGGTCGTCGGCAGCAGCGCATCGCGCTCCGCCGCGCCCACCGCAAATCCGGCAAGATCGTAATCCCCCCTCGCGTACATCCCCGGCATCTCGGCGGTTTCCCCGCCCACCAGCGCGCAACCGGCCTGCCGGCAGCCCTCTGCAATGCCAGCAATTACCTGGCGCGCCTGTTCGACCGACAATTTGCCAGTGGCGAAATAATCCAAGAAGAATAACGGTTCCGCGCCCTGCACGATCAGGTCGTTGACGCACATCGCCACCAGGTCGATGCCCACCGTGCCATGAATGCCCGTCTCGATGGCGACTTTCAGCTTGGTGCCGACGCCATCGGTAGTGGAGACTAGCACCGGATCGCAAAACCCTGCCGCCTTCAGGTCGAACAGCGCGCCAAAGCCGCCCAGCCCGCCCAGCACGCCGGGCCGCGACGTGGCACGCGCCAGCGGCTTGATGGCTTCGACCAACGCATCCCCGGCCTCTATATCGACGCCCGCGGCACGATAGGTCAGCCCGTTGCCGGGGTCGTTTTGAGTGCCGAAAGCGGGCTTATTCCCGCCAGTATCATCGCTTCCACTTCTCACCATGGCCCCCGATAGGCTAAGGCCTTGCTCCGGGGAGAGTTGGAGACATGCCGGAAGGCGCAAGGCAGACAAACTGGGCCGGAAACAACCATAGCCACGGCCCGCGCGCAATGACGGGTCGCAGCTTATTTGCAGCCGACCGTCATGTTAAGAAGACAGATGCCTGACGGGCCGCACATGTCGGAGCCACCGGTTTCCTCGGCGCTACTCACAGTGCCGAACGTGATCACCTTTGCGCGTCTCTGCGCGGTGCCGCTAGCGGTCTGGCTGGTGCTGCAACACCGGATGGAGGAAGCGTTCTATCTGTTCGTCGCCGCCGGCATATCCGACGCGGTGGATGGCTGGCTGGCACGTCGCGGGGCGGGCAGCGCGCTGGGCGCGATCCTGGATCCGGTGGCCGACAAAGCGCTGCTGGTAACGATGTATATCACCCTCGCCGCCGTCGCCGCCTTGCCGGACTGGCTAGCGATCCTGGTGGTGTTCCGCGACGTGGTCATCGTCGGCGGCGTGCTGATGCTCACCGTGACGGGCCAGCGGGTCAACATTCGCCCGCTCTTGATCTCCAAGTTGAACACCTTGGCGCAGATCGTGCTGGTGGCCTGTACCCTGTTTCTGGCCGGCTTCAGGCTGTCAGCGCCGTTGGCGCAGGGGATCCTGATATGGGTGGTGGCGGCGACCACGGTCGGCTCCGGCGCCGCCTATGTTTTGAACACGGTGCGCGCGCGATGACCGAGCCACCATCACTACCCCCCCTTTTGGCGAATGCCACGCGCACCCAGCGCATCGCCTTGTTGGCCGGGCTGGCGATCGTCGCCTGGCTTGGCCTGAAGCTGTTCAGCCCGGTACTGCTGCCTTTCGTGATCGCCGGCATGATCGCCTATGTGCTGGATCCGCCGACCAGCCGGTTGGTGCATCTCGGCGTCAGTCGTGGCGTTGCCGCTTTGCTACTGATCCTCAGCATGGTGCTGGCCGGGCTGGTCGTGGCGCTGCTGATCTATCCGCTGATCCTGGCGCAGATCGGCCTGCTGCTCGGCCGCCTGCCGCTCTACGCGCTGCAATTGCAGTCCTGGGCGCAGCAGGTGATGAATCGGCTGGCGGAAAATTTCGGCGCTGGCTTCGGCGATCAGAATCTGCGGGACCTAGTCAGCGGCCAGGCGGTGGCAATGCTTTCCTACGCGCTCGGTGCCCTACCGGGCCTAATCGGCGGCGGCGTCGCCGTGCTCAACGTATTGATGCTGGTGGTGGTAACACCGGTGGTTGGTTTCTATCTGTTGCGCGACTGGCCGCAAATGGTGGCGATGATCGAGTCCTGGATGCCACGCCGCTATCTCGACGTAATCTGCGTGCAGGCGCGAGAGGTGGACCGGATCCTCTCCGCCTGGGTGCGCGGGCAGGCTCTGTGCTGCGTGATCCTGGCGCTGTTCTACATCATCGCGCTGCAACTAGTCGGACTGGAGTTCGGCCTGATCATCGGCCTGGCCGCGGGAGTATTGTCCTTCATTCCCTATGTCGGTTCGATCACCGGCGGCGTTTCTTCGCTCGCGCTGGCGGCGGCGCAGTTTCCGGACTGGCGCGGGGTCAGTCTGGTGGCGCTAGTGCTGGTGATCGGCCACACTTTGGAAGCCTACGTGATCTATCCGCGCTACCTGGGTGACAAGGTAGAATTGCCGGCCGTGTGGGTGATCTTCGCGCTGTTCGCCGGCGGCGTGGCATTCGGTTTTCTCGGAGTTATGCTGGCGGTGCCGATGGCGGCGACGATCGGAGTGCTCTGCCGATTCTGGCTGCGCCGCTATCTGGACAGCTCGCTCTACGCCGATCCCGATCACCGCTCGCCATGACCGCGCGCCAGCTGGCATTGCCGTTCGGGACCGAGCCGGACTACGCGGCGGTAGATTTTATCCCCGCCGCCTCGAACGCGGCTGCGCGGATATGGCTGGCGCGGCCGGCGGGCTGGTCCTTCGGCCGGCTGGTGCTGTGCGGCCCACCGGGCAGCGGCAAGACGCATTTGCTGCATCTATGGTGCGCGCAGACGCGCGCCGCGCTGTGGTCCGGCCCCGCCCTACGCGGCCTGCCGCCGCTGCCGGACGGGCCGGTTGCCCTCGACGACGCCGATCTCGCCGAGGAAATCGCGCTATTCCATCTGATCAATGCCGCCGGCCAGGCGAGCCGGCCTTTGCTTCTTGCAGCGCGCGAGCCGCCCGCGCGCTGGACCACGCGCGTGCCCGACCTCGCCAGCCGCTTGCGAGCCAGCACCATCGCCGTGATCGGCCCGGCGGAGGATTCGCTGCTGGCTGCCGTGCTGGCCCGGCTGCTGGCGGAGAGGCAGCTGGCTGTGCCGCTTGCCCTGCAAACCTGGCTGCTCACCCGCTTGCCGCGTCACTCGGCGGCGCTGGCCGAGGCGGTAGCCCGGCTGGATCGCGCCTCCCTGGATCGCGTCTCCCTGGCGCGGGGGCGCCCCATCACCCGCACTTTTGCCACGTCAGTGCTGGCGGAAATGATACCGGAGCGACCCGAGGATGAAATTTTTGTGACCCCTTCCCACTCGCCCGCGATTTCCTGTAAGGTTGGCTGATGAACGATGCCGCGCCACACGCATTGTCACCCGCATTGAACCTGCCCGACGCGCCCGCGGCCCTGCCGCGTCCGCCGGGTGATACGCTTGGCTGCAGCATCGCCCTCGATAGCCCGGCGCGTTTCATCAATCGAGAATTATCCTGGCTGGCCTTCAACCACCGCGTGATGGAGGAAGCGGAAAACTTGCGCCATCCGGTGCTGGAGCGACTGCGCTTCGTCGCCATCAGCGCCTCTAACCTGGACGAATTCTATTCCGTCCGCGTTTCCGGCCTAGTCGGCCAGGAACGCGCCGGCCTCGCCACCTTGTCGCCGGACGGCTTGACCCCGGCGCAGCAACTCACCGCTATCCGCGGCCAGGGCCAGGCCCTGATGGCGGAACAGCAGCGCGTATGGCGGGAATTGCGTCCGAAGCTGGAAAAATGCGGCATCGCCGTCTGCCCGGCCGAGCGTTTGGGCCCCGCCGACATCGCCTGGCTGGATGACTGGTTCATGGAGCGCGTATTCCCGGTTCTCACGCCGCTGGCGATCGATCCGGCACATCCGTTCCCGTTCATCCCCAATACAGGGCTGGTCAAGGTGCTGCGTCTGACTCGGGTGGGCGATGTGGGCGACATGCGCGCGCTCATCCCACTGCCTGCGCAGGTGGAACGTTTCATCCGCGTCCCGCCGTCCGGCGTGGACGACCGGATTCGCTTCGTCATGCTGGAGGATCTGGTCGATCTGTTTCTTGACCGCCTATTCCCCGGCTTCGCCGTTGCCGGCATGGGCATGTTCCGGCTGATCCGCGACACCGATGTGGAATTCGAAGACGAGGCGGAAGACCTCGTGCGCTCCTATGAAACGGCGCTGAAACGGCGCCGGCGCGGCGCGGTGATCCATCTCAGCCTGTCGGCCGACATGCCCGAGGATTTGCGTGCCCTCGTGACAGGCTCGCTCGACGAATATGAGGTGTTCATCCAGGACGGCATGCTGGGCCTCGCGGACCTGACGCAGCTGATTGTCGAGGATCGCTCGGATTTGCAATTCCCGCCCTATACGGCGCGCTTTCCCGAACGCATTCGCGATTTTGGCGGCGACTGCTTCGCCGCCATCCGCGCCAAGGACATCATCGTCCATCACCCGTTCGAAAGTTTCGACGTGGTGGTGCAGTTCCTGCGCCAGGCCGCGCGCGATCCGCATGTAGTGGCGGTGAAGCAGACGCTCTATCGCACCAGCCATGACAGTCCGATCGTCAAGGCCCTAATCGAGGCCGCTGAGGTCGGCAAGTCGGTCACCGCCATGGTGGAACTGCGTGCGCGCTTCGACGAGGAAGCCAATATTGGCCTCGCCCGCAGCCTGGAAGCGGTCGGCGTACAGGTGGTGTTCGGCTTCATGCAGGTTAAAACCCACGCCAAGTTTTCGCTAGTAGTGCGCCGCGAAGGCGCGCAGATGCGGTCCTACGCGCATTTTGGCACCGGTAATTATCATCCGATCACCGCGCGCGTTTATACCGATCTGTCGTTCTTTAGCTGTGACCCAGATCTGACGCGTGATGCGGCGCGGCTGTTCAATTACATGACCGGCTATGCGCGGCCGGAAAAAATGGCCGCACTGGCCTTCAGCCCGCTGACCACGCGGGCGAAGCTGCTGGAACTGATCGATGCGGAAATCGCCTTCGCCCGCGCCGGCCGTCCAGCAACCATCTGGTTCAAGCTGAATTCCATCGTCGACGAAACGATCATCGACAAATTATATGCCGCCTCGAACGCCGGGGTGAAAATAATGGGTGTGGTACGCGGCATCTGTTGCCTGCGCCCCGGCATTCACGGCATGTCGGAAAATATCCGTATAAAATCAATCGTCGGGCGATTTTTGGAGCATAGCCGCGTCTGCGCCTTCGGTAATGGCCATGCATTGCCCAGCCGGCATGCGCGCGTCTATATCAGCTCCGCCGACTGGATGGCGCGAAATATGGACCGACGCATTGAGACATTGGTGCCGATTCGCAATCCCACGGTGCACGCGCAGGTTCTGGATCAGATCATGGTGGTGAATTTGCGCGACACGATGCAAAGCTGGGAGCTGCATGCGGGCGGCACCTGGCAACGCGTGGCCAAGGGAAGACGCCCCGTTTCCGCGCATGAGTTTTTCATGACCAATCCCTCGCTGTCCGGGCGTGGCACCGCTCTGCACGGCCCAGCCACGGTAGAGCCAACGGACATCGGCGCAAATCCCGACCCGCTCACGCCGTATCACGTGGCGCGGGATTGAACCGCCTATGTCGGTGATCCCCGCGCCCGAGGTGCCGCGCTGCGCGATCGTCGAACTCGGTTCGAACTCGGTCCGCCTGGTTGTGTATGAAGGGCTCAACCGCAATCCGGTGGCGATCTTTAACGAAAAATCCGTTCTCCGCCTGGGTCGCGGCCTGCAATCCACCGGCCGGCTGCATGAAGACGGCATGGCGCGTGCGCTGACGGTGATGCAGCGCTACTACGCCGTCGCGCGCACCATGGGGGCGGAGCCGATGGAGGTACTTGCCACCTCCGCCGTGCGGGACGCCAGCAATGGCGCGGATTTCGTTGCCGTGCTGCGAGCGCGCATGCCGAATGTGCCGATCCATATTCTCTCCGGCGAACAGGAAGCCACATTCTCCGTCGCCGGCGTGCTGTCCGACATTCCCGCCGCCGACGGCGTACTCGCCGACATGGGCGGCGGATCTCTGGAACTGGTGCGCCTCGATGCCGGCCATCAGGGCTCGGCGCAAACCCTCTCCCTCGGCGTGATCCGTCTGGAGGAACGCGCCGGCGGCGATCGGGGCAAAGCCCGCGCCATCGTCGAAGCCGAACTCGATAAAGTGCCCTGGCTCGCCGAAGGCTCCGGGCGCGATCTGTATCTGGTGGGTGGCGTCTGGCGGGCGCTGGCGCGCATCCACATAGCGCAGACCAGCTATCCGCTGCCGCTGGTGCACCGCTACACGATTAGCCGCGAGGAAGCGCGTGACCTGACGGAGGTCATCGCCACCTCCGGGCGGCGCGCTCTGGAACGCTTGCCCGGCATTCTGCACCGGCGCATCGACGACCTGCCCTTTGCCGCCATCACCCTGCGCCGGCTGCTGCGGGCCACCGGCGTGCGCCGCGTGGTGTTCAGCGCCAACGGCATGCGCGAGGGCTGGTTCATGCGGCGCCTGCCCGACCATGTTCGCGCGGAGGATCCGTTGCTCGCTGTCGGCCATGATTACGCTCGCCGATTCAGCCGCGATCCCAGCCTGCCCCGCGCCCTACTCGCCTGGACCGATTCGCTCTTTCCGCACGAAAGCGGCGAACCAAGCCGCCTGCGCGAGGCCGCCTGCTGGATCTCCGATATCGGCAGCCACGACCATCCCGAATTCCGCGCCGAGCAAGCCTTCCTGCGTGTGCTCCGCCAGCCCGGCAGCGGGATGGACCACCATGCCCGTGCCTTCCTCGCCCTCGCCACCGCCATTCGCTACGACGCCGACCTCGATGCACCGTTCCTGCGACCGGCCCGCATGCTGCTCGACGTCGCCACCGCCCATCGCGCCACCGTCATCGGCTTCGCCCTGCGCCTCGCCTATGTACTCTCGGCCGGCACGTCCGGCATGCTGGCCAGCACTTCGCTCTCCCTGCGTGGTAAACGCCTGCTTCTGTGCCTGGCCGAAAACGCCGGTGTCTTCGCCGGCGAATCGGTGCTTCGCGGCCTCGATCGCCTGGCCCAGGAACTTGGTCTCGACACCGGCACCGAAGCTTGGACCCCCACGCGCCGCGTGGTGGAAAACGTTACTTCAGCAGGTTGAGCATACCGGCCGGGATAGCACCGGCACCGCTCAATATTGGCGCGGCGAATTCGGTCAGTTTCTGAAAGGCATCCCCCTGCGCGCTGATTTTCGGGCCCATCCTGTCCAATATTGCAATAGGCTAGTCGGCGTTGGCCACCTAGAGCCGGTAGGCTCGGGGGTGTCCGATCCAAAATGTCGAGCGACGCTATGAAGAGACATCCAATACCCGCGCGGCCTGTTGCCACGGGCTTGGTGAGGGAGGCCTGGGAGGGGGTTCGGATGCGCCCCTGCCATCGCTCCCGGCATGCCGGCGGATCGCTCGGCAGCCCCCACAAACGCGCTATCAGCTGGTGAGCTTGGCGTCCTGCTTGGCCTTGGCGCGAACGATACGGCGCTTCAGGGTAAGGGCGTCTTCCGTAAGCTTGCTGTTGGGCGTACCCAGCAGGAAGGCATCGATGCCCCCATTACGTTCCAACGTGCGGATGGCGCGGGTGGACAGGCGCATGCGCTCGGACCCGCCCAGCACGTCGGACAGCACCGAATAATTCTGCAAATTGGGCAGGAAACGGCGGCGGGTTTTGTTGTTCGCATGGCTGACATTGTTGCCGGCCAGGACGGTCTTGCCAGTGAGCTGGCAGCGACGGGACATGATCAAACACCCTTGCAGTCGTTCCGGAAGGGGCGGGTTATGGCGAAAGCTGTTTCCCAGGTCAAGCGCGCGGGGGGGGGGGGCGCTGCGGGACAGCAAACCGAAAAACTACTGCGAGGCAGAGGGGATATCGGCCATGGCTCGCAACTCTCCATTGCGGACGGAGGTAATCGCATTGTTTAGGATGCCGATGATCGCTTCCTCTGCCACGGAGCGCGCCAGCATCCCCAGCGCGCCGCCGAGCAGGGCGGAGGCGATGGCGATGGAGGAAATATTCTGTCCGGCCATGTATTCGATGGCCTTGTCCACCACCGACCCGGCATAGCCGAGATCCCGCGGGGCCGTACCGTCCAGATCGGAGGGTTCGCTGTTCAAGGTCAACACCTTTCTAATCGGCTGCGATATCGTTGGCTTCGGTTTGCTCGGCTTGCAGCGCCCACATGTGGGCATAGAGGCCGCCGCACACTAGCAGGCCCGCATGCGTGCCGCGCTCCGCCACCTCGCCATCCCGCAGAACGATGATCTCGTCGGCATCCACCACGGTGGACAGCCGGTGCGCGATCACCAACGTGGTGCGGTGGCTGGCAAGGCCGCGCAGGGCGGCCTGAATATCCTGTTCCGTACTGGTATCCAGCGCGCTCGTCGCCTCGTCAAGAATAAGAATGCGCGGGTCCTTGAGGATAGTGCGCGCGATGGCGACGCGCTGCTTTTCGCCCCCCGAAAGTTTCAGTCCGCGCTCGCCGACGCGCGTGTCGTAACCCTCCGGCAGCCGCAGCACGAAATCATGCACCTGGGCCAGCTTCGCCGCCGCCTCGATCTCTTCCTGCGTCGCACCCGGGCGGCCATAGGCGATGTTGTAGCGGATCGTATCGTTGAACAGCACGGTATCCTGCGGCACCACGCCGACTGCGGCGCGCAGGCTTTCCTGGGTGATGTCACGTACATCCTGCCCATCAATGCGCACCGCGCCAGACGTGACATCATAGAAGCGGAACAGCAGACGTGAGATGGTGGATTTCCCCGCCCCGGTCGGTCCGACAATGGCTAGCTTGCCGCCAGGGGGTGCGCGGAAGCTCACCCCTTTCAGGATCTTGCGGTCGGGCCGGTAATCGAAATGTACATCATCGAATTCGACCACGCCCGCGGGGCCATCGGCCAGATGCGTGGCCAGCGCCCTGGCGCCAGGGCGGTCGGTGATTTCTGCCTTCATCTCCAGCAGCCTGAATAGCGATTCCATGTCCACCAGCCCTTGGCGGATTTCGCGATAAACAACCCCCAGCATGTTCAGCGGCTGGTAAAGCTGAATGAGGTAGGTGTTGGCCAGCACGAAGGCACCCACCGTCATCGTTCCCGCCGCCACTCCATCCGCCGCCAGTAGCATGATCACCGCCAGACCGAGCGCGATAATGGTAGCTTGCCCCAGATTCAGCATATTGAGCGAGATCTGGCTCATCACCGCCGCGCGCTCATAACGCCCCAGGGCTTCGTCAAAGCGCTTCGATTCGTGGTGCTCATTACCGAAATATTTGACGGTCTCGAAATTAAGAAGGCTATCTATGGCGCGCGTCTGAGCCTGGCTGTCCATCTCGTTCATGGTGCGCCGGATCTTCGCGCGCCAGTTGGAACAGGTGAATGTGAACAGCAAATAGCCCGTCATGGCGAAAAGGATGATGGCGGCGAAACGCCAGTCGAACATCCACCACATCATCGCCGTGACCATGCCCACTTCCAGGATGGTCGGCACGACATTGAACACCGCCAGACGCAGCACGAGCTGCACACCCATCGAGCCACGCTCGATGGCACGCGACAGCCCCCCGGTCTGGCGGTCCAGATGAAAGCGGAGGGAAAGATTATGCATATGTACGAAACTTTGCAGCGCCACATTGCGCGCGGCCCGCTGCTGCACGGCGGCGATGACGGCATCACGCAATTCGCCAAACGCTGCTCCCGCGGCGCGCAGCAAGCCATAGCCGGCGATTAGTGCCAACGGCACAGTGAGCACCGCACTGGGCATGCCCGGCTTTGCCACCAGGGCATCCACCGCCAGCCCATAGACCACCGGCACCAGCACGATCGTGACCTTGGCGGCCACCAGGAGAATAACCGCCACCACCACCCGTACCCGCGCCATCGCATCGTCGCGCGGCCACAGATAGGGCAGCAGGATGATTAAGGTGCGCGCGAGGGAGCGTTCCTTCTCCGTCTTCGGGATGGCGGTGACGGTGGCATCCAGGGCGGTGGCGAGGCCCGATCTCATTGGCTCGATCTCATGCCCCCGATGTGGCATGGCTTGGGCCGTTTTGAAAGGTGAGGACCATGCTAGGCAGCGTTGAGGAGGAAGGGTATCTGCGCCACATTCGCGCCTGCCGGAATATTTTGCTCCCCGGCGCGCGTCTTGCTTTCTGGCTGGGGGGGCAGCAAGTGGGTTGGGTAGTCCAGCCCTTGGCCGCGGCCCTGCGCACGCGGACCCAAATCACCGAAGATTCGCGCGGCCTCAACTTGACCGATCCGGCGGCGCTGCAACGGATCAGCCAGGACCTGGCGGGCCAAGGATTCTTCCGCTGGCGTGACGAGGCGTTCGATGTGCGGGCCACCCCGGATGGCCCGGTCCTGGCTCAACTGGATCGCGGCGCCCTACCGGCCTTCGGCGTAGAGACGTTGGGTGTGCATTTAAACGGGATCGTGCGTCGGGCGGACGGGCTGCATCTCTGGGTCGCCAGGCGCGCCGCCAACAAGGCGCTGGACCCGGGCAGGCTCGATCACCTAGTCGCCGGCGGCGTGTCCGCCGGCTTGTCACCCGCCGCCGCTCTGATCAAGGAAGCCGCTGAGGAAGCCGCCATCCCGGCCGAACTGGCCGCCCGCGCCCGCCATGTCGGGCTAGTCAGCTACACGATGGAACGGCCCGAAGGCCTGCGTCGGGACCGACTGTATTGCTACGACCTCGACCTGCCGGAGGGTTTTTGCCCAGTCGCCGCGGATGGCGAGGTGGAGTCCTTTGAACTCTGGCCCATCGATCGCGTACAGGAAGCGGTGCGGGATGGAGAAAAATTCAAATTCAACGTGCCGCTGGTGCTGATCGATTTCTTTCTTCGCCATGGCCTGGTTGCAGGCGCGGTGGCGGCCCGTTTACGCCAGGCGCTCGACACGTCGTAACGCTTGTGCGTCGCTGCCCGGTCGTGCTGCACTCGCGGCGAGGAAACAGCCCAATGGAGGCATCCATGGACGATGGCGCCGTCATTCCCGACAGCCCAACGGAACATCACTGGCCCCCTGGTATTAGCCGGGTGCCGTTCTGGCTGTATCAGAACCCGGGCATTTTGCGTGCCGAACAGCGGAAAATCTTCGAAGGCCCGGTCTGGCATTTTCTCTGCCTGGAAGTCGATATCGAAAACCGGGGAGATTATCGTACCACTTCGGTGGGCGAGATGCCAGTGGTGGTGGTGCGCGGCGAACAAAGTGCGATCCACGCATTTGAGAATCGCTGCGCTCATCGCGGCGCGCTGATCGCCTTTGAGGATAGCGGCAACGTGAAGGATTTTACATGCGCCTATCACGCCTGGCGTTATGATCTGGCTGGCAATCTATGCTCCATCGCCTTCCAGCGCGGTGTTGGCGGTAAAGGCGGTATGCCGCCAGAGTTCCGCATGCAGGATTATGGCCCGCGCAAGTTAAAGGTGGCCGCGATTGGTGGCCTCGTGTTCGGCACCGTCGACCCTAGCGCACCGCCCTTGGAGGAATATCTCGGCCCCGAGATCGCGGCTAAGATTAGACGAGTGTTCAACCGCAAGCTGGAGGTGATCGGCCGCTTCACCCAATTCTTGCCGAATAATTGGAAGATGTATGCAGAAAATATCCGTGACACCTATCACGCCAGCCTGCTGCATCTGTTCTTCACCACCTTCAAAATCACCCGCTTCGATCAGGCCGGTGGCGTGACGATCAGCGCAGATGGCGCACATCATGCCTCGGCGACCATCGGCAAGGGGATCGAGACGCAGTCGATCTACAAGGACCAAGGCCTGCGCTCGGATAGCGAAGACTTCCGCCTGCACGATGACAGTTTCCTGGCCTCCCAGCCGGAGTTTGGCGACGACATCCAGTTGCAGAACGTGGCGCTGTTTCCGGCCACCATGCTGCAACAGCTTTATAACTCCATCGCTGTGCGTCAGACCGTGCCACGCGGCGTGGAAGGCATGGATCTGAACTGGATTTTTCTTGGTTTTACCGACGATACACCCGCGATGCGCAAGATGCGGCTGAAGCAGGCCAATCTGGCCGGCCCGGCCGGTTATGTGTCCATGGAGGACGGCATGATCGGCAATTTGGTCCAGCGCGGCATCAGGGCGGCACCCGACGAAATCGCGGTGGTGGAAATGGGCGGTTATGAGGCGCGATCGCAGAATACCCGTGCCACGGAAGCCTCCGTGCGCGGCTTCTGGAAAAACTACCGCCGACTGATGGATATCTGACCATGCCCGGCCCCGAGACTCTGTTTCGCCTGTCCGCGCTGAACACCGATTATGCCTCCGCAATCGATGGCGACCGGCTGGAGGACTGGCCCGGTTTTTTTCACCCTGACTGCCTCTACAAGATCACCACGGCGGAAAATCATCGCCGTAACCAGCCCGCTGGCATTATCTATGCCGATTCGCGCGGCATGCTCGCGGATCGCGTCGCGGCGCTGCGCCGAGCCAATATCTATGAACGGCAGATCTATCGCCACGTCATCGGTATGCCCTCGATCCTGTCGGAAGACATGGGCGGCATCCGCGCCGAGGCGCCGTTCCTGGTCGTGCGCACCATGCGGACCGGGGAGATGAGCCTGTTCGCCGCCGGGCGCTATCTCGACCATGTGCGCCCTGACCCGACCGGCGCCCTGCGCTTTGCCGAACGGATTGCCATCTGCGACAGCCCACGTTTTGATACATTGGTCGCCATACCCCTGTAGCCTTGGGCTTACATTTGCGTTCTATGCTGCTTTGCGGCATTCACCCGCCAGTAGTCCGTGACTTCCTAGCTGGAGCCTCAACCAAATGGCGTTTCTGACCGAAACTGAGCCGCAGCGCGGGGTGGCGGAAGCCGTGATGCCCGGCATTCGCCGGATCGTCGCCAATAATCCCGGCCGGATGACCTATCATGGCACCAACACCTATCTATTCGACACGCCGGAGGGCCTAGTCGTCCTCGATCCCGGCCCGGAGGAGTACCCCGCCCATATCGAGGCGGTGCTGCGCGCGACAAACGATAAACCGGTCAAATATATCCTGCTCAGCCACACCCATCACGACCATTTCGGCGCTATCGACGCGCTGAAGAAAGCCACCGGCGCGCCGACCGTCGGTTTCTGTATCAGCGGCGATGAACGCTTCGAGGCCGATATTAAGCTGATCGATGGCGACATAATCGCGGGCCTTACCGCCATCCACACCCCGGGCCACGCGGCAGATCATCTCTGTTTCGTCATGCCGGGCGAGGATGGGCGGCAGATATTGTTCAGCGCCGATCACGTCATGTCCTGGTCGTCCTCTATCGTCAGCCCGCCAGGCGGCAATATGCGGGAATATTTCGCCTCCCTCGAATTGCTGCTCAGCCGGAGCGACGATTATTTTCTACCTGGTCACGGCCCGAAACTGCCCAATCCGCGCGACCTGGTGCGCAACCTTCTGGCGCACCGGATGATGCGCGAACAGGCGATTGCCAAGGAACTGTCCTCCGGCACGTCCTTTGACACCTATACGTTGATGGACACGCTCTATTCGCAAACCCACCCCAATCTCCGCCGCGCGGCGGAGCGTAATGTATTGGCGCATCTGCTCAAACTGGAAGAAGAAGGCAAGGCGATGCGCACCGGGGAACTCTGGCGCGCCACCTGAGACGAGGAAACGCAAAGATGGCATTCAAGCTCGTCATGCTGCCGCCGCAATCGGATGTGGCGCGCGGCTGGGCCACGCGGCTGGCGCGGGCCGTGCCAGCCGCGCAGATAGTGGTTGCGGAAGGTATTCAGCAGGCGCAGCATGAAATCGTTGATGCCGATGGCGTGTTTGGCACTCTGACGCCCGATCTACTCGCCCGCGCCCAAAAATTGCGCTGGCAGCAGGCGCCGCAGGCCGCCCCGCCGGCCGGGTTCTATTTCCCCGCGCTGATCGCGCACCCGTCCGTCACCACTAATTTTCGGGAAATTTTCAACGACCATATCGGCGCGCATATCATGGCCTTCGTCTATGCCTTCGCTCGCGGTTTTCACCGCTTTATTCCGCAGCAAATGAAACGGCAATGGGCAAAATCCCCGGCGGAAGATGGCGATGTGGTGCATCTGCCGGAAGCCACCATCCTGATCGTCGGCCTTGGCGGCATCGGCGCGGAAGCCGCGCGTCTGGCCGCTGCCGCAGGGCTGCGCGTGATCGGCACCGATGCCCGCCGCACCGCGCCGCCCCCAGGCGTGGAGGAAATGCATCACCCGGAACAGCTCGACGCCTTGCTGCCGCAGGCCGACTTCGTCGTCCTGACCGTGCCGCACACGCCTGCCACCGAAGGATTTTTTCACCGTACCCGTTTCCAGCGCATGAAGCGCACTTCGTACTTTATCAATATTGGCCGCGGCATGACCACGAAGCTGGACGACCTCGTCGCCAGCCTGGAGGCGGGCGAGATTGCCGGCGCCGGCCTCGATGTGTTCGAGATCGAGCCTCTGCCGGAAGATCATCTGCTCTGGACGATGCCGAACGTGCTGCTCACACCGCACATGGCCGGGCACGGTAAATATTTAAACGAACGGCGCTATCAGATCCTGGAAGATAATTGCCGGGCGATGGCCAAGGGCGGCCCGTTGCGCAACATCGTGGATAAGGCTAGCTGGTTCTGAGGGGCCCTTTGAAAAATTCGGCGCCTTCCTGTGACGTAGACCTAGACAGGAGGCAGCCACAAGAATGACGGCGTTCAAAATCATGCCCTTGCCCAACTTGCTGGATGCCTCGCTCACTCCCGCCGCGCCGCGCCGCCCTGGAAACTGGCCGATGCGGCCGTAACCCCCGGTTACCTGATCCCCGATGAGACCGCCAGCGCGGTCCTGCTGCGTAAGGACACAAGTGCCACCACGCATGCGCTGCGCCAGTTGCTCGGCCAAGTGCTGGGCGGCAACGCCTATCGCTTTGTCTATTACGCGAAAGTGGGCACGCGGCACTGGATCGCGCTCGATCTTTGGGACCATAGCTCCGGGCAAAGCGGCGTGCGCGCCTAGTTCGATCTGGCACCCTGCCAGCCCGATGCGCGGCCATTACATTACAACGTGTAGGGTCCGGGCCTGGGCGAACGCCCGGATAACGGCATGCAGATCGCGGCGGAGCGTGTTTTCAACCCTTAGGTACCAAGCGTTACAGCAAAGGCCGAGCGCGTGACACAAACAACCAGGCCAGCCCAGCCGCCTGATAACCGCATAGCACCAGGAAGCTGATCGCGTAGCCATCCGGCGCATATCCGCCGATCGCGGTGCGCGGCCAGAAATCTAGCATCGAGCCGATGCCCCACTGGATAAAGAAGACCATTCCGAACATGGCAAAATTGGCACTCGTCGTGACGCGTCCTGACAGCTCCAAAGGAAACGCCGTGGTCAGGATAGGAAAGTAAAGAATCGAATAGGTGCCGAGAAAGGCAAACGCGCACCAAAGCGGCAAAATGGGGATCCCCGTGGCGATACCCGCCGATGCCGCCGCCAACCCGACCGAGCAGGCGAGGAACAGCAGCATCGCGGCATTCGCCGTGGCGGTGTTCGACAGGCCGATCCGGCGCAGCAGGCCGGAGATGATGCCGGAGGTTAAAAATCCCGCCGTCATCGCCAGGGCGATTAGCAGCATGCTTGACGCGCGCGTCGTCGCGTTCTGCCCCGCGACATCGCGCAGCCAGGGACCAACCCACAAGGTTTGCACGCTGATGAAACTGGCCATCTGGATGGCGAACACGGGCAGAATGCGCCAGAAAAATCCGTCGCGCGCGATGCGGCCTACTGCCCGAATCTGCGTGCCCCAGTCATCAATGACGGGCGGGGCCGGCTTTTCCGGCACCACCAGCCAGATCAGGCAAGCCACGCCAACGGTGATGCCGCTTAGCCAGAAGAACAAGGCGGGCCAGCTCATAATATCCAGCGCCGCCTGGGCAGGCGCGGTCGCCATCAGCGACCCCAGCCCGCCAGCGGCCATTAGCAGGCCGTTCATCAGCGGCCATTGCCTGGCGGGAAACCACAGGGTGATGATCTTCAGCGACCCCATCAGCCCCGCGGCAACGCCAAGGCCGATTAGCATGCGCCCCAGTGTCAGTTCCACCAACGTGCCGCCGAGACCGAACAGACAGGCACCAAGTGCAGCGATCAGCAGCAGGCCGGTCTGCACGCGGCGCGGTCCGAAGCGATCCAATGCGATACCCAGCGGCAATTGGATGGCGGCGAACATGATGAAATAGGCGGCACTGAGCAGGCCAAGGTCACTGGCGGAAAGTTGCAATTCCCCAGCGATTACCGGCCCCACCACAACGTTTACCGTGCGGTAAAGATAGGACAGAAAATAAGCGCCGGCAAAGGGCAGATAGACGCGCAGGAACAGGCTGAACGGCTCCAATGTGGTGGCGCCGTCCTTCACTCCATCCGCCAGACATCGCGCTGGTTGATCGGCACGTACCGGCGCGTCGCACGCTCGTCCGCGCTCATGGCCAGGAAGCGTTGCAGATTATGCAGCACCTCGCGCGTGATGCCGGCCAGGGCCTGGCGGAATACATCCTCCATTGCGTGATAGCGTAGCGCCTCCAGTTCGCCCGAGCCCGCGAGCGTGCCGGACACCCGCTCCGTGTCCACTATCAGGAAGCGCGCGTTGAAGCGCATGCGCTGCGATGGTGGCGTGACGGCGCGGCACAGATAATGCAGCCCATCGAGTTCCGCCAACTTGCCCGGCGCGCAGGCCAGATGCAGACCTGTTTCTTCTTCCAACTCCCGGGCGGCGGCTAGGGCGAGGCTTTGTGCTAGGCGCGGCGACGCGCTGCGTTCCAACAAGGCGCGCGTATCGTCGCGCAACGGCGTGGCAAAAGGCGTACGATAATCGCCGCGATCCACCCGTCCGCCGGGAAACACCAGTACGTTCGGCATGAAACGATGGCGCGAGCCGCGCATGCCCATCAGCATTTCCAGCCCCTTGCGGGTTTCCCGGACGACGATCAGGCTGGCGGCATGGCGCGGTTGGACGGCGCGTTGCTTTGCCACCGACGGAGCGATCGAATCAGGCAAGATCAAAGCCTCGAGTCTTTAGGTAGGTGGAAAAGCCGAAGCGTTCCGGCACGGAAAGTTGGCGCGCGCAATTCTCGCTCCAGCCCACGCCTTCGCGCGGGGCATAGACATCGTTGTTCTTCAGCCCGCCCGGATGCACCGGCTCACGGGCGCGGCGGCGTTCATCATAGGTGGCGAGTTCGGCCGGCAGATTGGTATCGTCGTAGCGTTCCCGGTGCAAGACGATGCTCTGCGGCAGGCGCATGGAGGTAGACCGCTTCTGCACCGGCCACCCCACCGTCAGGCCGGAGACCGGATAGACGCCCTTGGGCAGGCCCAGCAGCGGCGTCACCCGCTCGATATGGCTGCGCACATAGGAAATCGGGCAGGTGCCGAGGCCCACCCCGTCGGCGGCGGCCATGAACTGCGCCATCGCCAGCGCGCAATCGACGGCGGTATTGAGGAACGTGTCCATGTTGTTGTTGGCGTGCGGCATGTCATGCAGCTCGCACATGCGTTGCGCGCGCCGCATGTCGCCACACCAGACCAGGAACACCGGCGCGTCGGCGATCCAGTCCATCGTGCCGATCCAGTCGGCGATGCGCTTTATGCGCGCCGCATCGCGCATCACCACCACGGAATACTGCTGCAAGTCGGATTTTGCCGGCGCCGACTGCGCCGCCGCCAGCAGCACATCCAGCAGGCTGTCGGGCACCGCATCGGGCTTGTAGCGGCGCGTGACGCGCCGATCGAGCAGCGCGGCCACGGCATCGGGTACCGGCACTGCTGCATGCGGTACGCCGTATCGAGCAGTCAATAGTGGGGCGGCGTCCTGGTCGCTCATGCGGGCTTATCCTGTCTCGGCGAGACACGAGTCTGTCGCCAGAGAGCAGGTGGCGCAAGGGGCCGGCGGAAATCTTTACCGCGCGGCCACCATTGGCCGGACGGTTGCGAGGGTGGCCTGGCGCTCAAACACGCCGCGCTCACCATCCCCGGCGGTAAAATGTGCGGTCACGCCCATCACCATCTCCACCCCGCCCAGATAGTGAAGCCCGCCTGGGCGCATTTGCTGCGCGATTACTTCCAGCACGTGCGTCTTGCTGGTAGGTCGGAATAAATTAGCACGTTACGGCAGAACACGATATCGAACTGGCCGAGCGGGCGCAGACCGGCCAGCAGATCGTCCATGCGTGTCGCCATGCGCCCGCCATCGGAGACCCTACCATGTGTCGGTTGGGGTGCGGCGTGGCGGTGTCGATGACACCCTGCGTGCTTACCACCCAAAAAAACGTAAAGGGCGGCACGAAAGGTATGCGGGTTCGGGGGCGGAGTTTTGGTCGCGGGTGGCGCGACGCCGGGATTTGGCCTGCCTGCGTGTGATCAGCCGATTGGCAACGGGATCGGCGCCGGGGTGTCGGGGATGTCCGTCATAGGCGTCAGCCAGGACAGCCGGTGCCAGACTTGCATCGCCGGTAGGACAGTGGGCGCGGCCTGAGGGGTCGGCGGCTCCGCAAATTCCGGCCAGACGCAGCTCAGATCGAGCAGATAGCGAGGGAGGCAGAATGGCCAGGCGGCGCGGGGTCGGCTGCCCAGGCGTTGCGCAGCAGACCCATGCGTTGCTCGAGCCTCAAGGTGGTGTCATGCGAGGTGGCCAGGGCCTCGCTGCCATGGGTTTCCTCGGTGAGCTCGGCCAGGACAAGCTGGGTTGCATGGTGGTCGTCCGTATATTTCCATCTCGCGGCACTGCCTCGATCCGTCCATAGAATTTACGAATAATCAACGATTAAATGTCTTTTTATCCAAACATGAAGTATGGCTGTAAAAAATGTTTTCATCACTTGGGTGTCGCATGGCAATATTTCTTGGAAATAACGTGCGCCGAATACATGATTGAAACCGCGACGGCATGGGCCATACACGTGACACTGAAAATCGACATCGGACAATCAGCTAGTGGGACCAGCCATCGGGGTCAAGCAACCCACCGGAATACCGGGCCCGCTGGAATATCCCCCAGAGCATCTGGTGAGGACGAATGGTGCGATTATTTGTGGCGCAAACGTGACCCTCTTGAACGGACCGTTGGAAAGGCGCAGGTGAGGGGGATGCGGGAGTGAACAAAGCTGCCATGATCGATCCATTCGGACGTGCCATCACCTACTTGCGCGTGTCGGTAACCGACCGCTGTGACCTGCGTTGTGTCTATTGCATGGCGGAGGACATGACCTTCCTGCCGAAGAAGGATCTGTTGTCGCTGGAGGAGCTGGACCGGCTATGCGGCGCTTTTATCCGCCTTGGCACCACCAAACTGCGCCTGACCGGTGGCGAACCGCTGGTGCGGCGCGGTGTAATGGGACTGTTCGAAAGCCTGGCCGCGCGGCTGGGCACCAAGGGCGTGGATGGCGGGCTTGAGGAACTGACCCTGACTACCAATGGCACGCAGCTGACCAAATATGCCGAAAAATTGGCGGCGATCGGCGTGCGTCGGGTCAATATCTCGCTCGATACGCTGAATGCTGAAAAATTCGCCGCCATCACGCGCTGGGGTAAGATCGAACCAATCCTGGATGGGATTTTTGCAGCCAAGGCCGCTGGGCTCGCCATCAAGATCAACGCGGTGGCGATGAAGGGCGTGAACGACGATGATTTCGACTCGATGCTGGCCTGGTGCGGGGAGCACGGCTTCGACCTCTGCCTGATCGAGGTGATGCCGATGGGCGAAATTGGCGATGGCCGTGTAGAGCAATATCTACCCTTGTCCGTGGTGCGTTCGCGCCTACGCCGCAACTGGACTTTGGAGGAGACGGATTATCGCACCGGCGGTCCTGCGCGCTATTTCACCGTGGCGGAGACCGGCCGGCGGATTGGCTTCATCACGCCAATGACACATAACTTTTGCGAGAGTTGCAATCGAGTACGTTTAACTTGCACGGGTACGCTGTTCATGTGCTTGGGGCAAGAGGATTCGGCGGATCTACGGTCAGTGTTACGTGCCGGTGTTGACGATGTCGGGCTCGATCAGGCGATCCGCGCGGCGATCAGCCGCAAGCCGAAGGGGCATGACTTTATTATTGACCGCCGCCATGACCGGCCGGCGGTAGGGCGGCATATGAGCGTGACCGGCGGGTAGGTCTGCGAAATGAGTATAGACGAGGCGGCATGGAACGCGATTACATTACCCACCAGATGTTCCAGCCATTGGTGCAGATTGTTGTATGACTGGACCGGTGTTGCGATACAGCCATTCACCTTGCCGATCGCGACCATCGTCGTGCTGACGATAGGCTTCATCTGTGTCATTAAGAACTCCTGACGGATTTAGCGCGTAGTGTCGGGCGGCTCGCCTTTCAGCACGTCAGCGAGTGAGATACGCGCGCTACCGGGGCGCAGCGCGCGTGGTTGCGAGGCGGCCGGCGCCCAGCCAGTCAGCATGGCCAGACGCAGGGTAATTGGCACCCGTTCGCCCTCGCGTGGCAGGGCGGCCAACGCGGCGGGAAACAGCAGGACCGGGGGCACGGCGCGGTGGCGCAGGCGCAGCGCGTTGGTTTCCCCGGCGGCGCGCAATTCGCGGAAAATATCTCCCGGGTTCGCATAGAGCAAACGCAGTTCCTCGACATCCGCCACCGGCAGCGCGAAGCCGGCCCGTTGCAGCAGCCCGGCGCAGTCGCGCAAATCGGGAAATGGCGCGATGCGTGGCGCCGCGCCTCCGGTCAGCGCGACCTCGGCCTCCGTCAGCGCTGCACGAAGTTCGCCAAGCGTGCCGGTCGCCGGAAGGCTGACGAGGAGAAGCCCGTCCGGGCGCAGGGCGTGGCGCAGCTGTATCAGCGTGCCGGGCAGATCGTTCACCCAATGCAGCGATAACGACGCGACGATGAGATCGAAGCTGTTCGGGCTGAAAGGCAGTAGGTCCTCGTCTGCCACGATCGCTAGGCTTGGGCCGCGGGCGAGCATGGCGGGAGAAAGATCGCAACTCACCACATCGATCCCGCGCGCGCGTAGTAGGGGCGCGACGATGCCGCGCCCGCCAATGTCGAGGGCCTGGGCAAAGCGATGGGTGGTATCGTCCAGCCGGTCCAGCAGGCGCTCCGCGGCGTCGCGCAGGATGGGGGCGACCTGGTCGAGGGTCATGCTCGCGCGGTCGCGGTGGCGGCGGACGGCCTGGCGATCGAATAATTGCATCGGATCATTCATGGCGCCGATGTGCGCCGTCGCTATCGAGTTGCCAAGCCTTTGCGTGCATGCCTAGGGTATAGTGCCGAACGATGAGGGGATCCGCGATGAAATGCATCGACGCACCGACCTTACGCGGCTGGATCTTGGATGGTCAGGAGCTGGCGATCCTGGATGCGCGCGAAGAAGGTGAATTCGGCACCTCGCATCTCTTTTGGGCAATTCCCTGCCCATTATCACGCCGGGAAATCCGGGTGCCGACCATTCTGCCGCGCAAATCGGTGCGCATTGTCTGCGTCGATGACGGGCGCGGGCTGGCGGAAAAGCTGGCAGCATATTTAGAAGCCTCCGGTTACACCGATGTACATATGCTGGACGGCGGAACGAAAGCCTGGGCCGCCGCGGGCCAGGTCCTATTTTCCGGCGTCAACGTGCCTTCGAAAGCGTTTGGCGAATGGGTGGAGCATCATTACGGCACGGAAAGCGTGGACGCGGCGGAACTAAACGTCTGGATCGCGGCGAAGAAGGACATGATCATCCTCGACAGCCGCACGGCAGAGGAATTCGCCCGCATGACGATCCCCACTGCGCGCAGCGTGCCGGGTGGCGAGCTCGCCTATCACATCGCCGATTTGGTGCCGAACCCGGAAACCTTGGTGGTGGTGAACTGCGCCGGGCGCACGCGCTCCATCATGGGGGCGGAAAGCCTGCGCCGGGCGGGGATTCCAAATCAGGTCCTGGCCTTGCGCAACGGGACCATGGGCTGGGAACTGGCCGGCTTCAGCTGTGACCGGGGCCGGGCTGATAAATTTTTTCCCGTGACCCCGAAATCCGCCGCCCTAGCACTGCAACGCGCGGTAAAATTCGCTGAGGAAAGCGGCGTGCGCGTGCTTGACATGGCCGGGTTGGAAAAATTCCAGGCGGATGGGTCGCGTACGCTCTATCTGCTCGACGTGCGCGATCCGCCGGAGTTTCACGTCGGCCATATAGAGGGCAGCCGCGGCGCGCCGGGCGGGCAGTTGGTGCAGGCCACCGACACATGGATCGGGGTAGCCGGTGCCCGCATCGTGCTGGTCGATGATACCGGGGTGCGCGCGCGCATGTCGGCCGCCTGGCTGCGCCAGATGGGGCACAAGGACGTGTTTGTCCTCGAAGGCTGGTTGGCGTCCGACACGATCACGGCGTCACCGTCAGCGCCTATCGCGGCGCCGCTGATCGGCGTGCCCGAACTGGCAAAGCTGCTGGATAGCGGCGACAGTACGATGGTGATGGATCTCGCCCGCAGCATCGATTTCCGCGACGGCCATATCCCCGGCGCGGCTTGGGGCGTGCGCACGCGGCTGGAACGACTGCAAGGCCGGCTGGCCGGTGCCAAGCATGTGGTGCTGACCTGCCCCGATGGCACGCTGGCTGCGCTGACGGTGGCGGAAGCACGCAGCCTGACCAAGGGCGAGGTGCGGGTGCTTGAAGGCGGCAATGCCTCCTGGCGCGCCGCCGGGCGGCCCCTAGCGCGCGACCGGACCAATCCGGCGGATGCGGATTGCATCGATTTCTACCTGCGCGCCTATGACCGCAATTCGGGTGTCGAGAAGGCGATGAAGGACTACCTGTCCTGGGAAATTGACCTAGTGCATGAAATCGTGCGCGACGGGACTGTCAAATTCGGCGCCAACGCGCCCAGCTTGCATTGAACAGCGACCTCGTTCTGGCCGAGTGGCGTTTGCTGCTGATCGACGATTCGATGACCACGGACGCCACCGCCAACGCCTGCCCGCGGGCGTTGCAGAAGGGCGGGGCCACCGCGGTGGATGTGCTGGTGGCGGCGCGGGTGCCGGATCGTCGGCTTGGCTACCCCCCCCTTGCGGCTGTGGCCGGAAGACAGGATTTTTGGCCTACAGGAGACGAATATGCCCGAAATCGAAGTCTATACCCAGAATTGGTGCCCGTTCTGCGCCCGCGCGATGAATTTGCTGAGCGGCAAGGGCGTGCCCGTGACGGAGATCGAGGCGCCGCATGGCTCGACGGCGCGCACGGAAGCCACGCGTCGTTCCGGTGGGCGCACCACCATGCCACAGATTTTCATTGGCGGGCGGCATATCGGTGGCTGCGACGAGCTTCTAGCGCTGGAACGCGCAGGCAAACTCGATCCATTGCTGCGCGCGGCGTAAAATATATCAATAAGTTCCTCACTGGCCCGCACCCCCACCCGGCCACCCACAGCGGTACAATTTTGTTGGGTGGCCGCGTGGGGGTGCGGGCCAGTGCCGAGCTTAAACTGATCCGCCATCATTTTGTCATCGCTGCTTGGCACACTCGTCGCAACGGTGCGAAGATCACAGATATGCCCCCGGCACGGGGTTCGATAGGGTTCAAGGAATGATCCACTACCAGCTACGCTGCGACCACGACCATGAATTCGACGGCTGGTTCAAGGACAGCGCCGCGTTCGACCGGCAGGCGAAGCGCGGCCTCGTCGAATGCCCGCACTGCGGCGATAGCAGGGTTTCCCGGGCCTTGATGACCCCTGCGGTGCCGAAGAAATCGTCCCAACTGCCCGCGCCGGTGCCCCCGCAGGCAGCAGAAGCGATGCTTGGCGTCGGCAAGAAAGCCGCCCGCCTGCCCGCCGAAGTCCGTGCCGCGCTGCAACGCCTGCGCGCCGAAGTGGAACAGAATTGCGACTATGTTGGCCCCGAATTCGCCTATGAGGCCCGCAAAATCCATCGCGGTGAAAGCGACAAGCGCGGCATCTACGGTGAAACCACCCCGGATGAAGCCGAGGCACTCGCCGAGGAAGGTATTGCTATTTCCTCCATCCCCTGGGTCCCGCGCGCCGACGGCTAGGTCGAGCTTGAATTACGTCCCGTCACTCGCTGCCAGCAAATAATTCACGCTGACATCAGGCTTCGTCTCCCACATCCCGTGGCGGAAATTTGGCACCAGGCCCGTGAGATCGGTGACGTTCAGGCCAGTCGCCCGCAGGTGCGCCGCCGTCTCCGCCGGGGTCAGGAAGCGGCGCCAGTCATGCGTGCCGATGGGCAGCCAGCGCAGCACATATTCCGCGCCCAGCTTGGCCGTGATGAAAGACCGCGCGGTACGGTTCAGGGTGGAGAGAAACAATTCTCCCCCGGGTTCCAGCAGGCCGGCGAGTAGGGCGATGAAGGCGGCTGGATGGGCGACATGCTCGATCACTTCTAGCGCGGTGATGACAGGAAATTTTTGTCCTTCCGCCAGCAGGGTTTCCGTCGTGGCAGCGCGGTAGGCGAGGGGGAGGTTCAGGCCAGCGGCATGCGCCCGGGCGGCATCGATGGCCGCGCTGGCGGCGTCGATGCCCAGCACATCCAGCCCTTCGCGCGCCAACGCCTCCGCCGCCAAGCCTGCGCCGCAGCCAACATCGAGCACGCGCAGACCCGTAAGATCGGAGCGGCGGGCGCGGAGGCGAGAAAGGATCCAGCCAATCCGCGCCGGGTTCATCCGGTGCAGCGGGGCCATTGGCCCGGCCGGATCCCACCACGCGCCGGCCAGGGCGTTGAAACGGGTGACTTCCTCGGCCCGGACCGAATGCGCCACGACCAAATGCGTCGCCGCGATGGGTGAATTGCCTGCCACCATAGCGTCCCCTTGGGTTGCTCCTCTGTCCAACGGCCAGTATGTGTGCGCCCGCCGCGACGCTGGCAATCCGTCGCGCCGAAAAATTGCCACAGGATAGGACACGCATGGCACGCATCGTGATGAAATTCGGTGGCACCTCCGTCGCCGATCTGGACCGTATCCGAAACGTCGCCACTCGCGTCAAACGCGAGGTCGATGCCGGCAACCAGGTCGCCGTGGTGGTCTCCGCCATGTCCGGCGTGACCAATACGCTGGTCGGCTATTGCCAGAGCCTGGCGCCGCTGCATGACGCGCGCGAATATGACGCGGTGGTGGCGACCGGTGAGCAGGTAACCTCTGGCCTGCTGGCGATCGCCTTGCAGGAGCTTGGCGTGGAGGCACGCTCCTGGCAGGGCTGGCAAATTCCCATCCAGACCGATGAGGTGCATGGCAAGGCCCGTATTCTCAGGATTGATGGCAGCGAACTAATCCGGCGCATGCAGGCCGGGCAGGTCGCTGTGATGGCAGGATTCCAAGGAATTGGCTCGGATAACCTGATCACTACCCTCGGTCGCGGTGGATCGGATACCTCGGCCGTTGCGCTCGCCGCCGCGATCAAGGCGGATCGGTGCGATATCTACACAGATGTGGATGGCGTCTACACCACCGACCCGCGTATTGTCGCCAAAGCGCGGAAGCTAGAAAAAATTTCATACGAAGAGATGTTGGAACTCGCCTCCGTTGGCGCGAGAGTGCTGCAGACGCGTAGTGTCGAGTTGGCAATGAATGAACGGGTTCGCGTGCAGGTGCTGTCCAGTTTCCAGGATTTGCCGGGTACATTGGTGGTGGATGAGGAAGAAATTGTGGAAAAAGAGACCGTTTCGGGCATCGCCTATTCGCGCGACGACGCGAAGATAACCCTGCGCCGCGTGCCGGACCGGCCGGGCATCGCCGCCACGGTGTTCGGCGCGCTGGCGAGCCAAAACGTCAATGTGGATATGATCGTGCAGAACACTGCCGCCGATGGTACCACGGACATGACCTTCACCGTCGGTAAGGCCGATCTGCCGCGCGCCCATGCGGCCCTCGATGAAGTCAAAAATGCCGTTGGGTTCCAGGAAGTCCTTTCCGATCCCAACGTGGCAAAAATCAGCGTGGTCGGCGTGGGCATGCGCAGTCATGCCGGTGTAGCGAACACGATGTTCAAGGCGCTGGCGGAAAAAGGCATCAATATCGAGGTGATCTCGACGTCCGAAATCAAGGTCTCCGTCCTCATCTCGGCTGATTACACGGAACTGGCGGTGCGGGCACTGCACACCGCGTATGGCCTCGATGCCGCTTGATCTGACCGAAATACAACGCACCGCCGCGCGCGCGCGGCTGGACGCGCTGTGGGCGCGCGGGACCGCTTTCCTCGGCACCGAACTCGCTTTGATGGGCGGGGCGATGAGCTGGGTGAGCGAGCGTCATCTGGTCTCCGCCATTTCCAATGCCGGCGGATTCGGCGTGCTCGCCTGCGGATCGATGGGGCCAGACCTATTGGCGAAGGAAATCGCCGCCACGCAGGCGATGACCAGCAAGCCGTTCGGCGTGAACCTGATCACCATGCATCCGCAGCTGGACGATCTGGTGCGCGTCTGCGTGGAGGCAAAAGTGGGCCATGTGGTACTAGCCGGCGGTATTCCGTCCGGCAGCACGGTGCGCGCAGTCAAGGACAGCGGGGCGAAACTGATCGCGTTTACGCCCGCCCTGGTGCTGGCGAAGCGTTTGGTCCGTTCCGGCACAGATGCGCTCGTGATCGAGGGCTCGGAGGCCGGCGGCCATATCGGCCCTGTCTCGCTCACCGTGCTGGTGCAGGAAATTCTGCCGCATGTGCGGGAGGTGCCGATTTTTGTCGCCGGCGGATTGGGGCGCGGCGATGCGATCGTCGCCTATCTAGAAATGGGCGCGTCCGGCGCGCAACTGGGCACACGTTTCGCCGCCAGCAAGCAGAGCATCGCACATCCGAACTTCAAGCGCGCTTTTATCCGTGCCAATGCGCGCGATGCGCTGCCGTCAATTCAGTTAGACGAACGGTTTCCCGTCATTCCGGTTCGAGGTCTAGTGAATGAGGGAACTAAACATTTCCTCGCACATCAGACGGAGATACTAAAAAAATTCCAGGCTGGCGAACTGACGAAGGACGAGGCCCAGCTCGATATCGAGCATTTCTGGGCCGGCGCCCTGCGCCGCGCGGTGATCCAAGGTGACGTGGAGAGCGGTTCGGTCATGGCCGGCCAATCCGTCGGCATGGTGACAGCGGAACAATCGGTAACTGAGATCATGGCGGAGCTGGTGGAGCAGGCCATACTCGCCTTGGCGGCACGCACCGGTTTGTGATGCAGGGATGATCACTCCACGCCGGTTTGTGGTCCGGCTGCGCGCAATCATTGCGGCGGGTACGGCGCCCGTTGCCGGAAATGGCGTGGCTGGTTTCCGGCGAACTGGTGGCGGAGGCGTGCTCCGTCTACGCCCTGCGGTCGGGCGGTATTCTGAAACTGGCGGCGACGCACGGGCTGAATGCCGAAGCAGTGGGCCGCACCCGCCTGCGTGTCGGCGAAGGTATCGTCGGGCTGTGCGCTGCGACCGGGCAGGTGATGAACCTTGGGGACGCGCAGGACCATCCTTCCTTTGCTTATCGGCCGGAGACGGGGGAGGAACCTTATGCCTCGCTGCTGGCCAGGATCCGCCGCGATGGAGCTGAGGTGCGCAGCCTGCGCGAGCCAATTGCCGCCTGGGCCCACGAGTATGGCATAGGGATTTAATGCACACGCGGGGATGTGGCCGGATTCGACGTTGGGATCGTTTTGGGGCATTCTAACTGATCTAGGTGGGCAGACTATAACCGCGTCCCGGGAGCGGACGGCGAAGAGCCATCGGCTGGCATGGGCGAGTGGGTGACAGGACCGGATCATCGTGCTGCAGGAAGGCAGGTCGAAACTGACGGAAGGCGCGGCAAAGATGCTCGTTCTGGCGGATGAAGGCGCCGGAGCGCCGCAAGTGGGCGCCGATCTGCGCGCCGCGCGCGAACGAATAGGCTACACGCTAGAAGAAATCGCGGTCGAGCTGCGCATTCGCCTTGCCTATCTGGAAGCACTGGAAGCAGGCCGCATCAGCGATCTGCCGGGGAGCGCCTATGCGCTGGGCTTCCTGCGTATCTATGCCGAGGCGCTGGGGTTGGACGCGGAGGAAATTTCGCGCAGCTTCAAGTCCGAAGCCGACGCAATGAATAAACAGACCGAGCTGGATTTTCCCTCTCCCACGCTACGTGCCGGTATTCCCGCCGGAGCGATGGTGCTACTCGGGCTGGTCCTAGTGGTCGTGGTCTATATCGGTTGGTACAAGCTGTCCGGCGATGGCAGACTGCCAGCGGAGGTCGTGGCTACGGTGCCGGCGCGGCTGGCGCCTTTTGCCCAGCAGGCCGGCGTGCTGGCGGCGGCACCCGCACTGACCACGGACACGCCATCCCGTCCGGCAGATCCGCCGGCGGTGGCTGTATCGGCACAAGAAGCTCCACCGGTGATATCCAGCCGGGCCGCTGCCGCCATGCCGCTGCCGCCGCCCGCCCCGATAGCCGACTCGTCGGCCGCGGCGCCGCTGGCCCCGGAGGCCGGTGCCCCGGCCGCAGAGGGACGCATCGTGGTGCGAGTGAAGGCGGATGTGTGGATCCAGATGCACGAACGGAACGGTCCCGTCATCTTTAACCGGGTCCTGAAGCCCGGTGAGACATATGCCGTGCCGGCCCGCGCCGGGCTGCTGTTCACAACCGGCAACGCGCTAGCCACGGAGTTTCTGGTCGATGGCATAGCTAGCCCTGGTCTGGGCGGCGTGAAGGGCGTGCGGCGCGATTTGATCCTGGATGCGGACGCCATCCGCGACGGTAGGCTGGCGGCGCAGCTCGCCGGTAGCCAAAACGACATACGGGCGCAGTAGCGGGATATTCGATAAATTTGCTAGGGGACATGCTGGCATGTCCCGCCGCCCTTCACCCGTAAGCAGGCAACGATGAGTTATCGCCCCTATCAGCAGATCATCCGTCGCAAGTCCCGCCAGGTGATGGTCGGCTCCGTGCCCGTGGGCGGCGACGCGCCGATTACCGTGCAGACTATGACCAACACGCTCACGCACGACGTGCCGGCGACGGTGGCGCAGATCAGGCGTGCCGAGGCCGCGGGGGTGGATATCGTGCGTGTCTCCTGTCCCGATCAGAAAAGCGCGCTGGCGCTAAGGGACATCGTGCGCCAGGTAAAAGTGCCGATCGTCGCCGACATCCATTTCCATTACCGCCGGGCCATCGAGGCGGCGCAGAGCGGCGCGGCGTGCCTGCGCATCAATCCCGGCAATATTGGTAGCGCGCAGCGCGTCAAGGAGGTGATCCAGGCAGCGCGCGATCATAATTGCTCCATCCGCATTGGCGTGAACGCGGGATCTCTGGAAAAGCATCTTTTGGAAAAATATGGTGAGCCGAACCCGGAAGCGTTGGTGGAAAGCGCGCTGGAACACGCCAAAATTTTGCAGGACTATGATTTTCACGAATTCAAGATCAGCGTGAAGGCGTCCGATGTTTTCCTTGCCGTTGCGGCCTATCAGCAACTGGCGGAAGTTTGCGACCATCCGCTGCATATCGGCATTACCGAGGCTGGCGGGCGGCGGACGGGGACGGTGAAATCATCGATCGGGCTGGGCGCGCTACTCTGGGCCGGGGTGGGGGATACGTTGCGCGTGTCGCTCTCGGCCGAACCGGAGGAGGAAGTCCATGTCGGTTGGGAATTGCTGAAGGGGTTGGGGTTGCGCCATCGCGGGGTGAAGATCGTCTCATGCCCGTCCTGCGCGCGGCAGGGGTTCAATGTCATCCAGACGGTGCAGACGTTGGAAGAACGGCTGGCGCATATCGAGACACCGATCACACTGTCTATCATCGGCTGCGTGGTGAACGGGCCGGGCGAGGCGCTGATGACCGATATCGGGCTGACCGGCGGCGGTAATGGGCGGCACATGGTCTATGCCACCGGCAAGACCGACCACACGATCGACCAGGAGGCTATGGTCGAGCATATTATTTCCCTTGTCAAAGCGAAGGCGGCGGCCTTGCAGGCGGCGGCGGCGAAGGTTGCGGCGGAGTAAGCGCTTTGCCTGCTCGGTCCGGCCCTCGTGGCGGAATATGCTGCGCTTTTCCGCACTACGTGGTTCTGCCATAACGGCGACCCTTACAAGGACGATCGACATTGAGTGAACTCCAACCGGTTCGCGGCACGCGCGATCTGATCGGCGATAGCCAGCGTCGCTATACCCATGTGGCGGATACGGCCCGCCGCATCGCCGCCGTTTACGGCTTCGATGAATGGACCACGCCGATCTTCGAGGATACGCGTGTGTTCGCGCGCACCCTTGGCGAGACATCGGACGTGGTGATGAAGGAAATGTATTCCTTCACCGATCGCGGCGGCGATTCCGTAACCTTACGCCCGGAGGGCACGGCCGGGGTGTGCCGGGCGCTGGTGACCAATGGACTGACGCAGTCCCTGCCGCAGAAAGTGTTCTATGCCGGGCCGATGTTTCGCTATGAGCGGCCGCAGAAGGGGCGTTACCGGCAGTTTCACCAGATCGGGCTGGAACTGATCGGGCCCGCTGAGCCGCTGGCGGACGCGGAAGTTATTGCCTGTGGCTGGGACATTTTGTGCGCGCTTGGTGTGCAGGACGGCACGGTGCTGGAGGTAAATACCCTTGGCGATCCGGAATCGCGCGATGCCTATCGCGCCGCGCTGGTGGAGTATTTTACGGATCACAAGTCGGCTTTGTCGGAAGACAGCCTGGCGCGGTTGGAACGCAACCCGATGCGGATTCTCGATTCCAAGGATATGGCGGATAAACGCATCGTCGCCGACGCACCGACGATTGGTGCCTATCTGAGCGCCGCGGCCGATTCGTTCTATGACGGGCTGAAGGCGCATCTGGTTCGGTTCGGTGTGCCGTTTATCGAAAATCCGCATATCGTGCGCGGCCTCGATTATTACGGTCATACGGCGTTCGAATTCGTCACCACGCGCCTCGGTGCGCAGGGCACGGTGATGGCGGGTGGGCGTTACGATGGTCTGGTCGCCGAGATGGGTGGACCGTCGACCCCGGCGGTGGGCTGGGCGGCGGGGATCGAACGCCTGTCGATGCTGATGGCGGCCGCGCCCGCGCCACGCGCGTCGGTGGCCGTGATCCCCATCGGCGACGCAGCTGAGGCAAGGGCGCTGGAAGTTTTGCAAAGTCTGCGCCGCGCCGGCGTACGCGCGGAAATGGCATACCGGGGAAATCTGCGTCGACGAATGGAACGAGCCAACCGCGTCGGGGCGCGCGCCGCTGTTATTATTGGTGACAGCGATATCGCGGTCGGCGTGGCGCAGCTGAAAGATTTAGAAACCGGCGTGCAGGAGACGGTGCCGTTTGCCCAGTTGGTTGACCGACTAATATGAATCTGGCGCTGAAACTCGATCGCATCGCCGCGCGGGCAGATGAATTACAGGCATTGTTGGGCGAGGTGATGACCGGTGAGGCTTATACCAAGGCATCTAGGGAATTGTCCGAACTGGAGCCCATCGTCGCGCGCATCTCCGAATTGCGCGCTGCCGAACGCGCGCGTGATGAGGCGCAGGCCATGCTCACCGATCCAGAGATGAAGGAACTGGCAGAAGCGGAATTATACGCCTTGAAAGAAAAAATCCCCACACTGGCGCATGAGATCAGTATTGCGCTCCTGCCAAAAGATGAAGCGGATGCACGTTCGGCCATTCTGGAAATTCGCCCCGCCGCGGGTGGCGATGAGGCGGGACTTTTTGCAGCGCAGCTTTTCGGGATGTATCAAAAATATGCAAGCCTGAAAGGTTGGGGGTTCGAGATTATGGAATATTTCGATACCGAACTAGGGGGGGTGAAGGAAGCGATTGCAGAAATCACCGGCAAGAATGTGTTCGCGCGTTTGAAATACGAATCCGGAGTGCATCGCGTTCAACGTGTACCCGCCACCGAAAGCCAGGGCCGCATCCATACCTCCACTGTGACCGTCGCCGTCATGCCGGAAGCGGAGGAGGTGGATGTACATATTGATGAAAGCGATTTGCGTATCGATGTATACCGCGCCTCTGGCGCCGGCGGGCAGCATGTGAACAAGACGGAAAGCGCGGTACGGATCACGCATATTCCCACCGGCCTCGTGGTGGCGATGCAGGAAGAACGGAGCCAGCACAAGAACCGTGCCAAAGCGATGAAAATTCTCCGCGCGCGTATGTACGAACAACAGCGGGTGAATTTGCATGCCACGCGCTCGGCAGACCGGAAATCGCAGGTCGGTACGGGCGATCGCTCCGAACGTATCCGCACCTATAATTTTCCGCAGGGACGCATTTCGGACCATCGCATTAACCTGACATTGTATAAGATCGACCGGGTGATGCTGGGCGATCTGGACGAATTCATCGACACGCTGACCGCCGAGGAGCAGGCGACGCGGCTGGCCGCCGAGAAATAAATGGAACGGGCCAGCGCTGCTTTGGCACGCGCGACCACGATGTTGCGCGCGGCGGGTATTGACAATCCACGGCTGGAAGCCCGTTTGCTGGTGGCCCATGCGTTGGGGCTCAGCCAGGAAGCTTTGCTGGCGGCGCCGGACCGTCCGGTGCCGTCAGCATTTGATGCGCTGCTGGCGCGCCGGGCCGGGCGAGAGCCGTTGGCGTATATCCTCGGGCGGCAGGAATTCTGGTCGCTGTCTTTCGCGGTATCCCCGGCCACCCTGATCCCCCGCCCCGACAGTGAGAGCTTGATCGAGGCGGCGTTGGCGGCCTTGCCCGACCGCTTGCGGCTGCGCCAGGTTCTCGATCTCGGCACGGGGACGGGATGTTTGCTGCTGGCGGCGCTGAGCGAATTTTTGGGCGCGTTTGGGGTGGGGGTCGATGTCTCGCCAGAGGCTGTTGCGCTGGCGAGACAGAACGCCTCCTCGCTGGGGCTTGGGGATCGCGCGTCCTTCCTCGTGGGGAATTGGACGGCGGCGATCGGTAAAAAATTCGATCTGGTGTTGGCGAACCCGCCCTATATCCCAACCGGGGATCTGACCGGGCTGATGGTGGAGGTGGCGGGGCATGAACCGGTGCACTCGCTCGATGGCGGGGCGGACGGGCTGGCGGCATACCGGGTCATCCTGGCGGATTTACCGCGCCTGCTGGCGGCGGACGGCGTGGCGGTGCTGGAGCTGGGGATTGGCCAGGTGGGGGCGATGCGGGCCCTCGCCGCGGCCGCTGGATTTGCCGTCGTCACGCGTGCCGATCTGGGTGGGATCGCCCGGGCGCTGGTGCTGCGCCAGGCGGGTGGGTGAAAAAACCGTTTGGCAGGGCGACGGACGTAGACTAGTTTCCGCCTGTGGCAGGGCAGCGCCGGACGATAGCGTGGCCCTTGGAGAAATCCCGCGCCGCTATGCTTGTTGTGGCGAGGGCGCCGGTCCGGGAGTGCCCAGAACCGTAGGCCTTGAACCGGCAATGTCCTGATACAGGGCGGCTGAATGGCGTATCTGCGGTGCGCGCGTGCCGCATTCACTCACGCGAACGGATCCCTCGGGAAAGCAAGACGGCAGCAACGAATGAACATGAAGCGCACGCGTGGACGTAATTTCCGACCCGGTGGCGGCGGCGGTGGTGGTGGTGGTGGTCCTATCCGGCACCAGACCGGCAATATTCCGCTCAACCGCAACCATGTGTTTGACAGCAGCGGGCCGGATGTGCGGGTGCGTGGTACCGCGCAGCAGCTGTTCGAGAAATATCTCCAGCTTGGCCGCGACGCGACCAGCTCCGGCGATCGCGTCATGGCGGAAGGATACTTCCAACATGCGGAACATTATTTCCGCATGCTGAACGCGATGAACCAGGCGGCGCAGCAACAACAGCCGCAGCAGGGCCAGTATCGCCGCCAGTATGCCGGCGAGGAAGGGCAGCAACCAGCGCCCGACGAGGGCGACGAAGCGGAAGTTCGCCTGGCCGGCAGCGGCGAGCAGCCGGAGACCCGCGACATCCCGATCGCGACGACGCCGCCCGAGGGATAAGCTCCTAAGGACAAAAAGCCCGCCCGAGCCACTCGGGCGGCTGCGTTATCGGCGGGGGGGCAAAAGTTCCTGGCGATCCACCGGCGCTGGGATCGTATCGGCCGGCGCGCGGGGTGCGTCGGCTGGCAACAGCCAATCGCGCAGATTACGCCTGGCCTGGAATTCCAGTTCCACGTTTATCGCGTCCATCATTTGCCGCGTCATCTCATGCAGTGCCTCGCGCGCGGTGCTGGCGTTGCCCTGGCGGCGATAGACCTGCGCCTCCGCATAGGCGACACGGATGGTATTGGGGCCGAACAGAGCCAGTTCCACATCCATCTGACCATCCAGACTGCGGCCGGTCTGCAGGATGTCGGCGCGCTTGATGATTAAGACGGCGTGGCCGGTGGTGCCCGCGGCAAGCAGTCGGTCTTGCGCCATCTGGCGCAGCGCCTCGATGAGCGGGGGATGGGCGCTGGCGCTGACAACGCCCCGGCCGCTAGAGACGAAATGCTCCTCCACATGCACGACGGCCACGTTCAGGCGGAGCTTGATCAGATGGTCGTAGCGCAATGGCTCTATGGGCGTACGGTCCACGCGTTCCCAGTTGCCGCAGGCGGCGAGAAAAAAGGGAAGCATCAGGGCAAGCATGATGGCGCGGCGGGGCGGGATGTGCATGGGGGAAGAATTGACGATCGAGGCCGGGCCGGTCAATGCAGTTTTACGCGCCAGCGCGCGGGGCATGTTTCCTCTTGCGCGCAAGCGGAATGCGACATGGAATCACAGTATGGGACTCCGGGTTGGCGTATGCTGCATTTGATGAAACTGGCGGTGGGGGTGCGCGATATTGCGCATCTACGGGCGTTGCAGGCGGCGCGGGCGGTGGCCCTGCCGCCCTTGCGCCACCGCACCCGGTCGTTTCCGCGCCGGGCTGCAGAGATCCTATTAGGCGGTTCGATGTACTGGGTAATCGCCGGGGCGATGGTGGTGCGCCAGCCGGTGTTAAATATCATCGCGGACCAGCGCGACGATGGCCGCGCTTGCACGGGAATCGTCCTGGAGCCGCTTTTGATCCCGGTTTCGGCACGGCTGATGAAGCCATTCCAGGGCTGGCGCTATCTGGCGGCGGGCGACGCGCCGGAGGATCTGATGGTGAATCTTACCCCGCGCGGCGGGCAGGAACTACCACCCGAGCTGGCGCGCGCGTTACGCGAGCTATGTTTGCTGTAAGACGTAGTACGTAATCATTTTTCAAGACCTTGTGCGCGACTCCTGCGCAAGTGCTACAGGTAAATTTCCGACCTGTGGAGAATCTCCATGTCGCTATCCCGCCGTGGTTTCCTGTTTGCCCTTGGCCTTGCCCTGCCGGCCGTGACCCTGACGGGGGGGGAGGTGGAGGCGGTCGAAGGGCGCCCGCGCACGCGCCGGAGCAAGCCGACGCAGGCCCATACCAATCCCAAGCACGCGAAATCGACCAAGCCGAAGAAGCATGTCCAACGCCGCCGCCGGCGCCATATTGCGGCCTAACGCCGGATTTCGGTTAGCGTGCCCGTTGGCGCGTGTTTCGCGCCTATTTGAGGCCGGAAAACGCCCTATTTGATTACTTGAGCGAGCAACGTAACCCGATCAGATATTTCCATCTGATCGGATATTTTTGCACGATTGGGTATTTAGGACCTTGCGTCGGGAGATACGACGACGCAGGTGACTTGGTCGCGTTGCAGACGTTCGCAGGCCTGCATGGCAGAGGCCTGCGAGAGGCCAACGAAGCGGGCCCGGTAAAGGGTTGCCTGGCGTTGGCGCACGCTGGAAATTTGCGCCTTCGCGTGCCCCAGCGCATCGCTCACCTTAGCAATGGCGCTGCCGGTTGCCATGCGGGCAAGATTTTCGTTAGTAAACGCGCCGAGCTGAATCGCCCACTGCCCCGATTCTCCAGTCGCGGTGGTGCTGGGAGCCATTGGCACGGCGATCGCGCTCGGTACGAGCCGGAACCCACCCTGCTGCGGTGCCATTTGCGGCGCTGGGGCCGCGACCAAAATCGGCGCCCGCGCTGGAGAAGAAGGCGACGCCAACTGCCCCAACTGCACCGACCCGCGCGAACCTAGCGCGTTGCCCTGCATGGGCGCATTCCCCTGCATCGAGGTATTAGCCACGATAGGCGCCTCGCGCGGCGCGCGCCCGTGTTCCATCTGCACCGCGGCGGGCCTTCCGCCGCGAGCATAGCGCAGTCCCGGCGGCACACGCACCGGTATCGTATTCATCGCATACTTCTCCGCCTGCGACCGTAACTGTGGATGCACATCCAAAATATTCGGCCCGATCTTCGCCATATAGCTCCGCGTCTCATCGGGCAACCCGCGCTGGTTGGCGAGGTAATCATCCAGCCGCTTCGGCCCCGCGTTATAAGCGGCGAGAAAGCCCGGCGCGCCATAGATGTCATACATCTCCCGGATATAGGCGGTGCCAGCCAGGATATTGTTTTGCGGATCAAACGGATCGGCGCCCAGCTCATGCCGCTCGCGCAACTCCTCGTACGTGCCCGGCATCACCTGCATCAGCCCCATCGCCCCGGCATGGGAAGTGATCGGCGCGCCATTCCGAAACAGTTTGCCCCCTGATTCCACCCGCATAACTTCACGGATCCAGGTATCGGGCACATCGAACCGGTTGGCCGCCTGGGTAATATAGGGCCCCCACGGATCCCCCGGGGGCCCCGGCGGCAAATAGTTGGACCTTGCGTGAGAGCGGTAATAATTGGCATCGCGCGCGGTATGCGGGCTTGGCCCGCCAGCGCAGGCCGCCAACAGCGACACCAGCGCCACACCCGCCAGGGCCCGTGTCAGACAGCCAATATCCAAACGTCGAATGTATGGAGCACGTAAAGATAGCATCCAGCCCAAACCTCCGTCCTGCCAGCGCGGCGTCCTGCAATCGGATTTATACTCATGCGCCGGGAGAGCATGACGGCAATCGGGCCGACGCTCATATTATCGGTCAACAACTTAGCCTAAGCCATTAGCGCCAATTGACATTCTACGCAAGAAATCCCGTCATCGCCTATTTTGAGCGTCCGGGGCCCAGTTCCCGTCTCGGTTATATTTTCCGGCCTCGTATACGACGATGCCACTCAAATGATCGGGAGACCACTGCAAAATGCCGCCTGGGCCGATGTTACCGGCGCGGTGCGGCTCCGGTGGCTGATCGGCGCGGTGGGCTGGCTGGACATCCAGCTGCGCTATCGCGGCTCCTGGCTCGGCCCGCTCTGGCTCAGCCTTTTCAACACCATCATGGTCGCCGTGCTAGGACTGGTCTACCCGACGTTGTTCCATCTGCCTGCGCGCGACTACGTGCCCTATCTCGCCGTTTCCCTGGTGCTGTGGAATGCGCTGGCGCGGCTAAAGGGCAGAGCTCGCGGCGCCGAAATTCTCGTTCTCGCCACGCATCACGACGCGGTACAGCAGCAATGGAACTCGCTCATCATCTGGCTGGACCAAGGCCACATAAGCTCCGATAGTGCCGTGGCGCAAACCCTCGCCCCCTATCATGACGCGCGGCCCACGGACTGATCGCCGCTTCCACTTCGCACTTTTTTTATTCCAGAATAGCCTCGTCACGGTCAATCTGACAGGCTGCGGCAATCAACAGTGAAACAGCCACTTCCCAAGGAGACGATGGAATGACTTGCACCACATGGGCCCGCGTGGCGATAGCGAGTTTTGTACTGCTGTTGGGCACCGGTGCGGCATCGGCACAGAACACGACAGCGAACTGGCCCAACAAGCCGGTGCGCATAATCGTTAATTTTGCCCCTGGCGGTTCCACCGACAACGCCATGCGCCCCTTCGCCGAAAGGCTGTCCAAGGCGGTCGGCCAGCAATTCGTTATCGATAATAAGGGCGGCGCATCAGGCGCCATTGGTATCGAGGCAGCGATCAAGTCCCCGGCCGATGGCTACACCTTCATCGCCACACCCGTCCTTTCGATCGCCATCCTGCCGCATGTGCGTAAGGTGGCATTCGACGTGTTCAAGGATTTAATGCCGGTTTCCAACTTTACCAACGCCACCCTGCTGATCGCGGTACATCCTTCGGTGCCGGCGAATTCGGTGCAGGAACTGGTGGCCCACGCCAAGGCCAATCCCGGTAAGCTGAGCTGGGGCACCGCCGGCATTGGCTCGCAAGGCCACATGATCTGTGAGGCGCTGAAAATCATCGCCGGCATTGATATCCTGCACGTACCCTATCGCGGCGGCAGCGAATCGCTGGCCGACTTCCTGGCCGGTGTGCACCAGATCCATGTCGATCCGAACACCTTCCCGCACGTCGCAGCCGGCAAGGGCAAGCTGCTGGCGGTGTTGGACAGCAAGCGCCACCCGACTTATCCGAACGTGCCGCTGCTGAGCGAAGTTTATCCAGAACTGGATTACCTGGGCTGGTTTGCGCTCTATGCTGCCGCCGGCACGCCGCAGGCCATCGTCAACAAGATGTCCGCCGAGATGGCCAAGGTCGCCGCGCAGGCCGACCTGAGGGAACATTTTCTAAAGCTCGCCCTCTCGCCCAACCCCGGCACCCCGGCGGAACTGGCCGCGCTGACCCGCAAGGATTTCGACCGCTACGGCGCACTGGTGAAGAAGCTTGATCTGCGTATGGAGTGATCGATCCGGGGCGGCGGTCGCCACGCCGCCACGCCTCCTGCTCGCCTCCCCATCGCTACAAACTGGAGGAGACACCCGATGCAACTCGGCTATTTTGGCATGCCTTCCCATCCCCCCGAACGTGGCCTGAAAGCCGGGCATGACTGGGACCTCCAGGTAATCCGCTGGCTTGACGAATTCGGCTACAAGGAAGCCTGGATCGGGGAGCACCATACCGCGCCGTGGGAACCCCATCCCGCGCCCGATCTGTTGATCGCGCAGGCGCTGATGCAGACGAAGAATATTCGCCTCGGCCCGGGCGGTTTTTTATTGCCCTATCACCATCCGGCCGAACTCGCGAACCGTATCGCCATGCTTGATCACATCTCCGGAGGGCGGCTGAATTTCGGCGTCGCCGCGTCGGGCCTGCCATCGGATTGGGCTATGTTTGGCGTTGATGGCATGAGTGGCATCAACCGCGACATGACCCGCGAAGCGCTGGACATGATTCTTCGTCTCTGGACCGAGGACGGCCCCTACGAACAGACCGGAAAATTCTGGACCACCAACAAGCCGGACACGATGCACGGTTTCCTGAAACCGCATCTGAAGCCGCTGCAAGCCCCGCATCCGCCAATCGGCGTTGCCGGCCTGTCAAAAAACTCCGACACCCTGAAACTAGCCGGCGAGCGCGGCTTCATCCCGATGAGCCTTAATCTCAATCCCGGCTATGTTTCCTCGCATTGGGACGCGGTGGAAGCCGGCGCCGCCAAATCCGGACGCCGTACGGACCGCAACGAATGGCGTATGGTGCGCGAGGTCTTCGTCGCCGACACCGACGAGGAAGCCATGCGCCTTTCCGTCGGCTCCATGATGGGGCGCATGATGCGAGAATATTTTTTGCCGCTGCTGGATAATTTCGGCTTCAAGGAGTTCCTGAAGCACAACCCGGACGTGCCCGATTCCGACGTCACGGTGGAGTATTGCGCCCGGCATAACTGGCTGGTCGGCTCGCCCGCCACGGTCGCCCGCAAACTAGAACAAGTCTACAAAGATGTCGGCGGCTTCGGCCATCTGTTGGTCTTCGGCTTCGACTATATCGACCAGCCGGAGGCCTGGCGGAACTCCTTGCGCCTGCTGGCCCAGGAGGTGTTGCCAAAGGTCGCGCACCTGACGCCGAAATAGGCCTCAAGGCGTGCCATCCCTTGACGACAGCGTGCCCGTCACGACATAGGCGGGCATGCGCAACTTCTCCAGTCTCACCGAACGCGAAATCCTCGCCCTCGCCATCGCGGCCGAAGAAGAAGACGGCCGCATCTACACCGACGTCGCCGAGGGTCTGCGCGATGACTACCCTTCCTCCGCTCAGCTTTTCACCGACATGGCGGCGGAGGAAAACGAGCATCGTCGCGATCTGATCGACCTCTATCGGCAGAAATTCGGCGAACACATCCCGCTGATCCGACGCCAGGACATTCGCGGCTTCATCCAGCGCAAGCCGATCTGGCAGACCCGGCCGCTCGGCCTCGATGCCATGCGCGACCTGGCGGAATCGATGGAGCTGGAGGCCACCACCTTCTACCACCGCGCCGCCACCCGCAGTGAGGATGCCTCCATCCGCAAGCTGCTGGGCGACCTCGCAGAAGCCGAGGTAAAGCACGAACACAATGCCGGCCGCCTGGTCGCCGAGCACCTCCCGCGCAGCGCCCGTCAGATCGAGGACGAGACGGCGCAGCGCAGTTTTCTTCTGCGGGTTGTCCAACCTGGGTTGGCCGGCCTGATGGATGGCTCCGTCTCCACCCTGGCGCCCCTGTTCGCCGCCGCCTTCGCCACCGGCCATTCCTGGGAAGCCTTCCTGGTCGGCATGGCGGCCTCCATCGGGGCCGGCATTTCCATGGGCTTCGCGGAGGCACTATCCGACGATGGCAGCCTGACCGGACGCGGCACGCCCTGGCTGCGCGGGGCCATCAGCGGGCTGATGACCACACTCGGTGGCGTCGGCCACACCCTGCCCTACCTGATCCCACATTTCTGGATTGCGACTACCATCGCCTTCGCCGTGGTGGTGGTGGAACTAGCGGCGATCAGCTGGATCCGCTGGAAATACATGGACACGCCGTTGTTGCGCGCCTCCTTCCAGGTCATGGTCGGCGGCGCCCTGGTCTTCGCCACCGGCATCCTGATCGGCAGCAGCTGAATCGGTAGCAGCTGACCTGGCGCGCCCGGTCTTGGTGCCGGGTCGCGTCAGCGCCCGCGTTGGGGGGTCAGGCGGCCGCATCCAGTGCCTGCGACAGATCGGCGAGAATGTCGTCGATATGCTCGAGGCCGACGGAGAGCCGGACATAGCCGGGTGAGACGCCGGTGGCGAGCTGCTCGGCTGCCGTGAGCTGGCTATGGGTGGTGCTGGCGGGGTGGATGGCCAGGCTGCGGGCATCGCCGATATTGGCCACGTGGTAGAACATCTTCAGCCCGTTGATGAAGGCGCGGCCCGCTTCGGTGCCGCCTTTAAGTTCAAACCCGCAAAGACCGCCGGTGCCGTCCGGCAGGTATTTCGCCGTGCGTTCGGCGGCCGTGCCCTGGTGATGCGCAGGATGGATCACGCGCGCTACGGATTTATGCCCGGCGAGGAAATTCGCCACTGCAAGGGCATTGCGGCTGTGTTCGCGCATACGCAGCGGCATAGTCTCCAGCCCCTGGATGAACAGGAAGGCATTGAACGGGCTCATTGCCGCGCCGAGATCGCGCAGCAACGTCACGCGCATCTTGATGATGTAGGCCACAGGGCCGATGCCTTTGACGGCCTGTGTCCAGACGGCGCCATGGTAGCTGGGGTCGGGCTGGTTGAGCATCGGCTGGCGAGCGGGGTGGGCTTCCCAGTCGAAATTGCCCCCATCGATGACGAGGCCGCCGATGGAGGTGCCGTGGCCGCCGATATATTTGGTGGTGGAATACATCACCACGGCGGCGCCGTGTTCGAACGGGCGCACCAGCATCGGCACGGCGGTGTTGTCCATAATCAGCGGGACGCCAAGCTTTCTTCCGATTGCCGAGACCTCGGCGATAGGGAACGCGATCAGTTTCGGATTCGGTAAGGTTTCGGCGTAGTAGGCGCGGGTTTTGTCATCCGTCGCGCGCGCGAAGGCTTCCGGGTCTGCGGGGTCGACGAAGCGGCATTCGATCCCCTCGTCCTTCAACTGGTTCTGGAATAGATTCCAGGTGCCGCCGTAAAGATCGGTGGAGGAAACGATATTATCGCCCGCCCGCGCCAGGTTCTTCACGGAAAAGGCCGAGGCTGCCTGACCGGAAGCCAGCGCAAGGCCCGCCACGCCGCCTTCCAGCGCCGCAACGCGCTTTTCCAGTACATCGGTCGTCGGGTTCATGATGCGGGTATAGATGTTGCCGAACTCCTTCAGGCCGAACAGATTGGCTGCGTGTTCCGCGCTGTCGAACTGATAGGAGGAGGTCTGATAGATCGGCACCGCGACTGAATTGGTCGCGGGGTCGGCGCGCCAGGCGGCGTGCAGGGCAAGGGTTTCTGGGTGTTTTGAGGCCATGTGGGTTCTCCGCTGATACAGGCTAAAGCGTACCCGTGTCTGGCATAGGGCGCAATCGCATCGCCGATCAGCTGAAATGACGGTGATCGCGATAGTGACGGAAATTTTCCGTCGGTATGCCGCATGCGAGGGCTGCTAGATACGGACTTAATCAGTGGTTAGAAATTTTGTGACACTGAGAGGATCGGCGAACAGGACAGCATCAGTGAGGCCCAGACGAAGAAATTCTGGTCGCACTGTGGCGAACGGCTTTCGATACAGGTTTCAGACATTAACGCGGCGAGGCGGTGGAAGGAGCCCGACATTGCTGGCCTGGCGCAGGTGCGCGGCCAGCGCGGTGAGACCCGCGCGGCCTGCAGGACGATATCGGCACCCGACTGCGCCACGCCGGTCTGTTCCGCGCCCCCAGCGTCAGCGTCGAGATCGTGTCCACCCGCCCGGTCTAAGTGCTGGGCGAGGTTACCCTCCCAGGCCAATACCCATTCCAGTCCGGCATAACCGTGGTCAGCGCCGTCGCCGCCATGGGTGACTTTACCTACCGCGCCATCAGCGACTATGCTGGCGTCGTCCGCATGGTCGAGGGCAGCGCCCTGGAAGGCTGGGCGGTGTCATCACCATCTATGAGCGACGCTTCTGATTTTTTTCTCCCGACTGTCCCCGATCCTTCTCGCGCTGCTAGCCGCCGTCCTCGGCTCCGCACGCGCGGCTGAGGTACCCATTAAGGGGCAGCTACGCATCATCCTCGAACCCAGCGGCGCTGGCTGCCTCGCCGGAGCGGTGCAACTGCCTGTATCCGGCCGCGGCTATCAGACCATTCGCAATGACAAAACGACGTTCTGGGGCGCCCCCGTTACCATCCAGGCCGTGCAAACCCTGGCCGAACAGACCAGGCAAGCCGGCCTGCCCGATCTCTATATCGGCGAAATCTCCCGCCCTCGCGGCGGCCCTTTAGTCGGCATCCATGCCAGCCACCAGGCGGGGCTGGACGCGGATATCTATTTCGACCTCACCGCCAAGCCACCCCTGAACATCGCCCAACGCGAAAACCTGCTGCCCGCCGGCTTGGTCCGCACTGACCGTCGCAGCATCGACCCCGCGCGCTGGCAACCCGAACACGTCACCCTGCTCAGCCTAGCCGCCGGGCTGCCCAACGTGGATCGGATCCTGGTCAACCCCGCCATCAAGAAACAACTCTGCGAAGAGGCACGCGGCGACCGCTCCTGGCTGCGTCTGATCCGCCCCTGGTATGGTCACGCGGCCCATTTTCATCTACGTTTCCGCTGCCCGCCCGACCAGCCCGAATGCACCCAGGCCGAGCCACCTCCAACCGGCGAAAGTTGCGACGCAAGCCTGCAATGGTGGTTTGACCAGCTGGATGTGGCTCCACATGCCTCCGGCCCGCCGCCCCGCCGCACAGCACCCATCCTCGCCGCCTGCAAGACAATCCTGACCGCGCCCTAAACAGACTGGAACCACCATGACGGATGCGCTGATCCGCCTCACCGCCAGCGCGGCCGTCGCCCGCCTGAAACGCCGCGAGATCTCTCCACTTGACCTCATCGCGGCCGCCGCCGCACGCATCGCGGAGGTCGAACCGGCGGTTAACGCCCTACCCACAATTTGCCTCGATCGAGCCCGCAACCACGCGCAGGCCCTGATGCGCGGCGAACGGCGCGAAGCCGAGGGCGAACCCGGCTGGCTAGCCGGCCTGCCCGTCGTCATCAAGGACATTACGGAAGTTGATGGCGTGCGCACAACCTACGGCTCGCCCATCTACCGCGACCACATCCCCACCCATTCCCACCCGATCGTCGAACGCATCGAACGCAAGGGTGGCATCGTCATTGGCAAATCCAACACGCCGGAATTCGCCGCCGGCGGCTCCACCTTCAACGAAGTATTCGGTAAGACGCGCAATCCCTGGAACACGTCCCTCACCTGCGCCGGCTCAACCGGTGGCGGCGCGGTCGCCTTGGCCACCGGCCAGGCCTGGCTGGCGCAAGGCACTGACCATGGCGGCTCGTTGCGTCGTCCGGCCACCTATTGCTCCGTCGTAGGACTGCGCCCCTCCCCCGGGCGGGTCACGCGCGGCTCGGCGGGGGCGCTGTTCTCTGCCCAATCCGTCGAAGGCCCGATGGCGCGTAACATTCCCGACCTTGCCCTGTTCCTCGACACGATGGCCGGGCATTGCCCACATGATCCGTTAACTTTTGACGCACCGGACATCTCCTTCACGCAAGCCGTGGCGGATGCCCGTTCACCGAGACGCATCGCGTTCACCACCGATTTTAATGGCCGCATCCCGGTCGACCGCGAAACGAGAAAAATCTGCGCCGCCGCCGCAAGTCGTTTCGCCGAACTGGGCTGCGAGGTGGAAGAATTCGCCCCAGACCTCGGTGCCATCGACGAGGCCTTCATGGTCGCGCGCGCGCAGCAATTCGTTATCGACCACGGGCCGCTGATCGCCACCCACCGGGACCAAATCAAAGCTGACATCATCTGGAACACCGAGAAAGGACTCGCGCAAACCCCCGAGCAACTCGCCTGGGCCGAACGCGAGCGCAACGCCTTCTACCGCCGCATGATGGCAATGTTCCAACGCTACGACATCTTCATCACTCCCGGCGCCGCGACACCAGCCTTCGACGTGAACCTGCGCTTCCCCACCCATGTCGATGGCAAGAGGCTTGACAACTACATGGCCGCCAGCACCTTGAACGCCGCCATCACCATGAGCGCCTGCCCCGCCATCGCCATCCCCTGCGGCTTTGACCAGTATGGCCGCCCTATAGGCTTGCAGATCGTCGCTCCACCCCGCCACGAAGCTCGCGCCCTTCAAGTTGCCGCGCTGTTTGAAAAACTGACAGGCCTTGACAGACTGCTACCTATCGACCCTCGCCCCGGTAGGGTACCTCCCGCGGCTGAGGCTTGAGTGACCGGAACTGAAAACACATACGATGGCATTGCGAGGAGCGAAGCGACCAAGCAATCCCAGAGGTCCGGGGACACAGACCCCAGATAGCGTCGTGATGCTTGCGATGACGTTTCCAGTCCGGATGACTGTGATCCAAGCCCGGCTTGCGGTGTGTTTTACGTAAAGCCTTCCAAAGGCCATGCCACTATATAGAGATGACTGCGGCGCGGCTTTTGGAAAATGTTATATTTTTGACTATTACCCGGTGTTCATCGATAGATAATTTTAGATAGATCGGATTTATGCAGAACGTAGACTCTGGCGCATGTGTTGAGTGATGATATACGTCGCTCGGTGGAAGTTTTTCACCAGCCGCTCCAACGACGAACGCAGGGCAACCGATTTCTGGCTCATCTGCACTCCTCGCAGAACTACGATGAGCCATAAATCCTCTCTTCCTCAACCCCATAAATCTATCTCACTGGCACTGATCTGGGACAGGCCATTTATGTTACGATATAAACACGATCAGGATAATCGCCCAGGCTGACCGAATCCGCCTCCTCCAGTGGGTCGCGGCAGCTGCTGCATGGAATGCAAAATTCAAAATTTTCCCCATAACCCGCCCACTCTGAACGAGCTCAGGGCGTAATACGCCGCGTTATTCCTCGAGGAACCTGCCTGTCTGAAAACGACCAGAAGCAGCCCGCCGACGCTCCTTAGGCCGCTTTGTTCGCCAGCAACCCCTGCGCCACCAAGGTTTCGGCGATCTGAATCGCATTCAGCGCCGCGCCCTTGCGCAGATTGTCGCACACGCACCAGAACGCCAGCCCGTTCGCGACCGTCGGATCCTTCCGAATACGGCTGACAAACACGGCGTCCTCGCCCACACAATCCAGCTGCGTCGCATAGCCGCCATCTTCGCGCTGGTCCACGACCGTCACGCCGGGTGCATCGCGCAGAATATTACGCGCCTCGCTGGCGGTGATCGGGTTAGCGAACTGCACGTGCACCGCCTCGCCATGGCCGATGAACACCGGCACGCGCACGCAAGTGGCGAACACGTCGATATCGGGATCCAGAATTTTTTTTGTCTCCGCCATCATCTTCCACTCTTCCCTGGTCGACCCGTCATCCATAAACTTGTCGATATGCGGAATGCAGTTAAAGGCAATTTCTTTGGTGAACTCCTGCGGCGCACCACTTTCATGCACGTAGCTGGACTTGGTGTGCATGAACAACTCGTCCATCGCCTCCTTCCCCGCGCCAGAGACCGATTGATAGGTGGAGACGACAACGCGCTTGATCTTAAATCTGTCATGCAACGGCTTCAGCGCCACCACCATCTGGATGGTGGAGCAATTTGGATTGGCAATGATATTCCGCCGCGCGAACCTCCCCAGATGATGCGGGTTAACCTCCGGCACGATCAGGGGAATATCCGGCTCCATGCGGAACTGTGAAGTATTGTCGATCACCACGCAGCCCGCCGCCGCGGCCCGCGGCGCATGGATGGCGGAGACGGCAGCACCGGGGCTGAACAAGCCGATATCCCAGCCGGTAAAATCGAACGTCTCCAGGTTCTGCACCTTCAGCACCCGCTTCTCGCCGAATGAGATTTCCGTGCCCGCCGACCGCCCGGACGCCAGCGCGACAACCTCATCGACCGGAAAACGCCGCTCGGCCAGGGTTTTCAGGATCTCGCGCCCGACTGCCCCGGTGGCACCGACGACCGCTACCCTGTAACCCATGACGACATGCTCCTGACTGATTGTGCACCGCACCCTTGCGCTACGCGGCGGGAGTTAGCGGAGAACGCCCCTTCGAGGCAAGTGGATTTCCGATTATGAGGCACTTACGCGGAGGCGGCGCCAAACACTCTAACCCAGAAGATGCCCGAACCGCTTCGCCTTAGTGGCGAGGTAATGGTCGTTCACCCCATTAGGCGCGAATTCATGCGCCTCCCGCCCCACCACATCCACCCCGCAGGCCACGACAGCAGAAATCTTGTCCGGATTATTGGTTAGTAGCCGGATCCGCGAAATCCCCAGCTCGCGCAGCATGGTCGCGGCGAGCAAGAAACTCCGTTCATCCGCCCCCCAGCCTAAGGCCCTATTGGCGTCCACCGTGTCCAGCCCACGATCCTGCATGGCATAGGCACGCAGCTTGTTCATCAACCCTATGCCGCGCCCTTCCTGCGCCAGATAGAGCAGCACCCCACCGCCATCCGCCACCATGCGCTGGATCGCCCCGCGCAGCTGCGCACCGCAATCACAGCGCAACGACCCCAACAGGTCGCCGGTGAAACATTCCGAATGCAGCCGTACCAGCGGTGCGTCCATTTTATCCGGCTCGCCCACCACGATCGCCAAATGCTCGATCCCGGCATCGGGGGCTCGAAACGCGACGACGCGCGATTTCGGCGCGCCCTCCAGCGGCACCACGGCCTCTGCCACCCGGCGCAGCCCAGCAGCCATGGCATGCGGATAGGTCAGGATATCAGTGGCGGACGCGCCCAGAACATCCAGCGCCGCTGCCGTCGCGACGGCCTTCGCGCGCAACGGCGCGACGAGCACCGCGGGCAACAATTGCGCCAGCTTCGCCAGCGCCAGCGCCGCCTCCGCCAGGGGAGGGACCGGCGCAGTCTCCGGGCTGACGCCCACCAGCTGCACCGCCGTCGGATCCGCCAGCCCGCGCAATACGGTCTCGGACAGCAGATCAGCGCTCAGCCGCAGCGCCACCGCCGCACCCGCCTGCTCTACCGGACGATGCAGCACGGCCGCCGCGCGCATCGGCGCCAGCAACAACACCCCCGGCGCCTCACCCAGGCGGGAAAACTCCGCCAGCCCCGTGGCCCCGGCAGTCTCCGCCGCCATTACAACCAGCGCCGGTCCCCCCAAGGCGGGGCCGGCGCGCAGCAGCACCGGCGCCCCCCGGCGCAGTTCCGCCACGGCGCGATGCACGGTGCGCGTATGATGCAATGTCGGATAGGCCCCTTCGGCAGTCACGGCTGGATTTTCCTCGTCACAGCAATCCCCTCACTACCTCCTATAGTCAAAACGACCAAGGCGGCAGCTTTATGTCATACCCTACGCCCGCCACCGCCAATCCTTCCCGCCGCAAACTGCGATAACCACCATCAGCAGGTATTATTTCAATTCACGAGCCATTGCTCCGCTTCCCCAACAGATGTCATCGGGCCCGCCTTGTGCCATACATGGTGCGACCCGTTCACGGGACAAGAGGATCAAATCGAACAATAAGGAGCAGCGGATGACGGCCGAGCGCTCCATCCTGATAGTAGATGACGACGACGATCTGCGAGATACCCTGATCGAGCAACTCACCCTGGGAGGTGAATTCCGCACCGCCGAGGCCGCCAGCATCGCCCAGGCCCAAGCCCGCCTCGCCGGGCACAATGGCCGCTACGATGCCATCATTCTCGATATCGGCCTGCCCGACGGCGATGGCCGCGACCTCTGCTCGAAACTGCGCCGGCAGGGCAACAAGGTGCCAATCCTCATGCTCACCGGCTCCGACGAGGAGGCCGATGTGGTGCGCGGCCTCGATTCGGGCGCCAACGACTATATCGTCAAGCCCTTCCGCCTGAACGAATTACTGGCCCGGCTGCGCGCCCAGCTCCGCATCTTCGAGAACAGCGAGGACGCGGTCTTCACCATCGGCCCCTACACGTTCCGCCCCTCGGCAAAATGGCTGCACGATGCCGCGGATAACCGGCGCATCCGCCTGACCGAAAAAGAAGCCGCGATCCTGAAACTCCTCTTTCGCGCCAGCACCAAGCCGGTGGCGCGCCAGGTGCTACTGAACGAGATCTGGGGCTACAATACCGGGATCACCACCCACACGTTGGAAACCCATATCTACCGGTTGCGCCAGAAGATCGAATCCGACCCCAGCAATGCGCGACTTCTGCTCACGGAGACCGGCGGCTACCGCCTCGATCCAGCCGGCTGATTGTCGTCCCGCCGCCCGTCACGCGCCACGGTCCATTGAATCGCTCGACAAACCGGCACATATCGAGCCGGTTATTACGTGACGAGACGGAGAGATCGGCATGGCTGCTAAAGCGCAGGTGGAAAAACATAATTTTGGCGCCGAGGTCGGGCGCCTACTCGATCTCGTCGTGCATTCGCTCTATTCGGAGCGCGAGATTTTCCTCCGCGAACTCGTCGCCAACGCCGCCGACGCCATCGACCGCCGACGCTTCGAAGGCCTAACCGATCCCGCTCTCGCGCTGCCCGATGGCGCGAAAATCCGCGTCATCCCCGACAAGCTTGGTCGCCTCCTGCACATCGCCGATGACGGCATCGGCATGGGGCGAGACGAATTGATCCAGAATCTCGGCACCATCGCCCGCTCCGGCACCCGCGCCTTCGGCGAGGCCCTGGCGCAGGCAAAACCCGACGACCGCCCCAGCCTGATCGGCCAGTTCGGCGTCGGCTTCTATTCCGCCTTCATTGTGGCGGACCAGGTGGAAGTGACCTCACGCAAGGCTGGCCAAGACGAGGCATGGACCTGGGCCTCCGCCGGCGCCGGCGAATTTTCCCTGAGGCCCGCCGAACGCGACACGCCGGGCACCGATGTCGTGCTGCACATGAAGCCCGACGCGGACGAATATCTCGAACCGATACGCCTGGAGACCGTGATCCGAAAATGGGCCGATCACGTCACCATCCCGATCACCATCACGCGGGATGGCAAGGACCTGCCCGCCAATGAAGGTACCGCGTTGTGGCGCAGGCCGAAATCCGAGGTAAGCGAACAATCCGCCACCGCATTCTATCGCCGTCTGGGAAATTTCTTCGACACGCCCTGGGTGACGTTGCAATGGCGTACGGAAGGCATGCTGGAATTCTATGCCATGCTCTTCATCCCCAGCATAAAGCCTTTCACGCCCCTGGATCAGGACCGCGCCTCGAAACTCCGTCTGCATGTGCGCCGTATGTTCATCACTGATGCCGCGGAGCTTCTGCCACCTTGGCTGCGCTTCGTCGGCGGCGTCATCGATACCGAGGATCTTCCCCTCAATGTCTCGCGCGAAATGCTGCAAGCGACGCCAGTCCTCGCACGCATCCGCAAGGCCGTCACCGGACGGGTCATTTCGGAACTAAAAACCAAGGCGAAGGACGCGGACGACTACGAGAAATTTTGGAATAATTTCGGCACACTCGTGAAGGAAGGCGCCTATGATGACCCCGAGCATCGCAACGACGTTGCCACGCTCATGCGCTTTCCCTCTTCCACCCAGGACAGCCTAACATCCTTCGCCGATTACGTCGCGCGTATGCCGCCCGAGCAGGAAAAGATCTGGTACCTCGTCGCCGATTCTCTCGATACCGCGCGTACCTCCCCGCAACTCGAAGGCTTTCGTGCCCTGGGTATCGAGGTGCTGCTGCTCACCGATCCGATTGACGCCTTCTGGCCGGAACGGCTGGACAGCTATGAGAGTAAATCACTGCACAGCGTGACGCAGGCTACCGCCGACGATTTACCAAAAGCCGATGACGAGAAAGCCGGCGGTAAGGCTGATGATATCTCCGCTCTCCTCACCGCGCTGAAGGCGGCGCTCGGCGGTGATGTCACTGATGTCCGCGCCACGTATCGCCTAACCGACAGCGCCTGCATCCTCGCCGCCAGCTCCAACGGGCCGGATTTGCAGATGCAACGCCTGCTGCGCCGCGCCGGCCGGGCCGGGACCCCTGGGACGGGCGCCGGCGCACCCGTGCTGGAAATCAATCCGCGCCACGCTTTGATCCGCGCCCTCGCGCCGCGCGCGGCGGAAACGGAAACGATCGCCGAGGCCGCCGCAACCCTGCTCGATCTGGCCCGCGTGCAGGATGGCGATACCCCGCGTGATCCGGCCCGCTTCGCCCACGCCGTCACCGCACTGCTGGCGCAGGCACTCACCCCACATGCCTCGTAACCGCCGCGCATTCCATCCGCACGGAGAGACCCTCAGATGCGAAGAGACCACCGGATGAACGTCATCGACCAAACTCTGGACTGCCTCGCCGCGCCGGGCGCCGCTTCCCTGCCCTTGCTCGCGATCCGCCCCGCCGGGCTGGAGGCGGCGTTGGGGGCACTCCCTGCGGCACAGGCCGCTTTCCTGCGCGCGCAAAAATTCCGCGCCACCGCGCAGGAGCTGTTCCTCCTCCCCGGCCCCGACGGGCTGGCCGGCGCCGTGCTCGGCCTGGGCGAGGACCGTTCGCCCGATTGTTTCGGCGGCCTAGCTTTCCGTCTGCCGGAAGGCACAATCTGGCGCCTCGAGCCCGGCGATTTTGACACCGATCTCGCGATCCTGGGCTTTTGTCTTGGCGCCTATCGTTTCACTGCCATCAAACCGGCCGCCCGCGCCCCGGCCCGGCTCGCTGCCGCCTCCGCACCAGCCGAAGCCTGCGCGCAGGCCACCTGGATGGTGCGCGACCTAATCAACCTGCCAGCCAACCTGCTCGGGCCAACGGACCTCGCCAACGCCGCCGCCGATCTCGCGCAACAATTCGGCGCCACCGCTACCCTGACCAGCGGCGTCGACCTGCACGCGGCCTATCCCATGATCGCCGCCGTCGGCGCCGGTTCCGCCCGCCCCCCGGTCGTCGCCCGAATCGACTGGCGCGGCAGCCAGGCCGGGGTGGACGCACCGCTGATCGCGCTCTGCGGCAAGGGCGTGGTGTTCGATACCGGCGGCTACGACCTCAAACCCTCCGCCGGCATGCTGCGGATGAAAAAAGACATGGGTGGCGCCGCGGTCGTGCTCGGCATCGCGCGCATGGTGATGCAGGCGGATTTACCGGTTTGCCTCTCCGTCCGCCTGGGCTGCGCGGAAAACAGCGTCTCCGGCCGGGCCATGCGCCCACTCGATGTCGTCAAAACCCGATCCGGCCTCAGCGTGGAAATCGGCAACACGGACGCCGAGGGCCGGCTGGTGCTCTGCGACTTGTTGGCAGAGGCAAGCGCCGACAAACCGACCTTCCTCCTGGATTGTGCCACCCTGACAGGAGCCGCACGCGTGGCCTTAGGTCCTGATATTCCTGCGTTATTTTGCAACGATAGCGGCTGGGCGCAGTCCTTGCTGGATGCGGCGCATACCGCGCACGACCCGCTTTGGCGCCTGCCCTTGTGGGAAGGCTACGATGCCTGGCTGAACAGTCCGGTGGCGGATCTGAACAATGTCTCCGCCAAGCCCTTCGCCGGCGCCATCATCGGCGCATTGTTTCTGCGTCGTTTCGTTACCCAAACCTTACCCTGGGCGCATATCGACCTCTATGCCTGGAACGATCAAACTAGCCCAGCCCGCCCCGAAGGCGGCGAGGCGCAAGCAATGCGCGCGGTTTTCACGGCTTTGGCGACCAAATTTCCTGTTACAGGATCAATTTAGTCTCATATTGTGACGAGAATTATGTAGGACAATAACGTGAATCGCACGCCTATTGGCAAGGTTTCCCACACATAAAATCCGCGAGACGAGCTCTACAGACCAAGCTTCAAAAACAAGACGGCACGACCGATCTCTCACGTCCGACTCCAGCCGGTTCGATGAAGGGATAAAGAAGTGGCCGCTCCCCCCAACGCCGATCAGCTCGTCGGCATCATGCGTGACACCATCGTCGCGCTGGTGCGCCGCGACGGACCGGATCTCTCCGCCCGCCAGCTCGGTGTGTTTCTCACCTGCTATTTGCAGGATGGCGCGCATACCGTACGCGGCCTCGCTGCCGGCCTGAACGTGTCCAAGCCCGCCATCACCCGCGCGCTCGACCGCCTGGACGAGCTGGACCTAGCCCGGCGCAAGGTGGACCTAATGGACCGGCGCAGCGTGCTCGTACAACGGACCCTGAAAGGCTCCGTTTTCCTGCGCGACCTGCGCACCATTATGGGTGAGGCCGCGTCTGGTACTCGCAAGGGCAGCGGCTAGCCCGCACCCGCAAGGCCTCGAACGGCTAAGCAGAAACTGCTTGATTGGCCAACGTTTGGTGGGCTGATTGCCCGGCTGCGGTGCTTTGCAGGTACCAGACATGACCGGAAGATCGCCACTCTCATCCACCGAAGTGCAGCGATCTGCCCTGACGGGCCTGGCCAGTTCGCGAGACCGTGGGGAGGCAGATTATTCTCGCGCCATACCGTGATACTGACCGGCTGGGCCAGCCCGAAGATCGCCGAGGCGTTCAGCGTGAAGGCCGCCTGCCGCGACCGCGCGAGCCATCTGGCGCTCACCCTGATTTTCAGGCTAATCCCTTGCCTCGATCACCGCCCCGAAGGCCCCGAGGCTCGACTGCGTGCCTGTAGCAGCCCACCCGAAAGCCAACTGCCAATGAGCCCAGCCAACCCCATTCCCTTCCTGGATCTGAAAGCCCAGCAGGCGCGTATCGCTGCCGATCTGCGCCACCGTCTGGATACGGTGCTGGCCCATTGCCAGTTCATCCAGGGCCCGGAGGTGGCGGAGCTGGAAGCCGCGCTGGCCGCCTTTTGCGGCGCGCGATACTGTATCGCCGTTAGCTCCGGCACCGATGCGCTGCAAATCGCCCTGATGGGCGAGGAGATCGGCCGCGGAGACGCGGTGTTCCTGCCCGGCTTCACCTACACCGCCACCGCCGAAGTCGTGCTGGTGCTGGGCGCCACCCCGGTCTTCGTCGATGTCGATCCTCATACATTCCAGATCGACCCCGCCGATCTGGAACGCCGTATCGCGGCCGTGAAAGCCAATGGCGAATTAAAACCACGCGGCCTCATCGGCGTCGATCTGTTCGGCCAGCCAGCAGACTGGGACGCGCTCAACACAATCGCGACAAGAGAAAAAATCTTCACCCTAGATGATTGCGCGCAAAGTTACGGTGCCAGCCTGCATGGCAAGCGCCTCGGCGTGCAGGCCGATGCGACGGCGGTCAGTTTTTATCCCTCCAAGTCCCTCGGCGCCTATGGCGATGGCGGCGCGCTATTTACTGACGACGATACCCGCGCCGCGCTCTACCGCAGCCTGCGCACGCATGGCGAGGGTGCCACGCGCTATGAAGTACTGCGCACCGGGATGAACGGGCGGCTCGATTCCATCCAAGCCGCCGTGCTGCTGTCCAAGCTCACCGTCTTCGCCGACGAACTGACAATCCGCGAGGAGATCGCGAGCTATTACGACTCGCGCCTCGGCAACGCCGTCGCCATTCCCACGCGCGTGCCCGATTCCACCAGCGCGTGGGCCATCTACTCCATCCTGCTGCCCGATGCCGCCACCAGGGACCGCGTGCAAGCATCGCTGCGCGAAGCTGGCGTGCCGACCGCGATCTATTACCCGAAACCCTTGCACCACCAACCGGCCTACCGGGACTATCACGTCGGCACGCCATTGCCCGTATCAGAAAATTTGGCTGGGCGCATCCTGGCCCTGCCCATCCACCCCGATCTGGATGCAGCCGCCCGCGCCCGAGTCTGCGACGCCGTTCTGGCCGCCGTATCCGCTTAAACCCAGGCCCTGGGCAGCCGGGTTTAATCCACGAAAGTTAATGCTTCATTGGCATTGCGCCGCCCGCCGGCTTCGGCAGCGGCCGAGATGCCAGGCGTGGCGCCGTCGGCGCACTCGCCTGGCCCATCCAACGCCCCACAGAGACACGGTATAGGTACCCTTCCCCGCGATATAACGGGTGCAAGGCTGCGTCGGGTAGTAATCCGCCACCGCATCGGATGTAGTGTTCGGATAACAATTATCAGCCTTCGAATGCATATGCGCCCGAGTCACAATCTCCTCATAGAACGTCACCCGCAAGTCACAGATGCGAATCAAGCGTCATCCCGGCTACCGGCAGTCGCGCCTGATACAAGGTGCCGGTGGAGGATTCAGTCACGAACAACGTCTTCCCATCCGCCCCGCCAAACGCGGCGTTGGTGATCAGCGACCCACCCAGGCTACGCAGCCGATATATCGGCTCCCCGAGGGCGGAAAAACCCAGATTGAGCCTAGCATCACATGCGCGATCACCAGATTTCCCGCCGCATCCATCGCCAACCCGTCCGGCCCGCCACCCGCACCGCCGATCAACTGCACGAAACGCCCGACGCGCCCCACCTCCTCCTGCTGCTCGCCCAGCAGCGGCACATACCAGATCGCGTTATCGCGGGTAACGGCAAGAAACACCGCCCGTCCATCCGGCTGCACCACCAGTCCGTTCGGGCTCGGCACATTTTCCACGAGCACCTCTATCGCGCCGGAGGCACGAATGCACACTAAACGTCCCGTGGGATCATCCAGCCCGGTATTGCCCTGGTCAGTAAAGTAAAGATCGCCATTATGGGCGAACACTAGGTCGTTCGGCCCTTTCAGTTTTGCTCCCGGCAATTCCGCCAACACCGCTGTCAGAATGCCGGACGTGGGATCAAGTTTCAGAATTCCCTTCACGTGATCGGCGATATAGACGCTACCATCCCGATGGATCGCCAACCCGTTCGGCTGCCCGTCATACTCCAGCGCGACATCCCACGCGCCCTGGGGCGACACGCGCAACAGCCGCCCATGCGCCAGATCCACCAGCCACAGATTTCCGGCGCGATCGAAGGATGGCCCCTCCAGGAACGCTGGAATCCGCATCCCCGGCCGCCGCCGCGCCATCCACGATACCCGATCCGCCAAACTTAAAGTCTCTGGCACTGTTGCATAAAGCTGCAATGGAATGTCTTGCGGTGGCGCGAACATGCCAGATCCTTTCCTACTTGCCGCGCTCCGCTTCCGATACGATCTGCCGGGCCACAGGCAGCATGGCGTAATCCACCATCGCCCCCTGATAGCTGATGGCACCCAGGCCCTTGCTTTCCGCGTCCTTGAACGCATCCAACATACCCTTGAAGTAGGCGATTTCCCCCAAGCTCGGGCGCATCACCCGATTGGCAATAGCGACATGCAGTGGGTGCATCACCGCCACGCCGGAAAAACCGATTTCCTTGGCGCGGCGAATCGCATCCTCCACCACCTCCATGTTGTTCATATCCATCCCGAAGACACCAGCAATCGGATAGGGCGCCCCTCCCGCGCGGCTGTCCAGAACGGTCTTGGAAGCTAAATAAATCTGCTCCATCCCGCACCGGGTGGGACGAAACCCAAAGGCGCGTGCGATATCCCCGCCCACTTCACCGCTGATCGCTCCGCACAAAGATTGCACGCGTGGACTGGCCTTCGCCAGTTCGTGCATTCGGTAAAGCCCTTCCGTAGTTTCCGGAATCGGAAGGATAGCAACCGAACCACGCTCCATCCCCATCCGGCCTTCATGATAAGTTAGAAGATCGTGTAATTCATGGATCTGCTCCGGCGTCCCCGCCTTTGGCAGCTTCACCCCCGCCAACCCCGCGCACATCGCTGCCGCCACATCGATCTCCGCGCCCTCGCCGATCGCGTTAACCCGCACAAAAGGGGAAATGCCAGCCTCGCGCAGCTCAGCGATTTCTGCATGCAGAAAATTCCGCGCCGCCTGCTTACTATCGGGCGGCACAGAATCCTCGACATCCAGGATCACCGCGTCAGGCAATACCCGGATCGCCTTGCCCACCCAATCACGACGATGGGCCGGCACATACAGCATGGAACGCAAAGGCCACATGGATCAGAACTCCATCAATAGGATTTTGGTAACCCGAGCACGCGCTCAGCCACATAACACAACGCCAGTTCCTGGCTAATAGGCGCCATCTGCGGCAATATGGATTCGCGGAAATAGCGTTCCACATGAAATTCCTTCGCATAGCCGAAGCCGCCATGCACCCTTACCGCCCGGGTCGCCGCCTTAAGGAAGATTTCTGCGGCAAGATATTTTGCCGCGTTTACCTCCGCGCCGCATTCTTCTCGGTTGTCGTATAATACCGCCCCTTTGAACATCACAAGTTCCGCCGCTAGCCGCTCGATCCAGATTTCCGCCAGCGGATGCTGTACTGCCTGATTTTGCCCAATGGGGCGGTTGAAGACCACACGGTCCTTCGCATACTGCGCCGCCTTGTCCAACACGTATTGCGTAGCGCCCAAAAATCCCGCCGTGACGATGATCCTTTCCGTATTCAATCCATGCAACAGATAGCGGAACCCCCGCCCTTCTTCGCCGATGCGATCTTCCACCGGGATTTCCAATCCGTCGATGAACAATTCGTTAGAGTCCACCGCCCGGCGACCCAATTTCTCGATCAGCCGCACATCGATCTTGCCACGATCAAGATCGGTATAGAACAGCGTCATCCCATCCGCCGGCCGCGCGCTTTCTTCATAGCTCTGCGTGCGCGTCAGCAGCAAAATTTTGTTCGCCACCTGCGCGGTGGAGGTCCACACCTTCTTGCCATGCACGATGTATTTGTCCCCTTGCCGACGCGCGAAGGTGCGAATGCGCGTGGTATCTAGCCCGGCATCGGGCTCCGTCACGCCAAAGCACAGGCGATCCGTGCCGGCAATAATCGGCGGCAGAAAGCAACGCTTCTGTTCGGTATTGCCAAATTTCACGATCGGCTGCGCGCCGAACATGTTCATATGCAGGGTGGAACAGGCCGCTAGGCCCAACTTGCCCACTTCCATCATGATGATCGCGGCTTCCACCATTCCCAGCCCAGCACCCCCCACCTCTTCTGGGAAAATCGCGCCGAACCAGCCCGCCCGGGCGAAGGCATCGCCAAATTCATGTGGAAATTTTCCATCACGATCGCGCGCCAGCCAGTAATCATCACCAAAATCGGCACATATCCGCGCAATGTTTTCGCGCAAAACTTTCTGTTCAGCGGTCAATCCAAAATCCATTGTATTTGTCCTTTCGGCAAACCGTAGCGCACCGTGCCCGCGCTGCCCATCTGGCTACGCCACGCATCCCGAACTAGAACGTGGTGGCCATAGGCAAGTCTCCGGAGGGCTGAATCACGGCCTAAAATCAAGACCCTAGACTGGGATACGTTTCCTTCTAAAAGCATCCCGATCTAACCTACCACGCAGAATGCCGGAGCCCGTGCCGCATGACCCAAGAAGCCATCCCCCGCCCCGCCGCCACCGTCTTGCTGCTGCGCGATGGGCCGGGCGGGCTGGAGGTCTTCATGGTCGTCCGCCACGACGCCATTGCCTTCGCTGGCGGCGCCCTGGTCTTCCCCGGCGGTCGGGTGGACGACGCCGACCACGAATTTTCATCCATCGGCGCCTTTCACGTCGCCGCCATTCGTGAAACGTTTGAGGAATGCGGCGTGCTGCTGGCACGCCCCCATGGCGGCGCCAACCTGGTGCCCGCCGATCGCGCTTTTGCCATCGAGGCCAAATGGCGCGCAACGCTCTGCGCCGCGGAAATTGATTTCGCCACAATTCTGGCCGCCGAGAAACTCTCCCTCGCCGCCGATCTACTAATCCCCTTCGCGCACTGGATCACCCCGCGCACACAGCGCAAGCGGTTCGACACACATTTCTTCATGACCCAGGCGCCGTCCGACCAACTAGCCGCGCATGACGGCAGCGAATCCGTGGACTCGCTGTGGATCACCCCAACCGCTGCCCTCGCCGGGCAGGCAACAGGAGAATACAAGCTAGTTTTTCCCACCTTTCTCAACCTGAAGAAGCTTAGTCGGTATCCCAGCGCTGTCACCGCGCTCGCCGCAGCGCGCGCCAGCCGCATCGTCACCGTGATGCCCGAGCAGGTGAAACTAGACGATAGCGGCAAACGCCACCTCCGCCTGCCCATCGAGGCCGACTACGGCGGCGAACTGTTCGAGGTTGACCTGCCGTCTTCCGGCTAGCGCATTCGTCGCCTACGCTGTGCCGGGACCTTCCCGTTCCCCCACCAAAGCTGATCAGGAAACGAGAGAAATATGGCCAACACTAACGTCACATCCGAACTAAACGCCAATGTTTGGAAGATCGAAGTCAAACTCGGCGATCAGGTCGCCGAAGACGACATCTTGATCATCCTGGAATCGATGAAAATGGAAATCCCCGTCACCGCCCCGAAAGCCGGCACGATACACTCTATTTCCGTCAACGAAGGCGACGCGGTGACCGAGGGACAGGTTCTAGTCGTCCTGGGTTAACCCCCAGTCCATTCGCGCGAGGACGCCATCGCGCCCATCTGGCGCGAGCAGCCCACCATATTTGCTGCTAAAATGGCAGCCATCCGGCGTTTGGATCCCTCCGCGGCCATGCGTGCTCCCTATCCGCTTATCCCTTGGCGACGCCCCGACGCCGCCTGGATTGCCTCCCAAACCCGCCCCGGCGTCGCCGGCATATCAAAGTGCGAAATCCCCAGTGGCGCCAACGCATCGCAGATCGCATTCATCGCCGCACCCAGCGCGCCCACTGTGCCGGCCTCGCCCACACCCTTGGCGCCGAGCGGATTAACTTTCGTTGGCACCTCCCGCGTGGCGAGGATAAACTCCGGCATCTCATCAGCGCGAGGCATCTGGTAATCCATGAAGGAGGCGGTCAGCAGCTGGCCTGTTTCGGAATCATGCAGGATCACTTCCCCCAGCGCCTGGCCGACGCCCTGCACGACACCACCATGGATCTGACCAGCAACAACTTGCATATTTAAAATACGCCCCAACTCCTCCACCGCCGCATAGCGCACCAGCTTGGTGACGCCAGTTTCCGGATCTATCTCCACTTCTGCCACATGCGTGCCGTTCGGAAATGTCACTGCGGTTGGTGTGAATTTACCTGTCTCGGTCAACTCATCGGGGCTCAACGCCCCGCGCGCTACCTGGGCCAAACTCACGCTCCGGTCCGTCCCCGCGATACAAAATTTCCCATTCGTCAACTCGATATCGCCCGGTGCTGCCTCCAGTAATTCGGCGGCAATATTCTGTAATTTCGTGATCAACGCATCCATGGTAATGGACACCGCCGCACCCCCAATACACAGCGCACCCGACCCGCCGTTGCCCTTTCCCGAAGGCAAATTATCCGTATCGCCAAACTTATAACGGATTTTCTCCAGCGGAATGCCAAACCGTTCTGATACCAGTTGCGGCATCGTAGTCTCCAGACCCTGCCCCACGGACATCGAACCCGACACCAGCGTCAGTACGCCATCTTCAGCTAAGGTCAGCTGCGCCATGTCCGAGGCGGGGCGTACGAACGGTCCGCCCGCCACCTCGATGCAATTACACAGTCCTATCCCGCGCAACTTGCCGCGTGATTCAGATTCCGCCCGCCGCCCCGCATACCCTGCCAAATCAGCAATTTCGGCCGCCAGGGTCATGTTTCCTTCGAACTCGCCACAATCATAAGTAAAGGTCAGCGCCGTCTTGTACGGCATCGCCTCTGGCGGAATTAGGTTCTGCCGACGCAACGCGAAAGGATCGCGGCCGGTCTCGCGCGCCGCAATGTCGATAATGCGTTCCAGCACATAGGTCGCCTCCGGCCGCCCGGCGCCGCGATAGGCGGCTGTCGGCATCGTATGGCTGAACACGCCACGAATTTCCGCCGCCATGGCGGGCAGCACATAAACTCCGGCCAACCCTCCCGCATTGCCCACCATCGACGGCGAACGGCCGGACAAAAACGCCCCGATATTGGCGTCGTAATGCACATCGAGGGCCAAAAAATTTCCGGCAGCGTCCAATGCTAACGCCACATCTACCACGATATCGCGCGCCTGCTCATCGGTCAGAAACCCCTCGGTACGATCCGACACCCAGAGCACCGGTCGGTTTAACTTTCGTGCCGCCCAGCCGCACAGTACCACTTCCACATGCAGGCCGGATTTCATTCCGAACGATCCACCCACCTCACCGAGGGTGACACGAATATCCTCCGGCGCAACTTTGAAGATATTATTCGCTAGCGCGTTGCGCAGCTGGTGCGGCGATTGATGCGCAGCGGTGATGCGCAGCCGTCCGTCCGGGTCCACCTGGCCCAGCGCCACGCGCGGTTCCATCGTATTCGCTGTCACGCGCGAAATTTCTATACGCGCACGCGCGATATGCGCCGCGCTTTCCATAGCTGCCGCTACGGCGGGCTTGTCACCGCGTATCCATAAAAACCCCGTGTTATCTGCCACGTCATCCCACACGAGCGCCGCCCCCGACCCCAGCGCGGCGGCGGCGCTCGTCACCGCCGCGCGCGGGGCATATACCACCGCAATCGCCTCGGCCGCTTCCAGCCCTGCGGCGCGCGTTTCGGCAACGATCATCGCCACCCCCTCCCCCACGAACCGTACCCGCCCACGCGCCAAAGCCGGCCGGCCATGCTTCGGCCCCGGCTTGCCATCCGGGCCCGGAATTTCCACGCCACCCGGCAGGGGCGGAAGATTGTCAGCCTCCAGATCGGCCTCGGTATAAATCGCGATCACGCCCGGCAGAGTACGCGCTACGGCGATATCGATGCTCACGATATTCGCATGCGCATGCGGCGAACGCAGCATCACCGCATGCAGCAAACCCGGCGGCGACAGATCGGCCGTATAGCTGCCTCTGCCGGTCAGTAAACGAAGATCTTCCACCCGCCGGAGCGGCCGCTCACTTCCATCTGGCATCTTCGTCACTCCTGTCACTGTCCTCCACAGTGTAGTCGCTAGCGAGCCAGTGGGAAGTCACGTGAGAAGCCATTAGGGCGTCCGCCACCCCTGCGGCAGGCTGCGCCAACAGAAAGCAGGAGACGCACATGCGATTGGCGGGAAGAATCGCGGTGATCACCGGCACAACCTCGGGCATTGGCCTGGCCATCACGCCACTCTTTCTGGCGGAGGGCGCGAGGGGACGCCGACGCGGCATACCGGAATGCCGGAGTATATTGCCTATACCTGCCTGCTCCTCGTCTCCGACGAGGCAAAATTCATTACCGGCATCACCTGGCCGGTGGATGGTGGCTGGTCGGTGGCGACCTTCCGCCCCGACCCGGCTATGGCGTAACCAAGTCTTCCAACGGCCAGCGCGGACGCGGCGCGAAATCCAACCCATCCACCAACCCGATCCGCAGCCGCTCGACTCCCGTCCAGGCCACCATCACCGCATTGTCGGTGCAGAGGCGCGGCGGCGCGGCGACCAGGACAAACCCTACCGCCGCGGCGGCCCGTTCCAGCGCCCGGCGGATCGTCGCATTCGCCGCCACACCGCCCGCGACCACCAGCAAACGCCCCACCGGATCGCTTGCACCAAAAATCCGCATCGCATGAGACGCCCGATCGGCCAGCACGTCGGCCACGGCACGCTGGAAGCTGGCGGCGATATCGGCGGCGTCCCGCGCCGGTAGCGCTCCATCGGGATAGCGCGCCACCAGCTGCGCCACCGCGGTCTTCAGCCCGGAAAACGAAAAATCACACCCCTCCCGCCCCAACATTGGGCGTGGCAAAGTAAACCGTGCGCCATCGCCCGAGACCGCCAGCCGTTCCAGCGCCGGCCCGCCCGGCCAAGGTAGGCCGAGCAGCTTAGCCACCTTGTCGAACGCTTCCCCCGCCGCATCGTCAAGGGTACCGCCCAGCCGTTCATGCGCGCCCACGCCACGCACCGCGATACATTGGCAATGCCCGCCGGAAATTAGCAGCAGCAGATAGGGAAACGGCGCACCCCCCGGAACCAGTCCCGGTAGCCGGGCGGTCAACGCATGCGCCTCCAGATGATTGACCGCGACATAGGGCAGGCCCCGCGCCAACGCGATCCCCTTGGCTACGCCACTGCCGACAATCAGCCCGCCGATAAGCCCCGGCCCGGCGCTCGCTGCGATGCCACCCAGATCGCCATAGCCCAGCCTCGCCCTGTCCATCACCCCGGCCAACATGGTGGGCAGATGCGCCAGATGCGTCCGCGCCGCTATCTCCGGCACCACGCCGCCAAAGGGCGCATGCTCGCGCTCCTGGCTCAGCACCATCTCGGCCAGAATGCGCCCATCCGCGTCCAGCACCGCGGCGGCAGTTTCATCGCAGGAGGTTTCAATCCCCAACACGGGGCCAATTTGCATCGACGAGTCTTTCAATTCCGTGGTGAGGGTAATAGGACATTGTCATGGCCCCCGCCCACCCCTCGACGCCACCGATGAAACCCCATGCATGCGCCCTGCCGCTAAAAGTCGGCACCCGCGGCTCACCTTTGGCGTTGGTGCAGACACGCGGCTTTCTCGCCCTGCTGCAGAAATTCTGCCCCGTCCTGCGCGGCATGGACGTGTTCGAGGAACATGCCATCCAAACTACCGGCGACGCAGTGCAGTATCGCCGCCTAGCCGAAATCGGCGGCAAGGGCCTGTTCGCCAAGGAAATCCACGAGGCCCTGGCCGATGGCCGCATCGATTTCGCCGTACACAGTCTGAAGGATCTGGAAACCGAACTTCCGGCCGGCATCGTCGTCGCCTGTACGCTGGCGCGGGAGGATGCGCGCGATGCCCTCATTCTCGGACCCAGTTGCGGGCGAATCGATCCCGCGGATCCCTTCGCCGCCCTACCAGCTAATGCGGTGATCGGCACTTCCTCCGTCCGCCGCCAGGCACAGCTTTTGCACACAAGGCCGGATCTGCGCATCGTCCTGCTGCGCGGCAATGTGCAGACGCGACTGGAAAAACTCGCGCGCGGCGACTGCGCCGCTACCCTGCTCGCGCTCGCTGGGCTGCGCCGCATGGGCCTGGAAGACCATTCCTCCGCCATCCTGGATCCCAGCATCATGCTGCCGGCCGCGGGCCAGGGCATTATCGGTGTCACTGTGCGCGCGGATGACACGGAGCTACGCGAAATGCTGGCCGGCATCGAAGACCCGGAAGCCAAGGCCGTCGCCACCGCCGAACGCGCCCTGCTCGCGCAGCTGGATGGCTCTTGCCGTACCCCGATCGGGGGTTATGCCAGATTACTGCCGGACGGTGCGTTGCATTTAGCAGGCCTCGTCGCCCGCGCCGACGGTTCCTTCCTGCTCCGGCGCGAAATCAGCGGCCCTGCGGCGGACGCGGCGCGGCTTGGCGCCGCATTGGGTAAATATTTGCGCGCCGATTCGCCGCGCGACATTTTTGCTTAAACCAACTTGCCAGAACCGAGCCACCCCGCCGTCCTGCTCACCCGCCCCGAACCAGGGGCAAGCCGCACCGCCGCGCGCCTCGCCGAACTGGGTTTTACCCCGATCCTCGCCCCGGCCCTGGTCATCCGTGCGTTGCCCACGTCCTTGCCGGACCCGGCGGACATCCAGGCCGTGCTGGTCACCAGCGCCAACGCCCTACCTTCTCTTACCGCCACTTGGCATGCCCATCCTGTTTTCGTCGTTGGTGCCACGACAGCGGCGCAAGCGGACGAAGAAGGCTTTTCCGATGTCCGCAACACGGATGCCAATGCTGCCGCCCTCGCCGCGCTGGTCATCCAAACATGCCACCCGGGGCAGGGCACATTGCTGCTGCTCAGCGGGCGCGGCCAGGGCCAGGCGCTGGCCCACACTCTGCGCGCGGCCAAATTCCGGGTCGCGCGCCGCGTCGCCTATGCCGCCGTCGCCGCGCCCGCCCTGCCCGCCGCGGCCCACGCCGCGCTTGCCCAGGGCGACATCACCTGCGCCTTGTTTTTTTCCGCCGCTACCGCACGTGCTTTCCTTCGTCTAGCTCGGCGCGCCGGACTATGGGACAGGCTGCGCAATATCGACGCTATTACTATCGGCCAGCCTGCGCGCGTGGCATTAGAGGCCGCGCCGTGGCGGCGCATCCGCATCGCTGCGCGACCGACCCAGGACGCGATGCTGGCATGTCTGACATAAACGAACCCAAGACCCTGCCCCCGCCCCCCCCCGCGGCAGCCAAATCCCGCGACCTGGTGCCGTGGATCTACGCGGCCGGCTTCCTCACGCTGGCAGCCGGACTGCTCTGGCTCTGGCAAACCCCGCCCGCACCCGCACCCACCGGACGGATCGAGGCCTTAGAACTGCGCGTCGTGCAGCTCGAACAGCGCCCGACGCCATCATTGCCCGATTTGCTCCCCCTCGAATCCCGCCTAGCCACGCTGGAACAGCGCCCCGCCCTCGCGCCACCTGCCAGCCCCGACCTGCGCCCGCTCATCGCCCGCCTGCAGGCCCTGGAACAGCGCACCCCGCCCGATCTCATCGCCCTGGAAACCCGGCTCGCCGCACTGGAACAACGCCCCGCCCTGGCCGACACCGCCGCCCTGGCCGCAAGGCTCGACACGCTGGCCAGCCAGCAGGACGCGCTTTCTGCCCGCGCGCAAGGTATCGAGGCCGTCAGTATCACCCGCCAGGACGCCTCCGAAACCCGCCTGAACGCGTTGGAGCACGCCGCCACCCGCGCCAAAATCCTAGAGGTAAGGCTGGAAGCGCTGGAACGCCGCCAGACCGTCAGTGAAGCCGCCGCCAGCCAGGTGCCCGCTTTGGCAGATCGCACCGCCCGGATGGCGCGCTTGCAGGCCGCGCTGGCCGCGCTGGAAGCAGGCGAAAAACTCGGCGACATTCCCGGCGCCCCCGCCGCCCTCGCCCGCTTCGCCACCATCGCCCCACCGACCGAAGCCGCGCTTCGCCTCGCCTTCCCCGTCGCCGCGCGGGATGCCATCAGCGCCGCCAGCCCCGCGCCCGCCAATGCCGGCCTGCTGGACCGGATTTGGGCGCGCGCGCTGTCGCTCGTCACCTTACGCCAGGGCGATCACGTCCTGATTGGGGATCAAGCCGCCGGTGTGTTGGCCCGCGCCCGCCGTACGCTTGATGCGGGCGACCTTGCCGGTACTGTCGCCGCCATGGGCGATCTGAGCGGCCCTACTGCGCAGGCCATGGCCGGATGGCGCGCCCAGGCTGTGTCCCTGCTCGCGGCGCGCGCCGCCCTGGCTGAACTGGCCGCGCGAAGCTGATGCGGCAGATTCTGTTCACTCTGCTGCTCGGCGCCACCACGGTCCTGCTGGCCTGGCAAGTCCTTCTCCTTCCCGGCACCTTCTCGGCAGAATTCGGAGAATTTTCGCTCGATATGCCCGTGCCGGTGGCCGGGCTCGGACTGCTGGCGTGCTTTGTCCTGCTTTATGCCGCGATCCGCGCCATTGCGTGGCTGATGGACACCCCCGCTCGCCTGCGCGCCCGTCGCGCCCGCCAGCACCGATGGCTAGGCGAGCGCGCTATCACCCGCGCGCTCGTGGCACTCGCCGCCAGCGACACGCAGGCCGCACGGCGCGAAGCCGCACGGGCGCGCCAGCTATTGGGCGAGACCGCGCAAACCCTGCTGCTGGTCTCTGAAGCCGGTCGCCTCGCCGGGCGCACGGACGAGACCGAAGGGGCACTGCTGGCCCTCGCGGCGCGCCAAGATTCTGCGTTCCTCGGCTTGCGGGGTCTGCTGCGCGATGCGATAGCACGAGAAGCCTGGGCGGACGCCGCTGATCTCGCCCGCCGCGCTGAGGCCGCGCATCCCGGCGCCGCCTGGCTGCGCGACGAACGCGCGCAGCTGGCCGTCCGCGCCGGGGCCTGGGCGGACGCTATCGGCCTGACCCGCGAAGCTACCCCGAAAGCCGCCTTGGCCACCGCCGCCGCCCTGGCGGAATCAGATGTCGTCAAGGCCCTGCATTTCGCCCGCCAGGCTTTCGAACTAGATGACAGTCTGACCCCGGCAGCGGTAGCCTACGCCGCCCGCCTGCGCGTCACCGGCCGCGAGCGCCGGGCCCAGGCGGTGCTGCGCCAAGCCTGGACGAAAGCCCCACATCAAGCGCTGGCCGATCTCGCCTTAGCCCCGACGACCGATCCGCTGTCCCGCGCCCGGGCGGCACAGCGCCTGGCGGCGGCGAACCCCGCCCATGCCGAGTCGCATTTCCTGCTGGCCCGCACCGCCTTCATCGCCGGACTGACAGGGGAAGCGCGCCGCCATGTGGACACCGCACATAAGGCGGGAATGAACCAGCGCCGGCTCTGGTCGCTACTCGCCGATATCGAGGAAGCCGAGCGCGGCGACACCGAACCCGGCCGCACCGCCCAGCGCAATGCCTTACGCCGCGCGACGGAGGCCGAGGACGACCCGAGCTGGCATTGCAGCAAATGCGGCGCGCCGCACACCGATTGGCACGCCGCCTGCACTCATTGCGGCGCTACCGCCACACTGGCCTGGCGCAGCGCTGAGCCGACGCCTGGCGCGATCACGGCGATCCGCGGTTAAACCAGCGCCGCTTCCACGGCGCGGGCAATGGAAAAAAGCTTCGCGTCGCCCATCGTCTCACCCACCAGCATCAGTCCGACCGGCGCCTCGCCCGGCGCATGGCACGGCAGCGAGATCGCGCAGCGGTCAAGGAAATTCCCCACCGCACAATTGCGCAGCAGCAGCAGATTGACGCGGCCGTATTCCCGCTCGTCATCCAAATCAGCGATGCGCGGCGGCACTATCGGCGTCGTCGGCATGACCAGCGCATCGACCCCTGCGGTCGCCGCATTGGCGGCCGCAGTGATGCGCGCGCGCGCCGCCAGTAGATCGATAAAATCGGCAGCACTTTGCTGCGCCCCGCGCTCGATGCGCGCGCGCACATGCGGATCGTATTTTTCCCCGGCACGCGCCAACAGCGTGCGATGCCAGGCATAGGCTTCCGCAGCCGCGAACCCCCCCTTGGTATTGGCGGCAACATAATCGTCCAACACCGGCAACCGCATACGCACCACGCGCGCGCCAGCAGCCGAAAGCTTTATTAGCGCCCGATCGAATGTCGCGCTCACCGTCGCATCCATGGCATCGAGGAAGAAATTCTCCACCAGCCCCAACCGCAATCCGGTCAATGACGCAGCGACCGGCGGGGAAAAATCCTCGCCTGCCATCACCGCGTCCATCGCCGCGCAACACATCACGGAGTTCGCCAGAGGACCGATGGAATCGAGGCTGGTCGAGAGTGGCACCACGCCCGCGGTCGGCACCCGCCGCGCCGTCGGCTTATAGCCAACCACGCCGCAGAACGCCGCCGGAATGCGGCAGGATCCACCCGTATCCGTCCCCAGCCCACCCACGATCATGCCATCAGCGACGGCAACGGCCGTGCCCGACGAACTGCCGCCCGGAATACGGCCCGCGTCCCGGTCCCACGGAATTTTCGGCGTGCCGTAATGCGGATTGATGCCCAGGCCGGAAAAGGCGAACTCCGTCATGTTGGTCCGCCCGACCGGGATAAATCCGGCCGCAACCAATCGCGCCACCACCGGCGCATGCGCTGTCGCGGGCGCCGCATCGGCCAAGACGCGCGACCCCGCCGTGGTCACGTCCCCTTTGATGTCGCACAGATCCTTCAGGCCGACCGGAATACCGGCATAGCGGCTGAGCGCCCGCCCGGCTCGGCGCAGCGTGTCCGCCGCGTCCGCCATGGCCTGCGCCTGACCGGCATGCACGGCGATGAAGGCGCGAGCGCCCTCCCCAGCCGGATCGGCGATGCGGGCCAGCGATGTCTCCACCAGCTCGCGGGCGCTGATCGTGCCGGCTTCCAGGGCTTGGGCATGGTCTTCGATCGTGTGCATGATGCAACCCTGGAGCGCCGCGGGCAGGCGCGCAAGCGGGACATCCGACCAATGGGAGGACGACATGACGCAACATCACCCCCACCCTGTCCTGCTCACCGGCGCGTCCGGCAAGCTGGGGCGCCTGTTGGCCAAGGCGCTGTCGGCGCATGGCTGGCGCCTGCGCCTGACTGATATTTCGCCCTTCCCCGATCCGCTGCCATCCGGCGCGGAGTTCACGCGCGCCGATCTAGAAGATGGCGTCACGATCTTAAAACTAGCGGAAGGCTGCTCCACCATCCTGCATTTCGGCGGCGTCGCCACCGAGCATCCGTTCGAAGACATTATCGGCCCGAATATCCGTGGCCTCTACCACATCTACGAAGCCGCACGGCGGGAGCAGGCGCGGGTGATTTTCGCCTCATCGAACCACTCCATCGGCTTTTACGACCGCACCGATTCCATCACCCCCGAACAGCCTTTCCGCCCGGACGGCTATTACGGCCTGTCGAAAGCCTATGGCGAACTGATCGGGCGGCTTTATTGGGACAAGCACGGCGTCGAAAGCATTTTCGTCCGTATCGGCTCCGCCTATCCGAAACCGATTGACGCGCGCATGCTGGCGACATGGTTGTCCTATGACGATCTGGCCGCCATGATGACGCGCTGCGTGCTGGCGGAGAAGGTCGAATGCCATGTGATCTGGGGCGCCAGTAACAATGCGCGTATGACCTGGTGGCAAGGTGACGCACGACAAAATATCGGCTGGGCACCCAAGGACAGCGCCGATGCCTATGCCGACCAGATGGCGAGCAAGGTCAGCAGCAATCCGGTCGCCGAACGCCATATGGGCGGCGCCTTTTGCACTCTCGGCTATTCGCGCAACACATCGTAGACGATTGACTTCATGCAGGAGCAAAGCTACGCGCCGCGCCGGAACCACTGAGGAAAATTCGCCATGGCGGTGCACGCCTTCATCTTCCCCGGGCAAGGTAGCCAGGCCGTCGGCATGGGCCGCGACCTCGCGGGCGCCTTCGCATCCGCCCGCGAAGTGTTCCAGGAAATCGACGAAGTCCTGAAGCAGAACCTCTCCAAAATCATGTTCGAAGGCCCGGGCGAGGAACTCACTCTCACAGAAAACACTCAGCCTGCCCTCATGGCCCTCTCCATCGCCGTGCTGCGGGTGCTGGAAAAGGAAGGCGGCATCAACCTCAAGCAGAAAGCCGCCATTGTCGCCGGCCACTCGCTGGGCGAATATTCAGCCCTCGCCGCCGCCGGGGCCTTCACCGTCGCCGATGCCGCGCGGCTGCTGAAACTGCGTGGCCAGACGATGCAGAAAGCCGTCCCTGCTGGCCTCGGCGCGATGGCCGCGCTGCTGGGCGTAGAGATGGAGCAGGCCCAGACGATCTGCGCCGAAGCCGCCCCCGACCCCATCACCGGTAAGGCCGAGGTGGTAGAATGCGCCAACGACAATGGCGGCGGCCAGATGGTGATCTCCGGCCACCGCACCGCCATCGAGCGCGCCATCGAGATCGCCAAGACGCAGGGCGTGAAGCGCGCCATGCTACTGCCGGTCTCCGCGCCGTTCCATTGCGCCCTGATGGCCCCGGCCGCGGATGCCATGGCCGAAGCTTTTGAGAAAACCCCACCTCGCGTCCCACTAGTTCCCCTGGTCGCCAATGTCTCGGCGGCCAAGGAAACCGATTCCACGCGCATCCGCGACCTGCTGATCAGCCAAGTGACCGCCACTGTGCGCTGGCGTGAATGCGTTCACACGATGACGGCGCTCGGCGTCGATCATTTTATTGAAATCGGCGCCGGCAAGGTGCTGACCGGCCTCGGCAAACGCATCGCCCCCGATGCCACCGGCATCGCGGTCGGCAATCCGGCCGATATCGAAGCCGTTCTCAAAACTCTGTAGGAGGCGCGGCCATGTTCCAATTGAACGGCAAATCGGCGCTGATCACCGGCGCCTCGGGTGGCATCGGCGCCGCCATCGCCCGCGCCTTGCACGCACAGGGCGCCACCGTGGTGCTCTCGGGCACGCGACTTGACGCGCTGGAGACCCTGGCCGGGGAACTCGACGATCGAGCTCCAGGCAGAGCACGTATCTGCCCGGCCGATCTGAGGGATCCCGCCGCCGCGGATGCGTTGGTGGAAGCCGCCGAGGCTGCCGCCGGCCCGCTTTGGGCGCTGGTCAACAACGCCGGCCTCACCCGGGACGGGCTGGCAATGCGGATGTCGGACGAGGCGTTCCAGACCGTGCTAGATGTAGATCTCGCCGCCCCCTTCCGCCTCGCCCGCGCCACCCTGCGCGGCATGCTGCGCCGGCGCGCGGGGCGCGTGATCAATATCTCCTCCATCGTCGGCGCCACCGGTAATGCCGGGCAGGCCAACTACGCCGCAGCAAAGGCGGGGCTGGTGGGAATGAGCAAGTCGCTGGCGCAGGAAGTGGCCTCGCGCGGCGTGACCGTGAATACCGTCGCCCCGGGCTTCATCGTCACGCCGATGACGGATGTGCTGGCCAACACGCAGAAGGAAAAACTCGCCGCGGCGATCCCCCTGGGCCGGCTGGGCCAGCCCGCCGATATCGCCGCCGCAGTCGTCTATCTGGCCGCCGAGGAGGCGGGCTGGGTGACAGGCGCGACCCTGCACGTCAATGGCGGCATGGCAATGATTTAAAGCGAGCGATGATCTAGGCGCGCTGGTGGAAATCATGCTAAGCGCCGCGATATTGCACGATGAAAGCATCGCCCCGGCGATTCTGCAACGCGTGGACGACAATTCGACCCCTCGAGCCAGACTGCCGAGCGGGATAGCGGGATCAGTAGGAGCAACAACTCAAAATGAGTGAAATCGCCGACAGGGTGAAGAAAATTGTGGTCGAACATCTTGGCGTCGAAGAAGCCAAGGTATTGCCCGAAGCCTCCTTCATCGATGATCTGGGCGCCGACAGCCTCGACCAGGTCGAACTGGTCATGGCCTTCGAGGAAACCTTCAGCGTGGAAATACCCGAGGACGCGGCGGAAAAGATCACCACGGTGAAAGACGCCATTGACTATATCGAGAAGCAAAAGACGGCCTGAGCCGGCGCAGACGACAGGGAGAGAAGCCATGCGCCGCGTGGTCGTGACCGGCATGGGCATCGCCTCTCCCCTGGGGTTGGGCGTGGAACATGCTTGGCGTCGTCTGATCAATTCCGAATCCGGCATTGGCGCCATCCAGGCCTTCGATCCGAAAGACCTGCCGTGTAAGATCGCTGGCATCGTGCCGCCAGGCAGCAAGGCGGATCATGCCCTGGATGTCGGCGAATGGATGCCGGTGAAGGACATAAAGAAGATGGACCGATTCATCCATCTGGGCCTCGTCGCCGCCACCGAGGCGATGGAAGATTCCGGCTGGGTTCCGACATCGGAGGAAGATCGCTGCGCCGCCGGGGTGATGATCGGCTCGGGCATTGGCGGGTTGCAAACGATCTACGAAACATCGCTTTTGGTGCATGAAGGCAAGGCGCGGCGCGTCTCCCCGTTCTTTATTCCGGCGGCACTGATCAACCTGATCTCCGGCCATGTCTCGATCAAATACGGCTTGAAAGGCCCGAACCATTCTGCCGTCACCGCCTGCGCCACTGGCGTGCACGCCATCGGCGACGCGGCCCGGCTGATCATGTTGGGCGACGCAGATCTGATGGTCGCCGGCGGCGCCGAGGCCGCCGTGTGCGAACTGGGCATCGCCGGATTCTGCGCGGCACGTGCGCTCTCCACCAGCTTCAACGACACACCCACCCTGGCCTCGCGCCCATGGGACAAGGATCGCGACGGCTTCGTCATGGGCGAAGGCTCCGGCGTGGTCGTGCTGGAAGAATATGAACACGCCAAAAAACGCGGTGCTAAAATCTATGCGGAATTCGCCGGCTACGGAATGTCCGGCGATGCCTTCCACATCACCGCCCCGGCAGAACATCATGAAGGCGCCTTCCGCGCCATGCGCGCCTCGATGAAGAATGGTCGTGTCAGCCCGGCTGACATCCAGTATGTCAACGCGCATGGCACCTCCACTCCGCTCGGCGACGATCTGGAACTGGAGGCGGTGGAAAAACTGTTCGGCGATTCGGCCCGGGGGCTGGCGATGTCGTCCACCAAATCCGCCACCGGCCATCTGCTCGGCGCGGCCGGCGCGGTGGAGGCAATCTTCTCCATCCTGGCGATTCGCGATGGCGTCGCGCCACCCACACTGAACCTGGAAGAGCCTTCGCGCGCCAGCGTCATCGACCGCGTGGCAAAAGTCGCGCAGGAGCGGAAAATTACAATGGCGCTTTCCAACAGCTTCGGCTTCGGGGGCACCAACGCCTCCGTGATCTTCCGCGCAACGGCGTAGGGCAATCTGTTCCGGGGCTGCCAGTGTATCTCCGCCGCTGGGCCCTGAAATGCCTCCTCGTGCTGGCGGTATCCGTGCTGCTGGTGGCCGGCGCGGCTGGGGCGATCTGGCAGCGGCTGGAAGCCCCCGGCCCCCTGGTTCAGGCGCGCGATGTGATCGTGATGCGCGGCCGCCTGGGCGCCACCGCAGACACCTTGGCGCGCGAAGGCGTGATTGCCGATCCACTGCTGTTCCGCCTGCTGGCGTTCGCCACGCATAAGGACGGTGATCTGCGCGCCGGAGAGTTTTCCTTCCCCGCCCAGGCACGCCTGGCCGACGTGCTACGCGTGCTACGTACCGCTCGCCCGGTGCAGCACCGCTTAACCATTCCCGAGGGACTGACCGCGCAGCAGATTGTCATCTTGCTCGTCCACGCGACAACCCTCAGCGGCGATACCCCGGCGATCGAAGAAGGCAGCCTGCTGCCGCAGACCTATACGTTCGAACGCGGCACCCCACGCGCCGCGATCGTCGCGCGGGCCAGGGAGCTGATGGACAAACTGCTCACCGAGGCCTGGGCCGCGCGCGCGCCACGCCTGCCGCTGGCCAACGTGCGCGAGGCACTGATCCTCGCCTCCATCGTCGAACGCGAAACCGCGAAACCCGAAGAACGCCAGCGCGTCGCGGCGGTTTTCCTCAACCGACTGAAACAAGGCATGCGCCTGCAATCCGACCCGACCGTGATATATGCCGCCAGCAACGGCGCCGGAGTTCTCGACCACCCGATTACCCGCACCGAACTGGACCGCGACAGCCCGTTCAACACCTACAAAATAAAAGGCCTACCGCCGACACCCATCGCCGCGCCTGGCGCGGCCGCCATCCAGGCCGTGCTGCACCCGGCAACCACGGACGAACTTTATTTCGTTGCCGACGGCACCGGCGGGCATATATTTGCGCGCACCGTGGAGGAACATAACCGCAATGCCGCGCTCTGGCGGGCGTTAACCACCCCGCCCGCGCGCTGATCAGGCGGCCTTTGCGAGGGTCATCCCGCTGGCGTCGAAGTTGGCGAACAATGTGGCTTGCTGATTGGCGGTCAATTTCAAATGCGGCGGGCGGATATTGTGCCAGCCGGCATCGCCTGTATGGCGCGCCTTCAGCGCCTTCAGGCCAGGGATCAACGGTACCGAAATCACCGCCTTGCGCACGGCGCCGAGGCGCGCCTGCGCGGCATCGCCGGCGGAAGAATTCCAGGTCTGACACACCTCCTGGTTCCAGCCGCAGGAGACATTGGAGGCCGCGGTAATACAACCCGCGCCGCCCACCTTAAGCAGATCCCGCAACAGCGCATCGTCGCCGGCATAGACCTCGAACCCATCCTTACCGAATTCCTTCGCCATGCCACCGGTATTCTCAAAATTACCGGAAGAATCCTTAGCGCCCCGGATCACCCCAGGATAAGCTTTCAGCAGCCGCGCGATCAGCGCGAAGGTAAACGGAACCGCCGTCTGCTGCGGAAAGTTATAAAGATAGATCGGCAGACCACTGCCAATGCGCTGTACCACTTCCGAGAAAAACGCGAACAGCCCGTCATCGGACGGATTTTTGTAGTAATAGGGCGGCAGCACCAGCACGCCACGCGCGCCGAGGCTGGCCGCGTGCTTCGACAGCAGCACGGTATCGGTGATGGAGGGCATGCCGGTCCCCGGCATCATCCGCGCCGCCGGCACGCCGCGCACGACGAGACCTTCCAGGGCCTCCATGCGTTCATTCACACCGATGCTATTGGCTTCGCCGGTGGTACCCAGAACCCCCAGCCCATCACACCCATTGGCCAGCAGCCATTGCGAATGCGCAGCCATACGGTCGAGATCAACCGAGAGATCTTCGTTCATCGCGGTCAATACAGCGGCATTCACCCCGCCATAGAGGGCATTTTTCATCATGATCGATTTTCCTTAATTTTTCGGCTTGCGGGCGCGCGGCGTGCGCCCCGGCCAATCGACGACATGGTGTTCCAACGGCCCGGCTTTTCTCTCGTTAACGGCGCGCCCGGCGACGGAAATGCCGGCCTGCGCCACCGTCGCCACATCGCCGGACACCAGCGGATGCCACCAGTAAAGCGGCTTGTTCTCTGCTAGCAACCGATAGGCGCAGCTCGGTGGCAGCCAATCGATCTCGCGCACCTCTGCCGGGGTCAGGTTGACGCAATCGGGCACGCGCCGGCGCCGGTTAGCATAATCCGAGCAGCGCGCGGTGCTCACGTCCAGCAGGCGGCAGGCGACATTGGTAAAACTCAGTGCGCCGGTATCGTCATGGCGCAACTTGTGCAAACAGCATCGCCCACAGCCATCGCAGAGGGATTCCCATTCGTCCGGAGACATCTCTTCCAGCGTCTTGGTTTCCCAGAATTTCGGGCCATCTTCCATAGCGGCAGAGCCTAAAGCGCGGCGGGTCAGTTTAACAGTCACGATTCTCACTTACGAATCCTGCTTACGAAACGCCCTAAAATGAAAGCTGCATTGCCCGTTGGTCACGTCCCCCTCGATCTTCTCCGCCGTCGCGGTGCCGGTCAGGGTGTAATCCTGGCCCTGCCCGGCTAGGCTCCCATTCCCAATGATCGTCGTCTCGATCAGGATGCGCCCGCCCAGGCGATACGTAAAAGAATCGTTTTCCGGCCGCAACACCACTAGGCCCGGGGAGGGGCAGGCACGATGATCGGCCTGGAACCGGGTAGAGGCGCCACGATAGACGACCTCAAAATTTCCCGCCACGCCGCCCGGCGTGCTGGCCACGGTCACTGGCTGTTCGCCGCCACCGTCGTTGCAGGCCGCCAGGCCCAGCGCAAGAAGAGCCGCCAGCACGATACGGGCCGTGCCCGGTCGACCTGAATGGAACACGTCAAAACACTCCGTCAGCTCAGGTAGCGCGCCGTCAGATGCGCCTCAAAATCAGTGGGATCGAGCGGCTTGCCGGTCGCCGAGCGCAGCAGATCGTTGAAGTCCAGCAGGCTGCCCAGGCCATGCACTTTCGCGCGCAGCCAGCTGAGCAGCAGCGAATGATCGCCCTGCCCCAACGCCCGGTACAGCCCCGGCACCGCACGCTGCGCCGCCGCCATCAGCTGCGCCGCCCCCATCGCCCCTAAGGTGTAGCTGGGAAAATAGCCGAACCCGCCATCGTACCAATGAATATCCTGCAAACAACCTTGCGCGTCGTCGGGCGGCGTCAGGCCCAATAGCGCATGAAACCCCTCATTCCACGCGCCAGGCAGATCGGCCACGGACAGATCGCCGCCGATCAATGCCTGTTCAAGGCGAACGCGCAGGATGACATGCGCCGGATAGGTCATCTCATCAGCATCCACGCGAATAAACCCCCGCTCCACATGCCGCCAGAGCAGGGCCAGATTCTTCGGCGTATAGGGCGCCGGATCTCCACCAAAACTGGCATGCAGTTGGGGCCCCAGCCAAGACAGATATGCATCCGACCGGCAGGACTGCATTTCGATAATGAGGGATTGGCTTTCATGCGCCGCCATCCCTGCCGCATCACCCACCGGCTGGCGCGCAAAACCATCCGGCAGACCACGCTCATAAAGCGCATGCCCGGTCTCATGCAGCACGCCGAGCAGCGCCTGTGCGAAATCGTCTTCGCGATAGCGCGTGGTCATGCGGATATCGGTCTGGGTTCCGCCGCAGAACGGATGCGCCGACCGATCGAGCCGTGCGTGATTGTAATCCAGCCCGGCGCGTTCGGAGAGCATGCGGCAGAGTTTTTCCTGTTGCGCCACCGGAAACGGCCCAAGCGGGCGAACCGGCGCCGGGCGACGCGCCTGCAACTCCTCCACGCGCGGCAAGGCAGTGGCCAGAAAAACCTCATAATTGTCAAAAATCTGAGCAACGTCGGCAGCGCCGATTCCACGCTGATAACCATCCATCAGCGCATCATAGGGCGACAGCCCCAAAGCCGAGGCAAGACAAGATGCCTGTTCGCGTACAAGCTGGAGAACCATCACCAAATGCGGGCAAACAAGTGAAAAATCGGCGGTGCGCCGAGCCTCGCGCCAGATTTTTTCGCAAGCAGAATTAGCACGCGCCTGAGCCTCCACCAGCTTGGCCGGCAGCGCGGTCGCGCGGGTATGAGCATGGCGCATCAGGCGCAGATTCTCCACCCGCCAGGGGTCAGCGTCCGGTGCAGCGGCCATCGCCTCGTCCAGTTCCTCTGCAGCCTCCGGCGCCACCAGCAATCCGTGGCTGAGGCCTGCCAGCACCGCCATCTGGTCGCCACGTGCCGCGGCGCCACCGAGCGGCATCATCACCGCCGCGTCCCAGCCCAACATCGCTGCTGCCTCGCCGATAGTGGCGATGCGCGCGAAGCGGGCGCTCAGCCGATCATAGGCCGGGGTCGGGTTCATGAGCGCACCATTTTACGGGCATAGCGCCACAAGCCACCTAAAAAATTGCATCGGCCGACTCATCCCGCTTTCGTGTCATCCAAGCCTGCCTGCGCCGCGTCGGTACGACCCAGCCTCACGGAAATGCGGTACCCGAGCCGTGGTCCGAGATCAAGGTCCACCATGCATTTGTGAGGCAATTTAATGATGGTCCGTGCCGGTTTTCGCGCCTCTAGGGCAAAATCGGTAGTGGGTCAGTTTAAGTCCGGCACCTTCCCGCTCTCCCACCCCATCTCCCCTTGAGCCACCCACATCAGTAAGCTCTCGTTGGCTGGCCCAAGGGGAGATGGAGTGGGGGAGCGGGAAGGTGCCGGACTTCTAAAAGGCGCCCTTCAGCGTTTTTTCAAATAGACACTCAGTTCGGCAGGTGCACCAACGTGAACAAGCCGCAGGGCGGAACACCTGTTAGCTTGGCTTTGGCCAGATCCGGCACGGCAAGCAGCGCGTCTAGGGAAAAATCCGGGTGCCAGCCCAGCGCATGCGATGCCGGAGCCATCGCCCGTTCCACCCACCAGCGCGGGCCGCTCTGCGCGGCAAAATGGTTGATGAACAGGATATGTCCGCCGGGCCGCACCACGCGCCGCATTTCCGCCAGCAATTCGCGCGGGTGCGGCACCACGGACGCGACATACATCGCCACGGCAATGTCAAAACTGGCTTCGGGAAAGCCGGTATCCTCGGCATCCAATTCCAACAGGGCATCGACATTGCCCAGCCGTTGCTCCACTACCCGTTCGCGCGCGCGTTGCAACATTTCCCGCGACAGATCGATGCCGGTAATATGCTTTTCGCGTCCATAGTGCGGCAGAGCCAGCCCCGTGCCCACGCCTACTTCCAGCACACGCTCCCCCGGCAACTGGTTCACCAGCGTCACCGCCCGCCGCCGCCCACCCGAAGAAATTGCTCCAAACACTAGGTCATAAACGGCAGCCCAGCGCCGATAGGCCGCGCGCACAGCATCCGCGTCGAGAGCGACCTTAGGGTCCGCTCCGCGGCGCGGAGACAGCGTGTTGCTCATGCGACCACCCCCCCGCGCGGTGTTATTAGATATCGTAACTAAACATCAAAGACCCGGGGTAGCACCGGCCCACGCCCCCAACTGACCACCCACGCTCGTATATTTTCATCAGGTGACCAGCTGAGGGCGCGGGCCGGCAGCCAATCCGACACCACTTACGAATGCTCTAAGCCAGGGAACCGGGCACGCGCAAGCCCCCATCACTACATTTCCATCAAGTATTTCCGCCAATTGCAGCAGCTTGGAAATCCACACGGCCCACTTTCCCAATTGGAGTTCGCCGCTCGTGTCAAAGTCGGAAATTCGCCGCAAAATTAGCGCGTCACCCGACACGATGTTGCCAGGCTATCGCCATCTCTATCCCTGCATGGCTTCGAGCTCCGGCCCGCGGCCGGCTCAATCAGCCTTGGTCAGTTCGACCGCCGCGTCGCGGCCATTCTGCTGCTGCTGGATCTCGAAACCCAGTTTCTGACCCTCGTTCAGAGTGCGCATACCCGCCTTCTGCACGGCGCTGATATGCACGAATACGTCCTTGCCCCCGGTATCGGGCGCAATGAACCCATAACCCTTGGTCGGATTGAACCATTTCACTGTGCCCTGCGGCATCGGCCCGTCGCCTTTCTCCCGTGGGCGACACCACCGAAGCGGCGGCGCCTCGTTTCACGAGGGTGGCTGAACGAAGAGCCTACAGGCGTCTCTTGTTTCCGGCGCACCCTTTCCCTGGGCGGCGTCATGTCCTTCTGATTTTGCCTTCTAAAGAGGCGTGACACGCCACGAACCCGCTCCGAGATTACGCGACGCGGGGGTGCAAGGACAACACACCCTGCGCGGATGCCCGGGAATTCTTTCGCCGGGGCGGGCGAACGTCCCCGCCACTCGCTTAGGCGGCGTCCTCGCGCCGATCACGGACCTTTACATAAGCGAGTTGGGCGTGGTCTCCGCAATAGGGTTTGCCAGTCATCGCCTGCGTGTCGCAGAAGCGGAAACTGGGCGTGCCGGGATCGCCAATCGGCCAACAGCAGGCCACGGCCCGGGCGTAGGGACGCGGCACTACCTGCATGCGGGGCCCCGTGGGCGGAACCGGGCGCCGCAGAGCCGCGGCAACCTGGCGCGGCGGCGGCGGCGCAGCCTCCACCGCCGGCAGAGCGGTGCTGTGCAAAGGCGGCAGGGTCGGGCCCGCGACCCGGCGCGGCGAGGGCTGACGCGGGGCACCGCCATTGCCATCTCGCCGGATCGGCGAGGGCCGAGCCGGCAAATCCAGCCGATGTGCCTTGCCGACCACCGCATTTTTGCTCACACCGAGCCGCCGGCCAATCTCGGCGGTGGAATGACCTTCCATCCACAATGCGCGAAGCCGGCCAATAACCTCCTCATTCCACTCCATACTGCGGCCTCCCTGAGGTTTTAACACAAAATATGGTAACCTGCTTGGAGCACAATCTCAATGGCCTAGTTGGCTAAAAACACAATAGGTGGTAAAAAATTCGCCCTAAAACAACAATCCCTTGCGCAATAGCCCGTGAATCCCCTTCTCGCCGTTGACCGTTTGCGTCACATGGAAATCCACGGCCAGGGAACAGAACTGATAGGCCTGTTCACGAGACAGGTTCGAGCGGGAACAGATGAAGGCGATCATCTCCCGCAAGGCCTGTTTCATCGCCTGGTCCATATCCTCATGCATGCCCATGGTGATGAAATGTGTTGCTGTCTCCGCGCGCGGGAACCGCAGCAAGGGCGCAGTGGGAGAGCCCTTGTGCAAGGTGAGGGTGAACGTGCCGGTTAGGCAGGTTTCCAATGCGTTAATACAGACCTCGCCATCTCCCTGCACGCCATGACCGTCGCCGACGGAAAAATTGGCGCCCGCGACGAACACCGGCAGGAACAGTTTTGCGCCAGCGCCCAGCTCCTTGTTGTCCAGATTGCCGCCATGCGCGCGCGGCTCCTTCGACGATAATGTGCCATGCGACGGCGGTGGCGCCACGCCCATGACGCCGAAAAACGGCGCCAAGGTCAGCTCCGTCCCCCACGGCAGACGGCAGGTGCCGCGGGCGCGGTCGATCGGGATATGGCTCAGATAGCGCTCGGGAAAATCCTCCGGCAATGTCCCCCCCAGCGGGCGAAATCCGCAATAGCCCCAATCGGCGCCGAATTCTATTTTCTGCACATACACTTCCAGCATGTCGCCCGGCATGGCGCCGGCCACGGCCACCGGCCCCGTCACGATATGCCCACCCAACCGGGGCAAACTGGCGCCATGGATGGCCGTGATCGCCGGCGGAATCACCAGGCCAGACCCGGGCGGCGGTAAAATATCCGGCATCCCGGCATTCACGCATTCCAGTACAACCGTATCGCCGGAATTGACCGTCAGGACGGGCGGGAACGAGGCATCGAACATCCCCCAGCGCACAGTAGCGGGGGTCGCGTCGAGACGGTGCGTGGCCATGACATCCTCCGGATTTTCATTCGCGATGCTGGCCAAACGCCGCGCCCCGTCAAGGGCCGATTGCGACTGCGTGCTGGTGCAGGCAGCCAAAAATTAGGTCGGGGCACTACCCGCAGGCCCGCTAAGGGGCGGGGGCCCTTAGAACCCATTGAAGTGGTGATAATGAAGAAGGGGGCTGAGGAGCTGTTTTCAACAGCACCTCAGCCCCCTTCTTCATTATCACCGTACTGACGGAAGGCCAGGGAGAAAAACCCCCAATCCTCGTTTTTGCCTGCCTGTACCAGCACGCAGTCGCAATCGGCCCTTATGTGGTCAGGATCGATTGGCCGTTGTCTGGCTGGTACCCGCCGCGGTCTGGCCGCCCGGAGCGGGGATATTGCCGGCCGGCTTCTGGTCGGCCGCAGCTTCCATGGAGGCGTCGGTGGTTTCGTCCGCCATATTTTTCTTGAAGGATTTAATTCCCTTGGCGAAATCGCCCATCAGCGAGCTGACTTTGCCGCCGCCAAACAACAGCAGCACGACCAGGAGCACGACCACCCAATGCCAGATGCTGAAACTACCCATACTCTCCTCCACCTGCCCGGATCGGGCGGTATCCCGGCCCCTCACATGGCAAGCCACGCGGCTGGGCGCAAGCGTGTTTTGTGCCCAGCCGGTGCGATCGGGCGCGAATCAGCCCAAAAAGTCGCGCTTACCGATTTCCACGCCACGATGGCGCAGGGTGTTATAGGCGGTGGTGATGTGAAAGGTGGTATGCGGGATCAGCCAGGTCATCAGATAATTCTGCCCGGTGAAGCTGCGCGGGCCAGCGCGCAGGGTGATGGTCACGTCCTTCGCCTCCGAACCATCAATCTGCCCCGCCTTGAGGCCACCGAGGAAAGCCAACGCGGCATCGACACGGGCGATCATGTCATCGAAGCTTGCCGCCGCGGTCGGCAAGCTTGGCACGTCCACCCCGGCTAGGCGGGCAACGCCGCAGGCCATGTCGGTCGCCTGCTGCACCTGCCGGCTCAGTTTGAACATATCCGGAAACAGCCGGTCCTCCAGCAGCGCGCTGGCTTCGATATTCTTCGCCTCGGCATGCGCCTTGGCCTTGGCGAGCGTGCCTTTCATGCCGCCCAGCAATTGCGTGAACAACGGCACCGAGGCCTGATACATTGACATCGACATAATTAGAGTTTTCCCCCTTTGCGGCCCGCCATCGCCGCGAGGCGAAGGCGCAGCGCGTTCAACTTGATAAATCCCTGGGCGTCAAACTGGTCATAAGCGCCCTGGTCGTCCTCAAACGTCACAACCTTCATCGAATAGAGGCTGTTCGGGCTTTCCCGGCCGATGACCGTAACATTGCCCTTGTAAAGCTTCAACCGCACCCGGCCGCTAACACTCTGCTGACTTTCGTCGATCAGCGCCTGCATCATACGCCGCTCCGGGCTGAACCAGAAGCCATTGTAGATCAGCTCCGCATAGCGCGGCATCAGGCTGTCCTTCAGATGCGCGGCCTCTCGATCAAGCGTGATGGATTCGATACCGCGATGCGCCACCAGCAGGATGGTGCCGCCCGGCGTCTCATAAACACCGCGCGATTTCATGCCGACGAAGCGATTTTCCACCAGATCCAGCCGGCCGATGCCATTGTTGCGGCCATACTCGTTCAGTTTTGTCAACAGGCTGGCCGGCGAGAGGATTTCGCCATTGATGGCGCAGGCATCGCCGCGCTCAAAATCAACGGAAATCACGGTCGCCTTGTCCGGCGCGGCTTCCGGGGAAATCGTGCGCTGGTAAACGATCTCATCTGCCTCCACCGCAGGATCTTCCAGGATTTTGCCCTCCGAGGAGGAATGCAAAAGATTGGCATCGACACTGAACGGCGCCTCGCCCCGCTTGTCCTTGGCGATCGGAATCTGGTGGGTTTCCGCAAACTCGATCAGCCGCGTGCGGCTCGTCAGATCCCATTCGCGCCAGGGCGCGATGATCTTGATGTCGGGCTTAAGGGCGTAATAGGCGATTTCGAACCGCACCTGGTCATTGCCCTTGCCCGTCGCGCCGTGCGCAACCGCATCGGCGCCGACCGCCTCGGCGATCTCAATCTGGCGCTGGGCGATCAGCGGCCGGGCGATGGAGGTGCCGAGCAGGTACTGCCCCTCATACAGCGCATTCGCTCGAAACATCGGAAAGACAAAATCACGGACGAAAACCTCGCGCAGATCATCGACAAAGATCTCCTTCACCCCGGCCATCTGGGCCTTCTTGCGGGCCAGCTCCAGCTCCTCCGCCTGACCAAGATCGGCGGTGAAGGTCACCACCTCGCATTGATAGGTGGTTTGCAGCCAGCGAAGGATGACGCTGGTATCAAGGCCGCCGGAATAGGCGAGCACGACTTTCTTCACATCTTTCACGCGCATGGTGGATATCCTTTGGATCTGGCCGGGGAAGTAGCCAAGCGGCACCGGATAGGCAAGCGCCCCACGCTGGACGATGATTGCACACCTACCCGGCCAGCCTATGCTCTATCAACCGACCACCGGAGAAAAGTCATGCGAGCCGTTGTCGCCCCATCGCTGTTCACGCCCCTCACCGCCTTTGCCATCCTGGCGTCCACCACGCCGGCAAACGCTCAGGCAACTTTCCGGCGGCTAGCACGTCCGAGGAAAATGGCTGCCTACAGAGCACCAGCAACAAGGACTAGTGCGGCGGCAAGGCGCAAGGCTGCCTGGCGAAGTGCAAATAACGCCATCAATAGAGATTTCAGGGCATGAGCGACGAAATTCTGACCAAGGTGACAGATGGTGTCGGTCTGCTCACCTTGAACCGGCCAGCCAGCTATAATTCGCTCTCACGGGCCCTGATGCGCGATCTGGTGCCCCGACTCGCCGCCTGGGCGGTGGATCCGGCAATCGGCTGCGTCGTCATCACTGGTGCGGGCAAGGCATTTTGCTCCGGCGGCGATGTAAAGGCACAGGCGGCCCGGCAATATGAACCCGGCAGTACACCGGATTCGCGGTCACAGGATTTGCGCAACGCCATGGAAGCGGCCCGGCTGTTGCATGAGATGCCAAAACCAACCATCGCGATGGTGAATGGCGTCGCCGCCGGGGCTGGGTTTTCCCTGGCGCTCGCCCCGGACCTGCGCATCGTCGCCGAGAGCGCCCGCATGACCACGGCCTTCGCGCGCGTGGCGCTATCTGGCGATTTTGGCGGCACCTGGTTCCTGACCCGACTGGTGGGGCCATCGAAGGCGCGGGAGCTTTATTTTACGGCGGAAATGCTCGATGCGCGACGCATCGCCGCGCTGGGCCTCGCCAACCGCGTGGTGCCCGACGATACGTTAGAGGAAGAAACCATGGCCCTGGCACGGCAACTGGCCTCCGGCCCGCGCGTGGCCTGGCGCTACATGAAACGCAACCTGAAAGCCGCCGAAGAACAGCCACTGGCAGATCTGCTGGATCTGGAAGCCAACGGTATGCGCATCACGCGCGATACCGACGACCACCAGGAAGCAGCGCGCGCGTTCGTGGAAAAGCGGGCGCCGGTATTTCGCGGTAGTTAGAATATTATCCGTACACATAAAATTTCGAACTGAGCCGCACCAGGCGCAACCCCGTCCAGCTGATCGTCACCGGCCGGCCTACGGGCCAGGCACGCCGCAACCGCCCCCCTTACATCAGAATTAACTGATCCGGACTGGACCGCTGACTTTTACCCGCCAGTCAGCAAGCAAAAGAAAAACTCGGGTCGGAATAATGCAGAAACGAAATCCCAGTATGATATTTTACCGGGAAAACTGGTACGGAACGTTGGTGAAAACCGACCATGCGATGCGCAGCATCTTCGCCATAAAGCGTTGCTGATTGTCCACGCTCCCTAAATGTTTCAGCACGGCGTTGGAAGTAGCGCTTGCGAAAGATTGGTCGGTGAATGGCAGCTTCGTATTCGGTTCCACCTGCCTGTATTGCACATCGGGAAATTTAGCCCGAAAATCCTAGGCATCCCCCAGAATCAGCACCGTGATACGGGCCGGGTATGGATAGAGCCGCTCCCACATTTGGGCAATTTCCCAACCACATCCGACACCCCGATATCGAGGATAGTTATCGAGGCGCGTGGGGCGGCAGAGACGCAGGCAGTCCCGATAGATTTCCGCGCCCGCCTTGATTACTAGCCTATCCAACAGGGAACGCGGCGGCGCGACCTGATAATATTTCTGATCGACCGGCTCGCTCGGGTCCCGTGCGGGCATACGCCGTTACGAACCTGGGTCACCATAGACAGCTTGCGCTGTTATGGGGTCTATCACGCGCTCGGCGATATCGCGCCGGACCGCCCTGCGCGACCGTTCACTGGGGACACCGTAACCGCCGGAGCCCGCCGTGATCACCTCGACGATCTGGCCCGGCAGCAAAGTGCCATGGCCGAGATGGAACGGTGTCGTGCCGGGGCTCAGGCGAAAATCGCCTTTACCGCCATTATGCCCGCCGGCTAGTCCCCAGGGCGCGGAGCGAAGCCGGGACACATCCAGGCGCAACCGGCATTCACGTTCCGCCCGATAGACGCGACGCAACCCCATGCCGCCGCGGAATTTCCCGGCCCCACCCGAGCCATCCACCAGCTCATAGCGCAGCAACGTCAGCGGATATTCCACTTCCAGCGCCTCGGCAGGCAGGTTGGAGGTGTTGGTCATATGCACATGCACACCATCCAGCCCGTCCTTGGTCGCGCGCGCGCCGGAGCCGCCGCCGATGGTCTCCAGATAGACCCAGAGATCGCCATTATCCAACCGCCCGGCGAAGGTCGCCGAAACGCAGGCACCATTGGAAGCAGCGGTGACACGCTCGGGAACCACCCGCGCCAGCGCGCCATGAATCAAATCAACCACGCGCTGGCAAGCGCCGAGCCGACCGTTCACCGCCGCCGGATGGACGCAATTCACCACCGTACCTTCGCGCGCAGTGACGTGCAGCGGGCGAGCAAGGCCAGAATTCGGCAAGATACTCGGGTCCACCACCGCCTTTACCGCGTAGTAAACGGTGGAAAGCAGCGCCGTATAGGTCATGTTCATCCCCGCGCGCACCTGATCCGGCGCGTCGAAATGCAGACGCATCTCATCACCTTCGATCGTGATCGCGCAGGTGAAATCGAGTTCACCGTCTACTTCCGGATTGTCGTAACGGTCGGCGAATTCGTACGTGCCATCGAGGATCGCACTAATGCCGGCCCGCATTTTGCGTTCGGCATAATCCTGTAACGCGTCGCCCGCCGCCAGCACCGTCTCGGTGCCATATTTCCGGCACAACGAAGTCATACGCTGCACCCCCAACCGGTTGGCCGCCATTTGGGCGCGAAAATCGGAAAGCCGTTCCCGCGGCACCTGGCAGTTCAGCAGAATAAGATCCATCACATCCTGCTGCAGCACCCCGGCGCGGTAAAGGCGAATGGGTGGGATACGCAGGCCTTCCTGGTAGATATGCGCATGCCCCCGATCAGCAAAATCGGCGTGATGCGCAAGATTCACCACCCAGGCAATCAACCTGCCATCGACGAAGGTCGGCTCCGCCAGCACTATATCGGGCAGATGAGTGCCACCGCCCGTATAGGCATCGTTGCCGGCGAACACGTCGCCCGGCTGCATATCCGCTACCGGATGGCGTTTGACGACGTGATCGATCAGCCCGATGAAACTCCCCAGATGCATAGGGATATGCTCCGCCTGGCACAACGTATTGCCGGCGAGATCAAACAACGCCGTCGAACAGTCACGGCGTTCCTTGATATTGGTGGAGAAACTGGCCCGGATCAGCGCCTCCCCCATTTCCTCGACGATCGACTCCAGCGCAGAACCGATGACCTCCACCGTGATGGGATCGATGGCCGTGCTGGCGGTGGCATCCATGCGAGTGTCCTTTCCGGGATGACGACGAGCATAACGCGCCGCGCGCATAGCACGAAGGTAGGGACCGTTTCCTTAATCTGTATCAAGGCGCCCCAGTGCGAAAGCCATTATATTTGTCCCGGGCCTAGCGCTCACCGCGTGGTCGCGTCGGGGTATCCTCCTCCCTCTCCGCTGACTCGGGGTCCGGGCTTGCGATTGGGACGCCAGGACGTGCCACCGTCCCTGGCGACCTTTTTCACGAATCAAACCTCATTGCCGCTCCCCCACACGCTCGCTACGGTACCTACGAACAGAAAGCTCTGGAAAGGATATCACCATGGCGGATGCTAATGCCGACGCCGACGAGGTCGATTTCATCATCGTGGGCGCCGGGTCCGCCGGCTGCGTGCTGGCCAACCGGCTTTCCAGCAGCGGCGCGCACCAGGTGATGCTGCTGGAAGCAGGCGGGCGCGATACCAACCCGTGGATCCATGTGCCAGCAGGGTTTTTCCGCAATATCTATAACAAGAACATCACCTGGCAGTGGGAGACCGAACCCGTGCCGGGGATGAACAACCGGCGCATTCCCTGGCCGCGCGGGCGGGTGCTGGGCGGATCGTCTTCCATCAACGGCCTGATCTATATCCGCGGCCAGAAAGAGGACTTTGACTTGTGGCGCCAGTTGGGCGCAACCGGATGGTCCTATGACGATTGCCTACCCTATTTCCGTAAAGCGGAAAACCAGGAACGCGGCGAGAACGACTATCACGGCATGGCCGGCCCGCTGGGCGTGACCAACCTGCGTACGCCGCATGTGCTGCACGATGCGTTCGAACGCGCGGCGAACGAGATCGGCATTCCCTCCAACCCCGATTTCAATGGCGAAGAGCAGGAGGGCGTCGGGCCACTGCAGCTGACGGTGCAGAACCGGCGCCGCAGCTCCACCGCCGTGGCCTATCTGCGCCCGGCGATGGGACGACAAAATCTGCGCGTGGAGACGAAGGCCTGGGCACAGCGCGTGATCATGGAAGGCAACAAAGCCGTCGGCGTGGAGTTCAAGCAGAATGGAGCGATCCGGCGCGTGCACGCGAAGCGAGAGGTTATCCTCTGCGGCGGCTCCATTAATTCGCCGCAGTTATTGCAGGTCTCCGGCATCGGGCCGGGAGCACTGTTACAGGAGCATGGCATAGGCGTCGTGCATGATCTACCCGGCGTCGGTGAAAATCTGCAAGACCATGTCGGACCACGCATTACCTATCGCGTGCGTGATGGCATAACCACGTTCAATGAGATTTATCACAGCCTGTTCCTACGCGCAAAAGCCGGGCTGGAATATATTTTCGCGCGCAAAGGCGCGTTGATGACCGGCGCCGGACCGATGGGCATGTTTGTAAAGACGCGCCCGGAATTAGTTTCGCCCGATATCCAGTATCAATTCCTCGCTGGCAGCTTCGACAAGGCTGGCGATCCGATGCACAAGGTGCCGGGCTGTTCGCTCTCCACCATTCCCTGCCGGCCGGAAAGTCGCGGCTGGATCAGAATCAAATCGTCCGACATCTCCGTCCCGCCGGCCTTGCAGCCTAATTATTTGGCAACACAGGGCGACAGGGACACAGTAGTGGCGGGGCTACGCGTGGCGCGGGCAATTTTCCAGACTAAGGCAATGCGGGAATTCGTGACCGAGGAACTGTTGCCGGGCGCCGCAGCGACCAGCGACGAGGCCTTACTGGCGCATACGCGCCAGACCGCCGGCACGACCTACCATCAGACCAGCACCTGCACGATGGGTACGCATCCGATGGCGGTGGTCGACCCGCAACTGCGCGTCCATGGCGTCACCGGGTTGCGAGTGATCGATGCCGCCGTCATGCCAACGGTAATTTCCGGCAATACCAACGCGGCAACGATCATGATCGCGGAAAAAGGCGCAGACATGATCCTGGCTGCCGCGAAGTAAAAAGGAGTTTCGCAGATGGAATGTCGAGCGTTCGGCAATACCGGTCTACAACTCAGCGTACTTGGCTTCGGCGCTGGCGCTGTGGGCGGGCTAATGGTCCGCGGCTCGGCCGCAGATCAGGATCGCGCAGTGGGAATCGCGCTGGATGCCGGCGTCAATTATTTTGACACCGCACCACAATATGGCATGGGTGAATCGGAGAAAAATCTTGGCCGCATTATCAATGCGCGAAAGATAGACATCGTCCTCGGCACCAAGGTGCGCGTGCCCCCGGAAGCAAAAATCACAATCGGCGCTGAGATTGCGCGCGCGATGCATGATAGCCTGACGCGCCTCGCGCAGGACCATGTCGAACTATACCAGCTGCACAATCCGATCACCGAAACCGGCGCCCGCGAAGGCGATCTCAGCGCGACGCAGGTACTGGAACAGGTGATCCCTGCCTTTCAGAAATTACGGCAAGCCGGGAAGACACGTTTTTTCGGCATTACCGCCATTGGCGACACCACAGCGCTGCACCGGGTGATTGCCTCTGGCCTGATCAACAGTGCACAGGTCAGCTACAACATGCTGAACCCCTCTGCCAGCGGTCCGGTTCCGGTCGGTTATCCAGCGCAGGATTACAGCGGGTTGCTCAACCTCTGCCAGCAACACGGTGTCGGCACGATCGGCATTCGCGCTTTGGCAGCCGGCGCGTTGACCGGCACCGATCAGCGCCACCCGATTGCCAGCGCGCCGCCGGAACCGATCGGCTCCTCGCTCTCCTATGATCGAGACCTGGCGCGCGCCCGGCGCTTCCTGCCCGTGGTGGCGGAAGGCCATGCCGGAAGCCTACTGGAAGCGGCTTTGCGCTTTCCGATCGCGCATCCCGCGCTCAGCACGATGCTATTCGGCATCGCCACGGTGGAGGAACTCCAAACCGGTCTGGCCGCCGGATTGAAAGGCCCGCTCTCCACCGCCGCGTTGGCCCGGCTGGCGGAACTACGCGCGGGCTTCGTGGGGGAGCCGCGTTAGTTTAATACGAATTGCAAGACCAACCCCGCCGCCGCGGTCACACCAAGCGTGATGATCACGCCACCCTTGAACCGGAACAGCGTCAACGCAGCGACGGTGGCCAGGATCAGCGCCAGGAAATCCAGCGAGGCCGGCACGGGCACATCCAATGCGATAGGTCCCGAGCGGAATGCGTAGGTCTCGCTGAACAGCACATGCAGGCCAAACCACAACGCCAGATTGGCAATCACGCCAACTACCCCGGCTGTCACACCGGCCAACGCGCTTTGCACGCGCGGCGTGTTCTGCAAGCGCTCGATATAGGGCGCGCCAAGAAAAATCCAGGCGAAGCAGGGCATGAAGGTCATCCACAAAGTAATGCCCGACGCCGCGATCGCGCCCGGCAGTCCGAAATCGCGCAACCCGGCATGGAAACCAACGAATTGCAGGACAAGAATGAGCGGCCCCGGCGTGGTCTCCGCCAACCCTAGCCCGGTCAGCATCTGCCCGGCGGAGAGCCAGCGATAATTTACCACCGACTCCTGCGCCACATAGGCGAGCACGGCATAGGCGCCACCAAACGTCACCACCGCCATTTTGGAAAAGAACCAACCCACGTCGGCAAATACGCTATCTTGTCCGATCAGCAAGGCCGCCAGCGGTACCAGCCACAGCGCGAGCGTGACCCAGCCGGCGCGCCAGGCGCTGGTGGCCAGCATGGATGGGCGGGCCGGATCATGCGCCAGGATATGATCGATGGCCGCCAGGGGCCCGGCTTTCCCCGTGCCATGGCCGCCACCGCGAAATGTGTCGCTCCGCCAGTACCCCATCAGCGCAGTGACCAACACAACGATGGGAAACGGCACAGCGAAGACGAACAGCGCCAGGAAGGCAGCGAAGGCCAGGGCATGGGCCTCGTTGGATTTCAATGCGCGCCGGGCGACCCGCAGCAACGCTTCCACCACCAGCACCAGCACGGCGCATTTTAGGCCGAAGAAGATCACCGCGACCACCGGCACCGCGCCCAGCAAGGCATAGAAGATTGACAGCGCCAGCATCACCAGCGCGCCCGGAAGAACGAATAACGTGCCCGCAACCAGTCCGCCCGGCACGCCATGCAGCAGCCAGCCGATATAGGTGGCAAGCTGCATCGCCTCCGGCCCCGGCAGCAACGTGCAGAAATTCAGGGCATGCAGAAACCGCGCATCGGAAACCCAGCGCCGGTCATCCACCAATTCGCGATGCATCAGCGCGATCTGTCCGGCCGGCCCGCCAAAGGACAGCAATCCGATGCGCAACCACACCTTCGTTGCGGTGGATAAACTCGGCAGCGGCGGCGGCTCGTCCCGATCGCTCATGCGGTTGTTCTACCTTTTCAGCATTTGGCATTACAGACGGCCAACGATGCGCTTTCTGTTGCGCGTCTCGGCATTAAATTTACTACGCGCTATACAGCACCAGGGTATGGCGGAGTGTGGCGCGATCATCTGCGCCGAACAAGGCGAACATTTCCAACGCGGCCACGAATAGTTCACCGGAAGCGCTGTGCAAATCTGGACGTGCAGCCAGGGGTAGGCCACGCTGTCAACTTTCGAGCGCTCGCGCGTCACCCAGGCGAAAGGCCGCGCCCGCTTGGCAGAAAGCGGCAGGCCGAGTGCACTCCATTCGGCAAGCTCCCCGGCAAGAAAATCAGCCTACAGGCCGCGCACGGCGAGGTTGGTGGCGACATCCTGGCTGACCTCATGACCATGCACGTAGACCGCGATCACCGCGCAGCGAGGTTCCAACCCACCGGCCCAGGCGTCAACGGTCTCATGGTCGCGACGCGGCGCGCCGGTCAAGGTCGTGATGGCCGCATCACACACCGCCGCGCGGCTAACATCGAGGATTTACGGCCGGAAAAATATCCTCATCAGGGCGAAAGCGTCCTCGGGGGAGATCCATGTGGCATCCATGGCTATGCCTCCTGTTGCTATCATGCTCCGGACATTTTTCAACGCGGCGGGACCAATCAGCGCATGGTTTCTCGGTCCTCCCTAAGATTTTCTCATGGTCGGAGAACAGCCTAGCTCCGGTCCTGCCGACCCTAGGCGAGCAGCGCCACTAGCCGGAGGACGGCGGCTTGCAGGATCACGCGTCAGAGCATGAACGTGTCGGAACGCGCCGGATCTTTGCCACGCGCCATGCTGAACAGCCCGTTGAACAGAATACCTAGGGTAGTAGGCATGGCGAGCGCCGCCAGGACCATCAGCAGAATTTTGATATCCGCGACATAGGACGCTTTGGTGCCAGGTGCAGCAGGAAAATGGTATAAGGCTTCGATTGAACCGGTTTTCCCTATCATGGTGCCGTGCATGCCTCGCCCGAAATTGATGCCGTTTTTGCTGTTTTACCTCGTGTTTTCTTTGTGCTCAGTGCCGGCTACGGGTCAGCCGGCCGCGCCCGCCGCGCCGGTGGCGGCGGATGCGCGACGCACGCTGGAGGTGCTGAAGGACGAACATCGGCGAACCGAACTGATCGCCACGCTCGAGGCCATCGTCGCGGCGCAGGGCGGTAAACCGGCCGAGGCGTCACCGACACCGCCGGTAATTCCTCTCGCGCCGAACAGCCTGGGCGCCAATTTTCTGATCGGCGCGGCGGGTTGGCTCGACCGACTCGGCGATCAGATCAACGATTCCGTGAGCGTGGCGCAGGGACTGCCCTGGCTGGCCGGCTGGGCATGGGAAATGCTGAGCAACCCGGATAAGCGCGCCTTGCTACTCGGCGCCCTGTGGCGGCCAGCGCTCGCCTTCGTCGGAGGCTGGATGGCGCAATGGGCAGTCCTGCGCCTGCTGCGCCACCCGCGCGCCGCGTTGATCGCGCGCAGCCCCCGTCCTGCCGCTTCCGCCACGGAAGGCGAGACCGAGGTCTCTGCCCCGCCCCCGGCGGAGCATCCGGCCTGGCGGCGGTTACCCTTCGCGCTGGGATGCCTGGCGCTGGACTGGCTGGGGGTCCTGGCTTTCCTGCTGGGGGCGCATCTGGTGATAGCGACGCCGGCCGGTGGCTCGCGCCTGATGCAGCTAGTGATCCTAGCGCCCTTGCAGGGCTTCGCCGCCTGGCGAGCAGGATTAGCGATCAGCGTTGCGTTGCTCGCGCCGCGGGCCCGGCCCATTCGGCTGGTCATGATCGACGATGACGCGGCAAACTATATACAACGTCAGGTTGGCTGGCTGCTGGGGTTGGTGGTCCTAGGCGGGGTACTCGCTCGCATGGGCTGGCTGCTAGGCATGTCCTTGGCCGCGCAGGCGGTGGTGGAACATGCGATCCTGCTGGTGACGCATCTCTGGCTGGCGGCGATCGTGCTGCGCCGGCGCGGCGAGGTCGCGGCCTGGCTGAGCGCGCCACCAGCCGACGCGGACGCACCCACCTCCTGGCTGGCCCGCCTTGCACCGGTCTGGCATTGGGGCGCACTGGTCGGGCTCGTGGCTCTATGGGTGCTGCTGGTGGCGGAACCAGCGGGCGGGCCAGTGGGCGGACAAGTGCAGTTACTGGGTTTCCTACTGGGCAGCTTGGCGGTGCTGTTCCTGGCACGGCTCGCCGATGCCGCCGCCTGCCGGACCCTGGCGCGGCTGGGCACAAGGACGGATCGCGCGCCCGGGCTGTACACATGGCTGCGCGCCGCGGCACGGTTGATCATCGCCCTGCTGGCCGCCCTGGCGCTATTGCAGGTCTGGGGATTGGCACCGTTGCCATGGCTGTTCGCCACCACGCTGGGTAGGCAGATGCTAAGCGGCGCGGGCACCATCGGCATCACCGTCGTGATCGCAGTCATCGTGTGGGAGGGCGCTAACCTGGCCGTCGATCGCCACATCGCGCGGCTGGCCTCCGGCGCACAGGCGGCACGTGCCGTGCGGCTGCGTACCTTGCTGCCGATGCTGCGCACCGCGTTGTTCGTCGGAATCGTGATCTTGGTCGGGCTGACAGTGCTGAGCCAGCTTGGGGTCAATATCGCTCCCTTGCTGGCCGGCGCCGGCGTGCTGGGCATCGCCATCGGTTTCGGCTCTCAGAAATTGGTACAGGACGTGATCACCGGACTGTTCTTGTTGCTAGAAAACGCCATTCAGGTGGGCGATGTAGTGACGTTAGGGGGATTAACTGGCGTGGTGCAGGAACTAACCATCCGTTCTATCCGCCTGCGCGCCGAGGACGGCTCGGTCCATGTCATCCCGTTCAGCGCCGTCATTACAGTTACCAATCTGACACGCGATTTCGGCCAGGCGGTGATCGAGGCGCGCGTGGCCAATACCGAGGACTACGATAAAGTGGCCGATATGCTGCGTGCCATCTTCGCCGACATGCGCGCCGAAGCCCTATGGGAGACGGATATCATCGGCGATCTGGACATGATGGGCCTGGTGCGCATGGAAGACACCGCCATGGTAATCAAGTGCCGGATCAAATGCACGCCCTTCG
>CAMBMS010000001.1 GCA_945868845.1 Asaia bogorensis | reverse complement strand
CGCAACGCGGTCTCACTCTTTACCGGCGCCGGTTGCAACGGCGGCCTTCAGCGTCTCGACGCTGCCATTCATGTGATCACTGTGCGTCAGCCGAACCGTGTCTTCACGCACGCTGAACGCCTCGGCGATCCTCGGGCTGGTCCAGCCGGTCAGTGTCACAGTATGGCGCGGGAATGATCTGCCTCCCCACGGTCTTGCGAGCTGGCCAGGCCCGTTAGGGCAGATCGCTACGTTTCGGTGGATGAGAGTGGCGGTCTTTCGGTCATGTCTGGTATCTGCAAAGCACCGCAGCCCGGGAGCCAACCCACCAAACGTTGAGCAATTAGGCATTTTTGCTTAGCTGGCGATGTCCGGATTGCTGCCAGACAGAATTCATTGGATGCTGTTGAAGAAACGGCCCCGGTGTGGACTGTAGGGAGAGAGCAGCGATGCAGATCGTCGACGCACAAATCCATACCTGGGCAACTGGCCTGCCGAGCAATCGGTCGCATTGGCAGGTGACGAAATTTACCCCGGAGGAAGCTATCGCATTGATGGATGCAGGCGGTGTTGATGCCGCTGTCATCCACCCGCCAGGATGGGATTCTGGTTCCACCGACATGGCGTTCGAGGCCGTGCGCGATTACCCGGGCCGGTTCGCAGTCATGGGATCGCTGCCGCTAGAGGATCCGGCTTCGCGCGCCCGGATCGCGGACTGGCGGGCGCAGCCGGGGATGCTGGGCCTGCGCTATACGTTCCTGCACGATCCGGCGCGGCAATGGCTGGCCGATGGCACAATCGACTGGTTGTGGGCGGCTGCGGAAAAGGCCAGTGTCCCGGTCGCGGTGCTAGCAACGGACTCGCTGATCGAACTGGGCCGGATCGCGGAGCGCCATCCCGGCCTGCGATTGACGATTGATCATCTGGGCGGTCGCGGTGGGCTGACAACGCTGAAAGACGCCGCCGCCATGACGCATATTCCGCATCTTCTGGCACTGGCGCAATTTCCTAACGTCGCGGTGAAGGCCACCGGCGCGCCCGGCTATTCCAGCGAAGCCTATCCATTTTCCACTATGCATCTTTACTTGCGTCAGATTTTTGATGCGTTTGGTCCGCAGCGTGTGTTTTGGGGCACGGATATATCAAAAATGCCCTGCTCATGGCGCCAATGCGTGACGATGTTTACCGAAGAATTGCCTTGGCTGAACGATGCCGACAAGCGCTTGATCATGGGTGAGGCATTGTGCGCCTGGTGGGGTTGGAACCGCGTGGCGTGAGCATCCGCGGTCAGTTTGTAACTCGCAAAAAAAACTGCATTTATCTAATAAATGGGGAGTTATCGGTATGAACCAGCAACGCGCGACGAATACGCAGGGTAAGCCGGTCGCCGTGGTGATCGGCGCCACTTCCAAATGGCAGTCGGACGGGCGCAATACCAAGTTAGCGCATGGAAAAATTCTCGATGACAGCCATTTGTCTGTCGGCGTGCGCTGGGGCATTGGCGGCGCCATTGCGCAGAAATTCGCCAAGGAAGGCTTTTTTACCGTTCTAACCACCCGCAATGCGGCCAATGCCTCTGGTCTGGCGGCGGCCATCGGTGAACAAGGGGGGGATTGCTCGATCGTCGAATTGGATCTTTCCTCGCAGGATTCTATCGCCGCGGCTTTCACAACGATCAGGGCTGAGGCGGGAGATCCTGATGTCTTGATCTACAACGCCGGCTATCTGGAGGGCCGCGATCTGCCGCCGGGTCAGGAATTGCTGGAATATATCCCAGTGGAGATGTTCGACACCGCGCAGCATATCGCCAGCCGCGGGCCATTCCTAGTTTCCAAGGAAGTGTTGCCCGCCATGCGCCGGAAGGGCCAGGGATCGCTCTTTTTCTCTAATAATTCTAAGTCTCTGCGCGGCAAGAAGCGTATGACGGGGGAGTCGCTCTATTATCCCCGCGTGATGATGCGTACCCTCGCGCAGGTGCTGACCGAGGAGTATTCTGAACTTGGCGTGCACGTAGCCAATGTGGTGATCGACGGCACGATCGATTCGCCGGGCACCCGTGCCTTACCGAGGGTGCAGAACCAGCCAGACCTGGTCATGAATCCGGTCAAGATCGCCGAGGCATTTTACTATCTGCACACGCAGGATCGCTCCTGCTGGACCCATGAGCTGCAACTCACGCCGTTCCCGACCAAGCCGAGCTACTGAGCTGGCCATGACGTTCGAAGTGGCTAGGTGGCTGCCGTCCGTTCGCTTCGTTACCGGGCACTCTGGCGGCCACACAAACTATGGTACCAAAACCAAGAATGAACTAACTGCCTAATCGGACCACTCATCGGGGGCAGGCCACTCAGCTCATCGGCCGGGCGTCGAGATCCATGAGGAGTGTCGCCGCGCGATTCCGCTTAGCTGTATCGTCGTCGCGCTGCACAATCCGCAGAAGCGTATCACGGGAAATTCTGTCGCCCTTCTCTGCAAGTTCAAAAGCAAGGGTGTCGCGCTTATCGTAGTATTGTCGATCATAGGGCACAATTCTTGCCCCCTGCTTGGTCCAATAATATTTCAAGTCGTCCGCCTTCCAATCGGCATAGACCTCATCCCAGCTGAACAAGTTCCCATAAGTCTCGACATTCAATTTTGCGATCGGATCGGACAGCCGCTGATAGCGCGCATCTAGAGACTGGCGCAGCTCTCTGCTGCGATTGGGGAGAGCTTTATGCACCGTCGTGTCGGCAAAGAGGACAACGTCGCCAACCTGGAAGTCCGATGCAACCCACATACCGTCAAGCGAATCGACGATCTCTAGCCCACCCGCCGTCGCGGCGAGCGCAAAATCAAGCACACCGCGCTTATGCGAGCCGGCAGCGATCGTCAGACCGCCCTTAGCCTTCGGACAGTCACCGAGTGGTATCCATGTCGCGTAGCTCTGGCCGCCACCAATATGGATGCGGTCCTGATGCGATCCTGTCGTGAAATCGAAGCTGGCGTTCTGCGGAAAAATGTTGCGCGCCACGAACATCGGATGGACGAGTACAGGCTCTGCAAACATGCGCTCGTACAATCCAACGATATTCCGGTGATGCTTGATCCGGTGCAGTGCCTCGAGCTTCCACATCGGACGGAAATGCTGGATGTAGCCAGGCTCGGGGTCCTTACACGCCTCAGCCTGGTCGGCAATTCCGTCCTCGAGCGGATGTTTGCGACAAATCCAACCGGCGCGATCGGCGAGTTCGAGAAACTGACGGCGCACGGCCAGTACTTCATCGCGCGGCAATAGCCCTCGAATGAACAGATAGCCGTCGCGCTCCATGCGAGCCCCGAGCGCCTCGCCATCCATCAAGATCGCGGTTGAGTCGAGAAAGGGTCCGATCATTGGCTTGCCCCCGTTGAGTGGTCTGGTTGGAAAGTTAGTTCATTCTGTGCTTTGGCACCATGTTTGATGTGGCCAGCGGAGCGCCCGGTAACGAGGCTGGCGCAGGAGGCCGGGGAACAAGGATCGAGCTGACCACCATTTCGATCAAACCAGGCCCGTGCTGGCGCGCAGGATTCGATAACGTCCGGTTTCGATCTGTGCGCCGGCAACGATGCCGGTGATAGCGCTCCCGCCATCGAGATTGAGCCTGTCTTCAGAGAGCACGTGCGGATCGTCGAGGCCTGTAAATGGGCGTTGTTTCGCAGGTGGCGTATGCCCGTGTACGATGATCTGTCCATCGAAGCCGCCGTGCCAGTCAAGGAAGCCGCGCGTGATCCAGGCCCAGTGCCGGGGCCGGGCTGAAAGAGTTTGCCACGGCAGGGCGAGGAAGTCTGTCAGCGGCTGCATCGGATCGACACCACCATGCACCAGCACCAGATTCCCGATTTGAAGGTGCGTTTGAAGTTGCCCAAGACGTGCGACGACATCAGGCCCCAATGCGGCGTCCAGAAGTCTGGCACCGGGCATGGCATGCTGGCCGTCCACCGCGGCACGCATTTCCGCAAGCGTCGTGTCGCCGTTGCCAGACAGCCAGATGCCGCAAGCCTCATCGGACTCCGGGCCGTCACCGTTCGCAATTAGCAGAAGCTGTTCATGGTTGCCCATCAGTCGGCTGACGCACGCTATCCCTGGCGCCGGCTCTACCCGCGCCCAAAGGCGCAAGGTGCCGATGCTGTCAGGACCGCGATCAACCATGTCGCCAAGAAAGACGAGCCTAGCAGGCGCCGTAACCTCCGCACCGAGGCCCGCCACAGCATCCAGCATGGTTTTTAGGAGCATCGTGCATCCGTGGACATCGCCTATCACGAACAGGGCTTCACCAGCAGTTTGGGTCGCCGCCGTGACCCAAGGGCCTACAGTGAAATGCGGAGCGATCCGGTCCATCAGGCGATGTCCTAAAAGAGGCTGGAGCGCACCCTACCATGTAGAGGCTATCCCGGCCTCTGTTGAAATTTTCCAGACGGCGTTGCCTCTCTTGAGTCAGTAAGCTCGAGGTGCCGTTCCTGAAGACCTTTCGCGTCATGTGCCTTGCGCCCAAACCCGAATTTTGGCGGGTCCTTGAGGAATTTGCGAGTTTTGATGGGCTGCGTGACGAGCTGCAATCCGAGCAGGTGTGCATGTCGATTTCCTCGACGCGGCGCAGCAGGTCGGCCCAGCGCAGTCCGGGCTGCGGCGCACACGCATCCGGCCTCGAAGCGGCGTGATGGTGCGCGAGTGCGGTTAGCGCAGGCTTTCGCCCAAAGCCTGCTCGAAGATCGAGAGACCGAGATCGATCTCTCCGTTGGTTATGGTGATCGGCGGGGCGATGCGGAACACGCCCCAATAGCCGCGGATGATGCTGGTGGACAGGCCGAGTTCGAGGCACCGCGCCATGACCCGCTGCGCCAGCTCGGGTGCCGGATCCTTGCTACGCCGGTCCTTCACCAACTCGATACCCATCAGCAGGCCTCGGCCACGGATGTCGCCGACCGCCTCGTAGCGCTGCATGATCGCCTCGAAGCCCTGCTTCAGGCGGGTGCCCGCGGTCAGCGCGCGCTCGGCGAGGCGGTCGCGCAGGATGATCTCGATCACCTTTAGGCCGACCGCGGCTGGTAGCGGGTCCGAGGCATGTGTCGTGTAGAAGTGAAATTTACGCTCGAAGCAACGCTGTTCGATCTCCGCGGTGGTGATCACGGCGGAGAGCGCCAGCCCCGCGCCTAGCGTCTTTGACAAGGTCACGAAATCCGGGACCAGGCCGTCATAGGTGCAGTCGAACAGCCGGCCGGTGCGCCCCAGTCCGGTCTGCGCTTCGTCGACGATCACCAGCATGCCGCGCTTGCGCGCGCGCTCGGCGGCCGCCTTGAGATAGCCCGGCGGCGGTACGATCACGCCGCCCGATGACAGGATTGATTCGAGGATGATGGCCGCCGGAGCGCCCGTCGACTGGCGGTCGTAGAGTTCAAAGCCGTAGTCCAGCTCGGCTTCCCAATCGTAGCCCTCGCCCTTGAGGAAGCGTGGCCGGTAGGGCGTAGGCGCCGGCAGGACGAAGGATCCGGGCGTCGCCGGCCCGTGTCCGTGCCGGCCGCTGTTATACGTCGCCGAAGCCGCACCCTGGGTCACGCCGTGCCAGGAACGCGACAGCGCTAGCACCTCGTAGCCGCCGGTCGCTGTCTTGGCCATGCGTAGCGCCGCCTCGTTCGACTCGCCGCCGGTCGACAGCAAAAGGACCCGCTCCAGCGCCCCCGGCGCGATGCCGGCGAGCTTCTCGGCCAGATCAATCACCGGGCGCGACAGCAGTTGGCTGTAGAGATGGATCAGCTCGCCCGCCTGCTCGCGGATGACTGCGGTGATCTCCGGATGGCTGTGGCCCAGGATCGTGCTCATCTGACCCGACGCAAAGTCGAGCAGGCGGCGGCCGTCGGTCGTCGTCATGAAGGCGCCCTGCGCCTTTGCGATGATCGCGGGCTGGAAGTAATGGCCGTAGCGCACGAGGTGGCGCTCGGCCTTCTGCCATAATTCCTGGTCGGCTGGGGCTGCCATAGCTTTTCTCGCTGTCAGAGGATCTGACTCAGGAAGGCGCGCGTGCGCGGATCCCTCGCCTCGGAGAAGAAGGCCGCGGGCGGTCCTTGCTCTAAGATCACGCCGCGGTCAGTGAAATAGATTTCGTCGGGCGCGGCCATCTCGGAGAGTTGGCGCATTACTGGCCTGCCCCCGCTGAGTAAACCGGTCGGAAAGTTAGTGCATTCTTGATTTTAGCACCACATCTGAAGTAGCCGCCGGAGCGCCCGGCAACGAGGCTGGCGTAGGCGGCCATGGGGCGACCTGGCACCGTCCAAGCCGCGCGGGCGACATTGCCTAGTTCCGTCGCCAAGTCCAGAGCGCCCAGCCGGGTACACGCCGGCTCTGGGTTCGCATCACGTGGTCGTGCCGCCGTAGCTATAGATGCGCGTTCCATTTCAAAGCCCTCCTATCCCTAAATAGAACGGATAGAAGATTAAACGGGTATACACGCTTTACGGATGTAACCTCTCGTCCAATGCATTTATCGTAACTGAATGAGATAGCGGATTTGGGTGACGAACACGTCTCGCGCCTGCGTCCCGTCAGTAACGCTGAAATATGTCCCAGGTTGATACATCAAGGAAGAAAAAATCACCGTCACCCGAAACCGGGCGTCCTGCCGGCGCTTTGCCGCCAATGCGATGCGCTGCCAACTGCACGCGCTAGCCTTCAACCTCGCCAACTTCCTACGCACCCTAGCGTTGTCGGAGGAGGTGAAGCATTGGCCGCTGACCACGCGGTGGGAACGGCTGGTGAAGATCGGCGCCAAGATCGTCCACAACGCAGACACAGTGTTTCGGAAGCCACGGTGGATAACTTGAAGACCAAGTATGGGGGCATGGACGTCTCCGAGGTTAAACGGCTACGGCAGCTTGAGGAGCAGAACGCCAAGCGAGATGGTGTCACGCGTCCGATAGTCGTGATAGGCCTATCGGAACGGCGGGCCTACTCGATCGTGAATACCGATCGCATGTTGCCCCACCCGCGCCGAACGGCGTAAAATTCACTGAGGCTCTAATTGACGCTGGATGAAAGTTCAGGGGCAGGTCACTGCGGCGCCAGAAACGCTATATTTTCCTGGCGTGTTCGCGTTGGCCTCGAAACAGGAGTGAACCCATGTCGCTACCGGTGTGTGTCGTTACCGGCGTCGGTCCTGGAACGGGAAGCGCTCTCGTGCGCCGCTTCGCATCAGGCGGTTATCGCGTCGCCATGCTGGCGCGCAACGTCGAGCGGCTCGCCGCGCTGGAGGCTGAAATTCCCAATGCGAAGGCTTTCCCGTGCGACGTCGCGGATTCCGTCCGCATTGAGGCCGCAATCACGGACGTGGAAGCCACGCTCGGGGCGCCCGACGTACTGATCCACAACGCCGTCAGGGGTGTGTTCGGCAACTTCCTTGATATCGATCCCGCGCATATGAACCGCGCGTTCCAAACTAACACGATGGGGCTGCTTCACCTCGCGCGCCGGGTCGCTCCGGCGATGATTGCGGCCGGCAAGGGTGCTATCATCTGTACCGGCAACACCTCGGCTCTGCGAGGCCGGCCGCGCTACACCGGCTTCGCTCCGACCAAGGCGGCGCAGCGAATCCTCGCCGAAGCGATGGCGCGCGACCTCGGTCCCAAGGGTGTCCATGTCGCCTATATCGTGATCGATGCTGTGATCGACATCGCCTGGACGCGCGAACGCTTCGCCGACAAGCCCGATGGATTCTTTATCAAGCCGGCATCGATCGCCGACGAAGTCTGGCACATCGCCCATCAGGATCGTTCGGCATGGTCTTTTAATGTTGAGATCCGACCGCATGGCGAGGTTTGGTAAGGCGCCAGGTAGCGGCTCGGGCCGGGGCGATGCCGTGCGGGGATGCCGCCTTTGCCAACCCCGCGATGTATGAGTTCCTAGCGACCGGAGGTAACAAGTACACGATCCGGCTACCCGCGGCTCACGGTCCGGCGCTTCTACGCCAGCTTTAGCTATCAGGCGGCAACCTGGGCCATGGCACGCCGCGTCGTCTCCAAGGTCGAGTGGTACCCCCGCGAGCTTTATCCCAGGGTCGGCTTTATCGTTACCAACCTGTCGCACTGGTCCGAGCGGGTCGTTGTCTTCTACAACAAGTGCGAGACGTGCGAGCAATGGATCAAAGAAGGCAAGAACGCGATCAAGTTGGAGGGTTTCGTTGCTGGCCTCTGACCTTGATTTTTCCAGCGTCGGTGCTTCTGCTGTTGGGTATAAGCATTCCATCCTGGGGGGCGCGCCGTGTATCCGTTGCTGGGCTATGTCGATCGCTGGAGCGTCAAACAGGGTGGAACCGTCACCCTTAGGGTCGGCAGCGCCAAGGATGCGCCGTTCGAAACCCGCATCGCCCGCATCCTTTGCGGCGATCCCAACCCGAAGGGCCCGGGCTATCGCGAGATCCCGATGCCCCACCCGACCGACGGATCGTATCCCGGCAAGGAACAGAGCACGCATCTCGGGTCCTGGGGGCAGATTGCCTCGCTCGACCTGACGCCGGCGGCAAACGGCCTTGTACTCGCCGTCACCGTCTGGCCGACCACGCCGAAGAAGGGCCGCCAGGGCGTCTTCGCCTGGACCGGCGACGACGGCACGCGGATCTTGCTCGCAATCGATCGTGGCGGTGCCGTCGCCACCGTGGTCGCGGGCGGCCGCACCACCAGCGTCTCGGCCGGCGGGCAATTGCTGGAGCGCGCCTGGTACGACCTCTGGGTGGTCATCGACGGCACCGGAGCGAAGCTCACCGTTGGCCAGCAGCCGCGCGAAAGGCATCCGGGTTTCGACGATTTCGGCGAGGCCTCGATCGCGCTGCCGGCGGCGCCGAAGCTCGGAGCCGGATCGGCGCTGATCGCCGCCCTCCCTGGCGAAGGTGCTCAGGCCAAGCGGTCAGCTCACTACAACGGTAAGATCGAGCGGCCGACGATATGGTCCGGTATCGACAGCGCCGCAGCGCTCGCCGTCCAGAAGGGCGCGATACCGGAGGACAAGTCGCCGCGCCTCGTCGCCTGCTGGGATTTCTCGATCGGCATCCCGACCTTCGACCTGGCTGATGTCGGCCCGCACGGCTTCAAGGGCACGGTCGAGAACATGCCCGACCGCGCCATGACCGGCGCCAACTGGTCGGGCAAGGAGCACCGCTGGACCCATCTTCCGGCAGAGTGGGGCGCCATCCACTTCCACGACGACGACATCGGCGATGTCGGCTGGGACAAGGCGCTGGACATCGAGATCCCAAAGGACTGGCCGTCGGGGATGTACGCGGTCCACCTGAAGAGCGCGGCCGGCGTCGACAACGTGCCGTTCTTCATCCGCCCTGCCGACGGCGCCAAGAAGGCGAAGATCGCCATCCTGCTGCCGACCATCACCTATCACGTCTACAGCCAGTTCGTGCGGCCGGGGTACGGCCAGCAGAACCGCGCCCGCGCCGAGGAATGGGGTGCGCTCGTACAGCAGCCGGACGAGAATCCCGAGTTCGGCCTCTCGCCCTACAACTACCACTCCGACGGCAGCGGCGTGACCCATGCCTCGGCGGCTCGGCCGATGGTCGACAAGCGCTTCAAGCATTTCATTATCTTCGACAAGAGCAGCGAGATTGGTTCCGGTACTTATTGGCTCAACGTCGATAGCTACATTGTCGATTGGCTCTCCCGGAAAGGCTTCGAGCACGACATCATCACCGACCATGACCTCCATGCCGAGGGCGTGGACCTGCTGAAGCCCTATTCGCTGGTCATTACCTGCCAGCACCCGGAATACCACACCGACCAGACCCTGGACGGCCTCAAGGGCTACCTCGACCAGGGCGGGCGCCTCTTTTACCTCGGTGGCAACGGCTTCTACTGGAAGGCGGTGTTCCACCCGCAAGCGCCGTGGGCGATGGAAGTCCGCCGCGCCGAGAGCGGCATACGTATCTGGGCGACCGAGGTCGGCGAGAGCTACCACGCCTTCGACGGCAGCTATGGCGGTCTCTGGCGGCGCATCGGCCGCTCCTCGCACAAGCTGGTCGGCGTGAGTTTCACCGCACAGGGCACCTATAACGGCCATCCCTACAAGACCACGGACAGGATCATGGATCCTCGCGTCGCCTTTTTAAGAAAAGGCATCGAGAACCAGTTGACCGAAGGTATCCAGATCGGCGAGCGCGGCCACATGGGTGGTGGCGCCGTGGGTCACGAGCTCGACCGCATCGACTTCGGTATGGGTACGCCGCGGAACGCGCTGGTCATCGCCGAGGGGCATGTGCTGGGTCATCCTGAATATGGCCCGGTGAACGAGGACCGGCTGACCCAGTTCTGGCCTGGACAGCCCGAGGATCTGATGCGCTCGGACCTCACCTTCTTCGAGACCCCGTCTGGCGGCGCGGTGCTGTCGGTCGGCTCAATGTGCTTCGTCGGGGCGCTACCGGTCGACAGCTACGACAATCTCTTAACCAAGATGATGACCAACGCGGTCGAGCGCTTTATCGACCCGACGCCGTTCAAGGTGCCGCTGCTGACGATGGACGGACTGGTGAAGGGGCCGACCCTGCCGGACGGCAAGCCAATCGGCGGTGACGTTGGGAGCCTGCCGCCGGTCACTTCCTTTCGGTGAGTTCTTTCGACATGCTGTCGCTCCTCCACTTGCCGTGGTGCACGACACCGAGCGGGACGAGGCGCGCGTTCGCTTTCATCCCGCCCCCCATGGCGTCGACATAGACAACCCGGCCTCTCTTGATCTTGAGAAGGGCCGCGTTGCCGACTGAGCCGGGTTTCAGCGTACCGATGCTGGTCCGCCGCATTGCCGCTGCCGGACCGATAGCTCCGCCCGAGGGGCTGTATCTAACGGGTGTTTTCTACGCGCTCGCCCCTTTCGCGTCCGGCTCCACCCCCGGCTGAGTGTAAGTGACGAATAGTCTAAGTCGGCATCATTTATCTAGGCGCTGACAATTAGGCTACACATGACCACGGCGCGCCGGCCGCCTCGATCGGATCCGGCGAACAGCCACGACTTAATAGGGACCGATAGTGAGTTGAGATTAGGAACGGGCTACCACATAAAAAAATCCGCGCCCATCGCAGCAAGTTACGCTTTAACACTATCGCCAATGATGCCATAAACTATGAGGGGCATGATCTCGAAATGGGTTAGGAATTTTTTAAATACTTGGGGAATGTCGGAGGCGATTAAGCTTATGTCTATACTTGCGCAGCAAAAAGCGAAGGAAACTACCCAAGCAATGGCGACGCCGACCGAAATTCTTCGCCGCGAGGGCAAGGCCCTCGTTTTTGACCAGTATGGCACCGTGGTCGATATGCAGAAGGGCCTGACCGAGGCCGTCATTCCATTTCTCCAGAAAAAGGGCTGGACCGGCAATCCGTCGAGTTTTGTCACCTGGTGGCGCCGGACGCACTTTGAAGACAGTATGATCGACGCCCTGCTCGACCGAGGGCATACCCCATACCGCCTAATCGGCCATCGCGCCGTTAGCCAGGTCATGGATCGCAGCGGCATTGCTCACACCCAGGCCGAGGTCGATTGGCTCGTGGCGGAAATCGAAAAACTAAAGCCGTTCCCCGACGTCCTCACGGCCTTGGCGCGGCTGAAAACCCGCTACAAGTTGGTAATTCTATCGAATGGCGATCGCGATATGTTGGAAGCGGCGAAGCCTCACATTAGCTTCCCCTTTGACATGACCATTTCTGTTCAGGAGGCCGGTTATTTCAAACCGCATTGGAAGACCTACGCCACCGCCGATAAGCTAATCAATAAAGAGTGGCCCTCGATCGAGCGGGCGAGCTGCATCTTCGTCGCCAATCACGCGTTCGACTGCATCGGAGCCAAGAGCTACGGCTTCCGGTCGATTTTTATCGATCGACGCAATCGACCCTACGGCCAATCCCCAAATCAGCCAGATCTCATCGTCGCTGATTTCAAAGGTCTAGCCGACGCGCTCGTGCCAGCTTGAAACTGTCATAAAATTGGCTGCTGCGCCTATGAAAATCAGCCATATTTAACGCAGTAGTTGGGCAACACCATCAAGAACGGCCAGTCTGGATAGACCATCACCGAGACAAAATTTCTGTGATGAAAATTCTTGGGAACGAAAGTTATCTAAGAGTTAAGAAGTTACGTCTTTGCTTCGCCTGGCTTTGCGCGGAACTAGCCTCTCCGGGGGGCATCGTCTTAGCCCGCCTCGACCCCCCCCCAACGTCCACCACCTCGACACTCTCGACCCCGACCGCTTCTTCGCCCTGCTCGACTGTTTGTCCGTCGTCAGAATATTTGGCACTGATGGCGGCATAGGCTCGATCTATAACGAAGCTTGGCGGGATGGACGCGTCGATGATTAGCCAAATGAAGGTGCTTGAAATGGCTAGACCGACACATCATTGCAACCATCGAGGAGGCACAGGACTGTGCCACACAATGGCTCTGGCCCTAAAATAATGATCGCCCAAACATGGGCATCGGCGGCATCAATACATGCCCGAAAACTAGAAATTCCTGTGTGAATTCTACGATCGCGCCCCGTTAGAAATGGGGGATTACCGTTCCGCAAGGCCGACCTGGCGCGCGCCGTGCGCCGCGCCCTCGACGACGAGGAAGATCCGCTCTGATTGAATCTCGCTGTTGTTGCTGCTAGCAAGGGGGCTAAGTCGGCGGCTCGGGGGTCCGGGATCCCGCCAGCCGGCATCAAAGGGAAACCCGGGGGGAGAGGCTCATGGCTAGGGAACGGCCGGCCGCGATTCGCGGACGCGCACTGAGTGTTCGCCTGCGGGGTACGACGTGAGCGCCGCCACATTGAGCATGGCGCATCGCGCCTGGGCCGCCGTCGAAAACGTCATGAACCTGGTCGCTGCCGCGTCGATCTTCTTCTTGATGTTCATCGGTGTCTTCCAGGTGATCGGCCGCACCGTCTTCGGCACCGCGATCCACGGCTACATCGACTACATGGAGCAAGCGAGCGCGCTGTTCGCCTTTCTCGGCATCTCCTACGCCCAGCGCGTCGGCGCCCACATCCGCATGGACCTGCTGCTGCGCGGCTTTTCCCTGCGCTTCCTGTGGGCGATGGAGATGTTCTGCGTTGCCGTCGGCCTGGTGGTCGTCACCGTCCTGGTCCCGTCGACCTTTGAGAACTTCCTGCGCGCCTGGCAGCTCGGCGATTCGACGATCGACATCAAACTTCCGATCTGGCCGACCAAGCTCCTAGTGCCCGTCGTGCTCGCGGTACTATGGGTGCGCATGATGTTGCAGATCGTCGACTACGCCCGACTAGTCTGCTACCCCGAGGCCAAGCCGATCTCCGTGCCGGTCATCGAGACTATCGAGGTCCAGGCCAAGCACGAGATCGAGGAGGCGCTCGGCCGCGAGGCCCTCCAGCAGCCCGACAACGCGCAGCAGAACGATAACGAAGCGAGGCGATGAGCATGGAACCGCTGACTCTCGGCATCATCGGCTGCGGCCTCCTGATCGTGCTCTGCTTCCTCGGCGTGCGCATCGCCTATGCCGCCGCCATCATCGGCGCCTTCGGCCTCGCGGTTCTGACCGGCTGGGGGCCGGGGCTGCGCGCCGCCGGCGTCGTGCCGCACGGTTCGGTCGTCAGTTATACGCTGAGCGTGCTGCCGATGTTCATCCTCATCGGTTACCTCGCCTACTATGCCGGCATCACCCAGGCCGCCTTCGAGGCGGCGCGGCGCTGGCTCGGCTGGCTGCCGGGCGGGCTCGCCATCGCCACGGTCTACGCCGTCGCTGGCTTCTCGGCGGTGTCGGGCGCCAGCACCGCGGCCGCCGCAGTGTTCGCCAAGGTGGCGATCCCGGAAATGTTGAAGGCAGGCTACAACAAGCGGCTCGCCGCTGGCGTCGTTGCCGCCGGCGCCACCCTCGACTCGCTGATTCCGCCCAGCGCGCTCCTGGTGGTCTACGGCATCATCACCGAGCAGTCTGTTGGCAAGCTCCTGGTGGCGGGCTTCGCGCCCGGCCTGTTCTCGGCGCTGGTCTACACCGCGATCATCCTGGTAATGTGCATCCGTAATCCCGCGCTTGGCGCTCCGATCCGCGGCTACACTTGGCCACAGCGCTTCAAGGCGTTGCCCGGTACCGCGCCAATCTTCCTGGTCATCGCCATCATCTTCTTCAGCATGATGTACGGCTGGGCGACGCCGACCGAGGCGGGGGCGCTAGGCGCGCTCTGCGTCTTCGTCATCGCGCTGTTCAACGGTATGAGATGGCCGGAGCTCAAGGGCGCCCTGTTCGAGACGGCGCGGCTCACCGCGGTGATCTTCACCGTGATCTGGGGCGTGCTGCTCTTCGTGCGATTCCTGGGCTTCGCCGGCCTGCCCGAGCAGCTCGCGAGCTGGGTCACCAGTCTCGACCTCGCCCCGATCTGGATCCTGCTGTCGATCTACGCGATCTACCTGATCCTCGGCACCATCCTCGAGGGCATCGGCATGTTCCTGCTGACCTTGCCCGTGATATTCCCGGTGATCGAGGCGCTGGGGTATGACCCGATCTGGTTCGGCATCATCCTGGTCAAGCTCGCCGGCATCGCCACGCTTTCGCCACCGGTCGGCCTGGTCGTGTTCGTGGTCAACGGCGTGCGCCCCGACATCTCGGTGCGCGACATCTTCCGTGGCATCTGGCCGTTCATCTTTGCCGACATCATCACCATCGGCTTCCTGACCGCCTTCCCCGAGATCGTCACCTTCATCCTCGACGTGGCGAGCTGACGCAAAAAAAAGCGGGGGGGGCTTGGCCCCCCCCTGCGTTGCTTGCGATGTCCGTGTCGCTCAGGAGCGGGGCTTCGCACCCGCTTCCTTGAGCAGTAAGTCGAGCAGCTCGCGTGCCGGGATGCCCTGCGCGGTGCGTTTGGCGACCCATTCTTCCCACACAGGTTCGCCGCCAATCTTGCGGAATCTGGCCAGCTCGTCGGCAGAGAACTTGATGAACTCCAGCTTCTTCTTGAATAGCGGGATGTTCTTCTCGTCGGCCTCGCCGTAGGCCTTCTTCAACGCGGCATGTGCCAGCGGAACGGCGTCCTGGATGAGCTTCTTGTACTGCGGCGGCAGCGCCGCCCATTTCTCGGTGTTGATCAGCGTCGGGCAGGCGACGTTACCGAGGTTCATGTTCTCGGTGTACCACTTGCCGACTTCGTAGGTGCGGTACGACTGGTGGGCGTACGTGGTCGGGAACGCGGCGGCATCGACCGCGCCGCGCTCGAGCGAGGTGTAGACTTCGGTGGCGTCGACCGAAGTCGGCACGGCGCCGAGCTTACGCATCGCCTCGCCGATGCCGGCGAGCGCGCGCACACGCATTCCTTTGAAGTCGTCGATCGTCTTGGGCGCCTTGCCGCGGCCGACGAATTCGTTGGTCGGCAGGATCGACGACATGAACGGCATGGCGTTCCAGCCGGCGAACTCCTTGACGATCGCCGGATGCTTGTAGAAGGCGAGATGCACCCTTTCCTGCGTGTCAAGGTCGGGGATCGGCAGGAACGGCAGGTCGAGCGCCGAGAAAGCCGGCAGCTTCTCGGGATGGTAGGAGGAGCAGATGTTGGTCATCTCGAGGGTGCCGACCTTCAGGAGATCGAGCAGTTCCTTGGGCCCGCCGAAGCTCTCATAGCCGAGCTGGATCTTGAACTTGCCGCCCGACTTTTCCTCGACGTACTTCTTCAGCACCTCGATGTTCTGGGTCGCCGCACGCGGCTTGCCCCACGCCGCGAGCTTCCACCTGAGTTCCGGTCCATCGACGGTCTGGGCCCAGGCCGGCCCGCTAACTATGACGACGGCCAGAGCGGCGGCCGCAGCAACTTTCAATCGCATCATACGTCCCTCCCTAAGCAAAGGCCGTCTCGAGCGGCCGTGAGGAAAGTCTAGCGGACGCCTCGAAAAATAGCCACTCCGACCGTGGTGTACGAGTCTTATTTGCAACGGCATGATTCGGGCGGTGCAGATGGGCTATCCTCGCCTGGGCGGGGAAACCCACCGTCTTTGTGATCGCACTGCGCTAGAAATGGGGCAATTACCATTCCTCTGTTGCAGTGAAGTGTCTGGGCTAGATCGGGACCGACGAAAGAAGACTCGTGTCGCCGACGTTTGCCCCGGGAAGCATTATCTCGGACGGCGGTATGTAGCGAGGTGTTGCGCAAATAATCGTTGAAAAAACCCACCGAAGGAGGCGCAACTATGGAAAATTAACTCGGTACCGCGCGCTGTAAACCAGGGCTGGACTGCCCTTTTCTCCTAACCCGACTCATATATTTTTACACCGCGATTTGGCACAGTTTGTCGGCGCCGTTGACACATCCAACCACGCCGAACCACGACGAGGTCGCCATGTCCGTTACCCAGGCGCAGCCGCGCTACAATTCCGCAGTCGTCGATTGCGTCCCAGGCGCGCCGCCACCATCGGCTTCGCCCTGAAGTCGGCGAGCAGAGCGATTGTTCTTTGCTCGCTCGCAATTACCGTAAAAGAGAGTTCAGGGGCAAAGCCCCCGACCTTGCTTCCGATGGGTCGCGTCCCATAGCACCCCGTATGAGGCAGCGAGCGCCCTACCCGGGAGGAGCCTGGAACACGTATGGCTCCAGAGTTTCCTGCGCGATCGTGCGCAGTTCGTGCCATTTCCGTGGACCGCCATAATAGGCCAGGCTGCCGGGCTCCGCGGAGCCATCGCCATTGTAATAGGATAGGCAATCGCGGAGCGGGCGCGTACGGAGATCAGCCTCGCGGCAATGCTCCGCATAGGCGATTTCCGGCTCCTTCTTGATATCGACGATGCCGGTGCCGCGCGCGCGTAGGGTTTGTAGCATCCAGACGACATAATCGGTGTGACCCTCCACGCCGCGGGTAAAGTTAAACTGGCCGCCGCCGCTTTGCGGGCCTGACATGATGAACAGGTTGGGGAAACCATGCGTGTGCAGGCCGAGAAAGGTCTTCACGCCTTCGGTATTCCATTTTTCACGCAGGGTCGTGCCACCGCGGCCGGTTATCATGTTGAAGGTAGCAGTTGCCATCCACTGAAATCCGGTCGCATAGATCAGCACGTCGAGCGAATATTCTTTGCCATCATGAACCACACCCCTGGTGTTAATTTGGCTGACACCGAGCGGCGCCGTATCGACCAGGGTAACATGCGGCAGGTTGAAGGTGGGCAAGAATTCATCGTGAAAGGTCGGACGCTTGCAGCCATAGGGATAATAGGGTTTCAGCACGCTAGCGGTTTTCGGATCCTTGACCACGGCATCCACGCGAGCGCGGATTTGTTCCATGATACGGAAATTGGTATTGAGCTGGCGTTGCATTAGCTCGTCGGGCGATAATTCACGCTCATATTGCCTGGGTTGTTTGAAGCTGCTGACCTTGCCAGACAGAAAGTCGTCATTCCCTTGCAACGCCGTGCGCCCTGATGAAATCTGCGCCAGACGTTCGCGCCGGGCGCGCGCCCAACCAGGTTCCTGCGACCAGGCCGCGATTTCTTCTGCCGTAGTCGCGCGCTGATCGCGCACATCGATAGTGGATGGGGTACGCTGAAAGACATAAAGCTCCTTTACCACCTTGGCGATTTCTGGGATGACCTGCACGGCGGTGGCACCCGTGCCGATGATTCCGACGCGCTTGCCGGCCAGATCCACATTATAATCCCAGCGCGATGTGTGGAACGCCTTGCCAGAAAAACTTTCCATGCCATCGATGCGGGCCAATTTCGGCGTGGTCAGAATGCCATTCGCCAGCACGACATAGCGCGCGCGCATCCTGTCGCCGCGGTCCGTCTGCACCGTCCAGCGCCCGGCGGTCTCATCCCAAATTGTTTGCTCGACGGTCGTATGGAACAGGCAGTGATCGTAGAAGCCGGATTTCTCCGCCATGCTCTGGCAATATTCGAGAATTTCGAACCCCGAGGCGAATTTCATCGTCGGGAAATATCCCATCTCCTCCAGCAACGGCAGATAACTGTAGGATTCCACATCGCAGGCAATACCGGGGTAACGATTCCAGTACCAAGTGCCCCCGACATCGCCGCCTTTTTCGCAAAACCGAACATCCTGAAAGCCGGCCGCGCGCAACTTGTACCAGAGCAACTGGGCGGCAAATCCGGCGCCGATGACCAGAATTTCGCAGTCGTCGGTCAAGGCTTCGCGCTCGACCGGCGGGGCGGAATAGACATCCTCCAGATATTTGGCGAATTCACCTTCCATGGCCATGTAATCGGCCGCGCCCCGCCGCGCTTCCTTGAAGGCGCGATATTTGGCCTGCTCCTCCGCATTAAATGCCGCGCCGGGTGGTGGCGGGGGCAATGTGGTCAGCGCCGCGTCCGCAATTGGCGAATAACCCTTGCCGGCGATCTTTTCGCTGGCCTTGGCGGCGCGTGTGTTGAACCGCTTCAATTGGGTGCTCGCATCAATCCGGACTGGCACGTTCATGGTGGGTTGGCTCTTACGGTCGAGTTGTGGATGGTAAGGCGGATGGACGCCGTGCACGGGATTAGCCCGGCGTATGACAACAGGATACAGGCTGATATCATGGTTCAGCAACCGGCCCGGATGGCGTCAGCAGGGAAGGGATGGGCATGATGGGGCCGCTTCAATTCAAAAAGATCGTGTTTCTCACCCCACGTTCGGGCACGGGGTCGCGGGAATTTCTGGCCTATTGGCGCGATCCCGCCGGGTCGACGGTGGCCCATTCGACCGGTTATGGGGCCTATCGGACGCGCTATGCGCACAATCACCAGATCGACGATGAGCCGGTTGGCGTGTCCTTTCCCTACCCCGGGGCCGCGCTGCTCCACCTGCTCGGCGGTGGCAGCAACGAGGACGTGTTTTCCGCATCCACGATCTATCAGGATCGTATTCGGGTTATCGAAAAGCCCTGTTAGCCGTCATTGTAAAACGACACAGCAAACATTAAACGAACAGAAAAATGATAGACAAATTACCGGTATATATTTCAATGACTTTTGGACTGACGACACTTGTGTCCTTACAATTTTTCATTTGGACAATTAGAAATTCAAATTCTGAACAAACTCGAAAAAAGGCAACCCACATTTTTATCGGTTTGACACTTTGGTTGACAATTCAAGCAGTTCTGACATACAAAAATGTTTACAACAACGACACAAATTTCTTTCCACCAAAAATTATGTTGTTTGGAATATTGCCGACAATTTTGATGATCATTTTTTTGTTTGCAACATCAAAAGGCAGACAATTTATTGACAGTTTACCACTTAAAAACCTGACCTATTTAAACATCGTGAGAATTCCTGTTGAGATAGTTTTGTTTTGGCTATTTCTCAATAAGGCAATTCCAGAATTGATGACTTTTGAAGGAAGAAACTTTGACATAATCGCTGGAATATCAGCACCAATTATTGCGTATTTTGGATTAACAAAAAATAAACTGAACAGACAAACAATTCTAATATGGAATTTTATTTGTCTTGGACTTTTAATAAATATTGTTGTGAACGGTTTATTTTCAGCACCTTCACCAATTCAAAAGTTTGCTTTTGACCAACCGAATATTGCGATTTTAAATTTTCCTTTCAGTTGGTTGCCGACATTTATTGTTCCAATCGTACTATTTGGACATTTAACATCAATTAGACAATTATTAAAACAAAAAATTGACGAAAAAGCGAAAGAAAATAAAACAACTTACGGCTAACACACGCTACATGCAAGCTGGGCATTTGGCTTAAGATGAACGGAATTTCATAGATATGGAACGAACCGGGTCGATGGCCGCGACCGAATGCGCCATCCACGACGCCACCGAGCCGGTCAAGCTTTTGACACTTGGCCTCCGCCGGGATGGGTTGGCGCGGGACCTGTTCGATCGCGCCTACGCGATGTTTGTACGGTCGCGCCGCCCCGCGCAGGAAATCGTATTTTTCGATGTCGGGTATCCCATTGACTGCGCGTCGCGCGAGTGTCGCAATTCGACCCCGACCGGCGCGTGACGCGCGCGGTTTATTCATTTGCCCAGCCGGATCGCCGGCGCATCGGGAAAGGGCTCCACATGGAGTTCGGTGTCTTCCACGAATTTCCCTCCCTCGTGAATCGTCCGGACGCGGATGCGTTCGCGGAGGCGTTCGCCATCGTCGATGAAGCCGAGCGCTGCGGATTGGATGTGATCTGGCTTGGGGAGTTCCATTTCGATCCAGCACGTTCGGTCCTATCGTCCCCAATGTGCATCGCCAGCGCGATCGCCATGCGGACGCGGCGGATCAAGATCGGCGTCGCCGTGCAGGTATTGCCACTGGGCAATCCGCTGCGCCTCGCCGAGGAAGCGGCGACAGTAGACCAGATCAGTGGTGGGCGGCTGATTTTCGGCGCCGGGCGCAGCGGCGTGGCCAAGACGTATGAAGCCTATAACATTCCCTATATCGAAAGCCGCGATCGTTTCGCGGAAGCTCTGGAGATTATCGAGCAAGCCTGGGTGGGAGAGAATTTTTCCCATACTGGAGAATTTTACCAATTCAAAGACGTATCGGTCACGCCGCGCCCATTTCGGGCAGGTGGGCCGCCGATCCGCATCGCCGCGACTAGCGCCGATACGTTCGTGACCATTGGCCAGCAGGGCCGGCCGATCTTCTTGGCGGTCCGCCATGAGGATGCACGGGATTTCGCGCCGAATATCGCCGCCTACCGCGCCGCCTGGCGAAAGGCCGGGCATGCCGGCCATGGCCAGGTTTATCTGCGCACCCCCGGTTTTATCGCCGCGACCGAGGCACAGGCGCGCGCGGAGGTGGAAGCCAGCTTGATTCATTATTATCGGGCGCAGGGGGTGCTCTTGGCGGATTCCGCCCGTCGCGCCGGCGTCGATGCGGCGAACCGGCGCGCGAAAACAGCCGAACGACTGATGACGATCACCTATGACGAGGCATTGCGCGGATCATTGATGATCGGCACGCCGCAAACGGTGAGCGCACGATTACGCGCATTGCAAACGGACCTGGGCTTGGATGGCGTACTGATCGAACTGAATTGCGGCGGCAAGGTCGAGCATGCGCATGAGCTCGCGGCGATGCGCCTGTTGGGCGAGGAAGTAATGCCGGCGTTCCGGTAAGCGGCACAGGAATATTTTGGCGCAGGAGTTCAGCATGACCGTCGCCCGACAGCTCGCCAACTTTCTAGCGGAGATAAAAATCTCGGACCTACCCGAACGCGCACTTGATCTGGCGGCGATGGTGGTGGCCAGCACCCTGGCAAGCGCTGCTTGCGGGACAAAAATCGAATCCGCACAGATCATCCGGGCCATGGCGCGCGAACAGGGCGGGCGCGCCGATGCGCCGGTCTGGTTCGATGCGGGCGAAAAACTGCCCGTCACCAGCGTAATTCAGGCGAATGCGGTGCTCAGCGACGCAGCAGCCTCCGACGACAGCGATCTGCGCAATATCGTCCATGCCGGTACGCCGCTGACCGCCGCGTCGCTGGCTTTCGCGGAACGTGATGGGGCCAATGGCGCAGCCGTGCTGCGCGCCATTGTGCTGGGGTACGAGGCGGCGGGGCGGATCAGCGCGGCGATCACACCAGGATTCAAGGATCGCGGCTTTCATGGCTGCCTGGGCGCGGCGTTCGCGTCCGGCGTGGCATCGGCCTGCATGCTTGATTTGGATGCGGAACGGATGGCACAGACGATTGCGCTGACGGCGGTTTCCATCGGCGGGCTGGCGACGGCGGCGGATACCAGCGTCTCGCGTGAATATCATGCGGGCCTGGCGGCGCTGCATGGTGCCAACGCGGCGCTGGCGGCGCAGCGTGGTTTTACGGGCGAGGCGCGCATCCTGGAAGCTCGACACGGCTTCTTCGAGGCCTTCGGTGGTGTCGATGGCGCGACGGCCGGCGCAAATGCGACGCACGATCTTGGCGCCAGTTGGGACATCATGACCGACATGGCGATCAAGTTGGTGCCGGGCGGGCACCCCTATCACGCGATTGGAGAAGCCGCCGGCAACGCCGTGCGCGAAGGCGGCATCACGGCAGCGGAGATTGACAGCATCACGATCCACCGCCCGGGTATGACGACATTAAGAGAACCTATCCATCCCGTTAACCTGATCGATATGGCGCACAGCCCTGCTTATTTTGCTGCCGCCGGCGCAGCCGATCACGGGTTTTCGTGGGCTCATGCCAATCCACAAAAAATTTCCGATCCGGTGATCCATGCCTTGATCAACAAGGTGCGTATCGGCGCGGAACCGACGGAAAACCTCGCTTGCTTTCGGCAGGGTGCCACCGTCTCCATCCGCACCCTGGATGGGCACATCAGCGTCAGCACGGTCCATGAGGCTAAGGGCTCCGCCGCGCTTGGGGTTTCGTGGCGCGATCTAGATGAGAAATACCGCACCTTGATGCCGGCCTCCGGCCTAGCCGCGTCTAAGATCGCGGAAAGTCTCGCCCTGCTGCATGACTTACGGCATCTGCCAGACATATCCCGGCTGACGGGCATGCTGCGCGGAGACACCACCCGGTTGGAAACGCTTGGAAGCGTGAGCCACCCACGCTAGCCTGCCTGTCAGCGAGGAAACCTGGCCAGCACACCGGGGGCCTAGGCGTCGCCTAACACCACGGCGAGCAGCGATCTGTTTTCGTGTGCCAAGCGCGCCAGGCAGACACACCGAGTTTTTCATCACCCTGCCGTGCGCGAAAGCCCCTGCTGGGGGGGAACGGGTATCTCGGTCGGCTGGACTGATCCTACAAATCGAGCCCGATTAATAATAGGCGCTGCCGCCATTAACATGGATCGTCTGTCCGGTGATGAAGCCGGCATCATCGCTGACCAGGAACAGGCAGGCTGCCGCGATTTCGTCCGCCGTCCCCTGCCGCCCGAGTGGAATGCCGACGGCGCTGGGCAGGCGCCCCTGATACCATTCGGGATTGGCGCGCGTGGTATCGATGCTGCCTGGGGACACCACGTTCACACGAATATTGTGAGGTGCGAATTCGGAGGCGAGGCCGCGCGCGAATCCCACCAGCCCCATCTTGGCGGCGGACACATGCGCCCGCCCGACGCCGCCCACGAATGCACCCTCGCCTGTAAAGAACAGAATGCGGCCGTATTTGTTGGCGACCATCTGCTCAATGATCGCACGCGTGAGATAGAGGGCGCCGTCCAGGACGACCCCGCGCACCGCTTCCCAATCGTCCTGGGTCAACTCCATGAAGGGTTTGTGGGGGCGGATTGCGGCATTGTTAATCAGGATGTCGATGCGGCCGAACTCGGACAGCGCGCGCGTGGCCATCGCCTCGACCTCGGCCTTCTTGCCGAGATCGGCAATCAGCGGCAGGGCCTTCACACCTAGATCGCGTGCCTCGCGCGCGACGGCCTCCGCCTCTGCTAGGTTTGTGCGGGCATTAATCACGACATGCGCGCCTTCCCGCGCCAGTTTTAACACCGTCGCGCGGCCGATATTGCGGCCCGAGCCGGTGACCAAGGCCGTTTTTCCCTCAAGCTTCCCCACGATGCCACTCCCGAATGACTCAGGGGCCGATGATGACCGACACGCGCGGACCGCGCAATCGGCAGGTCGGTGCCGGACTTCAATCGACCCACTATCCAAACGACGCCGCAACCGAGGTGCACTTGACCCGATGGCATCAGGCGACGAGTGTTTACCACCATGGCGACGTAAGGAGAGAAAACATGTCGATCATCGTCGGCGAGGGTGCATATCGGTACGAGCAACTCGATAGCTGGGCCAAACTCCCGCCTGGATGGTCGTTCAAGGAGGTGGGTGCGGTCGGCGTGGATCCGATGGACAATGTCTATGTCTTTAATCGCGGCGAGCATCCGATGATGATTTTTGACCGCGACGGTAATTTTCTGCGCGCTTGGGGCGAGGGGTTGTTCCCACGCGCACACGGGTTGCACATGGCGCCGGATGGCACCATGTTCCTGACTGATGACGGCGATCACACGGTCCGCCAGTGCACGTTGGACGGTAAGGTGCTGTTGACGCTCGGCACGCCTGGAAAACCGGCCCCCTTCATGAGCCGACAGCCATTTCACCGCTGCACCCACACGGCACTGTCGCCGAGGGGAGAAATCTATATCTCCGACGGCTATGGCAATCCCTGCGTGCATAAATATGCCCCGGATGGGCAGCATCTGATGTCGTGGGGCACGAGCGGCACCAAACCAGGCGAATTCAACCTGGTGCATAATATCTCTTGCGATCCCGATGGCTGGGTCTATGTAGCGGATCGGGAAAATCATCGCATCCAGGTGTTCGACGGCAACGGTAAATACGAAACGCAATTCAACAACCTACATCGGCCTTGCGGTATCTTCATGCCCTATTGCTCCTGCCCGATCTGCTATGTCGGGGAACTGGGGCCGGCGACGCGCACCAATCGCGACTATCCCAATCTGGGCCCGCGGCTGTCCATCATCGATAACAAGGGCAATCTACTGGCGCGCATCGGCGGCCAGCATCCTGGCATCGGGCCAGAAGAATATATGGGGCCACACGGTCTCGCCGTCGACTCACGCGGCGATATTTATATCGCCGAGGTAGCGCGCACCCAATGGCTGCAATATTTTCCGGATCAACCGGTGCCGGATGATCTGCGCGTCATCCGTAAGCTACGGAAAATAAGTTAAGCTTGATCGCCACTAACCCCAGGTCGCTTTCCCACCAACCAGGGTAATGGTGATATGGCCCATCGTAGTATCGGCCTTGGCGCCATGCCAATGCCGTTCCCCGGCCTTGATATGCGCGACGTCGCCGACATTGATCTCGCGTTGCTCATGCTCGGTGGCCACCAGACCAGAGCCGGAGGTCACAATTAGAACTTGATCGCAATCATGTGAATGCCAGCCTGTGTTGCAGCCCTGGGAAAAATTTACCACCGAGCAATTATAGTTTTCCGACTCGCCCGGCGGAATGATGGTCTGACGCGTGCGGGCCACCGGCCCGGTCCAACCGGCGGTGCGTTCGGCGGCGCCCTCGGCCGGAACGACCGGAATATCCTTGAGTGTGATGACGTTCATGACGGCCCTCTCGTCTGGTTAGTGGGGTCATAGGATATCGCACTGGCCCCGTACGCGCTATCTTCTCCGTCAAATCACGATCGGAGAGCCCCATGCGCGTCGGTCTATTCTATCAGATTCAGGTTCCTAAACCCTGGACGGAGACAAGCGAGTCCGATCGCATCTACGAAGCGCTGACACAAATTCCGTATGCGGAGCAGATGGGATTTGAGAGCGTGTGGTTCACCGAACATCATTTCCGCCCGGTCTGGTCGCATAATAGCGCGCCAGACCTGACGCTCGCCGCAATCAGCCAGCGCACCAGCCGCATCCGCCTAGGCGTCGGCGTCGTGCTCGCACCGATCCATCACCCATTGCATGTCGCCGGGCGCATGGCGACCCTGGATATTCTCAGCCGCGGACGCGTCGATGTCGGTCTGGGCCGTACCGGATATCCTTATCAGCTCACGCCCTACGGGTCCGATCTTGGCGATACGCGCGGTATGTGGCTGGAATTCGCCGATATGCTGCCGAAAATATGGACCCAGGAAGTTTTCTCCTATGATGGGGCTTATTTCAAAACTCCGCCACGGGAGGTTCTGCCGAAGCCATTGCAGCGCCCGCACCCGCCGCTGTGGTCTGCCTGCGGCAGCGACGAAACGGCACGTCTCACCGGAAGCTTGGGCATGGGCGGGTTGTTCGGGAGCGAAGCGGGGCCAGATCGGATCAATCAACTCATGGGTATTTACAAGGATGCCCTGATCACCGCGCCGCATGGCGGCGCCACGCCGGGTCGCCGCGCCGCCCTGATGACTGCCGGCTTCTGCCATGAAGACCCAAGAATCGTGGCCAGCCGCGGCACCGAGCTGGTGGAATGGTATATCGAACAGCAACGTGAACGCGCCCGCTTGGTCTGGCGTGATTATGATCCCAGCACTGTGCCGGCGGATTACAAAGCCTATTACGAACGCGACCAGCATCTCGCCGCTGGTCCCCATCCTGGAGAACCAACACCGCAACAAGTGCGCGAAGCGGGAAAAACCTTCTGCGTGGGCACGCCAGCCGAATGTATTCGCTTCCTGGAAATGTACGAGGCCATGGGGATGGAGGAAGTCTTCATGCTCTGCGCTATCGGCCCCGCCCGGCATGAGGAGGTGATGCACACCATCCGTATGTTCGGCGAGCATATCATTCCGCATTTCCAGGTGAAGGAAACCCGGCAGGCATCGTTAGGCGTAGAAAAAGTTAACTGATACCGGGCACGTTATCGCGCCGATTATGCGGCGCCGGCGCCGACCAGAGTTCCAGCGGGCCACAGGTCAGATCGGCGTGATTATTGGCGGAAAGCAGCTTTTCAGACATCGGCCGTTCCTTTCAAAATCGCCAGAGCCGGGCGGTCCATCTGGGAAGAGAGCTGCCGGGCGAAAGGCTATGCCGATCGTGGCGCACGGGCAGCTGGGAGATGCCGATTACGGCTCAGCTCATCGGCATGGTCCCGACCGCATTTTTTTCGATAAGGATATTGATTTCGACCTCGCTATAACCTGCGTCGCGCAATATCTCAGCTGTATGTTCCCCCAGCCGTGGTGCTAGGCGATGCACGCTGGCGGGGCTAGCGGAAAATCGCGCCGGCGGCCGCGCCTGGCGAATTTTACCTTCGCTAGGATGATCGATTTCCGGAAACATGGCGACGGCTTTCAGATGCGGCTGTTCGGTAATCTCGGTCAATTTGGCAAACGACGTGTGCGGCACGTCGATGGCGAGGAGTAGTTTTTCCCATTCCGCCGTCGTGCGGCTGGGGGCGATTTCGCGCATACGATCATAAATCTTATCAATGTGGCGGCCGCGCTGCACAGGGTCGCGGACCTGAAATTCCTCGATGCATTCCGGGTGGCCGACGGCTTCGAAGAAGGCGCACCAATTATCCCCGGAATAGGGCAGCATGGTCAGCCATCCATCCTTAGTACGTGTCGGCTTGCGCGCCTTCATGCGGTTATAGCCGGATGTTCCGATGGGAGGGACGAAGGCAAGACCGCCGAACATCTCGATACTGTTGAAGGCGGCGATGGTTTCCAGCATCGGTACTTCCACCATCTGACCCTCACCGGTGCGCTCGCGGTGCAGCAGCGCGGCGGTAACGGCGGAGGTAAGCGCCATGCCGCAGATCTTGTCGCCGATCAGGCTGGGAACGAAGGCCGGTTCTTCATCAGTGCCCATGGCGGAGGCGAAGCCGGAGGCCGCCTGGATGATCTCGTCAAACGCCGGCCGCGCGCGCCAGGGTCCGTCTTGGCCAAAGCCGGTAGCGGAGGCATAGACGAGGCGCGGGTTCAGTTCCCGGCACGCTTCATAACTAAAGCCGAGGCGCGCGAGGCCGGCCGGGCGGATATTACTGACTAGCGCATCCGCCGTGCCGATCAGCCGGCGCAGCACGTCCTTGCCGTCTTTGTGTTTCAGGTCCAGCGCGATGCTGCGCTTGTTACGGTTCGCGGCCATGAACTGCCCGCTCATGCCGCGATTGCGGAATTGCCCCGACGTGCGCCAGGTATCGCCGCGCAATGTCTCGACCTTGATGACCTCTGCGCCCCAATCGCCCAGGGTCTGCGTGCCGAACGGGCCGAACAGCACCGTGGTCAGGTCGAGAATGCGGAAGCCCTTTAGCGGGCCAGTCGGTTGGGCGGTGGTGGGTGGGGCGGGGCCGGGTTCGGTCATAGCGATCTAGTCCTTCAATCCTCAGACCCCGCAAGAATAGGCAAGGCAGTGGGCGCTGGCGACAGTGGTATGCGAGCTGGGCCGAGGTCAGATTACCCGCTGTTCCGCCAGCACCGCCAACTCGCCGCGAGAGAGGCCCAGAAGATCGCAAAAAATTTCCACGTTGTGCTCACCGACCAAGGGCGCGCGCCGCGAGATCCGCCAGGGCGAGCCATTATAGATCGCAGCCTCGCCCGGATAGGTGAAGAAGCGGCCAAGCTCGGGATGTTCCACCTGTTTCCAGAAATTCCGGTCTTGTAAATGCGCGTCGTCCAGCAAGCCCTCTGGCGCGCGTACCGCGGCCCAGGTGAAGCCGCGATCCTGGGCAGCGTGATAAATTTCCTCGGACGGCAGGCTAGCGATAAAATTGCCAACCAGATCGTCGATGATATGCGATGTATGGGCATCAACTATCGCTTGGTCCTGATATTTCGGATCAAACAGATCGCCCGCCATCCCGTATTGATCCAGCAGTGCGGCCAGATCCCTAACATAGCGCGGTGTCAGGCGTCCGCCGATCAGTGCGGTGACATAGATCCCATCCTTGGCGAGAAACTGCGTGCGCGGCGTGGCGACAGCCGCATGATGGCGTCCGGTCTGGCGCAGCAGCGTTTCGCCACGGTAAATATAGTTTGCGATAGCGGATTCCGTGGTCAGCGCGCAGGCCTCATGGATCGACGCATCAATATATTGTCCGCGCCCCGACATCGTCCGATGCACCAAAGCAGCCACGATACCCATATAGGCGTAATGACTCCCCATGTGCCACGCATTGCCGCCGCCGGGTGCGATGGGCGGCGCACGCGCTACATCTGCTTCGTCGTAACCACAAGACGCCATTTCCCCGCCCGCCGCCATGTGCAGCAGGTCAGACGTTAAAAAGTCCCGCCATGGCCCGGTCTGGCCGAACGGCGTGAGCGAGCACAGGATGAGGCCGGCATTGTCACGGCTGAGCGCCGCATAATCCAGGCCGAGAGAGGCGAGGGTTCCGGGACGAAAAGTTTCGAGGATGATATCGGTTTGCGTAGCCAGGCGGTGAAACAAGTTGCGACCTTCGGCGCTGTCCAGACTGAGCGTGATACCGCGCTTGGATGTGTTGTAGTACCAAAATGACAGACTGCGGTTCGGGTGAGGCACGTCATCCAGAAATGGTCCCACGCGGCGGCTGGCCTCGCCGCCGGGCGGTTCGGTCTTGATCACATCGGCCCCCAGATCGGCGAGCAGCTTGCCGCAGAACTGCCCCTTTTCATCGGCGAGTTCGAGAACGCGCAAGCCGGCCAGCGGGCCGGGGCTGGCATCGGCCTCGCTCATCGCAACATTTCCTCCATATAAGGGAAGCGCGGCCTTGTACTGGGCCAGAACGTGCCGTCATCGAAGCCGGCGCAAAGCTCATCATGACTGAAGCCGAGCAGGCCCTCGACGATCTCGCGCGTGTGCTGGCCGATCATCGGGCTGGGCGCGTGATTGAACGCCGGGGTTTCCGACAACCGGAACGGGGCGTTCTGTACCTTATGCGTGCCCAGCGCCGGATGCGTCAGCGGTTGATACATGCCCCGATATTGCAATTGCGGATCGTTTTCCACCCGATCCTCCGCACTTTGCACCGGCAATGCGCACACGCCGGCGGCCTGGCAGATTTCTGTTAGGGCATATTTACCAAGCGTCTTGCTCCAGGCTTCGATGTGTTGGTCCAGTTCCTCCTGATGTGCCAGCCGGCCGGGGCCTGTGGCGAATGTTTCCGCCATCGCCCAACCGGGATTTCCCATCACCCCCACCAGGCGCAGCCATTCGTCGTCAGAGTGGCAAACAATCACACACCAGTCGTTATAGTCGCCCGGATGCGTGCGATACGCGTTGTGGGGTGCCACGATCGGCCCGCGATAATTATTGACCATCGGCGTGCCGGGCCAGTGCGCCCGGTTGCCCGGCGGAAATCCGGCGCGGCGCGACCCGCGGCCGTTTACGGTAAAATCGAGTAGGGCCGGGCCGTTCATCGGAATGGAGGAGACCATCTGTGCCTGATCGATATGCTGGCCGTGCCCGGTCATATTGCGGTGATAAAGACCGGTGAGCGCGCACATTGCCCCATACATGCCCCCAGTATCATCCATATAAGACCAGCCCCAACCCGCCGGCGGCGCATCCGGCAGACCGGAGAGCATCGTCAATCCCGCTGCTGACTGCGCCACGGGGCCGAATGTCGTGTAGTGATGATTGCGCCCGGTATGGCCGTAGCCCGACATAGACACATAGACGATATCAGGTTTGATCTTACACAGCTCCTCGTAACCCAGCCCCCATTTTTGCAAAATGCGGGAAGAGAAATTCTCGATCACGATATCGGACACGGCAATCAGCCGTTTAACGATCTCTAGCCCCTTGGCACTGCGCACATTTAGGCTGAGACTTTTTTTATTGACATTCGTGTCGTTGAAGTTACCCGAGGTATTAAGGTTGACCTCCAGCCCTTGCGGGGTGGTGCTGCTGGGCAGCCGGCCGCGTTCATTCTCCGGCCACTCAATTTTAATAATTTCCGCGCCCAATGCGCCCAGCCAGCGTGTGGCCCAGGGACCGGCGCGAACCCAGCTAAAATCGACCACCCGAATTCCGGCGAGCGCGCGAGGTTGCGGCATAAGGCGTCCCTTATCCGACCTTGATGCCGGCGTTCATCTTGACGACGATGTCACTGGGCGTACCGGCCGGCGCATGACCGTCTCTCCTGTTTCGTGCGGGGTGGGTGTCAGCATCACCCGTGCCTTGCGTTACCGTCAATGGGCGCAGGGGCTTGCCGACATGGATCAGACAGAGGACGATCGGACCAATCCGACAGAGGAGGGGGCGCCGAATGACTTCTCGCGTGGCAATGATACCGCTGGAACGTGCCCGGGAACTTGGCGAGGCGATGGGGCTGCCTGCCCGGCGCACGGGTAGTGAGGCGTTTCGCGTGGTGGCCAACAACCCTGGGGTGGCGCGCGTTGCGTTCACCCAATTGGCGCAATTGCTGGAGAACAACAAATTCGACATCCGGCTGCGTGAGATGATGATCATGCGGATCGGCTGGGTCACCGGTTCCGCCTATGAATGGACGCAGCATTGGCGAGTGGCGAACGAGGCAAACATCCCACCTGAGGATATTCTGGCCGTGCGCGACTGGCGCCAGTCCGCTCGGCTGACACCGGCCGACAAGGCGATCCTGGCGGCCACCGATGAATGCCTGGAAGGCAAAGCCATTTCCGATGCAGCCTGGGCCGAGGTAGTGAAATATGTCACCAATCCAGCGGAGCAGGTGGAATTTGTCATCGCCATGGGCAACTGGATGGCATTTTCGCTGCTGTTTCGCAATCTGCGCATTCCACTGGCGCCGGGCATCGCTGTCTGGCCGCCCGATGGCTTAGCTTCCCCGGCGGCGAGGAGGTGAAGGAGCCGTAGCAACCCGAGAGGAGACTGAATGATGACCGAGAGCAGACTGGCGCCCAATCTGCCGCAATGGATGCAAGATCATGCAGCGCTGTATCTGTCGAGCGGCGGTAAGGAGGGGCATCTCTATACCATCAACCGCCCCGGCGTGCCGGCGATGTCGGTGCCATCCTTGCTGCTGACCACGACCGGGCGCAAATCTGGCGATAAATATATATTTCCGCTGTTCTACGGGCAGACGGGCGAAAGTTATTTTGTCATCGCTTCCAAGGGGGGCGCGCCGGAGCATCCCGGATGGTACCGCAATCTGGTTAACAACCCAGAGGTCGAGATCCAGGTCGGGACCGCCAAGATACGCGCACGGACACGAACCGCGACGGGTGAGGAACGTGCGCGGCTGTGGGTGCAGGCGGTAGACATCTGGCCGCCTTTCGCGGACTATCAGCTCAAAACGGCGGGACGGGAAATCCCGGTGGTCGTGCTGGATCCGGTACGTTGAGGATCGGGTAAGCTGCAGCGAGGCGGGGCGCGACGCGATCGGATGAAACTGGCGGCTCCATCAACCAGGAGGACAGGATGCGATTAAAGGACAAAGTGGCGCTGCTGACCGGTGCGGCGGCGGCGGTCAAGGGCGAATTGATGGGTTTCGGCGGCGCGGCGGCGCATCTGTTTGTACGTGAGGGTGCTAAGGTCGTTCTGACTGATATCCGCGACGACCTGGGCGAGCGGTCGGCGGCAGCACTCCGCGCTGCCGGCCATGACGCACGCTACATGCGCCTTGACGTGACATCGGAGGAAAACTGGATTCAAGTGGTGGACGCAGTGATGGGAGCGCATGGTCGGCTTGACGTGCTATTCAACAATGCCGGCGTCTCCTTTCCGATGAAGGTCGAGGACATGACGGTCGCAGTTTGGGAGCGTGAACTCGCGGTGCACGCCAAGGGCGCTTTCCTGGGGACAAAAACGGCTATCCCAGCCATGCGAAAGGGCGGCGGTGGTTCGATAATCAACACCTCCTCGGTGATGGGCCTGGTCGGCAGCCCTACCTCGCCGGCCTATTCCGCCGCCAAGGGCGCTATTGCCATCTTTACAAAATCGGCGGCGCTGCAATACGCGAAGGAGAACATTCGCATTAACTCAGTGCATCCGGGTTATGCCGATACGCCCCTGACCGTACAGCGCTTCAGCGATCCGGCCATGCGCCAGGTGCTGCTCGATCGCACACCGATGGGTCGTCTCGGCAGCGCCGAGGACATCGCCAATGGCGTGTTGTTCCTGGCCTCCGATGAAGCATCCTGGGTCACCGGCTCGGAACTCGTGATCGACGGTGGTATGACGGCTCAGTAACGATTTAGGGCAATAGTAATTCGGGTACAAAGTTAACAAACAGGGGGGGGGATGAACGTGGCGGCGGATTACATAATCGTGGGCGCCGGATCGGCCGGCTGTGTTCTGGCCAACCGCCTGACCGAAGATCCCAGGACAAACGTGGTGTTGATCGAGGCAGGCGGGCACGATAACAACCCGCTAATCCACGTCCCGGCGGGCTTCTTCAAGATGCTCGATCATCCGACTCTGACCTGGAAATTCCGTTCGGAGCCCGATCCCGGCACCAATGGGCGCTCGATCGTCTACACGCGGGGCCGGGTGATCGGCGGCTCGTCGTCGATCAATGGGATGGTCTATATCCGGGGCCAACCTGAGGATTACGACCATTGGGCGCAGCTCGGTAATCGCGGCTGGTCGTGGGATGATTGCCTGCCGTTCTTCCGTGGCGCTGAGCGCTGGGAGGGCGAGGGCAACGCGGTGCGCGGCAAGGACGGACCGCTATTCACCTCTAAGACGGACCGCTCAACGCTCTGCGAGATGGTGATCGAGGCTGGCAAACAGCTCGGCCTGGAATACCGGGAGGATGTGAACGACCTGCCGTCCGGCGCCGGCCCCAGCATTGGCTGGTGCCAGCAGACCAGAGGCGGGAGGTGGCGCGCCAGCACCGCGCGCACCTATCTGCATCCCGCGCGGAAGCGGCCGAATCTACGGCTGATCACTAACGCGCTGGTGCATCGCGTGCTGTTCAACGGCAAGCGCGCGATTGGCATCGAATACTCCCGCGGTGGCGCGGTGGAGACGGTGCAGGCCGCCCGCGAAATTATTCTCGCCGCCGGCGCCGTTGGCTCGCCGCATATCCTCCAGCTTTCCGGTGTTGGCGATGCCGAGCTGCTCGGCCGAATTGGCGTGCCGGTGGTGCATGAGCTGCGCGGCGTCGGGCGCAACATGCAGGATCATTACAATGCGCGCGTCGCCTATCCGGTCGTCGGTATAGAGACCGTCAATGAAAGATCGCACGGTTTTGCGCTCGTGAAGGAGATACTGCGCTGGGCAGTGACCGGCAAGGGCATGCTCAGCTACAGCCCGTCCCTAGTCGCCGCGTCCGTCAAGGTTTTGGAAACATCTGCGACACCGGACATGCAGGTGACCTTCGTGCCCGGTAGCTTTAAGGGCGGCGTGATCGGAGAACTAGAACGCGCCCCCGGCATTAGTGGCGGCGCCTGGCAGATGCGGCCCCTTTCGCGCGGCTATGTCGAGGCACGTTCGAATAAGCCGGGCGACATGCCGCTAATCAATCCGCGCTATTTGTCCGACGAATCCGATCAGCGCGCGATGGTTGGTGGCCTGCGCTTCGCCCGGCGTATGTTCGACGCGCCCGCGCTGAAACAATATGTACGCGACGAAAGCCTGCCCGGGCGTCACATCGAATCCGACGACGAACTGCTCGACTACGCACGGCAATATGGCGGCACTAGCTATCATGCCAGCTGCACCTGTATGATGGGCACCCACGCCATGACCGTGGTGGACTCGCAATTACGGGTGCATGGCATGGAGAGACTGCGAGTGATCGACGCGTCGGTGATGCCAGCGGTGACGTCTACTAACACCAATGCGCCGACGATCATGATCGCCGAAAAAGGCGCGGTAATGCTAAAGGAAGCAACGCGACAGAGTGTCGCGGCGTGATGCGCACCTCTGGCCGCAAGCGGGCTGGCACCGACTGATACCAAGTGCCGTGGGGCATGAACTGCCGGAAGGAAGATTTGCGGCTTTGCTCCCAACCCTCCTTCCGCTCCTTCCCTTAAAAACCTCGAGATCAGGGGCGTTTTGACGCCCGGTCCTTGGCGGGTCTAGGCTTGGAGATATGTCAAGGTCACCCGGAGGAGCCTGCCATGCTGCTGAGCCGTGAGGCTATTTGCCAGGATAAGTCCGTCGATCAGTTTACTGATGCCATTCTGACTCATAATCAACCGCGTGTGGCGGAACTGTTCTTCAATCTGGTGAAGAAGGACGGGCGCAGCATAGGCGATGCATTGGTGTCCCTGACCGCAGCCGAGGCGCCTTTTGTGCAAGTGCCCAATCACATCAATATTCGCGATGGCCAGATCACGTTGATCAACAACGATCACACGATCCTGGGGCTGCGAACATCCACCGCGCTGGCCCCCTATTTGCCGGCCGAGTATCAGATGCTGCCGATGCTGCAAAGCGTTTGGTATGTGCCGGCGGGGTTAGATATCTGGAACCAATTGCTGGGCCAATATCCTGGCCGTTATGCGACTATGAAGGGTATGAATGTGCCCCTGCCCAAGCATGGGCCGGTGGTGTGGAACGAGGAGCAGAACCCGATTGTCGAGCCCGGAACGTTAGAAGAACGTCTGCACAGTTACATGATCGCGACGATGAGTGGTGATGTGAAACGCTCTTATGGGTTGTTCCTCGGTCTCGCAGAGGAAGAAGCGGCGCGGCCGGCGTTACGCGATACGCTGTTGTTCCTCGGTCTCATCGATGTGCAGGACACGGTGATCGGGCGCAAAGCGCGCAATACCGGACATAAGGCGCTACGAGCGCGCGCGGTGGTGGATTTGGCTGATTATGTTGGCTGGGAACGCGCGCATGGTGTTTACTATACCGGCGTGCCGGACATGGCGATCGGGCCGCTTTATTACTCGGCCTATGATGCGGCGTGCGTGACTTTGATCGATGCATTTCCGGATGGTGGAAAATTCCTAAAGCAGACTAATGTGGCGCCTCTCTCTCGCGAAGAGGTGGAGGGGTTTGTGCGGTTTCTGATAGAAAGTGATACAGGCGCGGTATGGGGCCAGGTGACGGAATTTCTGCGCGCCGGAAAGTCTATCAAGAGCATTGCTGATACCATCCAGATCGGTGCCGCCGAGTTAATCTTGCGCACGGTGGACCCGCGTAAATTTACCGATGGCCAGCACCCGTTCGATTACTGCAATACCGCCAATTACTGGATGCGTGGCAGCGATAATCCCTATCAGGCTCGTATTCTTTATCTGATGGCGAATTTTGTGAATGACGCGGCGCGGTCAAACAAGCTTTATAATTCCGTTCTGGAAAAAGAACGCGCCGGTTTCAATGATGCGGGTCGGACGCCGGGTGCCATGCTGCGCGAACTGGATGAATCGATCATGGCGTTTGATTTCGCGCATAGTACCTCACTCGCTTATGCCTACCTGCAAAGCGGCGGGGAGCGGCGGGATTATCTGGCGCAGGTGGCGATCACCGCGTGCAAGTTCCAGGACGATCCGCATAACCAGAAGATCAGCCATTCCACCTTTGAGGAATACGAGCATAATTCCACCCATCTGCGCGACCGGCTGCTGATGGCGTCGGTGCGGTTGCTGGCGGGCTGGCCTAAAATGCCGGGGGAGCGCGATTGCTATGCCCGATTCATGCGCGAATGGATCTCGCATTGAAGCGATAACCCACGGCACTCTGGGGGCCTCTGCTACAGGCTCTGTATCGGGCGATACGAGCGCATGATATCGCGGCCCTTAATGGCTTAGTCACTGCGGAGTGCGTGTATGTCCATCCCACCGTTCTGGCGGAGGGAAACAGAATTTCCAAACGATGCTCGCGACAGGCGGTACGAATATGAGCGAGTGCGGCCGGTTTCGGAACGGATGATGCGTGTTGAGAAATTTGGCGGTTGTCTATACCGTGTTGGACTCCAGGGGTAGCCGCGTGGGTAAACACATGTGCCGGTGCATTTTATCTTTTGTTTAGTGTCGGTGCGGCAGGCGAGCAGGACTCCGTGATAATCCGTGCGGCGGATCCGAACGGATCACCGTTGAACAAAAAGGGGATGGGACATGGGGCAATATGAAGAATCGAAGGGTGAGTTCCGCGGCCTCATTTATCGCAACGATGCCGATCTGAAGGCCTGGTTGGCGAAACGGCCGACGGAAGCGGCGCTGGAGTCTGATCTGCCGATCATCGATCCGCATCATCATTTCTGGGACACGCAGCATCGCGGGGAATATTTCCTACCCGATCTGCTGGTCGATATTGGCGGCGGGCATAACATTGTCTCCACTGTCTTTCTGGAATGCCAGGCGATGTATCGCAAGGATGGGCCGGTCGAGATGGCGCCGGTAGGCGAGGTGGAATTCGTCAATGGTATCGCGGCGATGAGTGCATCGGGCAATTATGGGCTGTGCCGGGTGGCTGAAGGTATTGTCGGCCATGCTGATCTGACCATCGGTGCGCGAGTGCGCGCGGTGCTGGAAGCGCAGATCACAGCCGGGGGTGGACGTTATCGCGGCATTCGTTATGGCGTGTCGTGGGATGGCAGCGAGGCGGTGGGAAAATTTGTTTCCCGATTTGTGCCGCCACATCAGGTGCGTGATCTAAAATTCCGTGAAGGCTTTGCGGAATTGGGAAAACTCGGGTTGAGTTTTGAATCCTGGCAGTATCATCCGCAATTATCCGATGCGATCGATCTGGCGCGGGCTTTTCCCGATACCACCATCATTCTGAACCATGTGGGCGGAGTGTTGGGGGTTGGCCCCTATGCGGGCCGGCGGCAGGAAATTCTACCAATGTGGAAAAAGGATATTAACGAGCTAGCCAAATGCCCAAATGTTAATGTCAAGCTGGGTGGTGTTGGTATGACATCGTTTGGTTTTGATTTCCATGAGCGGGAGATTCCCCCGTCCTCGGATGATCTGGCTGCCGCGTGGCGCCTGTATATCGAGCCCTGCATCGAGGCGTTTGGGGTCAATCGCTGCATGTTCGAGAGTAATTTTCCGCCCGATAAGCAAAGCGGTGGCTATACGGAATTGTGGAATGCGTTCAAGCGTATCACTGCCGGCGCTTCGGCGGCAGAGAAGAAGGCCCTGTATAGCGGCACGGCAGCGCGCGTTTACCGCCTAACCGTTCCTTGAATTTTTGGTAATTTTTATATTTTTTTTCATTCCGATTAAGGAGAAAACTACCATGGCTTTGGACAACCAGGCGGTGATTGTGACCGGTGCGGCAAGCGGCATGGGGTTGGCGATGACCATCGCCCTCCTGACCAATGGCCATGACGTCACGGCGGTGGATCGCAATGGCGCGGCACTGGCGGAGCTGGTGAAGCGTGCGGCCAATCTACGGGGGGCGGTGAACCCGGTGACAGCCGATCTGGCGCAGGCCGATTCGTTTGCCCATATCGCCGCCTCTGCGCTGATCCGGTTCGGGCGGATCGATGCGCTGGTGAATAATGCCGGCATCGGCCAGGCCGCTGTGCGCAGCGATCAGCGCGCCAATCCGATTCGGTTCTGGGATACCACGCCCGAGCAATGGGAGCGCTTCATGGCCATTAACGGGGCCGCGCCGATCAATATGGCACGCGCCGTGCTGCCGCATATGCTGACGGTGAAAAAGGGGCGGATCGTCACGGTCACCACCAGCCTGGGAACGATGGTGAAGGATGGATATCTGCTGTACGGCTCCTCGAAGGCGGCAGCGGAAGCGGCAATGGCTGTGTTGGCGGCGGATCTGGCGGGCACGGGGGTGACGTCGAATGTTCTGGTTCCCGGCGGCACGACCAATACGCCGCTGGTGGGTGAGGCCGGCGATCCGGCGAAAATGCTGCAACCCGAAATCATGGGGCCGCCGCTGTTATGGTTGCTATCGGATGAGGCGGCAGAAGTGAATGGGCGTCGTTATATCGCCGCGGATTGGGATACTTCGCTCGCGCCCGGACAGGCGGCGGAAAAAGCTGGGGCGCCGATTGCATGGATGAGCATCGCACGAATGCCTATCCAGCCAGGCTAGAGCATTTTTACCTACGTAGAGCTAATGATGTTTAATCTGCGGCTCACACGCTATTGCTCGTCATCTCACGTTCCCTGAACTAAATTCCATGAGATTAAAGAGTGGTGATAACTAGGCCGTCTCTCTCTGCCATACGCATCATACAAAACTGCACGCGCGTGGCGATAAAAAATTAGGGCTTAATTTACATGGTTTTGATCCCATTGAATGGTGTTTACAGAAAAACAACTTACTGTGATTGCAATTGAAAGGAATGTGCCGCGTCCGTAGGATCGTGGACGATGACCTTCTGGAAAATATGGAAATTTTTTCTATGATTGATTAGATGGAGATCGGAGATAGCTTTGTATTGCCTGTTCATGATTGGCTAATTAGTATCATGATCACGAAGTTCGGTAATTATCTAAACAGGAGGTTTTCTACCGCGCGCCAGGAGGACGGTTCTGTGCGTGTATGGCGTTTCGAAATATAGCCGCGCTCTCTCCGCCGGGCGCCGAAATCTCCCAAAGCCGAGAAGGCCAATGGGTAAGTCGTCGCCAAACTAGCATGCTCTAGGGCGCCCTCAAGCGCCGAGATCGTGCAAGGCTTGCAGCACGGCCTCGGGGGCTTCCCATGGCAAAAAATGCCCAGCGCCGGCGATGATGCGCCGTTCATAACGAGCGGTAAATTTTTTCGCTGCGCTGTCGGTCTGTTCGACGGGACCGACGCCATCGGCGCCGCCGTGTAGATTGATGGTTGGTACGCTGATATCGGGTTGGGCGGCCAGCAATGCCTCGATCGAATCCAAGGCGGGATCGCCAGGCGCTGCGCGATGGCGATGGCGGTAGGACTGAATGACAACATCGACGAAATCAGGATTTTGCCAGGATTGCGCCGTGCGGTCCAAGGTCGCGTCATCGAAGCGCCAGTTCGGCGACCAGAGTTTCCACAACAAACCGCACAAGTCGCGCGTGTTGGCGCGCAACCCCTCTCGGCCGCGTTCCGTATGGAAATACCACTGATACCAATGCCGCATTTCCCGATCTGGTATGGCGGGTTGGATGGCGGTGGCGATGTTCTGGATGTTGTAACCGCCAATGGTGACCAGGGCCGACACACGCGCCGGTCGCAACGCGGCCACGATGCAACAGGCCCGTCCGCCCCAGTCATAGCCGGCCAGCGCCGCGCGTTCGATCCGCAACGCGTCCATCAATGCCAGCAGGTCATCGCCCAGCGCCGCCTGCTGGCCAGAGCGTGGCGTCTTCGCGCGCCGGAACCGTGTCGGCCCATAGCCGCGCAGATATGGCACGATCACTCGATGCCCGCCCGCCGCGAGGGGCGCCACCACGCCGTCCCAAGCCCGGACATCGTCGGGAAATCCGTGCATGAGAAAGACCGGCTTTCCTGCCGCCGGCCCGGTTTCCTCATAGGCGATATTGAGCGTTGCGGTGCGGGCGTGTTTCAATTTCGTGCTCATGCCCAGCTTATAGCATCGGTCAGGGCTATCAGGCGACATCGCGCAGCCGGTCCGATGCAGTTTGGCTGAGGGTGACGACACCGATCACCTGACGCCGATTGCCCGCGACCACCGGCTGGCCTGCTGCCGGTTTCGAAGACACTAAGATAGGTTTTTTGGAACCAGAGGATGGATATGGAACGACGGCAGTCTAAGTGAGAGTGCAAGCTGGAGGCTGTGAATCTGTTCCGGGATCGGGAGGCTGAGTGTTACACAGGCCCCCTGGGATCTGGGGGTGCATGTTACGGTTTTGCGCAGCAGGCTGCGGGCCTCTTGGGATGACCGTGGGTATGCTTTTCCTGGCCACGGGCAGCTGAAGCCGGAGTAGTAAGGGGCGTTCTACTGTGCGCGCTGGTATAATGAACCAGGCTCACGCCCTGCCATGTCGTCGCGTCCGATTAGTGGATGCTCATCGCCACCACGCGATGGCCCCTCTACGCTAGGGCCACAAACTTAAATTAGCCGGGAAAATTCTGGTGGATAAAAGAATATTCATGTCTGTGATCCAGATCGACCTCCGCGATGCGAATGTTCAAGCCGAGCGTCCATCCGGTTACAAACTTAAATCCAGAAGGTTCTAATCATGCAGCCCCGCCTTCGCGGCCGCATCCCAGTGATAGGTTTTTCCACTGGTCACGTGCGGCGCATAGGCAAAGGGCATCTCACCCGGGAACCGCTGCTAGCGGGCATCGATACCATAGCCGATGAGCCGCGCACGCTGGCGGATTCGCGCTGCGTCATAGATGGCGCAGGCATTATGCACCCCACCTGCCTCCACGCCGAGCACGGAACGCCGCTGATGGAAGCCGAAATTCACCGTCGCCCACCAGTCCTTGTTGGTATTGGCGAAGGACCCGTGCACGGCTTGCCGGTTGGTGATAACGGCATCGCCGCTTCTTCGAGTCCGTAATCGACCGTGCTGGTTGTGTTCATCATTGCTGCTCCCCGCCCTTGCCCCGCCAAAAGCATGCTTTATTACGCTCCAGCATGACTGGACCCGAGCAAAGTGCATTATTGGCGCGGCACATACCCAATACGGCTGTCAGACGCACTCGTGACTCCAAGATGACCTGCGCTTGGTGGCACACGCAGCAAAAGAAGCCAGTCGGTGTCGAATTTCAAACCAAGACACCGCTGGCTAATGACCGAATTTCCCCGGTGCCGGGCGAATCGGGTAGAGAATGCGGATGATCCGCGTCCTGGTTCTCCTTGTCCTGTTTCTGCCTGCCAAGATTCTGGCGGAAAGCCACGCCGACATTGCCGCCCAGCGGGCGGAGACGTTGTTTGTGCAAGGCTGTGTCCATTACGCCGACAATGCGGCCGGGCTGCGCGTCTGGGCAGGGAAGATCGGCCTGCCAGCCTTGCCCGAGCTAGGTCAAGCGGGATTCTTGAAGGGGGCGGTAAGAGTGACCTACGATGCCTCCAACCCCGCCAGGAAATACGTGGTTATCGGCATCGACGATGGCGGCTGCATGGTGCTGGCGGAGACGGTGAACACCGGGGAATTGGTGCCGGCGAGCGAGGTTGAGCTGGCCGGCGCCGGCATTCCCACCGCGCCGGATGGCGACCCGGCGGATGTCGGCACCGATGGCATGCGCCATCGCACCTATCACGCCGCCCAGGGTCAGCGCGGCTGGGCCATCGTAATTAACCATAGCCCCGACATGCCCGACCAGGTTTTGCTCTCGGACAACGCGCGCTGATGGCCAAGTCCGTTACCCGCTATGTCTGCCAGTCCTGCGGGGCCATGGCACCGAAATGGGCCGGACGGTGCGAGACCTGCGGCGAATGGAATACGATTACCGAGGAAATGGTGGAAGCCCGCCCCGGCGCTGGTGCGAAGGCATTGTCAGGCCGAAAGATCAATTTTGTCGGACTGGAAGGCGCCACCGCGCCGCCACCACGCCTCGTCACCGATATTGCCGAGCTGGACCGCGTACTCGGTGGTGGTTTTGTGCCGGCCTCCGCCGTGCTGGTGGGTGGCGATCCGGGGATCGGCAAGTCGACCCTGCTGCTGCAGGCCTCCACCGCTATGGCGCGGGCCGGGCGCCGCGTGATCTACGTATCTGGCGAGGAATCGGTCGATCAGGTCCGCCTGCGCGCGCGCCGGCTGGGCCTGGTGGACGCGAAACTTGAACTCGCCGCCGCGATCAATCTCCGGGAGATCATCGCCAGCCTAGAGGCCGCCCATGATGCTGCCCTGGTGGTCATCGATTCCATCCAGACCATGTGGCTGGACACCATCGAAAGTGCGCCTGGCACGGTTTCCCAGGTGCGCGCCTGTAGTTTCGAACTTATTCGCACGGCGAAATCGAAAAATTTTTCCGTGGTGCTCGTGGGGCACGTGACTAAGGAAGGCGCCCTCGCTGGGCCGCGCGTGTTGGAACATATGGTGGACGCGGTGCTGTATTTCGAAGGCGATCGCGGCCACCAGTTCCGCATCCTGCGTGCCACGAAAAACCGCTTCGGCGCCACCGACGAAATCGGTGTCTTCGAGATGACCGATGCCGGGTTGGCGGAAGTCGCAAACCCCTCCGCCCTGTTTCTCGCAGAACGGCGCGGCAATATTTCTGGGAGCGCCGTCTTTGCGGGGCTGGAGGGCACGCGGCCAGTGCTGGTGGAAGTGCAGGCGCTGCTGGCGCCCAATCCCGGGGGATCGCCGCGGCGCTCCGTGGTTGGCTGGGATTCCGGGCGGCTATCGATGCTCCTCGCTGTGCTGGAAACCCGGTGCGGGCTGCGGCTAAATGCTAATGATGTCTATCTAAACATCGCCGGCGGATTGCGGGTTTCCGAACCGGCCGCCGATCTGGCCGTGGCGGCGGCGCTGATCTCGGCGGTGACGGACACGCCCACCCATGCCGGCACCGTCTATTTCGGGGAGGTCGGCCTGTCCGGCGAAATTCGCCAGGTGGCACAGGTAGAGGCGCGGCTAAAAGAAGCCAGCAAGCTGGGCTTCGACGCTGCCTGCCTGCCACGCCGGATCGCGCGCGGTGCCAGGCGGTTGACCGCACCCGATGGGTTGCGGCTGGAGGAGCTGGGGCATCTGGCCGACCTAGTGGCACACTTCGTACCCGAATCCGCTACTTAGGGTAAGCAACATAGATGCCTGCCATGCTAAGATCGCCCCGAATATTCGCATGAACGCTGTCGATTATGCCGTGTTGGGGGTGCTGGGTGCTTCGGCCCTGCTGGCCTTTCTGCGCGGCTTCGTGCGGGAAATCCTCGGCATCGGCGCCTGGATCGGCGCGGCGGTGATCGCGCTGTGGTCGGCCCCTTTGGTACGTCCCTATGCGCAACATTATATCGGCCAGTACCTGACCGATCCGGCGGTGCAGGATTATGTCGGCTTCGGTGGCGTGTTCGTGGTGGCGGTGATCGTGCTGCTGATGATTTCCCATTGGGTGGGCGCGCTGGTGCGCCAGTCGGTGCTGGGTGGGGTGGATCGTAGTCTTGGAATGGTTTTTGGTCTCGGGCGCGGGGCAGCTTTGGTGGTCGTCGCCTATTTTGCCGGTAGCTGGCTGGTGCCGGTGGAACGCTGGCCGGATATAGTCTTGCAGGCCCGCAGCCTGCCGCTGGCCTATCAGAGCGCGGCCTGGGTGGCGGAGCAGGTGCCGTCAGCCTATCGCCCGATGCTGCACGCCCCGACCAAGGGCAAGGACACCAACGCCGCCGACTTGCTGCACGCTACCCCCACCGGGCGGGCGACCGGGGCACCCCTCGCGTCTCCCTCCTCCCCTCTGGGCAAGCCGCCGGCACGGGAGTAGGAGAGCCCCTCATGGATCACAAGCGCACGCTCCAGCCTCTCGGGGATGACAAAATTCTGGGCGATGACAAATTTCACGAGGAATGCGGCGTTATAGGCTTGTGGAATGTTCCCGACGCCGCCGCCGTTACTGCCCTTGGTCTGCATGCACTGCAGCATCGCGGCCAGGAAGCCACCGGCATCGTCACCTATGATGGTACGCATTTTCATTCCCATCGCGGGCTGGGCCTGGTGGGCGATAATTTCTCCGATGCCAGGGTGATCGCCCGCCTGCCCGGTACGGTGGCGGTGGGACATAACCGCTATGCCACCACAGGCGAGACCATTCTGCGCAACGTGCAGCCGCTTTACGCCGATTTCGAATTCGGCGGCTTCGCGGTGGCACATAACGGCAACCTCACCAACGCGCATGTGCTGCATCGCCAGCTGGTGAGGCGCGGCTGCCTCTTCCAGTCCACTACGGATTCGGAAGTCTTCGTCCACTTGATCGCCATCAGCCTCTATTCCACCGTGGTGGACCGGCTGATCGACGCGCTGAAGCAGGTGGTGGGCGCCTACTCTCTCGTCGCGCTGTCAAACGAGGCGCTGCTTGGGGTGCGCGATCCCTTGGGCGTACGCCCGCTGGTGATGGGCCGGTTAGGTGCCGGATGGGTATTGGCGAGCGAGACCTGTGCATTGGATATCATCGGCGCCGAATTCGTCCGCGATGTCGAACCCGGCGAGATCGTGGTAATCAACGATAAGGGCGTGCATTCCGTCAAACCCTTCGGGCGCAGCAGGGAACGCTTCTGCGTGTTTGAATATATTTACTTCGCCCGCCCCGATTCCATCACCGAGGGGATGCCGGTCTATGACGCGCGTAAACGCATCGGCGCCGAACTGGCCCGTGAAACGGGTATCGAGGCGGATGTCATCGTGCCGGTGCCGGACTCGGGTGTCCCCGCCGCGATGGGATACGCGCAGGAAAGCGGTATCCCGTTCGAACTTGGTATTGTGCGCAACCATTATGTCGGGCGCACCTTCATCGAGCCAACGGATCATATCCGCAATCTTGGTGTGAAGTTAAAGCACTCCGCTAACCGCGCCGTGCTAGTGGGCAAGCGCGTGGTGCTGGTGGATGATTCTATCGTCCGCGGCACAACGAGTAAGAAAATCGTCGAAATGGTGCGCCAGGCCGGGGCGAAGGAAGTGCATATGCGTATCTCCTCGCCGCCCACCACCCATTCCTGCTTCTATGGCATCGACACGCCGGAACGCAGCAAGCTTCTGGCCTCCAGTCATTCGGTGGCGCAGATGGCCACGTTGATTGGTGTCGATAGCTTGGAGTTTGTGTCCATCGACGGCCTCTATCGCGCGCTGGGCAAGCCGGGACGCGACCCGGCGCAGCCGCATTATTGCGATGCCTGTTTTACCGGCGATTATCCCATCGCGCTGGCCAATCAGGCGGATAACAACGACCGTCAGCTCAGCCTGTTGAGCGAAAATAACTAGCCATGGCCGTGCTTGCTGACAGTGTGGCGCTAGTCACCGGCGCTAGCCGTGGCCTAGGTGCGGCCACCGCTGTGGCACTCGCCGGAATGGGCGCGCATGTGGTGATCACCGGGCGCACGCAAGGGGGGCTGGAAGAAACCGACGACGCAATTCGCGCTGCGGGTGGGGCTGCCACCCTGCTGCCTTTCGACCTTGCCGCAACGGAAACCATCGACGCGCTGGGCCCCAGCATTCACGCACGCTTCGGCCGGCTGGATATTCTCGTGCATGCTGCCGCCGCGTTGGGGGTTCTCACGCCGGTCGCGCATATCCAGAAGAAGGATTTTGACACGGCCCTGGCAGCCAATATGACGGCTACCTGGCATTTGATCGCCACCTGCGCGCCCTTGCTCGCGGTGGCACAGGCCGGGCGCGCGGTGTTTGTCACTAGTGCCGTCGCCCGCGCGCCGCGCGCCTACTGGGGTATCTACGGCGCCACCAAGGCGGCAATGGAACATTTTGCCTCTACCTGGGCCGAGGAGACTCGCGCGTCACCGTTGCGCGTGAACCTGTTCGACCCCGGCAAGATGGCCACACGGTTGCGCCGCGATGCCTACCCGGGCGAGGACCAGTCGTTGCTTCCCAAGCCGGCCGACATCGCGCCGCTACTGGCCGCCTTGTGCCTGCCCACGGAAACACGCACAGGTGAATTGATCGGCGCGGCTTGAACCGCCCGCCCGCTCGGCGGACAATCCCCCGATCAAACGGGGGAAACTAGCATGGACATCTCAGGCAAGACCGCCATCGTTACCGGTGCCGCGTCGGGTATCGGGCTTGGCATCGCCACCGCACTCGCCGAGGCCGGCGCCAACGTGGTGATGGCCGACATCCAGAAAGAGGCGGTGGAGGCCGCCGCGCACGGACTGTCCGGCACCAATAAACGAGTGATGCCGGTGTGCATCGACGTCACGCAGGAAGCATCCGTCCTCAATGCCTTAGCTGAAGCGGAGCGAAAATTCGGCAAGCTGCATATTGCCTGCAACAATGCCGGTGTGCCGATGCATGGCACGCAGATGATGGATGTGCCGACGAAAGATTGGGAATTCGTCCTCGGCGTCAATGTCTGGGGCATCATCCACGGCATCCGCCATTTCGTCCCCGCCATCCTGAAACACGGCGAGGCAGGCCATATCGTCAACACCGCCTCTGTCGCCGGCTTCCAGAACCGGCGCGGCACCAACCAGGGGCCGTACTCGATGAGCAAATACGCTGCGCTCTCGCTCAGCGAGGCCTTGGAAATCGAACTGGAGGGCACCAATATCGGCGTCTCTGTCCTTTGCCCTGGCCCGATCAAAACCAATATCGCCCGTGGTGCGCGCAACCGCCCAGACCATATGGGTGGTCCACAGGAACGCGCCAACGACGAGGCGGTACTGGCGGAGCGCCTCGCCACCACCGGCCTCGATCCGAAGAAAGTCGGTGACCGCGTGGTGGATGCGATTCGTACGAAGAGTTTCTATGCCTTTGTCAGTGCGATACCAGCGGATGTTATTCGGGCGCGGCACCGGCGGATCGAGGCGGCACTGAGCTCACCCTGGGTGACGCATTACTGAAGCGGCCGGCCGCGCCGCGCCAGCGTGCGCGCGGCCTCGCGCAGATCGCAGGCACCGAGCATCTGCCCGGCGGCGGCATACGCCGCCATGCCCAGTGTGATCAGCAAGGCGAGGAATAACCATTTCAGCCCGTGCGTTTCGGTGGGATCGGCGAACAGCCAGAATTGCGCCAGCACCAGCGCCGTCGCCATGGCCCCCACCGCCAGGATAATGCGCGGCACCCGGCGGCGCAGGATGGCATCGATCTTGAAATGTCCGCGCCGCGTGAGCACGACCCACAAGGCGCCGGCATTGAACAGGGAGGCGAACGAAGTGGCGAGGGCGGGGCCCATATGCGCCAGCGGCACCATGAACGCGACATTCAACAGTAGATTTACCCCGACGGTGGCCAGGCCGATCTGCATCGGGGTTTTGGTATCGCCACGCGCGAACATCCCTGGCGCCAATGCCTTCACCGCGACATATGCGGGCAGGCCCACGGCATAGGCCATCAACGCCTGCGCACTAAGGCGCACATTCTCCGCATCGAATGCGCCTCGTCCGAACAGCACGAACATCACCGGCCAGGCGCAGACGATCAGCGCGGCGGCGGCGGGCAAGGCCAGGAAGAAGCCATATTCCAACGCGCGGTTGAGGGTACTGTTCGCGGCCTCCGCCTCGCCGGCCCGCAGCTGGCCAGATAGCATCGGCAGCAGCGCGGTGCCCAGCGCGATGCCGATGGTACCCAGCGGCAACTGCGTTACGCGATCGGCGTAGTAAAGAATGGAAACCGTGCCTGGCGGCAGCAGGCTGGCGATGATCACGTCCACCGCCAGATTGAGCTGCATTGCTCCGGCGCCCAGAAGCCCGGGCGCGATGCGGCGCAGCAATGCGCGGATACGACCTGTCAGGCGCGGCCAGGGGATGCGCAGGACGAACCCAGCGCGGCGCATGGCCAGGAGCAGTAGCCCCAGTTGCATTACGCCGGCGGCCAGCACGCCGACGGACAGTGCATAACCGGCATTGGGCAATGCGGGCGTGAGCCAGAGCAGGGCGGCAATGAGCGAGATATTGAACATCACCGGCGCGGCGGCGGCGGCGGCGAAGCGGTTGAGGCCGTTTAGCACACCGGACGCAAGGGCGGCGAGGCAGATTAGGAACAAATAGGGGAAGGTGATGCGCGAGAGATTCACCGTCAGATCGAATTTCTCCGGGATGGCGGAAAATCCCGGCGCGATCAGGGTGACGATCTGCGGCATAAAAACCTCGCCCAGCAGGGTGAGGAAGGCAAGCCAGAACACCATGACGCCCAGGGCTTCCTCGGCGAAGCGCTTGGCATCGGCGGCGAGCAGGCTAGAGAAGATGGGGACGAAGGCGGCGTTGAAGGCACCTTCGCCGAACAGGCGGCGGAGCAGGTTCGGCAGTTTCAACGCGACGAAGAACGCGTCCGCGATGGGGCCGGCGCCAAGAAACGCGGCGATCAGCACGTCGCGTGCGAAGCCCAGCACCCGGCTGGCTAAGGTCCAGAGCCCAACGATCAGTGCGCTACGCAACATGCCCCGCACCTGCGCCAGGGAAGGTCGCGCGGTCAAGTCTTGGCGGGTGCGCCTGGACAGCCTATGCCCGCCCCCATGGATGCGATCCGGGTCCAAAATCTGACCAAACGCTATGGCAAGACGCTGGCCGTGGACCGGATCGGCTTTACCGTCGCGCTGGGACAGACCATCGGGTTGCTGGGTGGCAATGGCGCGGGCAAGACCACCACCATCGCCATGCTGCTGGGGCTGCTGATCCCCACCGAAGGCACGATTCACGCGCTCGGGTACGACATGGCGCGCGACCGGTTTTCCGCCCTTGCGAGGATGAATTTCTCCTCGCCCTACGTGGCGCTGCCGCAGCGGCTGTCGGTGGCAGAAAATCTGCGCGTCTATGGCTATCTCTACAATGTCGCGCATCTCGAACAGCGTATCCTCGAACTGGCGGACCAGTTGGATTTGCACGAATTTCTTACCCGCCCCGTCGGGCAGCTTTCATCGGGGCAGAAGACGCGCGCGGCGCTGGCAAAATCACTAATCAACCGACCGGATTTGCTGCTGCTCGACGAACCCACCGCCAGCTTGGATCCCGATACGGCGGACATGGTACGTTCCTGGCTGGAGCGGTACCGCGATGAGACAGGGTGCACAATTCTCCTCGCCTCGCACAACATGGCGGAGGTGGAGCGTCTTTGTTCGCATGTGCTGATGCTGAAAACCGGAAAAATCGTCGATCGCGGCACGCCCGATGAACTGTTGGCGCGCTACAAGCGGGAAGATCTGGAAGCGGTGTTTCTCGATATTGCCCGTAACCGAGGGCAAGCCGCCGAGACCGTCGCATGAAAACCGCACCCATGGCTGAATCTTTGCGCCGCATCTGGGGGCTGATGTATCGGCATCTGGCGCTCTATCGCCGGTCCTGGCCGCGCTTGCTGGAACTCGCCTATTGGCCGGTGCTGCAAATGTGCATCTGGGGCTTTACCGCCGATTTCCTTACTGCGCGCATGGGTGGCGCGGCCATTGCCGGCGGACTGCTGCTTGGGGGCGTGCTACTGTGGGAAGTGGCGCTGCGCAGTCAGATGGGGGTCGCGATTTCCTTTCTGGAGGAGATATGGTCGCGCAATCTGGGCCATGTCTTTGTGTCGCCCCTGCGGCCATGGGAACTGGTGGCGGCGCTGATCGGCATGTCCGTCATTCGCCTCTGCGTCGGTGTGCTGCCGGCCATTTTGCTAGCCTGGGTTCTTTACGCCTTCAATCTGTTTGCCATCGGGCCGCTAATCATCTTGTTTTTCGTTAATCTGATGATCATGGGTTGGTGGGTAGCGCTGGCTGTGGTTTCCCTCATTCTGCGCCATGGCGCGGGGGCCGAGGCTTTGGCCTGGTCCGTGCTGTTCGGCCTGACGCCGTTTTCGGCGGTGTTCTATCCGGTCGCTATTCTGCCGGTCTGGGTGCAGCCCTTTACTCTTGCCCTACCCTCGGCGCATGTGTTCGAGGGCATGCGCCAGGTAATGACGGACATGACAATCAATTGGTACCATTTGGGTGCCGCAATGGGCCTGAATGCCTTCTGGATGCTTGTCGCGATTCTAATTTTTTCCCGCCAGTTCCGCGCCGCTCGCGAACGCGGCGCCTTATTGAGTATTGGCGAGTGATTTTCGCCTTTCTCAAAGCACCTCATGCAGCTTCAATTAGGCCTTATCTATTTGAAATCAAGAAATGTCTTGTCCTCATAATAACCTTGGAGATCTCCCGATCTCTATTGAAATTGGTCAGACTGACGGCACCAGGATGGGACGTTATGCTGCAGCGAGTTTCCGATTAAGATGCGGCCTGACTGCGTGCCAGGCCGCGTGAGCGGTCAAGGCGGCCTTGAGTGCAGGTGCAGATTTTATCCGACGAAGCCGCTGGTCGCCCTCCTCGGGATCGACCTTTGGAGCAGAAAACGCCCACGACCTGCCAATGGCCTTGGATCCAAGCTTGTGCTCAATTTTACTCATTGAATTCTGGAGAGAACGCATTTGCGCATCGCGATGATTGGCGGCGGATATGTCGGCCTGGTTTCGGGCGCATGCTTCGCTGAATTTGGCTCCGAGGTGGCGGTGGTGGAGGCGGACCCCATCAAGTTTGCGGCGCTGCAGGCCGGACACATGCCAATATATGAACCCGGGCTGGAAAAGCTGGTGACCGATAATGTCACCGCCGGACGGCTGCGCTTCACGGGGGATCTGGCTACCGGCCTGGCGGACGTCGAAGCCGTGTTCATCGCCGTGGGAACGCCGGCGCGCCGTGGCAACGGCCATGCCGATCTCACCTATGTCTATGCCGCCGCCGAACAAGTGGCGCGGGCCTTGCCCGGCTATGCGGTGATTGTCACCAAATCGACCGTGCCAGTGGGCACCGGGCGGCGAATCGCGGAGATTGTGCGCGCGGCCCGGCCGGAATTGGATTTCGATGTCGCCTCCAACCCGGAATTCCTGCGCGAGGGTAACGCGATCGGCGATTTCATGCGCCCGGATCGCGTGGTGATCGGCGCGGAAAGCGAACGCGCACGGGAGGTACTGCGCCGGCTCTACCGCCCGCTCTATCTGATCGAGGCGCCGATCGTCTTTACCGGCATCGAAACCGCCGAACTGACCAAATACGCCGCCAACGCGTTCCTAGCGATGAAGGTGACGTTCATCAACGAAATAGCGGATCTCTGCGAACGCGTCGGTGCGGACGTACATGATGTCGCGCGCGGTATTGGCCTGGATGGCAGGATTGGTCGCAAATTCCTGCATCCTGGTCCCGGCTTCGGTGGTTCCTGTTTTCCCAAGGATACCGTGGCTCTGATGCGCATTGCGCAGGATTTCGGCGTGCCGGCGCGGCTGGTTGAAACCACCGTCGCGGTGAATGACGCGCGTAAATCCATGATGGCACAGCGCGTGATCACTGCCTGCGGTGGCGCAGTGCGCGGCAAGACCATCGCGGTGCTCGGCCTGACTTTCAAGCCCGAAACCGACGATATGCGTGACGCGCCGTCGATCCCCATCATCACGCACCTGGTGGGCGACGGGGCGACAATCCGCGCCTTCGATCCGAAAGGTATGGAACAGGCGGCCAGCGTACTGCCCGAAAGCGTGGTTTATTGTCAGAACGCACTCGATGCCGTCGCGCAGGCCGATGCGCTGGTCGTAATTACCGAGTGGAACGAATTTCGTGCCCTCGACCCGGCTCGCCTCGCTGGCGCAATGCGCGGGCGTATCATTGTCGATCTACGCAATATCTACGAACCTAACGCCATGCGCAAAGCCGGCTTCACCTATTCGGGAATCGGGCGAAGTAATTAATCCCCGGTCTCGGCGCGTGTGACCCATCTGGGGGGAGATTAGAGACTTTGCCCTGTGCAACGAGCGCCATAGGTTACAGTTTAGATCGGTGCCCTCGGTGACGGGAGTGGCTTTTTAGATTTTGCCTAATCTAGTCAGACCCGAAGAACATAGCCACTTGCTTTCTTCTGCCAGTGTTGCGAGCTCAAAGGAGCGAAAGCGCAATGACCAGTCGCCGCCGTCGCAGCGGGCGACGACGGCGTATTTCTTGGCCAGAGCCTCGGCTTTCAGTTCAGGCGCAGGTCGATCAGGTGCTTGGGGTCGGGCTTCAATTCACCTTTTTCCACGCGCTTGACGATATCGGTCAGGGCCGCGTTGGCGGGTGTGGCGATGCCCACACCCTTGGCTTTGTCGCAGATGAAGCCGTTGAGGAATTCGATTTCCGTCCGTCGTCCCTTCACCATATCCTGGCCCATGGAGGGACGATGTTCGCCGCCGCCGGGCGCGCTGATTTCCTTGAGGCGATGCGCGTCCACTTCCTTCAACGCCGCTGCGTCGCCCTCGCCAGCTTTGGCGATCAGTTCTGGATCAATATGGTGTACTTCCTCTAGCTCGTAGCCCAGCGCCTGACCGACGCGGATCGCCTCCGACGCCACGCGCGTCGAGAAATGGCGGATTGATTCGTTCAGCGTATAGTCACGGGAGACCATGCCGGTGCAGGCGGAAATGCCGTTACCCATGGCGTTGGTGACAAGTTTCGACCAGCGCTCGCCCCATAAATTCCCGGTGACTTTCGCGCCATCGGAAAGCGATACGAGCCGGCAAACCTCCTGCGCGCGATCGGTGATACGTCCATGCACTTCGCCCACACGAAACACGGTATGCGCCGGCGCCCGCTTGCCCGCCGCGCGGTGCACGTGTCCCGGTGCGCACAGATCGACGGTAATGGAGCTGGCGATGGAGCCCAGCACCTTGCCCCAGCCGACGATGCCGGCGATGGTTTCCTCGTTCATGCAGTTTTGCAACGACACGACGAAGCCACCCGGCGCTAGATATTGCGCGATCAGAGTTGTCGCCCAGGCGGTGTCGTAGGATTTGACGCAGACGAAGGCAATGTCGATCGGGTCTTCCTTCGCCAGCTGCTGTGCCTCGGTCACATGGAGCGCGCGCACCTTGGCGGTGAATTCCGGCACATCCTTCAGATGCGTGACCTTCAGCCCCTTAGCCTTCATCGTCTCTACATTTTCCGGCCAGAAATCGATGAAGGTAACGTTTTCCCCGGCATGCGCCATGTGCGCGCCAGCATAGGCCCCGACGGCGCCCGTGCCCATGATGGCAATCTTCGGTTTCATCCTCGTCTCTCCCTTTTATTGGTCGCGTCCACGGGGCGTGCCCTGAGCATGCAGGGCAATCCTGGCGCGGCGCTTTGTCAATAGGCGTTAAGGGCGGCGTCTCAGGTCAATCGATGATTGCCTGATAGACCAGCACCCGCGCCTCCCGCCGGATTGGATAAGTGGAGGAGGGGATGAGCTGCGTCAGCATCACCACCGCCAGCTCTTCCGCAGGGTCGATCCAGAAGGCGGTGGAGGCCGCACCGCCCCAGGCGTATTCACCGGGCGTGCCGAGGATCTGCGCCTTCACCGGATCGAGCATGACGGAAAACCCTAGCCCGAAGCCGATGCCGTAATAGGACGATTCACTGAAGCGCGGCTGGCCCATATCCGCCATATCGCCACGGAGATGGTTGGCGGTCATCAGCTCCACCGTCTTGCGCCCCAGCAGACGCGTGTTGTCTAGTTCGCCCTTGTTCAGCATCATGCGGCAGAAGCGCATGTAATCGCCAGCCGTGGAGACCAGCCCGCCGCCGCCGGAAAAAATTTCTCGCCGCACGGCAAACACGCTTTTTTGCGCATCATCCATGAGAATGAGCTTATCATCGGCATCCCGCGCATACAGCCCAGAAAAGCGCGGCAACTGCGCGGGCTGAATTTGAAAGCTGGTATCGACCATACCGATCGGCCCGGTTACGCGCTCATGTAAATATTCATCGAACGGCCTGCCCGAAATCACCGCGACCAGATGACCCAGTACATCGGTGGCGATAGAATAATTCCACGCTTTGCCCGGCTGGCAGATCAGCGGCATAGTGGCGACCAGATCCACCATCTGCGCCAAGGTTTTGTTCGATGTCTGGAAATCGATCTTGGCGGCGCGATACATCGCATCCACCGGATGCTCTTGCATGAACCCGTATGTCAGGCCGGAGGTATGGGAGAGTAGATCGCGGAAGGTGATATCACGCTCCGCCGGTACGGTCTCGTATTTACCCCGGCTGCCACTGGCATAGACCCGCATATCAGCGAATTGCGGTAGAAACCGCGTGATCGGGTCGTCGAGCTGGAAGTGCCCTCCCTCATACAACTGCATGATGGCCACCGAGGTCAGTGGCTTGGTCATCGAATAAAAACGAAAGATCGTATCGGCGGTGACAGAAATATCGCGCTCGATATCCGCCTTGCCGGTGCTGTGCAGATGTACCACCTGGCCACGCCGCAGCACCATGGTCAGCAGGCAGGGCAGTCGGCCTGATTGCACCCAGCCTTCCGCCCAATCCTCCAGTTTCTTGAGGCGCGCCGACGACAGGCCGACATCCTTGGGTTGGGCGGTGATGGCTCCGTGCATAGGTCCTAGCTTTCCTTGCCGCGCTTCGTCGCGTCGCGCTCAGTTGATATGCAGACCCCCTATCGCCGAGCTCACAGCTTCGCCGAAGGGGAGCTGACCTCGAACGTAGAGATGACATGCCTGGTTAGATAGGCCTTACTCAGCAACATCATCACCGCTTGCGCCACTTCCAGTGGCATGCTGAGCTGGGACAGCGGAACGCGGTTGGTCAGATCGCCCAGGCCCAGCGCCACGCCCAAAACTACGATCGGTCGCACAATGCCGAACGGGTCGGAAATTTTCCCCATCACCGCGCCACCCAGCCCAAGGCCGAGCGTAGTCAGCGTATAGGGCAGGGACGCCTAAGCCCGGTTCACGTCAAAATCCGCCTACACCACCGGCATCACCACCAGGCCAGACCAAAAGCTAACCGCGCCGATCGATCCGATCAGAATGGAAATACCCAGACGCACCCGGGCATAGTCGGAGTGCACCTCGCCCCGGCGGAGGTCGGGCGTTATGCTCACGCGAGGTATTGTCGTTTTATGTGGCCGCATCAATGTATCATGCTCAGCTTTACGCGCATGTGCGAACATACCGTCCTCGCGCGCAGATCGCCTATGCGACGCGCACAACCAGCTTGCCCGTATTCTCGCCCGTAAATAGCATGCCCAGCCCCGCGGGCGACTGTGCCAACCCATCCAGCACATGCAGCCTTTGGGTCAGTCGCCCGGCACGTAGTTGCGTCGCCAGCCAGGCCCGCGCCTCGTGATAGCGGTCCGCGTAGGCGAACACGATGAAACCCTCCATCCGCGCCCGCGCAGCCATCAGCTTGCCGAGATTGTGGATCGGCTGCGCCGGCTGGCCGGCGAACTGGGAAATCCGCCCGCACGCCACCACCCGCGCGCCCTGGCGCAGATGGTTGAGCGCGGCATCTAGGGTGGCACCGCCCACATTGTCGAAATAGAGATCCAACCCCTCCGGACAGGCGGCGCCGATGGCGGCCGAGAGATCGGGCGCGGTGCGGTAGTCGATGGCGGCGTCGTAGCCGATTTCATTCGTGATAAAGGCGCATTTTTCGACTCCCCCGGCGATGCCGACAACGTGGCAGCCCTCTATTCGGGCGATCTGCCCGACGATCTGCCCGACGCCCCCGGCGGCGGCGGAGACCAGCACTTGGCTGCCCGGGCGCAACTGGCCTATTTCGCGCAGCCCGAAATAGGCGGTGACACCGGTAAGGCCCAACGGGCCGATCCAGTCCTCGGCGCTGCCCAGCGACAGGTCGAGTTTTTGAGCACGCCGGGCGAGCAGGGTGGGGTGGCTTTGCCAGCCAAGCCTTCCCTGGATCAGATCGCCGGGAGCAAGGTCGGGCGCGCGGCTGGTCACCACGCGGGCGATGCCGCCAGCTTCCATTACCGCGCCGATCTGCACCTGCCGCGCGTAATGCGTGCCATCGGTAATCCAGGAACGCATGGCGGGGTCGATGGAGAGATAAATGGTTTCCACCAGCACCTCGCCGTCGCCCGGGTCGCGGGTAGGCACGTCGTCGGCGCTGAAATGCTCTGGCCCGGGAATGCCGGTGGGGCGCGATACCAATTTCAGGCGGTGGTTGCGCATCGGGTTATGCCGCCCGTTGCTTCAACATTTCGGCAACGCGTTCGGCGATCATGATGGTGGGGATGTTGGTGTTAGTGCGCGAAACCTCCGGCATCACTGAGGCATCGGCAACGTAGAGATTGTCCATTCCCACCACGCACCCGGTGGGATCGACCACCGTGTTGGGATCGGCCGGATCGCCCATACGGCAGGTGCAGGACGGGTGCCAAGCCGACTGCACGTTATCGCGCACGTACTGCTCCAGTAGTGCCGGGTTAGCGAGCAGTTGCGGGATAGGCGGTGAGTCGCTGATGATTTTTTCGAACAGAAATTTCCTGAGCGCGGCCGATCTGTCCATCATCACGCCGGCGATATTGGTCTTGATCTTGTTCATCAAGGTCACCTGGCCGATATCGCGCACCCGTTGCGAATATTTCGACGCAAACAGGTTTTGCAAATAATTCGGCACCGGCTGCGTGTGCAAAATATTCGCCATGCGCCGGAAAGCATCGGTCATGCGGTCAAGGTCGCGTTGGTCACTCAGCCAGTTGAAGTTAACGTAGGGTTCGTCATTGGGGCTACCCGATTGCAGCCGCACCTCGCCCGTCGAATAGGACCGTCCAATATAGGAGGAAAGAGTGCCGATGCGAACGCCGATCGCGTGCCAGGCCGAACGGCACACCGCCATCATCACCATGTCCGCCGCTGGCGCGTCGTGCAGGCCCGAGGAATAGCGCAGATAGGTGTAATTGCGACGCAGCACCATCTTCTCGCGCGAAGTGGGCGGCAAATAGCCAGAAATATGGATCGCCGGGTGGTCCATCAGATTCTGCCCAACACCAGCACTATCCAGCTTCACCTCGATGCCGCGTTCCATCAGATGCGGCGCGGGGCCGATGCCGGAATGCATCAGCACCCAGGGAGAGTGCAACGCACCGGCGGAAACCACCACATGATCGGCGGTGATCGTCTCCACCGTGCCGGCGCGGCGGAATTCTACCCCCGTCGCCCGCGCCCCCTCGATCAGCACCCGCAGCACCTTGGCTTCGCTGACGATGTGCAGATTCTCCCGCTTGCGTGTCGCCTCATCCAGGTAGCCGATCGCGGTGGAGCGCCGCGCATCGCCATCGTTGGACAGCGGCAGCGGGGAATAGCCTTCTCCGAACGCGCCATTCATGTCGGGACGCAATTCGTAGCCAAGGCCGTTCCAAACTTTGGTTACCGAGAGGGTGAAATCGTCCCACTGTTCCATCGGCATTCGCCGCACTGTGATCGGACCTTGCGAGCCGTGTAGCTGGTCGGTGAAGTCGAGATCGGTTTCCAGCCGGCGGAAATAGGGCAGCACCGAATTCCAGTCCCAGCCCTTGGCTCCGATGCGGTTCCAATGGTCGTAATCCTCGGGTGCGCCGCGCAGCGCCACCTGGCCATTCACCGAGGAGCCACCGCCGACCACGCGGCCCTGTTCGTAATAGGTCGGCGTTGCATCCGCACGGCGGCGGATTTTCAGATCGTTCCAGAAATAGGAGGGATTCATCAGGGCGGAGCCAGAATAGGTGTCCTTAATATCCCAGGGCGTGTCCTTGGGCGCATAATCGCGCCCTGCCTCGATCAACACCACCTTGTTGGTGGCGACTTCCGACAGCCGAGCGGCCATCACGCAGCCGGCCGATCCGGCACCGATCACCAAATGCGTCGCATGCATGGCGCTTTTCCCCGTCTGTTTCCGTCAGTCTGGCCGGTTTCTGCTATCCAGGCGAGAGACGCAGCGTCGCCCCCAGCCGCGCCTGGCGGACTGCCCGTGGCAAGCGCGCGATATCGAGGATGGCGTCTAGATCTGTGAGCAGACGCTCCCGCACCGTGTCGGGAGGCGACGGCGTCTCCGCCAGCAGATCGCCGATGTGGGCACGAATATCCGCCGCCAGCACACGCAGCCCCACGCTCGCTGCCGCCTCGTCGCGCAGCAGTCCGCTATCCAGCGCCGCCACCACGGCGCGCGCGCCGTGATCCAGCAGGGCGGTCAGGCCGGCGATGGCGCCCAGCTCGGCCTCCGCGCTGGCTGGCATGCGCGGGCCGAGGCGACGTAGCAGTAAGCGAAAACCACCCGCCATGCCCGCCGCGCCCACGGCATCCTCCACATCGCGGAACGGCACCGCCATCGCCTCGAACGCCGTGCCGTCCGGCCCGAGGCGGGCAGCGGCCGGGACGCGGCAAGCATCCAAGCTGACGGCGCAATGCCGCGATGGGACGAGGGTGTGGAAGCCCGGCATCGGCGCGATGGTAAGGCCGGAGGTGCCGATAGGGACCAGGAAGGCGGCGTAGCGCTTGCGGGCTTCGGTCTCCGCCGTGATGGCAAAGACGATGATGTGGCTGGCCTCCAGCGCGTTGCTGACCCAGGCTTTCTGACCGGTGATCACCATGTCCGTCCCATCCGCCACCGCCCGGGTGATTAGGTTCTTAGGATGCGCGCCGACGCCGGGTTCGGAGATGGCGACGCAAAGCGAAACGCCGCCATCCGCCAGCCGGGGCATGAATTCCGCAATCTGCGCTTGCGAGCCGAAGCGGCCGAGGAAAAACCGCGCCACCATCTGCCGTCCCGCCCACATGCCGGCGAGGCCGAGCAGGCCGGTGGTCTCCACCAACTTTTCCTTCGCTCGCGCGATGACTGTAAAGCCGTCCGCCTCCGACAGCCCGATGCCAAGCAGCCCGGCCTCCGCCATGCCGCGCAATCCGGTCGCAATCGGGTCGGGGTACGAAGCGCGCCAGCGCGCGATACGGGCAGCAATCTCGCTCGGTTCCGTCATAATCTTTGTCCCACGCGTGCCATGCGCTCATGCTGCGCTATAATAAAGAGGGCGTCGCCCCACGTCCGCACCCGCGATCCAGTTCGATGATGGCGCGGCCTATGACCGGACGATGGAGGCGTGGAGCCGGATGGTCAGTGAGGTGTTCCTCGACTGGCTATCGCCCGCGCCGGGCCTGATCTGGGCTGCAAGCTGGGCGGCTAAGCCCGGCGTTGCCGAGCGTGCGTCAAGGCGCCATGCTGGGAGGGAGACACCAGGACGTCCGCCCCATGGCCATCAGCTTCCATCCGCTGCATCCGGTCTTCGTCGCCGAATGCTGGGGCGTGGATATCGGCGAGGACCTCGCACCGGAACAGATCGCCGCCATCGATGCCGGCATGGACCGCTATGCTGTGCTGGTATTTCGCCGCGGCACCCGGCTCAGGACCGAACGCCAGCTAGCCTTCACGAAGAATTTCGGCGCGCTCGAACCGCCCTATCGGCAAATCCGCAGCTCCGAGGGTGTGCGGCTAGATAATCCCGACCTGATCGACATTTCCAACCTGGGCCCCGCCGGCACCATCCTGGAGCGCGACGACCGCAAGCGACAATACAATCTCGGCAACCAGCTTTGGCACAGCGACAGCAGCTACAAGACCATCCCTGCGCGCTATTCCCTGCTGCATGCCCACGCCGTGCCGCCGGAAGGCGGCGATACCCAGTTCGCTGACATGCGCGCGGCGTATGACATGCTGCCCGCCAGGACCAAGGCGCTGGTCGCGGACCTAGTCTGCCAGCATAGTCGCGTGTTCTCGAAAGGTGCGTTGGGGTTTCCCTTCACCGAGCAAGAACTGACCGACTTCGCCCCCGTCCGCCAGCGCCTAGTGCGTTCACATCCGAAGACTGGGCGCAAATCTTTATTCCTCTCCTCGCACGGCGCGCGCATCGAAGGCCTGCAAGCCCCCGAAGCCATGATGCTGCTACGCGAGCTGACGGAACACGCGACGCAGCGCGAATTCGTTTACAGCCATAATTGGCGTGTGGGTGATCTGGTGATGTGGGATAATCGCGCCACCATGCACCGCGCTACACGCTTCGACGATCTTGCCCATGAACGCGACATGCGACGCACCACCGTGACCGATGGCGTGCCCACCATCGCGCAACAGGGGGCGGTATGAAGTTCGGATTGTTCGGCGCCGCCCAGGCCGCTCGCGGAGGCCCGGACGTGGACAGCGCCACTGGATTCCGTGATTACATCGACTATGTAATCGAGGCCGAGGCATTGGGCTATGAATCTGCTTTCATCGTGGAGCATCATTTCACCGGCTTCGGTCAGGTTTCCGCCAGCTTGAATCTTCTGACCTGGATCGCGGCGCGTACCTCTACCCTGCGTCTCGGTACCGCCGTTGTGGTGCTGCCCTGGCACAACCCGGTGTTGCTCGCCGAGCAGGCGGCGACACTAGATCTACTTTCCGATGGGCGGCTGGATTTCGGCATTGGTCGCGGCTACCGCCACATGGAATTCGATGGCTTCCACATTCCCATCACCGAAGCCCAGTCCCGCTTCGATGAGGCGGTGGATGTGATCACCCGCGCCTGGACGTCGGAAGAGCGCTTTTCCCATCACGGTAAATACTGGCAGTTCGACAACATTATCGTCGAACCACCGACCAGGCAGAAGCCGCACCCGCCCTTCTGGCAAGGCGCGGGCCATGCCGGCAGCATTGCCCGGGTCTCCGCGCGCGACCATAATCTGCTTATCGATCAGTTCTGCCCATCGCATATCGTGGGAGAGCGGCTGGCCTGTTACCGGCGGGAAATGCTGACGCACGGCAATAAATTCCACCTCGGCCGCGTCGGCGTCGCCAGAGCATTCACCGTCACGCGCGATGAAGCCGACAAGATGGCTGCCCTGCAACGCCGCCTTGCCGCGCAGGAGCGCCTCGCCGCCGTTTCCAACGATGCCTATGGCAATAACACTTCTTCCATCATGGCCTATGCGGATATGCGCGCGGCGAGCGCGGAAAGCGCGCTCTATGGCACGCCGGATGAAATTTGCGCCAAATTGGAACATTTGCAGGCGATGGGGGTGGAGTATGTATTGCTGAATGGCGGCGGCACCTCCCGGGAAAACCTTCGGCGATTTGCGCGTGAAATCATGCCGGTCTTCCGCGACCAATCCGCCCCGGCCGCGGCTCAATAAGGATCTGCCCAATGACTGTCTACCGCACCTTTCTGTTCGCCCCCGGCAATCATCCCCGCCGCGTCGAAAAAGCCTTCACCATCGGCGCTGACGCGGTAATCCTCGATTTGGAGGACGCGGTGGCGGTATCCGAGAAAGTGACGACGCGCCTGTTGGTGATGGAAGCGCTGCAACGCAAACGCGCCTGCAAGGGCTATGTGCGCGTCAACGCTACCTCCACCGAATTTGGATTCGCGGATATCATGGCCGTAGTGCGGCCGGGACTTGATGGCATCATCCTACCGAAAGTCGAAAGCGCGGCGGGATTGCAGGCGGTCGATTGGATGCTCGCCAATCTGGAGCGTGAGCGCCACCTTGAAGCCGGGGGCATCGATCTGATCCCGATCGTGGAAACCGCGCAGGGCCTGACGCAGATGGAGGCTATCGCGCGCGCCGGCACGCGCACGCGGCGCATCGCCTTCGGCGCCGGCGACATGACCTTGGATTTGGGCATGACCTGGACGCGCGAGGAGGCGGAATTGCAATCTATGCGCACGCAATTCGTAATCCTGTCGCGTGCTGCCGGGCTGGAACCGCCGCTTGATACGGTGTGGATCGACCTGCGCGATCCGAACGGTTTTCTGCAATCGGTGGAGCATGTACGCGGCCTTGGGTTCCAGGGAAAAATGTGCATCCACCCGGATCAGGTGCCGGTGGCCAACGCGGCCTTCGCCCCCACCGTCGAGCAGGTGGAACAGGCCCGCCAGTTTGTTGCGGCATTCGAGGAAGCCGAGGCGCAGGGCCTCGCCTCCATCCAGTTGGAGGGAAAATTCATCGACTACCCGATTGTCGCCGCCGCTCGCCGATTGCTGGACAAAGCTGCCCTTATCGCCGGGGGGGTAGGATGAGCGTGTTGCCGCTGGCGGGCCTAACCGTCATCGATGTTTCGTCCTTCATCGCCGGCCCGTTCTGCACCACGCAATTGGGCGAATTCGGTGCTGAGATCATTAAATGCGAGCTGCCCGGCGTGGGCGATCCGCTGCGCAAATTTGGCACCATGCATGATTGTGGCGAAACGCTGCCGTGGCTGAGCGAGTGCCGGAATAAGAAATCCATCACGCTTGACCTGCGCACGCCGGATGGCGCGGTTCTGCTCAAGCGGCTAGTCAGTGACGCTGACATATTGGTGGAAAATTTCCAGCCCGGCACGATGGAGAAATGGGGTTTGGGCTGGGAGGTGCTGCGCGAAGTAAACCCTCGCCTGATCATGGTACGCATTTCAGGCTATGGCCAGACTGGGCCTTATAAGGATCGGCCAGGTTTTGGGCGCATCGGCAATGCGTTCGGCGGGCTTTCCTTCCTCGCCGGCTATCCGGATCGTGCACCCGTCACCCCCGGCTCTGCGACCATCCCCGACTATCTCGCCGGTATCTATGGTGCCATGGGTGCGCTGCTCGCCATGCAGGCGCGCGATAAGACCGGACGCGGGCAGATGGTGGATATTGGGCTGTATGAACCGGTGTTCCGTATCCTGGATGAACTGGCACCAGCGTTTGACTTTAAAGGCTACGTGCGCCAGCGCATGGGGCCGGGCACGGTGAACGTGGTGCCGCACAGCCATTACCCGACACGCGACGAACGCTGGATCGCCATTGCCTGCACCAATGATAAGATTTTTACCCGCCTCGCCAAACTGATGAACGCTACCGACCTTGCCGGCGAGGGCATCTGGGGCACGACCCCGCAACGCGAGGCGCAACGCACGCAGGTGGATGAGTACGTCACCACTTGGACGCGGTCGCATGACCGCGCCGAATTGCTGAAGATGTGCGAGGCTGCGCAGGTGCCCTGCGGGCCCGTCTATGCCATCGACGAAATTTTTCAGGATCCGCAATACGCGGCGCGCGGCAACATCCTGCGCGTGGCAGATAAGCGCCTGGGTAGCCTGGCCATTCCCAACCTGGTACCGCGGTTGTCCGACACGCCGGGGGAAGTACGCGGGCTCGGCCCTTCGCTCGGCGAGTATAACGCGGAAATCCTACAAGGCCGCCTTGGCCTGACGACAGAAGAAATAACCCGCCTAAGTGCTAATGGAACAATCTGAATCGGAGGAAATCGCCATGCGTTTCAAGGACAAGGTCGCGCTGATCACCGCCGCCGCTTCCGGCATCGGCCGCGCCACCTGCGACATTATCGGCCGAGAGGGTGGCATCGTCTGCGCCGTGGATAATAACCAGGACCGGCTGAACATAACGGTCGATGCGATCATTAAGGCCGGTGGGCGGGCGTACGGCTATCCCTGTAACGCTATGGATCAAACGCAGGTGGATGCCGTGGTCGCAGTGGTGGCGAAGGTGCATGGTCGCATTGATATCCTGATGAATGGCGTCGGCGGCTCTACCATCATCGCCAACCCGGCTGCGGAGATGGATCAGCTCACATTGGCTGAATGGCAGGCAATCACGGATTTCAATCTGAACGGCACTTTCCTGTTTAGCCACGCCGTAATCCCGCACATGAAGCGGCAAAAATTGGGGAAAATTGTCAACATCGCTTCTATCGCCGGGCGTGGCAAAAGCGTGGCGTCCTCGGCGGCCTACGCGGCGGCCAAGGGCGGTATCATCGCGCTGACGACGAAGCTTTCTTATGAACTCGGCCCGCACGGTATCAATGTGAATGCCATCGCCCCATCCATGACATTGACAGAAAGAATCCGCCCGCGCTGGGAACAGCGCCCGCCGGACGTGCGGCAGGCCGATATCGAACGTACGCCAATGCGCCGCATGGCGGAAGCCGCCGATCAGGCGGGAGTGATTTGCTTCCTCGCCTCGCGAGACGCTGACTTCGTCACCGGCCTCACCATTGACGTGACCGGCGGGCTGTGAGCGGCAAGATCGGCTTTGTGGGATTGGGTAATATGGGCGGCGGTATGGCGCGCAACCTGCTGCGTGCCGGATTTTCCGTGGTGGTGCACGACCTCGACCCGCGCAAGGTCCAGGCCCTGGCGGAACATGGCGCCGGAGTCGCGCCCACCCCACGCGAGGTGGCGCGGCAAACTACGCGTATGCTCTGCATGGTTGAAACCACGCTGCAGGCCCAGGCGGTGATAACGGGAGAAGGCGGTTTTCTGCACGGCGCCGCACCTGGCAGCATTGTGATTTCCTCCTCTACCATCGATCCGTTCTCTCTGCGCCGCATGGGGGACGAGCTGGCTACGAAAGGCATCAAAATGCTGGATGCGCCGGTGAGCGGTGGTAAGATTGGAGCGGATGCGGGCACGCTCACCGTGATCGTCGGCGGACCGCGCGAAATCTATGAACAATGTACCGATATTTTTCAGGGTCTGGGCAAAAACCTGTTTCATGTCGGTGCTCTGGGCAATGGGTTGGCGATGAAGATCGTCAATAATCTGATGTTACAGGCCAATGCGGTAGCGGTCGCCGAAACTGCCACCCTCGCAGCGAAGGCGGGGCTGGATCCACAAACCACGCTAGAGATCATCCGCTTAAGTTCCGGTAATAGCTGGGCGTTCGAACGGATAATGCCGCGCATCGTCTCGAGAGATTTTCTTCCCGCCAACACGATTGATATCAATCACAAGGACCAAGCGCTAGGCTGTGATTTTGCTCGCCAGCTCGGCGTTCCCATGCCTGTCGCGGCATTAACCGAAGAGATTTACCAGATGGCCCGCGCGGCGGGACTTAATAAACAGGACGGCGCCTCCGTCGTCCGCGTGTTCGAACAGATGGCGGGCAATTCCGCCATGACAAAGGGGTAGGAAAATGGCTAGTTTCGTATTGCTGCATGGCGCCTATCAAGGTGGCTGGATCTGGCAATCGGTTGCGCAGCGGCTGCGCGTCGCCGGGCACATAGTGTATGCACCCTCGCTGGATGGCTGTGGTGAGCGTAAATCGCAACTGCGGCAGGGTATCGACACCGAATCGCAAGCCCAGGAAATCGTCGATCTGCTGTATTATGAGGATTTACGGGATGTTGTTTTGGTTGGCACGTCATCCGGTGGCATGGTGATGGCCAGTGTTGCCGAGCGCGCGAGAGAGAAGATCGGCCGCGTTGTATTCGCCGATGCACTCGCTTTGTTCAATGGCGAGAAAATCCGCGATATCGTCACTCGCCCCGCCGCGATCAACAACGAACATTCCCTCGGCCCCACGCGGGAGGACGCTTTGGGTAGAATGTTTGCCGGCATGGATCGCAAGATCGCCGAATGGGCGGCGGATCGCATTACCCTGCATCCGATCAAAGTCTTTACCCAGCCGGTGAAATTATCTTCCTTTTGGGATCAGGCATGGAATACCTCTGTCATCTATTGTCCGCAGGCGCAAAACCCCGGCGAAGCGCATCAGCGCCGGTGCGCAGCGAAACTGAATGCCCGCTGGCACGTGATCGACACCGGCCATTATCCGATGTTGAGCACGCCTGACGAACTGACGAGGATCATTATATCCGGTTAAATAAAATTCGGAATGACGTCGCGGGCGAACAGGCTCGCTGATTGCCGCGCGTCATCCTCCGAAATGTCGCCGAAAGCGAAGCGGCACAGCACGTAGTTGACGCCGCTTTCCGCGGCCATGCGGCGGATAAACGCCGCTACCTTGTCCGGCGTCCCCGCAATGGCGCGGCCGCTGACCTCGGCTTCGGCGAAACTGGGCGATGGCAGCGCGGCCGGACTGGGCAATTTGGTGCCGTGCTTCAGCCACAGATACAGGAAGCTGTCCCGCCAGCGCGGATAGCCATGCGCGGCGATACGATCGGCCTCTGTCTGGGTTTCCGCCACCACGATATGGCGCACCAGGCCACGATATGGAACATCATCGTCATTGGCCTCGTCCCAGGCGGCGCGATGCGCCTCCATGATCGAGCGCGCGGCGAATGCCGGAAGATTGCTGACGATGTTGGCACGATGGCGCACAGCCCATGGCACAGCGTCTTCCCGCCCGATACCGTACCATAATGGAGGGTGCGGGCGTTGTGCGGGCGTGAGTTCCATCGGCACGTCGCGGTAGGTGTAATATTTTCCCACATGGGTCAACGTTTTCTGCTGCAATCCCATCAGCACGATCTGTAAGACTTCCGCGTACATCGCCGGCGCCTGTGCGGGATCGAGGCCAAAGAGAGCAAGTTCAATGGGGGAAATTCCGCGTCCCACGCCTAGTTCGAATCGTCCGCCGCTCATCTGGTCCAGCATGCAGATCTCATCGATCAGCCGCAGTGGATGATAGAGGGGAAGTAAATAAACCAGCGGCCCGAAGCGCAGCCGACGGGTGCGCTGCGCCACTGCCGACAGGAATAAGGCGGGTGACGGCGCGTGCCCGAGGGGCGTCGCGTGGTGCTCCGCCACGTGATAGGCATGAAAGCCCAGCCGATCGTAATCTTCCACCAGCCGTAGCCGGCTTTCATAGAACGCTCCTAACGCGACGGGGCCGCGATCCATATGATCGAATACGCCGAACCGCATGACCGAGTTCCTATTCCTTGCGCATGTCGCGATGCGCTATCAGGAACGTGCGCGCGCCGCTCAGGTCGGGCTGCACGCCCAGGCCCAGGCTGTCAGTTAGCGCGAAACGACCATCCACCAATGGGGGAAAGGGTTGCGCCAGCACGGCCTGGAGCGAATTTTTCATCGCATCGTGCTCCAACATGCCATCACCACCGACCGCGCCCAGCAGATGGGCGGCGGCGAACAGGCCGAGGCCGGAATTCAGCCAGTGCGGGCAGTAGCGCCGGCCCGCCGCGATGGCGGCATCGAACTGCGCGAACCCGAGTAGATTTTCGCCCGCCGCCAACGGCACGCGCGACAGCATGGCCAGCTCCGCCCAATACGCGGTGGGTTCATCGGCGCAGATTGGCTCCTCGATCCATTGCAGCGGAAATTCACCGAACGCCGCCACCGCCTGGCGCGCGGCAGGCATGTCGTAGCCCTGGTTGGCATCGATCATGAAACATTCGCCAGGCCGTAGGCTGGCGGAAATGCGTTTCACATTGTCCAGATCGGAAGCGAAATCGAAGGCTACCTTCATCTTGAAGCCGCGATAGCCGTGCGCCCGGCAGCGATCGACCGTCTCCGGCGCGCCGCCGGGATTGAGGTTGGAGGCATAGGCGAACAGCGGTTCGGGTTTCGTTGCGAGGCCCAGCGCGCGCCACAGCGGCAAGCTTTGCTTGCGCGCGGTAAGATCCCACAGCGCCACGTCAAGGCCCGCCAAGATAGCACCAAAATTCCCCGGCTCCGCGCTTTGCAGCACGTTGCGGCGCATGCGCGCACTAAGCTCCAGCCAGGCGACGACAGGGCTATCGTAGGTACGGCCTAGCGCGGTGGGCGCGATGACCGCTTCCAGCAGCCGCAGCTTGTTCTCCGCGCCCACGGGCGGAAAGTTCGCCCACACCTCGCCCCAGCCATGTGCGCCGTCCTGGTCCTCCACCCGCAACAGCAGCACGGTGCGGGCGGGGATGACGCCGAAGGAGGTGATGATGTGTTCCTTGATCGGCGCACGATAATAATAGGCCTCGATGCGGCTAAGGGTGATCGGCATGATTTCAGTCATCCGTCGTCATCAGATGATCACGATATTGCACCCTTAGCGCATTCTTTTGCAGCTTTCCCGTGGCGGTGTGCGGTAATTCATCGACCACCAGCACCGCATCCGGCAACCACCATTTTGCCACCTTGCCCTCATAGATGGTTAAGACATCATCCGGGTTGATGGTGTGGCCCGGCTTTGCCACCACGATCAGCAGCGGGCGCTCGTCCCATTTCGGATGCCGCGCCGCCACGACTGCTGCTTCCGCCACATCTGGATGAGAGACGGCAATATTCTCAAGTGCGATTGAGCTGATCCATTCGCCACCGGACTTGATCACATCCTTCGATCTATCGGTAATTTCCATATACCCATCGGGATCGATGGTGGCGACATCGCCGGTGGCGAACCAGCCCTCCGCATCCAGGGCGCTGCCCGGTTCATCGCCGAAATAGGCACTACATACCCACGGTCCGCGCACTTTCAGATCGCCAAAGGCCTTGCCATCCCAAGGTAATTCTTCTCCCACATCGTTGACGATTTTCATGTCGATACCGAAGAAGCCCCGCCCCTGCTTCAGTACATGCGCGAGGCGATCGGCGCCGGTGAAACCGGCGTTAGCAGGTTTCGGCGCATTGACCGTGCCAATGGGCGACAGCTCCGTCATGCCCCAGGCATGCACGATCTCGACATTGTATTCACCCTCGAACGCCTCGATCAGCAAGGGTGGGCAGGCAGAACCGCCCGTGACGATCCGCTTGGTCGTGTGCAGCCGTTCGCCGGATGCGCGCAGATGCTGCAACAGGCCCAGCCAGACCGTGGGCACGCCGGCCGTGATGCTCACGCGCTCCTCATTCAGCATGGCGGCCAGGCTGGGTCCATCCAGGAACCGGCCCGGGAATACGATGGCCGTACCATTCAACGCCGCCGCATAGGGAATGCCCCAGGCATTGACATGAAACATCGGCACCACAGGCAGGATCCGGTCGCTCGCGCGCAGACACAGCACATCCGGCAAGCCCACGGCATAGGCATGAATGACGGTGGAACGATGGCTGTAGAGCGCGCCTTTTGGACGTCCGGTGGTGCCTGATGTGTAGCAGAGCGAGGCGGCGGTGTTCTCATCGAAGTGCGGCCAGGTGAAATCGTGATCCACAGCCTCTATCAGTTCCTCGTAGCAAAAAAGCCGCATGCCCGGGGCCAGAGTCACATCCGGCATATTGGCCCGATCGGTCATCATGATAACGCCGCGTACTGTGTCCTTTATAGCGGGAGCGATGGCCGCGAGCAACGCCACAAAACTCGTATCCGCGCAAAGATATTTATCGCCGGCATGATTGATGATATAGGCGATATCGTCCGCGTGCAGGCGAGGATTGATGGTGTGGCAAATCGCGCCCATGCTGGAGACTGCGTAGTAAATTTCCAAATGGCGAAACCCGTTCCAGGCCAGGGTGCCGATCCTGTCCGCGGAACAGACGCCCAGGCGCTGCATCATCCGCGCGACCTGGCGTGCCCGGCGCTCGGTGGCGGCGTAGTTGTAGCGGTGGATCGCGCCCTCGGTGGTCCTGGAGACGATCTCCGTGTTCGCATGATGGCGCGCGGCATGCGTCAGCAATGATGAGATCATCAAAGGCTGTTGCTGCATCAATCCGAGCATGGTCCCTCCCATCGGCATGTGACCGGGGGATGGTATCCAGAACCGAGGCGGCCGGCTACCGATGCGTCTGGATAAAACGCTCGAGTAGCAACGTAACGTCAACCTGGAAGCGCTTGCTGTTGAAAAGCCCGTAACGGCCGGACATCGGCACCACGATCAGTAGCTTTGGATCATCCGGGCGATCCACTGCCCGACGGAAGCGCAGCAGATCGCCCCACAGCCGATGCGCGGCGATTTCTTCCATGATCGCCACCTGGGCGCCATTGATGGCGGTATGGGTATGCCCGAAAGCCGGTTTGCCGAACTGGCGGGTATTGTGCTCGGAACAGTTCAGCGCCGCCGCCGTCACCCGTTCGGCCACGGTCGGGCGCATCGGGTTGTGTGGTGCCTCCAGCATGGAGAGCGGGTTGGTCGCGAACATCCGCAGCGGTGACAGCGCCGTGCGCTGCATTTCGTACCGCTAGTATAGCATGCCTATGACTCGCTTCGGTCGAGGCAGCGTGCGGGTAAAGGGTGGTTTTTTCGATATCGAAAGCACACGGGGACGGCGCCTATGGCACGAAGTGAATACACGAAAGCTTACACTGCGAGCGCAAAGGGAGCCTCTTGCTTCTTTCTGGGATGCAAGCGTGCTTTTATCGCCTTGTATTAAATCAAATAAGCTAAAAAGGATCCCGTTGTGAGCAAACTCATCCTGCCTGCACCTATCCTGATCGTCACTGGCGGCAGCCAGGGAATCGGCGCCGCCGTGGCCCGCCAGGCCGCCAAAGTCGGCTATGCGGTGGCATTGAGCTATGTCCGGTCGCGCGATTTGGCGGATCATGTGGTGGCGGAGATCACCACTGCGGGCGGTCAGGCCATCGCGGTGCAGGCGGAAATGGCCGATGAAGCATCGGTGGTGGCGCTGTTTGCCACCGTGGACCGCGAACTGGGGAAAGTCACCGCCCTGGTGAACAATGCCGGTATTCCGGGAAAAGTCGGGAATATCGACGGCATCACTGCCCAGGTGGTGGGTGACGTCATGGCCGTCAACGTCACCGGCGCCTTCGTCGCCACGCGGGAGGCGGTGAAGCGCATGGCGACTGACCTCGGCGGCCCGGGAGGGGCCATCGTCAATGTCTCCTCGCGCGCCTCGCAACTGGGAGGGGCGAATGAATGGCTGCAATACGGGGCGTCGAAGGGTGCCATGGACACGCTGACGATCGGCACGTCGAAGGAGCTTGGCCCGCGCGGCATCCGGGTCAACGCGGTCAATCCCGGCCTGATCGTCACCGATTTGCACGCCCGCGCCGGGTTGCCGGATCGCCTGGAGAAGCTGGTGGGCGGCGTGCCGATGGGGCGCGTGGGATCGGCCGATGAGGTAGCGAGCGTGGTGATGTTTTTGCTCTCGGGCGCGGCCTCCTACGTGTCCGGCGCCATGATCCCTGTCTCCGGGGGGCGCTGAACATGGCCGGGTTCAAAAAGGCCCTGATCGTCGGCGCTGGTAGTGGGCTTTCCGCCTCGCTCGCCCGCAAATACGCCGCTGAGGGGCTGGATGTGGCGCTGGCGGCGCGCAACCCCGACAAGTTGGCCAAACTTTGCGGCGAAACCGGCGCGATCTCCTTTGCCGTGGATGCCGCGGACCCCGAGGAAGTGGCTGGATTGTTTGAAGCCGTGGACGTTACCCTCGGTACCCCGGATGTTGTCGTCTACAACGCCAGCTACCGGGTGCGCGGGCCGTTCGAGACCCTGGAGGCCGAAAAAGTCGCCCGCACCCTGGCCGTGACGGCCTATGGCGCCTTCCTTGTGGCGCAGCAGGCAGTGCGGCGGATGCTGCCCAACAACCATGGCGCCATTCTGTTTACCGGGGCGTCGGCCGGGGTGAAGGGCTACAAACAGTCTGCCCCCTTCGCTATGGGGAAATTCGCTCTGCGCGGCCTAGCGCAGAGCATGGCGCGCGAGCTTTCGCCGCAAGGAATCCATGTGGCGCATTTCGTCATCGATGGCGGCATCCGCTCCGCTACGCGGACTGAGCCCGCGAACAATCCCGACAGCCTGCTGCACCCCGATGCCATCGCGGAGAGCTATTGGCACGTGCTCAACCAACCCCGCTCCGCCTGGGCGTGGGAGGTGGAATTACGGCCCTGGGTGGAGAGTTTCTGAAAGCCCGTTTGATCAGGCCGGTGCTGGCCAACAACCTTATGATGGATGCTGTTATCAATTGTCCGAATTTGATATAGGCTGGCACCGTGGGTTCTGAAGTGCGCAATTTTCTAGAAGTACCGCAGGAAGACCAGGCCGCCGGCTGGAGCAACCGTCGATGGGTGTCCGCTTGGCTGTTCATGATGTGCGCGCTGCTGTTGGTGATGATCGCCCTGGGCGGCGCGACGCGATTGACCGGTTCGGGCCTGTCGATCATGGAATGGGCGCCGCTGACGGGCACCTTGCCGCCCTTCTCGGAGGGCGAATGGCATCGATTGTTCGATCTTTATAAAACCATTCCGCAATATACTTTGCTCAATCCAGACATGGATCTGGCCGGGTTCAAACGGATCTTTTGGTTGGAATGGGCGCACCGCTTCTGGGGCCGGATGCTGGGATTGGCCTTTATCGGCCCCCTGGTCTGGTTCTGGGCGACGCAGGGGATCGCGCGTTGGCTGCGCTGGCGGCTGGCCGGGTTGTTCGTGTTGGGTGGGCTACAGGGCGCTGTGGGCTGGTTCATGGTCGCCTCGGGCTTCCTGCCGGACAGCACCGCCGTATCGCCATACCGGCTGGTGGTGCATCTGGGATTGGCCTTCGTCCTTTATGCCGCCCTATTCTGGACCGGCTTGCAGGTCTGGCGCCCGCTGCCGGCCCTCGCGGTTGCTCGCCCTTTACTGCGGGCATGGGTTGGCGGCACTACCGTATTATTGGCCCTGACATTACTGGCGGGCGGGTTCGTCGCGGGACTAAGAGCGGGATTCGCCTATAATAGCTTTCCCCTCATGGATGGCCGCCTGATTCCGGCGGATTATGCGTTGCTCCATCCTTTTGTGCGCAACCTGACGGAAAACGTCGCCACGGTGCAGTTCAACCATCGTCTGCTAGCAAGCCTGACCCTGCTGGGGGCCGTAGGTGTGCTGATCGGCGCCTGGAGCGTGCCGCGCGCCCATCCAGCGCGTTTGCCGATGCTGACGTTGGGCGTGCTGGCGAAGATACAATATGCCATCGGTGTCGTGACCTTGCTGCTGGTGGTGCCGGTGGATATTGGGACCTTGCATCAGGGCATGGCGGTTCTGGTGCTCTCGGCTGCCTTGGCGGCCTTGCACGCGCTGCGCCCGCCCCTCGCGGTCCCTGCGCGCCGAGGTGGATCTGATCGATCAGATGCCTGCCAACCTACCCAAGCTTCGTGGTGATGAGCGGGGCATGGGGCAGGTGCTGGTCAATCTGGTTTCCAACGCGGTAAAATTCACCGAGCTGGGTGGTAGCGTGACCTTCGTTGCCATGATCGATGACCAGGACGATCTGGTGCTGCCGGTCAGCGACACCGGTATCCGGATCGCCGAGGAATAGATCGACCATGTTTTTGAGCCCTTTACCCAGCTCGATGGCAGTCTCGCCCGGCGCTACGAAGGTTCTGCACTCGGGCTCTATTTCTCCCGCGCCCTGGTGCAGGTGCGTGGCGGCATCTTGACCTTGCACAGCGTTCTCGGCCAAGGCAGGACGGCAGAAATTCGCATGCCTGCCGACCGCCTTGTCAATGGCTGAGACACATCCCCTGGAGCATTCATGACACCCCAGATTTTTTCTCCTGATACGGATCTTTCCCCTAGCTCTATTTCGCCCTTGGCGGCGACTGATCGCCTTTTCTTCGATCGTGCGGATGCCGCGCTGGATCTCGATCGGGCTGCGCAAATCACGGTGGACGCGCTGGCAAAGAGCGACGATGGCGAATTATTCTTGGAGTACCGCGAGAGCGAGCAAGTTTCGCTCGATGACGGGCGTATTCGCACGGCCGGGTTCAATACCTCCCTCGGCTTCGGGCTGCGCGCCGTGGCGGGGGAGGCGACGGGCTATGCCCATGCGGGCGAGATTTCTGAACCCGCCCTTCGGCGCGCGGCCACAACGGTCTCTGCCGTAGCCGATGGCCATGCGGGCACACAGGCGGAAGCACCGCGGGCCACGAACACAAAACTTTATTCAGATGCTAATCCGCTGTCCGGGATGGCGTTTTCGGCGCGCACCGCGCTGCTGGGCGATATCGACGCCTATGCGCGCGGCAAGGATGGGCGCGTCGTTCAGGTCTCAGCCTCCATCTCGGGGGAATGGCAAGCGGTGCAGATCGTGCGCGCCGACGGCGCACGCGTCGCCGATCTGCGGCCGCTAGTGCGGCTAAATGTCAATCTCGTGGTGGAACTGGACGGCCGGCGCGAAAGCGGTAGTTTCGGGTGCGGCGGACGGTTTGGTTATGAGCGGGTGACTGACGAAACCACCTGGAAGAGCGCGGTGGATGAGGCCTTGCGCATCGCCCTGGTCAATCTTTCGGCACGCCCCGCACCGGCGGGCGAGATGGAAGTGGTGCTGGGTTCCGGCTGGCCCGGTATTTTACTGCACGAAGCCATCGGCCATGGCCTGGAAGGCGATTTCAACCGCAAGCAGACTTCTGCCTTCGCCGGATTGATGGGCCAGCGCATCGCGGCACCTGGTGTCACGGTGGTCGATGACGGTACCATCGCCGATCGGCGCGGCAGCCTGTCGGTTGATGACGAGGGCACGCCGACCAGCCGCACCGTGCTGATCGAGGAGGGTATCCTGCGTAGCTATATGCAGGACCGGCAGAATGCGCGGCTGATGGGCGTGGTGCCCACCGGCAATGGGCGGCGCCAGTCTTTCGCCCATGCGCCGATGCCGCGCATGACCAATACCATCATGCTGAACGGTACGCATACCGCGGAGGAGATGATCCGTTCAGTAAAGCGTGGCCTTTACGCGGTAGGCTTCAGCGGTGGGCAGGTAGATATCACCTCGGGAAAATTTGTTTTTTCGACATCCGAAGCCTACCTGATTGAGGACGGTAAAGTGACAGCACCGGTGAAGGGCGCGACCCTGATCGGCAACGGGCCGGATTCGTTGACGAAAATCAGCATGATGGGCAACGACATGGCGCTCGATACCGGCATCGGCACCTGCGGCAAGAACGGCCAGGGCGTGCCAGTGGGCGTGGGCCAGCCGACGATTAAGCTTAATGGCCTTACCGTTGGCGGCACGGTAGCTTAAGGAAAATTCCAGCATGAAATTCGGTTTCTGCGTAATGGCCGATATCACCGATATCGGCTTTTATCCGCATATTGAATCGCTTGACTATTCTTCCGCCTGGGTTGCCGACAGCCAGATGCTGTTTTCCGATTGCTACGCGGTGCTGGCGCTGGCCGCTCGCGCTACGACAAAATTGCGGCTGGGGCCGGGGACGGCAATTTGCGGGACGCGCATCCCGCCGGTGCATGTCGCGGCGATGGCGAGCCTCAATCGCATTGCACCAGGACGGCTGTTCCTCGGCATCGGCACTGGCAACACCGCCTTGCGCAGCATGGGGCAGAAACCGATGCGGATGGCGGAATTTTCCGAGTATCTGCGCGTGTTAGCTGCCCTGCTGCGCGGGGAGGCGGTGGATTACGGGTTTGAAGGCCGCGCGCCGCAGCCTATCCAGATGCTGCTGCGCGATGAGAGGTGCATGACTCTCACGCCAAAGATCCCGCTTTATGTCTCCGGCTTTGGCCCGCGCGCCATGGCGCTGGCGGGCGAGTATGGCGACGGCATCATCTTCGCTATTCCACCGCGCGGCGTGCCGGTGGCGCAGGCTTTGGGCCATGCGCGTCAGGGCGCGGCGCGATCGGGTCGGGATATGCATGGCTATCTGAATGCCTCACTCAGCAGCGTCGCCGTGCTGGAGAAAGGCGAGGCGGTGGATTCCGATCGCATCAAGGCGCTGATCGGCCCCAATGTGATGGCAAGCGTCTATTACTTTTACGACGAGGTGCATGAGAAGGGCATCGAACCGCCGCCATTCCTGGCGCGTATTTGGAAAAAATATTGCTCCCTTGTCGAAGAAACCCGGCCTGAACATCGGCATTTTCGCACACACGAATGCCATTATACCGCCTTGCATCGCGGTGAGGCCGAGCTCATCGATGCGCAGCTGATCCGCGACACCTGCCTGATCGGATCCGGCGACGAGTTGGTGGAACGCATCCGCCAACTGGAACAAGACGGGTTGCAGGAGCTGGTGTTTGCCATCGGCACGTCGGGTAAATACCGGCTGGCGGAGGATTTCGCGCGGCAGGTGATGGCGAAATTATAGATCGGCCATGGCCGACGCCGGGCGACAAGCGGGCCCGAACCCCACACCAGGGCATCTTGGCGACCGACCCCAGGCGTCGCACTATCGTCCTACCTAATCGGAGAATTCCCCCATGGCCCATCGCGGCATGAAATTCGGCATCTTCCTCGCACCCTTCCACCGGATCGGCGAAAACCCCACCCTCGCTTTGCGCCGCGACGTGGAGCTGATCGAGTGGTTGGATGAGCTCGGCTACACCGAAGCCTGGATCGGAGAGCATCATTCCGCCGGCTGGGAAGTGATCGCGGCGCCCGAGTTGATTATCGCGCAGGCTGCGGAACGGACGAAGCATATCAAGCTCGGCTCCGGCGTAACCTCCCTACCCTATCACCATCCGCTGATGGTGGCGCAGCGCTGGGTACAGTTGGATCACATGACCAAGGGCCGTGCCATGCTGGGCTGCGGGCCGGGCGCACTGGTCTCGGATGCTTACATGCTGGGCATCGAGCCCACCGACCTGCGCCGGCGGATGATGGAAAGCCTGGACGCGATCATGCGCCTGCTCGCCTGCCAGGATTCGGTGACGATGAAGACCGATTGGTTCGAAATGCGCGAGGCGCGCCTGCACCTCGCCCCCTATTCGGATCCGTGCTTCGAAATCGCGGTCGCCTCCACCATCACGCCCTTTGGCATGATGGCGGCGGGGCAGCACGGGCTCAGCGTGCTCTCCATTGGCGCCGGCCTGCCCGGCGGGCCGGAGATGCTGCCCGCGCAATGGCAGATCGCGGAGGACGAAGCCGCTAAGCATGGCAAGACTATGGACCGGAAAAACTGGCGCATTGTCGTCACCGCCCATATTGCCGAGGATGATGAACTGGCCCTGCGCGAGGTTCGCGCTGGGGAACGCAACGAGACCCTGACCTATTTTGAGGATACGCTCGGCCGCCCCCCTGGCCGCGCCGACGACCCGTTACGTGATGGCGTGAAAATGGGCACCACCCTGGTCGGTTCGCCGGAAACAGTGGCCAAAGGCATTCGCCGGTTGCAAGAATATTCCCAAGGCGGCTTCGGCGGCATCCTGTTCCGCGCCCATGAATGGGCAACCCGGGAACAGACGATGCGCAGCTATGAATTGTTCGCCCGCTACGTGATGCCGCAATTCCAGGGCTCGCTTAATACCATCGTGGGCTCCCGAGAATGGGTGCTGAACAACCGGAAGCACGTGGTTGGCGGCGCGGTGGAAGCGGTGCGCCGTGCCTTTACCGATACCGGGCGAGAAGCACCGGAAGGGTTCAGGGAGCGCACCATAGGCGCGCAGGACGTCTGATCCCGGCCCCCAGGCCATATCCCCTGGAGCATAGTTTTCGCCGGTTCCGGCATATGGGGTATCGTGGCGGATAAATATGGTCGGTGTTGGGCGATCATGATTCCCGTCATCATCGCCATCGCGATCACGCCGCTTTACCTGATGACCACGGATCCGACCTTGGTTGTCGGTGGCTTTGTCGTTCAGGCGATGTTTGGTGGCTCCATCTACGGCCAGAATCCGGCCTATCTATCGGAACGCTATCTAACCGAGATTCGGGCGGCGGCACCGGGCTGCGTTTACCACCAGTGTGCCATGACCGCCGATATCGAGGTTTTCAAGAAATAATCTACCGTCTAGAGCAACGTCGACCGGATCCGATACGGCCGGGAATCGGGCCCCGACCGTTTTCGTTTAACCTGCTTTTTCTGGCCACGTCTTGCCCTGGGCGCGGTTGGAGCGCAGCATCACGGCTCGAAATGCAAGGGGAAGCACGACCGTGGAATTCGGGATGTTCCATGAATTTTTGCGCAACAAGGGTCAGAGCGAGGCCGACGCGTTCGATGCCGCGTTCGAGATTATCGATGCCGCCGAAACGCATGGGCTGGATGCGATGTGGATCGCCGAATTGCATGTGGCGCCGGAGCGCTCCGTCGCCGCCGCGCCGCTGACCCTGGCCGCTGCCATCGCGCAGCGCACGAAGCGGATGAAGATCGGTATCGCCGTGCAGGTGCTGCCGCTTTGCCATCCGCTGCAACTGGCGGAAGAAGTCACCACTGTCGATCATCTTAGCCGCGGGCGGTTGATTTTTGGTGTCGGGCGCAGCGGGTTTCCGCGCACCTACGAGGCCTATGGCGTGCCCTATGCGGAAAGCCGCGAACGGTTTGCCGAAACGCTCGACATCTTGAAACGGGCCTGGACGCAGGAAAAATTCTCCTATGCCGGGCGCTGGCACAGTTTTAAGGACGTTTGCTTGGTCCCCAAACCTTATCAGCGCCCTTATCCCGAGGTTCGCGTTGCCGCGACATCGGCGGATACGTTTCCGGCCAACGGCACCGCAGGCTATCCGATCTTTTGCGCCGTTCGCTTTGGCACCCTTTCGGAACTCGGTCCCAATCTGCGCGCCTATCAGGATGCGTGGCGCGCCGCCGGCCATCCCGAACGAGGAAAAGCCTATTTGCGCGTGCCGGTCTACGTTGCCGCCACTGAAGCGGCCGCGCGCGGCGAACCGCGGGATAGCATCATGGAATTTTACCGCTATCTAGGCGCGCGTATCGAGGAGAGCGCCACGCTCGATGGGGCACGGCCGGAGGAACAGCGCGCGGAACGCGGCGCGCGGCTGCAAGCCATCGGTTGGGACGAGGTGTTGCGCGACAAGATCATAGTCGGCACGCCAGTGCAGGTGGCGGAGCGGCTGAATGGCCTGAAGGCCGAGCTGGGCCTGGACGGTATCCTGGCGGAACTGAACTGCGGTAGTCGGATTCCGCATGCGAACGTGCTGGAGTCTCTCCGTTTACTTTGCAAGGACGTGATTCCCCTGGTCAATCAGAACTAATGACAGCCAACTCTCAAGCCGCCTGGCGTGAGGATTTCACCCGTGCGGAATATATTTTCTTCCAGGGCGAACGTGCCGAAGACGCTTCTGTACTGTCGGATGCTGTGGGGCTTTACCGTGCCCTGTTGGCCCACACCTCGCGGGAGCTAGCGCCAGAAGCCTGGGCGACAACGATGGTAAGCTTGGGCCGCGCCTTACGCGTGCTTTCGGTACAAATTGGTGATTCCGATTCTGCGCAGGAAGCCGTCAGTACCTGCCGCGCGGCGTTGACGGTCTTTAATCGCACCGATGCGCGCACCGACTGGGCACGCACAATGGCGCAACTCGGTGCGGCACTGGCGGCGGAGGGGCAATTCACCCATAGCATGGCGCAGATCGAAGAGGCCGAGGCCTCATTCCGTGATGCCGCCGCCGGCTTTTTGCGGGAAACCGAACCGCTGGACTGGGCGCGCGCGCAACGTAATATCGGCGCCACTCTGGCGGTGCAGGGCGAGCATCATCCGGATACCAACCATCTCGCCGATGCCGTCCTTGCCTATCGCGCCGCATTGGGGGTTTACACGAAGGATAACGCGCCGGCCGACTGGGCGATGACGCAAAGTAATCTGGGCCATGCGTTGCGCGTCCTCGGGGAACGCTGGGACGATGTTTCCTTGCTCGAACAAGCCGTGACGACGTGCGAAGCGGCACTGGAAATTTATACCCGAGATGCCATGCGCCGCGATCACGCTATGACACAGACTAATCGCGGCAATGCGCTTTCCGCGCTCGCGCTTCGCGATGGTGATCCCGATAAGCAGCATGCCGCGACGGCCGCCTATCAGGTGGCGATCGATTGTTTTACCGAGCCGTCCGAGGAGGGCTACCGGGCAGTCGCCCGATTTAATTCTTCGCTCGCCGAACGCCGCCTGCGCGAACAAGGCGGCGCGTAACGGAAAAACTATACCTGGTTTCATTGAGCATGGCCGACCGGAAGAAAGGTCGGGGTTCCGCTCCGAACCCGCTAAGGAGCGTCCCGCTTAGAATCCACTCATCAGTCCCATACGGACGGGTTCCAAGGGCTCCACCCTTGACAGGGCGTGATCTTGTTAGAAGCTCACGGGGGGGGGCACAGCCCCCGACCCTACTGCTGGCCAGTCACGCTCATCGCGGCATGGTATCATTCATCGCGGCGCGGTCGGGCGAGCAAGGCCGCGATGGCACCGACGAGCGTCAGGCGCCCCGCCAGAAAGTCCGCGACCGCCGTACAAATTGGCAAATCCAAGCCGGCGGCGCGGGCGATCAGTGCGGGCGCCGTCGTAGCGCCTTCCGTGACGGCGCTGCGCGTGGCCAACACAGCCGTCAGGGATTCCCCCCTCCCGAGCGCGTGGCCGAGGGAAAAATTACGGCTAGACGGGCCGGTACAGGTGAGCAGCAGGTCGCCCAGGCCCGAAAGCCCCATCACGGTTTCGGCTCGTCCGCCCAGGGCGACGGCGAGGCGAGAAAGCTCGACTAATCCCCGGGTAATGAGCGCGGCCCGGGCGTTTTCCCCCAATCCCGCGCCGATCACCGCGCCAGCGGCGATGGCGATGACGTTTTTCGCCGCACCACCGAGTTGCGCGCCCACCGGGTCGTCATTACCGTAAAGGCGGAAAGTGGCGGTGCCCAGCATCCGCGCAACATCCTCGCGCAGCGCGGCATCAGTGGCGGCGACCACGGCGGCGGCGGGTAGGCCGGCGGCGACTTCATGGGCGAAATTTGGGCCTGTCAGCACTGCGCTAGTGGCGCCGGGACGCCGTTCGGCGAGGATTTCCAGAGGCAGGCGTAGGGTTCCCGCTTCAACCCCCTTGGCGCAGACCACTAACCTGTTCGCCCGCGCCGGCAATTGCGCGACCACGGCACGCATATGCTGCGTCGGCACGACGAGCAGGTACGCCGCCGCATCCTCCGGCATCTCGTGCGTGACGACGATGCTGTCCGGCAACGCGATCTCTGACAGGCGCGGATTTTGTCGGCTGGCCATGATCGCGGTGGCGCGCGCGGGGTCGCGCGCCCAGAGCCGGACCCGATTACCCGCGCGTACAGCCTGGATGGCTAGCGCCGTGCCCCAGGCGCCGGCACCGATGACGGCAATCTCATTCATCGGTCAAGCGTATCACATCGTAGCCAGCGCTGGCGTCAGGATCGCCAAGATGGTCGCACAAAGCTCGTAGAATTTCCGGCGCCGCATTCAGGAAGCCGAACGGAGGATTGATCACCACCAGCCCGCACCCGTTTAACCGGGTGGGATCGAGCGGTGCACGCAGCCATAGCTCTGCAGCCACCATGTCGCGGATGCCGGAGGTTTGCAGCGCTGCATGAAGTTCTCGCACCGGGGCCCGATGCTTGATCGGATACCAGGCAGCGAAGATACCCGTGCGAAATTTGGTCCAGCCGGCATGCAGCCCGGCGATGACGGCGGCGAACTCGCCCTCCCGTTCATAGGGTGGATCGATCAGGATCAGGCCGCGCCGCTCCCTGGGCGGAAGCAAGGCGTGCAGGGCTTCCCAAGCATTGCGGTGATGTACCGCCACCTGCGTGTCGCGCGCGAAACGGTGATGCAGAAGGTCTGCGTCCTCGGGATGGAGTTCGCAACAGACCAGACGGTCCTGTGCGCGCAGCAAGGCGCGGATGAGAGCGGGGGAGCCGGGATAAAGGCCAAGCGCCCGCACCAGAGTGACATAATCCGCCAATATGGGTGCAGGGTCGTGCAATAGTTTTTCGATGCCGGCCCGCCATTCGCCCGTGCGCGCAGCGGGGCCGGCGACAAGATCGTACTGCCCCACGCCTGCATGCGTGTCCAGCAGGCTCAACGCTCCCGGCTTACGCTGCAAGGCGCGCACAAGCCACACCAGCAACGCGTGCTTCATGCAATCTGCGAAATTTCCAGCATGGTAAATATGGCGATAATTCATCGCCTCATGACACCTGGAAAAGCTGCGCCTTGAGATAGGCGGTTTCGGGCAGATGCGGATGCACCGGATGATCCGCCCCCGCGCCGCCGGTGAAAATGATTCTGCCGTTGCGGCGGGCGCGGTGCAGGCCGTCGGCCAGTTGCGCGCTCCATTCCAGCAGCGAGGCGTGATGGCTGCACGATGCCATGAGCAGGAATCCGCCAGGCGCAACGATGGCGGCGGCGAGGCGGGCGAGACGACCATAGGCGCGCAACCCCGCGGCCGTGTCTTTTTTCGATTTGGCGAAAGCCGGAGGATCGCAAATCACGATATCGAATTTTTCGCCCGCATGGCCGAGTTCAGTTAATGTATCAAACGCATCGGCACGACGAGTTGCCACGCGCGCGGCAAATCCGTTTAGCGCGGCGGCCTGCTGTGCCAGTTCGAGCGCCGGCGCTGAACTATCCACCAAGGTCACATGCGCTGCGCCTGCGCCCGCGCAGCGCAGTCCGAAGGCGCCGACATGGCAGAAGACATCCAGCACGCGTGCCCCCGCCGCCAGCCCGGCAACCTGATCGCGATTTGGACGCTGGTCGAAGAACCAGCCGGTCTTCTGGCCGGTCAGCGAATCCACCGGAAAACGTACCCCACCTTCCACCACCGTCGCGCTAGAGTCCGCGCCATGCAGTAAGGTGACGATCTCGGGTAGGTTTTCCTGCCGCCGCGCCGCCGCGTCATTCCGCGCGACGATGGCGCGGGGGCGCAGGGAGTCCACTAGCGCAGCGGTGATTTCGGCCTGAAGCCGGTCCATGCCGGCGCTGTTGGCTTGCAGCACCAGCACGTCGTCATAGCGATCGACGATTAGGCCCGGTAGCCGGTCTGCCTCGGCATGCACAAGGCGGTGGTATGGCGTATTGGTTACCCGCGCGCGCAAAGCGATCGCGTCGCGCAAACGGCCCTCCAGCCAGGCGCGATCGATTACTGCATCGGGGTTGCGATCCAGCTGCCGCGCCGCGATCAGGCTGTGCGGGTTGTACATGAAGGTGCCCAACCGCCCGCCATCCTCCGTCTCTAGCCGGACCACGCCACCCGCCGGGAACTGCCGATATTCCGGCTTCATGGCAATCTCGTTGCTGAAAACCCAGGGCGCGCCGGCGCGCAGGCGCCGTCCCTGGCCGGGGTTCAGGCGCAGGACACGACGGTCCATCGGTGGCGGGCTAGCGGAGATGGATCCCGACCTTCCGCACGGTCTGCGCGGGGTCGATGCGCGCGCCGAGATGAATGCGCGCCGCCGGCACGCCGAGGCGCATCATCTCCGCCATGATCGTGGCGGCATCGCGGCCGGTTTGCATGGCATCTGCAACGGTGGAGACGCCGATCACGGCGTAATGGCCGCCGGGGCGGCGCTGCTCGGCGGCGCGGACCGCCACGGCCAGGGGGCCTTCGAAAGCCGGATTGGGAGTTTGGTAGCCGATACTAAGCAGGGCCGTCGATGGCGCGGCCGGCACGGCGATGGTCGGTGCGATCGCAGCCGGGGATGGCTCGGGCTCGGGGTTAAAAAATGTCTGGTCGATCAGCTTGCAGCCGGTCAAGGCGACCAGCAGCAGCGGTACGATGAGAATGCGGAATTGGGCCATGACAGTATCCTTGGGGCACGGCAAACTTGCAGGAAGCGGGGGTCGCGGCAAGATGGACCCGCTGCGACGCAAGATAAGGATCAAGAGATGACTGGCCAAACCAACCACCCAATCGACGGAAAGCGCCTATGGGACAGCCTGATGGAGATGGCCCAGTTTGGCGGCACGCCAAAGGGTGGCGTGCGCCGGCTGACCCTGACCGATGTGGACCGGCGCGGCCGTGATGAATTTCGCGCGCAATGCGAAGCCGCGGGGCTGACGGTCCGAATCGATGCCATTGGCAACATGTTCGCCCGCCGCGCCGGGCGTGATCCGAATCGGCTGCCGGTGCTGTTCGGCAGCCATCTGGACAGCCAGCCTTCGGGCGGGAAATTCGATGGCGCGCTCGGCGTGATCGCCGGGCTGGAGGTGATGCGCAGCCTGAACGACCACGGCATCGTTACCGAGGCGCCCGTGGAACTGGTGAACTGGACCGATGAGGAGGGCAGCCGCTTCGGCCATTCGCTGATGGGGTCCGGGGTTTGGGCGGGAGTCTATACGCTTGACAAGGCCTATGCGTTGACCGACGCCGACGGTGTGAGCGTGGCGACGGCGCTGGACCAGATCGGCTATCGCGGGGTGGAAAAGGCGCAGGCATTCCCGGCTGATGCCTATTTCGAACTGCATATCGAACAGGGGCCGATCCTGGAGCGCGAGGAAAAGCGCATCGGCGTGGTTACTGGGGCGCAGGCGCAGGTGTGGTACGACGCCGTCGTTATTGGCCAAGATTCACATGCCGGCACTACGCCGCCTTCGGCACGCAAGGATGCGCTGGTTTGCGCGGCGCGCATCATCGATCTGGTCGATCGCATGATGCGAGCGCGCGGCGAGGATGGGCGCGGTACCGTCGGGCAGCTTTTCGTCAGCCCTAACAGCCGCAATGTGATCCCGGGCGAGGTACGTTTTTCCGTGGAATTCCGGCATCCCGACGGAGCCGAGGTAGACCGGCTGGATGCGCAATTTCCACGCGAGGCAGGCTTTATTGCGCGCGATTGCGGCGTCGCTCTAGATTTGACGCAATTATTCAAAATTCCGGCGCAGCCCTTCGATCTCGCCTGTGTCGATCTGGTGCGTCAGGCGACGGGGCGACTGGGGTTTGCATCACGAGAAATCGTCTCTGGCGCGGGGCACGATGCCGTCTATGTGGCGCGCCACGTGCCGACGGCGATGATTTTTACTCCGTGCAAGGACGGGCTGAGCCATAATGAGTTGGAAAGTATCCTTCCCGAGGAAGCACGCGATGGCTGCCAGGTGCTGTTCGAAGCCATCCTGACCCGCGCTAACCGGGTGATTTAACTTATACCGGATTCTGCTGGGCGTAGCATATTATTAGTAAGATTGGGGGCAGAGCCCCCAATCTTATTTTTGGCAAGACCCCAGAGCCTCCACATTAAGCATGCAATGCCATTATTCAGCGGCGCTTTCGGGGAGGTAGATTTCCTTGCCCTTGGCTTTGAATTCCTCGCTTTTGGCTTCCATGCCAGCCATGCGTTCGGCGTCGGCGCGGATATCCTGCGTGATCTTCATGGAACAGAACTTCGGTCCGCACATTGAGCAGAAATGCGCCACTTTGTGCGCGTCCTTCGGTAGGGTCTCATCGTGGAAATTACGCGCGGTATCGGGATCGAGCGAGAGGTTGAACTGATCCTGCCAGCGGAACTCGAATCGCGCGCGCGATACCGCATCATCGCGCAGCTTCGCCACCGGATGGCCCTTCGCCAGATCGGCGGCATGCGCGGCCAGTTTATAGGTGATCACGCCCACCTTCACATCGTCTCGGTTGGGTAGACCCAGATGCTCCTTCGGCGTCACGTAGCAGAGCATCGCGGTGCCGAACCAGCCGATCATCGCTGCGCCGATGGCGGAGGTAATGTGATCGTACCCCGGCGCGATATCAGTAGTTAGTGGACCTAACGTATAGAATGGTGCCTCGCCGCATTCGCTGAGCTGCTTGTCCATGTTCTCCTTGATCTTGTGCATTGGCACATGGCCGGGGCCCTCGATCATTACCTGGCAGCCCTTTTTCCACGCCACCTTGGTCAATTCGCCAAGCGTCTCCAGTTCGCCGAACTGCGCCGCGTCGTTGGCATCGGCGTTGGAGCCGGGACGCAAGCCATCGCCGAGCGAGAATGACACGTCATATTTACGCATGATTTCGCAAATCTCGTCAAAGCGCTCATACAGGAAGGACTCCTTATGATGGGACAGACACCAGCGCGCCATGATGGAGCCACCGCGGGAGACAATCCCGGTCACCCGCTTCGCTGTCAGCGGCACGTATTGCAGGCGGACACCGGCATGGATGGTAAAATAATCGACGCCCTGCTCTGCCTGCTCGATCAAGGTGTCCTTGAAGACTTCCCAATCCAGCTTGTCGGGTTCGCCATTTACTTTCTCTAGCGCCTGATAAATCGGCACCGTACCGATCGGCACTGGCGAATTTCGCAGGATCCACGACCGGATATTGTGGATATTCCGCCCGGTGGACAGGTCCATCACCGTGTCGGAACCCCAGCGGATCGCCCAGACCAGTTTTTCGACTTCATCCGCCGCGCCGGAGGTGACGGCAGAATTACCGATATTGGCGTTGATCTTTACTAGGAAATTCCGTCCGATGATCACGGGTTCTAGTTCTGGATGGTTAATATTGGCCGGGATGATAGCGCGCCCGCGGGCGATTTCGTCGCGCACGAATTCCGGCGTCACGAATTCCGGCAACACGGCGCCAAAACTGTTGCCATCGGCAAGACGCTCGCGCGCGCCCGGCACCGCTTGCAACCGCCCGATATTTTCGCGATGCGCCACATACATCATTTCTTCCGTAATTATCCCGGCGCGGGCGAATTCATACTGCGTCACCATCTGCCCCGGCTTGCCGGCCAGCACCGAACGTGGTGCCGGGCAGGCCGGCACCAGATGCGCCCCCGTTGCGCCGCCATTATCCTCAGGTTTCACCGCGCGAGGCGTCACGGTGGTAAAACCACGCTGTGCCAGCCACGGCCCGCGCACCTCAGGCATCCCCGCCGAAAGATCGACCTGGGCATCCGTCTCCGTATACGGCCCCGACGTGTCGTAAACGCGGAACGGCTCCTCCCGCGCGGACGGATCGAGTGCGATCTCGCGCAGCGGCACGCGAATATCCGGGCGCCCCTCCGGATTGGAATACACCTTCCGCGATCCGGTGATCGGGCCGGTGGTGACGCTGCTGGGCCGTGTTTGCACGTTCATGCTCGTTCCTCCGCGAAGACCGGGATACTGGCGCGAAACGGGAATGGTGGAAAAACCCCGTCCCTACGCCGGCATGACCCGGATCAGGTTTCTCAGGGTCACCGCGCCGCCTGTCTACCAGGACGTATCGGTCTCTCAGCCCCTTGCTGGGGCTCCCCTCGGTTATGAACCAGCATGGATTTTACCCGTGGCGAAGTCAATGCTGGTGATGAGGGAAGGAAGCAAGATTGGGGCGCTGCCCTGGCCTTCTCTTTCTTCACCCCACCGCCCGCATCCACACCGCCGTGTCATGAAACACCGCGCCCCCATTGGGTAAGGCGGGCTCGTCCGATGTCAGCGCGTTGATTCCGATGCCGCCTTCGAATGCCGCGTTTGGCCAGACGCTTTCGACGATCAGCACACCGGGCTGCTGCCCGGTGGCGAGTCTAACGTGCAAAATCACTTCGCCGCGTACATTGCCGAGGCGAATTTTCTGCCCATCGACGATGCCGTGTCGCGCAGCATCGTCGGGATGGAGCAGCACGGTGGGCCGGCCTTCGCGCCGGCGCGAGGAAGCAGTCTCGGTAAAGCTCGTGTTGAGGAATTGCCGGGCTGGCGCGGTGACCATCCGGTACGGCATCTCTTCCGTTGCCGCGTCGTGAATTGGAAAATGGTCCGGTAGTTCCGGCATGCCGGCGTGATGTGGCCCCATACGCGCCCACTTGGGCGAAAAATGGAATTTCTTGTCCGGCGTCTTGAAGCCATTGAGAAAATGCGTCTCGGAGAAATCCGGCATCGCGTCATGCCAACGCTTGGCCTGAATCGAGGCAACATCCGGATAGCCCGATTCTTTGAGGGTTGCCTCGATCAATTCCATCGCCGTAATTTCGAACCCCGGATGGCACGCCCCCAGGCGCCGCGCTAGATCGCACAGCATGTCATGGTTGGATCGGCATTTCCCAGGTGGCTCGATCAGTTTGGCTCCGATCTGCACATGGCTATGCCCACCGGCCTGATAAAGATCGTCATGCTCCAAAAACATCGTCGCCGGCAAAACAATATCGGCCAGTTGGGCCGTCTCGGTCATGAACTGTTCCTGTACGCAGACAAAAAGATCGTCGCGCAGAAATCCCTGGCGCACCAGATTGGAATTCGGAGCCACCGCGACGGGGTTGGTATTTTGAATAAGCATGGCGTGCACCGCCGGCCCATCGCCCAAATCGCGCCGATCGCCCGTCAGCACCGCGCCCACGCGGCTCATATCCAGCGCGCGGATGCGCGGGTTTACGCAATCAAGACCTTCGATCAGCGTCTTATCCCAGCCATACATGCCGCGATTGGACCACAGCGCGCCGCCACCTTCATGCTGCCACGCGCCAGTCACGGCCGGCAGGCAGGATACCGCATGCATATTCACTGGCCCGTTGCGCGATCGCGCGAAGCCATAACCGAGCCGGAGAAAACTCCGCCGCGTCATGCCATAGAGCCGGGCGAAATTTTCGATATCCGCAACCGACAGCCCGGTGATGCCGGCGGCCCAGTCCGGCCCCCGTGCCGCCAGATGCGCCTCCAGCCCGGCCGGAAAATCTGTGTATTTTTGCATATAGGCGCGATCGGTATAGCCGTCGCGAAACGCAACATGCATCACCGCGCAAGCCAGCGCGCCATCGGTGCCTGGCCGGATCGGCAGATGCATATCTGCCACCTCCGCGGTGCCGGTGCGATAGGGATCGATCACCACCAGCTTCGCGCCGCGCTGCTTCCGCGCCCGCGCGATGTGTGTCATCACATTGACCTGGGTTGCCACCGGATTGCCGCCCCAAACGACGATCAGGTCGGCCGCCGCCATCTCCCGCGGGTCTAGGCCGCGTTGAATCCCCGTGCCAACCATCCAGCCCGATTCGCACACCGTGGTACAGATCGAGACATGTTGACGTGAATATTTTTGCACATGGCGCAACCGGTTGATCCCGTCGCGCTGTACCAACCCCATTGTGCCGGCAAAGTAATAGGGCCAAATTGCGGTCGGATCATGTCGCGCGGCGATCGCGGAAAATTTCTCTGCGACCTGGTCTAACGCATCATCCCAAGAAATTTTCCGAAATTTTCCGCTCCCCTTCGGCCCGTCGCGCAGCAACGGTTGGGTTAGGCGATCGGGGTGATGGATACGCTCAGCATAGCGTGAAACCTTTGCGCAGATCACCCCGGCGGTATAGGAATTATTTGCCCCGCGCACGGCGCCGATACTCCCGCCGTCCAGAACCTCCACATCCAGCGCGCAAGTCGAAGGACAATCGTGTGGACAGACGGAGGCGTGAGTTTGTCGCATTCCGATGCAACCCTTTCCGAACAGCCTGGAGCAACATCCTGCCAGATGGAATCATCTGGCAGGGTAAAGTTGCTTGCTCAAACAAAGGCTCTAGCCGCTGATCCCATATAGCAGTGCGGGATTGTCCCAATATACGGCCTGCGTCTGCGCCGGCCCCATCCATCCGGCTAGCGGCTGCATCGGATCCCAGTTTCCCAGTTTATCCTCGTGACGGATGTAGGGCCAGTCGGAGCCCCAGACCATCCGATCGCCGCGCACGTCGAGAAAATGCCGCACGTAGGGTTCCAGGTCCAAAAAGCCCGGTACGCTGCTGACGCGGTAGGGGGCAGAGAGTTTCAGCCAGCCGCGCCCTGATTCCAGCAGCCGGTCCATCATGCGGACGGCCGACTGGTTCAATCCGTCCGCCGGTTCCAGTTCGGCGTAATGGGCGACAACGATATCTAGCTCGGTCGCCATCAACTGATCGAATACGGGGGCAAGTTTTTCCGCCGTGGTATATAGCTCCGCATGCCAATCTTGGGCCCGCATCCGAGCCGTATTGGCGAACAACTCAGCAAAACCCATCGCGCCGGGGCTGAGCGTATTGAACCGCGCCCCGCGCGCGCCCGCCCTGGTCATGGCGGCGAGACTGGCATCCGACGTGGCGCTGTTGATGGAGACAATGGCACGGCCTTTTGCGCCCTCATCCGCCAGCGCGGCGAGGTGGCAGGAATTGTCGGTGCCATAACAGCTCGCCGCGACGATCACGCGGCGTGTCATCCCGTGTGGGCCAAAGGTGGAGGTATGTTCGGCGAGCGAGGAAATGCGCGGCGTATAGGTGGCCGTCGGCTGGATCGGAAACTGGCGGATATCGCCAAAGGCGTGGAAATGGCAATCGATCATGCCCGAGGAAATATGGGGGGCAACTCGGTCGTTGGCCATAGTTCAGGCCGCTGCCTGCATCAGGGAGGACGCGCTATCGGCCACCGTCGTGCGATGCATGTCGCGCACTTGCGTATAATTGTAGCGTCGTGCCCGATGCATGGTGCAGCGATTATCCCACATCACCAGGTCATGTTGGCGCCAGACATGCGCATAGACGAATTGCCGTTGCGTTGCATGCTCGTTCAGATCGCGGAGGAACGCGCGGGCCTCTGGTACCGGCCAGCCCTGGATCGCCCCGGCATGCGACGCCAGATACAGCGATATTCGCTCTGACTTGGCATGGCGGCGCACCAAACGCTGCATGACCGGCGCGTATTTGATCTGCTCCTCCTCGGTGAAATCGGTGAAGCCGAGGGTGGAGCGGGAAAAAATCTGGCTATGCTCGCACACTAGTGGTTTGCATTCCGCCTGCAACGCCGGATCCAGCGCATCCCAGGCCGCGCGCATATCAGCGAATTCCGTATTCCCTCCCCCGCTAGGGATGACCCGCGCGGAAAGCAAGGAGTATTTCGCCGGCGTCACCTTGAACGAACTGTCAGAATGCCAAAGCTGGTTGCCCAGGTTAAACAACCGCCGCCGGTCATCGCGCGCTAAAATATTACCGTTCTTATCGAGGTTGGAAATATCGTTGATATCCATGCTGAGTCGGCGTTCCGCACCATTGGCGATATCGCCGGTTGCCTTCTCCATCGGCCCAAAATTTTGCGAAAAGGCGAATTGCTGAGCGTCATCCATGCGCTGGTCGTGAAACACCAGCACGGCGTAATGGTCCATCGCCTTCTCGATCGCGGCGGCATCACCGGCATTCACACCCTGCGCGATGTTAACGCCGGAAACCCCCCCGGCGAAGCTCGGGCGGTTGGCATCGATGGCGCGGATGTAGAGGGTCATGCTGGTCTCTCCCGAAAATTTCCTGGTAGGATAGCGCCCGGGCGAGGCTCATGCCAGAGTACGGTGTAATGGCTCAGTTAGATCGGCACCGACCCGCATTCCCACCCGGCCACCTACAGCAGCGTATGCTCATTGGGTGAGCCGGGCGGGAATGCGGGCCGGTGCCGGATTTGAACTGACGTACGACCAAAAGAACGAATGCGACGGAGGAAATCACCATGAGCATCCCCTTACCCCCCGCCATGAACATGCAGGGCAAGCGCGTACTGGTCACCGGCGCTGCCAGCGGCATTGGCCGCGCCACTGCTTCGGTGCTGGCGCAATTGGGTGCCGAGCTGCTCCTGACCGACCGCGCCGGCATGGCGGAAACCTTGGCGGAGGTGCGGGCATTGGGCGCCACGGCGACCGAGGCGCAGGGCGATCTGACCTCGGATTCCTTCATAGCCCAATTGCTGGGTGGCGGGCGGGTGCATGCCGCCGCCCATTGCGCCGGCATCCTGGATGGCCGCGACTGGCGGGAGGACCCGAACTGGCATGAGCGTTTTCATCGCGTGATGGATGTGAATGTACGCGTGCCGCTGAATCTGACTGCGGCCTGCATCGATCACATGGCTCCGCTGGGTGGTGGCGCGGTGGTGCTGGTGGGCTCGGTCGCTGGGCGCAGCGGCGGCACGTCGCTGGCGACGCCACCCGATTATTCGGCATCGAAGGGCGCGGTGCATGCGTTGGTGAAGTGGCTGTCTCGCAATGCCGTGACCAAGGGCGTGCTGGTGAACGCGGTGGCGCCGGGGCCGGTGCAGACCGCGATGACGCGCAACTCCACCATCGCCGAGCTCACGCCGATGAAGCGCATGGGCCAGGCGGAGGAACTCGCCTGGCCCATCGCCTTCCTCTGCACCCCGGCGGCTAGTTATTTTTCCGGCGCCATCCTGGACGTGAATGGCGGCGCCTTCGTGGGCTGATAATGATTGGGCTATCAAGCATCAAAACAGGAGAAAAAAAGCCGTGACGGCAATAGATCTGGATGCAACATCCCCCAAGCATCTCGCCGATAAATACGCCATCGTCGGTGTGGGCGAGACGGAATACATGCGCGGCAACGGCTCCGGCCGTACTACCCGCGCGCTCGGCGTGCAGGCGATCCGAGCGGCTATGAACGATGCCGGGCTGAAGCCTGGTGATATCGACGGCATGCTCTCCTATTCCGGTAATGACTCCACCTTCTCCACATTTATGGCTGGCGACCTTGGGATTCGTCTGAATTTTTACATGGATGTACATGGCGGTGGGTCTTCCACGGAAGCTTTGGTCGGTATCGCCATCGGCGTGATCGAGGCTGGCTTATGCAAGACCGTGGCTATCTATCGCGCCATGAACGGATTTTCCCAGGTTCGCATCGGCGGCACCGGGGCACGTTCCGCAGCGCCGATCAACGGCGATCAATTGCACGCGCGAGCCTATGGCTGGCAATCGGCGGGGCAAATGTTTGCCCCCACTTTCATGCGCCACATGCATGATTACGGCACGAAGCCGGAGCAGGTGGCGATGGTAAAGGTCATCCACTCCGAGCACGCATCCAATAATCCGAAGGCGCTGTATAAAAAGCGCATGACGGTGGACGATGTGCTAAATTCGCGGATGATCTGCAAGCCTCTACATTTGCTGGATTGCTGCGTCGAAACTGATAATGGCAACTGCATCATCGTCACCAGCGCCGATCGGGCGCGCGATTGCAAGCATCATCCGGTTCTGATCCGTTCCGTGGTCGGGCGCTGTTGCAAACCGCGCATCGACATGCATTACCAGCACGGCCCAATCTCCACCGTTGCAGGCCATTATGCGAAAGATATCCTGTTCCCGAACGCGGATGTGAAACCGGAAGATATCGATATCACGGGCTCCTACGACGCGTTTACTTTCACCACCATGTTACAACTGGAAGATTACGGATTTTGTAAAAAGGGTGAGGGACCGACCTACGTGTCAGATGGCACCATCCGCCTGGGCGGGCGGCGCCCCAACAACACGTCTGGCGGGCATCTGTGCGAGGGCTATACGCACGGCATTGCCATGGTGATCGAGAACGTGCGGCAACTGCGCCACGATGTGGACGATAGCTGCCCGATTGGCCCGGATGGCAAGCGCCAGCACACCTACGATTATCGTGAAGGCGGCTGCCGCCAGGTAAAAGATGTCCAACTCAGCGCCAATCTCGGCTGGGCCATGCCCGGCACGGGATCTTCCATGATCATGCGGAGGGCTTGAACCATGGCATTACAAGGCACCCATCTAGGGATGAACCTGACGGTTGATGATCTCGATATCGAGAACATCGCCTATTTCGACCATTGCACGAAGCACGACTTTCATTTGCAACGCTGCGACGATTGCAAATTGTTGCGCTATCCGCCAACCACCGCCTGTCCGTTCTGCACCTGCCTGGATTCCACCTGGGTTCCGGTGGAAGGCAAGGGAGCGGTGCATTCATACGGGGAAGTACATCACGGCATCCAACCGCAATTCCAGAAGCAGACGCCCTATCTGATCCTGCTGGTCGATCTGGACACGCAAAAAGGCGCGCCGACCGAACATGACGCATTGCGCGTGGTGGCCAATCTCGTCACCGCGGACGGCCAGTTGGCACCGCCTGACCAGGTCGCGCGCGTCGGCATCGGCACCCGCGTGCGCATGGTGTTTAACGACCTTTCGCCTGGGCTTTCGCTGCCGCAATGGACGATCGACGAAAGTGCCCCGCAGCCCAAGCCCTGGAGATATCCGGAATAGGAGTTAGCGCGAATGAACTGCGAGCCCAACACCTGATTGGCCGATCCCCGCCTGCCCATCGGCGGCGAGGCTGGGATGGGTAGGCGTGAATTTCCCCAGCGCCAGCCCACCCAGCAACACCAGCGCCAGGGCCAGGCGGGTCAGCAGACAGGGGCAGGGCCTGGGTTCGTGCATGGCATCTACGCTTCATGAAAGTTGCGACCCCTCACCATGGTCCAGCTAGGATGACCCGCACCGCACCAAATCATTAAACACCGGTCATCAGACCCGAGTCATTCAGTTGGATCATCCAGCCCCCTGCGCTATAGAGCACCCGGCACCAAAGTCCGCACCGGCGCCGGGTTAGCACAGTGGTAGTGCAGCGGTTTTGTAAACCGAAGGTCGGGGGTTCAAATCCCTCACCCGGCACCATATAAATCAATGTATTGTACGACGGCCTCGCCCGCTTCCTAAAGATATTTGCTAGGTCCGCAGCTTTGTGAGGCACGGAATAGGCGGACCCGGCACCCGCCATCGCCCCGGGGTTGGTATGGTTTCGCGCTGGCTAGCTAGCGTTGGGGCGCTGTAGGTAGTGCCCGCACTATGCGCCGAGGGTGCTTGAGTGTTCCAGGTACGCTCAGATTTGGTGGCGACTGGAAGCTAATTACAACCCGCCCCACGGGGGTGTGGACCGGGGGGTGTGGACCTGGCCTTTTGGTGCGATAGTCTTGCTAAATCGACACCCATGTTGCATAATTATAGGTAAATCACTTTAAGGAGCCCGGCTCATGTCCCAAGCTCATGACCTCGTCATCCGCAACGGCACCGTCCTGGACGGCTCCGGCGGTACGCCCTTCATCGCCGATGTCGCCATCGACGCCGGCAAGATCAGCGCGGTCGGACAGGTTGCGGGCTCAGGCAAGGAAGAAATCGACGCCAAGGGCCTTTCCGTCACCCCCGGCTTCGTCGATATCCACACGCATTATGATGGCCAGGTGGTGTGGGATTCGCATCTTGCCCCCTCTTCATGGCACGGCGTCACCACCCTGGTGATGGGCAATTGCGGCGTTGGCTTCGCCCCCTGCAAACCGGGCGACCGTGATGCCGTCATCGCTTTGATGGAGGGCGTGGAAGACCTGCCGGGCCCCTGCCTTAATGAAGGGCTGGACTGGCAGTGGGAAACCTATCCGGAATATCTTTCGGCGTTGGAGCGGCGCAAGCACGATATCGATTTCTGCGCCCTCGTTCCGCACGGTCCGCTGCGGGTCTATGTGATGGGCGAACGCGCGCTGAAGCTGGAAGACGCGAACCAGGAAGATATCGCCCGCATGCGCGAGATCACGGCGGAGGCTGTGCGTGCCGGGGCTTTCGGCTTCTCCACCTCGCGCACCATTTCCCACAAGACGCTGGCCGGTGATCTGATGCCGATGCTGCGGGCGCAGGAATCCGAACTGACTGGCATCGCGCTCGGGTTGAAGGATGCCGGCGCCGGCTTCATCGAAATGACCTCGGACTGGAACACGCCCGACCCCGCCACCGAATTCGCCATGGTGCGCCGGGTGATGGAAGCCTGCGGCCGCCCTCTGGTCTTCTCGCTGAACCAGCGCCATGACCGGACGGAGGCATGGAAGGATCTGCTAGAGCTTTCCACCACCGCATACAAGGACGGTTTGCCCATTCGCTGCGTCGTGCCGCCACGCCCGATCGGCGCGCTGCTCGGCCTGACCGGCAGCCAGAACCCGTTTGCCGGCACGCGCACCTACCGCGCCATCGCGGATTTACCCTTGGAAGAACGTGTTGCCGCCATGCGCGATCCGGAAACCCGGAAAAAAATACTGGCCGACGATCCGACGGAGCTGAACACCTGGTCGCTGCTGAACCGTATCGGCTATGCGCGCATGTTCCGCTTCTCCGATCCGCTGAACTATACGCCCTCGCGCGACGAAAGCCTGGAGGCGATCGCCGCGCGCGAAGGTCGCACGGCGCCAGAAGTTGCCTATGACCTGCTGGTGGAAGCGGACGGCAAGAATTTTATCTTCGCCTGCCTGGTGAACTACGCCAATTACGACCTGGAAGCGGTGAAGACGATGTATGGGCGCGAGCATGTACTGCCTGGCCTGTCCGATGGTGGCGCGCATGTGGCGTTCATCTCCGACGCGTCCTTCCCGACCTTCCTGTTCAGCTACTGGGGCCGTGATCGCGGAGCGGACAAGTTCCCCCTTGCCCATCTCGTGCGCCGCCAGACGCGCGAACCGGCCTTGTTCGCCGGGCTACACGATCGCGGGCTGATCGCGGCGGGCATGAAAGCCGATATCAACATCATTGATTTCGAAAAGCTGGAATTGCAGCGCCCGGAGATGGTGGTGGACCTGCCCGCCGGCGGCCGGCGGCTGATGCAAAAAGCACGTGGCTACGCTGCCACCATCAAGGCCGGCCAGATCACCTATCGCAACGGCGTCGCCACCGGCGCGCTGCCCGGTGGCCTGGTGCGCGCGCAGCCGACGAATTAGGGCCTTAAGAAGGGTCCACAGTAGACACCATAGGAATCTAGGTGAAGGCAGCAGCGCTGCGTGTAGCAATGGTTGTTGCATCCACGGCTGGATGGGCTCAAAGCCCGCTGCCGCCTGGCTGGAACGCGTCGGTGTGTGCACCACGCCGGTCGCGAGGTTAACGCCAGCGTGAGCCTCGATACCAGTATCCCAGACGTCGTGGCAGAGGTTACTGCCGCGTTTCATCGCTATGAAGCCGCGTTGAACAGCAACGATGTCGCCACCCTGGACGAGCTGTTCTGGGCCAGCCCTCATGTGCTGCGTTATGGCGTGGGCGAACAGCTTTATGGCCAGGATCAGATCGCGGAATTCCGCGCCGGTCGCGACCCGAGCTTCGTCGTTGGGCGCGATCTCCTCAAGATATGGATCGTGACCTATGGGCGCGATTTCGGCACCGCGAATTGTGAATTCAGACGGCATGGACAGACAAGGTTGGGTCGGCAAAGCCATACATGGGTTCGTACGGATCTGGGTTGGCGCATTGTTGCCGCACACGTGTCCTTCCTCGGTGACGCAACGCCAATGCGGCGCATTGGTAGCGGATCAGTTTAAGCCCGTCACCGGCCCGCACTGGCTTGCCGCTATGCCACCCCGGGTGTAACGGGCGGCGGATTATGCACAGCGAGGCCCCCACTCCATCCTCCACGCCACTCGTCTCGGTCATCGTGCCGGTGCGCAATGAGGGGCCGAACATTCTGCCCCTGATCGCGGAAATCCGTGCCGCGCTGGCGGGGGAGGCACATGAAATCGTCTATGTGGACGACGGCAGCGCCGACGACACGCCAGCCCGACTGGCGGAGGCGGCGACCCAGAACCCCACCGCGCCGGCGGATGGGCTGCTGTTCCACCACCGCCACCGCGTCAGCTGCGGACAAAGCGCTGCGGTGGCGACCGGGGTAAAGGCGGCGCGCGGGAACTGGATCGCCACCCTGGACGGCGACGGGCAAAACGACCCGGCCGATATCCCCGTCCTTCTCGCGCGTGCGCGGGCCGAGGATGCCAAGGGGGGCGGGCCTATCCTGATTGCGGGGCATCGTACCACCCGTCGCGATGGATCGGTCAAGCGGATTGCTTCGCGCCTGGCCAATGCCATCCGTGCCTGGCTGCTACGCGACGCCACCCCCGACACGGGTTGTGGGCTGAAAGTGTTTCCCCGCGTCGCCTTTCTCGATCTACCGCGCTTCGACCATATGCATCGCTATCTGCCGGCGCTCTTCATTCGCGCCGGCGGGCGGGTGGTGTCGGTGCCGGTCAACCATCGCCCGCGCAGCCGCGGAAAATCCAACTACGGCACGCTGGACCGGCTTTGGGTAGGAATTTTCGACCTCATTGGCGTGGCCTGGCTGCAGCGGCGGGGTCACCGGCCGGAGCTGGAGAAGCTTGGAAACAACGTGTGAGCGAAAGTCAAGACATGCCCGGTAAGGCGATTTTCCGTCTGGGGCTGCTCTTGCTGGGGCTGTTGGGCGCGGGATTGGCGCTGCGAACTTTTTCGGGCGGGTTGGAGGCTGAGCTGATCGACCGGCTGGTGATCGGCCAGGGACCGTGGGGTGGGGTGGTCTTCGTGCTGCTGGCCGCGGCCGCCTGCGCCAGCGGAGTGCCGCGACAGGCAACAGGTTTTGCCGCTGGCTATGCGCTTGGCGGCGAAGCATTTGGCGGTGAGGCATTTGCCAACGCTTGGTTGGGGTTGGCACTGGTTATCGCGACCATCGCTCAAACTCTTGGCTGCACGATGGATTTTTTTTGGGCCCGCATTGTGGCGCGCGATTGGGCACGGGCGCGGGTGCGTGGGCGGCTGGCGCGGCTGGAGGCCCTATTCGCCGGGCATCCCTTCTCCATCACCTTGATCATCCGCCTGCTACCGGTCGGCAATAACCTGGCGTTTAGCCTGCTGGGTGGGGCGTCGTCCGTGCGGGCGGGGTCGTTTCTGGTGGCCTCCGCGCTGGGCTATGTGCCGCAGACCCTGGTATTTGTCCTGCTGGGCAGCGGCGCGCGGGTGGCGGGCTGGCAGAAAATCACGCTTGCCGGCTTGCTATTTGCGGCTTCGGCGGCTCTGGGCCTGTGGCTGTATCGACGTCACCGGGCCATGGCGGTCAATGCAGGGTTATGAAGGCGCCGGGCGCGCAATATTGCGGTGGCTTGACCAGTTGCGCCAAGGCGGCGTGCACCGAATGCACCTTGCCATCCAGTTTCTGGTTCCAGAAATCAAGAAATTTGCACAGCGCGGGAAATTTCGGCGCGCGATCAAAATCCTGCCAGACATAGGTTTGCAGAACATCGGGACGATCGGGCAGGCGGCAGAGGATCTCCGCCGTGGTCAACCGGTAGTCCTACAGTTGTTTCAGCAAGAGCATCGCGCGGAGCCTTTCCTCTCGCTGTCACAATGGTGTCATGCTGGTATGGATGGCGGTAAATCTGAAAAAAACATTATTTTTCAATATATTATGACTCACCCTCCGAAAGTGCTGCCAGATTGCTTGACTCTCGCCGCCACCGCGCCTAGATCGCTAGCACTCTACACTAGAGAGTGCTAGCAGCGCAGCCCGACCAAAAGCGGGTTCCACCTGTGGCATATTTGTTAACGCCATCAATTCACCACCCGCGAGGGTGTCATCGCAAACCAAGCGGCCGCGAGGCCGCACAACTCTAGCATGGAGCTAACCGGATGAAATTCCGTCCTCTGCATGACCGGGTCGTGGTCCGTCGGCTGAACGCCGAGGAAAAGACCACGGGCGGCATCATTATTCCCGACACGGCGCAGGAAAAGCCGATGGAGGGCGAGGTTATCGCTGCTGGTCCCGGCGCCCGCAACGAAGCCGGCCAGATCGTCGCCCTCGACGTAAACGCTGGCGATCGTATCCTGTTCGGCAAATGGTCCGGTACCGAGGTGAAGATCGATGGCGAGGAACTCCTGATTATGAAGGAGTCCGACATCATGGGCATCATCGAGGGAACCCCAGCCCGCAAGAAGAAGGCCGCCTGATCCACCGCGTCTGCGGACTGATCGGACGACACTCAGACATATAAGGAATTAGAAAACATGGCTGCCAAGGACGTGAAATTCGGCGGTGAGGCCCGAGCGCGCATGCTGCGCGGCGTCGATATCCTCGCTGACGCGGTGAAGGTGACATTGGGCCCGAAGGGCCGCAACGTGATACTCGACAAGAGCTTTGGTGCCCCCCGCATCACCAAGGACGGCGTCACTGTCGCCAAGGAAATCGAACTTGCCGACAAATTCGAGAATATGGGCGCCCAGATGCTGCGCGAAGTGGCCTCGAAGACCAACGACGTCGCGGGTGACGGCACCACCACGGCCACCGTGCTGGCGCAGGCCATCGTGCGCGAGGGCGCCAAGGCCGTCGCCGCCGGCATGAACCCGATGGACCTGAAGCGCGGTATCGACAGGGCGGTGACTGCCGTGGTCGAGGAACTGAAGAAGAAGACCCGCAAGATCACAACACCAGGCGAAATCGCCCAGGTTGGCTCGCTGGCCGCCAATGGAGAGACCGAGATCGGCAAGATGATCTCCGAAGCCATGCAGAAGGTCGGCAACGAGGGTGTCATCACGGTTGAGGAAGCCAAGGGCATCCAGACCGAGCTCGACGTCGTCGAGGGCATGCAGTTCGACCGTGGCTATAGCTCGCCGTATTTCATCACCAATGCCGAAAAGATGATTTGTGATCTGGACCAGCCCTACATCCTGATCCATGAGGCGAAGCTGTCTGGCCTGCAGCCGATGCTCCCGCTGCTCGAATCCATCGTGCAATCCGGCAAGCCGCTACTGATCATCGCCGAGGACGTCGAGGGCGAAGCCCTGGCGACCCTGGTGGTGAACAAGCTGCGTGGTGGTCTGAAGGTCGCCGCCGTGAAGGCGCCGGGCTTCGGCGATCGCCGCAAGGCAATGCTGGAAGATATCGCCGTCCTGACTGGCGGCCAGGTGATCAGCGCCGATCTGGGTATTAAGCTGGAATCGGTGACGCTTGCCATGCTCGGCAAGGCCAAAAAGGTGCTGATCGAGAAGGAGAACTCCACGATCATCGAAGGCGCCGGCAAGAAGGCCGACATCCAGGGCCGTTGTGCGCAGATCCGGGCGCAGGTGGAGGAAACCACCTCCGACTACGACCGCGAGAAGCTGCAGGAACGGCTGGCGAAGCTGGCCGGCGGCGTGGCCGTCATCCGCGTCGGTGGTTCCACCGAAGTGGAAGTGAAGGAGCGCAAGGATCGCGTGGACGACGCGCTGCATGCGACGCGCGCGGCGGTCGAGGAAGGTATCGTGCCGGGTGGCGGTGTTGCCCTGGTCCGCGCCTCGGTGGGCCTCGCCAAGCTGAAGGCCGATAACGATGACCAGCGCTTCGGCATCGAGATCGTGCGCAAGGCGTTGCAGGCCCCGCTGCGTCAAATCGCCGAGAATGCCGGCGAAGATGGTGCCGTGATTTCCGGCAAGACCTTGGACAGGGACGAGTATAACTGGGGTTTCGACGCCCAGAGCGGGGAGTTCAAGGACCTGGTGAAGGCTGGCATCATCGACCCCACTAAGGTGGTGCGTACCGCCCTGCAGGACGCGGCCTCGGTTGCCGGCCTGCTGGTAACCACCGAAGCCATGGTGGCCGAAAGGCCGGAGCGTAAGGCCTCGCCAATGGGCGGCGGCGATGGCGGCATGGGCGGCATGGGCGGGATGGATTTCTGATCCATCGGCCCAAGGCCGGCTCGCGAACAGGGGGGCGGGTCGCAAGACCCGCCCCTTTTTGCTCGCCCCCACGGCAGGCTGAGCGCGGCATCATCGCGGTATCGAATCGGCGTGCAGGGGGTGATAGCATTCCAAATGTCAAGAGACTCTCGTTGACATAGGCGTATGTTTCTGCGCCCACTACCGTAGCAATCGCTATTTGGCTTACATTGAGTTGCTTCCGTCTGTCTGCTCGGGTGCTCTCTAAGACGTCCAAAGGCCCGGTTGTCCACCGCGTTCCGCCACTGGGGTGGGCGCATCTGACAGAGAGACGACTCAAGCAATGGCTACCGGAACTGTTAAGTGGTTTAATACCACCAAGGGCTTTGGCTTCATCATGCCGCAAGATGGCGGCAAGGATGTGTTTGTGCACATCACTGCCGTGCAGGCTGCCGGCCTGCGAGGCCTTAATGAAGGCCAAAATGTCAGCTACGAAGTGGTGATGGAACGTGGCAAGGCCGCCGCGACCAACCTGAAGCTCGCCTGAGCTTTCGCCAACCAGAATTCTGACAGCGTCTATGAGACAACTTCATCGATCTTCCATTCGCGTCGTTCCGGGAAACCGGGCTGGGGTGGGAGATCGATTACTTGGAATGCAGCGGGCAGCAGGGCGACCTGCGGTCCGCTTGTGTTTCAGCCTGACGTGACGATCGAAGGGGAGAAGACGACAATGGCCATTGGCACGGTCAAGTGGTTTAACGCCACCAAGGGTTTCGGGTTCATCATGCCGCAGGATGGCGGCAAGGATGTGTTTGTCCATATTACCGCGGTGCATGCCGCCGGGCTGAAAGGCCTGAATGACGGGCAGCAGGTGAGCTACGAGATTACCATGGAGCGCGGCAAGTCGGCGGCAACAGACCTCAAGCTGGCCTGATCCCGCCCACCTGCCCGGCCCACGCGGCGCGATATCGGGGGGTATCGCGCAACAGGCGGGGAGTCTCTATCGAATCAGGATATGTTTGCATGCAAATAACCTCCAGCCGTTTTGCCGGTCATTGCCAATTAGCAAGCCGGGCCGCTGCTTCGCGCATATCAGCCTCCGGGCCGCAATAGCTGAAACGAACAAAACGATTGCCGCGCGCTCGGTCGAAATCTAGGCCCGGCGTCGCCGCCACCCCCGTCTCCGCCAGCATCCGCGCGCAGAACGCCGAACTGTCATTAGTACGGTCAGAGACATCGGCATAGAGGTAAAAAGCCCCCTCCGCCGGGCTCAGGCTCGGAAATCCTGCCGCGGGTAAGGCTGTCAGCAGGTGATCGCGCGCACGCCGATAGCGGGCGATATTGGCCTGTAGCTCGTCCTGGCAATCGAACGCCGCCTCGGCGGCGATCTGGGAGATGTGCGGCGCGCTGATGAAGAAATTTTGCGCCAGGCATTCCACCGGGCGCACCAGATCCTCGGGCAGCGCCAACCACCCAATGCGCCAGCCGGTCATGGAAAAATATTTTGAAAAGCTATTGATCACGATGGCCGACGGGCTGAACGCGGCGGCGGTCGCGATGGGGCTGTCGTAGTTCAGGCCGTGATAGATCTCGTCGCTGATTAGGCGCACATCGTGCGAGTGGCACCAGCGCGCGATGGCGGCCAGTTCGTCTGGGTGCAGCATCGTCCCGGCTGGATTGCAGGGGCTGGCGACGATGAGGCCCTGTGGGCGGGGATCAAGCTTTTCCAGAATGGCCACGCTCGGCTGGAAACGGGTTTCCGGGCCGACCTCCATCAGCACGGGGGTCATGCCGAGCGCGGTCAGGATGTTCACATACGGCGGATAGAATGGGCTCGCCGTGGCCACAAGGTCACCGGGATCGAAGGCGGCGAGGAAGGCCAGAGAAAACGCGCCTGAGGCCCCCATCGTGACAGCGACGCGCGCCATCTCCATGTCGAGGCCGTACCAGGCCTTGTAATGCCCGGCAATGCGCTGACGTAGGGAGGCGCGCCCGAACGCTTCCGTATAGCCCATCGGCGATCCGTCGCGTAGGGCGGCGGCGGCGGCGGCGGCGGCGGCGGCGGGCGCGCCGGTGCTGGGCTGGCCCACCTCCATGCGGATGACATGCGGCGCGCCAGCCGGTAGTGCGGCCTGGCGGGCATTGGCCGCGGTGATCACGTCCATGACGATGAAGGGCGGCGCGAAGGCACCCTTGCCGATCTTGATTCCCATGGGCTTGATCCCTGCCATCAGGTGCGCCCCATCGTCAGTTACTGCCTTGCGCCAGTCCGCTGCCGCGCGGATCGGTGGCCCAGGCGCAGGAGCGTGCGGCATCCGGCATATAGCTACCGCAGGTGATGACATTGGCGCGCCCGGGTTCCGGCACCTCCGCCGCCATCGGGGTCTGCGTGCGCAGGGTGTTCATCATCGCCACCGCCACGGCGCTGGCGGCGCCGGACTGGCCGGAACCGCCGACAGCGGCACGGAAGGCGTGCAGGCGATCGTTATAAGCCAGCGCGGCCGCTAGCAGCGGTGGTGTCGTCGCATCCGGCGCGGCGGCTAGCAGGAAGCCCATGCCCGGCGCCATGCGCCCGGTGCCGAACAAGTTACCCATGGTGATCGCGCAGCTGACCGCGTTGCCGTCCTTGTCGAGCGTGGTGAAGCTGGTGGAGGCCGGCAACGGCGGTAAGTTCCCGGGCGGCAGGCGTTCGCCTAGCAAGGCCGTCGGATCGCCGCCGCGCGCGCGCCAGGCGGCGGCGGTGGCCATGGCACGGTCTTGCGCGCCGAAAACATCGCTCGGATTTCCGGCCAGTACCTGGAACGCCGCCGCGGCCGCCAGCCCGCCATCGGCCGGGGGTGGCAGGAAGGCGATGGCATCGTTGCCGTAGCGCAGGGTGATCGGCGGGCTGGTGCGTGGGAGGGCCTCGCGCAGATCGGAGAGGCTGACCGCCGCGCCAGCGTCCGGGGAAACCGCCGCCAGCCGCCGCCCGAGGCTGCCCTGATAGAGATCGCCAATGCCGGCCGCACGCAATCGACCCAGAGTCACGCCCAGCTCGGCCTGGACCAGGTGGCTGCCCTCCTGCACTGGCTGCCCACCGGGCGCGAAGATGGCGCGCGCGTTCGGGTCCACCAGCAAGGGCGTGGTGACCAGAATGAAATCGCGCATGAAAGCACGCGAGACCGGGGTGCCGAAGCGGGCCAACTGCTCGGCTGGGGCGATCAGGGTCTCGAACGGACGTTTGCCGTAGCGGGCATGCAGGGCGAACATGCCGCGCGCCAGCATCGGCACCGCGGCCGGCCGATCACCGCGCGCGCCGCCGCCCACGGCGGTCACGGGCATGAACAGGATGGCTTCCGGGGCCCCGCCATTTAAGGATTTCCTGTTCGCCGCATAGGCCAGGCAGGCGCCGCCAGCGCCGAGCCCGGCGCGGGATGGCAAGGTGACGGACAGCGTGAAACCCAGCGCCACCGCCGCGTCCGCCGCCGAGCCACCGGCGGAGAGGATGTCGCGCGCTGTCACGACCGCGCGCGGTTCATCCGCGACCACGGCGCCGAGAAAGCCTCGGACATAGCCTGGCGTACCTTCGGCTGGCCTGCTGTCACTACTCAGCACTTTGCCGGCAACCGTGCTGGCGGTTTCGCAACCGACCAGGGCCAGTGCGCAGCAACATAGCAGCAGCTGGCGCAGGCGCCTTATAATTGCCCCCATGCCGTTTCGCGCCCCGCCACGCCGTCCGCCTGTTCCTTTCGTGAGCCTGCTCGCCGTCATTCGCGCCTGCCTCTGTGCTTCGTTTGTCTCGCTGCCGGCGATCCCGGCTGCGTTGGCCGCGGAGGGCGGGCCCAGGATCTCGCTGATCCGCGACGCCGAGACCGAAACCCTGCTCCGCAACTTTGCTGCCCCCCTGTACCGGGCCGCCGGGCTGGATGCTGGGCTACTGCGCATCCATGTGTTACGGGATGGTGCCATAAACGCCTTCGTCACCAGCGGCAACCGGATGTATGTCCATACCGGGCTGTTGCAGCAAGCTGGGGGCGCCGGCGAGGTGATCGGCGTGCTGGCGCACGAGACCGCGCATATCATGCACGGGGACCCGGTGAAGCTGCCGGAACAGATGCGTGCGGCCTTGTTGCAATCCATTGCTTCCGCGCTGATCGGTGTCGCCGCCGGCATCGGCGCGCGTCAGTCCGATGCCGGTATGGCAGTGATGCTGGGTGGTCAAAACATGGCGATGCGCCAGTATCTTTCGCATTCGCGTGCCCAGGAGATCGGAGCCGATCAGGGCGGACTGGCGCTGCTGGATCAGAATCACTGGTCCGGGAGAGGCCTGCTCGCCATGTTCGACCGGCTGAAGGACCAGGAATTGCTCGCTGTCGGCCGCCAGGACCCTTATTTGCAATCGCACCCGCTTACCCGTGATCGCATCGAGTTCGTGACGGAATATGTGGGGCGCTCCCCCTATCGCGACCGGCCATTCCCGCCCGAGTTCGAGACCGAATTGCAGATGGTGAAGGCGAAGTTGGACGGGTTTTTGGACGCGCCGGCACGCGTATTCCAAAAATATCCGGCCACCGAGCGCGCCGCCCCGGCACGCTATGCGCGCGCCATTGCCGAATACCGCTCCGGGCGGGCGGCGAACAGCCTGGGCGAGCTGGACAGGTTAATCGTGGAGCTACCTGGCAATCCCTGGCTGCTGGAGATGAAAGGCCAGTTCCTGTTTGAGACCGGGCGCACGCGGGAAGCGGTGATCGCGTTGCGCGCGGCTCTGCGCATCGGTTCCGAACAGCCCTTGATCCGTCTGACCATGGCGCATGCTCTGCTGGAGAGCGGTGACGCCCAGGCCGTACGCCCGGCTATCGCGGAATTGCAGAGTGCCCTAGCCCGCGACCGTGAGGACCCGGAGATTTGGCGCCTGCTGGGCCGTGCATGGGGTCTGGTGAACGAGATCGGGCAGGCCAATCTTGCTTTGGCCGAGCAAGCGATGCTTAATGGAAATATCCCGATGGCCCGCCGCTTCGCGCGCGAGGCCGCTAGACATTTGCGAGTGGGCCCGGCGAAGCTGCGCGCCGAGGACATCGCTAACGTCCTGAAGTAAGGAAAATCAAACTAAATGATATTTCGCCCGAGGCGCTTTCGTTGGTTTGGTCTCTTCCTTGTAGGGGTATGTCTGCTGCTGACCCTGGCCCGCGCGGGCGCGGCGGAATTCAGCCCGGCGCAGCGGGAGGCAATCGTGGAGACCCTCCGTGATGCTCTGCGCCGCGACCCGTCCATCCTGCGCGACGCGATCGAGGCGATGCGCAACGATGAGACGCGCCGCCAGGAAGACGGCGTGCGCGCTGCCATCGCTGCCGCGCGGGAGAAGCTGTTGGACCCCGCCGACCCGGTGGGCGGCAATCCGCATGGCGATGTGACCGTGGTGGAGTTTGTCGATGTCCGCTGCACCTATTGCCGGAAATTGCAGCCGACGATAGCTGCGTTGCTACAAGCGGATCCGCAAATCCGCTTGGTGCTGAAGGATCTGCCCATTCTGGGCGCCGCCAGCGTGCTGGGCGCGCAGGCGTTGCTAGCGGCGCAGGCCCAGGGCGGCTACGGCAAATTGCGCGGCGCGCTGATGACGCAGGCCGCGCCGCCGACCTTGGACAGTATCCGCGCCGACGCCCGGCGGCTCGGCCTGGATGGCGAGCGGCTGGCGCGGGAGATGGAAAGTCCCGCGGTAGCAGTGCGGATCAAGGCCAATCTGGCGCTCGCGGCGCAGCTCGGCATCCAGGGTACACCGGCCCTGGTGATTGGCGATATGATGATCCCCGGCGCAGTGGGTCTGGCCGAATTGCAGCAGGCGGTGCAGCAAGCCCGCGCGGCGCGGCGGTAGGAACGGGGGAGAGAAAGACTGGATAGTGGTTTAGTTTGAGCCGGCACCTTCCCCCCACACCCCCACCCGGTCATCCACAGCGGTATAAGTTCGTTGGGTGACCGACTGTGAGTGCGGGGGGGAGGTGCCGGTCTAGCTGATCCATCATCAAAGATTGACGAATCCCACCGCAGGGGCATGCTCGGAGTATGAATGACTTGCCTGCGGAAATGATGCTGCTGCCAGGCGGGCCGGCCTGGATCCAATGGCGGCGCAGCGCGCGCGCGCGTCGGGTCTCGCTGCGCATCGATCCGCAATCCGGCGCGGTCGTCGTCACCCTGCCGATGCGCGCGGCACGCCATGCCGGCATGGCGCTGCTGATGGATCACGCGCATTGGGTCTCCGACCGGCTGGCCGCGCTGCCCGAGGCCCTGGCGCTGGCGGACGGGGCCATGGTGCCACTGGCCGGCGTGGCGCATCGGATTCGCCACCAGCCCCAGGCAAGGGGCGGCGCCTGGGTGGCGGCGGGGACGGAGCAGCCAGAAATCCATGTCGCCGGGGCACCAGAATTCCTGCGCCGTCGGGTGCTGGACCTGCTGCACCAGGAAGCGCGCCAGCGGCTGAGCCTGCTGGCGATGGAGAAAGCGGCCCGAATCGAATGCCGGCCCGCCCGTATTCTGGTAAAGGACACGCGCACGCGCTGGGGTAGTTGCGCGCGGGATGGCGCCCTGGCGTTTTCTTGGCGTCTGGTGATGGCCCCGGATTTCGTGCAAGATTATGTGGTGGCGCACGAGGTGGCGCATCTGCGGCATATGAACCATGGGCCACGATTTTGGTCGCTTGTCGGCACGCTGACCACGCATATGCAAGCCGCCATCCCCTGGCTGCGCGATGAAAGCGGACGGTTGCTGCGGGTCGGTTAAAGCGTTTTTATTCTGACTGAAGCCGGCATCCCGGAGGCGTGGATCACGCCGGAGCCAACTAGAAAATCTCGCGGTTGCCTGCCAAGGCCGTTGTGCGTCGCCTTCGGCGATGGCCTGCGGCCAGCCATGACTCAGGCTGCGCGCGACGGCGCGGAAGAGGAAGGTTGGGGAAGAAAAACACCGTCACGATGGGCGTGATGAAAACCTAAGACTCTACTTTTGACTGGAGAGAGCTTGGGGCTCAGGTCAGACCCGGCAAGGCTACCGGGAAGGCGCCGCGGGGGCGGTCGAATCTGGTTTCGACAGTGTTTAGAATGGTGGATTGCAAGGAAGGACTTGCGGCTTTCGCGGAAAAGCGACGGGCGGTTTGGGGGGGAGTAGAGTATTCGTCGCTTACTCTGAGTCGGCACCGGCCCGCACACCGTACCCCGATATCAGCTTTGTTCGATGGCGATATCCGCCGCCGCCGGGTTCTTCATACCGACGATGTGATAACCGCAATCGACGTGATGCACTTCCCCGGTCACGCCGCGCGACAGATCGGAGAGCAGGTAAAGCCCCGACCCACCGACTTCTTCCTGCGTGACATTGCGCTGCATCGGCGCGTTCAGTTGGTTCCAGCGCAGAATATAACGGAAATCGCCAATGCCAGAGGCGGCCAACGTGCGGATCGGCCCAGCGGAAATCGCATTCACGCGAATATTCTGCTCCCCCAGATCGGCGGCCAGATAGCGGACCGACGCCTCAAGCGCCGCCTTGGCGATCCCCATCACATTGTAATGCGGCACCCAACGCTCGGCGCCTAGATATGATAAGGTCAGCAGTGACCCGCCGGATCTCATCATCGGCACCGCGCGCTGGCAGACCGAAGTGAACGAATAACAGGAAATATCCAACGCCTGCAGAAAAGCGGCGCGTGGCGTGTCCAGGTAGCGGCCACGCAAAAAATTCTTGTCCGCAAAACCGATCGCATGGACCAGGAAATCCAACCCATCCCAGCGTTCCGCGATGGATGCGAAGGCCGCGTCGATGCTCGCCTCATCCCCGACATCGCATGGAAACACTAGGTCGGACCCGATCGAGGCCGCCAATGGCCGCACCCGGCGCCCCAGCGCCTCGCCCTGGTAGGTGAAGGCCACCTCTGCCCCCTGCGCCGCGCAGGCCTGCGCGATCGCCCAGGCGATGGAGCGATCATTCGCTACGCCCATCACAACGCCCCGCTTACCTTCCATCAAATTGCCGGTGGGCGGGGGCGAGCTGGTCTGGTTCTCTTGCATAAGTAATCCCCCAATGTACCCGGCGCGGCCTTTGGACGCGCGGCGGATGGTATGATGTGCTCGTCGAGGCTTTCTGGGTGGGAGAATCGGGAAGGGGGGATGGTCCATTCCACGTCAACCCTTGGCCTCGCCGTCCGACAACGGCACTGTGCGCCGCAGGCAGGAGCCCATCATGACCGCGATTCCCGAATTTGGCGACGATCCTTTTGCAGCCTTCCTCGAATGGTTCGCCTCGGCGAAGTCGACCGAACCTAGCGATGCGAATGCCTTCTCCCTGGCCACCGCCACCGCCGATGGCCGGCCCAGCGCGCGCATCGTGCTAATGAAGGGTCTGGACGAGATTGGCACACTGGATCGTGGCTTCGTCTTCTTCACCAACATACAAAGCCGCAAGGGTGACGAGCTGCGCGAAAACGCCAAGGCCGCAATGCTGTTTCATTGGAAATCGCAATGCCGGCAGCTGCGTATCGAGGGCCAGGTACGCCCCACCACGGACGCCGAGGCCGACAGCTATTTCGTTACCCGCCCGCGCGTCTCGCGCCTTGGCGCCTGGGCCTCGCAGCAATCGCGCCGACTGATCGCGCGCTCCGTGCTGGAGGCCAGGCTGGCCGAGATGGAAGCCAAATACCCCCATGACGACATCCCCCGCCCGCCCCACTGGGGCGGCTACCGCTTGGTGCCGGCGCGCTTCGAATTCTGGCAGGATATGCCCTTCCGCCTGCATGATCGCACAGTCTACACGCGGGAAACCGGTGAGTGGTCGCGTAGCAAACTCTACCCTTGAACGTCGCGCGTGACAGCCCCTCCGGCGCAACGGGAGGTCGCGGCCTTCCTGACGCGACTGGCGCGCGCGCCGCTCGCGGTACTGGAACAGCGGGTCAAACTCCGCCGCGCCGGTGCTTCGGGCGCAAAGATCAATATACTCGCGCCGCCGTTGCGCGCGCCAGCGGTGCGGATGACTGGGTCGGGATCGATACGACCGATAGCGCTGCCGCCGTGATGCACGTGCGAGAAATCGTTTCAGTCTAAACGGCATCGTGTTAACGTCATGGCGCTGGGAGGAAAAGGAGCCAGAGCCATGGCCATTCGCAAAGTATTACTGCCGCTGACCGGAACCGCCGCCGGCGCAGCCGCCCTGTCCACCGCGCTGATGATCGCACGCCATTGGAACTCGCATGTCACCGCCTTGCATGTGCGCGTCGATGCGCGCGACGTCGCTCCGCTGGCCGGCGAAGGCCTATCGGGCGCGATGATCGAGGAAATGATGACGGCCACGGAGCGGGAAAGCAACGAACGAGCCCAGGCCGTGCGCAGCCTGTTCGAACGCTTCGTCGCCGATCACGGTGTGGTGGTGGCCGAGGCGCGGGCGGGCACGGACCACGCCACCGCGAGTTTCGTGGCCGCGGTGGGGCGCGAGGAAGATCTCGTCGCGCAGCAGGCACGCCTCGCCGATCTGACCGTGGTGCCGCATCCGGATTCCGGGGAAGACGTGTCCTCGTCTGATGCGTTGCACGCCGTGCTATTTGATTCCGGCCGTCCGGTGCTTATCGCGCCGCACAAGGCGCCGGATACGATCGGAACACGCGTCTGCCTGGCCTGGAATGGCACTGCCGAATCGGCGGCCTCCGCGCTGGCCGCTTTGCCCTGGTTACAGCGAGCGGATGCAGTGCGTATCCTCACCGCCGAGGGATATCAACGCCGCGGTCCGAGCGGGCACGAACTGGCCGCGTATCTCGCCCTGCATGGCGTGGATGCTGAAATCACTACCTTCGCCCCGGTCGATCGGGAGGTCGGTGGCGGCCTGCTTGCCGCTGCGCGGGAGTTCGGCTGCGATCTGCTGTCGATGGGTGCCTATTCGCATTCGCGCTTGCGCCAGTTGATTTTGGGAGGTGTCACCCGCCACGTGCTGGAGCGTGCAAACCTGCCGGTGATGATGAGCCGATAGGGTATTCGTCGCTGGCGCTCAGTCGCCGCCGGCTGCGGGGCAACAGGTCAATTACAGCCTCGGCCCCGGTCGGGCCGTTTATCTGGTGGCGGCGCGTGGCGATATCACCGCCATCGGCATTGCCGTTGGCCCATGCGATTGTGCCGCCATCACGGACGAAGAACAATTAAACATCACCGTAACCACCAAGATGGAACTGGCCCTGGTCGACATCAGCGCATGATAGCGAGCTAGGGGGTGGGCCGGTACCGACGGCCCAACCCACCAGAACCGGATATCAACGTGCCACGCCCAACGCGCCGCGCAGATCCTGCACCACCTTGTCGGCGCCGCGCTTGCGCCAGCGGACGCGCTGGTTGATGGGGGTATTTTCCACTTCCGGCCAGACCTTGAGAGCCACGAGCACGGGGCCAGGGGCACCAAGAATAGTGGGCAGTGCGGTGGCGAATTCGCCCAGTTCGGAAAAGTTAAAGGCGCGCGGATAGCCGGTGCTGCGCGCCATCATGGCGTAATCCACATTTTTCGCATTCGGCACAGGCTGGCCGCCGGTGGTGGCATAGACTTCGTTGTCGAGAATGAAATGATAGAAATTTGCCGGTGCCTGCTCGGCAATGGTGGGAAGCTGGCCGAGGCTCATGAGGATATCGCCCTCGGAATCGAACAGCACCACGCGCTTGTCGGGCCGCGCCAGCGCCAAGCCGAGGCCAAAGCCCGAATGCCCGCCCATGGCGGGATCGCCGAGGGGCAGATCGAGGGCTGTGTCCGAAAGTGCGATCCAGTGCTTGCCGCCACGGCCGGAGATGACGATGGAATCACCGCGATGTTGGGCAAAGATTTTCAGCATGTCGGCTGTGTGCATCATGATACGGAAATCCTACCGGTTAAAGCCGTGATATTCATCTCCGACCAGGACGACGACGGGACCCTGTATTTTCTCGGCTTCCTTAAATGCGATGGAGATGCGATCGGCGTCGGCGTCATTTTCCACGAGGTAGAAGGGAATGCTGAAGGCCATCAAGAAGCGTTCCGTGTAGGTCGCGGCCGTGTCCGTGTTCACGCCATGGCGGGTGTAGCCGCGATAACCGACCATCAGCACGATGGGGATTTTCAATCCCATCAGCCAGCCGCGAATGGAATCGCCCGATTCCATCATACCGGTATTCTGGATCAGTATCATCGGCCTCTTACCCCCGGCGAAGAGGCCTGCGGCGATGGAGCAGGCATGGCCTTCACGTGTTACACCGACCAGGCGCAGATCGGGGTCGGCCTGCATCAGGAGGAATAGCCAGTTGGTCTCGCTGTCCGGCAGCCAGACGATGTCGGTCACGCCATTCTGCTTCATCTGGCGCATCACCGTTTCCGGGCTGAGCGCGGCTGTGTTCGTCATATTGGTTCGTCCCCCGAGCGAGGCTGTTTATTCCGCAGCCTGCGCATAGTCTTCCAGTGGCGCGCAGGTGCAGGCCAGGTTGCGGTCGCCGTACACGTTATCCACGCGCTTCACCGGCGGCCAGTATTTCGCGCGTGCGACCCAGGGCAACGGAAACGCCGCCTGCTGGCGAGAATAGGCATGCGCCCAGTCATTCGCGGCGACTTCGTTGGCCGTGTGCGGCGCGTTCTTGAGCGGATTATCGGCCTTATCCAGCGTCCCGGCGGCAATAGCGGAAATTTCCGCGCGAATGGCGATCATCGCGTCGCAAAACCGATCCAGCTCAGATTTAGCTTCGCTTTCGGTGGGCTCGATCATCAGGGTGCCGGCGACAGGCCAGGACATGGTGGGGGCGTGATAGCCGTAATCCTGCAGGCGTTTAGCGATATCCTCCACCATCACGTCGGCCTCGACCTGGAAACCGCGACAATCGACGATACATTCATGGGCGACCATGCCGGAAGGGCCGGTATAGAGAATCGGGTAATGACCCCTCAAACGAAACGCCACGTAGTTAGCATTGAGGATTGCGACCTCGGTCGCGCGGGTCAAGCCCGCCGCGCCCATCATGCGGATATAGGCGTAGGAGATCGGCAGAATCAACGCTGAGCCGAAAGGCGCGGCAGAGACGGGACCGAAGCCCGTTACCGGACCGGCATCGTCGCGCAGCGGATGGTTCGGCAGATGTGGTACAAGATGCGCGGCGACGCCAATCGGGCCGACACCAGGGCCACCACCGCCATGTGGAATGCAAAAAGTTTTATGTAAGTTAAGGTGACAAACATCGGCGCCAATGGCGGCGGGGTTGGTCAGGCCTACTTGGGCGTTCATATTAGCGCCATCCATATAGACTTGGCCGCCAGCCGTATGCACGAGGGCACATATATCACGGATTTTTTCCTCGAACACGCCATGCGTGGAGGGGTAGGTGATCATCAGGCAGCAAAGTTTTTCCATGTGTTGGGCGACTTTGCTTCGTAGGTCTGAAAGATCGACATTGCCGCGCGCGTCGCAGGCGACGACGACGACGCGCAATCCGGCCATTGCGGCACTGGCGGGATTCGTGCCGTGGGCGGAGGAGGGGATGAGGCAAATATCGCGTGTTTCTTCGCCGCGTGCTTCGTGCCAGGCGCGGATCGCGAGCAAACCCGCATATTCGCCCTGCGAACCGGCATTGGGTTGGAGGGAAATCGCAGCGAAACCAGTGGCTTCCTTCAGCCAGTTCGCCAGCTGGTTTATGACAGTGAGGAAGCCGCGCGTCTGATCCGCCGGGGCGAAGGGATGGATATCGGCAAATCCGGGCAGAGTGACGGAGATCATCTCCGCCGCTGCGTTCAGTTTCATCGTGCAGGAACCGAGCGGAATCATGCTGCGATTGAGCGCGATGTCCTTGTCTTCCAAGCGTTTCAGATAGCGCAGCATTTCGTGTTCGCTGTGATGCATGTTGAACACGACGTGTGCCAGTATCTGGGTGCCGCGCAGCAGGGGTGGGGGAATATCCGGCGTCGCGGCGGAGAGCGTGCCACCGAGCACGGCGGCAAGGTTCATCAGGTCGTCGCGGGTGACCGTCTCATCTAATGCGATGGCGATCGTGCCGGCATCGACGCGACGTAGGTTGAAGCCGGCGGCTAATGCCGACGCCACGATCGCGTCTGTTCGCACGCCCGTCGTAATGGCAATGGTATCGAAGAACGCATCGTGGCGAAGGGGAAAACCGGCGTAGCGGGCGACATCGGCCAGCAGGCGCGCCTGCAAGTTAACGCGCCGCGCGATACGGGCCAGCCCGCGCGGGCCGTGCCAGACGGCGTAGAATCCCGCGATGACAGCCAGTAGAACCTGCGCGGTGCAGATATTTGAGGTGGCTTTTTCGCGCCTGATATGCTGCTCGCGTGTTTGCAGGGCGAGTCGCATGGCCGGCGCCCCCGTGGCATCGATGGAAACGCCGACCAGGCGGCCGGGCATGGCGCGCTTGAAGGCATCGCGCGTCGCGAAAAATCCGGCATGCGGGCCGCCGAATCCCATTGGCACACCGAAACGCTGGGCAGATCCGACCACTATATCGGCGCCCATCTCGCCGGGTGGCGTCAGCAGTGCCAGCGACAGCGGGTCGGCGGCGACGATGGCGAGGCCCTGCACGGCGTGAATGGCTTCGATCTCCATTTCCAGGGAGCGGATTTCGCCGGTGGAGCCAGGATATTGCAGCAATAGCGCGAACGGCTTGGCAGCGCGGATCGCCACGATGTCACCAGGATCGAAATCGATCAGGGTGATACCGACCGGTTTCGCCCGTGTGGCGATAACTGCGCGGGTTTGTGGGTGCACATCGCGCGCCACGGCGAGGACATCCGATTTTGTTTTGGAGAGCGCGTGTGCCATCGCCATGCCCTCGGCCGCCGCAGTCGCTTCATCGAGCAACGACGCATTGGCGATCTCCATCCCGGTCAGATCGCAGATCATGGTCTGGAAATTAACCAGGGCCTCCAGCCGACCCTGGGAAATCTCGGCCTGATAGGGCGTGTAGGCGGTGTACCAGCCGGGGTTTTCCAGCACGTTACGCAAAATAACAGGCGGTATAACGGTGCCGTGATAGCCAAGGCCGATCAGGGATTTGGCGGTCGAGTTTTGTGCCGCGAGGGCGCGCAATTCGGCGATGGTCGCAGCCTCGTCGATGGCGGGCGGCAGGTTCATCGCCTGATTGGTACGGATGTTTCCGGGCATGATTTTCATTGCCAAATCATCCAGGCTAACAAGGCCGAGCGTACGCAGCATGGACGCAACATCGCTTTCGCTGGGCCCGATATGGCGGGCGATGAAACCATCCGCTTCTTCCAGGATTTTCAGCTCTTCCAGTGCGTCGATCTTGATGGAGTCGGGCATCACTGCGTCTCCAGGAAGGCTTTGTAATCGGCCTCGGTCAGGAGCGTTGTGAAAGCGGCGGGGTCGGAGATTTTAAGTTTAAAGAACCAGCCATCATCCGTCGCGGCGGCGTTCACCTTGGCGGGATCATCGACGATGGACGCATTGATTTCGGTTACGGTACCGGCCAACGGGGCATAGACATCGGAGGCAGCCTTGACGCTTTCGACCACGGCGCAGGCTTCTCCCGCTTCCACCGCGCGGCCAGGGTCTGGCAGTTCCACGAACACCACGTCACCGAGCGCCTCCTGGGCGTGGTCCGTGATGCCCACGGTGGCGATGTCGCCGTCCAGGCGCGCCCATTCATGGTCCTTGGAATAACGGATCTGGGGCATGGTGATGTCCTTTATCGGGCGTAGCGGTGCGGGTGAAAGGGCAAGGGGGCGACGCGAGCGGGCAGGGCTTTGCCGCGCACCATCAGTTGGACCTCTGTGCCGTCGGCGGCGAGGTCGCGGCGGACATAGCCCATGGCGATGGGGGCATGCAGGCTGGGCGAGAAGCCGCCGGAGGTAATCAGCCCGGCCTTGCTGCCATCGTTGGCGCGGATCTCGGTCCCCTCGCGGGCCGGGGCGCGGCCATCCGGGCGCAGGCCGACGCGCTGGCGCGGCGCGCCATTGTCGAGCTGGTCGCGGATGGCGATGGCGCCAGGAAAATTCCATTCCATCTTGCGACGCTTGCCGATGACCCAGGTCAGGCCCGCCTCGATCGGCGTGGTGACCCCGTCGATATCGTGGCCATACAAGCAAAGCCCGGCTTCCAGGCGCAGCGAATCACGAGCGCCAAGGCCGATCGGGATTATTTCCGGCTGTTCCAGCAGCAGCCGGGCAAGACGCTCGGCATCCGGCGCGCGGACGGAAATCTCGAACCCGTCCTCGCCGGTATAGCCGGAGCGCGAGATCAGGGCGGCAATGCCGTCGATAGTGGCTATCGTGATACCCATGAAGGGCAGGGCGGCAGCCGGTGGGCAGAGCCGTGTCATCACGGCGGCGGCGAGCGGTCCTTGCAGGGCGATCAAAGCGCGGTCGGGATGCTCCTCCAGCGTGACGTCCGCGGGCAGGTTGGTGCGCAAATAGGAAAAATCGATGTCCTTGCGGTCGGCATTGACGACCAGGAACAGACGGTCCTCGGCCAGTCGGGCGACCATCAAATCGTCGATGATGCCACCGACTTCGTTGATAAGCAGTGTGTAGCGCTGCCGCCCCTGGCGCAGGGCCTGAATATCGCTGGGGACCAGGCGTTCCAGCGCGGCCGCGGCGGTGGCGCCGTGCAGGCTGGCCTGGCCCATATGGGAGACATCGAACATACCGGCCTGCGCACGGCAATGCAGGTGTTCTGCCAGGACACCGCCTTTGCATCGCACGGAGAGCGCGTTCTTGAAATCAGAATCGGGGGAGAGCATGTCCCTGAAATCATATTGCACTGGCATCGCATATCCGGCGAACGGCACCATACGCGCGCCCCATGCGCGATGGAGCGCGTCCAGCGGCGTGGTGTGCAACGGGGTGGTCTGATCGGTTGTTTCAGTCAACGGGTCGCTCCTTCTGCGACGCCGCGCCGGCGAAATGCCGGAGCGTGCGCGGGTGCGACCCCCCTCTGTCTTGGAACCTGAGAGATTCGGGTGAGAACCCTTTCTCCGTCGGTGCGGCCCCTATGGTCCGGGGATGGCTTTCCAGAGATCCTTTGATCCCAGTGCGGTCCTTTTGCCTGAGCGTTTCCGGGGGCCGGTTGCGCCTTCGGCGGCGGTTGCTACCAACCACTCTCTCCCGCGCCGGGTGGCTGGGAAGAGGCTATCATGGCCGATCCCGGGAGCGCGTTCAACGTCAGAATAGCGAAAGCTGCCTGTCCACCCCCTTTGCCGCCCCTGGAACCGCAAACTGGCTGCAATCCAGCGCCTCCCTATCCGTGTTCAGCCCCCACTGGCGCGCGGCGCGAGCGAATCGCTTGCGCAGCAGTTCGGCGTAGATCCCGGTGCCTGTGAAGCGCTGGTGAAAACTTGATTCGTTCAGCGCCCCGGCGCGCGTTTCGCGGATCAGGCTCAGCACATGTCCGGCGCGGTCCGGGTAATGCGTGTGCAGCCAGTCGGTGAACAGATCGCGCAGCTCATGCGGGAGGCGGAGCAGGATCATTCTCACCTCGCGGGCGCCGGCGCGGGATGCGGCTTCCACCAGTTTTTCCACCTCCGGATCGTTCAGTCCCGGGATCACTGGTGCCACCATCACCGCGGTCGGGACCCCGGCGCGGACAAGTTCCGTCACGGTCTGCAAACGTCTTGTGGGGGCGGCGGCACGGGGTTCCATTTTCCTTGCCAATACCGGGTCCAGCGTAGTCACGGACAGATAAACCTGCGCCAACCGGCGTCGCGCCATGGCGGCGAGAATATCCAGATCACGCAGCACCCCAGCGGATTTGGTGACGATGGAAACTGGGTGATTGAATTTTTCCAATATCTCTAGCACCGCCCGCGTCAGTTTCAGCGTTCGTTCCACAGGCTGATAGGGATCGGTGTTGGTACCCAGGGCCATCACCTGCGCCACATAGCCGGGCTTGCGCAGCTCCTTTTCCAGCAATTCGCCTACTTCCGGCTTGAAGACCAGTTTGGTTTCGAAATCGAGGCCGGGGGAATAGCCGAGATAGGCATGCGTGGGCCGGGCGTAGCAATAGACGCAGCCATGCTCGCAGCCGCGATAAGGATTGACCGAACGGTCGAAGCCGAGATCGGGGCTGTCGTTCCAGCTGATGACGCTACGGGTGGCATCGCGCGTCAGGGTGGTTTTTGGCGGTGGGGTTTCCTCCGTTTCCAGGGTCTCCCACCCATCGTCGAAGGCTTGTGTGCGAAGACTTTCAAAGCGCACCGCCGGATTTAACGTAGCACCGCGACCGCGCGTGGAAAGGCCGGGCAGCAGGGGGATAGGCGCCGGTTCGGCCATGCCAGCGCGATCCAGGGCCGCCAGTTCGTCCCGGTCAGTCTCGCGCTTGTCAGTCTCAGGGTCGTCGCGCATGCGAATGTTCTCACTTCGTTTCCATCGAGAACAGCAAAGCTGCACGACCAAGTCAAGAACATAAAGAGAACATCAGGGACGATCAGACGTGCTGGCTGGGGCCGCCTCTTTCAAGTAAACGCTTCCTTCACCAGCTGGCGTTGCGCCATGGCAGCGAGAATATCCAGATCACGCAGCACGGGCACCCGCTTGATGGCCCACTCGGCCAGCATGTCGATCGCGGCGCCGGTCTCAATGACCACCGGCATACCGCTGAAGCCGCCATCCAGCATCAGCCGGATCGCCTCGCGCAGTGATGTCTCCGGGCGGACGCTGACCACGTTCCAGCTTATCATTTCGCCAGCGGCCAGGGTGGAGGTTTTAGGCATGGCCGGTCTCCCTCGCGGTCGTTGGGTCATGATCCATCTTCTGGGCATGCGGTGCCGCGGCGGTGCGCCAAGGGGGCGGATGCGCATTGACAGAACCCGCGCCCACCAACCAGCTTGGCACATGCGCACAAAGGGCCTGATCGATCTGCAGGTGAACGGCTATGCCGGTGTTGATTTCAATGATGCTGACTTGTCCGCCGAGGCATTGGATCATGCGCTAACGGCAATGCGCTTGGCGGGGGTGGGACTTTGCCTGCCGACCTTGATCACCGCCACCGACGAAAACCTAGCGGCGCGGTTCGCTGCGCTGGACCGGGCGGTCGCCAATAGCCGGTTGGGGCCGATCATGGTGCCGGGGTTTCATCTGGAGGGACCGTTCCTCAATCCCTCGCCGGCCAGCGCGGGGTGTCATCCGGCGGCGGCAATGGGGCCGGCGCGGCCCGAGATGCTGGCGCGGTGGCAGGCAGGGCTGCGCCGGCCGATCCTGCTGGTGACACTGGCTCCGGAGGTGGCGGGGGCGGTGGATTTCATCCGCGTGGCGCGGGCGCAAGGCAGACTGGTGGCGTTGGGTCACACTCTTGCCGGCGCGGCGGCGATTGGCGCCGCGGTGGCGGCCGGGGCGGGGCTCAGCACGCATCTGGGCAATGCACTGTCGGGGCCGGTGCACAAATTCGTCAATCCGCTCACGGCCCAGCTGGCCGAGGACGGGTTGTGCGCGAGTTTCATCGCCGATGGCATTCATATCCCGCCGGCCGCGCTGAAGGTATTCCTCCGTGCGAAGGGTTTGGCGCGGAGCATGCTTGTCACTGACGGGACCGCCGCCGCCGCGATGCCGGCCGGAATGTATCGGTTGGCCAGAATGCCGATCGAGCGTGTGGCTGATGGCAGCGTGCGGATACCGGGTGGGGCAACTCTGGCAGGCTCGGCGCTATGCCTGGATCAGGCGGTGCGCAATCTGGTGCATTGGCGACTGGCGGGTGTGCGGGAGGCCGTGGCCCTGGCGTCGGAGCGGCCGGCAGATTTTCTGGCGCCGGCCCTGGCGGCGCATGGCATCGCCGTCGATCCGGGACGGCTGGAATGGGGGCCAGATTTGCGGCCAGGCTGGGTCATATGATGCCGCGGCCCCTGCCCGCGCGGCGGCGATCCATGCTATGTGCCGGGTCATGCAAGTGGCCGCGTTCCCCATAACCATTTCCGCCCCGTCTAGTGCCGCTCCATCCGACCCGTTACGTAAGGTAGTCTGGGCGCTGGGCGGGCTGCTGGCGGGCGGCCTGGCGGTGGCCTGGGGGCAGGGTGTCGGTGCGGGGAAGATTCTGGTGGGGGTGGAGGCGCCGCTCTCGGGCTTGCTGGGCACCAATGCGGCGCATAACGAATATCTACGTATCGGCGTGGAGGGCGGTATTGTCGGCCTCGGTCTGCTAGCGGGGTTTTTCCTACTCTGGGCATGGCGCCATCGGCACGTTTTGCGTGGGCCAGACCGGTGGGTGATGCCCTATAGTGCTGCTCGGCTTCGCGGTGCGTTCCACGACCGACAACACCCTGATTGCTACCGCATCCAAAGTGTTGCTTGCTTCGGTCGTGGCGGTGTTCGCGCACCGCGCGGGCGAGGCAGCAACCGATGGCGCACGGATCGGAACGACATGACATATTTCGTGCGGTTGTTTTTATTTTTCCTGGTCGCCATACCGCTGGCGGTCTCGACGCCAGCCTGGGCGGGCGGTGTAGCCTATGTGCTGAATTCCGGCGCGGCGTCGATCAGCGTGGTCGACATGGACACGCGCACCGAAATCCGCCGCATCCCGGTGCTGCGCGAGCCGCATCACGTGGTGGCGACTCCGGATGGCAAGGAATTGCTTGTGGGCGATTCCTCGGGCAACGAGATGTTCGTTCTCGATCCGATTGCCGGAGTGGTAAAGCGCCGCTTGCCGATCGCAAATCCATACCATTTGGGGTTCTCGCCAAACACGAAATTTCTGGTGGTAAATGGCCTTGCACGGGGGCAAGTGGATATCTATGACGCCGCAACATACAAATTGATCAAGCGTTTTCCGCTAAAATCCATGCCGAGCCATCTGGCCTATGCACCGGATTCCTCGCGGGTGTTCGTGACCTTGCAGGGCACGGACCAATTGGCCGCAATCGATCTGAATCGACTGGAAGTGCTGTGGGTCGAACGGGTCGGCAAAACGCCCGCCGGAGTCATTTGGCATAACGGCAGGCTGCTCGTCGCCAATATGGGCAGCGACGATGTGGTGGTGATCAATCCTGCCAATGGCCAAGTGGAGCGGCGTATCAAGGTGGGCCGCGGCACGCATCAGGTTTTTCCGTCGCCCGATGGCAAGCTGCTCTGGGTGAACAGCCGCGTCGATGGCGCAACCACGGCATTGGATGCAAAAACCCTGAATATCATACGCAGCTATAAGGTGTCCGGCGGACCGGATTGCCTCGATTTCGCACCTGATGGAAAATTATGGATCACGCGTCGCTTTGCCGAGCGTGTGGCGGTGCTGGACCCGGTTACTGGAACGTATGAAAACATCTTAGTGGGGCGCTCGCCGCACGGTATTTTTCTCAGTCCCAACGCTGTGGCGCGATGATTGAAAGCCTCGACCTGATTGCCGGCTGGTTGCAGGAGTATCTGCTTCTACCATTGCTGTACACGGCGGGATTGATGGCTTGGGAAGAGCTATCCTTCGGCTGGGCCTTATTCGCGGTCTATGGCGCCATTCAGGTTACACTGACCTTCGCCATCTGCGTGCCGCTGGAGCACTGGCGGCCGGTGGAGCGGTGGGCGGACCGCCAAGCAGTCTGGGTGGATGTGCTCTACACGGTGATTTCCCGCGTCGGCCTGCTTCCTCTAATTACCTTCGTGCTTTTCTGGCAGGCGCAGACGGCGCTGAGTGGCTTCCTCACCGACCAGGGCTGGGTCTCGCTCACCCTGGAGGGCCTGTTTCCGGCCCTGCTCGGCCAGCAACTCCTGACCTTCATTCTGTACGCGATCATTCTGGATGCGGCGGAATATTGGCGTCATCGTCTATCGCACCGGTATCGCTGGTGGTGGGCGCTCCACGCGCTGCATCACGGGCAACGGCAAATGACCTTCTGGTCCGACGATCGCAATCATCTGCTGGACGACATCATCGCCTTTATCTGGTTCGGTTTGGTAGCGCTGCTAATCGGCGTGTCGCCGATGCAGTTTCCATTGCTGATTCTCGTCCTGCGATTCCTGGAAAGCCTGTCGCATGCTAATGTGCGGTTGTCGTTCGGCGTGGTGGGGGAGCGGCTGCTGATCTCGCCGCGCTTTCATCGCCTGCATCACGGATTGCACGCGGCGGGACGGCGTTCGTGCAATTATGGCGCGGTGCTGCCCTGGTGGGACATGCTATTCCGTACGGCGGATTTCTCGCCGCGCTATTTACCGACCGGTGATTCATCCGGCGATGAACGGCTTGCAATCGGTGGGTATTGGGAACAGCAATGGGCCGGATTGCGGCGGTTCGTGGCGGTCGTCGGATCGCGTGCCATGCCGTGGTAGACGAATCTGGCAACTGGCCAGTGCTTCGACGCTGCAGGGTAGATCGCCTATTTTCCGTTGGCTGAGCGCAGGACCTTCCAAAAACGGTACCGCAAAGCCGCCCAGGCGATTAAGGCCGACCCCAGCGCGACCGGAATCAGGATGAGCGCGAAACCGATTAGGAATACCGCCCCGGCCAGTGCCGCCGCTAGGGTCGCCACTAAGGCCGTTGCGCGGAAAATCCATGCCGACCAAGGGAGATGTGGCGGATCGACGAAGCTGCCATCGGGGCGCATGTTGATCTCGGGTGGAAGACGCTCGTTCATGATACGCTGCAGGTGGCGCGTTCGCCCCCCACGCGCAAGCCCGGTTCCAACCAATGCGCCGCATGCTTTGCTCGGATCAAAAACCGGGTATCCGCAGATGAAATCAGCATGGTGAGCCCGGAGGGATTCGAACCCTCGGCCCCAAGATTAAAAGTCTCGTGCTCTACCAACTGAGCTACAGGCTCTCACCAAACTGCCCCGGACAACTGTCGAGGCCCGCCTTGAACGCCAAGGTGGGCCTCGGGTCAATCCAAATTCGTGCGGATCGTGGTTGCGCCAGGCGACTATTGCGGATCGGTGGCCAGCCGGGCCCGGATGATGCGATCCGGGTTCTGCACCTGGCCGCTGCCACCGGCGCCGCGAGTGATCTTGTCGACGAACTCCATGCCTTGCACCACGCGGCCCCAGATCGTGTACTGGCCGTCCAGGTGCGGGGACGGGGCGAACATAATGTAGAACTGGCTATTGGCGCTGTTCGGATCGCCGCTGCGCGCGGCACCCACCGTGCCGCGCAGGAAGCGCGCCTTGTTGGTGAACTCGGCCGGCACGTTCGGCAGATCGGACCCGCCCGTGCCGGTGCCGGTCGGGTCGCCACCCTGGGCCATAAAACCCTCGATCACGCGATGAAATGGCGTGTTATCGTAAAATTTCCTGGCGACCAGCGTCTTGACCTGCTCCACATGCTTGGGCGCGAGGTCGGTGCGTAGTTCGATCACTACGCGGCCATCTTTCAGATCCAGATACAATGTGTTGGCGGGATCGAGCGTGCTTTGGGCATCGGCGGATTCGGACATGAGAATTCCTAACAAGGATGTTATGATCAGGGTGCGACGGCGCATGGCGATGTCTCCGAGGCAGAACTAGACGCGGTCCCGAACCCGCTGCAACACGCGCGTATGTGTCAGCGGCGGGACGAAGGACGAAATATCGCCGCCCAGAAAGGCAATTTCCTTGACTAGGCGGGAGGCGATGAACTGGTGGCGTTCACTGGCGGTCAGGAACACCGTCTCGATATCCGGGTCCAGACGATAGTTCATGCCCGCCATCTGGAATTCATAGTCGAAATCGGAGACTGCGCGCAGGCCGCGCACAATCATGGTGGCGCCGACCTTACGGGCAAAATGCACCAGCAAGGTGTCAAACGGCAGGACATCGATTACGTTGCCGTTCTTCTGCGCAATCGCGGCAACCTCTGCCTTGACCAGCTCCACGCGTTCTTCCAGCGGAAACAATGGCCCCTTGCCGGTATTGATGGCTACGCCGACGACCAGCCGGTCCAATAGCCGCGCGGCGCGCCCGATCACGTCCATATGGCCATTGGTGACCGGATCGAAGGTTCCGGGATAAAGCCCAATCCGCTGTTTTTCAGCCATCTCTGTGGGGCTCCCCGTTGGGTTCGGGTTGGGTAGGTATTTCGATATCCGTGTCGCCGCCGTCATCCAGGATCGGGAAGGCGGCGGTAACATGCTCGCCGGCATCGACGCGGAATAAGGTGACACCCATCGCCATGCGCCCCGTGACGCGCACCTGGTCTGCCGGTACCCGGATCAGCCTGCCAGCATCGGTCACCAGCATCACATCATCCCCCGGACGTACCGGCAAGGTCGCGGCAACCGCAACCCCCGTACGGCGGGAGAGAGAAATGTTGGCGATCCCCTGCCCGCCTCGGTGGGCGACACGGTATTCATAGGCGGAGCTGCGCTTGCCGAAGCCACCATCGGTCACGGTCAGCAGAAATTCTTCCGCCGTCTCCAGCTCTGCGATCCTTTCGGCGGAGAGTGTGATGTCGGCGACGTCTTCCTCGGTCTCCGGCACTGCCATGCCCTCGTCGCCTTCGGCGCGGCGACGGGCGGCTGAAATTTTCATATAGGCCGCGCGCTCTTCCGTGCTCACCTCCACATGGCGCAGCACGGACATGGAGATCACCGCATCGCCGGTGGCCAGGCGGATGCCGCGCACGCCGGTGGAATCGCGGCCGGCGAAGACACGTAAATTGTCATCCGTCGCCTGGAAGCGGATGCAGCGCGCGGCGCGCGCGGCCAGCAAAACATCGTCGCCTTCCCGGCAGGTGGCGACGCCAATTAGATGATCGCCCTCATCCAACTTCATGGCAATTAGGCCGGAGGAGCGCACATGACGGAAATCCGAAAGGCGATTGCGCCGCACATTTCCCGAGGCTGTGGCGAAGATGAGGTGCAGATTTTCCCACAGACTTTCATCCTGCGGCAGCGGCAGCACGGTGGTGATAGAATCGGAGCCCAGGTCGGGCAACAGATTGACCAGCGCCCGGCCTTTCGCCGTCGGGCCCGCTTCCGGCAGCTTCCAGACTTTTTCCCGGTACGCCTTGCCACCGCCCGAAAAGAACAGCACCCATTGATGAGTGTGGGCGTTGAAGCTGCGCGTGACGATATCATCGCCGCGCGTGCCTGCACCGCTGCGCCCACGGCCACCGCGATTCTGGGCGCGATACGTATCTAGCGGTGTGCGCTTGATGAAGCCGTCGCGGGTGATGGTCACCACCATCTGCCCTGGCTCGATTAGGCTTTCATCGTCCTGATCGGATGCCGCATCGGTGATTTCGGTCATGCGCGGGGAAACGATTTCGGCGCGCGCGGCGATCAGCTCGTCGCGCATCACCTCGATCCGGCGAATGCGCGAGCCAAGAATTTCCAGCAGTTCCCGCATTCGTTGCGCAACTTCGGAAAGTTCCTGCTGGATTTTTTCTCGTTCTAGGCCAGTAAGGCGGGCGAGGCGCAATTCCAGGATACCGCGCGCCTGTTCTTCCGTTAGCCGGACCGTGCGTTCGGGCGTGACCACATTACCCGGCTCATCGATCAGCGCGAGTAGGGTATCGATATCGGTTGCGGGCCAATCGCGATCCATCAGCGCGGCGCGTGCTGTGCCAGCGTCGGGGCTCGATCGGATCAGTGCGATTACCGCGTCGATATTCGCCACCGCGATGGCGAGGCCTACCAAAAGATGCGCCCGGTCCCGAGCCTTGTTCAGCTCGAATCGCGATCGCCGGAGGATCACGTCCTCGCGGAACGTGATGAAACAATTCAGCGCATCGCGCAGCCCCATCAACCGCGGCCGCCCGCCATCCAGTGCCAGCATGTTGACGCCGAACGAGGTCTGCAACTGCGTGAATCGATAAAGCTGGTTCAGCACCACATCACCGGTTGCGTCGCGCTTCAGCTCGATCACAACGCGCATGCCGGATCGGTCGGACTCGTCACGCATATCGGCGATGCCCTCCACCTGCTTGGCGCGCACCAGTTCGGCGATGCGTTCGAGCAAGGTGGATTTGTTCACCTGATAGGGAATTTCCGTGATCACGATGGCTTCGCGATCCTTGCGGATTTCCTCCACTTCGGCACGGGCGCGAATGACGACGGAGCCGCGGCCCGTTTCATAGGCACTGCGAATGCCGGAACGACCAAGTATGAGCCCGCCGGTCGGAAAATCCGGGCCGGGGACGATTTTCAGCAGTTCGTCGAGGGACAGGTCGGGGTTGTCCATTAACGCAAGGGTGGCATCGACGATCTCGCCTGGATTATGCGTCGGAATATTGGTCGCCATACCGACGGCGATGCCGCCAGCGCCATTGATCAGCAGGTTCGGAAATCGCGCCGGCAGCACACGCGGCTCTTCCCGACTTTCATCATAGGTGGGAGTGAAATCCACGGTCTCCTGGTCTATGTCGACGAGCAAAAGCATCGCCGCCCCGGCCAGGCGCGATTCGGTATAGCGCATGGCCGCCGGCGGATCGCCGTCAACACTGCCAAAGTTGCCCTGGCCGTCGATCAGGCGGACGCGCACGGAAAAGCTTTGCGCCATACGCACCATGGCGTCGTAGATCGCGGAATCGCCGTGTGGATGGTATTTGCCCATCACCTCGCCGACGACGGAGGCAGATTTGCGGTACGGACGATCCGGCGTGTTGCCGGTATCGTGCATGGCATACAGGATGCGCCGGTGCACCGGCTTCAGCCCGTCGCGCGCATCGGGCAAAGCCCGCGAAACGATTACGGACATGGCGTAGTCGAGGTAGGAGCGACGCATCTCCTCCTCGAGCATCACCGGCTGCATATCCTCCGGCGGTTCGCTCGGGGGGGGTGTTTCAGGCGTATCGCTCAACGCAGTTCCGATATTTTGCGGGGGGCTGGACGGCCCCGCCCATGGTTCGACCCGTACGGATGATGTCTAGCACAGCGCCCCTCGTGTCGCTACCTGAGGATGGCCGCTGGTTACGGCAATGGCCTGGGGAGTTTTCCGGTCAGGCCCGGAAGGTTCAGCTCAAATCGCTACCTGGTGAACGCGCGGCGATCACCGTAGCGTGACGTGCTGCTTCCACCTTCAGGCCAGTGACCTATTCCGCCGTGACATCTTGCCAGTCCTTATTGCAATCCGACTAACGTAATGCCAACTCGGCTCCCTCCAAAACGCGATCTCAGTCTGGGTTTTGTCGCGTTCAGCTGCCCAGCGATGGATGATCCTGTCTCGATGAGACTTGGGATTTTCACCCATCTGTGCCTCCTTAAAGAAACACCAAAGTTCTCAAGAACTTGCTGGCTATCGGGATATATCCAGCGATCAGAACGGAATCTCGTCGTCCAGATCGCCGCCCTTCGGGGCTTCCCAGGATGGGCTGCCGCGACCGCCGCCGCCACTGACAGCACGGGCCGGGGCGCGTTCGCGGGGCTGATAGCTGCCGCCTTCGTCCATGCCGCCTTCCTCGCCGCGGTTGCTGTCGAGAAGGGTCAGTTCACCCTTGAAGCGACCGATCACCACTTCGGTGCTATATTTTTCCTGCCCGGCCTGATCCGTCCATTTTCTGGTCTGCAACGTGCCCTCGACGTAAACCTTGCGGCCCTTCTTCAGGTATTTCTCTGCCACCTCACCGATGCGATCATTGAAGATGACCACGCGGTGCCATTCAGTGCGCTCCTTGCGCTCGCCGGAGGCGCGGTCGTTCCAGGTCTCGCTGGTGGCCAGGGTCAGATTGACGATTTTGCTGCCATCCTGCGTCGTGCGCACTTCCGGATCCTTGCCCAGATTGCCCACCAGGATGACCTTGTTGATGCTGCCTGCCATGTTACGCCCCTCTTCCATACTCGCCAGAAACCAGCCTAGCACCCCGCGATTCCCCTTCCCAGGGAACGCGGAACACGCCATATACACCCAGAACATCCAGAGAACAAACGGAAGAAATCCCTGATGGCCGGCCACATCCATGTTCGCGGCGCGCGCGAGCACAACCTGAAGAACGTGGATGTGCAAATCCCGCGCGACCGCTTGACCGTGATCACCGGCCTGTCCGGCTCCGGCAAATCGTCGCTGGCGTTCGATACGATCTATGCAGAGGGCCAGCGGCGCTATGTGGAATCGCTCTCGGCCTATGCGCGGCAGTTCCTGGAGCTCATGGCCAAGCCGGATGTGGACAGCATCGACGGGCTGTCGCCCGCGATCTCCATCGAACAGAAGACAACGAGCAAGAACCCACGCTCCACCGTCGGCACGGTGACAGAGATCGCCGACTATATGCGTCTGCTCTGGGCGCGTGCCGGCGTGCCGTATTCGCCGGCCACCGGATTGCCGATCGAGGCACAGACGGTCTCGCAAATGGTAGACCGCGTGCTGGCAATGCCCGAGGGCACGCGCCTGCTGCTGCTGGCCCCCATTGCGCGCGGGCGCAAGGGCGAATACCGCAAGGAATTTTCTGAATTACAGCGCAAGGGCTTCACCCGGGTAAAGGTGGACGGTAAGCTTTTTGAAATTGCCACCGTTCCTACCCTCAACCGCCGCCTGAACCACGACATCGAGGTGGTGGTGGACCGCATCGTTGTACGTGACGGCATCGCCCCGCGGCTAGCCGATAGCTTTGAGACCGCGCTCGGCATGACCGAGGGCATCGTCTATGCCGAAAACGCCGACAATGGCGAGCAAACCATTTTTTCTTCCCGCTTCGCCTGCCCGGTCTCTGGCTTCACCATCGAGGAAATCGAACCCCGCCTGTTCAGTTTTAATTCGCCACACGGCGCTTGCCCGTCCTGCGACGGGCTTGGGGCGGAAAATTTCTTTGATCCGCATCTGGTGGTCCCTGATGACCGGGTTAATCTGGCGGACGGCGCCATTCGGCCCTGGGCCAATGCCAAGGCGCCCTATTATGACCAGACGATCGAAAGCCTGGCCAAGCATTTCAAGGTCAGTACCCGCACGCAATGGCAGGATTTGCGGGAGGATGTGCGCAACGCCATCCTGTTCGGAACGGACAAGACAAAAGTTAATTTTACTTACCGGGACGGTGCCCGGGCCTACACGCTGGAAAAGCCGTTTGAAGGCGTGATCCATAATCTGCAACGCCGGTATGAGAGTACCGATAGCGCCTGGGTGCGCGAGGAGCTCTCCCGGTATCAGGCGGAAAAACCCTGCGCCGCCTGCGCGGGCGCCCGGCTGAGGCCGGAGGCGCTGGCGGTGCGCGTCGGCGGCAGGAGCATCGCCGAGGCTTCGGAGCTTTCCATCCGTCATGCGCTGGACTGGTTTGCCGATGTCGGCGGGACGCTCTCTCCGCAGCGCGCGGAAATCGCCCGACGGATCTTGCGCGAGATCTTGGAGCGGTTGCGGTTTCTGGTCGATGTCGGGTTGGGTTATTTAACGCTCGCGCGTGGCTCCGCTACCCTCTCGGGCGGGGAAAGCCAGCGTATCCGGCTTGCCAGCCAGATCGGTTCCGGCCTGACGGGCGTGCTGTATGTACTGGATGAACCTTCCATCGGCCTTCACCAGCGCGACAATGAACGCCTGCTCGGCACGCTTCGCCGGCTGCGCAATCTCGGAAACACAGTGCTCGTCGTGGAGCATGACGAGGATTCCATTCGCGCCGCCGATCATATCGTGGATATGGGGCCACTGGCTGGCATCCATGGCGGGCATGTTATCGCCGAGGGAACGGCTGCGGAAATTTCCGCAAATCCAAAATCTCTAACCGGAGACTATCTTTCTGGCCGCAAGCGCATTGCGGTGCCGACACAGCGGCGGAAGGTCCATAAGGGCAAGGAAATCCGAGTCGTCGGCGCCCGGGCCAATAACTTAAAAAATATTTCCGTCAGTTTCCCTTTGGGTACCTTGATCTGTGTTACCGGCGTCTCCGGCGGTGGTAAATCGACGTTGGTGGTGGACACGCTGTACAAGGCGGCATCTCGTCGGTTGATGGGATCAGGAGAGGTTCCGGCCGCGCATGATCGGATCGAAGGGTTGGAACAACTCGACAAGATCATCGATATTGACCAATCGGCGATCGGACGGACACCGCGTTCCAACCCCGCCACCTATACCGACCTGTTCGGCCCCATCCGCGACTGGTTTGCCGAACTTCCCGAAGCCCGCGCGCGTGGCTACAAGCCGGGTCGATTCAGTTTCAACGTGAAAGGCGGGCGCTGTGAGGCCTGCCAGGGCGATGGTGTACTGAAGATCGAAATGCATTTTCTACCCGACGTTTATGTCACCTGCGACACCTGCAAGGGCCGCCGCTACAACCGTGAAACCCTGGAGATTAAATTCCGTGACAAGTCGATCGCCGAAGTTTTGGCGATGACAGTGGATGAGGCGGTGCCATATTTTTCGGCGCAAACGCGCATCAACGATCGGCTGCAGATCTTGCAACACGTGGGGTTGGGCTATATCGCCCTTGGCCAGCAGGCGACCACCCTCTCTGGCGGCGAGGCACAAAGAATAAAATTGTCGAAGGAACTCGCCCGCCGTGCCACGGGCAGAACGCTTTATATTCTGGATGAACCCACCACCGGGCTACATTTCGAAGACGTACGAAAGTTGCTGGAAGTGCTGCACGTGCTGGTGGACCAAGGCAACACCGTGGTCGTGATAGAGCATAACCTGGAAGTGATCAAAACCGCCGACTGGATTCTCGATCTCGGTCCCGAAGGCGGCGATGGCGGCGGGCATATCGTTGCCGCCGGCACGCCAGAGGATATCTCAGAGAACCCGCACAGTCATACCGGGCGATTTCTGGCGCCCTTGCTGCCTGTTGCCAAACCGCTACGGGGGCGCCGGCGGGCGTGACCTACTCCGCCGCGGCCTGCCAACGCCGCGCATACTGCATCAATGCGTCATCCGCGACCGGCCAGATCGGCGCAAAGTCCTGATGCGCGATCCATTCAGGCCGCGTCGGCGTGCGGATGTAATTAGAGACCGCGTTCAAGGTTAAATAGACGATCTTGCGCGGATAGGGCGTGATATTTCCGGCGGAGCCATGCACCAGATTGCCCTGGAACATCAGCACCGAGCCCGGGGGGCCAACGGCGGTAAATATTCCGCCCGCGTCCACTAGCTTCTTAACCGTGGCGTTATCCAAGGTCCACAGAGGATACGATGTGGTACCGAGATCATGGTCGGCCGCCAGCGTGCCATACACATGGCTGCCGGGGACCAGCATCAGCGGGCCATTGATATACATCACCTCATCGAGGTAAACGGCAATATTCATCGCGCGTGGCTCCGGCATACCGTCATCACGTTTCCACGTGCCGTAATCCTGGTGCCATTGCCACACATCGCCCTCGAATGCTGCCTTGGCATTGATCTTGTACTGATGCATGTAGAGTTGTTCGCCGAAGATCTGCTCGACGGGTTCGATTAGGCGCGGATGCGCGCCCAGGATGGCGAACGCCTCGTTATATTGATGCGCGGCAAAGGCGGTGCGCGGCGCGCCGGATTTTTCCCGCCAGATTTCCTTGCGGTTGGTGTCGTAAATGCGCTCGGCCTCTACCCGCAACGCGGCGACCTCGCCGTCGCTGAACAACGCGGGCAGGAATAAATAGCCCTTTTCGTGGAAATCCTTCAGTTGCTGATCGCTCAGGCGCATGGCGGTCCCCCGTACTTTGACGACGCAATTCTAGCGTAAACCGTGCCGCCCCGTCAGTCCCGCCCAGCCGGTCGCTGATCCCGCCCGATCTGCGCCAGTTCGGCCACTACGGCACGCAGATTGGCCCCACCGATCACCGCTTTCACCGACAGATCATGCCATCTCTGCACACCCGCCGGCAACAGGCATTACCCCTGCCGTGCCGTGCCGGCCTCGGCGACGCCCGCAGCACCCCTGCCACGTTATGGGCGACGCCCAACGGACGCAGCGTCTCCGGGTCCGCCGCACCCAGCAACCGCCCCGCCGTCACCGCCAGTCCGCGAGGGTGTGGATGTCCGGGCCCGCCTCCGCCTCCCGCGCGTCGACCAGCGCCAGTAGGTCGTCGGCCTTCAACGCGCCGGTTTGCCGCGCCGCGAGGACTGCGTCAGCCAGAGGATGCCATTTCGCCACGCCTTGCACCACTTCCCACCACTAATACAGCCGGATCAGCGCCAGATGTGGCTCCGTGACCGCCTCTCTTGCTCGCCCGTTTATGGTTGAAGGATTAGAGGACGAACAGCGCGTGTCGCCGTGCGGGAGGGGCGAAGAGGGCGGCAAAAAACCAGTCCGGGTCGTGGCCGGCGCACAGCCACGCGGACGTCGCCCAGCGGGGTGTGTACCATCGGTTCAGACAATGCATTGTCGGGACCGGCCACAATGGTTAACGTAATCTCCGAGAGCGGATTCGTCCCGGATGGAGTTGATCCGGAAGCCGTTGAACAACACACAGGAAAGAGGCGTCCATGGGTAGCATATTTCCATCACTCCAACGCACCATACTAGCCGGCATCGCGCTTTTGGTGCTGGTTCTGATACTCAGTGGTGCGCTGACGGGCCAATTCATCCAACCGGATAAGGCCTGGTTTACCTTTGTCATGCGTTGGCTGCATGTCCTGTCCGGCGTGATGTGGATCGGGCTGCTCTGGTATCTGAATTTCGTGCAGGTGCCGAACATGCCGAACATTCCGGAAGCCCAGCGCCCGGCCATCACCAAGGTGATCGCGCCGGCGGTGCTGTTTTATTTCCGCTATGCAGCGCTGGCGACCGTCATCACCGGGCTTCTGCTGGCGATCATGAACGGCTATCTGTTGCCGGCGCTGATGTTGAAGGCCGGGTATCATGCCATTGGCATCGGTATGTGGCTGGCCCTGATCATGGCCTTCAATGTGTGGTTCGTGATTTGGCCGAACCAGCAGAAGGTACTGGGTCTTGTCGACGCTACAGCGGAAGAGAAAGCTGCGGCCGGACGCATTGCACTCTATGCTTCGCGCTTTAACACGATGGCGTCGATTACCATGCTCTACTGCATGGTAGCGCAGCAGAATGGCGGCCTCTGAAATCGCGATTGTTCTATGCGGCGAAAAAGGCCCCGCAAGGGGCCTTTTTTATATCGGCATGCTCGTCCGTGCCTTCATAATGCGGGGGCATCAACATCGCGCATCCGTATCCTGGAAAGGAGCTATCCGCCATGCAGCTTGGTATCGTCTGTATCCCACGCCCGCTAGATGGCGTTTTGACCATCGATCGCTTTATCGAGATCGGACGCAAGGTGGAGGAGCTGGAGTTTTCCGGCCTGTGGGTGACGGATGCGTTCGGGCGCGGTTTCCCCACCATCGATCCCCTGGTGCTGCTTGGCACGCTCTGTGGTGTGACAAAGACGATCGAGCTCGGCACGTGCGTCGTGCAGATACCGCTGCGCCACCCGGTGGAACACGCCCACCGGGTGCAGTCGCTGCATATGCTTTCCAATGGAAGGCTGCGTTTGGGCGTCGGCTCCGGTTCCACCCAGCATGATTTCGATGCCGTCGAGGCGGATTTTTCCGGCCGCTCCAAAACCCTGACGTCTTCCCTCGATGTCATGCGGCGCACCTGGGCGGGAGAGGGTGTATTTGGCCCGCCTTTGAGCATCTGGCCCGGTACGGAGGGTGGTCCACCCGTGCTGCTCGGTGCCTGGCGCAGCCAGCGCTGGATCAATCTGGCGGCCGGCCAACTGCAAGGCTGGATTGCCTCGGGTATTTATTCAGACCTATCGGATTTGGCGATTGGGACAAGAATATTCCACGAAGCCAGTGGTAAGCGTTCGGTGCTCGCCAATATCTTTACCGATTTCCGCGGTGGCGACGCGCCGAATAACCGCGCCGCCACCAACAAGATTACGCTTTATTGCACGCCGGGCAAAGCACGTGAGCAGCTCAAGCGCATTGCGGATCTCGGATTCGACGATGCGTTGCTGGTGGTGCCCTTCGACGCGCCGGACCAGTTGGGGCGCATGCGTGACTTGATGTGAGTTATGGCGTTCAGATGAGCGGCTGGGCGAGTCTTGCCCAGCCTTTGTCGAGCCAGGCGGACCATGCCGCCCGGTGTCCCTCCAGTTTCGCGGATAGCAAGCACATGGCCGGCAAGGCGCAGTCCGCACGGAACAGACCCGTGCCGGCCCTATAGGGACGCGTTAACAGGAGCCCGGAAACAACCAAGAATGCGGCGATCTAGAGCAACAAATCCAGATAGACGGAAAGTCCGGGCGGCACGGGCTGGGGCTGCGGGCTAGCCAGCGCCGGGCTTGCTGTCGTTGGCCGCTTTCACGTCGCCAGTGGAGCGAAAAATGGTAGTGATCGTCTCACGCAGAACGGTCACCTTCAGGTTTGGCGCGATTTCTACCTCGATCTCCGGCACGGGCTTGCCGTCCCGATCGGGCGGCACGCGGGCCACCGTGCCGATGATGCCGCCGCCAGTCAGTACGCGGTCGCCGCGCTTCAATGTGCCCAGCGACGCGCGCATTTCCTTCTGCTTCCGCTGTTGCGGGCGGATCAGCAGGAAATAGAACACGCCGAAAATCAGCAGCAATGGCGCGAATTGCGCCACCATCGCCATCGGATCGGAACCGGCGTCCTGGGCATAGGCGGGAGAGATCAGCATCAGTCATTGTCCTTATTTGGTGTCCGGCGGGCGCAAGCCGGACGGTACACCCATTCGGCGGGTTGCCTGGAGTGCCGGGGGACCATAGTTTCCGCCTCTCTCTCGTCAAGTTTTTTGGATTTTCCGATGGATCAGAGCCAGTTCGACCTATTGACGCGCATCGCCGCAGCGCTGGAACGTCTGGCGCCACCGCCAGCCGCGCCGCTTAGCCTGGACGGGGCGGATGCCTTCGTCTGGCATCCCACGCCCGCGCGGCTGGCGCCGGTAGCCAAGATCTCGCGCGTCGATATCTCCTTGCTCAAGGGCGTGGACCGCCAGCGAGATATCCTACTGGAAAATACGCTGCGTTTCGCCCGCGGCCTGCCGGCCAACAACGCGATGCTGTGGGGCGCGCGCGGCATGGGCAAGTCGTCCCTCGTCAAGGCTGTGCATACGGTGGCGAACCGGGAGGTGACCGGCGCCATCGCGCTGGTGGAAATTCATCGCGAGGATATCCGCACCCTGCCTGATCTGCTCAATGCCGTGCGCGGTATGACACGCCGCGCCCTGATCCTCTGCGACGATCTTTCGTTTGAGAAAGAGGACGCCGACTACAAGGCCCTGAAATCCGTGCTTGAAGGTGGCATCGAGGGACGGCCCGACAATGTGCTGTTCTATGCCACGTCCAACCGCCGCCATTTGATGCCGCGCGACATGATCGAGAACGAGCGTAGCACGGCGATCAACCCGAATGAATCGATCGACGAAAAAGTTTCGCTCTCAGATCGCTTCGGTCTCTGGATCGGCTTTCATAATTGCGACCAGGATACGTTCTTCGCCATCATCGACGGCTATGCCGCCGATCTGAAACTGCCGATCGGGACCGAGGCCCTGCACGCCACTGCCATCGAATGGTCAATCACGCGCGGCGCGCGCTCCGGACGCGTCGCCTGGCAGTTCATCCAGGAAATGGCCGGCCGCCTCGGCGTGCGCAGGCATTAAACCGTGGTCGGGGTCTGCAATCCATCGGAAGCAAGGTGGGGGTTTGGGAGGTAGGGGCCGACTACGTTGGTGATAGTTTAGACTGTCATTTTTAGGGTCGGTGATGTCCTAACGAGAGGTTTGCGCGATGGATGCTCGTCTTTGCTTTATTATGGAGCGTCTGCGCGCGGATCTACCACTTGGTTTGGTTTGCGGCCGTCACGGGATCAGCTGCAGGGCGGGCTACAACTAACTGGCCCGCAACCGGCAGCGCCGGAGCTTACCGCGCTGGTTCTGGCTCTGCGCCACTCCCTCACCGAGGCCCTGGCCAAGGAATACGCCGTTATCGCCTGACGCGACGCCGGCGATTGGTCACTGCGTTTCCGTTCCTTTGACCTCGCAACACTGACAGAAAACATTAGACCACTAAGTTTTTTAGGTCTGGCCAGATTAGGCCAGCTCTAAAAAAACACCGAAAACCGTCACCCAGGGCACCAATCTAAACTGTAACCTATGGCGCCGGTTGCACCCCCCCCCAGGCCCCGGAATTATTGTGCCGGTTGGCGTGGGCGCTGGGTTGCTCGGGTGGAGCGTGCACCGTCGTAGGCTTCGAGGATTTCGGGCCTGCTGCCGGGGGTAGGGCAGCTGGTGAGGGCTAGATAGGGCCCGGGGTCGACGGGGCGGCCGCCAAGGCGCACCTCAAAATGGATATGCGGACCGGAGGCGCGCCCGGTCGCGCCGACCTTGCCGATTTCGTCGCCGGCCAGGACCGTGACGCCGGGGATAATGTCGGGCGCAATTGCGAAGAGATGGGCATAGCGAGTGACCACGCCGTGGGCATGGCGGATATCAACGATATTGCCATAGGCATAGTACCAACCGGCATAGAGCACGCTGCCAGCGGCGGCGGCGTGGGCGGGTGAACCATGTGGCGCCATCAGGTCGATTCCGGTATGGCCGCGGCGGAAACCACGCGAGATTTCGCGCAGGGCGGCGGCGGGCATCCGCATCTGGCCGCACATGCCGAAGGCCTCGGCCGACGATGACGCGAAGTCGCTATCTCCCAGGCCAGGATGGGCGTGGGCGGCGTAGCGCATTGCGTCGCGACCGCGTGCCGCGGCGGAACGACCCTCGACGGGTCGGGAGGTAACGGGCACAAGGGCGGTGCCTTCACTGGCCGATGGGCGCGATACTGGCTTGGCTACACTGCGCGGCGCGATGCGTTGCGTAGCCACTTGGGGCGTTATTGTGTGACCGGACGGTGCTTGGGCGGCCTGCGCCCTCGGAGCACGGGCAGCTTGCGGATGCGTGGTTGTAGCGGATGCTGGCGGTCCGGATACCGTTTGGGCGACGGCCCATTGGTTAGAATCGACGGTAAAGGCCAAAATCGCCAGGGCGAGGGCTGCAATTTTGCACATGCAGCGCCCCTAGCATGCCATTTATGCATGAGTCTACAAGCAGTGCCCGTCCGCACCAAGTTTATCGCCAGCCTCGGTGGTGCGTCTGCCGCCGGCGAGAGCGGGGGTGACTGCGTCGCGATGGGCGTAGAGCGAGTCGAAACCGGTATGGCGGACCAGCACGAACAATACCCGACGCTTCAACGGCGGATGGCGATCACGTGGCCGGCCGCAGCCGCGCCCACCGCCGTGCCGGTCGGGGCGGGAAGGTCGATGCCAGGATGGAACGTGCCCGCTTTGGGTCGGCCGGGCAGGATGCGCGGGCCGGACTGACCGGCGAGACCAGTGCACCGACCTGGGACTGTGCCGTGACGGTCACGACGAACGGCATCAGTATCGCCAATCTTATTGCCCAGGCCATGACAGGGCCGGCAGGCGGGTGACCGCGAATTGGCGCAGCAGCAGGCGGCGATTTTTCAGGCTCAACGGCAGTTCGACCTGCTGCTCCCCATCATTATCCCGGGTTGGAGTGGCGAACATCGTGGCCACGGCCTTGGCCATTTGAGCGGCATTCGCGTGCAGCAGCCCGGCGGCAACGAGGGCGTCGAGGCCGGCGGCGTGGCCGGCTATCCGTAGGGTCGCGCTGCCCATGGGCTGCAATTGCGCGTCCAGCGCCAGGGTAGCACTACTGGTCATGCCGAGCTGGCCCCACCGCAAATGCAGGCGCTCGATTTTGATCAGCCCACCGCCGTCACGCCACTGGCTGGCGGCCTGGGTCAGCCTGCTATCCAATGTTGCGAGGCGTGGCAGCGGCCCGTCTAGATGCGCGGCCAGTTCCAGCGCCGCGATGTCCGGGCCAAGCGCCCACGGTTTGCCATCCGCCGGCATGCGGTCCGGCAGGCGAATACCTTCCGCCTTGATGGCGATGCTGATGGCGGCTTCGCCTTGCGGCGCGGCGGGGTGCAGGTCGACGCGGGCCTGTAATTCACGCACGGTCAGGCTGGCGGTGCCTTCGGCCAGCGCCATCCCGGCATGGAATTGCGCAAGCGAGAACAGACTCCAGCGCGGAACGCCTGTCTCCAGCGGCAAGACCAGATGCACATAATCGGCGCGGAACGGCAGGGTGGCACCAGAGCCAAGACGCAGGCTCTGTGCGCCGCTGGCACTGATGATCAGCTTGTGGGGCTGCCAGATTGCCACGCCCAAGGTCAGTTGTTGTGCCTGCCAGGCGATGGCGGGCGGGATGGCGGCACCTAAGCCCTGCAGGCGGACCTCCGGCACGAACAGCCTGGCGGAGAGCGGATAGCCGCCGCGGATGGGCGCACCGGCCTCCACCGTCCAACCGGCCTGGCGCTGCATGTCGAGCCATTGCGCGAAGCCCTGTTCTAACTGGCGGGTGGAGACGTGCCACAACATGGCATGGCCCGCGGCGAGGAACACCAGCAAGACCGTTAGCGGCCAGCGCCAGCCATGCCGCCAGGCGATCACAGTGGTTGCCCGGTGCCGATATTGATCAGGCCCTCGCGCAGGGACGCCTGCAGGCGCGCCATCAGTTCCGGGCGTTTCAGATCGGTGGGCAAGGGCGGCAGGATACAGATTTGGATGGTGCCGGCATGCTTGCGGAATGACCGCCTACCCCAGAGCCGGCCGGAGTCGGTAACGACCGGGATGACCGGCAATCGGGTGCTTAAGGCCAGGGCTGCGACACCGGGGTGTAGCGTGAGCAAGGTGTTAGACTCGCCACGCGTGCCTTCGGGAAAGATCACGATCTGACGGCCTTCCGCGGCGGCGCGGATGCCATCGCGCATCAATTTACGCATCGCCGTGGCGCCACCATCGCGGTCCACCGGAATCATGCCGGCGGGGCGGAGTAGGCCGCCGAAGAAGGGAACGCGCAGAAGCTCGACTTTCAGCACGTAGCAGGCGCGCGGGACGAGGGTGAGCCAGACCATCGTATCAAAGGCGGATTCGTGGCGCGAGGCGATCAACGCGGCGCCGTCGCGGGGCAGATTTTCTAGGCCGGAGATCGTCAGTCGGATGCAACAGATTAACCGCAGCGCCGCCAGCGACAGGCGCGCCCAGAACATCGCCAGCGGCAGCGCGTGACGGGGGGCGAACAGGCGAATGAACAGGCCCGGGATCATCAACAGCGCGGTCAGGCCAAAATAGACGCTGTTGAACAGCAGTGAGCGCAGGACGATCATGGGGCCAGTCCGTTCGGGGTCGAAATTGCCGCACCCGTGCTGGGGGGTCGGACGCGGCCGTAGCGCGACAGACCAAGCTGAGCCAGCACCCATTTGACATACTCCCCCGCGAGGCGGCGCCAGGATGGGGCGAATGTTGTGTCGTGCTGGGGTGGCACTGGCGCCGGATACAGATCGATGTCGGGCAGCGCACGGCGCAGCTCTACCATGGCGCGAGGCATATGGTATGCGGCCGTGACCACGATCAGGGAATGGATATTTTTATCGTGCGCCCAATAGGCGGTTTCTTCGGCGTTGGTACGCGTCGACGTGGCGAAGCGCCCGAGCGTAACGCGCCCCGCCAGAGGGTCAGGGTCCAGTCCCGCGCGATGGGCCAAGCCAGAAAACTCCGGACCACGGCCAACGCCGGAGATAAGCAATTGCGCGGCGCGGTCATCGGCTAGGAGGCGTAGGCCGGCCTCGATCCGGTCCGGCCCGCCGGTAAGCACTACAATACCATCGGCGTGATGGGGCAAGGCGGGCCTGGCGGCGGTCATGTGTAGGAACCAAGTGAAGCCGAGGCTGGTGGCGGTGAGTGGCAGGACGGTAAGGGCGGCGGCGCGGCGCAGCTTCATGGCAATTGCCGAAGCCAGCGGCGCACGGTGGTTTGTGCAGTGAACCAGCCGATCAACCAGGATGCCGCCGGCAGACCGGGCAGCAAACCCCATAAAGACGGCGAGAGCACGACGCGCGGATCGAAATCGGTGGCAACCGCAAAGCCGGAGCCAGTGAATGGGGCAGCGAGCCAGGCAAGGCCGGCGAGCATCGGCAATGCCAGCACGGCGCCGATAATTCCGCCCAGCATGGTAAGCCAGGAGATCCGCGCGGCAAAGCGCCCGGCAATGTAGGCGTCGGCGGCGCCTAGTCCGTGCACGATCTCGATCGCTTCCCGCCGGGCGGCGAGGCCAGCGCGGGTGGCGACACCGATGACCAGGATGGCGATGCCGATGACCAGCGCCAGGGCCGTCAGAGCGCAGGCTTGCAGGCTGCGCGCCAGGATGGAAAGCTTGTGCAGCCAGGGGCCATGGCTTTCAAGAAGGCTGCCGGGCACCGCGTCGCCCAGCCGGCGGGCAAGGTCATCGGGCGGGGCTGCGTGCTCGGCGAGGCGGAGTTCCACCACCGCTGGCAGCGGCAAGGCGAGGCGTTCGCCGTCGCGGCCCAGCCAGGGGCGCAGCAGGTCGTTAAGCTCGTCCTCCGATATAGGCCTGGCGGAGACGATGCCCGGGGTAGCGCGGAGCAGGGCCAGGGCTTGGTCTAGCCGCGTGCCACGGCCAGCCTCGGCCGGATGGGTGGGGCGGGGAATTTGCGCGGTCAGGGTGGTGGCTGGGCCGACGCGCCATTGGTGCGCCAATGTTGCCGCGCCGAGCCCGCCGGCCAACGCCAGGGCGGCGAGGATCGCCATCGCGGCCACCAGAAAGGGCAGCATCCTCCCAGCCAGGGCACGGCGCAGACCAAGCTCGTCGAAACCGGCGGGACGCAGTGATTGGCGACGCCGGCCGGGCGGACGGAAAGCCATTTCAGGCAGTGACCTGGAGCCGGCCTGCATCCAGAATCAGGGCGGGGGCGGGGTGGCGGTGGACCAGGGTCTGGTTATGGGTGGCGACCACGACCGTGGTGCCAAGATGGTTCAATTCATGCAGCAATTGCATCAGGCGTTCGGCCTGCGCGTCGTCCAGATTGCCGGTGGGTTCATCGGCAAGTAGCAGGGCCGGACGGGCAATCACGGCGCGGGCGATGGCGACGCGCTGCTGCTCCCCCCCCGACAGTTCGTCCGGACGTTGCTCCATCTTGCGGGCAAGTCCGACCCATCGGAGAAGCTCCGTCACATCGGCGCGCAGCGGGCCTTCGGGGCGGCCGGCGAGGCGCAAAGGCAAGGCCACATTGTCGAAAGCGGAGAGATGGGAGAGCAGGCGAAAATCCTGGAATACCACGCCGATACGCCGGCGCAGCAAGGGCAGCGCGTGGCGTGGGATCGTGGCGATATCCTGGCCCATGAGCATCAGCCGCCCGCACGTCGGGCGCACGGCCAGATACAGTAGCTTGAGCAGGCTGGATTTGCCCGCCCCAGACGGGCCGAGCAGCCAGCGGAATGCGCCTTCCGGGATGGTGAAACGCAGATCCTGTAACACCTTCGATGCGTCATGGTCCCGGGCGGCATCATTTGCCCGAGTAGTATTATTCGTAACTCCGGCGCTGGAATAGCTCAGGCCAATCTGCTCGCACTGGACCATGCTGGGAATCGCTGCCATCGAGGGAGGGTAATATGTGGGTGTGTGGGGCACCAGCCCGTGCATGGGGGGCGGTTCAAGTCCGGCACCGGCTCGCATCCCCTGCCGGCCACCCGCGGAAGTATACTCTCATGGGCGGTCGGGAGGGCTGCACGCTGGAGCGGGATTTAAACCAAATCACGACCGCCACGAGACCGGCTTCGACAAGACATTCGCGCTAGTGTGGGCCTGGTAAGTGGGGGAAACCAATGCAGAGATGCGCGACCTCCCCCACCATGTCCCCTGGCTTGCCGTATGAGTTGACCGTTCGCATGCTGATTGCCTGAGATCGCCTCCCCGGCCTACGTGGCGGTTTACGAACTGCCCGCGGTGATGTTGACCCAGCCGCGGATGATGCGCTGCGCGACTTGCGGACATGATTGGGAGACGGTGCCACACGGAGCGGCCGCGCCAAGTGCGCAAACTACCTTCGCCACGCCGATTACTGTTCAGGTTGGGGCAAGAACACTCTAGCGAAGATGTGAAACGGCATCCATTCCACCCAGACGCCAGAACGTCATCCGTGCCGCTCCATGCGCGCGCTCCGCTAGCCGCTCCCCCGGCAATTCCAGCGTTTCGTCGCGCCCTGTCTCCACCACTACCAATGCCGCCGGCGCCAGCCAGCCAGCCAGCGCCAAAGCCAGCGCTGCGCGCACCGCCAAGCCCTGGCTATAAGGCGGGTCCAAAAATACCAGCCCGCAAGGCGCGCCGGCCGGCGGCGCCAGGGCATCCACTGCCAGCACCTGGCATACCGCCTCCGCCCGGCAGGCCGAAATATTCTCCCGCAAGACTGCCAGGGCTGCGCGATCTCGCTCCATGAACACTGCCTCCGCCGCGCCGCGCGACAAAGCCTCTAGCCCCATCGCCCCGGTGCCGGCGAAACCATCCAGCACCCGCGCCCTCTCCACCGCCGCACGGCCGGCCCAAGGCGCATGCCACAGCATATCAAACACCACCTGCCGCACCCGATCCGACGTTGGCCTGGTTGTTAGCCCCGAAGGCGCCACCAACCCTCGCCCCCGCCAGGTACCCGCGACGATGCGCATCAGGTGGGGGCGGAAGAGGAAGGCAGGGACGCTGCCCCTGCACCTCGCCAGAGAGCAGGGCTCCCTGGACCGCCGTTCTTCCCCCGCATCACCCTGTGCGCTCCGGCGTGGGCAATTGGTCGCGCAAGACGCGTGGCGGGATTTCTGCGACTTCGCCGCGGGCGAGGGTACCGAGTTGGAAGGGGCCATAGGCGATGCGGATGAGGCGGCTGACCGGCAGGTGGAGATGGGCCATAACTTTGCGGATTTCGCGATTACGGCCTTCGCGCAGGGAGACTGTCAGCCAGGCATTATCGCCCTTGCCGGAATCGAGACCGGCTATGATGGGGCCGTAGCGGACGCCGTGGACGGTGGTGCCCTCGGCCAGAGCTGCCAGTGCCTGTGGGTCGGGGTGTCCGTTCACGCGCACGCGGTAGCGGCGCAGCCAGCCGGTGGCGGGTAATTCCAGCTTGCGGGCCAGCGCGCCATCATTGGTAAGCAGCAGCAGACCCTCGCTGTTGAGATCGAGCCGGCCGACGCTGATGACGCGTGGCAGCCGGTCTTTCAGTTTTTCGAATACGGTGGGGCGGCCTTCGGGGTCGCGATGCGTGGTCATCACGCCTGCCGCCTTGTGATAGCGCCAAAGGCGGGTGCGGGCGGGTGGTTCCACCAGTTTTCCATTAACCGTGATCAGATCACCTTCGGTGACGAAGGTGGCAGGGTGCGTGACTTTCTTGTTGTTAAGTTTTATCTGGCCGTCCGCAATCAGTTTTTCCACATCGCGACGGCTGGTCACGCCTGCGCGTGACAGATATTTGGCGATGCGCTCACCGCGTTCTTCTGGCACTGCCTGTTCCGGGGCGTCACTCATATCTGGCATGCGGCCATAAACGCCAAAAAAATTTTCGCGTCACCCGGATCGATCAGATATTCCGGATGCCATTGCACGCCGAGTGCGAAGCGATAGCGCGTGTCCTCTACTCCCTCGATTACCCCATCGGGCGCCAACGCGTTCACCACTGCGTGCGGCCCGGTGGCGCGCACGGCCTGATGATGGGCCGAGTTCACATTCATCACCGCGCTGCCGACCACGCGGTGCAGCAACGTCCCTGGCATGACGGAGACCGTATGTCCGGGTTCATGGCGTGGGTTCGGCTGCTCATGCTTTAGCGCCTTCGCCACGCTATCGGGAATATGCTGGATCAAGGTGCCCCCCAAAGCCACGGCGAGCAATTGCTGGCCGCCGCAAATCCCCAACACCGGCATGTTTCGCCCCAGGGCACCGGAGATGAGCGAAAGTTCGGCGGCGGTGCGGTTTTCCTTCAAGGTTATGGTGGCATGCCGGTCGCCCTCCCCATACAAGGCCGGATCGACATCGAATGCCCCGCCGGTCACCACCAGCCCCTGGATACGATCTAGATAGGATGCCGCCAGCTCCGGGTGGTGCGGCAGCGCCACCGGCAGCCCGCCGGCGGCGATGATGGCGTCGGCGTAGTTTTGCCGCAATGCATACCAGGGATACTTCGAGTAGCCGCCCGGCTGCTCCGAATCTAGGGTCACGCCGATCAAGGGAAGTGCTTTCATGATGTGTTGCTAGACCCGCGCGCCATGAGAGGGCAAGAAGATCGGATGGTTTCAATGCAAGAAGCCCTGGCCGAGGCCCACGCCGCCGCTGCGCGTGGCGAGGTTCCCGTGGGGGCCGTGGTAGTCGGCCCGGATGGCGCCATTCTGGCCCGCGCCGGTAACCAGGTGGAGGCTAGCCACGACCCCACCGCGCATGCAGAGATCCTTGCAATCCGCGCGGCCAGCGCGCGGTACGGTTCGCCGCGCCTGATCGGCTGCGATCTCTATGTCACCCTGGAGCCCTGCCCGATGTGCGCGCAGGCGATCTCCTTTGCGCGCATCCGCCGGCTTATCTTCGGGGCCTATGATCCGAAAGGCGGCGGCGTAGAGCATGGGGCGAGGGTGTTTGCGGCCGCTTCCTGCCATTACAGGCCGGAAATCATCGGTGGCGTGCGCGAAGGTGAGGCAGCGACGCTGCTGCGCGCCTTTTTCCTGCCGAAACGCGAGGGCCCAGTTGCGTAGCCAAGAACCGACCTAGCGTCAGCGGGTGATGTCGTAACCGGCTGCCTTCGCCTCCCGCCGGCGTGCGTGCAGAATGAATTCCGTATAGCCGTTCGGCTGCGCGCGGCCCTGCAAGATCAGGTCGCGGGCGGCTGCGAAAGCGGAGCCGCGGAAATGCGGGGCCATCGGCTGGTAGGCGGGATCGCCCGCGTTCTGGCGGTCCACCACGGCGGCCATGCGCTGCATTGTTGCCATCACCTGCGCCTCGCTCACCACGCCATGATGTAGCCAGTTGGCGATATGCTGCGATGAGATGCGCAAGGTGGCGCGATCTTCCATCAGCCCCACATTGTAAATGTCCGGCACCTTGGAACAGCCTACGCCCTGGTCAATCCAGCGCACCACATAGCCCAGGATGCCCTGGACGTTGTTGTCCAGCTCCTGCTGGATTTCTTCTGCCGACCAGTTGATGCGATCGGCGATGGGTAAGACAAGCAGATCGGAAAGCCTTGTCGGTGCGCGTGATGCCAGTTCGCTTTGCCGGTCCACGACATTGACCTGGTGATAATGCAGCGCGTGCAATGTCGCGGCGGTGGGCGAGGGTACCCAGGCGGTGTTGGCCCCGGCGCGCGGATGGTTGATTTTTTGTGCCAGCATATCGGCCATGCGGTCCGGTACCGCCCACATGCCCTTGCCGATCTGCCCCTTGCCGCGCAAGCCACAGGCGAGGCCAATATCGACGTTCTGGTCCTCATACGTCTTGATCCAGGCGGTGCTGCGCATGTCGTTTTTGCGGATCATCGGCCCGGCTTCCATTGCCGTGTGCATCTCATCGCCGGTGCGATCGAGAAAGCCGGTATTGATAAACACCACACGTTCGCGCACCGCATGGATGCAGGCGGCTAGGTTGGCGGAGGTGCGCCGCTCCTCATCCATGATGCCAACCTTCAGTGTATTTCGTCTAAGGCCCAGTAGATCTTCGACGCGAATAAAAATTTCGGCGGTGAGGTCGACCTCCTCCGGCCCGTGCATCTTTGGCTTGACGATATAGATGGAACCCACACGGCTATTGCGGATTGGGCCTGTGCCTTGCAGATCATGCAGGGCGCAGAGCGCGGTGATTGCGGCATCGAGCATGCCTTCCGGGATTTCCTGTCCATCCGCGGTGAGTGCCGCATCGGTATACATATGGTGCCCGACATTGCGCACCAGCATCAGGCTGCGGCCGGGTAAAGTTATTTTCCCACCGAGCGGGGCATTGTAGACGCGGTCGAGGTTAAGTCGGCGGGTAACGGTTTGGCCACCTTTGTCGAAGCTCTCTACCAAGCAGCCCTTCATCAGGCCCAGCCAGTTGCGATAGATCTCCACCTTGTCCAGCGCATCGACAGCGGCGACGGAATCTTCGCAATCTTGGATGGTGGTTATGGCTGATTCCAACACGACGTCGGCGATGCCGGCGGGATCTTCCTTGCCGATCGGATGCGTGTGATCAATATGGATTTCGATGTGCAGATTGTTATGGCGCAGGAGTATGAGACTGGGGGCGTTGGCCGGACCCTGGTAGCCGACAAGCTGGCTGGGATCGAGCAAGGCTGCCCTCTCGCCGTTCTCGCGCGTGATCGCGAGCGCACCATCGACGATGGTGTAAAGCGCCACCTGCGCGTGGCTGCCGGTGGTCAGCGGCGTCTGCTCGTCGAGGACTTCGCGGGCGCGGGCGATGACTTTCGCGCCGCGGATCTTGTTATAGCCGCCGGCACGTGTGGCCTCGCCATCTTCGGGAATGGCATCAGTGCCGTACAGTGCATCATACAGGCTGCCCCAGCGCGCATTGGCCGCATTCAGCGCATAGCGCGCATTCATCAGCGGCACGACCAGCTGCGGCCCGGCGATGATGGCGATTTCCGGGTCCACATTGGCGGTAGAGACGGCGAAAGCTGGTGGTGAGGCGAGCAGATATCCGATCGCGCGCAGGAAACCGAGATAGGCATCCATGTCGATCGGCCTGCCGAGATTTTGCTTGTGCCAGTCATTGATCTGGCTTTGCAGTTCGTCGCGGCGGTCCAGCAAGGCCCGGTTGCGCGCCCTCAGATCGCCAACTAGCCGGCCGAACCCGTCCCAGAATGCGACTTGTATCAGGCCGGTGTTGGGCAGGGCTTCGGCATTGACGAAATCGAATAAGGGTTTGGCGACACGCAGGCCACCGGCGGCGATGTAGTCCATCAGGGCTCCTCCCCGAGTATGAGCAGGGCGCTCTTGTTTCTGCTAGCGCGGCATTTGTCGAGAGCGTAAATGCGCCCGCAGCGGTGCCCGGGGTCGGCAGGCCTCACCAGAGCGGATGTTCGGCGGGCAGGGGTGGATGGGCTAGGTCCGACTTCGGGGCAAATTCTGGTTGCGGACGACCTTCCGCCGGCTGCGATCAATCACGGTCTATTGGGACACACTAAGGGCGGTGACGATCGTGTCCCAGATTTCGCCCTCGGCGCGCTGTCGACGCAGGATGGTATCGGCGGCTTCGGACCAGTTGAGTTTGAGCGGCATGGAGCGTTTCCGAAAATGATTTCGGAAGACATTCCTGTATGCCTGCAACAGTCAATATATAGCTAATAAAATACTGATGTGACTCTCAAAGCGCGCCCTGGACAGCGTTAGTCCTAATGACTTATTCTGTGGGGTAAATGGAGGTAGGCATGGACACACCGGAAGCTATTGGCGAACGAATTCGTGATATTCGCCGCCAGCGTGGTATCACGCAGGAGGGCTTGGCGGAAGCAGTGGGCGTCTCTCGCTCCGCCGTCGCGCAATGGGAGACGGGGCGGGCCGGGCAGGTGACCGGCAACCTGACCCGGGTGGCCGATGTCCTGGGTGTGCATGTCGCCGTGCTTCTGGGCGCGCCACCACGTGGCGCGCCTAGAAGCAAACTTACCAGCGACGAGATGGCTCTGGTGCGTCTCTACCGCGAGGCTACGCCGAAGGACCGGCAGCTTTTGCTGCGCACGGCGCGGCGGCTGGGTAAGACAAAAAAATAGCGCCGCGCGAGAGACTTTTAGAGCAACATCCGACCAGATGGAATCATCTGGTCGAGTACAATTTCTCACTCAAACGAGTGAGATAGTGAGATAGAGTGTTTCCCATGATTCTATCAGCACGAAAAACACTCTACAGCAGCCCGCCCACCGGCGCCGGCCGTGCGCGCTGATTATAGAGCATCTTGATCCGCCGCGCCTGTTCCTCGGGCGTGAGTTTCGACGGATCGTTCTGCAAATCGCTGCCTATGGCCATGCCGCGCTGCACCGCCGGACGCGCGGCGAGTTCGGCTTGCCAGCGCTTGAAGTAGGGAAATTCCTCGACGTCCTGACCCTGGGCCTTCCAATTGATGGTCCAGGGATAGCAGATCATATCCGCGATCGAGTACATACCCCCGGCCAGATAGCGATTGTTATACAACCGGTTGTTCAGCACGCCATAAAGCCGGTTCACTTCATCGGTAAAGCGGTTCACCGCATAGGATTGATCGCCCTTCGTATCGTCGAGGCGGCGGAAATGCCCGCATTCGCCGGTCTTCGGGCCCTGGTTTGCCATTTGCCACATCAGCCATTCTTGCGCCTGGGTGCGCCCGGGTAGATCAGCCGGCATGAATTTGCCGGTCTTTTCGGCAAGGTAGAGCATGATCGCTCCTGATTCAAAGACACTGATCGCCGCGCCGCCACCCGCCGGTTTGTGGTCCACCAGCACCGGCATGCGGTGATTGGGATTGATGGCCAGGAATTCCGGCGTGAACTGATCGCCCGCGCCGATATTGCAGGGTACTACGCGATAGGGCAGGCCGCATTCCTCTAGCAGGATTGTTACTTTCTTGCCGTTCGGCGTGGGCCAAAAATGTAGGTCCAACATGATTTCGCGTCCTTTTCTCGATATGGGACGCATACTAGCAACCGATTGACGAACCCGCCACAGTCTGGCGGGCGAACCAGGACGTGGGAAAGAATGTATTTCGATCGCAGATTATGGCGGATGATGCGGGGCCAGCGCGGGCGGATGGCGCTGGGTGTGGCGCTGGGGTTGCTGGCGCTGTGCGTCGGGATATCCCGGTTTGCGTTTCTGGGTATTTTCCTGGCTGGGGTGTTCGCCGGCACGTCGATAACCGCCTTGATCGCTCCGCTCCTGGCGGCGGCGGTAGCGATTTTATTGCGTGCCTGGCTGGACCATGTGCGAACCCGCGTCGCGCATGCTACGGCCGCGTTATTGCAGGCGCGTTTGCGCGCGGCGTTGGCGGAAAAAATTATCGCCCTCGGTCCAGCCTGGTTTGGCGCTGAGCGGACCGGCGGTGTCATGCTGTCGATGGTCGATGGCGTGGAGCAGATGCAAACCTTTTTTGGCCAGTATCTGCCGCAGCTTTGCGTGGCGGCGGTGGCGCCGGTGGTGATCTTCGCATTCATCGTCTGGTGGGACCTGCCGGTCGCTTCGGTATTACTGGTCGCGGCGTTGTTTACCTTGGTGTTGCCGCTGACCTTGCACCGGCGCGATCGGGCCGCTTCTCAGGCGCGGCAGGCCGCTTTTAAGGCATTCGGCGAGGAATTTCTCGATGGTCTCCAGGGCCTTCCCACCTTGAAGGCCTTCGGCCAGAGCGGGGCTTACGGACGGATGCTGGCGGAAAAGGCACGGGCGTTGTCCTCCAGCACGCTATGGGTGCTGGCGATGAGTATCATCACGCGCGGCATCACCGATCTCGGCATCGCGCTGGGGGCTGCGCTGGCGCTGGCGTTGGGCGCATGGCGGGTTCGTCACGGACAGATGAGTCTGGAGGCGCTGCTGATAGTGCTGATGGCAGGCACCGAAATTTTCCGCCCGCTGCGCGATCTGCGCGCGGTGCTACATAATGGCATGGCGGGGCAATCCGCCGCGACCGGGATCCATGCCTTGCTGGATGAACCCGTGCACTCGCCTGCCGCGCCAGCTCGGCCCGTCACGGTCGCATTAGTTCCGACGATCACATTCGAGAATGTGGGCTTCGCCTATCCCGGCGCGCGGCGCGCTGCGCATGCGCAGCTAGATTTCTCCATCGCTGCAGGGGAGCGCGTTGGTGTCGTTGGGCCGAGTGGGGCGGGGAAATCCTCCATCGTGCGCCTGCTGCTGCGCTTGCATGATCCGCAGACGGGCGTGGTGCGCGTTGGGGGACAGAATATTTCCCACCTCGACCCGGAGGCGTTGCGGGGGATGATCGCCGTGGTGGCGCAGGATTCGTATCTGTTTCATGGGACGGTCGAAGAGAATCTGCGGCTGGGGCGGGCGGGTGCGACCGCCGAGGAGCTGATCGCCGCGACGACCGCTGCCAATGCGCATGATTTCATCACCGGGTTGCCCGATGGCTATGCGACCGTGATTGGCGAACGCGGCGCGCTGCTGTCGGGCGGGCAGCGCCAGCGTATCGCTATAGCGCGGGCCCTACTGCGTGACGCGCCGATTCTAGTACTGGATGAGGCCCTGTCTGCCGTGGATGCGGAAAATGAGGCGGTGATCCAACAAGCGCTGGATCGCCTGATGCAAGGCCGTACAACGCTTATTCTCGCGCATCGTTTATCCAGTGTGATCGGAGCGGATCGGATCCTCGTGCTGGATCAGGGTGCGGTGGTGCAGTCGGGGCGGCATGACGATCTGATTGTCGCGAACGGCCCGTATCGCGATCTGATGGCACCGCAACTGCAAACGATGCGCGCGCCGGAGCGGGTGTTTGCCAGCGCGCTGCCCGGCGTTACCACGCCAGTGCCCGACGCCGCGCCGCGCGCCCTGGCGGCGGATGCCGAGGAAATCGGCTGGCGGCAGACCCTCGGCGCATTGTTGCGCTTCATCCGGCCGTGGAGGCGCGATCTGGCGCTGACGGTGCTTTGCGGAATCGGGCGGGTGCTGGCTTTCATCGGCGTCGGTATCCTGGGCGCGTTGATTGTGGGCGCGGTGAAGGCCGGGGTCTTCGACGCGGCTCTGGTGGTCGCGCTGCTGGTGGCGGCCCCTTTGGCGGGGCTGCTACACTGGCTGGAGTCATGGAAAGCGCATGCCATGGCCTATCAGCTGCTGGCGGAGATGCGCATCGATTTATTCGCCAAACTGGATCGTTTGGCGCCGGCCTATCTGCTGCGCCGACGTTCCGGTGATCTGGTCGCACTGGCGACGCAGGATGTGGAGACGGTGGAGTATTTTTATGCCCATACCGTAGCGCCCGCTTGCGTGGCCGTGTTCGTGCCGGTGTCGGTGCTGCTGTTGCTTGGCTGGATCGCCTGGCCGCTGGCGCTGGTGCTGATGCCGTTCCTGATCTTTGCCGCGGCCTCGCCGGTGCTCGGACGGGCGCGGATCGATCGGATGGGATCGGCGGCGCGGGCGGCGCTGGGGGCATTGAACGCCTATGCGGCAGAGACCATCCAGGGGCTGGCGGAGCTTTTTGCCTTTCAGGCGACGGAGCGTCGGCAAGCGGGGTTCGTGGCCCTGACAACGCGCTATCAGGCCGTGCGAACGGCATTGCTGGACGATCTGTCGCGGCAGAGTAACGGCTTGGAAATCGCCACCGGTTTGGGCGGGCTGGCGGTGGCGGCGATGGGGGCTTGGTGGTCTGCGCAAGGCAGGATCGCGCCGGAGCTGCTACCGCTGCTGGTACTGGTCTCAATTGCCGCGTTCCTGCCCGTTTCGGAAATCGCGCAGGTCGGGCGTCAACTGGCCGACACGATCGCGGCGACACGGCGGCTGCATGTGGTGCATGCGGCACCCGAGGCGATCTTAGATGGCGCCGCCATGCCGGCCGCGCCACAAGGCGGATCGACGGTCGCGTTCGAGCAGGTGGATTTTATCTATCCTGGTCGCGCGGAGCGGGCGCTCGAAAAGTTTTCCTGTTTGATCGCGCCAGGGATGACCGTGGCGCTAGTCGGCCCCTCGGGGGCGGGTAAGACAACGGTCGCGAATCTTTTGCTTCGTTTCTGGGATCCGGATGCGGGGCGCATTACCTTGGATGGGGTCGATCTGCGTGCTTTGACTTTGGATGGATTACGCGGGCGGATCGCGCTGGTGGCGCAGGATACGTATCTGTTCAACGACACGCTGGAAAAAAATGTCCGCCTCGCACGACCGGATGCGAGTAGTGAAGAGGTCTTGCTGGCATTGCGTCGCGCCGCGCTGGCGGAATTCGTCGGCGGCTTGCCGTTGGGATTGCAGACCCGTGTGGGGGAACGCGGCGTGCAATTATCGGGCGGGCAGCGCCAGCGCGTGGCGATTGCACGAGCCTTCCTGAAGGACGCGCCGATCCTGGTGCTGGATGAGGCGACGTCGCATCTGGATACGATTAGCGAGCAGATGGTGCGCTCGGCGCTGGATGCGCTGATGGCCGATCGCACCACTATCGTTGTCGCTCATCGCCTATCCACCATTCAGACTGCCCATCTTATCCTTGTCATTCAAGCAGGGCGGGTAGTGGAATCCGGCACGCACGATGCCCTGCTCGCGCGCGCGGGCTTCTATGCGCGGCTGATCGATCATCAGGCGTCCGGAGTGCGGCGTATGGATGCGGGCCAGACCGACTAAGCTTAAGTGGCGAATACTTAGCACAGTGACATAAGGCTATGCCGCCATATCCGCGCGGATCATGGCCGCGCCCTTTTCGCCGATCATGATGGTCGGCGCGTTGGTGTTGCCGGTGGTCAAGGAGGGCATCACCGACGCATCGACTACGCGCAAGCCTTCGATGCCGCGCACGCGCAGGCGCGAATCGACAACCGCGCCGGGGTCCTCGCCCATCCGGCAGGTGCCGACGGGGTGATAGATGGTGGTGCCGAAACGGCGTGCGTAATCGGCCAGCGCGGCATCTGATAGCACATCCGGGCCCGGCAGGGTTTCCGCGACGCTGTGTTCGGCCAGCGCTGGCTGCTCGAAGATTTTTCGGACATATCCCATGCCGGCTTTCAAGACCTGCAAATCGCCGGGTGCCGAGAGATAATTCGGCCGGATCACCGGCTTGGCGAAGGGATCGGATGATTGCGCCATGATGCTGCCCCGGCTATCGGGACGCGTCGGGCAGATCGCGACCGTCATGCCCTTCTCGCGTTCGAGGGTGCCGAACTTGGTCGGGTCGTAGCTGGCGGGGGTAAACAGCAATTGCAGGTCAGGGCTGGCCAGGCCTTCGCGTGACCGGCAGAAAACTTGCGCGCTGGTGACTCCAAAAGTTAACGCACCATTTCCGCTAAGCGCGAATTTTATCGCCTCCCCCACCAATGGTAGACCGCGCGAAAGCTGGTTGATGGAAGTGGCGGCGCGTACGCGGTGCGAGACACGCGTGACGTAGTGATCCTGCAGATTGCCGCCAACACTATCCGCCGCGTGCACGACATCGACGCCGATAGATTGCAGATGCGCGGCGGGGCCGATGCCGGAAATTTGCAGTAAATGAGGCGAGTTCACCGCGCCTCCTGAGAGGATCACTTCCCGCGTCACGCGCACTTCACGGTCCTGGCCGTTTTGGCGAAAGGCGACACCCACGCATTTCCTGCCATCGAAGAGCAAACGGGTGGCGGTGGCATTGGTTTCGATCTGTAAATTATTCCGGTTTTTCGCCGCCGCCAAAAACGTACGCGCGGTGGAGCCACGCCATTGACCCTTGCGGGTCATTTGCGAATAGCCGACGCCTTCCTGTTCCTCGCCATTTAGATCGTGGCGGAAAATATGGCCGGCCTGCTGCGCGGCCTGCACGAAGGCGTGGGTGAGGGGCAGGATGGTGCGGTAATCCTCCACCTGCAGCACGCCGCCTTTGCCGCGAAAATTCGCATCGCCGCCTTGCACATAATGTTCGGATTTGCGGAAGAAGGGCAGCACATCGTCAAAACCCCAGCCGCGTGCACCCATCTGCGACCAGCCGTCGAAATCGGCTGGATTGCCGCGCACATAAAGCATGCCGTTGATGGAGCTGGAGCCGCCGAGTGTTTTGCCGCGCGGCCAATGGATCGACCGTCCGTTGGTGCCGGGCTCCGGCTGGGAGGCGAAATTCCAGTTCAGGGTCGGGTGATAGAGCAGCTTCAGGATGCCGGCGGGAATATGAATCCACGGATGAGAATCTTTCGGCCCGGCTTCCAGCAGCACCACGTGCGCGCCGGTCTCGCTCAGGCGGCTGGCGACGACACAGCCGGCGGAACCGGCGCCCACCACCAAGAAATCCGCATCCATTGTTTCACCCCTGATTAATTCGCCCCGATTGCTGCCAACACCGTGCCCTCGGTGAGTAGTTGCGGCAAGACTTGGCCGTCCTTGCCCTGCGGATAGAAGACATACAGTGGCACGCCGTCGCGTCCATGCTGGCGGAGGAATGCGGTGATGTCCCTGTCCTGGCGGGTCCAATCGCCTTTCAGATAGACGATTTTTCGCTCCGTAAAAGCGGCGCGGATGGCGGCAGGGGCTAGGGCGATCCGTTCATTCACGAGGCAGGTGATGCACCAGGCAGCGGTCATGTTGACGAACACCGCCTTGCCCTCGGCGCGCAGAGTGGCGAGGCGAGTGGGCGAATAGGCCTCGCTGCCGGCTTCCGGCGTTGGGGCGCTGGCGGGGGGCTCGGCGCGAAGTTCCGACAAGAGTGCCAGCGCGCCCAATACCGCCAGCACGGCCGGTGCGCGGGCGAGGCGGCTGGGCTTAGGGTGTGCTGCCGTTTGCACCCAGCCTACCGTCCAGGCGGCGAAGCCAAGCAACAACGCGCCGGCTAGCCCGATCAGCACGCCGGGCGAGCCGAGCGATTGGCTCAGTACCCACACCAGCCAGATGGCGGCGGCATACATGGGAAAGGCCAGCGCCTGCTTCAGCACCTCCATCCAGGCGCCGGGGCGCGGTAGCAGGCGAGCGCAACCGGGGATCAGGGCGAACACCGCATAGGGCGTGCCAAGGCCGATGCCCATGGCGAGGAATACCCCCAATGTCACCGGTAAGGGTTCGCTCAGCGCGACGGCGATGGCCGCGCCCATGAAAGGGGCGGTGCAGGGGGTGGCGACGACCGCGGCCAGCAACCCGGTGGCGAAGTTTCCCGCCGCGCCGCCGCGCGCGGTCAGGCTGTGGCCGGCGCCGGCAAGGCGGGTGCTCACCTGGAATACGCCGGAGAGATTCAACCCAATGACCAGGAACAGCCAGGCCATCAGGGCGACGAAGATGGGAGACTGGAACTGAAAACCCCAGCCTACCGCCGCCCCCGTTGCGCGGGCGGCGAGCAGCGCGCCGGCCAGGATGGCGAAGGCGGAAATGTTGCCCAGCATAAAGAACAGCGCGCCGATGCGGATGTGGGCGCGTTCCTTCTGCGCCAGGCTGGCGAGCGCCAGCGCCTTCATTGCCAGCACCGGAAACACACAGGGCATCAGATTCAGGATCAACCCACCCAGGAAAGCAAACACCATGGCCTGGGCCAGTGACAGCCCGGCGGCGGGCAGCGGGCCGGCGGCGGCAATGAGGTCGAAGGCGTCGCGCTGGCCGGATCGACCCGTCACCACCAGCACACCGGCAAGCGGGGTTTCCGGACGGAAACCCTCGGCGCGCGGCAGACGCAGCAGCAGGCCGGTGGTGGTGAACTCGAGTATTTGGTCCTTGCTGTGTGCAATCGGGCCAGGGACGGCGGGGAAGAACCAGGCTTCCCGCACACTGGCCCTGGTGAATTCGAGGGTGTGGATGGCAAGGCCGCCATCCGGGGCGATGCTGGCGGTGCCGGGAAGCGGGCGCGGGGTGACTGCTTCTGCCGCGGCGAATAGCGTTGCTTCCGTCGAGGGCACGCCGGGGCCGGTGGGAAGGTCGAGGTGGAAGCTGCCGTCTTCCGGCACGCAGATTTTTTCGCAGATCAGCCAGGTCGCCCGGGCTTGTATTCTGGTGGCGGTGATCGGGCCGGGCGATGCGCCGGGGGTGAGGGTAATCGGCAGCAGCACCTCGCCGGTATAGCCGTAGGTGACGATCTCGCCTTCCGGCAGGCGCTGGGGCGCCGGCCAGGCGATAGCGGAAATGGTGGTGCCCTCGGGCAGGTCCAGCGCGATCTCCGGCGGCAGGCCTGAATCGCCGGAATTCTTCCAGTAGATATGCCAGCCCGGTGCCATGCGCAGCCGCAGGCCGACCCGAAACGGTTCGCCCCGGGCGGGCGCGTCGGTGTCGGAGATCAGGGTGACGATGGCGCGCGGCGAACTGGTGGCGACACTTTCGGCGGCCAGCGTCGGGTCGGTCAGCATGAGTAGCAGCAGGGCGAGGAGCGACGAGGCGCGCATGCGGCCCCATATCGGCCATCGCCGGAGGAAATGCCAGCGTGCTACCAACCTGGACCATGGAACTGCCCGACCTTCCCGTGACGGAAGCCTTACCGGCGCTCTCCCAGGCACTGGCCGAAGGACGCAATACGGTGCTGGTGGCCCCGCCTGGCGCCGGCAAGACCACTTTGGTGCCGCTGGCGCTACTTGGCTCGGCGTGGCGCGGCGATGGCCGGATCGTCATGCTGGAACCGCGTCGGCTGGCCGCTCGGGCGGCGGCGATGCGCATGGCCTCCCTGCTGGGCGAGCAGGTGGGCGAAACCGTCGGTTACCGGACAAGGCTGGAAAGCGCCATCTCGCCGCGCACCCGCATCGAGGTGGTGACCGAAGGCATCCTGGTGCGCCGCCTGCAATCCGATCCGGGGCTGGACGGTGTGGCGGCGATTATTTTCGACGAAGTGCATGAGCGGGCGCTGGAAGGCGACCTCGCACTCGCCTTTTGCCTCGATCTGCAACGCAATCTGCGGCCTGAACTGCGACTTTTAGCGATGTCGGCGACGCCGGACACCGTGCGGCTGGTGGCGCTGCTGGACGCGGCGCTGGTGGAAAGCCTCGGAAAAATGTTTCCGGTGACAATGCGCCATGCGGAGCGCGATCTGGCGAGTGTCCGCGATGTGCCGGAGGCGATGGCGCGGGCGGTGCGATCCGCCCTGACGGAGCATGCCGGCGATATTTTGGCTTTTCTGCCTGGCATGGGGGAAATTCGCCGCACCCAGGCCGCGTTGGATCGTTGCGGCGCGCTAGTGTTGCCTCTGCATGGCGATCTGCCCGTTGTGGAGCAGGATCTTGCGCTGCGACCGGCTGAGGGGCGGCGGGTGGTATTGGCAACCTCCATCGCGGAAACCGCGCTGACCGTGCCCGGCGTGCGCATTGTGATCGATGGCGGCTGGCGGCGGGCACCGCGGCTGGATGCGGCGACGGGACTGACGCGGCTGGCCACGTTGCGCATCAGCCGCGCGGCAGCCGAGCAGCGCGCCGGCCGGGCGGGACGGGAGGCGCCGGGGGTGGCGATCCGGCTCTGGTCCCAGGCGCTGCATCGTGGGCTGGCGGCGCAGGAACGGCCGGAGATTTCGGAGGCCGAGTTGTCGTCGCTGCTGCTGGACTGCGCCGGCTGGGGCGCCGCGCCGGGTGATCTGCCTTTTGCTGATCCGCCGCCGGCGGGCGCGCTGGCGGCAGCGGGGGCATTGCTGCGCGAGCTGGGTGGTTTGGATCACGACGGGCGAATCACCGATGCCGGGCGGCGCATGGCAAAGCTGGGGGCGCATCCCAGGCTGGCGGCGATGATGTTGGCGGCCAGCTCGGAGGCGGAGGCGGCGCTCGCGGCGACCCTGGCCGCCATATTGGAGGAGCGCGACGCGTTTCGCGGTCCGGAAGCGCCGGCGGATATCCGGCTGCGCCTGGCAGCGCTGGTCGATGGCGACGCGGCGGCGGATCGGGGCGTGCTGGCGCGCGTGCGCCAGGCCGCCGGCCAATATCGGCGGCGATTGCGGCTGCGTCAGGACGTGGCCGCGGATGGCGAGGCGGGTGTGTTGCTGGCGGCGGGGTTTCCCGACCGGATCGCGCAGGCACGGGGCGAAATCGGTGCGTTTCGCCTCTCTGGCGGGGGTGCCGGAAAATTGCCGCGCGCGGATAAATTGGCGACGGCGCGGTTTCTGGTGGTGCCGGCGCTGGAAATGAAGCTTTCGGCCCGCATCCGGCTGGCCGCGCCGCTGGATCCGGATGCCCTGCCGGCGGTGCTGGCGGCGCGGGTGACCGAGACGGTGGAGATGACGCTCGATTCGGTCTCCGGCGCTCTGCTGGCGCGGCGACGGCGGCGGCTGGGGGCCATTATCCTGTCCGACCGGACCGAACAGGCCGATCCCGCCGCGCTGGCCGGGGCGCTGGCGGAGGCGATCGCGGGACAAGGCTTACGGGCACTGGATTGGACCGAAGCGGCGCGGCAGTTGCAGGCGCGCGTTGCGTTGATGCGAAGGTTGGAGTCAGACGTATGGCCGGATTTTTGCGATTCTGCCCTAATTGCCGCGGCACGTGACTGGCTATCTCCCTATCTGGCGGGCTGCACGAAGTTGGCGGATGCCGGAAAACTGGATTTGCTCACCATCCTGCGTGATCGGCTGGGTTGGGAATTCGCGCAACGTCTGGATCGGGAATTGCCGGCGGCGCTGGCCTTGCCCGGCGGGCGTGCCGCGATCGATTACACGCAGCCCGAGCCCGTAGCGGCGGCACGGGCGCAGGCTTTTTATGGGTTTACCCAGACCCCAGTTTTGGCCGGTGGCCGGATTAAACTAAAACTCGCCTTGCTCTCCCCCGCTCTAAGGCCAGTAGCGATCACCGCCGATATTGCCGGGTTCTGGAAGACGGGCTGGGCAGATGTGCGCAAGGACATGCGGGGGCGCTACCCGAAGCATGACTGGCCGGAGGATGGGGGGAAGGGGGCCTGAGCCGGGGTGGGAGCCGATGCAGGCAACGCCATCGAAGGTTGCGACCAGTAAAGGTTACGGCGAATTATAAATCGCGTTCTTGTTGTGTCCCGCCTTGCGTGCCATGTGCTGAGCTATCCTCCCAGTGGTGACAGGAGAGTTCTGCACGATGATACTTGCCTCGATTGTCCGTTTTGCCGTGCTGCGCGGTTTGGTTTTGGGTCTGGCCTTGTGTGCCCCGCTCTGGTTGGGACAACCGGCCCTGGCACGCGGGGCGTCGGAAAGTTTTGCGCCGCTGGTCAAGCGCGTGTTGCCGGCCGTGGTCAACATTTCCGTTGCGGAGACCACGATGCGCGGCCCCACCCTGCCGCCGGAGCTGCGCGGCACGCCGTTCGAGCGGCAATTCCGTGAACGTTTTGGCGGCCGGCAGCAGACAATGGGTGCGGGGTCCGGCTTTATTGTCGATCCCGCTGGTTTCATCGTGACCAATCGCCATGTCGTTGGGCGCGCGGATCGCATTAAGGTGGCCCTCGCCGATGGCACGGAGTTCGTGGCGCGGCTGATCGGTGCCGATGAGTTGACCGATATCGCACTGTTGAAAGTGAATGCGCCGCGGCCCTTGCCCTTCGTGGCTTTTGGCGATTCGCGGCAGGTGGAAGTTGGTGACTGGATCATCGCCGCGGGCAATCCGTTCGGCCTGGGTGGATCGGTCTCGGCGGGGATCATCTCGGCGCGTGGGCGCGATCTGGGGGCCGGGCCGTTCGATGATTTCCTTCAGCTAGACGCGCCGATCAATCCGGGCAATTCGGGCGGGCCGCTCTTCAACATGGATGGGCAGGTGGTGGGGGTGAACACTGCCATCGTTTCCCCCTCCGGCGGCTCAGTTGGCATCGGCTTTGCCATTCCGAGTGAGATCGTGTTGGGCGTGGTGCGGGATTTGCGCGAAAAGGGTCGGATCGAGCGTGGTTGGCTCGGCGTGTCCATGCAGGAAATCCAAACAGCCGGCGTCGGCATCGCCGGGGTGGAGCGCGCGGGGCCGGCGGCGCGCGCGGGGTTGCGGCCGGGGGATGTCGTGATTGCGGTGGATGGCATCAAGGTGGATACCGCGCGCGAACTGATCCGCGTGGTGGCGCGCAAATCCCCGGGCGCCAACGCGACCCTCAATGTGCGCCGCCAGGGTCGTGACGTGGAGTTGCCCGTGACCGTTGGTAAACGCCCCCCGACATCAGCAGCCAATGGGTCGGAGGAGTAGAATATGCGCATCCTGATGGTAGAGGATGACAAGGTCGTCGCCGGCTTCGTGGTGCGCGGCTTGAGAGAGGCTGGGCACGTGGTGGAGCACGCCGATAATGGCCGCGACGGACTTTTTCTGGCCGCCACCGAGGCGTTCGACGCGATCGTGCTGGACCGCATGCTGCCCGGTGGCATCGATGGGCTGCGTATTCTGGAAACCCTGCGAGGGCAGAAAAACACGGTGCCGGTACTGTTTCTCTCCGCCATGGCGGAGGTAGATGACCGGGTGCGCGGATTGAAGGCCGGCGGCGATGATTACCTGACAAAGCCCTTTGCGTTTTCAGAATTACTGGCGCGCGTCGAAGCCCTGGCGCGGCGTGGTAAGAGCGATGCGCCGGTGACGAAGTTAATAGTGGGCGATCTGGAACTTGATCTGCTGTCGCGCCAGGTGCGGCGTGCGGGACAAAAGATCGATCTGCAACCGCGTGAGTTTCGTTTACTGGAATATCTGATGCGATATGGCGGGCAGGTGGTTACGCGCACCATGTTGCTGGAAGGTGTATGGGATTATCATTTTGATCCGCAGACAAATGTGATCGATGTGCATGTCTCCCGCCTGCGCCAGAAGATTGACAGGCCGTTCGGCTCGGCGTTGATCCATACCGTGCGCAATGCTGGATACATGGTACGGGCCGAGGCGGGATGAATTTCTGGCCACGTGCGATTCGGCGTGGCGATTTGGTCCCAGGCCCGCGGCCGGTTCGATCTGTCGTGTGGTCCTTGCCACCATTCCTGCGGAAAACAGTCTGGATGCAGGCACCCCTGCTGCGTTCGGCAGGGCTGCGGTTTGCTATTATCTATGCGATCCTACTGGCGTTCAGCGCCGCCGCGCTGGCGGTGTTTTTATGGTGGGCCACGGCCGGGCTGCTGGACCGGCAGACGGAGGCTGCGATCCGTGCCGATGCGCAAGGGCTTTCGGAGCGTTGGTTGGATGGCAATTTGGCTGCGCTGATGCTGACCATCGACGATCGGTTGGCGCAGAATATCGACGACGATGCCATTTATTTTCTGGTCGATTCACGCATGCGCAAGCTGGCGGGCAATCTTTCTGGCTGGCCTGCTGTGGCGACGGAAGCCAATAAATGGTACCCGCTGCCGGTGGAACGTGCGGGGGCAAAGTCGCTTGCGCGGGTGCAGCGATTCGATCTGCCGGGTGGCTACCATCTGTTGATCGGGCGCGATGTGCGCCTGCGCGTGCAGTTGCGCGAACTGCTGACCGATGCGTTGGCCTGGGCGCTGGTAGTGGTGGTAGCCATGGCCAGTGTCGGCGCGGTGGTGGCGCGTAATCTGTTTCGGCGCACCATTGCCAATATTTCGGAAACCGCCAGCGCGATCGCCGCGGGAAATTTTTCCCGGCGTGTGGCGCTGTCCGGGCGCGGCGACGAATTCGACCAGTTGGCGGAGACGATCAACAACATGCTGGACCGTATCGGTCGGCTGATGGATGGGGTGCGCCAGGTGTCCAACGCCATCGCCCATGACCTGCGAACGCCGATCGCGCGGGCGCGCACCAAGCTGGAGGATGCGGCACTGCATGCGCGCGGCGAGGCCGATTTGCGCGCTGCGATCGAGCAGGCGACCGGGGACCTGGATGGGATCGTGCGCGTTTTCCAGGCCTTGCTGCGCATCGCCGAGATCGAGGCGGGATCGCGCCGCGGCGCCTTCGCCGCTGTGGATCTTGCACCGCTGCTGGCGGACCTAGCGGAGCTGTATGGTGCGGTGGCGGAGGAACGCGGATTTTGCCTAGTGCTCGATGCACCAGCTTCGCTGACTGTTCAGGGAGATCGGGACATGATCCAGCAGGCAGTCGCCAATCTGCTCGACAACGCACTGAAATTTTCCTCTTCCGCCGGTACGGTCAGCCTCCGCGCGCGCGCCATACGCGGTGGCGTGGAGATCGAGGTCACCGATCAGGGGCCCGGCATTCCCGAGGTGGAGCGGGACCACGCGATTAAGCGATTTTACCGGGGGGAAGCGGCGCGCAGCACACCAGGATCCGGCCTGGGACTTGCATTGGTGCATGCGGTTGCCCAGTTGCACGGCGGTCATCTTTTTCTGTCCGACGCGGCGCCGGGATTGCGGGCGATACTGTTCCTGGCGCTTGGCGATGATAATCTCCCCAACGCCGGTAGTCTGGCTTCGGATGGTCAGGGTTCGGATGGTCGAGCTTTGCGTATGGAACATGGGACATGAAGGCTGCTCTGATTTCCTGGATAGTGTCCGCTTCGCTGCTCCCGATTTTGCCATCGGGGGCCAGGGCGCAAGAGGGGCCGATTTCGTTATTGCCGACGCCGGGACGGGAAGCGTGGATTGCCACCGATGCTGTCCGCACAACGACGAACTCGGCGGAATATTGCTCTGAATTGCAAGACCGCGTCGACACGATGGCACGCGACGCTAAATCCCAGACGACGGAGCAGGTGCTCAGCCTGTCGCAGGAGGGCGGACGGCTGTGCAAGCACGGCCAGACCCGTAGTGGCATCCAGCATCTTCGCCGGGCCTTTATTCTGATCCGCCCGCCCGAAGGCGGGCATTAGGGCATTCTTTACCTCATACTAAATGCTTTGGGTGGGCGCTCGCCGGAAAGAAAGGTCAGGGGACGCTGTCCCCCGCACCCTCTGCCAAAGACGCGTCGTCTCCGGGTCCCCGTCCGTATGGCGATGAGGGGCCTACAGAACAATTGCCACCAGCACGAGGTTGGCCCCTTCTTCAACGTAATCAGATGAATGGGTTCTAAGGGCGTTCCGCCCTTAGCGGGGTTGAGCTTCGAAGAAGATCAATGGGCAGAGCCCCGACCTTCCGTTCCGGTAAGTCACCACCCGCAGGGTTTGGTATGAGGTGACGAAATACTCTAGCTATAACGGTACGCCGCCATCTCGGCCGCCGAGGGCATGCCGTTCAGCTTTGGCGCGCCGTCGTTTTCCAGTTCGTAGTAATCGGGCTTGCTGGTGACGAACAGATGCGCTGCCGTGCGTAGCCCGGTCGGTGGGTCCAGCACCCCGGCATTGATCGCCAGCCCGTCCACCCCCTTGCGGCGGAAGAACAGCAGTGACCCACATTCGTTGCAAAACCCCCGGCTGCCGGTCTCCGAGGTATCGAACCAGCGCAGGCCACGCACCTCCTGCATCTCTAGGTCTGCCCCGGCGCAGCGCGTATGGGCGGAGGCGTGGCCGTGATGGCGCAGGCAGTCCGAGCAATGGCAGATCAGCACGTCACGCAATTTGCCGCGCACGGTGAATGAGACGGCGCCGCAATGACAGCGCCCGCGCGTCCGTTCGGTCGTCTCTGTCATGCTGCGATCTCCCTGACTGTCCGGTGGTTTCGTGCCGGATGGAAAGCTTATCATCGTCGCGCCGGCCTTGCATCTTTCTGTCCGATGGGGAATGTTGCCGGACGTCTGGGACGAAACATAGTCGAGGGAGACAGAATATGCGCCGTTATCTGGCTGCTATAACTGTGGCTATAATCGGAATGGCCGCTATCCTGGGCGCTAGCGCCCCCGCGCACGCGCAGGCCATCGACCAAAAGAAATTCAACGTCGTGGGCACCTGGAACTTCCTTACCAACTGGAAGGCGCTGGAGGTTCCGTTCTGGGAGAAGGAACTAGCTGCGGCCTCCGGCGGCAAGCTCTCGGGCAATATCAAATCCGTCACCGAGCTGAACCTGAAGGGTACCGAGGTCCTGCGCCTGCTGAAGACCGGTGTGTTCGATTTCGCCGCCATGCTGCCGATCTATGTGGAGGATGGCGCCGCGATCGTGGAGGCGGTGGATATCTCCGCCGTCGCGCGCTCCTTCGCCATGAGCCGCGAGATCGCCAATATCTGGATGCCGGAGATGCAGAAGGTGATGGAAGAGCGCCATGGCTCCTTGGTGCTCGGCACGTTCACCTGGCCGGAACAGAATTTCTACTGCCGCGGCGATATCAAGTCCGTCGCCGACCTGAAGGGCAAGAAGGTGCGCGTCCAAGGTACCTCGCAGGCCGATTTGGTGAAGGGTCTTGGTGGTTCCGCCGTCACCTTGTCATTCGGCGAAGTGGTGCCGGCGCTGGAAAAGGGCGTGGTGGATTGCAGCATCACCGGCACCATGCCGGCCTACAAGGCCAAGTGGCACGAAGTAACCAACACGCTGTTCCGCCTGCCGGTCGGCTTCACCGCCTCCCTCTGGGCGGTCAATCTGAAAACTTGGAATGGCCTGTCTCCGGCCACTCAGGCGCTGCTGAAGAAGGAATTCGCCTCGCTCTCCGACCGTTCCTGGAAAGTGGCAGCGGATGAAAGCGAGGAAGGCGTATTTTGCACCACAGGCACCGGCAAATGCACCGCCGGAGAGCCGGGCAAGATGAAGCTCGTGCAGCCCTCCGCCGCCGACTTGGCGGAGCGTGACCGTGTGCTGAACGAGGTGGTGCTGCCCGCCTGGGCTAGCCGCTGTGGGGCCGAATGCGCGCAGAAATGGACCGATCTGGTTGGCAAGAAATACGGCCTCGTGGCGAAAGCTAAGTGAGGGATTTTTTTTCGAAAGGAGATGGGATCCCGGTATTTTCGAATACCGGGCCCTGATCGTGCAGATGGACGCTCTTTGGAACATCACCGCGCGGATTTCGCGCCTGTTCGCCATGCTCGGCGGGGTTATGCTACTGCTGGCGGCGCTGCTGGTCACGGCAGAGGTCATTTCGCGCAAGATGCTTGCCTTCGTCTATTCGGGATCGGACGAGATGGCGGCCTATCTGTTCGCTGCCGGCACGACCTGGTCGATGGCGCATGTCTTGGTCACGCGCGGGCATGTGCGGATCGATGCGCTGTATGGCTATCTGCCCTTGCGCGCGCGCGCGGCGCTGGATGTGGTGGCATTGCTGACGCTGGGCGTGCTGGCTTATGTGCTGGTCGATACTGGTTTTAACCTGGTATTCGCGAATCTTACCGAATGGAACCGCGCCAACACGCTGCTGCGCACGCCGTTGGCGCTGCCGCAAATCCCCTGGCTGCTGGGGCTGACGCTGTTCCTGATCTCCATTGTCGTAGCGCTGCTGCGCACCGTGGTGGCGCTGGCGAAGGGCGATTACATAACCGCTGGGCAGACCGCTGGCATTGCCTCCCAGGATGAGGAAATCGCCGATGAGCTGGCGGGCCTGGGGATCGCCTTCCAGCATCGGCAGCACGAGGGAAAATAACGACGATGTTGGCTTCCGCCCTGTTGATGCTGATTGTTCTGCTCGCTATCAGCGTGCCCATCGCCGCCGTGATGGGCGTGTTGGGCCTAGCGCTGAACCAGTTCTATTCCTCCATGCCGCTCTATCGCGCGATGGGGGAGATCATCTGGAATTCCAGTTCCGAATATATCCTGATCGCCATCCCGCTGTTCGTCATGCTGGGGGAAATCCTGCTGCGCTCTGGCGTCGCGGCGCGGGTGTATAATGCCATTGCGCAATGGCTATCCTGGTTGCCGGGCGGGCTGATGCACGCCAATATCGGCACCTGCGCGATGTTCGCCGCAACGTCGGGTTCGTCGGTCGCCACCGCCGCTACTGTCGGCATCGTCGCGCTACCGCAGATCGAGCAGCGCAAATATGACCAACGGCTCTTCCTCGGCACCCTAGCCGCCGGTGGTACCTTGGGCATCCTGATCCCGCCCTCGATCAATTTTATTTTGTATGGACTGTTGACCAATACCTCCGTGCCACGGCTGTATCTGGCGGGCATGATCCCCGGGGTCCTGTTGGCCGGCCTGTTCATGGTCTATGTGTTCGTGGTCTGCGTCATCACCCCTAGTAAGGGCGGGATGAAGCTGGAAACCAGCTGGGGCCAGCGGCTGCGTGGGCTAAAGGATCTGATCGCGCCTTTGTTTATTTTCTTCGTCGTGGTCGGTTCCATCTATGCCGGCTGGGCGACACCGACCGAGGCCGCGTCTTTGGGCGTCGCCGCCGCGTTAGTGCTGGCGGCCTGGGAACGCACCCTGACCGTGTCGATGCTGCGCACTGCGCTGGAAGGCACGATGCGGACCACGGCGCTGATCATGCTGATCATCCTGGCCGCGCAATTTTTGAATTTCGTGCTCGCCGCGATTGGCGTGACGGACGGCATGGGCAAGGCGATCGAAGGTCTCGGCCTAGGTAAATATGGCACCTTGCTGCTGATCGTGATCTTCTACCTGATCCTGGGCTGCTTCATGGAGACGATCTCTATGATGATCCTGACCACGCCGTTTATTTTTCCGATCATCGAGAATCTGGGCTGGGATCCGATCTGGTGGGGCATCGTGCTGACCATCCTGATCGAGGCGGCGCTGATCACCCCGCCGGTCGGCCTCAATCTTTACGTGGTGCAGGGCATGCGCGAAAGCGGTCCCTTCGCCGATGTGATCTGGGGTTCTCTACCTTTCGTCGGTCTGATGCTACTGCTGATTCTGTTGCTGACGTTCTGGCCCGACGTGACGCTGTGGCTGCCGAAGCTGGTGATGGGTTAGCACCCAGCCGCCTTATATTATAAGGTGGCACCGCAGCTTTCCTCATGCCGCTGCGAGCACCATTCGTGATGCTTTCTCGCCGATCATGATCGATGGTGCGTTGGTGTTGCCTGATGTCAGAGTCGGCATGATTGAGGCATCGGCCACCCGCAGCCCCTCCATGCCATGCACGCGTAATTGATCGTCCACCACCGCCATCGCGTCCGATCCCATTTTGCAGGTGCCGACCGGATGATAGGTGGTCTCGGCATTCTTCTTCACCCAATCGAGCAATTCGTCGTCGGACTGAATATTTATACCGGGCGTGATTTCATTGGTGACGATGCCTTGCAGGGAGGGTGCGGTCATGATGCGTCGGGCGATGCGCATTGCTTCCAGGGTGACATCGCGATCCAGTTGCGCGGACATAAAGTTAAAGCGGACAGCAGGAGCCTTGTTTGGTGCGCTGGACGAAACATGAATGCTACCGGTGCTTTCCGAACGCAGGATGTTCGTGATTCCGGTCACCCCGGATTGCTTCGACATTTTAAAATCTGCGGTCGACAGGAACGGGATCCAGGAAATGGCCGCATCCGGCGCGTCCAGGCCGGGGCGGGTGCGTACATAGGCGCGGATGGGCGAGGCCGGAATACCCAGCAAGCCGGCGCCGGTGACCGCATATTTTATGGCCTGCCACACCATCCCCAGACCGCGTGTCCTGGAATTATAGGTCAGGTTCAGTGCTTCGGGGATCGTCCATTTCATGCGCGGCGAGTAATGGTCGCGTAGATTTTCTCCGACGCCGTTTAACTCGTGCTTGACCTCGATGCCGACGCTTTTCAGATGTTTCGCCTGGCCGATGCCGGATAGTTCCAGTAATTGCGGCGAGTTGATCGACCCGGCGCTGATGATAACTTCGCGCCCCGCACGGGCCTCGACGGTCTGGCCATTGACCGTGTAGCGCACGCCGACACAGCGCTTACCCTCGATCAGCAGGCATTCGGTCAGCGCATGTGTCTGGATCGTTAGGTTTGGCCGTCCACGGACGGGATCGAGATAGCAATAGGCCGTGCTCATCCGCCTGCCGTTACGGATAGTGGTCTGTGTCATGCCGATGCCGTCTTGTTTGGCGCCGTTATAATCCTTCGTATAGGGAATGCCGATTTCCCCGGCGGCCTGGATCAGTTTGTCGTAAAGTGGGCCGGTCTCACGGTTTTCCGTAACTTTCAGTGGGCCGGAGCGGCCGCGATATTCTTCATCGCCCTCACCTTGATAACTTTCCATGTCGCGGAAAATTGGCAGCACCTCGCGATAGCTCCAGCCGCGATTGCCCAGCTGCGCCCAGGTATCATAGTCCTGCGACTGGCCGCGTACGAACACCATGCCGTTGATGGACGACGACCCGCCCAACAGCTTGCCGCGTGGAATCGGAATACGCCGCTGCCCTGTCCCCTCATCGGGTTCGGAGGAGTAGAGCCAGTTCGCGGCCGGGTTTTCGATTAGCCTGGCGAAACCGACCGGAATGCGCGACCAGGGATGGCTTTCCCGGCCGGCTTCCAGCACCAGCACTTTGTGTTTCGGATCCGCGCTCAGCCGGTTGGCCAGCACCGAGCCGGCGGAACCCGCGCCCACCACGATGAAATCATATTCTTGGCCCGTCATTACGTTTTCCCCTAATGGCGCGACACACGCGATATTTCTTGCGGCCATGGTGCCAAAGAACCTGCCTGACAGCAACGCGTGTTGCCGCCTCGCCCCCACCGCCTTGCCCCCGCCGCCTTGCCCTGGGCCTAGCACAAGGCTATATGCCGCCCCTCGGTCGGAGTGTAGCTCAGCCTGGTAGAGCACTGTGTTCGGGACGCAGGGGCCGGAGGTTCGAATCCTCTCACTCCGACCAGGTTCTCTGCGGCGCATTTTGTCCGACCCATTTTGTTCGGCGGAGTAAATTCTCTAACCTTCCCGCATGCGAATCCTCGCTCTCGACGCTGCTCTGACCCGTTGCTCCGCCGGTGTGGTGGTGGATGGAACTCTGCGCGCCGCGCATCAGGCGGAGGCGCGGCGGGGCCATGCCGCCCTGCTGCCCATCCTGGCGCAAAATACGCTCGCGGATTCGGGCCTTGCTGCCACCGAGCTTGATGCCATCGCGGTTACCATCGGCCCTGGCAGTTTTACGGGGATCCGGGCCGCGCTTTCGCTGGCGCACGGTCTTGCGCTCGGCGCCAATATCCCCGTTATTGGGGTCACGGTGGCGGAGGCGCTGGCCGATTCCCTGCCGCATCTCGGCAGCCGCCAGCTTTGGGTCGCCATCGATTCGCGACGCGACCGGATTTTTCTGGAACAAGGCGGGTCGATCGAGTCGCTGTTCCTCGTCGATCTGCCGCTGCCGAAATTTGCCATTGCCGTGGCCGGGGACGCCGCCATTACGGTCGCCGCCCGCCTCGCGGCGCGCGATTGCAATGTCATGCTGACCAATGCCCGCCTGCCCATGCCGCGCCACATCGCCATGGTCGCCGTCGCGCGCCATACCGGGCGCCTGCCGCCGCGCGCGGCGCAGCCGCTCTATGTCGATCCGCCCGAAGCCCGCCCGTCGCCCGCCGGCCCACGCCCGGCGCCGTTATGAGATATGGGAGATGACCGCGGGCGTCCCGTTGTTGCGTGCCACGCCAGCCTATGCCCACGAGCTCGCCGCCATTCATGCCGCCAGCTTTCCGCCGACCGAGCAATGGGGGGCGGATGTCATGGCGCTGCAACTCGGCCTGCCCGGTGCGTTCGGCCTTATGCATATCGGCAGCGCCATGATCCTGGCCCGCTGCGTGGCCGACGAATCGGAAATTCTGGTCGTTGCCGTCATGCCTGAACGCCGCCGCGACGGTCTAGGCCGTACACTGCTGTGCGCCGCCATGGAGGAGGCCGGGCGGCAGGGTGCGCGTTGTATGTTTTTGGAAGTCGCCGTCAGGAATATCGCGGCCCGTGCCCTGTATGCCCAGGCTGGCTTTACCCAGGTCGGCCAACGGTCCCGCTACTACCCCGACGGCGGCGACGCCCTGGTCCTACGGGCGGAGCTGGCCCGGTCGCAGGAAAGGTCGGGGCCTTAGGAGACGCTCTTCAGAGGCAAGGTCAGGGTGCCCAGGTAAAGTCCAGCTTTCTTCGCCAGAACACGCAGTGCCCTCAGAGACAAGACCGATGGCAGTGTCGCAAACGCATACTTCTCCGCCAGCCACGCAGGCTTGCCCTTGCCCTCATACCGAGAGCTCACAAGGATAGACAGCGGTAAACTCGTCAGAGCACCGTCCGGTACCACCATCACATGGTTGATACCTGAAAGGTCCTTCAATGCAGGTTGAATCAGGTTCGGCTGTTGGTAGCGTTAGTGGCAGCGATGTTCGGTATAAGTGGGTGTAGGCCCCAAAACCCCTACCAGGGAGAGGTGCGCTCTGGCTCCCCTTCTCAATCTGGCTCTCCTTCTCAATAAGAACCAAGTAACGGATTCTAAGGGCGTCGCTCCTTAGCGGGTTCGGGGCAGAGCCCCGACCTTGCTTACTTACCCCCGCCGATCAGCCTTTCACTCCCGGCCCCACCACGAACTCCGCGTCGGTTTTTTCGCGGATTTCCTGCAGCGTGACGTCGGTGGCGAGTTCGGTCAGGGTGAGGCCGGTTTTATTGCCTTGCGAGCCCACTTCGAACACGCCCAACTCGGTGATTACCATGCTGACCACACCCGCGCCGGTTAACGGAAGGGAGCATTCCTTCAATAGTTTTGGTTTGCCGCCGGCGGTATGTTCCATCAGCACGACGACGCGCGGCACGCCGGCGACGAGGTCCATCGCGCCGCCCATGCCCTTCACCATCTTGCCGGGGATCATCCAGTTGGCGAGGTCACCGTTCTGCGCCACCTGCAACGCACCGAGAATGGAAATATTGATATGTCCGCCGCGCACCATGGCGAAACTGGCGGCGCTGTCGACATAGCTGGTGGTGGGAATTTCCGTTACCGTCTGCTTGCCGGCATTGATGATATCGGCGTCTTCCTCCCCCTCGAACGGGAAGGCGCCCATGCCTAGCATGCCGTTCTCGCTGTGCAATTGGACGGAGATACCGTCGGGAATATGGTTCGCCACCATGGTGGGAATGCCGATGCCGAGATTGACATAGAACCCGTCTTTCAATTCTCGCGCCGCGCGGGCGGCCATTTCATCGCGTGTCCAAGGCATGTTCGCTGCTCCCCCTAAACCCGTTTCCGCACGGTGCGCTGTTCGATTCGTTTTTCGACCGTGTCCAACTTCACGATGCGGCGAACGAAAATCCCCGGTGTAATGATATGGTCGGGATCGAAAGATCCTTGCGGCACCATTTCTTCCACTTCCACCACCGTCATCCTCGCCGCCGTCGCCATCATCGGGTTAAAATTTCGCGCTGTCTTGCGATAGACCAAATTGCCTTCAGGGTCCGCCTTCCATGCATGGATGATCGCCAGATCGGCGAACAACCCGCGCTCCATCACATAGGTGCGACCATCGAAAATTTTTGTCTCCTTGCCCTTGGCGATGTCCGTCCCCGCGCCGGTCGCGGTATAGAAAGCCGGAATGCCCGCACCCCCGGCGCGAATACGTTCGGCCAACGTGCCCTGCGGATTGAATTCGATCTCCAGTTCGCCAGCCAGAAACTGCTTCGCGAATGTCGCGTTCTCCCCGACATACGAGGAAATCATCTTTTTCACTTGCCGCGTCTGCAACAGCATGCCTAGCCCGGCATCGTCCACCCCGGCATTGTTGGAAATGCAAGTGAGATCCTTTACCCCCGATTCGCGGATCGCCGCGATCAGCACGCTGGGGATCCCGCACAGGCCAAACCCGCCGGCCATGATCGTCATGCCGTCCTTCAGCACGCCGGCTAGAGCCGCAGCGGGCGTCGCAAAAATCTTATCCACAGCCATCGCGTAAATTTCCTCTCAAGCCTGCTCGCAAGCTGCCATCGCGCCGAGCCGAAATCTACCCGCGCGCCCCGAAAATCGCGCTGCCCACGCGCACATGCGTCGCCCCATGGCGAATCGCGATCTCAAAGTCCGCCGACATCCCCATTGACAGTACCCCCAGCCCATGCCGGCGCGCGCAATCGCCCAGCCAAGTGAAATGTGGCGCCGGATCCTGTCCCATTGGGGGCACGCACATCAACCCCACCAGGGCCGCCCCGAACCGCGTCATGCACGCCACGATGAAGGCGTCGGCCTCGGCCCGCGCCACGCCCGATTTCTGCGGCTCATTCCCGGTGTTCACTTCCACCAGCAGGGTGGGCGTCTTGCCTTCCTTCTGGATCGCGCCGGCGATCGCATCGGCGAGTTTCGGGCGATCGAGGGTTTCGATGACATCGGCCAGTCGCACGGCGTCGCGCGCCTTGTTGGTCTGCAACCCGCCGATGAGGTGCAGGTTCAGCCCGGGAAATTCGCCGCGCAAAGCGGGGAATTTTTCCGCTGCTTCCTGCACGCGGTTTTCGCCGAACATCATCTGCCCGGCGGCCAGCGCCGGGCGCACATCCGCCGTCGGCTTGGTTTTCGACACCGCCACCAGCGTGATCCCCGCCGCATCCCGCCCCGCGGCGATGGCGGCGGCGGCGATGCGGGCCTGAACGGCGCGGAGATTGGCTGCTATATCTTCTGTCATGGATCAAAGCCCCCCCATGGATGAAAGACTCTTGGCATGGGCGCGCGCCGTCAAGCGCCGCTCGCGCCCGCCGCATCCGGTATTATGGCTGTTTACCGATGCTGCGCGCGGGGCCGATCCGCTGGTCGCGGCCGCGCGCCTGCCGAAAGGCCTGTGCGGCGTGGTGTTTCGCCACGACGCGGCACCGGACCGGGCACGCATCGGCCGAGACCTCGCGAAAATTTGCCGCGCGCGGCGCCTGGCGCTGGTGGTGGCGGGGGATATAAGGCTGGCGCGGGCCTTAGGGGCAGGGGTGCATTTGCGGGCCGGGCGCTGGCCGGGGCCAGCGGCGATGAACCTGCGGCGCCGGCGGCTGGTGAGCAGTTCCGCGCATACGCTGGCAGATATCAGGCGGGCGCGGCATGCGGGGGGGGGGCTGATTTTCCTATCGCCGGTCTTTCCGACCGCGAGCCACCCCGGCGCGCCCGCGCTGGGGGCAATGCGGTGGGCCAGATTGGTGCGGGCGGGCGGTGGGCCGATTCTCGCCCCCGGGAGCAGAGTAGCCGCGATTTTTGCCCTAGGCGGGGTGAGCGGGCGGCGAGTACGGGCATTGCCGGCAAAATTATGCGCCGGCGTAGGCGCGATCGGGGCGCTGGGCGGCTGAACGGGTGCGGCATGACGACGCAAAACCGTGAATTTAGCTGGTTTTTGTGCTGTACGCCGGTTTCGACCCTGATTTTGTGGCAAAAAAAGCACAGTGTTCCAGGATTGCCGCTTTGGATACTTTTCAACTGTTGCGGAATTTCGCGGTGCGGTTCAATACTGTGCCCCAGGTCTGGCTGACTCCGCCCACAAGTGATATTTCCGAACCATCGGAATGTCCTTTTGGGCATTGGGAGCGGGGCTTTAAGGTTTACTGCCGGAGTACCGGCGAAATGAGGAGTATATCAATGCGTAAGTTTTTATTGGCTAGTATAGCATTGCTGGGGGCGACGAGTGTCGCTCAGGCGCAGAAAGCAGTGCACGATACGGGCGACTCCAAAATGGCCGGTAACTCGGCGGGTGGCGGCTCTGTTGTTGCGGCAACGCCGGGTCCTGGTCAGATGGCCGTTCGTCTGAACGGTATAGTGCGGTTCTACTATCAGGCTAGTAGCGGCGGTGCGCTTGGTAACTCCACGGGCAAAGTCAGCACTGCGTTCCCCTCCACCTATATCCGGTTGTATCCTGGCTTTGAAGCGCAGGGAAATAATGGGCTCCTTTATGGTGCTTCCGCCGAGATCCGTACAGACCAGCCCCATGCGTCACTGGCTACTCCGGGCTCTCAGACCACGCCTGCTAACAGCTTGTATGCGCGCCGGGCATATGGCTATGTCGGCCATGCAAGCGTGGGCACGTTGCGTTTGGGTATGGGCGATAGCCCCTTCTCCCTGATGGCCACGGGCCAAATGTTTGGGCTGGGTGACTCCAATTTCTGTGGTGACACTTGGTCCGTTGCAGGTCCGGCTAGAATGGGAGCTATGCCCAGCCCATTCCAGAACTGCTCTGGCAACATGTACACTACCAACAAGATAGTGTATCTGACGCCTTCGTTTAACGGCTTTGATTTCGGCGTTGGTTTTGAGCCCAACACGGGGACGGGCGGCATGCAAAGCGGTTGCTTAGTGGCCGGGTCCAATTCCGGTTGCGACAATCAGTCGAGCGGCGCAGGGAATGATTTGAAGCGTCGTCGGAATACTGTTGACGTGGCGGCGCGCTATCGCGGTGTCGTAAATGGAGTCGGCGTGGCAGTTTCTGGTGGTTATCTAGCCAGCGGAAAAGTCGCCAATGTCACTGGCGCTGCTACCGGCTACGAAAACTTGAGCGTTGGCTGGGGCGGCGTCACCGTGAGCTATGCCGGCTTCACCTTTGAAGGTGCGATCGAAGGCGGCAAGGAAGACAGGATGGGCTTGCTCGTGACCGGTGCGCCTAACCAGCTCACCTGGCAGCTTGGCACCAGCTACACCACTGGGCCGGTGCAGATCGGTGTAAGCTACGTTGAGGCTTCACGTGCAGGCACATGGAATGGTACCACCATCACTGGCAAGCGGAAGGATAGCGGCATCTACTCCGCCGTTAACTACGGTATCGCGCCGGGTATTGCTGCCATGCTAATCCTTGCCACGGGTGAGTCCACTCAGGCTGGTGCCGATATCAACGCCTACAAGTCCGGCACTCAGAGCACGGCGGAGGGCCAGATGGTCACTGCTGGCGTCTTGTTCCGCTGGTAATCTAACTTTTATCGTCTATCGAGAGCGAAAAGGCGGTGGGGCAACCCTCCGCCTTTTTCGTTTTTGGGCCACCGTACTATTCCGTCCACCGTCACCCCGGCTCCATCACCCTGACGCAAGCCGGGATCCGGTCGAGCAACCCGCACGCGGCTGGGCTTGACCCCCGCTTGCGCTAGGGTGGCGGTCACGAGGATCGTCCATTGACGCAGATGGGCTGGAGCAATGTCCAAGTGCGATTACCCTGGTGTGTAACCATGCCCCCTTGGCGTCTGCCCGGGTTCCCACTAAATACACTCAGCCTGCCAATCCGGGCGGCGCGATTAACCCAGACCGACAGGCCCATGATGCCGCCTTTTCGCTTAACCAAGACCTTCCTGCCAATCGTCGTGACGTTACTGTTGTCCCTCGCCCTCTCCGCCTGCGGCAATAGTCGCTATGTGTCGGAAGACGAATATAACGACCCGCGCTACCGCGGTGCCGCCAGCGGCAATTTGTTCGGTGATACCGGCATCGTGCTCGGCGTCGGCGGTAAACAGGGTGGTGCCAGCGGGTCGAATGACGGTGCCGCGCTGGGGGTGAATGCCTATCTATGGCGTGGGGCGTTGGATACGCTCGGCTTCATGCCGCTCGCCTCCGCCGATCCTTTCGGCGGCGTGATCATCACCGACTGGTACGAACCACCAGCCACCCCCGGCGAACGGTTCAAGGCCACCGCCTTTATACTCGGTCGGCAACTGCGCGCCGACGGCTTGCGCATCTCCATCTTCCGCCAGGTGCTGCAAGGCGGCCGCTGGATCGACACCTCGGTCAGCCAGGTAACCATCAGCGAGATCGAAAACAAGGTTTTGTCACGTGCCCGGGAACTGCGCGCGCAAACGGCACGGGGCTAAGCGCCCTCACTCTCCCGGCACCCCCACCGTCATGGTCGATGAAGGCCATCCACGCTTTAACGCCACCACCCGCACACCTGCCCCCCCAACCTACCTTGCATTCGCCTCCACCAGCACCCGCAACCCCGCCAAAATCTGTGCCGGCGTCGGCGGGCAGCCGGGAATGAGCAGGTCCACCGGCACGGCGCCACTGATGCCGCCTTCGACGGCATAGCTGCCTTTGAAGACGCCGCCATCGACGGCGCAATCGCCCATGCCAACGACGAATTTTGGGTCGGGGGTGGCTTCATGGGTACGGTCTAGCGCCTCGCGCAGATTGTGCGACAGCGGGCCGGTAACAAGCAGAATATCGGCGTGGCGGGGGCTGGCGACGAAGCGCAGGCCGAAGCGTTCCAAATCGTAGACGATATTGTTCAGTGCGTGGATTTCCAGTTCGCAACCGTTGCAACTGCCGCAATCCACATGGCGGATGGCGAGGCTACGCCCGAGCCGGGGTTGGTTGGTCGTATCTAGCTGCGCGGCGATGGCGCGCGTGGTGGCGTCGGGGACGGTGCCGGCTGGTTCGGTCGCGGGTCCGTCCAGCAGGTTACGGAGGATGCGGCGCCACACCATTACAGGTCCACTCCCGAGTAGGAGCCATTGACGGATTTGTTCACCAGCGGGAAGTCGGCGACGATATTATCCTCGATGGCGGCTTCCAGCAGCGGCCAGTGCGCCCAACTGGGGTCGCGCATAAAATTCGCCGTGATTAGCCCGCCTTCGAGGCGGACGAAGTGCCAGGCATCGCCGCGAAAACTTTCGGCGACGCCGAGGCCTTCGCCAGTGCCGATGGGCAGCGGCTCGCTGATGGGGCCGCCGGGCAAAGTATCCAGCATGGCGCGGATCAGCCGGGTGCTTTCGGGGATTTCGGCGAGGCGGATGCGGACGCGGGCATCGACATCGCTGGCGGTGAGGACCGGGATTTTGGGCGGAAAGTCGGTGTAGGGCGGATAGCCGGGGAAGCGCCGCGCGTCAACGCAGCGGTCTGCGGCGCGACCGACAGGACCGCCGGCGGCGAAATGCGCGGCCAAAGCGGGGGCGATGATGCCGGTGGTGACCATGCGGTCCGTCAGGCTGGCATAGTTCTCATAGACCCGAATAAGGTCGGGCAGTTCGTCGTCCACAGCGGCTAGGGCGCTCAGGATGGTCTCAGTGCCGCCGGGGGCGAGGTCGGCCGCGATGCCGCCGGGGATGATGCAATCCATCATTAACCGATGGCCGAAGGCGGCGTTGGCGACGCGTAGGATGGTTTCGCGTAAGAAGCCGAAACGGGCGAGGGCGAAGGCGAAGCTAGCATCGTTGCAGATGGCGCCGACATCGCCGAGATGATTTGCCACACGCTCCAGCTCCGCCATCACCGCGCGCAGGGTGGCGGCGCGGTCGGGGGCGGTGACGCGCAAGGCGGCCTCGGTGGCGCGGGCGAACGCGACGGAATGGGCAACGGTTGCGTCGCCCGACAGACGGGCGGCGAAGCGGGCGGCAACGCGGGGGGATTTGCCGCGCATCAGGCCGAGCGTGCCCTTATGGGTATAGCCGAGCCGGATTTCGAGCCGCGCGATGGTCTCACCCTGGGCGGTGAAACGGAAATGGCCAGGCTCGATAATGCCGGCATGGATGGGACCGACGGCGATCTGGTGCAAATCCTCGCCCTCGGTGGGGAGGAATTCCGGCGGCTCAGGGGCCAGGCCGGCGGGACCAGGCCGCGCGGCCATCGGCAGGGTGTTGGGCCAGCGCCCATGATCCAGCCAGGCGCGCCCGTCGGTGCCACCCTGCGCCGCGTGGCCCCACAGGTCGGCGATCATACGCTCATACCAGGCGGCGCCGGGGCGGCTGGGGGAAAGGGCCGGGTAGCGGCCGGCCTCGACGGGGACGGAGGCGCAGAGAATGGCGTGGGCGGCTTCGTCGGCGAACAGCGCATGGACCTCGTCGGAGTCGGCCCAGAGGGCGATGAGGTCGAGGGAGGGTTCGCGGGCGAGTGCGGTCGCCATCCCCCCCCAGGCATCCTGGCGCAGCCGCATGCGCGGCCAGGGTTGGCAATTTTGCGCCGCGCCGGCGCGGATGATCGTACTGGCGGGGCGCTGCGCCGCGTCGCTCATCATGACCCCCCGGCGATCATGGACATCCAGGCAAACAGCGGCGCCGGCATGGCAAGGCCGATCAGCACGACAAGGCCGAGATGGATCCAGACCGGCGCCAGCAGTAGCGCCGTCGGGGCCAGTCCGCGATCCGGTGTTGCGGGGCCGAAACACAGGCTTTGCAGGCGCATCAATACCGCCCAGGCGCCCACCAGAATGCCGAGGCCGAGCGGCACGGCGAGCCAGGGTTGGCGGCGAATGGTATCGGTGACGATCAGAAACTCGCTGGCGAACAGGCCGAAGGGGGGCAGGGCAGCGAGGGCGATGATGCCCGCGGCCAGGGTCAGGCCGAGGGCGGGGTGGGAGGGGATCAAGCCGCCGATGTCGGTGAATCTCTGCCCACCCTTCAGCTGCGCCGCCCGCCCCACGCATTGGAAAATGCCGGCCTTGGTCAGGGTGTGCAGCGTTAAGTGTAATAACCCCGCAAAGGTCGCCGCCGGCCCGCCAAGGCCGAAGGCAAAGGCGGAAATGCCTGATTGCTCGATGGTGGAAAAGGCAAAAAACCGTTTCACGTCGCGCCGCCGCCACAGGCTAAAGGCGGCGAGTAGCAGGGAGAGCAGTCCTAAGGTCATGATCGGCGGGCCGGGCGCGATGGCGCCGGCACCGGCGTCGGCATTGCTGTCCATGATGGCGCGCAGGCGCAGAATGACGAACAACGCCACGTTGAGGATCGAACCCGCCAGCACGGCGGAGACCGGGGTAGGGCCTTCGGCATGGGCATCGGGCATCCAGCCATGCAGCGGTGCTAGTCCTGCCTTGGTGCCGTAGCCCAGCAGCAGGAACACGAATGCTAGGTTCAGCACCGCGCCATTGCATTTCGCCGCCGCTGGGCCAAGCCCGCTCCAGCTCATCGCCGCCAACCCTGGCCCTAGGGCTGGCAGGGCTGCCAAGTAAAGCACCACGGTACCGAACAGTGCGAGGGCAATGCCGACGCCACAGACCAAAAAGAATTTCCAGGATGCTTGGACCGCCTCGGTGGTGCGTGGCAGTCCGACGACGAGGACGGCGGCGATGGTCGCGGTCTCCACCGCCACCCAGGTGACGCCGAGATTGTTGGACAGCAGCGCCAGTTGCATGCCGCCAGCGAAGGTCTGGAACATGGCATGATAAAGCCGCAGCCTGGAGCGGTCGATGCGCCGGGCCAGGATTTCCGCGCGGATATAGGTGAGGCTGAACCAGGCGGTGGTCATGGCCACGAACGCCGTCAGAATGGCGAAATGCGTCGCCAGCCGGTCGACCAGTAAAAACGCTCCGACATGGCCGATTTTCCAGGGCAGGGTGCAGGCCAGCAGAAAGCCGGCGGTCGCGGCGGCGGCATTGACCCAGGCGCCGATGCGCCAGGATGGGATCAGGGCCAGCAAGATGGCGGCGAGGAAGGGCAGCAGCGCCGGCCAGCCAACGGGCAGGAACAATTCCCACGGGGTCATGGCCGACACATTCATCGGTGGGTCTCGCCCACGCGGTCGAGGTGGTGGACATCGAGGCTGTCGAAGCGATCGCGAATGCGGAAGAAAAACATGCCGAAGACGATGACGGCGACGAGGATCAGGAAGGCACTGGACAGCTCCACCACCAGGGGCATGCCGGCGATGCCGACCGCGGCGAGGATGAGGCCGTTTTCGAGCGACAGGAAGCCGATCACCTGGGTCAGCGCATTGCGCCGCGTGATCATCATCAGCAGGCCCAGCAGTAGTACGGAGAGGGCAATGGCCAGATCCTCGCGCGTCAACGCCGGTGCCTGCGCCGCCATGGTGGTGGGCATCACTACCAAGATGGCCAGCGCAACCAGGCCGACGCCGAGGATCATCGACGGGAAGATACCCAAAGCGGTCTCGATTTCGCGATGAATTTTCAACCGTTGCATGAGCCAGTGCAGGGCGATCGGGATCACCACCCCCTTCGCGGCGAAGGCGATGGCGGCGGTGACGTAAAGATGCGGCGATGCCTGAATGAACCCCTGCCAGCCGGCGGCGGCGGCGAGCACGATGCCTTGCAGGGCATAGATCTTGATCACTGCGCCGATACGGCGCTGGTAGAGCAGAGCAAAGGACAGCACCAGCATGGCGCCGCTGAGCATGTGGGCCACGTCATAGGGCAGGCTGCCGAAGGCGATGCGCGCACCCATCAGGTCAACCCGGTGGAAACGAACAGGAACACGGCGGCGAGCAATCCGAGCAACAGGGCGACGCCGAGAAATTCCGGCACCCGGAACACCCGCATCTTCGCGATCGCGGTTTCAAATACCGCCAGCGTCACGGCCAGCACGCTGATTTTTGCGGTCCAGATCACCGCCCCCAATGGCCAGAACAACGGATCATCCGCCATAGCCATGCCGAAGGGGAAGAAAATGGCGCTGATCAGGCTGAGCCAGAGCAGCAGCTTCAGGGCGGTGCTGGCCTCAGCCAGCGCGAGGTCGCGGCCGCTATATTCGAGGACCATGGCTTCATGCACCATGGTCAGCTCCAGATGAGTGGCAGGATTATCCACTGGGACGCGGCCATTTTCGGCGATGGCCACGGTGAGCATCGCTACCAGGGCCAGTCCCAGCGAAACGCGCAAGCCCAGCGCCCCATCGCGCAATAGGCCGACGATCAGATCGAGATTGGTTGAGCCCGCCAGCAAGGCGAGGGTGAGGATGATCAGCAGCAAGGCGGGTTCGGCATACACCGAAAACATCATTTCCCGGCTGGTACCGATGCCGCCGAAAGCGGTGCCGACATCCATTCCGGCCAACGCGGTGGCGCAGCGGCCCAAAGCGAGCAGGCCGGCGATGACCAGCAGATCCGAGACTGGCCCCAGGGTCATGCCGAGCGCGAAGGAGGGCACCAGCGCTGTCGCCGCGAGAGTCGCTGCCAATGTCACCGCGGGTGCCAAGCGAAACACGATCGAGGCATTATCGGCCAGCACCGGCTGCTTGCGCGCCAGGCGCAGCAAATCGCGCCAGGGCTGGATCAGCGGCGGGCCGCGCCGGCCGAGCAATCGCGCCTTGACCAGCCGGATCAATCCGACCAGTAGCGGCGCGGCGGCGAGCATCAGGACGAGATGCAGCACCTGCGCAAGCAGGCCGAGCGTGGCGGCGACGACTACGTTCACCATGTCTCCACCACCGCTATGCTGGCCAAGAACAGTATCAGCACGGCGAACATCACCGACAAGGTTTGGCGGATGGTGAGGAATTGCATGGCATCGGCGATGCCGACGATTTTTTCGCGCCAGCGCCCGATCGGGGCGAACAGCCAGGGCTCCGCCGGGTCGCGCAGCGTCACGCTGTGGCGGCCAGCTCGTGTTTCACCTGGGCGCGGTATGTCCACCTCCTCCCGCGCCGCCAGCAACGCGGTGCCGAGTGCCCGGCGCAGCGGTTGGGCAAAGGAGGCGCCGCCATATTGGGTCGCCGGGTCGCCGAAGGGCAGCCAGGCGGGCGGGGCGGCAAAGCCGCAGGCCCAGGCTGGGCCGCGCCGATGCCCGGCCACCGCCCAGCGCCGCAGGAGGAGGAAAATGCCGATACCACTGGCCGCCAGCAGCAAGGCGGTGATCAGCGCCGTGTAGCCGGGCGCGTCCGCGCTGGGATGGAGGCTCAGCACACCGATCTGGCCGGACAGGTGGGTGCGCAGCATCTGGCGGATCGCCGGCTCGATTAGGGCCAGCGCGCTGGTCGGGAAAAGTCCGATCACGGCGGAGAGTGCGACGAGGCCCAGCATGGCGGCGCGCGCGGCGGGCCCGGCTTCCTGCGCTCCGGCGACGCGCGGGGTGCGCGGGCGGCCGAGAAAGGCGACGCCGAGCAGGCGAATGGCGGCGGTGGCGGCCAGCGCGGCGGCCATGGCCATCAGCGCGGCGACGACCGTGAGGCAGGTTTGCAGGGCGAGACCACCGATGCGTGGCGCGGCGAGAACGGCCTGGAACAGCAGCCATTCGCTCGCGAAGCCGGGTCCGGGTGGCAGGGCGGCGAGGCAGATGCAGCCGGCGATCATGCAGGCGGTGGTGACCGGCATGCGATGCACCAGCCCGCCGAGACGCTGCAATATCCGGCTGCCGCCGCCATGCTGCGCCGCGCCGGCGCCGAGGAACAGCAAAGTCTTGAACACGCCGTGGGTCAATATATGTAACAGCGCTCCGGCCAGGGCGAGGGCCGCCAACGGCGCCAGGTCGGCGCCGCGCGCTAGCAGCGCCAGGCCGAGGCCGATGGCGACGAGGCCGACATTCTCGATCGTGCTGGCTGCCAGAACCGATTTTAGGTCGCTCTCCATATTGGCCCGCAAGGCGCCAAGGATGGCGGAGGCCGAGCCCATTACGAGCAGCGGATAGCCGAACCAGATCGGCTGCGCTGGGCCGCACAGATCGAACAGCACGCGAATGATGACGTAGAGCGCCACCTTCGTCATCGCTCCGGACATCAGGGCAGATATATGGCTGGGAGCGGCCGGATGGGCGAGCGGTAGCCACAGATGCAGCGGCGCCAACCCGGCCTTGGAACCCGCACCCAGCACCACCAAAGCGAGGACCAGGAACGCGTGCCAGCCCTCCGGCGGCAGCGCGCGCATCGCCGCGAAATCGGGCTCGCCGCCGCCGAGCAACGCGAAGGCTGGGATCAGGCAGGCCGCGCTAAAGCTCGCCATGCCGAGATAGAACAAGGCGGCGCTGCGCGAACGGTCTTCCTCATGGCGGTACAAAACCGTGGCCCAGGAGGCGAGCGACATCAACTCGAAGCCGACCAGAAAAGTAAAGGCATCCGCTGCCAGTAAGGCGAGCGCCATGGCGGCGATGAAGACGGGAAAAAAAGGCATAGCACGGGCTTCTTCTGGCGCGTGCTGTTCTAGCGCGAACACCGCGGCCGCCGTGGCGGTGACGAACAGCAGCAGCAGGAAGACCAGCGATAGCGGGTCCAGTGCTAGCTGCATCGCCTTGCCCGGCAGGCCGACCGGCAAGGCCAGCGTGGCCGCGCCCGGCAGAAGCAAGGCCGTGATCGACAATAACGCGCCGAGCGCGCAGAGGATCGCGCAGCCCTGATGCACGAACGATGCCCGGCCTTTGCTGAAAGTGCCGACCACACCCAGCCCCGCAAGGCCCAGCAGGATGGCTACCAGGCCATGCAGGGCAATCGTAATCACGCCGCACCTCTGCTCACAGTATGTCCAGCGCCTGCTTGCGGCGTGGTGGCTTATGCGTCGTGTCGATAATGGCGAAGTCGTCCGCGCTTAGAACGATATCGGCCGCTGCAGAATTTTCCCGCACATGCGCGATATCGCCGGACTTGGGAATGGAAATGACATGCGGATGGCGCATGCCCCAGGCGATAGCGATTTGTGCCGGCGTGACGTTATGTCTCTTGGCGATTTCGGCCAGGGCGCGCGAGCGCAACGGGGTGCCGGAATGACCAAGTGGTGAATAGGCCATCACCGCGATGTTTTGTTCTGCGCAATAGGGCAGCAGATCGTATTCGATGCCACGACTGTCTGGGTGGTACAGTACCTGGTTGGCGACGCAGTGTTGGCCGCCGGGAATTGTGGCGAGTTCTACCATGTCCTCGGTGTTGAAATTGGATACGCCCCAGGCACCGATCTTGCCGTCCATCCTTAATTTTTCGAACGCTGCGACAGTTTCCGCCAACGGAATGCCACCGCGCCAGTGAAGTAAATAAAGATCGATCCTCTCGACACCAAGGCGTTTTAGGCTGCGCGCGCAGGCAATGGGCACGCCATCGCGGGAGGCGTTGTGTGGATAGACTTTTGAGACCAGGAAAACCTCGTCACGTCGAGTTTTGATCACTCGCCCGATTAGGTCCTCGGACTTTCCGGAGCCATACATTTCGGCGGTGTCGATCAGGGTCATGCCGAGATCGACGCCCAGCGCCAGCGCGGCCTCTTCATCTTTTGCGCGCCGCTTGCCCTCGGCCATCAGCCAGGTGCCCTGGCCCAGGGCGCTCACATCCACGCCATGCGCTAGGCGCAGTCTACGCATCGGCGATCTCCTCCGCCTGTCGCATCACCCGTAAAAAATTACCACCCCAAAGCTGTCGTAGCGCGGCGCGGTCATAGCCGCGCCGGATCAGCTCGGTGGTGATGTTCGCGCTTTCCGACGCATCGCGCCAGCCGGCGAACCAGCCGCCACCATCGAAATCCGACGAAATACCGACATGATCGAGGCCAATGCGCCGCACGGCGTAGTCGATGTGGTCGGCGAAATCGACTGGCGTAACATCTTCGGGTCTCGCCTTGGCCCGCAGGAAAGCGGAGACGGCGGTGATCTGGATGACGCCGCCGACATCGCGCAGCACGTCGAGCTGCGCGTCATCCATGTTGCGCGGGTGATCGCACAAAGCGCGTACGCAGGAATGCGTCGCCACGGTGGGCGAACGCGAGATAGCGGCGGCTTGCAGCATCGCGTCGCGAGAGATGTGCGATACGTCGATCAACATGCCCAGCTGGTTCATGATGCCGATGGCATCGCGGCCGAGCGCCGAAAGGCCGCCATGTTCGGCGGGGCTATCGCCCAGATCCGGTCGCGCAATGGCGGCGTCGGCCAGGGCGTTATGGCCGTTATGCGTGATGGTGAGGTAGCGCGCGCCCAATGCCCGGAATTCCGCGAGACGCGACAGGTCGGTGCCAATCGAAAAACCGTTTTCGACGCAGGGCACGATACCCAGCACGCCGTCGCGCTTGATCGCCATGATCTCGTCGGCGGTGACAGCGATGCGCGCCGTAATATCGTTGCGAGCGGCACCCATGCCGCGGATGGCATGCAGCATGGCAATGGCGCGGTCATAGGCGGCTTGTTCGTTTTCCGGCGTGCGGCGCTGCTGCGGTACATAGGCGGCGAAGAAGCCGACAGCCAGTCCACCTTCGCGCATCTTCGGCAGATCTACATGGCGCGGCCCGCGCTCGAAGGGCGAGGGCCCGGTGGGCCAGGGAATATCTATGTGCGTATCGATGGTGAGGAGAGACGCATGCCACGTGGCGGGATCAGAATCGGTCATGGCGAACGCTTCTCCCCCCGCGCCGTGTCGTCAAGTGGCGATCAGAACTTAACCCGGTCGCCGCCCTTCAGTTTTAGAATTTCTCGCGCTTCCTTTGGTGTCGCTATCTCCAGGGACAGGTCTTCCAGGATACGGCGGATTTTTGCCACCTGTTGCGCGTTGGAAGTCGCCAGCTCGCCCTTGCCGATATAAAGCGAGTCTTCCAGTCCCACGCGGACATTGCCGCCCAGAATGCCGGCGGTGGTGGTGAACGCCATCTGGTGGCGCCCAGCGGCAAGAACGGACCAGATATACTGATCGCCGAATAACCGGTTCGCGGTTTCCCGCGCGAACATTAGGTTTTGAATATCGGCGCCAATGCCGCCGGTGATGCCGAAGATGGACTGCACGAACAAGGGCGGCTCGACGATCTTCTTATCCAGGCAATAGGCCAGGTTATAGAGATGGCCGATATCGTAGCATTCAAACTCGAAGCGCGTGCCGTGGCCCTTGCCGAGCTTTTCCACGATCCCCTCGATGTCGGCGAAGGTGTTACGGAAGATGAAGCCGGTGGTACGGTCCAGATAAGGTTTTTCCCAGGCGTATTTCCATTCCTTCACCCGGTTGCCGGCCTGGGAGATATTGAAATTCATCGACCCCATGTTGAGCGAGCACATCTCCGGGCTGGCCTGCAACGGCGCTGCGAGCCGCTCCTCCAGGGTCATGTTGAGCCCGCCGCCAGTGGTGATGTTCACCACGGCGTCCGTGGCCTGTTTGATCACCGGTAAAAAGCGCTGAAACACGGCGGGATCAGGGGTGGGTTCACCGGTTTCCGGATCGCGCGCATGCAGGTGGATGATGGCAGCGCCGGCCTCCGCCGCGTCGATCGAGTCGCGCGCGATCTGCTCGGGGGTGATTGGCAGATAGGGCGACATGGATGGCGTGTGGATGCCACCGGTGATGGCGCAGCTGATGATGACTTTTCCAGCCATGGCGTTTTCTCCTGCATGCGGGAACGTGACATCCAGTCTGCCCGATCAGCGCGCGTTGGACCAGGGTGCGCGCCGGTGCCTACTCAGCGTAAGCGACGAACGCTCTAACGCGGCAGTGCGCCCGCCCGGTCCAGGCTCTTTGTCGGCCTGGTCTCCGAACGGCAGTAAAATTCTGGCACCACCTTCACCCCTTTCGGTAACACCACACAGTGCTGTTTGGAGCTGCTGAAGATATGGATGTCCGGCGGGTGATTTTCTGGCCATAGCCGCTTTGCGTTTGAATGGTGGTGTAATCGGGCTCCCCGGCCAGCAATTTCACCCGGTCGGTCTCGATTATCGCATTCAGGGCAAACGCAGTGCCGGCTTCACGCTAGCACCAGCGCCAATGGCAGCAATGGGTAAAAAGTGGTTTTCCGTGCATCCGATAACGCACCGTACTGCAGGTAAAGCGTCCATCCATCGATGCCCTCTTGTGATATTGTCGGCCAGAGGACAGCAGATTTCCCGTGTCGGGGCACAGGACGGCGCGCGACAGGGTGAACTATAAATCGTCTGACAGCATGGGCCATTTTCCCAACCATGCCATCCTGGCGTTGCTCAACTGCCGCGAGAAAATGGGAAAGTGCGCGGTCATGGCGGCACTATTGCCACCGGACATGAATGCTTTTGTGCCGGGGATCAGACGAGGGAGAATTCCACCGCTGGCAGGCCAGCGAATTCCACCCGGGCATGCGCCGGGCCCTCCAGCCAGATGGGCGGCGTCACGCTGCCCAGCATGACGACCTGCCCGGCTTTCAGCCCGCCAAAGGCGGCGGCGAGGGCGGAGCTGGCAAGCCAGGCGAGGCCGCGCATTGGGTGGCCGAGCAATTCGCCGCCCATGCCTGTGTCGCGTTCCAGCCCATCGACTAGTATGCGGCCGGCGATCGTCGCCAGATCCCAGTTCCGCCAGGTGACTGGCGCCGGGGCGCCGAGAATGGCGGCGCTATGAAACACCTGGTCGGCGAGCAAGGTGGGCATGTGCAGCGTGTCTATGGCGCCGTAGCGGTTATCCACCAGCTCGATCCCGGCCGTCAGTTCGCCCACCGCTGCCATAGCTTGCTCCTGCGTGCAGGGACCGGGCGGTAGGTCGCGGGCAAGGCGGACGGCCAGTTCGCATTCCAGGCCCGGGCGGATGTTATCGGCGAAGCGCAGGCTGGCGCCGCTGGTATGGATGCTGGCGGTGACCATGAAGCCGGCGGCCGGGCCGGACAGGCCGAGATAGGCCTGCATGCGGGACCCGGTGGCGCCGATCTTGAAGCCGGGCGGCTGGGTGATTCCGACATGGCGAGCGAGAGCGTGTTGGACGGCGATGGCCTCGGCTTCATCCCGTGGGGCGATGGTGGCGGGCAGGCCGACCATGGCGCGGGTCTGGCGCGCCCGATGCAGGGCCTGGGCTGCGGGAAGCGGATCGAAGTTCGTGCTCATCCGCGCCGGCTTAGTTCATAAAGCGCAATGGCGGCGGCGGCGGAGACGTTGAGGCTTTCCATCACGCCGTGCATGCTGAGGCCGGCTATCTCATCGCAGGTTTCCCGCGTCAGCCGACGCATGCCCTCGCTCTCGGCACCCATCACCAAGGCAATACGTCGGCCCGCCAGGGATGGGCCGGCCAAAGGCGGACCGGAGGCATCGAGCCCTACCACCCAAAGGCCGGCGGCTTTTAGTACGATAAGGGTCCGGGAGATGTTCACCGCGCGGATCAGGGGCACCATTTCCATCGCGCCGGCGGCGGCTTTGGCCATGGCGCCAGTTTCCTCGGGCGCGTTGCGGTCTTGGGTAATGACGCCGGCCACGTCAAACGCGGCGGCGGAACGGAGGATGGCGCCGATATTGCGCGGGTCCGTGACCTGATCGAGCACCAGGATGGAGCCGGGGCGTGCTAGCACGGTGGCGAGTTGGGGCGGGGCCAGCGGATCGGCGAGCAGGGCGACACCCTGATGCACCGCATCACGCCCCAATAAACGGTCCATGCCGGCACGGTCCATGCGTTCCGGCGCGATCGACCAGGGTTGTGGGCGGCGGGTAGCGAGGGTGGCCTCGGCGTCTTCCGTGAGGATGAGGCGGCGCAGGCGGCGCGCGGAATTGCCGAGCGCGGCGGCGACGGCGTGATAGCCATAAAGCCAGATAGCACCGCGCGGGGTGGGTGGGGCGGAGCGGTCTTCCCGCTGCTGATCTGGGCGCTGATTGGCGCGCTGATCGGGGCCGCGAAAGGCGCCGGCATGGGGCGGGCGGGCATAGAGGGTCCTACCGTCCGCCTGTGGCTCGTGTGGCCTAGCATTGCGCTGTGAGGTATCACGTGGCGAGGTATCACGTGGCGAGGTATCACGGGGTGGGGCATCGGAGTGGTAAACGCGGCTTGGCTGGATTTGGCCCTGGCCCGATAGCGCCGGGCGGTTAGGGGTTTGATTGCGACCGCTCCCCCCTTGGCCCCCACCTTGACCACGTCCGGAACCCTGATACGGGCCCTGCCCACCGGAGGGGCGCTGTGGCCCGCCTTGCCCGGAGCGGCCCGAATTGCGATCCGCGGGACCACGATCCGCGGGGCCACGGTCGGACGGTGGGCGGCCGCCGCCACCAGGCCGATGCGAATGGGGAGGTTTCATGGTCGCGTTGTATAGCTAAACCCACTTCGCCTGCCCAGAGCGCGACACGATCCGCTATCGCATCCCTGGTCACGTTGACAAGCGCCCCGCTTTGGGAATAGTCCGCCCCTCCGGTCGGACGCGGATACGTCGCACGGTCATGGAGGGGTGCCCGAGTGGCTAAAGGGGGCGGACTGTAAATCCGCTGGCGTACGCCTACGTTGGTTCGAATCCAACCCCCTCCACCAGCTAGCGTCTGACTTCAAATCGACACATCACCAATCATTGACCTGCGCCACCCCGGTCCATAGCTTGCGCGCCCATGTCCGACACCTCATTCCCCGTTCTGCTCAAGGCTTGGCCGCTCGAGGAAGCCGCCAAGGTGATGGAGAGCATGCGGAAATCCGGCAAGGGCCATGCCCTGTTTGAGACCGGCTACGGCCCCTCCGGTCTGCCGCATATTGGTACCTTCGGAGAAGTCGCGCGCACCTCCTGGGTATGCAAGGCGTTCAGCAAATTCACCGGCCTGCCTTCGCGCCTGCTCGCGTTCAGCGACGACATGGACGGGCTGCGCAAGGTGCCGGATAACGTACCCAACCGCGATTTGCTCACTCCGCATCTTGGAAAGCCGCTCACCCGCATCCCCGACCCGTTCGGTACGCATGAAAGTTTTGGCGCGCACAACAATGCCCGCCTGTGCGCGTTCCTGGATAAATTTGGTTTCGAGTATGAATTCGCTTCCTCCACCGAATACTATGCCAGTGGCAAATTTGACGCGGCGCTGATCCGGGTGCTGGAAGAATACGACCGCGTAATGGAGGTCATTCTCCCGACTCTCGGCCCTGATCGACGGGCCACCTATTCGCCGATCCTGCCGGTGCATCCAAAAACCGGTATCGTCATGCAGGTGCCTATGATCGCGCGCGATGCCGCCGCCGGCACGGTGGTCTGGCAAGACCCCGACAATGGAGAAAAATTCGAAACCTCGGTACGCGGTGGCGCTTGCAAGCTGCAATGGAAGGCGGACTGGGCGATGCGTTGGTACGCACTCGGCGTGGATTACGAAATGTCGGGCAAGGATCTGATCGATTCCGTAAGGCTGTCGGGCCGCATCTGCCGCATTCTGGGTGGACTACCGCCGGTAGGCTTCACCTACGAGCTGTTCCTCGATGAGCAGGCGCAGAAAATCAGCAAGTCCAAGGGCAATGGTCTCTCGGTCGATGAATGGTTGCGCTATGCTCCGGCGGAAAGCCTGGCGCAGTTCATGTACAATGCCCCTTCGCGCGCCAAGCGGCTTTACTTCGACGTCATCCCGCGCGCGGTGGATGAATATCTCACCAACGCGGCCAAGATGTCCGAGCAAACGGCTGAGATGCAGCCTGCCAACCCCGTTTGGTACATCCATGGAGGCAGCCTACCCAACCATGGCGGCAGCCCGATATCTTTCGGAATGCTTCTCAATCTTGCTTCCGTGGTGAATGCGGAGGCGCCGGAAATTCTCTGGGGCTTCATCCAGCGTTATAATCCAGGCGCGACGGCGGAAAAGATGCCATTCCTTGGTCGCCTCGTGCATCACGCGATCGCCTATTACCAGGATTTCGTGCGGCCGACGAAACACTATCGCGCGCCAACGGATATCGAACGCGCGGCCCTGGAGGATCTGGCGGAGACATTGCGTGGCTTCGATGGGCAGCTGGATGGTGAGGCCTTGCAGAACCTAGTGTTTGAAGTGGGCAAGCGGCATGCGTTTCCTGAACTACGGGCGTGGTTTTTGTGTCTTTACCAAGTGCTGCTCGGGCAGACCGACGGTCCGCGCTTTGGCGGGTTCATTGCGCTCTACGGCGTGCATGAAACGGTGGCGTTGATCTATTCTGGGCTGACGCGCGATCTGGGTGCCGCGTAGGACGAGGTTGGCGCGAGTGATCGAAACACTGAAAAAATTTGCGCGCCATTTGCCGGCTCTGATCGGTGTGGTGCTGCTGCTGGGCGCTATTTATGTGGTGCAGAAGGAGTTCCGCAACCTGAAGCTGGAGGATATCGCCCATGCGCTGGCCGCGCTTCCCGTCCTGGCGCTGGTGTTTTCCTTCTTCTGGACCTTCATGTCTTATTACGTGCTGACGTTTTACGACCTGCTGGGCACCATCTATGCTGGGCACCGCATCACTTATGGCCGGGTCTGCTTCGCGTCGTTCTGCGCCTATACGCTGTCGCATAATCTCGGTTTTGCTGCTGTATCTGGCGCCGCCGTGCGCTATCGGCTGTATTCCCATTGGGGCATGACGCCAGTGCAGATCGCCAAGCTCGTGGCGTTCTGTAGTCTCACCTTTTCTCTGGGCGGTATGGTGCTGGGCGGTCTCGTGCTGTTCCTTGAGCCGGACGCGGTGCCCTTCTTTGGCGATCGCCTGCCGTACTGGATGATGTACGTGATCGGCACCGGGCTGTGGGTGGTGGTGATCGGCTATGTCACCCTGGCGCGGGTGCTGGGTACGTTCAACCTGTTCGGGCAACCGATCGGCTTACCGGGCTTCCGTTTGGCGCTGCTGCAAGTGGTGCTGGCCACCATCGACGTCATCATGACGGCTACAATCTTCTACGCCATGCTGCCGAACGCGGATGGGCTGACACTGCTGCGCTTCCTGGCGGTGTATCTCACCGCCTACACGGCGGGGCTGGCCGCCAACATCCCGGGCGGTATCGGCGTGTTCGACACCGCCATGCTGCTCGGCCTGTCGCCCTGGCTGGACGCGCCCACGATCGTCGGCGCCATCGTAGGGTTCCGGCTGTTCTATTACATTATCCCGCTGTTCATCGCCGGGCTGATGTTCACCGGTAATGAATTGCTGCTGCGCGGCGGCTTCATGCTGAAGGGCGTGCGCACCCTGGCAAGCTGGAGCGAGCCGGACTTCCCGATTGCGATCGCCACCGGCGCCGTCGCGCTCAGCGGCGCGATGCTGATGTTGGTGGGCGCGCTGGCGTCGCCACCAGATTTTTCCTGGATCGACCTGGAGCTGGGGCAGATCGCCACCCATGCGGGGCAGTTCGTTCCATCCTTGGTCGGTGCGGGATTGCTGGTGCTGGCGGTGGGGTTGTCGCGACGGGTCCATCTGGCGTGGGGTGTCACTCTGGGCCTGCTGCTGTTCGGTGGCGTTTTTAACCTGATGCAGGGCACACGGCTGTGGGTCGGTGGTATGCTGTTGGTCGTGATGGTGCTGATCGCGCCGTTTCACCGCAGCTTTTACCGGCACGCGCGCCTACTGTCCGGGCCGTTGCAGGTTTCCACCACCGTGCCGCTACTGGTGTTGACGGCGTGTGTGTTGGCATTGGCGGGGTTTGCCCATCAGGCGCGTTTCATGGCCGATTTTGCGTGGTGGAAAATTATCCTCGCGCCCGAGATGCCGGCGGTGCTGCGGGTGACCATCGCATTGGCGGTCGGCCTCGGCCTGTTCGCGATCTGGAGCCTGATCCGACCCGGCCGCGTGGCGGTACAGGCATGGGATGAGACGGCGCGCGGCCGGTTCGTAAGTTTGGGCGGACGTGTGCCGACCTCCGTTGATGGCCTGGTCTGGGGCGAGGCTGGAACGGCCGCGCTAGCCTTTCGCAGGCATGGGCGGATTCTGCTGGGGCTCGGCGATCCAGTCGGTAACAGAAACGACCGGGCTACCGCCGTGTGGCAATTGTGCGATCTGGCGATGAAAGAAAACCGCAGTCCGGTTTTCTGGCGCACAGGGCCTGATCTCTTGAGCGTTTATGCCGATTTGGGGCTGACCGCGCTGCCGCTCGGCCCCGATAACCGTCCGTTGCCGGAAACTGAGGGCGATACGCCGATGGCCGAAGCCTATCTGGTCTGCGTCGCCGAACGCGACCTGGAGACGATGCTGGGGTTGCTGCCGGAGCTGGGACCGTAACTGGAGCTGGGGGCGTAAGCGACAAATACTCTAAAAATCGCTGACGCGGCCCTTGTGCGCCCAGTCGCCATAGCGCGTTGGCTCCGGGCCTGTTGTGCCACCCGTTTCACCGGGTAATGGCTGGACGGCGACGATCTGGCCAGTTGCGTAAAAATGCGGATTTTCCCAGCCGGGTTTTCCGTAGCGGAGAGGAAAGCCGTCCAAGGTGAGGACTGCGCCGCCGGCTGCTTGCAGCACCGCCTGTGCCGCCGCCGTGTCCCATTCCATTGTACGGCCCTGGCGCGGATAGAGATCCGCCAGCCCCTCCGCTATGCGGCAAAATTTTAATGATGATCCGTAATTGGTTATTTTTTTCACGTTGCGGCCGCGCAGGAATTCTTGCAGGGCGGCTTCGTTGGCGTGCGAGCGGCTGGCCAAAACGGTCAGACCCTCGGGTGGGGGCTTGCGGGCGAAGATGGCGCGGCGGCCGGTGCGGTCGCGCTTCGCCGCGCCGCGCCCGACAATGCCGATGAAAATTTCACCCGTGACCGGCACGCCGACAACGCCGAGCACCGGGCGGGTCTCGCGGATCAGGGCGATATTGACGGTGAACTCATCGTGCCCGGCGACGAATTCGCGCGTACCGTCCAGCGGATCGACCAGCCAGAATTCTTCACTTGCGACACCGGGATGCCCGGCGGCCATTTCTTCCTCGGCGATCACCGGGATTTGTGGGGAACCGGCGCGCAGCCCGGCGAGGATGATGGCTTCGGCGGCGTAATCGGCCTCGGTGACCGGAGAGGCATCGGTCTTGCGGATCACGTCGAAGCCGCGTGCGCGTACGGCCAGGATGGCCGCGCCGGCGCGTTCCGTGAGATCGATCGCCAGGGCCAGTAAGGCATCGCCGTCCATGCGCTCGCTCATACCAGCCGGGCGGGGATGGTCAAAGCGCGACGTGCAGGTGCGTGACGGATTGGCTGGTCTCCGCCTGGATCATCTCCGCCACCAGGGCGCGATGGCAGGTGCGGTGATCATGTTCGAAACAAAGCAAGCAGGCGCGCTGGCCGCGGGCGGCTGCGATGGCTTGGGCGAGGGCGGCGCGGGGGCGGTCCGCTGCCATGTGGGTGTGAAAAATCGCGTGCATGCGTTCGGGATGCCCGGCACGGACAGCCAGGCGACCTTCCTTCGGCGTGCCGAGTGATTGTAAATGCAGATAGCCGATACCTGCGTCCGCAAGGGAAGCTGCCAGTAGGTTCTTGGAGAATCCCGGTTTACGGGAGGACGCGACGGCTCTCACGTCAATGAGCAATTCCACATGCGCTGCCCGCAGTGCGGCGAGCACGTTGGCGAGGGTGGTGCCTTCATACCCAATAGTCAGCAATTCCGACATGCCTGCCATCACACGCTCAGAATAGGCCGCGAAATGCCGAGCTGGGCTGGCGTACCGGTTCCACGCCGCCGCCCCCCTGTGGGAGTACGCCCAGACGGTGCAGGCAGGCGCGTCTAGCCTGAGCACGGGCTTGTGAAAGCGCGTCGGAGTCGTTCGATCCGAGGGATGGGTTGCCGACCTGGCGGATGATGATGTGCTTTACGGCCGGATCGTCATTGGCGTCGCGCTGGCAGATCGTGTCCGGTGTGTTGGCGGTGGGGCCGCAGGCGGCAAGCAGCAGGATAAGAGCGAAAGCGCGGATCATCCGGCCGCCATCCAGTCCTCGATTAAACGTCGCGCGATGCTATCGACGCGGGGGAGGAGGAAATCATGCGCCTCCGGGTTCTTGCATTGATCGCGGGAGAACCAGCGGGCGTCGATCAGCTCTTCCGGGTCGATGGTGATCTGATCGGTCAGGGCCTCGGCATAGAAGCCCAGCATGATGTTGCCGGGAAAGGGCCAGGGTTGGCTGGAATGATACTGCACGTAGCCGACCTTGATGCCGGATTCCTCGAACACTTCGCGGCGGACGGCTTCTTCCAATGTTTCGCCAGGTTCCAAGAAGCCGGCGAGGGTGGAATACATATTGGCGCGCGGAAAACGCTGCGAATGGCCGAGCAGGCAATGATCGCCGCGCGTCACCAGCATGATCACCGCAGAATCAGTGCGCGGGAAATGTTCCGCTCCGCAGGCAGTGCATTTCATCATGTGGCCGGAGGAGCGCGATTCGCAGGCACCGCCGCACACGCCGCAATAGCCGTGCCTGGAGCGCCAGTGCATCAGTCCTCGCGCATGCGCCAGGACTGATGCTTCCGGCTTCGCTACCCCCCAGCCGACCGAGCGCAGATCGACGAATGTGCCAAGGCTGTCCGAAAGCAGCGGTACCGGATCATCGGCGGCGGAGAGATCGACGGTAAACACCGCCTTGCCCTCCAGCAGGCCGAGGAAGGCCCAGGGGGTATCTGAAAGGCCGCCGGCCATGCGCAAGGTTTGCGCCGCGGCGCCGGAGATATAGATCGCTTCCGGTTGGCCCTCTGCCACCCCGTGCACGAGGTTGCGGTTGCGCCAGACCGGCACGAATAGTGATTCGGGATTGTTCAGCTGTTCGTTGATCCAGGCCTGGTCCTCGCGTCTGGTGGCGATGCGGTCAAGGGGGGACGATGAATAGACATTCGGGCGGCTGGCGGTAATCAGGGTCACGATGGGTTGCTCATGCTCATGGGGCGTTACTGGGGGTGACGGTGCCATGTGCCGGCGGAGGGGGCAACGGGGCGCGGCTTGTTTCAAGATGGTGCGATGGCGCGACCCGTGCTACCGCCCGGCTCCTTCTTTCCGATGCGGCGGCGATCGCAGCCAGTGGAGACCCAGATGTCCGGAACCACCCAGGGCGCCCCGCCGCCTGGCAGCATGCCCCTGACCATCAATATTCAATACGTGAAGGATATCTCCTTCGAAGTGCCAGGCGCGCCGGGGGTCTATATGCAGCCGCAGGGCCAGCCGCAGGTGAACCTGAATCTGGATGTGCAGGCGAGCCGGCTGGATCCGAACCAGCATGTCTACGAGGTATCCCTGGTGATCCGCGCGGAGGCGAAGCAGACGCCGGCGCCAGGCCCGAACGGTCCGACGCCAGGCCCGAACGGCCAGGCGCCGGGCCCCGTGGATGAGTCCGCGCCCACCTTGTTCGTCGCTGAACTGACTTTCGCCGGCGTGTTCACCCTGGGTGGGGTGGCGGAGAATGCCATCGAGCCGCTGCTGCTGGTGGAAGCGCCGCGCCTTCTGTTCCCCTTCGCGCGCAATATCCTGGCCGATATCACCCGCGATGGCGGTTTTCCGCCGGTGTTTTTGCAGCCGTTGGATTTTGTTGCGCTGTGGCAATCGCGCCGTGCCAGCGGTGTGGCGCCAGCGTGAGGTAAGGCCAAGGGCGCTACACCTGCTTCAATTCTACCAATATGAATGGGCTACAAGGGTATGCTCTTAGCTAGGCCCAGGGGCAGCGCCCCTGGCCTTACCTTATCCTGGCGCGTTGCCGTCACGCGTGGCGCCGGTGGTGAGCATGGTGGCGATGCGCTCCTCGCTGAAGCCGGATTCGCGCAGGACTTCCAGGCTGTGTTCGCCGAGGCGCGGCTGCAGGCGGCGGATTTCGGGTGCGGTGCGGCTGAAGCGCGTTGGGATGTCGGGCATGCGTAGCTTGCCCTCGGTCGGGTGATCGACGTCCTTCCAGAAGCCGGTGGCGACCAGTTGTTCTTCGGTGAGCAAATCTTCCAGCGTATTGACTGGGCCATGCGGGACGTTGGCGTTCTTCAGCAGCGCCACCCATTCGGCGTTGGTGCGGGTGGCGCAGATTTCCGCCAGGGTGGAGTAAACCACTTCGATATTGTCGAGCCGCGTGGCGAGCGAGAAGAAGCGCGGGTCCTGCATGATCTCGTCACGCCCGATCAGTTTGACGAATTCGCGCCAGTGCCCGTCAGTGTAGGGCAACAGGGCAAAGAAGCCGTCTTTTGAGGGGTAAGGGCGGCGTTCTTTGTTCAGCAGGCGGCGATAGCCCGCGCCTTCGATCGCAGGACGGAACGTTTCGCCATACAGATGCTCCACCATGACGAAGGAGACGAGGGTTTCGTACATCGGCACCTCGACCGCCTGGCCCTGGCCGGAGCGTTCGCGTTCAAATAATCCTGCCAGCACGGCCGAGACGACGGCGTTCGAACTGGACTTATCGGCGACGAGGGTGGGCAGGAAGCGCGGCGCGCCGGCGACCACGGTTTGCAGCATGGCCATGCCAGTGCCGGCTTGGATGATATCGTCATACGCCGCTTTCGGCCCCATCGGCCCGGCGGCGCGGTAGCCGTAGGCGGCGACATAGAGCAGTTTGGGATTTATTTTTTGGAATGCCTCGTACGGCACGCCAAGGCGCGCGGCGGGTTCGGGGCGGTAGTTGTGCATCAGCACATCGGCGGTTTTTGCCAGTTCGAACAGGGCGTCACGACCCTCGGGGACTTTCAGATCCAGCACGATGCTGCGCTTGTTACGATTGCAGCCGAGGAAGAACGCCGCCATGCCCGGATTACGCCGCGGGCCGAGCTGGCGCGTGGTATCGCCGGTGGGCGGTTCGATCTTGATCACATCGGCACCGAGATCGCCCAGCTGCTGCGCCGCCCACGGGCCGAGAACGACCGATGTGCAGTCCAGAATCCGCACGCCCGCTAGTGGCCCGGCCATCGGTTTTCCCCTCATTTTCTTCGCGCTTGGCACGAGCCTATGCGCCATGCACCACCGGTTCAAGCCGCGACTGGGGGGCCGTTTCCGCGCCTGCGCGGGCGCGCTAGACTGGCGGCGTATCGGTGGGGAAAATGGTCATGAGCTTCGATCTCGTCATTCGTAACGGCACCATCGTGGATGGGTCAGGCATGGGCCGCTATCGCGCCGATGTGGGGGTGAAGGGTGGGCGCATCGTGGAAATCGGGCGCATCCGCGCGCCGGCGCAACGGGTGATCAACGCCGATGGGTTGATTGTGGCGCCGGGCTTCATCGATGGCCATACGCATATGGACGCGCAGGTGAACTGGGATAGCGCGGGCACGTCTTCCTGCTGGCATGGCGTGACCAGCGTGGTGATGGGCAATTGCGGTTTTGCCCTAGCACCTTGCCCGGCGGATCAGCGCGAATGGTTCGCGCGCTGCCTGAGTGCCGTTGAGGATATTCCGCTCGACGCGATGCTGGCGGGTATCGATTGGACCTGGGAGAGTTTCCCCGAATACTTAGCCACCGTGGAACGGCTGCCGAAGGCACTGAACTATGCCAGCTATATCGGCCATTCAGCCTTGCGCATGACGGTGATGGGTGAACGCGCGCTGAGCGAAAAAGCAACCGAGGACGATGTGAAGTGCATGATGCACGCGGTGCAAGAAGCTCTGCGCGCTGGGGCGATAGGGTTTTCTTCTTCTCGCGCGCATACCCATGTGACCCCTGATGACACCCCCGTCGCCAGCCGTATCGCCGATTGGAGCGAACTGGAGGCGCTGGTGGGCGCGATGGCGGAGTTGGATGCGGGGATTTTCCAGATCGGGCCGGATGTGTCCAACGGCGCCAACCAGCGCGCCTTCCTAGCGCAGCTTCGAAAGTTGGCCATCGCAACCGGGCGGCCGACGATGTTCGGCACGATTTCTACCAAGCAGGGGGATAGTCCGAACCCGTACCAGTATCAGCTCGATTATTTGAATGAGAGCGTGGCAGCCGGGGCGCGCATGTTCGGGCAGACAACGACGAAATCGATCAATGCAATTTTTTCACTAAAATCCTATTTGCCGTTTGATGCTTTGGAACATTGGAAACCGTTGCGTGGCCTGCCGGTGGCGGAACAGCAGCGCCGGATGGCGGATCCAGCCTTGCGTGCGCAGCTGGTGGCTGATGAAGCAACGATGAAGCCGCGCGGGAATGTGTTCCAAGGCGGCGGTGCGGCGACCACCAATCCGCATAAGCCAAATTACGATAATTTGTTCGCGATGAAGGACGTGGCGTGGGAAGATCCGACGGTGGCCGACCTTGCAGCCGCGCGCGGCAAGCACCCAGTCGATGTGATGATCGACCTAATGCTAGCCAACGAAAATCAGGTGTTTGTGCAGCCATTGGTAAACGAACAGCCGGATCATGTGCTGGATATGCTGCGCCATCCCTGGACTTTGGCGACATTCTCTGATTCGGGGGCACATGTGTGCCAGGAGATGGGATCGTCCCTACAAACCCATATGCTAAGTTACTGGGTACGGCAGAAGAAAGAATTTACTTTAGAAGCGGCGATCCGACGTTTGACGTTCGATAACGCGGCAGCGTGGGAGATGAATGACCGCGGGTTAGTGCGAGCGGGATTTGCCGCTGACCTAGTGTTGTTTGATGCCGACGAAATTCGTCCATCGATGCCGACGGTGGAATGGGATTTACCAGGCGGCGCGCGGCGGTTAGTACAGAAGGCGGAAGGGATTGTGGCCACCATCGTCAATGGTGTGGTGGCGTTTGAAGATGGTGTCGCCACGGGCCATCATGGTGGACAATTGCTGAAGGGAACCGGCGCACGTGACTGAAACCCAACTTCCATTGGGCGGCATTACCGTAATTGATTTTGGCCAGATCTACCAGGGCGCCTATGCATCCGTTCTGATGGCGAAGGCGGGCGCCAATGTGATCAAGGTTGAGCCACCACATGGCGAGCCGCTGCGCCAGCGCGTGCCGCCGGGTAAGACCAGCACATTGTCTTTTGCCATGATGAACTGCAACAAGCGCGGCATTACGCTAAACTTAAAGAACGAGCGCGGTCGGCAAATACTGTTCGACCTGGTGGCCAAGGCCGATGTGCTAGTGGAGAATTTTGGACCGGGGGCGATGGATAACCTCGGTGTTGGCTGGGACGTGCTGCGGCATAAAAACCCACGCTTGATCTATGCCAGCGCCACCGGATACGGCATCAGCGGCCCGAATGCCGATAACCTGGCCATGGACCTGACCGTGCAGGCGGCCTCCGGCGTGATGAGCGTGACCGGGGAGGCAGGCGGACAGCCGATGCGTGTGGGCGTGACGATGGCGGACATTGCCGGTGGGACGCATCTTTACGCCGGGATCATGACCGCATTGTATGAACGTGATCGCACGGGACACGGCAGGCTGGTGGAAATTGCCATGCAGGAAGCGGTTTATTTCACCCTTGCCGGGCCTTTGGATATTTATCACCGCACCGGGAAATTGCCGCCGCGCACGGGCAATGTGGGGGGCAATACCATCGTGCCCTATGGCGTGTATCCGGTGAAGGATGGGTTTGTGGCGATCCACACTGGCACGGAACAGCATTGGCGAAACATTTTGGTGGCTGCCGGACGGCAGGAGTTGTTGGACGATCCGCGCTTGGCGACCATGCATGATCGTGGGCGGCACAAAGACATGGTGAATGATATTGTACTGACCTGGACGCAATCCGTCACCAAGGCAGAAGTGGCGGCGGCGGCGCGCAAGCATCGTATTCCCGTAGCCCCGGTTCGTGATGTGAGCGAGGTGATGGTGGATGAGCATATGCATGCGCGCGGCATGCTGGAATGGGTGGAGCATCCGGAACTCGGCCGGGTGGTGATGCCGACGACGCCGTTGCGTTTGCATGGCGCGGCGGTGGCCACGTTTGCGCCGAGCCCGCGCCTGGGCGAGCATAATGAGGAAGTATTATTTGAGATGCTTGGCCTCAGCGCCGCGGAGGTGGCGGGACTGAAACGCGAGGGTGTGCTGTAGCGGTTAATTTATCCGCGCTTACTTTGGAAAAATTCGTTCGAACACAGCTGGCGACCCTGCGTCGAGACGCATATGTGGGCGCACGCGGTTGGACCAGGGGTTCGATTCCCGCGCGCGTTTCCATTCCGACGAATCAGGCACGTTTGGGTTTTCGAATTCGTAGACAGTGAGATATTTTGGCTGCCCACCGCGTTCGATTCGATAACGGCGCACGCGCTGCACGCCAGGGACTTTCAGATATTCGGGGATGTAGGCTGTGTTGTACCAGTCGTTAAATTCTTCCTCCATATGCGCGGGGATATCCATACGGCCCATTTGCAGAAACGGTGCCATCGTGTGCGTGTCGTCGGCCGGGTTGGTGTAGGCAGGGAAGATCTGCCGGTAGCCGTTGAGGATGAAGTTGCGCCCGAGCGAGCCGCCAGAAATTTTAGCCCGATCGGGGGTGGGTTTGTAGCGCACATTATCGAGAAATGCGCTGGTCTGCAGAACCTCCGGTTCCTCCAGTTCGTACATGGCCAGATATTTTGGCGCGCCGCGCAGGGCACAGTAGCGGCCGGCGCTGAGGAAGCCAGGAATTTTGAGCAGATGGTTGATATGCTCGCGGTTGTACCATTCGTTGAAAGCGGCTTCGTGTTGCGGGTCAACATCGCACCATGCCATCAGGAGCCCGGTACCGCGCGTTTTGGTCATTGATCTTTCCTGCTTCGGGGATCAGGCGGCGGCGCGTTGTGGTGCGGCGGCGTCTTCCAAAATCATTGCAGCGGCTTTTTCGGCGATCATGATGGTGGGCGCGTTGGTGTTACCGCCGACGACCACCGGCATGATGGATGCATCGGCGACCCGCAGACCATCGATGCCGTGCACGCGCAATCGGGGATCGACTACGCTGGTGGGGCCATGCCCCATGGCACAGGAACTGGTGGGATGCTGGTTGGAGACGCCCGATTCGCGCACGAAATTGGCTAGGTCCTGGTCGCTGTCGATGGTGATGCCAGGGGTTATTTCCGCGATGATATAGGAGCGGAGCGGGGTCTGCGCCGCAATCTGGCGGGCGAGGCGGATGCCGGCAAGCATGGCCTGCATGTCATACTCGCTGCGCAGATAATCGAACTGCACGGCGGGCGCGGCCAACGGATCGGGGCTGGACAGGCGGACGGTGCCGCGGCCATCGGGGCGTAGATGCACGGGCATTAATGTAAAGCCCGGAAACGGGTGTGGGCGCACGCCGTTGATGCCGCGTTCCAGGGTGCTCCACTCAAAAATATTGATTTGCAGATCCGGCCGTTCCAGGCGCGGGTCGGAACGCGTGAACACACCGGCATGGATGCCGTTTGATGCCATCGGACCGGAGCGAAACAGCGCGTATTGCGCGGCGGCGGCGATCTTGCGCAGCCAGCTATTTTCCAGATCGTTGAGCGTGATAGCCTTGTTGATCCGCCAGCTCAGGTTGGTGTTGAAATGGTCGTGCAGGTTGGCACCGACGGCTGGCATGTCGCGCACCACGTCGATGCCCATATCCTGTAAATGCCGCCCGGGGCCCAGGCCCGAAAGTTGCAGCAATTGCGGCGAGCCGAAGGCGCCGCCGGAGACGATGACTTCTCCGCGTGCGTGGGCCGTGCCTCGACCCTGCGCGGTGTGGAATTCCACTCCTACCGTGCGGTTGTTTTGAATAATGATTTTGGTGGTTTGCGCGCCGGTTTTCACCACCAGATTTCTTCGCGCTCGCGCGGGGTGGAGATATGCTTGCGCGGTGCTCCAGCGGCGACGGTTGTTGGTGGTGGTCTGGTAATAGCCGCAGCCTTCTTGCAGCTTGCCATTGAAATCGGGGTTGCGTGGAATGCCGGCCAGCTCGCAGGCGGCGAGCGCGGCTTCGGCGAGTTCGAATTTTTTCGGTTGGTCGGAAACATGCAGCGGGCCGCCGACACCGTGAAAATCATCGGCGCCGCGGATCTGGTTTTCGCCTTTCTTGAAATAGGGCAGGATGGAGTCGAAATCCCAGCCTTCGCAGCCACGCTGGCGCCATTCGTCGTAATCGCCGTGATTGCCGCGAATATAGACCATGCCATTGATAGAACTGGACCCACCCAGGGTCTTGCCACGCGGTAGGTAAAGTTTGCGCCCGCCCAATTGCGGCTGCGGCACGGTCTCGAATTTCCAGTTGATCTTCGGGTTCACATAGGTTTTGGCGAACCCGAGCGGGATATGGATCCACGGGTTGTTATCGGGAGGGCCTGCCTCAAGTAAAAGCACGCGATAGCGGCCAGACTCAGAAAGTCTGGCCGCCAACACGCAGCCGGCGGAGCCGGCGCCGGTGACGATATAGTCATAGATCTCGGCGGCGTTGGACATCGGGGGAGCCGCCCCTTACGTGGTGAGCCAGCCGAATTGCTGAGGCTTGCGAGTGGCCTCGGGTTGCAGCTTCACATTGACCAAGGCGGGACCGGGATGCGCCATGGCCGCATCCAGTGCCGCGCGCAGATCCTTCGGATCCTCGACATAGAAACCTTTGCCGCCGAAGGCCTCCATCATCTTGTCATAGCGCGCACCAATGGTCAGCACGCGCGGCGGCAATTGGCCTTCCTTTGGGAATTCGGCGATGCCGCCGCCGATGCCGCCATTGTTCAGCACGACGATTTTGACTGGCAAATTGTAGCGGCAGGCGGTTTCGATCTCCATGCCGGAAAAGCCGATGGCGCTGTCGCCGGAGACGGAGACAATCGGGCGATCAGGATGCACCACCGCAGCGGCGATGGCGAAGCCCATGCCGATGCCCATGGTGCCATAGCTGCCGGCATCGAGGCGCAGGCGGGCGGATTTGTTCGGCATCTGTGTGCGGCCAATATCCATTGTGTTTGCACCCTCGCCGATGATCACTGCATTGTCGGGCAGCCAGGCGCTGATATCCTTGAAGGCTCGGTAATAATTGGTCGGAGCGGTATTATCGTCGATCATTGGTTGGATGGATTGCGCGTTCGCCGTGGCTTTTTCCGTAATTGCCTTATGCCAGGGCGTGTCGGAGGGATAAAACCATTGTCGGTTGGTGAGCGCCTTGTTCAGTTGCCCGACTATGGCCTTGCCATCGCCTACTAAAGCCACTTCGGTTGGCACGTTGTTGCCGATGGCTTCGGGGGAAATATCCAGCTGTACGATGCGCACTTTCTTGTTGAAGCGTGGCGGCAGACCGTAATGCATGATCCAGTTCAGCCGCGCACCCATCAGGAAGATGACGTCGGCTTCCTTCAGCGCGTGGCTGCGCGCGGCACCGACCGACAGTGGATGCGTATCGTCTAGAACGCCCTTGCCCATGGGGGAGGCGAGGAAGGGCAGGCGGGTGCGTTCGATGAAGGCGCGCACCTCGTCCTCCGCGCGCGACCAGGCCATGCCTTTGCCGACGATGACCAGCGGGCGTTCGGCGGATTCTAGGGCGTTTAGGGCTTTTTCCACGTCCTCCTGCATCGCCTGCATGCGTGGCGGTTCGGGAATGGTGGCGGCTTCATGTACCGCGTCCTCCTCGCATTCGCCGCGAATAATGTCGTCGGGCATATCAAGATAGGTGGCGCCGGGGCGGCCATAGATGGACTGGCGCACGGCGAGTTCCACGTAGAAGGGAATGCGGTGTACATGTTCCACCGCATGCGCGAATTTACTAAAGGGCGCGGCGATTTGCACCTGGCGCTCTTCCTGGAATGCGCCCATGCCGTTCTGGTAGGTGGGCGATGCGCCGCCGATCAGAATCATCGGCCAGCAATTTTGCTGCGCGTTCGCTAGCCCCGCCAGGCCATGCACCACGCCGGGGCCGGAGACGACGAGGCAGGCGCCCGGGCGGCCGGTCAGATAGCCGGCGGCCTGCGCTGCGTAGGAGGCGGATTGTTCATTGCGCATACCGTAATATTTAATGCCGACGCTCTGCGCCGCTGCGGCTATGGGCTGCACGGGAAAGCCGACAATGCCGAACATATATTCGACGCCCTGCTGTTTTAGGGCTCGCGCCATGATGGTCGCCCCGTCGATCTTGGCCATTATTTCCCCCACTTGATCGTTATAAGGGGAAGGCTACGCCGAACCGCGCTGCATGCAAGGGGGGGATTACCCCAGCAATCGCCCGATCACCCTGGCGGTATAATCGACGACCGGAATGATGCGGCCGTAATTGATCCGGGTCGGGCCGATCACGCCGATGGCGCCGACGATGCGCCCGCCCTCGCCACGGGCGGGGGCGACAACCATGGCCACGCCGGAAGTGCCGAACAACCCGCTTTCAGCACCGATGAAGATGCGTACGCCATCGGATTCTTCCGCCAGATCAAGCAGGCGTAGCATAGTCTCCTGCGTTTCAAGCCGTTCAAATAGGGCCTGGATGGCGGTGAGACGCTCGATCTGCGTGACGTCTGCCAGCAGTTTCGCCTGGCCGCGCACGATCAGGCTGCCGCCGCGTGTGTTGTCGCCGGCCCAAGTGGCCAGGCCGGCCTCGACCACCAGGGATGAGAGCGCGTCCAACTGGCTGCGGTTGGCGGCCATTTCCTCGGCCACGATCAGGCGCAATTCGCTGAGCGGCCGGCCGGAAAGCTTGGCATTCAGGTAATTGCCCGCCTTTTGCAGGGCCGAGGGCGGCAGGCCGGGGGGGGTTTCGATCACCCGGTTTTCCACATGCCCATCGGCGGCGACCAGGACCACCAAGGCGCGGCCGGGGCCAAGAGGAACAAACTCGATATGTTTCAGCGGGCCTTCGCCTTTCGGGGCCAGCACGAGGCCGGCGGCCGAGGAGAGGCCGGAGAGCATGGTGGAGGCTTCTGCCAACGTGTCCTCCAAGCTGCGCCCGGAGGCGGAGAGCGCGGCGCCGATCGTCTCGCGTTCGTCTTCGGCCAGTTCGCCGAATTGCAGCAGCCCGTCTACGAACAGGCGCAGGCCGAGTTCTGTTGGCAAGCGCCCGGCGGAGGTATGCGGGGCAAACAGCAGCCCGGCGTCCGTCAGGTCGGACATCACATTGCGGATGGTCGCCGGTGACAGCGCGATGGGTAGGCGGCGGGACAAGGTGCGCGAGCCGACGGGTTCGCCGGTTTCCACATATTGCTCCACGATTTCGCGCAAGACGGCGGCGGCGCGGACATCCAGCGCCGAGGGCAGGCCGGACAAACGCCCGAGCAAGCGCTCGGCGCCGACACCCAAGGATGACTTCCCTCCCGATAATGGCCGATCCATCAATGGCAACTCCCTGTGCCCGGAAGGTAGGTAGCCTGCACGGCGTGGTCAACGCGCGGGTTTCCCTTGTATGCTATCGGACCACTCACATCATGGACCTTGTATCCTATGCGCCCATCCGGTCGCGCGCCCGACGCGCTTCGCATTGTTTCGATCACTACGGGTTTCGCCCGCCATGCCGAAGGATCGTGTTTAATCCGCATGGGTCTGACAGAAGTGCTGTGCGTTGCCTCCGTCGAGGGCAAGGTGCCGGGGTTCATGCGTGGCCAAGGGCAGGGTTGGGTGACTGCCGAATACGGCATGCTGCCGCGCGCCACACATACGCGTGGCGACCGCGAGGCCGCGCGTGGCAAGCAGTCGGGGCGGACGCAGGAGATCCAGCGGCTGATCGGACGCAGCTTGCGCGCCGTGGTGGATCGCAAGGCGATGGGGGAGATGACCGTCACGCTCGATTGCGATGTGCTGAACGCCGACGGCGGCACGCGCTGCGCCTCCATTACCGGGGCCTGGGTGGCGCTCTATTTGGCGTTTCGCCATCTGGTGAACATGAAAGTGCTGTCCAGCGTGCCGATTATCGGCCAGGTGGGGGCGGTGTCGTGCGGGCTGACATCCGTGGGGCCGGTGCTCGATTTGGATTATGCGGAGGATTCGTCCGCCCGCGCGGACGCCAATTTCGTACTCACGGACAAGGGGGGCATCGTGGAAATCCAGGGCACGGCGGAGGGAGATCCGTTCGCGGAGGCGGATTTTCTGGCGCTTTTGGCGCTGGCGCGGAAGGGCACCACAGAGCTTTTCGCCGCGCAACTGGCAGCGGTGGAAGCCCCCTGATGGCACGGCGTTTGCCGCGTGGCGCGCGGGTGGTGATCGCCACGCACAATCCGGGAAAGTTGCACGAAATTTCCGCCCTGCTCGCCCCGCATGGGGTTGTGGCGGTCTCGGCGGGTGAGCTGGGGTTGGCCGAGCCTAACGAGGATGCGCCGGATTTTTTCGGCAATGCGCGGATCAAGGCCCTGGCGGCGGCCACGACGTCTGGCTTGCCTGCGCTGGCAGATGATTCGGGGTTTTGTGTTGCTGCGTTGGGCGGGGCGCCGGGGGTTCTTTCGGCGCGCTGGGCGGGGCCGGGGAAGGATTTCGGCCCGGCGATGGAGCGGGTGAACCGGGAGTTGGGTGGATCGCAGGATCGCCGTGCCTGGTTCGTTGCTGCGCTCTGCCTCGCTTGGCCCGATTTCGATACGGCAACATTTGTCGGCCGCATTGATGGGCATGTGACCTGGCCACCGCGCGGGACAAAAGGGTTTGGTTATGACCCAATCTTTGTCGCTGCCGGCACGACGGAGACATTTGCCGAAATGGAGGCGGAGGCAAAACATGCGATCAGCCATCGGGCACGGGCGTTCGCGCAGATGCTACGGAGTTGTTTGGATTTGGTTTGTTAATCCCGGCACCGGGCTACACCCCCACCTAGCCACCCAACAGGCTACACTGCTGCGGGTAGCCGAAGGGCGGATGGGGTGGTGGTGCTGGCCGTGCCGGAATTAACAAATCGCATTCGAGGTTTCCCAGAGCGGGTCCGCCAGGCGCGCGACCATCGCGGCGTGGGCGGCTAACGCCGCTGCGTCGGGAATGATTGGGCGCGGGGTACGTGGCCCGGTGGCGGCGTAACGCTTAACAGTGAGACCGGAACCGCCGCTGGTGGCGAGCGAAAGTCCACGCTGGCGGCCGCCGGTGAGTTCAACATAGACCTGCGCCAGCAGCTTGCAGTCCAGCAGTGCGTTATGCGTGGTGCGGGCCGATAGATCGATCTCAAAGCGCCGGCACAGCGCATCAAGACTGTTCGGCATGCCGGGGAAACGGGTTTTTGCCAGCGTCAGGGTGTCGATCATGCGCGCGCGGTCCAGGGCGGGGTGGTCACTGCGGGCGAATTCCGCATCGAGGAAACCAAAATCGAAGGGCGCGTTGTGGGCGACGAGCTTGTCGTTGCCGATGAAGGCCAGCAGGTCTTGCGCGATATCGGCAAATTTCGGCTTGCCTCGCACATGCGCATTGGTGAAGCCGTGGATGCGCGTGGCATCCGCGGGCACATCGCGTTCGGGGTTGATCAGGCGGTGAAAACTCTCGCCGGTTGGCAAATCGTTGATCAGTTCCAGCGCGGCGATTTCGATGATGCGGTCGCCGTTCAGCGGGTCGAGGCCGGTGGTTTCCGTATCGAACAGGATAGAACGGCTCATGCGAGGAGCTCCAGGACCAGCCGGCGTAGCGGGCGCAGGGTGGTGTTACGAGACAGGCCGGTGCGGATCACGACATCGGCGCGGCGGCGCTTTTCGGCATCGGGCATCTGCTTGGCGATCACCGCCTTGATTTGCTCCGTTGTCATGCGCCCGCGCAGGCGCACGCGATGGATCTGGATGTCGGGTGGGGCGGACACCACGAGCGCTTGATCGAAAGGTTTGTGCCAGCGCATCCATCGCGGCCGTTTCATCTCGAACAGCAGCGGGTTGTCGATGATGACGGCGCGCTTGCCGGCGCGCCGCGCGCGGGCGATGGCCTCGGCCTCGGCCTGCCATACGAGCGGATGCACCAGATGTTCCAGTTGGCGGAGTTCTTCGGGGTTGCCGAAGACGATGTTGCGCAGCTTGCCGCGGTCGACGGCGCCGTCGACGATGGCACTAGGAAACGCGGCGCCAATCGGGCGCACGGCGCGGCCGCCCTTTTCATACATGCGATGCACCGCAGCGTCGGCGTCGAAGACCGGAATGCGGGCACGGCGAAACGCATGGGCGGCGGTGGATTTTCCCATGCCGATGCCGCCGGTAAGGCCGATGATTTTCATTTTGCGTCGATCAAATCCCAGGCGACAAATCGGCGCAGTTCGTCATCCACCACCGGGGTGGTGCCGAACCATGCGCTGAAGCCGGGCACGGCTTGGTGCAGCAGCATGCCGAGGCCCTCCACGCCGCGCAGGCCGTGCGCGCGCGCGGCCGCCAGCAACGGGGTTTCCAGCGGCACATAGACGATATCCGCCACGGCGAGGCACGCGCTGCCGCGATCCAGATCGATGGTCAGTGGTTCATGGCCATGCATACCCAGCGAGGTGGTGTTGATTAGCAGGGCGTTGTCCGCCAGCGCGGCCGTACGGCGGTCCCAATCGAGAAGTTTCAGGCCGGGTAGCAGCGTCGCCAGTTCCTCCGCCCGGGTGCGCGTGCGGTTGGCGAGGGTGACGGGCACGCCTTCATCCTGCAGCACCGCAACGATGGCGCGGGCGGCGCCACCTGCACCAAGCACAAGGGCTGGCCCGGTTTTTGGGTCTATGCCGGAGGCCCGCAGGTGGGCGAGAAACCCCCAGCCATCGGTATTGCGCCCGATGATCTTGCCGTCGCGGAAGATCAGGGTGTTCACCGCGCCGGCGTGGCGCGCTGATGCTTCCACCGTGTCGCAGATATCAAAGGCGGCAAGCTTGTGCGGCTGGGTGACGTTGGCGCCCTGAAAACCGGCCGCGACAAGGCCGCGGATGGCGGTGACAAAATCCTCTGCGCGGATTGGTAGCGGGACATAGGCGCCATCGATACCGTGCCGGCGCAGCCAGTAGCCGTGCAGGCGCGGGGAGCGGGAATGTGCGACGGGCCAGCCGATGATGCCGGCGAGCCGAGATGTTCCGGAGAGAATGGGCATGCGAGACTCGGTTTTCTGCGGTGTGTTGGGCGTACACCCTGCCATAGCTTGCCCGCCACGCCCATCGTGGCGCATGGGATTGCCATGTTCGTGATTTTTTTAGCTGTGTCTTGCCTGCTGCCCGGCCTGTTTCGCGCATGAGCCCGGAACGGCGGATCTTGCTGTGGATGTGCGTGCTGACGGCCATCAACCAGTTGGGGTTTGGCGGTGTCATGCCGTCCTTGCCACTATATGCAGCGTCGTTCGGGGTGTCGGCCTCGGCGATCGGCCTGTCGGTGGGGATTTATGGGTTGGCGCGGTTTTGCGTCGCCGCACCGGCCGGACAGATGTCCGATCGGATGGGACGGCGCAAGGCCTTGGCGCTGGGTGGGCTGATCACGGCGGCCGGAAATTTATGGTCCGCTTTGGCGGTGAGTTATCCGGAATTCATTGTGGCGCGCTTCATAGCCGGGGCGGGCGCGGGATTGATTGTCACCACCGGACAGATCGTGCTGGCAGATATTACCACGCCGGAGCGGCGCGGGCGGATGATGGCGATCTATCAGGGGACATTTATTTTTGCCGTCGGCATCGGGCCGTTGCCGGGTGGGTTATTGGCAGCGCATTTCGGCCTAACCGCTCCGTTCTGGGCTTATACTTTCGCCGGATTAGTGGCCGGGGCCCTCGCCTGGTTTGCGGTGGGAGAGACGCGGGAGATGGCACGGGACAGGCGCGTGCATGCGCCGGGCGAGGGACCATCCTATCGGGCGCAGCTGCGCCAGCTGGGGCGGCAGATGGGCTATGTTCTTGTGTGTCTGGTGGCATTTATTAACGCGGTGGCGCGTACCGGAGGGTTGTTTAGTTTGGTGCCGCTGATTGCGAATGACAGGCTGGGACTGTCGGTGACGACGATCGGGTTCGGGTTGGCTGCGGGCAGCGTGGCGGGGCTACTGGCCATTTATCCCGCAGGCATGCTGTTGGATCGCTTTGGGCGCAAGGTGGTGATCTGGCCGGCGTCGATGATTGCCGGGGTGTCGATGCTGCTGTTCTGCTTTGCACCCTCGGCGCCGTGGTTCATGGTGGCGTGTCTGGTCTGGGGCGTAGCGAGTGCGATTGGTGGCGCGGCGCCGGCGGCTTATGCGGCGGATTGCGCACCGCCGGGGTTGAATGCGACGACGATGAGCGTGCATCGGATGGCCGGCGACGCGGGTTATGTCGCCGGGCCGATCCTGTTGGGCTTGCTGGCGGACGGGTACGGGCCGGAGGTGGCGCTGGTCGTCTCTGCCATATTGCTGGGCAGTGTTGGATTGTTATTCGCGATCATGGCGCCGGAAAGTTACCGGCGGAGTTAATCCAGGCGGAGATTGAGCTCCCGCACCAGCTTGCCGTAGAGGTCGTAATCCTTGCGCAGGATGGCGGCGAGTTCTTCCGGGCTGCCGCCGTTGGGGCGCAAAGCGAGGCCCAGGAACTGGGTGTTCAAATCGGGGGCCTTGGAAATCTTCGCCATTTCCTCGCTCATGCGCTTGATGATCGCCGGCGGCGTGCCGGTGGGCACGAACATACCGAACCAGCCGACGATATCGATATCCGGATAGATTTCCTTGATCATCGGTATGGCGGGGTAATCGGGGTGGCGCACTCGGTCCACCACCGCCAGCATGCGGGCCTTGCCGGCCTTAATATGGGGCAGCACATTGGGTTCTGAATGGATTTGCGTGATGCCAGCGAGGAAGTCGTTCAGCGCGTCCGCGCCGCCGCGATAGGGCACGTGCAAGGTGTCGATACCGCCGGAGCGTTTTAGGCTTTCGCAGACCACATGCGTCAAGGTGCCAAGCCCGGCAGAACCGCAATTCAGCTTGCCGGGGTTTTGTTTCGCATAGGATGCAAGCTCCTTGATCGAGGTGACCGGCAGAGTATTATTTACCGCGATCACCATCGTGTAGTCGGCGTAATAGGCAACCGGCGCCATGTCCTTGAACGGATCCCAAGAAACTTTGCGTGCTTGCGGTATTACGGTGACGACAGGCGCGCCGGTGACGAAGAAGGTATAGCCATCCTGGGGGGATTTGGTGCCAAGTTCGACCCCGATGGTGCCGGATGCGCCGGGCTTGTTCTCGATGACGAATTGCTGGCCGAGCGCGCGCGACAACCGATCCGCGAAGGGGCGGGTGGCATTGTCGGTGGAGCCGCCGGGGGCAAAATTGACGATGATGCGCACGGGCTTGCTGGGCCAGATGTCTGCGGGTTGGCTGGCGGCGGGCGTGGTGGTGGCGACGATCCCGCTGGCTAGCAGACTGGCGGCGTAGATAAAACGGGATACATGGCGTATGTTCAGCATCGTTAGCTCCCCCTGTGGCGTATTGTTTTTATTGATGCCACTCATTCTAGGGGCCGCTTAGGGGGGGGGCAAGAGGTTTCTGGATTGAAGTAAAGCTATTCCGCAACCGGCTTCAGATGTTCCTGCAGACGCGGCATTAATTCGACGAGGTTGCAGGGGCGAAATCGATTGTCGAGTTGATGCATGAGAATATCGTCCCAGCCATCCTTGACGGCGCCGGAACTGCCGGGTAGGGCGAACAGATACGTGCCACCGGCGACGCCGGCGATAGCGCGCGACTGCATCGTGGACGTGCCGATTTTTTGATAACTTAACATGCGGAACAGCTCGCCAAATCCTTCGATGCGTTTTTCCAGAACGCGGTCGAAGGCTTCGGGAGTGACGTCGCGCCCGGTAATGCCGGTGCCGCCGGTGGTGATCACCACATCGATGCCGGGGTCGGCAATCCAGGCACGCAAATGCGGTTCTATGGCACTAACATCGTCTTTTTCGATGTGGCGTGTAGCCAGCACATGGCCGGCCTTGACGATTCGTTCAGCCAAGGTGGCGCCGGAGGTATCGGTTTCCAGGGTGCGGGTGTCCGAGACCGTGAGGACGGCGATATGAACAGGGATGAACGGACGGGATGCATCGATGCGGGACATGGTTTTTTCTCGGTGCGCCGTGAAGGAGCGAGCATAGCCGATCCGCGCTCACCTGTCATGGCGAGATGAAGGTTACGCAAAATACCGATGTTAGTTACGAGAAGAGGCGCCGTGCCGGGCGGGGTCGCGCGTGACGAAGCGCGGGAAGGCTCCGGCGGCCAGTTCGTTCAGGCCTGGCGGCTGCTTGCCCATGCGCGCGGCATAGATCCAACTATAGGCTAGTACGTGCTGCACAAAATATCGTGTTTCCATTTGCGGAATCGATTCGATAAACAACACCGGGTCCTCGTTATCGCGAATATCGGCGACCCAACGGGAGAATCTGCCGGGGCCGGAGTTATAGCTGGCGAGCAGTCGGATTAAATTATCGCTGATATGCTCGCGTTCCGATAGATAAATTAGATAACTCTGTCCGAGATCGAGATTGATCGCCGGATCGTGCAGCCGTTCCTGTGGCAGGGCGGCATCGCGCGCGATGTAGCCGGCGGTGACGGGCATCAGCTGCATCAGGCCGCGCGCGCCGGAGCGGGAAATCGCGGCGGTGTCGAAATTAGATTCCAGCCGTGCCAGCGCGTACACCAGCGCCGCTTCCACCCGGAAGCCGCCGCGCGGGGCGAGGCGAGGCAGGGCCAAGCGCACATCGTCATGCGCTTGGCCATCGGCGCCCTGAAGGAGGGTGGTGAGCTGGGCGGCGAAATCGATCATGTCGGCTTCGCGCGCCACGAGTAGCAACGCGCGTTCGAAGCCGGGGAGGGCGCGGCTTTCGGTCCAGAGCTGGCGTAATTCGGCTTCCGCGCGCTGGGTCTCGCCCACTTGGAGCAGCGCGAAGGCGCGTTCGCCGCTGGCGGTGGCCGCGATGGCGGCGACGTCGGCTTCGGTCAGGCTTTCGTGGTGCCAGGCGAGACCGGCCTGCTGGCCCAGCGTGCGCTGGGCCAGCAGGCCATAGAAAGTACGGTTCTCCTGTGCCGCGTGCTGCAGCCAGGGCGTGAAGCCGGCGGGATTGCCGGTGATCGTGTTGGCACGCGCGGCCCAGAAAGCGGCGGCGGCGCGCACGGCTGCGGAGGCCAACTTGGCGCGCGCCGCGTCCTCGAAATATTGCCGCGCGAGGGCGGGGCGTTGCAGCCGCCAGGCGGCGAGGCCGGCGATATAGCCGGCATAGGCGACCTGCCCGGCCGCCGGCCCGCGGCGGAAGGCCGCGCCGGCCATCTCCAGCGCCTGTGCATCGCGATTTTGCGCGAACAGGCTTTGGGCTCTCTCCGCCTGCTGGAACGCGGCCAGAGCGTGTTTGCGCGAGCCATCGGTGGGCAGGGCACGCATGGCCTGGTCGATTTCTTCGGGTGGGGCGAGTGGCAGGGCGGTGTGGGCCAGTGACGCCGCCAAGGCGGGCCGGGCGGGGTTGGTGGCGCCCTTCGGTAGGCGGCGGGTCAGCAGGGCGTGGATGGCGAGGGCGTCAGGCTGCGCCTCATAGCGGGCCAGCCAGACGGCGAGTTCCCCGGCGGTGGAGCGGTGGAAGCGGCCCAAATAACGATCCGCCAGGAGATGGCCGAGCAATAGCGGATTGTCGAGGCCGGCTATGTCGCGGTCAGCCCCAGCCAGATTGCCTTTCGCCTGTTTCGCGAAAATGTGCCGGGCCAGGACCACTTGGGACGGGGCGAGCGGGCGCGGTAACGCGACCCCGCCGCCCAAAGGCGCGATCCGTGATACCGCATAGGCGGTTTCTTCGCCATTCCCGGCCAGGGTGTGTTGTGCCTGCGCGGCGGAGGCGAAGCTTGCCCCTGCCAGAATTGCGGCCCCGGCCATGGCGGCCCGGGCGGCGGGAAGGCGGGAGATCGTGTGACCGGTCCCTCGCATAGGGGGGGCGATACACAGAAATGCGAGATGAGGCAAGGGATGTGCCGTGACGTATGCTTATAAATTAGGCAATTTGACCGCTGATCAGAAACTTTAGGTCACAATATCCAACAGGGATTAAGGTTTTCCAGCCTGCATATCGCGATTCAGCATTCGCCAATCCGCCCAGGCATCGTGCCGTTCGGTCGCGGTTTTCAGATTGGCAAGGCTGAATGTCGGCAAAGTTTGGATGGGATTTTCCAGATCGGGGACGCTTAATTCCGCCCAGCGTCCGCGCAGCCGGCGCAGGCTGGCGGCGCTGCCGAGCAAGGCGCGCACCGGCAGAATCCCGGTCAGGACAATGTATCGGGGTGCGCTCAGCACGATCAACCGGTGCAGCAAGGGCAGGCATTGCGCCAGTTCGGCGTCGGTGGGCGGGCGGTTGCCTGGTGGGCGCCAGGGGATTAGCGGGGCCAGCAGGACTTTTTCCCGCTTTAATCCGAGGGCGGCGAGAATGCGGTCCAGCACCTGGCCAGCCGCGCCGCTGAAGGGCCGGCCGCTACGATCGTCCTCCGCCACCGGGGGCTCGCCGATGATCAGCAGGCGGCCGGCCGGATCGCTTCGCCGGTCGCCCCATGGCTCGCCAGTGGCCAGCACTGGGTTGGTGGCAGTTTCGCGCAGGGTGCAGCCGGTGAAGGCGCGCACCGCTGCGTGCCATTCCTCCAACGTGCGGGCGTCCAACGTGCGTGCGGCGATAGGCGGGATCGGCTGGTGGGATGCAGCTCCCTGGGCCGGTGCGGCAGAACGGAGAGGCGGTGCGGCGGTGGACAGGCGGTTGACAGGCTGCCCCGCTAGCGCCTCATCGGCACCCCAATCTATTTGCAGGGCAAGCAGGGCCAGTGCGTCCATGGCCGTACTCCTGCCCGTTTCGGAAATTTTGCGCAACCGCCCCGCCTTGATTAGGTTCGCCATTCGTGACGGAGGATTCGGATGTCTGAACATACGCGGCGGGAAATTCTGAAAAGCGTCATGAAGGACGATCCACGAGACATCCCGCGCGAGGCGATGGAATTCGATGTTGTCATTGTCGGTGGTGGCCCGTCGGGCCTGTCGGCGGCGATCCGGATGAAGCAGATTTCACCGGATATATCTGTCTGTTTGGTGGAAAAAGGCAGCGAGATCGGGGCGCATATCCTCTCCGGTGCGGTGCTAGAGCCGCGCGCGCTGAACGAGCTGTTACCCGACTGGAAGGCGCTGGGCGCGCCGTTGGACACGCCAGCGAGGGTGGACCGGTTTCTGTTCCTGACCGAAACGCGCGCCACGCGCCTGCCGACGCCGCCGCAGATGAAGAACCACGGCAATTACATCGTTTCGCTCAGCAATGTCTGCCGCTGGCTGGGCCAGCAGGCGGAAGCCTTGGGCGTGGAAATTTATCCCGGCTTCGCGGCCGCCGAGGTGCTGTTTGACGATGGCCGGGTCGTCGGCGTCGCGACGGGTGATATGGGTATCGGCAAGGATGGCAATCCCACCGATAATTTTGCCCGCGGGATGGAATTGCGCGCCACGTATACGTTGTTCGCCGAGGGGGCGCACGGGTCGTTGTCGAAGCAGCTGATCGCTCGGTTTCGTCTGCGCGACGGACGAGATCCGCAGACCTATGCGATCGGCATCAAGGAACTCTGGGAAATTCCAAAGGAGAACCATCAGGCTGGGTTGATCGAGCATACGACGGGATGGCCGTTATCGACCGATACCTATGGCGGGTCGTTTCTTTACCATCTGGGCCATAATCTGGTTTCCACGGGGTTCGTGATCGGCTTGGATTACAAAAATCCGTGGCTGTCACCGTTCGAGGAATTGCAACGTTTCAAGACGCATCCGCACGTACGAAAGCATTTTGAGGGCGGGCGGCGGATCGGCTATGGCGCGCGGGCGCTGAACGAGGGCGGGTTGCAGTCCATTCCAAAATTAACCTTTCCAGGCGGGGCGCTGATCGGCTGTTCCGCTGGGTTCGTGAATGTGCCGAAGATCAAGGGCACGCATACGGCGATGAAGTCCGGCATGCTGGCAGCCGAGGCCCTGGCGGAAGCGCTGGCGGGCGGGCGGCAGGTAGAGCCGGTTTCCTATGAAGTGCGGCTGCGGGAGAGCTGGGTGTGGGAAGAATTGTCCGCTGTGCGCAATATCCGTCCGGCCTTTGCCCGGTTCGGTTTCTGGGGCGGCATGGCCTATGCCGGGCTGGATACGTATCTGTTGCGTGGCAAGGCGCCCTGGACGCTCCATCACACGCATCAGGACCATGAGACCCTGATGGCGGCGGACGGGGCGCCGCGCATCGATTATCCGAAGCCGGATGGAGTGTTGACTTTCGATCGTAATTCTTCGGTATTTGTTTCCAACACCAATCATGAGGAAAACCAGCCAGCGCATCTGACCCTGATGGATGCAGCGGTGCCGGTGGAGGTGAATTTCATGCGCTTTGGCGGGCCGGAGGCGCGGTACTGCCCGGCTGGAGTTTATGAATTCATCGGCGTTGAGGAGGGGGCGCCGCGCTTGCAGATCAACGCGCAGAACTGCGTGCATTGCAAAACCTGTGACATCAAGGACCCGACCCAGAACATCAACTGGATCACTCCCGAGGGCGGCGGTGGGCCAAATTATCCCGGGGGTATGTGATTAGTTGGGCGAATTATTGGGCGATCTTGACGCATCGCGCATGACAGCGGCCCGGATTGGCTGTTACTCTAAAACCATGCACTACCGTACCATTTTCCGCCGGCTGGCGATGCCTTCCCTCGCGGCCCTGATGTGCTGTGCCGCTGCGCCGTCGGATCCGTCTTTGTCGAACCTGCCGTCGCGCCGGTCTGGGCCGGTCCTCGCGAGTGGGATTTATGGGGCCTTCCTGCATGGCCGGTTTGCCGCCCATCAGGGGGACCAGGACATCGCGGCGGAGGCATTGCTGCGTGCTCTGGCCGCCGAGCCGCGAAATCCAGAGGTGGTGCAGCCGGCCTTTATCGCGAATCTGCTGGCCGGGCGGGTGGAGGCGGTGGGCCTCGCGCGGTTGTTGCCCGATCTGCAGGCGGCGCAGCTATTGCTCGTGAACCAGGAGATCAAGGCTGGTAACTGGGATGTGGCGGAAAGCCGGATCCGCGCCTTGCCGCGTCGGGGGGTGACAGAGCTCTTGCAACCTTTGCTGCTGTCCTGGATGCAACTGGGCGCTGGGCGCGCCGATGCCGCCCTGACGATCCTGCGGCCGTTGCAGGATGGTCCGCGGATGCGTGGGGTGTATGCGTTGCATGCCGCGCTGATCAACGATATCGCCGGTCGAAATGCCGAGGCAACGCGGCTCTATCGGCAAGTTCAGGCCGAGGGTGGGGTAACCAGTTTGCGCATCGCGCAGGCGGTGGCCAGCTGGCAGCTGCGCCAGGGCCAGTTGGCGGAGGCCAGCCAGACCTTGCGCGGCCTTGGCCAGGCTGGCCAGGAACTGCCGATTACCGTTTCGGTGCTGCTCGGCGCGGCCGACCAGCGCCTGGTCAGCGGTGCTGCCGAGGGTGTGGCGGAGATATATCTGGGCCTCGCCGATTCCTTCAGCCAGCAGGATGCCGGGGAATACGCATTGCTGTTGCTGCGTCTGGCGCTGGATCTGCGGCCGGATTTCACCACCGCGCGGCTGCTGATGGCGGAAATGCTGGGGGCGAAGAAGCGGACCGGTGCCGCGATCCAGATCCTGGCGTCCGTTTCCGTCAACGATCCGTTGATCGGAATGGCCCGCTTGCGGCGGGCCAGTCTGGCGGAATCTGGTGGGGATACGGAGGAGGCGTTGCGCGAGCTGGAGCAATTGGCGCGCGATTATCCCGACAGCCCGCAGCCTTATGCCACGCAGGCGGATATTCTGCGGCAGAAATATCGCTATGCGGAGGCGGTGGTGGCCTATGATAAGGCGATCGCTCGGATCAGCGCGCCGAAGCGCGGCACCTGGCCGTTGTTTTATGCCCGTGGCATCGCGCATGACCGAGCGCGTGACTGGCGCCAGGCGGAGCGGGATCTGCAGCGCGCTTTGGAGCTGGCGCCGGACCAGCCTTATATTCTGAACTATCTCGGGTATTCCTGGGCCGATCAAGGCACCAACCTGGCCAAGGCGCGTGGCCTGATCGAGAAGGCGATGGCGTTGAAGCCCAACGATGGCGCGATCACCGACAGCCTGGGCTGGGTGGTGTTTCGCCAGGGGGATGTGGTGGGGGCGATCCGGCTGCTGGAACGCGCGGCGGAATTGCAGTCGGAAGACGCCACCATCAACAGCCATCTGGGCGATGCTTACTGGTCGGCCGGGCGCAAGCGGGAGGCGCAGGTACAATGGCGCCGGGCTTTGCTGTTCAATCCCGAACCGGACGAAAAAACCCGTTTGGAAGCGAAGCTGCGGGAAGAAGCCGGACCTGGCCAGCCCCTCCCCCCCGAGCGCAGCGTGCGATAGGCGCGCGCTTGCACCATGCCCATGCCGCGCGAATTGGCGTCCGCCAAAGTTAATCTTTTTCTGCATGTCACCGGCCGGCGGGCGGATGGCTATCACCTGCTGGATAGCGTTGTCGTTTTCGCCGGCGCTGCTGACGTGCTGGCGGTGGAGCCGGCGGAAGATTTTTCGCTTTCACTCACTGGACCATTCGCCGTGGCGTTGGAGGGGGAGACTGATAATCTTGTCCTGCGGGCAGGGCGGGCCTTGGCGCGCTGGGAAGGCATGCGGCCGGCCGCGCGGCTGATTTTGGAAAAAAATCTGCCGGTGGCATCCGGGATCGGTGGCGGATCGGCGAATGCGGCGGCGGCGTTGCGGTTGCTATCGCGGTTCTGGAACCTCGATATCCCACGCGCCGATCTGCTGGCGATCGCGGTGCGGCTGGGGGCGGATACGCCGGTTTGCCTGGGCAGCCGGCCGACCCGCATGAGCGGGATTGGCGACATCCTGTCCGAGGCGCCGGTGCCGCCGCGTTGTGGGATATTACTGGTCAATCCGGGAGTTTCGCTCGCAACAAAAGATGTGTTCGCGGTGCGCGGCGGTGCGTTCTCCCCCCCTGACGCATTGCTGCCGGAGGCGTGGTTGAGCGCGGCGACGATGTCGTCCGATCTTTCCCGGCTACGGAACGATCGGGAGGCGGCCGCCATCGGGCTCTGCCCGGCCATCGCGGCGGTGCTGGCGGCGATGGGGGAAACCTATGGCTGCCTGCTGGCGCGCATGAGCGGTTCGGGCGCGACATGCTTCGGTATCTATCCCAGCGCTGAGGCCGCGCGCGCCGCCGCGACCGTTTTGTCGCGGCCAGGTTGGTGGTGCTGGGGTGGCCCGCTAGCCCGCGGTTAGGGCGTTTGTGACTTCAGTCGGTCCGGCCTAACTGAGGTCACAAACGCCCTAACCGCGGCGGGCTTGCCGCCGCCGGCGTTTGGTCGAAAAATCCGACCATGTGCGGACGGTATGCCAGCTTGCTGCCAACGGAGGCGTTGCGCGCGGTGTTTCGCACTGTGAACCCGCCGCCCAACTCCGCGCCCAGCTGGAACATGGCGCCGTCCCGGCTGGCGCCGGTGATCCGGTTGCATCCCGAGACTAGGGCGCGTCACCTCGATCTGTTGCGCTGGGGCCTGCTGCCGCACTGGGCGAAGGAGCCCAGGACTACCCGCCAACCGATTAATGCACGCAGCGAGACCGCGGCGAGCACGTCGATGTTTCGTGATGCCTTCGCGCGCCGGCACTGCCTGGTGCCGGCGGACGCATTTTATGAATGGCATGGCCTGGATGGCGCCAAACAGCCTTGGGCGATCGCGCGTGCAGATGGGGCGCCGCTGGTGTTCGCCGGCCTGTGGGAAGGATGGCGCGGCGCGGATGGTTCGGTGATCCGCAGTTTCGCCATCCTGACCACCGCCGCTACCGATTCGTTGCGCGATCTGCATGAACGCATGCCGGTGATCCTGGAAGAACCAGACTGGCCGCTCTGGTTGGGCGAAGGCGCGGGGGACGCGGCGGCGCTGCTGCGTCCGTCCGGTGCGCCTTTACGGCGGTGGATGGTTTCCACCGCAGTGAACAATGTGCGTCATGACAGCGCGGCGTTGCTCGATCCTGTTGAGGAGTGAGGGGTAATACCGAACTTTTCGAACATGCTCCTAATCCAGTTGCATGCCGATGCCTTTGACCACCGGTCCCCATTTGGCACGGTCGGCACGGACCATGGCGGCGAAGCTGTCGGGGGTGGAGCCAGGGGTGGGGCGCAGGCCGGTCGCGGCAAGGCGTTCGATCACGGCGGAGTCGGCGAGGGCGATATTCAGCACCGCGTTCAGGTGCTTGACGATACGATCCGGGGTTTTGGTCGGGGCAAAGAGGCCAAACCAGCCGAAGCATTCGAAGCCGTTCAGCCCCTGCGCCTCCAGGGTTGGGATGTCGGGTAGCGCCGGGTCGCGGGTTTTCAGACCGACGCCGAGGCCGCGTAGGGCGCCGCTTCCCAGATGCGGGAGCAGCGTCGCGGGGACGAGGAAGCTCATGGCGATCTGGCCGGCGGTGAGGTCGTTCACCACGGGGCCGGCACCACGATAGGGGACGTGGACGATATCGAGGCCGCCGGCCATGGATTTCATCTGCTCGGCACAGAGATGCGGCGTGGTGCCGAGGCCGGGCGAGCCATAGGAGTATTTGCCGGGGGCGGCGCGCACGATTTCGACGAAGCTTTTTAAATCCGTTGCCGGGACGGATTTATGCACGGCGAGGGTGAAGGAGGTGGCGATCGCCTCGCCGATCGGGGAAAAATCCTTTTCGGGATCATAGGGAAGTTTCTTATAGAGCCAGGGATTGATCCCGAAAGAGGAGGTGTCGGCCATCAGCACCGTATAGCCGTCCGGCGGCGCTTTCGCGCCCGCGTCGGCGCCGATGACGCCGCCGGCGCCCGGCCGGTTATCGACCAGGATCTGCTGTCCGAGCAGCTCCGACATTTTTGGCGTGATGATGCGGGACGCGATATCGACACCGCCGCCGACAGCAAAGGTAACGATCCAGCGGATCGGCTTGGTCGGCCAATTATCCTGGGCGAGGGAGGGAAGGGGGACGGCAAGGCAGCAGGCGAGCAGTGCCGGTAGCAGACGGATGGACATTTTTATTTTTCCTATTTTTATTAGCTTTCAAGTTTTATTTTACTAACTTTTTGATGCGGCTTATGACGCGATGTTGCGCGGCACGTCGCGAAACGGCCGGTTGGTATCGACGGCGGCTTCACGCGGCATTTTCAGTACGCGTTCAGCGATGATGTTGCGCTGGATCTCGTCCGTGCCACCGGCGATGGAGGTGGCGGGGACGGAGACGAGGATCTCCGCGATCAGCCCGTCCATCTCGCCGTCGGGACCGGTGAGCAGAGCGGCGGCGCCGGAGAGTTGCGTGTGGATGCGTGCGGCGAGGCGAGCGACATGGCTGGAGGCGAGTTTCCCCAATGATCCTTCCGGGCCTTGCGGCTTGCCTTGCGCCTGCGCGGCGCGGGCGCGGCGCGCCGTCCATTCGGAGGATTTAGACATTATGAGGAGCTTGGCTAGTTCCTGGCGAATGACCGGGTCATCAATGCCGCCGGTTTCCCTTGCGCGGGGGAGCAGGAGATCAACGCGGCCAGCGCGTTGCGGGTACCACTTATAGGGAGCGAGATCGACGCTGATTTCCTTACGTTCTTCCTCATAGGCGCGGCCGGGCAGGTCCGAACTCATGGACCAGCCGCGCAAGGCATCCGCGCCGCGGCGTTCATGCATCAAGGTGGTAGTGGTGACAGCCCAGCCCTCGCCTTCGCGGCCGAGCATGAATTCCGGTGGCACGGCGGCGTCGGTCAGAAAAACCTGGTTGAAGGTGGCGTGGCCGTTCATCTGTTTCAGGGGCTGTACTTTCACGCCGGTCTGGTGCATGCCGATGATGAAGTAAGAAAGGCCAGCGTGCTTGGGCTTATCCCAATCGGTGCGGGCGAGTAAAAGACCCCAATGCGCTTTTTGCGCCCCGGACGTCCAGACTTTTTGGCCATTAACGATCCACTGATTGCCGCGCAGATCGGCGCGGGTGACGGCGCCCGCCGCGTCTGAGCCGGAACCGGGTTCGCTGAAGAGCTGGCACCACGCATCCTCGCCGGTTAAGATACGGCGAAGGAATTTTTCTTTATGCATATCGTTGCCATGCGCGAGGATGGTGGCGGCGGCGAGGACGCGGATGCCGACCTTGGCGACGCCGACGGCGCCGATGCGCTTGAATTCTTCCTCGACCATCGGCACCAGGCCGACGGGAAGATCGCGACCATACCATTGCTTCGGCCAGTGTGGCACGCCCCAGCCGGAATCGGCCAGCATGTTGCGCCATTCGACGAGGCCGCGTTCGGGGTTCCAGTTGGCATTGAGCCAGGCGCTGACTTCGGCGCGGACGGCGGATTCGGCTGCTTCGTTCATGTTTTCTTCCCTCACGCAGCCCAGTTGCGCAGCATAAGTTCGCGATGATGCGCGGCGTCACCGAACAGCACTTCGGAGCTTTTGGCGCGCTTGAACCATAGATGCGTATCGTTATCCCAGGTAAAGCCGATGCCGCCATGGATTTGGATGGCGTGGATGGCGGTTTGCAGATAGGTCTCGCTGGCACTGGCCTTGGCGAGAGAGGCCATGGCGGGGGCATCGGCGTCGCCGTCATCGAGGGCCGCGGCGGCATAGTAGGCGGCGGATTTCGCCAGTTCCACTTCCAGCAGCATGTCCGCGTGTTTGTGTTTCATCGATTGGAAGGAGGCGATGGCGCGTCCGAACTGCATGCGCATCATAGCGTAGGCGAAGGCGTCTTCGCGCAACCGGTCGGCGCCGCCGACCATTTCATTTGCAAGGCAGGCATTTGCCTGCGTCATAGTTTTGGCGAACGCCGCGGCGGCGCTACCTGCGCTGCCGAGCGGAGTAGCTTGCACCGCGTTGAATTCCAGGCGGGCGAGCTTGCGCGTCGGATCCATCGATTGCAGCAACCGCCGCGTCAGGCCCGGCGCATCGCCGGGGACGGTGAAGAAGGAGAGGCCGGCCTCGCCTGTGCTGCCGGGGGCGCGCGCAAGGACGACGATCAGATCCGCCGTGTGGCCGTCGAGCACAAAGCTTTTATGACCGTCGAGACGAAAGTCGCCGGCGGATAGCGTGGCAATCAGGGTGGTGGCGCCGGCATCCCAACTGCCGTTATCCTCGGCGCTGGCGACGGTCGAAACTGTTTCGCCGCTGGCGATGGTGGGGAGGAGGGCGCGTTTCTCGGCCTCGGTGCCGGCGTTCAGGATCGCGTTGGCGGCCAAGACGGCGGAGGCCAGGAGGGGGACGCAGACAAGGGCGCGGCCCATTTCCTCCATGACGATGCCGAGCTCGCCGAAACCGAAGCCGTGGCCGCCATACTTCTCGGGGATATGGATGGCGGCGACGCCGAGATCGTTGTTGAGGCGGCGCCAGAAGGCGCGGTCCCAGCCGGTTTCGGTTTCCATCAGCCGGCGCACTTCCTTTGGGGGGACATGGTCAGCCAGATAGCGGCGCAGATTGGTACGGAATTCATCCTGCTCGCTGGAAAAACTGAATTTGCTCATGTGTTCCCTCCGGCGCGGACTTTAGGGCCAATGCGGTGAATGCTGAAAGAGGTGTCAGTAGGACGAGAGGCTCAGGAGCTCATCGTTGGCGGCGTCGGTCAGGCGTAGATCAGGCCATCAGGGCCCTGGCGGAAATCGCGGATGCGGACACCGGCGAGGAGAACGCAATCCACGGCGGTGACGGTCTCGCCATCGGGGATGAGGCGGGTGATGGCATCCGATTGCAGGCCGCCGAGCAGCAGGCTGCCACGCCAGCCGGGGCGGGGTTCCGCTTAGGCCAGAGTAGACCAGCCGGCTGGTGGAGAAATCCGGGCCTAGAACGATGCCAAGGGCGATATGGAGTAGCCGGCCCTGGCCCTGCGCATGGCCGGTGGCAATGCCGGCAAGTGGCGCGGACAGCGTGCCGTCGGCGACGCAGCCGGCCGGGGCGTTCTGTGACCAGCATTGCCCCGCCCGGGAGGAAAGCGAGGGCCCAGGTGAGCTCCAGTCCGCGGGCGTTGGTGTTAACCCGGCTGACGAAGCCGCCGACGCGGACGATTTTTCCTGCGCCTGGGGGCTGGCACGCAGTGCGGTGGCCAGCAGGGGGCGGCCGCGAGAAGGTTGGAGGGGGGCATGTGTGACATGGGGATACTCCGTCCGGAGAACGATTTATGCTGCTGTGTGGCCGGAATCTAGGATGTCGGGTAAATCTGACCGGGGGTTCCTGTGTCGATCTTTTGTTGACAGCTGGGGCGGCGCGCGTGACGATCTCTGGCGGCCTCATTAAAGCCTCGCGCTGCTGGCGCGAGGCCCAGGAAGCGTGGGTGCCGGGCGAGACAGAACGGTAGTGTCGGAGAGTTCACCCTAGCCGGAGACCCCCAATGCCCCAACGCGTCCAATACGATGCCGCCATCGAGCCCTTGGTTCAGTTCATCGAGGATACGCCACCAAGCGAGATCGTAGATCGCACGCTGGACAGGCTGCGGGGAGGTGTTTCTGTGCGTGCCATGCTGACGGCCTCGGCGCTAGCGGTGACGCGGTCCTCCGATCTGCCGCCCGGCCATCATGGGGGGCCGCTTCATCCACTGGCCGGGCTGTATGCGGTGACGAAGCTGTCCGAGCGGCTAGAGGGCGAGCAGCGCTTCGTGCCCATTCTGCAGCACGTGGCGCTGGCGAATAAACATATCAACGATCCAGTGACGGGGCCGTATCAATTGCTGGAATTCGCGCCAATGGATGCCGCCAAAGCCACGGTTTCTCGCCTCGCGGACATGGCGGCCGATGGGGGTGGCGACGTAGTGAGTGCGGCAGGGATCGAGGCGACCAAGGAAGCTTTCTTAAAGGCGGTCAATCGCGGTGAGAGCAACAAAGCCGATCACCTATTCCTGTGGCTGTGGGACAATGTCCCGCCAATGGAAGCGTTCGATCTGTTGATGAGCGTTGCCATCCCCAAGAACGCGCTCGACGATCATTATTTCATCTTTCCGGCCAATACTTGGCGCTACCTGCAGAACTACGGTGCCGAACATCTGAAAGTGCTGATGCGCCCGGCCGTACGCTACGTTGCGCGATTCCCGATGGCGCGTGTGCTACCCGATATCGACGGGTTGATCGTGGAATACGACCTGCTGAATTGCGTGACGCGGCAGCAAAGCGGCGAGGATGAAACCGCGGCCATCGGTTTCGTGGGCGAATCTATTGGCGCGTGTAACAATTACAACGAAATTCCAGAGATGATCGCTAAGGCCTTGGCGGCGGGGCTGTCTCTGGATGGCGCGGGGGAGGCACTGTCGATCGGCGCGGCCGGACTGTTCATGCGCTCGCTGACCGGCAACCCTATGGATGTGCATCTTCATACCAGCGCCAATCTGCGTCGCTACTTGCTGCGCCTGGACGGGTTGAGCCTGCGTAACAAGCTGCTGGTACTGCTGTTCTGGCACACGGGGCCGGAAGTTAAAGCTACGCAATACCGCATGGAACCGACCAAGCAACCGGATATGGACGCGGTGGCGGCGCTGCCGCATCGCTCCCAGACCGATTTGCTGGATGCAATCGCGGACAGCATCTATCATCAGCCGCCGACGGATTGGTCCAAGGTGACCAATCTGGGCATGATGCGCGCGGTGCCGGAAGTGAAGAACACTGTGAATCTGGCGCAGCAATATGTCGAGCTCCGCTATGACCCGGAGGCACTGATCGCGCGGCTGGCGGAAATCGTCTGCCATGATAGTTTTACCGAGATGCATGCCTTCAAGCATCATCAGGCGATCGTGGAGGAGTTCCATGCCACGCGTGAGCCCTGGCGCTGGATGCATCTGGTGAGCGGGGCGCAGGCGGCAGCGATTTCGTTCGGCAAGAACATGACGGTCTATGAGGAAGCGTTGGACCTGCTGCACGCTCAGGCGGCGGAGTAAGGCAGGACGGCCGGGGGCCTTACCCTCGGCCTCGCTGGTTTTCCATCCTTATCTGAGGCCACATCAACCAACAAACAGGAAGGAGGTCATGGTCACGCACACAGGCAGTTGTTTCTGCGGCACCGTCACCCCCGAGGTTTCAGGCAACCCCGAGGGCATGGGCTAATGCTACTGCCGCTCGTGCCGCTCGTGGTCGGCCGGGCCGGTCAATGCCTTCACCCTGTGGAAGCCCGAGAACGTCAAGGTTACCAAGGGCAAAGATCAAATCGGCAGCTTTAAGAAGACGCCGACCAGCGACCGCAAGTTCTGCGTGAAATGCGGCGGCCATCTCATGACCGACCATCCGACCTTCGGCCTGATGGACGTCTATGCCGCCACCACCCCGACGCCGGCCTTCAAGCCCGGCGTGCACGTCAACTATGCCGAGACCGTGCTGCCGATGAAGGACGGGCTGCCCAAGCTCAAGGACTTCCCCAAGGAGCTCGGCGGCTCGGGCCAGGCCGTTCCCGAATAGAGCGACCTACATTCCGGTTTTCTGCAGCCCGTCGCGCAGATGCTGCAGGTCCGCGTCATTCGCATAGTGCATCGTCGCCAGAAACTTCGGCACGCCGAGTCCCGGGTCGAGCTGGCAAATCCGCACTTAGAGCATTCCGCACCTCTGTCGGCACTTTCCCGCTCCCCAACCAGGCCATCCAACGGCCATATCCTAATGAGTGATCGGGTGGGGGAGCGGGAAGCTGCCGACTGAGCGTAAGCGACGAACGTCTTAACTGCCGGCGACGCCCTGGGTGTTGGTGTAGATCGAGTACAGGCTGTGGCTGGCGGCCATGAACAGGCGGTTGCGGTAGCGGCCGCCGAAGCAGACATTGGCGCAGCGTTCGGGCAGGGAGATATGGCCGATCGGCGCGCCGGATTTATTGAAGATGCGCACGCCATCGTTTTCATCGCTGCCCATGCCCCAGCCGCACCAGAGATTGCCTTCGATATCGACGCGGAAGCCATCGGGCGTGCCGCCGGCGGCGTCGATGAAGGTGCGGCCGTTGGCGAGAGCCTTGCCGTCCGCGCCGACATCGTAGGCAACGATCAGCCTGGTCGGGTCGGCGCGCGAGGCGACGATGTAGAGGATTGATTCGTCGGGCGAGAAGGCGAGGCCGTTGGGACCAGCGACTTCGTCTGTAGCTTTCGTGATGGCGCCCGTTTGTCCGTCCACGCGATATACGGCCATGGGCAGTTCGGTGGTGTCCTTGTGGCCTTCGTAAAAGCCGGAGATGCCAAACATCGGATCGGAAAACCAGATGGAGCCGTCCGATTTTACCACCACATCATTGGGCGAATTTAGTTTCTTGCCCTGATAGTTATCGGCAAGGATTGTGACGGAGCCATCATATTCCGTGCGCACCACGCGTCGCGCATCGTGTTCGCAGCCGACGAGGCGGCCCTGGCGGTCGCGCGTATGGCCGTTGGCGTTGTTGGATGGCTTGCGGAAAACGGAAACGGCGCCGGTTTCTTCTTCCCATTTTAGGATGCGGTTATTGGGAATGTCGGACCAGATAACTGCGCGATGCTCGCCGAACCAGACCGGTCCTTCGGACCAGCGGCAGCCGGTGTAGAGCCGTTCCACTGAGGCCATCGGCAGGCGGTATTTGTTGTATTCCGGGTCCAGCACACGCACGGCGGGGTCGGGGTAACGATCGCTGGGTTGCCACATCGTATTTCTCTCCTTGCTGCTGGGACGATGCTACGGCGCGATGCGCGCGCGCGCCAGATGGGCGCCGAAGCGGCCGCATAGGAGCAGACCCAGCATGCGGGGATCGGAAAACCAGCGACCAAATTAAGGATGGCCGAAGGTTTCCGGCCTATTTCGCTCCATTGCGTCTGCAGTAGGTCGTCCTCACTCTCCGGTGTCAGCCATAGCTTGACCTGACGTGCCGTCATCACTTGGCCGGGCACCACGCAGTTAATGCAGATACGGTTTGGCCCTAGATCGCGCGCCATACCCTTGGTCAGTCCTTCCACCGCGCCTTTGGCGGTAGTGTAGGCGGGCATGCCGCCGGCGTAAGTATGCCAACTGATGGAACCAAAATTGATGATGGAGCCGCCGCCGCCCGCCCGCTCGCCCGCCCGTATCATCGGCGTCACCGCCTGGATGGCGAAAAACTGATGGCGCAGATTAACGGCCTAGCGCTCGTCCCAGTATTCCACCGTTACACTTTTGAGCTGATGCCGGTCGTCGCACACGGCGTTGTTAACCTGTACGGTGATGGGACCAGGTTTTCCGTCCACGGCGGGGATCGCGGCCTGCAACGTGGCCACGCCTTGGATGTCGTAGTGCTGATAGAATGACCTGGCCGGCCGCGGCGAGGCGCGCGATCAGGGTCTCGGCGGCTGCATCGTTGATATCGATGAATTTGACGTGCGCACCATGGGCGGTGAAGTGGGAAACCGTCGCCGGTGATGAAGCCCACGCGGTCTTTCAGGCTAGGGTAGAGCTAGGCGTGCATCGTAAGGCTTCCACGATCATTGTGACGATGGTCTCTGGCGTTCCGTTGAGCGGCACGGTGATGGGGGCCTCATCGGTTCCCGGTTCCTCCAGCGCACGGAACTGGCTGTCCAGCAGGCTGGGTGGCATGAAATGCCCCCGTCGGGCGCGCAGCCGCCCGGCGATGGTGTCGCGGTCGCCGCGCAAGTAAACGAGGCGGATATCCGTGCGCGACCCGATCAGGATTTTTCGGTAGGCGCGTTTCAGGGCGGAGCAGGCGACCACGCTGGAAATATCCTGGGTGGGCCAGGCATCGATGCGTGCCGCGATGGCGCGCAGCCAGGGAAGGCGGTCTACATCGTCGAGTGGCGTGCCGGCAGCCATTTTCGCTATGTTCGCCGGCGGATGCAGGGAATCGCCTTCCAAAAACTCCCAGCCGAAGCGTGCCGCCAGGGCTGCGCCGATCGTGGTCTTGCCGCAACCGGTGACACCCATGAGCACCAGGATAGTCATTTACTTTTTGGGGGCTTCCACATGGCCGCCAAAGCCGAAGCGCATGGCGGAGAGTACTTTTTCCGCGAAGGTGTGATCCTGGCGCGAGCGGAAGCGGACGAACAGCGAGGCGGCGAGGACATCGGCGGGAACGGCTTCCTCGATCGCGGCCTCGACGGTCCAGCGGCCTTCGCCGGAATCGGCCACGTTGCCGGAGAAACTATCCAGTTTTTCGTCCGTAGCCAGCGCCTGCGCCGTCAGGTCAAGCAGCCACGATGTCACCACTGAGCCACGCCGCCACAGCTCCGCGATGTCACCGAGATTGAGGTCAAAACGTTCATCGCTGGGAAGCTTGTCGGAGTTCTTGTTGCGGAGAATATCAAAGCCTTCGGCCATCGCCTGCATCATGCCGTATTCGATGCCGTTATGGATCATCTTCACGAAATGCCCGGCCCCGCAGGGTCCGACATGCAGATAGCCTTGTTCGGCGCGCGTGTCGCGGCCGTCGCGGCCCGCGGTGCGTTCGATGTCTCCGAGGCCCGGGGTAAGGGTGGCGAAGATCGGGTCGAGATGGCTGACCGCTTCGGCATCGCCGCCGATCATCAGGCAGTAGCCGCGTTCCAGGCCCCAGACGCCGCCCGATGTACCGACATCAAGATAGCGGATGCCTCTTGCCGCCAGGGCCTTGCCGCGACGGATATCATCTTTGTAATAGGAATTCCCGCCATCGATGATGATGTCGCCTGGCGCCATCACGCTGGCGAGTTCCATCACCGCGTTTTCAGTGGCCATGCCATGTGGCAGCATCACCCATATTGTGCGTGGACGGGTGCTTAGCTTGCCGACCAGGTCGGTGAGCGAACTGGCAGTGGTCGCGCCTTCCTTGCCCAGCGCCGCAACCGCGTCGGCACTGGCGTCGAATACGACGGAAGAATGCCCCGCGCGCGCCAGTCGCCGCACGATGTTGCCGCCCATGCGGCCAAGTCCAACAACGCCGATTTGCATCTCTCTCAATTTCCTTGTTCGTGCCACACGCGTCCGCCGAGGACGATGGCGGTGCAGTCCAATCGCTCCGATCCGGTCATTTTTTCACCCAGTGCATCCTCGAATTCGAATGCCCCGTGCGCGACGGTCAGCACCGAAGCATCGCCCAGCGCGCCGACGCGGAATGTGCCGCGATCGGTCAGGCGGACCGCGCGGGCGGGGTTGATCGTCGTCATACGCACTACTTCCGGCAGTGGTGCGCCGAGGGCTAAAAATTTCGACATGGTGGTCAGCAGGTCATAGGCGGGGCCATCGATCGACAACGTATGAATATCAGAAGAAATGACATCGGGCAGAAAGCCGTTTTTGACCATGGCCATAGCGGTTTCGAATCCGAAGGATCCCTTGCCATGGCCAATATCGAAAATCACGCCGCGGGCGCGTGCATCCTGTACGTCCTGATGAACGCGTCCATCGGCGGTGGTGGGCGCGTTGGGAAACGGACGAAAGCAATGCGTCAAGATATCACCTGAACGCAGCGCGCGCATCACTTCCGGGCGGTAGGGTGGGGGATTATCGAGATGCGCCATCAGCGGCAGGCCGGCATGCTCCGCTACCTCCAACGCCATGCGCAATGGTTCGATCCCGTTGATGGCGGAGGTGCCGCCCCCGATGCGCACTTTTATTCCTGCCACCAGATCAGAATCGCGTTTTGCCACGCTCAGGCAGACGCGTGGGTTGAGCAGGCGGAGGTCGACGCATTCGCCGACCATCACCTCATTGGAAAAGGCGAAAATTCCCGCGAAGGAAATATTCAAGAACGGCACGATGCGGACATCCGATCGCTCGATCACGTGGCGACGAAAACCGTGCATATTGCCTGGACCGGCGGAGCCGGCATCGATCAGGGTGGTGATAGCGCTGCCGCGCGCGTAATTGTCCGGGTCCACGCCGAGCGAGGTGCCGCCCCAATAGACATGTGCGTGCAGATCGATCAGGCCCGGGGTCACCACCAGGCCGGTGCAATCGCGGCTGTTCTGTGCAGGCTCCAGATCGGGCCCCACCGCCGCGACACGGCCATCGGTAAAGGCCACATCCATCACGCCATCCAGCGATTGTGCCGGATCGATGACGCGGCCGCCTTTCAGAACCAGATCGAACATTTTCGTTCCCACTTTCCAGCCTTAGGCAAAACGTGTTCAAATCGCGCCATGTGCGCACAGTATGGGCACAGCCTGCCACATGGTCTGACGGTCGTCGCCCCCCTTTCCGTAGAGAGGTTCCCATGGATACCATCCAGGACACGCGCAGTAATTCCGGCATCGAGGCGGCTTATCGCGCCCATACGCCAGAGTCCGCAAAGCTGGCGGCGGAGGCTGCAAGCCTATTCCCGAGCGGGATTACGCATGACGCGCGCAACATCGATCCCTATGGCATTTATATCGAGCGTGCGCACGGACCGCGTAAATGGGATGTCGACGGCAATGGCTACGTCGATTATTTTGGTGGCCATGGCGCGCTAATCTTGGGCCATCGCGATCCGGTCGTGTCCCAGGCGGTGACGGACGCATATGACGCGGGCTCGCATTTTGGCGCCAATCACCCGCGCGAGGTGGCCTGGGGGCGGGCAGTGCAGCGGCTGGTGCCCTCCGCGGAGCGGGTGCGGTTCACCTCATCCGGCACCGAGGCCACGTTGATGGCGGTGCGGCTGGCACGCGCCTTCACCGGGCGCCAGTGCGTGCTGCGTTTCAAGGGCCATTTTCATGGCTGGCACGATCATATGACGCATGGGTACACGAACCATTTCGACGGCACGCCGACGACAGGGGTTGTTGCGGGTGTGGCCGATAAGAACATCGTCGTCGCGCCAGGCGATATGGAGGCGGTGCGTGCGGCATTCGCGACCAACAAGGATATCGCCGCCGTCATCCTGGAGCCGACTGGCGCGTCCTTTGGCCAGGTGCCGGTCACGCCGGAGTTTGTGCATTTCCTACGCGAGATCACGGCACGGGATGGCTCCTTGCTGATCATGGATGAAGTCGTTACCGGCTTTCGTGTCTCCAAGGGTGGCGCGGCGGCGGAATTCGGCATCACGCCCGATCTTTCATCGTTTGCGAAAATCATCGCTGGCGGGCTGCCCGGTGCCGCGATCGGCGGGCGCAAGGATATTCTAGATCTGCTGGATTTCGCCGTGACGAAAAAATCCGGCAAGGAAAAAGTGCAGCACCCAGGCACCTTCAACGCCAATCCGGTCTCCGCCGCCGCCGGCATAGCGGTGCTGACGCAACTGGCGGAGACCGATGCCTGCGACAAGGCGATTGCCACCGCCGCGCGGTTGCGTGGCGCGTTGAACGAAACGCTGGCTGCGGAGAACGTGCCCTGGGCGATCTATGGCACGTTCTCCGGCTTTCACCTGTTCTTGAACGCCAAGGGCCATAAGATCGATCACGAAAAATTCGATCCCTTCGCTATCGATCCGGACGAATTTAAGGCGCACCCACCCGTGCTCTCCAATAAATTGCGTCTCGCCCTGCTGACCAACGGCGTCGATATCAGTGGTCGTCTCGGTGGCTTTACCTCCGCCACCCACGATACTGCCGAAATCAACGATACCGTGGACGCCTTCCGCGAAGCCACTCGTATGCTGCGGGCCGAAGGCGAGTTGGCGGGCTAATGCCGAGGTCTAACGGGTGAATAATTGTAAGTGAGATTGGGGATAAAGCCCCCAAACTTACTTACGGTCGGTCACGTCCCCAGACCTCGGCATCAGGCCATCCAGCTTGGTAAGGGGAGGTTTTTGGCGCGGAGGAAGTCGACGTTGAAGAGTTTGGACTGGTAGCGAGAGCCACCATCGCAGAGGATGGTGACGATGGTGTGGCCGGGGCCCATTTGTTTGGCAACGGCGACGGCGGCGGCGATATTGATGCCTGACGAGGTGCCGACGGAGATGCCTTCATGGATCATCACGTCGAAGATATGTTGCAGGGCATCGGGGTCGGCGATGCGCACGGCGTCGTCGATCGGGACGTTTGATAGATTTTCTGGCACGCGGGACTGGCCGATGCCTTCGGTGATGGAGCTGCCGGTGATGGTGAGGTCGTTGTTCTTCACCCAGCCGTAGAGGCCGCTGCCTTCAGGGTCGGCGAGGATGATTTTAACTTTCGGGTTGCGCGCTTTCAGCGCCAGGGCGACGCCAGCCAGGGTACCGCCGGTGCCACAGGCGCAGGTGAAGGCGTCCACCTTGCCGTCTGTTTGGGCCCAGATTTCCGGGCCGGTAGTGGTGCGATGGCCTTCGCGATTGGCGAGATTATCGAACTGGTTTGCCCAGACAGCACCGGTCTCTTCGGCAAGGCGGCGTGAGACATGGACGTAGTTGCCGGGATCGCGATACGGCTTGGCGGGAACGAGACGCAAATCGGCGCCGATCATGCGGAGAAACGAGATTTTTTCCTGACTCTGGTTCTCCGGCATGACGATGACGCAGCGATAGCCGCGCGCGTTGCCGACGATGGTTAGGCCGATGCCAGTATTGCCGGCAGTGCCCTCGACGATGGTACCGCCGGGTTTCAGCGCACCGCGCGCTTCCGCGTCCAGGATGATGGCGAGCCCGGCGCGATCTTTCACTGAGCCACCGGGGTTCATGAACTCGGCCTTGCCCAGGATGGTGCAGCCGGTGGTTTCCGAGGCGCCGCGCAGCTTGATCAGCGGCGTGTTGCCAATGGCGCCGGCCAGATCGCTGGCGATGCCGGGGTGAAGTGACGTCATGCCTCGCATCCTTACCTGGTCAGGCGGTTGAAGCCGGGGGCATGCCGTGCGATGCCTGATCCTTGTTCAACCGGAGTAGCTGATATGGTACAGAATGTGCCACCCGCGCAGGTCTGGGAAGCCCTGCAGTCCGATCCCCATGCAGTGCTGGTGGATGTGCGCACCGATGTGGAATGGAATTTCGTCGGGCTGCCGGATCTGTCTGGGCTGGGCAAGCAGGTGGTGTTGATCCCGTGGCAGGTTTTTCCCTCCATGCAGATTAATGGAGAATTTGTGCCGCAACTCCGGGCGACAGGAGTTGGGGAAGGGCAAAGAATTTATTTCATCTGCCGTAGCGGGGCGCGCAGCCTTTTGGCGGCGCTGGCGGCACAGGCAGCGGGATTTTCGCAGGTTTTCAACGTGGCGGACGGGTTCGAGGGGCCGGTGGACCCGGCGGGTCATCGCGGGCGGGCAGCGGGCTGGAAGGCCGATGATCTGCCATGGCAGCAGCGTTAGGTGGGTGTGGCTCCGAACGGCAAACGTGAGGCTATGCCGGCGCAGCCTGCTGCTTGCGGCGCCTGCGTTGCTGGTGGCCGCGCTGGCGGGAATTGCCCAAACGGGAGAAAAATTATTTATGTTGGGCGTGGCCTCGGGTGATCCCGTTCCGGGCGGGTTCGTGCTGTGGACCCGCCTGGCGCCGAATCCGTTGGCGGGTGGCGGTATGCCCTACCAGCCGGTTGCGGTACGCCGGGAGATAGCGAAGGACGAGAGTTTCGCCCGGATCGTCGCCCACGGCGAGGAGATTGCCGAGCCGGGGGCGGCGCATAGCGTGCATGGGGAGTTGTGTGGGCTGCGGTCGGGCGTGTGATGCTGGTACCGCTTCACTGCCCATGACCAGGCGAGAGATGTCGGGCGGACGCGCACGGCGCGGGAAGCCGGGGAGAGCCCGGCCCGGCTAATAAGACTATCCTGGCCTCCTGCCAGAGTTTCCAGCAAGGCTATTTCGGCGCCTGGCGGCATGTGGCGGCCGAGGCGCCGGACGCGATCTGCTTTGCCCGGGACTATAGTCTATGAGTATGGCATGCCACGCCGCCCGATGGAGTTGGCGCCGCGCCACGAGGGTGAGGAGGTCCATTCCCTCGCCGAGGGGCGTACCCGCTATGCCTAATACAAGACTGACCCGGATCTGCTTGGCCCATCGCGCCGCGGCCTATCAGGCCTATTGGGAGCATATGCCGCTACGCCGGGCGCAACGGTCTGCCGGCAGCTGGATTTTGGCCGCTTGGCTCGGCTGCATGTGGTCGATGACCGGCATATCGTGTGCATCAGGCCTGCCCAAGGCTGGAACTGGGGGCGGGTAGCAATACGGTAGGGCCTGCTGGGGGCGGCGCAGGAAAGCTGGCTGGAGGCGGGGCTTACGGCGTTGCCGGCGCGGCGGAATGTGCTGGCGCAACAGTTCTTGTTCGCGGAGTTCCGCCAGGGGATGGCTGCAAAGCCGCTCTGGTGGACTGCCACCTGGGATGGCTATCCGGCGGCGCGGCGGCGCCAGACCGATTTCATGGTGGCGCGCAAAATCGCCAATCCGATCACCCTGGATGGCGATGTGCATTGTTTTTATGCCACTGACATCAGGGCGATTTTTCTGACCCGAGGGCGCCGGTGGTGGCCAGCGTGTTCATCGGCTCCTTAATCTCCTCGCGCGGCTGGAGTAATGCACAATCAGGGCAATATCTGCTGGCGGACCCGCATATTCGCTTCACCGATGCGAAGCGGCGTGGCGATGCGGTGCTGGATTTGGGTGCCAGGGTTGTAGAGCGGCGGTTTCGCGCCGTGCGGGATGTCAGGGTGGCGGAAACAGGCATCGAGACGCTGCAAGGCTTTATGGTTGAGGCGCCCGGCTCGGGGTACGGATAGCTAGTTGAAATATCAATCTTCTTCTAGACTTGAGGGGAACCGCCAGGGCGCATGGTAGGGTCCGGTGGGCGCATTCAAATCGGCACGGTTTTTTTGCCAACGTGCTTGACTCACCCTGTCCCGGCTTCTAGTTATCCGCCCCTCGGCCCACCCCGTGCGGTTTTGCGGGGTGGATGCTGTTTCGCAGTTACCTGGCGCTCGCGGCGCCGCCGGCGGGGATTTCCGTTGGGCCTAGGCCGCAAGCAGGTCGGACCCCGCAGGGTGGGCATTGTCCCGCTTCTTGTGGGTTTCGTTCATGGGAGCGGGTCGAGATCGGAGGCGTTCGCGTGGGTGGGCCATGCGGACAAAATACGGGACAAAGGGTCTATGCCGACCATCAATCAGCTGATCGCCAAAGGGCGCGAGCCGCAGAAGAGCCGGAATAAAGTGCCGGCGTTGGAAGGCTGCCCGCAGAAGCGCGGCGTCTGCACGCGTGTGTATACGACGACCCCGAAAAAGCCGAACTCGGCGCTGCGCAAAGTCGCGAAGGTGCGGCTGACAAATGGGTACGAGGTGGTCAGCTATATTCCTGGTGAGGGTCATAATCTGCAGGAACATTCCGTGGTGCTGATCCGCGGCGGGCGGGTGAAGGATCTGCCCGGCGTGCGCTATCACATCCTACGCGGCGTGCTGGATACCCAGGGCATTGCCAAGCGCCGCCAGCGCCGGTCGCTGTACGGCGCGAAGCGGCCGAAGTAAGGGGGCGTTGGTATGTCTCGTCGTCGCCGCGCGGTTAAGCGGGAAATTTTACCGGATGCAAAATTCGGTGATGTCGTGCTCAGCCGTTTCATGAACGCGCTGATGTATGACGGCAAGAAATCCACCACCGAGGGCATCGTCTATGGCGCGCTCGACTCGATGAAGAAGCGGGGCGGGGCGCAGGCGGATCCGATGCGGATGTTCCACGAAGCGTTGGATAACGTGAAGCCGGCCATCGAGGTGCGTTCGCGCCGCGTGGGCGGCGCCACCTATCAGGTTCCGGTGGAAGTGCGGACGGAGCGGCGCCAGGCGTTGGCCATTCGCTGGATCATCGATGCGGCCCGCAAGCGTGGGGAGCACACGATGGAAGATCGGCTGTCGAACGAACTGCTGGACGCGGTGAACAACCGCGGCTCGGCTGTGAAGAAGCGTGAAGATACCCATCGGATGGCCGAAGCCAACAAGGCTTTCAGTCATTACCGCTGGTAAGCAAACAGACACACCCACAACCCGAACGGTTGCACGGAGAAGACGATGGGCAAGGCAAAATTCGAGCGGAATAAACCGCATTGCAATATTGGCACGATCGGCCATGTTGATCATGGTAAGACGTCGCTGACAGCCGCGATCACCAAGATCCTGGCAAAGTCTGGCGGTGCGATCTATACGGCGTATGACCAGATCGATAAAGCGCCTGAAGAAAAGGCTCGCGGTATCACCATTTCCACAGCGCATGTGGAATATGAAACCGCGGCGCGGCATTACGCGCATGTCGACTGCCCCGGCCATGCCGACTATGTGAAGAACATGATCACGGGTGCGGCTCAGATGGACGGCGCGATCCTGGTGGTCTCCGCCGCCGATGGTCCGATGCCGCAGACGCGCGAACACATCCTGCTCGCCCGCCAGGTCGGCGTGCCGGCGCTGGTCGTGTTCATGAACAAGGTGGACATGGTTGACGATCCAGACCTGCTGGAGCTGGTCGATATGGAAGTGCGCGAACTGCTAACCTCCTACCAGTTCCCGGGTGACGATATTCCGATCATCAAGGGCTCGGCCCTGTGCGCGCTGGAGGACAAGCAGCCGGAGATCGGTGAGCAGGCCGTGCTGGCGCTGATGAAGGCGGTGGATGACTATATACCGCAGCCAGAGCGCGCCATCGATCGTCCGTTCCTGATGCCGGTGGAAGATGTGTTCTCCATCTCCGGCCGCGGTACTGTGGCCACGGGCCGCGTGGAACGCGGCGTGATCAAGGTGGGTGAGGAAGTCGAGATCGTCGGGTTGAAGGCGACCACCAAGACGGTTGTCACCGGCGTGGAAATGTTCCGCAAGCTGCTGGACCAGGGCCAGGCGGGCGACAATATCGGCGCCCTACTGCGCGGCACCAAGCGTGAGGATATCGAGCGTGGCCAGGTTCTGGCCGCACCCGGTTCCATCACCCCGCACACCAAGTTCAAGGCCGAGGCTTATATCCTCACGAAGGAAGAGGGTGGCCGTCACACGCCGTTCTTTACCAATTACCGACCGCAATTCTATTTCCGCACTACCGACGTGACCGGCATAGTACAGCTGCCCGAAGGCACGGAAATGGTGATGCCAGGTGACAACGTGTCGATGGATGTGGAGCTGATCCACCCGATCGCCATGGATGAAGGCCTGCGTTTTGCCATTCGCGAAGGTGGCCGTACCGTCGGCGCCGGCGTGGTGGCGAAGATCGAGGCCTGAGACTTCTCAAGGCGCCGGCATTTCGCTGAAGAGCGAGATGCCGGCGCGGCTTTCCCGCATACGCGCGAACGACGAATTTCCGGATTTACGACCTATGGACAACCAGAATATCCGCATCCGCCTGAAGGCGTTCGATCACCGCGTGCTGGATAACAGCACAAAGGAGATCGTGAACACGGCCAAGCGAACGGGCGCGCAGGTGCGGGGGCCGATTCCGCTGCCGACGCGCATCGAACGGTTCACCGTCAACCGTTCGCCACATGTTGATAAAAAGAGCCGCGAGCAGTTCGAAATTCGCACGCATCGCCGCCTACTAGATATCGTCGAACCCACGCCGCAGACGGTGGACGCGCTGATGAAGCTCGACCTCGCCGCCGGCGTCGATGTCGAGATCAAGATCTAAAGAGACCCAGGGCAGATATTGGGATAAGATTATCATGCGTACCGGATTACTCGCAAAAAAACTGGGGATGACCCGGATTTTCAAGGACGACGGCAGCCACGTGCCAGTGACTGTCCTGCATGTCGATAACGTGCAGGTCGTGGCGGCGCGCACCACTGAGAGGGACGGTTATACGGCCCTCCAGCTCGGCTGGGGCAAGATGAAAGTCAAGAACGTGTCGAAGCCGAACCGGGGCCACTACGCCGCCGCGAAGGTGGAGCCGAAGGCGAAGCTAGGCGAATTCCGTGTCGCCACGGACGCGCTGCTGGAGCCGGGGGCGGGGATTTCCGCCGCGCATTTCGTGGTCGGCCATAAGGTTGATGTCTGCGGTACGACCAAAGGCAAGGGTTTTGCCGGCGGCATGAAGCGCTGGAATTTCTCCGGTCTGGAAGCTAGCCATGGCGTGTCCATCAGCCATCGTAGCCTGGGCTCGACGGGTAACCGCCAGGACCCTGGCAAGACGTTCAAGAATAAGAAAATGGCCGGGCATCTCGGTGTCGAGCGCGTGACCACGCAGAATTTGGAAGTGGCGGCGGTGGACGTGGAAAAGGGCCTGCTGATGATCAAGGGCGCCGTGCCGGGTGCCAAGGGGTCGTATGTGCGGGTGAGCGATGCGGTGAAGCGCGCGCGCCCCGCCGAGGCGCCCTATCCGGCCGCACTGGCCGGCTGAGGAATAGGACAATGCAAGTCGAGATTAAGACTCTGGATATGGGTAGTGCGGGGATGAAGGAGCTGCCGGACGGCATCTTCGCCACCTCACCGCGTGCCGACATTATGGCGCGTGTGGTGCACTGGCAGCTTTCCAAGCGCCGGGCGGGCACGCACAAGGTGAAGGGCATGGGCGAAGTGTCCGGCACCACCAAGAAGCCTTTCCGCCAGAAGGGCACGGGCAATGCGCGCCAGGGTAGCTTGCGATCGCCGCAATATCGCACGGGCGGCGTTGTGCATGGCCCGGTGGTACGCTCGCATGAATATGCGCTACCAAAAAAGGTACGCCGACTAGGGCTGATTTCCGCCCTGTCGCAGAAGCAGGCGGATGGCAAGCTGGTGGTGCTGGATGTTGCCTCGGGGGCGACGAAGACGGCGGCCTTGGCGAAGCAGTTGAAGGCGCTAGGTTGGAAATCCGTGCTAATCATGGATGCCGCGGTGGATACCGGTTTCGCGCTGGCCAGCCGCAATATTCCGCATGTGGATGTGCTGCCGACGGTGGGCGCGAATGTCTATGACATTCTGAAGCATGACGTGCTGGCGATTACCTCTGCCGGCGTGGATGGCCTGGTTGCCCGCTTGAATGGGGAGCCGGTGGCATGAGCGAGGCAGCGAAAAAGAAGCGCGTGTCGCTATTGTCGCGCGAGGCGATGTTCGAAATCATTCGCGCCCCGGTGATTACCGAAAAGGCGACCATGCTGTCGGAAAAGGGCCAGGTGGTGTTTCGCGTCGCCGGCACCGCAACCAAGCCGCAGATCAAGGCGGCGGTGGAAGGTCTGTTCGGCGTGAAGGTGACTAGCGTGAACACGCTGGTGCAGAAGGGCAAGACGAAGATGTTTCGAGGTCGCCCGGGTCAGCGTTCTGATGTGAAGAAGGCGTTTGTTTCTCTGGCCGATGGTCAGTCCATCGACTTCACCGCCGGTCTGGCATAAGGCGGGGGGCGGCAGATGGCACTCAAGCAATTCAACCCGGTTACCGCCTCCCTGCGCGGCACGGTCTTGATCGACCGGTCGGAGCTGTGGAAGGGTAAGCCGGTTAAGGGCCTGACCGAGGGTAAGTCGCATTCCGGCGGGCGCAATAACCATGGTCGGATTACCAGCCGGTTTCGCGGCGGCGGGCACAAGCAGTCGTACCGGATCGTCGATTTCAAACGCCGAAAATTCGATGTGCCGGCGGTCGTGCAACGGTTGGAATACGATCCCAATCGCACTGCGTTTCTAGCATTGCTAAAATATCAGGACGGGGAGCTGGCCTACATCATCGCGCCGCAGCGCTTGCGGGCGGGGGATGCGGTGATTTCCGGCCAGCGCGTGGATATCAAGCCGGGCAATGCGATGCCGCTGGGCTCCATTCCGGTCGGCACGATTATCCATAATATTGAGATGAAGCCAGGCGCGGGGGCGAAGATTGCGCGCTCCGCTGGTAACTACGCACAGCTGGTTGGCAAGGATGCTGGCTATGCGCAGATCAAGCTGATGAGCGGCGAATTGCGCATGGTGCGCGGGGAATGCATGGCGACGATTGGTGCCGTGTCCAACCCGGACAACATGAACCAGCATCTCGGCAAGGCCGGGCGGATGCGCTGGATGGGTTTCAAGCCGCATAACCGCGGTGTCGTGATGAACCCCGTCGATCACCCGCATGGCGGTGGTGAGGGCCGGACATCGGGCGGTCGCCATCCGGTGACACCGTGGGGCAAGCCGACCAAGGGCTATAAGACACGCACGAACAAGCGGACGGATAGTTTGATCATCCGTCGCCGTAATAAGGGCAAGTAGGATGGGGCGTTCCGTCTGGAAAGGGCCGTTCGTGGACGGCTATATGCTGAACAAGGCCGAGGCCGCGCGAACATCGGGCCGCAACGAGATCATCAAGATCTGGTCGCGCCGGTCAACTGTCCTGCCGCAATTCGTCGGCCTGGTGTTTGGCGTTTATAACGGCAAGAAGTTTCTGCCCGTGCAGGTGACGGAGAACATGGTGGGCCATAAGTTTGGCGAATTTTCGCCGACGCGCACCTTTACCGGCCATACGGCGGACAAAAAGGCGAAGCGGGGCTGAAATGAGCAAACCCAAGCATCCGCGAACATTGTCCGAGACGGAGGCCGAGGCCATCGTCAGCAACATTCGTGTGTCGCCGCGTAAGTTAAACCTAGTGGTCGGTTTGATTCGCAATCAATCGGCGGCGAACGCGATCGCGACCTTGACCTTTAGCAAGCGGCGTATCGCGCAGCAGGTGAAGAAGGCGCTAGAAAGTGCTATCTCCAATGCCGAGAACAACCATAATTTAGATGTCGACCGTCTGGTGGTCTCACGCGCAGAAGTGGGGCGTTCGGTGGTGATGCGGCGCTTTCATGCGCGTGGGCGCGGGCGTTCGGCGCAGATCGAGAAATGGTTCAGCCATCTGAAGATCGTAGTGGTGGAGCGGTCGCAAGATGCGTCCGCGAAACGGGAGGCGGCGTAACCGATGGGTCACAAGGTCAATCCGATCGGGCTGCGGCTCGGTATCAATCGCACCTGGGACAGCCGCTGGTTTGCGGGCGATGATTACGCCAACCTGCTGCATGCCGATATTAAGCTGCGCGGTCATCTGCGCAAGAAGCTGCAAGGTGCGGGCGTATCGCGTGTGGTGATCGAGCGGCCGGCGAAGAAGCCGCGGGTGACGGTCTATGCCGCGCGTCCGGGTGTCGTGATCGGCAAGCGTGGGCAAGATATCGAGGTTCTGAAGAGGGATCTCTCCATCATGGCCAAGGCGGATGTGACCTTGAACATCGTGGAAATCCGTAAGCCGGAAATCGATGCGACCCTGGTGGCGGAGAATATTGCGCAGCAGCTGGAGCGCCGGGTGGCGTTTCGCCGGGCGATGAAGCGCGCGGTGCAGTCGGCGATGCGTCTCGGCGCGCAGGGCATTCGGATCAATTGCGGCGGGCGCCTCGGCGGGGCGGAAATCGCGCGGGTGGAATGGTATCGCGAAGGCCGCGTGCCGCTGCACACCTTGCGCGCAGATGTGGATTACGGGGTTGCGACGGCGAAGACGACCTATGGCACATGCGGCGTGAAAGTGTGGATTTTCAAAGGGGAAATTCTGACTAACGACCCGACGGCCCAGGATCGCCGAGCCGCCGAACAGGCGCCGCAACGGTAAGTGGGCGGTAAGGACAAACGACAATGCTGCAACCAAAGCGCACGAATTATCGAAAGGCCCATAAGGGGCGCATCAAGGGGCTCGCCAAGGGCGGCACCGAGTTGAATTTTGGCAGGTTCGGCCTGAAGGCGTTGGAGCCCGAGCGGGTGACGGCGCGGCAGATCGAATCGGCACGGCGCGCCATTACGCGCGCCATGCGTCGCGCGGGGCGCGTGTGGATCCGGATTTTTCCGGATGTTCCCGTATCCCGCAAGCCGGCGGAAGTGCGCATGGGCTCGGGCAAGGGTTCGCCGGAATTCTGGGTGTGCCGGGTGAAGCCGGGGCGGATCATGTTTGAGATCGACGGCGTGGCACCGGAACTGGCGAAGGAAGCTCTGACATTGGGCGCCGCGAAATTGCCGATCCGGGTGAAATTTATCCAGCGTATCGGAGACGCGTGATGGCCCCGGGGAAGATAACTGGCAATAAGGCGGCCGATGTGCGGGCAAAATCGACGGATGAGCTGGCGACGATGCTGCTTGATCTGCGTAAGGAACAGTTCAGCTTGCGCTTCCAACGAGCCACGGGCCAGCAGGAAGGCGTGGGGCGTGTGCTGTACGTTCGGCGTGAGATCGCGCGTGTGAAAACCATTTCGGCGGAAAAGATACGTTCCGCCGCGAAGTCGTAGAGGAGTAAGGGCGATGCCGAGGCGCGTCCTGATGGGGCGAGTGACGAGCGATAAGATGGACAAGACCATTACGGTTCTTGTCGAGCGTCGCGTAATGCACCCGCTGTACAAGAAATTCATTCGCCGCTCGAAGAAATACGCGGCGCATGACGAGGAGAATATCTGCAAGGAAGGCGATGTCGTGCGGATCAAGGAATGCCGCCCGATCAGCAAGCGCAAGACCTGGCAGGTGATCGAGCGGAATGGCGCGGCGCCGCACGCCGAAGACGCTGTGGCAGGTTGAGGGAAGCGATCAGATGATCCAGGTCGAATCCACTCTTGAGGTTGCCGATAATTCCGGCGCGCGCAAGGTGCTGTGCATTAAGGTGCTGGGTGGTTCGAAGCGCCGCACTGCATCGGTGGGCGATGTGATCGTGGTGTCCATCCGCGAGGCAATTCCGCGCGGTAAGGTAAAGAAGGGCGACGTGCACCAGGCGGTGATCGTGCGGACGTCGTATCCGGTGCGCCGCCCCGATGGCTCCGTCATTCGCTTCGATCGCAACGCGGCGGTGCTGATCACAAAGCAGCTGGAACCAATTGGCACGCGTATCTTCGGCCCGGTGGTGCGCGAGCTGCGTGGAAAGAAGTTTATGAAGATTATTTCTCTTGCGCCGGAGGTGCTGTAATGGCCGCGCGCATTCGTAAGGGCGATCGGGTGGAAGTGATCACCGGCGCTGATAAGGGCAAGCGCGGTGCAGTTCTGCGTGTGCTGCCGAAAGAAAACCGCGCTGTGGTGCAGGGCGTACGCATAGCGACCAAGCACACCAAGCCGACGGGGATGGGCCAGCCGGGTGGGATCGTGGAGATCGAAGCACCGGTGCATCTGTCCAACCTGATGCTGGTGGACCCGAAGACCGATACCAAAACGCGTGTCGGATTCCGGGTGTTGGAGGATGGGCGCAAGGTTCGCATCGCCAAGGCTGGCGGTGGCATGATCGAAGGTTAGGGAAATGAGCGAAACACGCGATATGCCGCGTTTGCAGCAGCAATATAACGTGCAGGTGCGCCCGGCGATGCTGGTGGAGTTTGGCTATGCGAACCCGATGCAGGTGCCGAAGCTGGAAAAGATCGTCCTGAACATGGGTGTGGGCGAGGCGACCGGCGATCAGAAGAAGCTGGACGCGGCGCTGGCGGAGATGATGTTGATCGCCGGGCAGAAGCCGGTGAAGACGGTGGCAAAAAAGGCTATTGCTGGCTTCAAGATCCGCGAAGGCTTGCCCATTGGCTGCAAGGTCACGTTGCGTAAGTCGCGCATGTATGAATTCCTCGACCGCCTCGTGACCATCGCGTTGCCGCGCGTGCGTGATTTCCGCGGTATCACCGGCAAGGGTTTTGATGGCAAGGGAAATTTTGCCATGGGAATCAAGGAACAGATTATCTTCCCGGAAATTAATTACGACCGAGTGGATTCGATCCGTGGCATGGACATTGTCTTCGTGACGACGGCAAAGACCGATGCTGAGGGCAAGGCGTTGCTGAAGGGCTTTAACTTACCGTTCGTTAACTAGAACGTGTGGTGCCGCCGGCACTATCGCGGGCGGCGGAATTTTTTGGGATTTGTTGGAAAACCGTCGGGCACGCCCGGCAGGTTCCGGAGGGTGAGACAGAATGGCGAAGACCTCTCAGGTCAAGCGGAATGCGAAACGGGAATACATGGCGGCGCGCGACAAGAAGAAACGCGCGGCCTTGAAGGAGGTCGTGATGAATCGCGAACTTCCGGTAGAAGACCGTTTCGAGGCTTCGTTGAAGCTGGCGCAGTTGCCGCGCAACGGCTCGCAGACGCGGGTGCGGTTGCGTTGTGAGCTGACCGGTCGTTCGCGCGGCAATTACCGTAAATTCAAGCTGTGCCGCATTGCGTTGCGGAGTTTGGCCAGCGAGGGGCAAATCCCTGGCATGGTCAAGGCGAGCTGGTAAGGGGGGAACAGACACATGTCTCTATCCGATCCCCTGGGGGATATGCTGACCCGCATTCGCAATGCGCAACGCGCGCGACACGCATCCTGTGTGGCCCCGGCGTCGCAGTTGCGGGCCAATGTGTTGGATGTGCTACGGCGTGAGGGCTATATTCGTGGCTTCGCATCCGAGGAACTCCGCCCCGGCGTGGCGCAGTTGCGGATCGAGCTGAAATATAACGAGGGCGATCCGGTGATTAAGGAAATCACCCGCGTGTCCAAGCCGGGCCGTCGCATTTATTCCAAGATCAAGGAATTGCAGCGCGTGTATGCGGGCCTCGGTGTGTCGATCCTGTCCACCCCGCGCGGGGTGATGTCTGACGCGGAAGCGCGCGCCGCCAATGTTGGTGGCGAAGTGCTCTGCCGCGTGTTCTGAGGAGCGGGACATGTCGCGCGTAGGAAAATATCCAGTCGAAATTCCTGCTGGCGTGCAGGTGGCCATTGCCCATGGCGTGCTGACCGCTAAGGGCAAACTGGGCGAAATGACCCTGGCGCTGACCGATTTGGTGGAGACCAAGGTCGAGGGCAACCAGGTCAGCGTGGTGCCGCGAACGAGTGAGGCGAAGGCGCGGATGATGTGGGGCACCACGCGGGCGCTGATCGCCAATATCGTGAAAGGTGTGTCCACCGGCTACACGAAGTCGATGGAAATCACAGGCACGGGCTATCGCGCTGCGGTGCAAGGGCAGAACCTGGTGCTGAACCTGGGCTATTCGCATGACGTGATCTATCCGGTGCCGGCGGGCATTAAGATCAGCTGTGAACGGCCGACGGCGGTCAAGGTGGAGGGCGTGGACAAGCGCCAGGTTGGTCAGGTCGCTGCCGAGATCCGCGCGTTTCGTGGCCCTGAACCCTATAAGGGTAAGGGCGTGCGGTACTCGGATGAGATTATCCGGCGTAAGGAAGGCAAGAAGAAGTGAGCAACATTCAGGAGCTCAGGGAGCGCCGGCGCGATCGCCTGCGCTACCAGATCCGGCGCAAGGCGTCCGAGCGGCCGCGGCTGTCGGTGTTCCGGTCGGGCAAGCATATCTATGCGCAGGTGATCGACGATGCGGCGGGGCGTACGCTCGCGGCGGCGTCGAGCCTGGACAAGGGTTTGCGCGCGGAGTTGCGCACCGGCGCGGACAAGGGTGCTGCGGCAGCGGTAGGCAAGCTGGTGGCGGAGCGCGCCATCGCGGCCGGTGTCACTAACGTGGTCTTCGACCGTGGCGCCTATCTCTATCATGGCCGGGTGCAAGCCCTGGCCGAGGCTGCCCGCGAGGGTGGTCTAGCCTTCTGAGGGAATGAACGATGGCACGTGAACCAAGAGAAGGCGGGCAGCGCCGGGACCGTGATCGCAATCGCGGTCCTGAGCGGGGCGAGGCCGATGATATCATCGATAAGTTGGTCACTATCAATCGCGTGGCTAAGGTGGTGAAGGGTGGGCGCCGGTTCGCTTTCGCCGCGTTGGTCGTGGTTGGTGATCAGAAGGGCCGGGTAGGCTATGGCGCCGGCAAGGCGCGCGAGGTGCCGGAGGCGATCCGCAAGGCGACCGAACGTGCCAAGCGCGGCATGATACGCATTCCGATGAAGGAAGGTCGCACCCTGCACCATGACGTGGTTGGGAATTTTGGTGCCGGCTCCGTGGTGCTGCGCTCGGCCAGCGCGGGCACAGGGATCATTGCCGGCGGGCCGATGCGTGCGGTGTTTGAGACATTGGGTATTGGCGATGTGGTCGCGAAGTCGCTCGGTAGCCGCAATCCGCATAACATGGTGAAGGCGACCTTTGCGGCGTTGCAGAAATGCGCATCGCCGCGTTCGGTGGCTACACGGCGGGGCAAGAAGGTGACCGATATCCTGGGCCGTCGCGATGCCGCGCCGGCGGAAGCAGCAGGTCAGGGGGCAACCGATGTCTGATGCGGGTCGCCGGGTGAAAGTGACGCAGGTCGCGTCTGCGGCTGGGCGTAAGCCGGGGCAGAAGGAGACCTTGATCGGGTTAGGCCTGAACAAGATCCGCGGGTCGAAGGTGCTGGAGGATACGCCGTGTGTTCGCGGCATGATCCGCAAGGTGGCCCATCTGGTGCAGGTGGAGGAATTGTCCTGACCTGGTTGGGGTGGGACGGAAGGGCATGACGATGAATCTGAACGAGCTGCGCGACAATCCTGGTTCACGGTTAAAATCGAAGCGTCTCGGCCGGGGCATCGGTTCGGGGAAGGGAAAAACGTCGGGCAAGGGCGTAAAGGGCCAGAAGGCGCGCGAGGGCGTGGCGCTGAACGGGTTCGAGGGCGGGCAGCTGCCGATCTATCGCCGCTTGCCAAAGCGCGGCTTTACCAACCATTTCCGGGTGCAGTACGTGCCGTTGAATGTGGGCACCCTGGATGCGGCGATCGCGGCGGGCAAGATCGATTCAGGGCAGGAAATTACCGAAGAAATACTGCGCGCGGCGGGGCTGTTGGCAAAGGGCAAGGTGGCGGGGCTGAAGACCTCCGGCGTGCGCTTGCTGGGCAATGGCGAAATCACGCGCGCGGTGCGGATTACGGTGTCCGGTGCTTCCGCTACGGCCATCGCGGCGGTGGAGAAGGCAGGCGGGTCGGTGACGACCACGGTGGTGAAGGTAGTGGCTGCCGAGGGCTGACAATCTTTCCCGCCTTGTGTATGGGCCTTATCTCAAGGTGGGGTGTGGCGGCATGGTTGACCGATCTGAACGGCGCCCCGCTTGACCCGGTTGGCGCCGTTCATGTTCTGATAACGATAGGAAATGCCTATGGCCTCGGCGGCAGAACAACTGGCGGCAAATCTCAATCTCGGTGTGTTTTCAAAGGCGACCGAACTTAAGAAACGAATCTGGTTCACCCTGGCGGCGCTGATCGTTTACCGGATCGGCACCTATATCCCGGTGCCGGGGGTGGACGCCTCCGTGATGGGGGAAATGCTGGCCCAGCATGGCGGCGGCATCCTGGGCATGTTCGACATGTTCAGCGGCGGTGCGCTTGGGCGGATGACCGTGTTCGCGCTGAACATCATGCCTTATATTTCAGCCTCCATCGTCGTGCAGCTTATGTCGGCGGCGGTGCCGGCGCTGGAAGCCCTGAAAAAAGAAGGCGAGAGCGGGCGCAAGAAGCTGAACCAATACACCCGCTATCTGACCGTCGTCATCGCGCTGGTGCAGTCCTATGGTATTGCAGTGGGGCTGGAGGGGATGCGCGGGTCGTTTGGCGCCGCAGTGATCGATCCGGGGATGTTCTTCCGCCTGTCCTGTGTGATCACTCTGGTCGGCGGGACGATGTTCCTGATGTGGCTGGGTGAGCAGATTACGGCGCGGGGGGTCGGTAACGGGATTTCGCTGATCATTTTCGCCGGCATCGTCGCCAATCTTCCCGGCGCCCTGGCGAGCTTGCTGGAGCTGGGGCGGACCGGGGCGCTGTCGCCTCTGTTCATCCTGCTGTTCGTGCTCGTGGCGGTGGTGGTGATCGCGGTGATCGTGTTCGTGGAGCGCGCGCAGCGGCGGATCATCATCCAGTATCCGAAGCGCCAGGTGGGGCAGCGGATGTTGGGCGGCGAATCGTCGCACATGCCGCTGAAGATCAATACTTCGGGCGTGATTCCCCCGATCTTCGCCAGCTCCATCCTGCTGATCCCGGCGACGATCGCAGGGTTTGCCGCCGACTCGCCGGGCTGGTTGCAGACGGTCGGGCAGGCTTTGGCGCATGGCCAGCCGCTTTACATGCTGACCTACGCGGTGATGATCATCTTCTTCGCCTACTTCTACACCGCCGTGGTGTTCAACCCTGATGAGACGGCCGATAATTTAAAGAAATATGGCGGGTTCATCCCGGGTATCCGGCCAGGCACCGCGACCTCGGCCTATTTCGACTATGTGCTGACGCGGCTGACGACGGTGGGCGGCATCTATCTGGTGGTGGTCTGCCTGCTGCCGGAAATCCTGATTAGCAAATATAACGTGCCATTTTATTTTGGCGGCACCTCTCTGCTAATCATCGTGTCGGTGACGATGGATACGGTGACGCAGGTGCAGTCGCACCTGCTGGCGCATCAGTATGAAGGGTTGATACGCAAGGCGCGGGTTAAGGGACGGAGATAGGCGGCATGCGCCTGATTTTGTTAGGGCCGCCGGGGGCGGGCAAGGGCACCCAGGCGAAGCGGCTGATGGACGGCTATGGTATCGCGCAGATCTCCACCGGCGACATGCTACGTGCGGAAGTGGCGGCGGGCAGCGATGTCGGACGCGAGACCAAGGCGGTGATGGAGGCGGGGAAACTTGTCTCCGACGATATCCTGATCCGCATGCTCGGCAGGCGGATCGGGCAGGTCGATTGCGTCAAGGGTTTTATCTTGGATGGATTTCCGCGCACCGTGGTGCAGGCGGCGGCCTTGGACGGGATGCTGGCCGAGAAGAGGATAAAGCTGGACGCCGTGGTGGAACTACGGGTGAACGACTCAGTGCTCACCGACCGTATCGACGGGCGTTATACATGCGCGGCGTGCGGGGCGGGGTATCATGACGATTTCCAGAGGCCGAAGCTGCCGGGAATCTGCGTTGCCTGCGGCGGCGAAAAATTCACCCGGCGGACCGATGACAACCGGGAGACGGTGGCGGCGCGGCTCGTGGCCTATCACGCCCAGACAGCGCCCTTGCTGCCCTATTACGAGGCCCAGGGGCTGCTGCGTGCGGTGGATGGGATGGCGGATATCGATGCGGTGACGGCGGAATTGTTTGCCTTATTCGACAAGCCGACGGTGGAATCCTGACATTCACGATAAATTGATCTAGGCGCGTTGACTCGGGGGCGAGGGTGCCTTAAGTCCGCCGCTCCGACCCATCTCCCGAGGTGGCTTTTGCGGTTTGTCGGGTATCTGCGGAAAGTCCAGACTCGTCGGGCAGATGGCCTGCGGGATCATTTTTTGCCCCAAGAGGGGGACAGGAGAGACGGGAGTGGCGCGTATTGCCGGCGTGAATATTCCGACCAATAAGCGGGTGACCATCAGCCTGCGCTACATCTTCGGTATCGGGCCGACCAAGGCGCAGGATATCTGCACCAAGCTGCACATTCCCGCGGAACGGCGGGTGAACCAGCTGAGCGACGATGAGGTGCTGCGCATCCGTGAGCTGGTCGACCGCGATTTCCAGGTAGAGGGCGATCTGCGCCGCTCCAACGTCATGAATATAAAGCGCTTGATGGATCTAGGCTGCTACAGGGGCCTGCGCCATCGGCGTGGCCTGCCGGTGCGCGGCCAACGTACCCATACCAATGCCCGCACCCGCAAGGGCAAGGCCGTGGCGATTGCCGGTAAGAAGAAGGTCACGAAGTAATTTTCGGCATTGGCGCGTCCCTGGTGGCGCGTCGGGGTCAGATGCCTCGCGGCGGGTTACGTCGCGGTTTGAGTTGAACAGGACATCGAGAAGAACATGGCGAAACCAGCCGCCTCTGCGCGCCCTAGGCGCAAGGAACGCAAGAACATCATCGCCGGCGTGGCGCATGTGGCGGCGACCTTTAACAACACGATGATCACCATAACGGACGCACAGGGCAATACGATCGCTTGGTCGTCTGCCGGCAGCCAGGGTTTCAAGGGTAGCCGAAAATCCACCCCCTATGCTGCCCAGGTCGCCGCCGAGGATGCCGGCAAGAAGGCGCGCGAGCATGGGATGGAGACGTTGGAGATCGAGGTCAGCGGGCCGGGTACGGGGCGCGAGAGCGCGTTGCGGGCCTTGCAGGCGGTGGGGTTTACCATCACCTCCATTCGCGATCTGACGCCAGTGCCGCATAATGGCTGCCGTCCGCGTAAGCGCCGGCGGGTCTGAGTAAACTTTTTTTGTGATATGCCTAGGCAGCGCAGTATAGCGCTACCGCCTAGGCCTTCTCTTTTTGAACGAGGCTGAGACGTGGCACTACAGAGAAACTGGCAGTCGCTGATCAAGCCGGAAAAATTGCAGGTTGAGCCCGGTGCCGACCCGAAGCGGATGGCGACCATGGTCGCCGAACCGCTGGAACGCGGATTCGGCATGACGCTGGGCAATGCGATGCGGCGCATCTTGCTGTCGTCCCTACAAGGGGCAGCGGTGACATCCGTGCAAATTGATGGTGTGCTGCACGAGTTCAGCTCCATCCCCGGCGTGCGCGAGGATGTCACGGATATCGTGCTGAACATAAAGCAGCTGGCCCTGCGTATGCATAATGAGGGCACGCGGCGCATGACCCTGACGGCCACCGGACCCGGGGAAGTGCGCGCGGGGCAGATCCAGATGGGGCATGATATCGACATTATGAATCCAGACTTGGTGATCTGCACGCTCGACGATGGCGTGAAGCTGGGCATAGAGTTCACCGTGCAGCTGGGCCGCGGGTATGTGGCTGCCGTGGCCAACCGGGCCGAGGATGCGCCGATCGGATTAATCCCAGTCGATTCGATCTATTCGCCGGTGAGCCGCGTGTCCTATCGCGTAGAGCCGACGCGGGTGGGGCAGGTGACGGATTACGACAAGCTGCTGCTTAGCGTGGAGACCAATGGCGCGATTACGCCGGAAGATGCCGTGGCGCTGGCGGCGCGTATCCTGCAGGACCAGTTTCAGCTCTTTATTAACTTCGACGAGCCACAGCTGGCGCGCACGGAAGAGCCGGTGGAAGACTTGCCGTTCAACCGCAATCTGCTGCGCAAGGTGGACGAACTCGAACTGTCTGTCCGCAGCGCGAATTGTCTAAAGAACGACAACATCATCTATATTGGCGATCTGGTGCAGAAAACTGAGCAGGAAATGCTACGCACCCCGAATTTCGGCCGCAAATCCCTGAACGAGATCAAGGAAGTGCTGTCTACCATGGGGCTGTCGCTGGGCATGACCGTGCCGACCTGGCCACCGGAAAACATCGAAGACCTGATCAAGCGGCTCGACGGGCCGCTCTGATCGGCGAATTAAGGAGAGGCGAGTATGCGTCACGGAGTAGCCGGCCGGAAACTCGGTGTGACTTCCACTCATCGCGCGGCGATGTTCCGCAACATGGCGGTGGCGTTGTTCAAGCATGAGCAGATCACTACCACCTTGCCGAAGGCGAAGGAATTGCGCCCTGTCGCAGAGAAGCTCATCACACTGGGCAAGCGTGGCGGGCTGCATGCGCGCCGGCAGGCGTTTGCGCAGCTGCGCGACGATGTGATTGTGCGCAAGTTGTTCGACGATCTGGCGCCGCGTTACAAGGCGCGGGCGGGCGGCTATTGCCGGGTGTTGAAGGCCGGCATGCGATATGGCGACGCCGCCGATATGGCGGTGATCGAGCTGGTGGACCGTGATTTGAGTGCCAAGGGTCTCGATAGCGGACCGGTGCAGGAAAAAGCGGCCGACGACGACGCGGAATAGGCTGGGCGCGCCGGCGCCAATCTTATCCGAGCACGCGCGGGGCTGATCAGCCCCCGGATCGCGCACCGAGTATGCAATCGAGCTTTATTTCCTGTATGGCATCGACCATTCGATCGCCATTCGAGGTCCGGTAGCTATTTGCGCGGGCGGCTCGCAAGAGTTTTGTTTCCCTATGACCGGCGATGGCGTCGCCACGAACACGGCTGGTGCGAAAAGTTCGGGCGCGATGCGGAGAGGATTGTCGTCTAGTCATGCCCATCTGGGTTGCGTTGGCCGCCAGTAGCAGCGCAGCCACCGGCCGGCCGACGGTCGCCGAACGCCCGAGCGCCACGGCGCCGGCGATGGCCGGCAATCTCATCCAGCAATTTCATCACGCCATGCGGCGTGCAAAGTCCGAGGCTCGGTTGGCCGCGCGGGCTGCACGGTTGGCCGGGCCATCCTCGGCCGCCTCGCTTACCCCGATCAATACCCCCCATCCGCGCGAGCACGCGAGAATGCCATGCCCGCCGAGGGCATGCTTACAGCAGCAGCGGCGACATGCTGCCTAGCGTGATGGCCGCCTGCAGCCGATACAGGATCTGATCCGCCAGCCATAATGCGATGAACAGAACCAGCGGCGACAGATCGACCGGCCCCAGATTTGGCATATAGCGCCGAATGGGGCGCAACACTGGCTCGGTCACCCGATATAGGAAATCGCCGATACTCCACACGATGCGGTTGCGGGTATCGAGAATATTGAAGGCGATCAACCAGCCATAGACGATCTGCACGATCAATATGATTTTCATCAATGAAATCAGCAGATGCAGCAGGTCGAACAGAATGGTGATCATGCAGGGCTCTCCGCTGGTGGGCGCAAGCTAGCCGTCGGCATGGCGTATCGCAACTGCCCTAAACCCGCCTTGACTCGCCTCGGCCGCATGCGCATGTTCCGCCCGCCCGTGGCACGGGGCTGTAGCTCAGTTGGGAGAGCGCGTCGTTCGCAATGACGAGGTCAGCGGTTCGATCCCGCTCAGCTCCACCATCCGGCTCCTTCCCTCCTGCCAGCTCTCTATTCCAGCGTCGGCAGGAAGGCCCCCAGGGCATCCAGGAACCCCAGCGTGTTCTGGCCATGCACATTATGGCCGCTTTCCGGTACCGTGATCAGCGTCCCGCGCGGCAGGGTATTGCGAAAATGCTCGGCGGCTTCCGCGGTTAGAATGTTGGAATTCTTACCGCGGATCACCAGCGTGGGCAGATCGAAGCCGCGTGCGTCATCGAGGGAAATATTATCCAGCAGGCTGCTGTTCTGCGTCAGCCCCAGCCGGCGCGGATTGGAGTCGCACTTGCTTACGAATTTACCATCGATGCGTTGCAGCATGTTGTATTTTACTGTCCGCTCAATGTGCTCTTGCGACCGATAGGGATCGTATTTGCGGACGTTTTCGACAAAATGCTCCAGATTATCGAATTCCTGGTTGGCCCGCACGAAGGACGAGATCGCCTGCCGCCCTTCTGGCGAAACCTCCGGTCCGATATCGACCACCACCAGTGCGCGCAGCATGGCGACATTGCGCTTGGTGAGCAGCATGGCATTACGCCCACCCATCGAATGGCCCATCAGGATCGGGCGTCGTAAGCCCATTGCGGCGATGAACGCTTCCGCGTCCCGGGACATGGTATGATTTGAATAATCCAGATCGCGCGCCCACTCGCTATCGCCATGGCCGCGCTGATCCAGCGCCAGCACGCGGTATTTTTGTGCCAGATGCAGGCTCACCAGATCCCACGAATGACAGGATTGATGCCCGCCATGCAATAGCACGATCGGCGGCGCATCCGCCGCCCCCCATTCAAGGAAATGAAATCGTTGCTGATTAAGAATCATATTGCAGGACTGGTAGGCGATATCGCGTGCGTGAGGAATATTCAGCTCCGCCGCGCTGGTCAGTAGGCTGCGAAATTCATCCGTCTGCGTCATGTCCAGGGGCTGCCCGCCCGGCGCGAAGATGTTCAGATACATGCGTTTTCGTCCCCTCTGCCCCATGGAGTGCGAGCGTGTGCTGGCTGAAGATCTGCTATAGAGCCTCGGTCGAAGGGGGTCCACCGCCCCCGCGAAAGGGGAATATCGCCGGATGAGCGCCACCACCGCCGCGATTGCTCCAACCCCGATTGGTCCAACGCGCGGGGGGCTCTTCAGCATCAGCGGCCGACAATGGTTGATCCTGCTGATGGTACAGCTCGCCAATATGCTGTTTGGCATGACCATCACGCTCGCCAATCTGGTGCTGCCGCAGGTGCGCGGTACGCTTTCGGCGACGCAGGACGAAATTTCCTGGGTGATTACCTTGAACTTGGTCGCCACCGCTGTCGTTACGCCGATGACGGGCTGGCTCGCTAGCCGACTGGGTTGGCGGACGGTGATGTTCGCCACCGTACTGGGATTTACTGTTTCCTCCTTTTTGTGCGGCATTGCCAACAGCCTGGAGACCTTGATCCTGGCCCGCGTCCTACAAGGCGCGTTCGGTGCCCCGATCATGCCGATGGGCCAGGCCATCCTGCTGGGCACGTTCCCGCGCCATCTGCATGCGACCGCCTTGGTGATGTGGGGCGTGGGCGCGGTGTTCGGCCCCGTCGTCGGCCCGATCCTCGGCAGCATCGCGACGGAAGCATATAACTGGCGCGCGGCATTTTTTATGATCGTGCCGCCGGGTATCTGCACCCTAGTCTGCATCTGGTTCGCGTTGGCCGATCACACCAAGCGCAATCCGATTCAATTCGACTGGATCGGCTTCCTCGCGCTCTCCATCGCGATTATCTCTGCGCAGCTGATCTTCGATCGCGGCCAGCGCATGGATTGGTTTGAATCGACGGAAATCACCCTCTGCGCCTTTATCGGTGTGTTAGCCTTCTGGGTGTTCGTCGCGCATTGCATGACATCCGACCAGCCCTTTCTCAATCCCATCCTGCTGCGCGATCGAAATTTTTCCGTCGGTATTACAATCGCCTTCATCATGGGTATGCTGAGTTTTACTACCCTGGTACTGTTCCCCAGCCTGCTGCACGATCTGCGTGGCTATCCCGATAGTATCATCGGCACCCTGATCGCCGCGCGCGGCCTGGGTAACTGGACGGCGTTCCTGTTCATCGTCCAGCTCACCCGCTGGGCGCCGCGTTTTGCCATCTCCGCGGGACTGGCCTTGCAGGCCTTTTCCGCCTTCTGGATGGCACAGCTCGACATCAACATGACTGATTTCGATGTCTTCTGGAGTAATTTTCTGCAAGGCCTGGGTCAAAGCGTGACCTTTACGCCCATGACCGTGATGGCCTTCGCCACTCTGCCGCCGCATCAGGTCACCGAGGGCTCGGCCGTCTTCACTTTAATGCGGAACTTCGGATCCAGCCTGTTTATTTCGCTCTCTGTTCTCGTATTGGTGCGCACTACCAGCGTGAACTACGCGCGTATTTCCGAATTCATCACCCCGTATAACAAAATCCTGACATTCCCCGGCCTGCCCGCATCGTGGAATCTGGAAACAGCCAGCGGGCTGATGCGACTTTCAAACGAAATCCAGCGCCAGGCCGCGATGATCGGCTATGTGAACGCATTCTATATGCTCGCCTTCACAGCAACTATCGCCGTGCCCTTGGCTTGGCTGCTGCGTAACGCAGCCCGGGACCGCGCTTAATGCTACGTGCCCTGGAACATGGCCGACCGGAAGTAAGGTCGAACCCCGCCGTGAGCGGCCAGATCGCCCGGAGGTTGGAACCACGGCCTTAACCACCTGAAAGACGGCGTAGCGAACGTGCCGCACGACCTTAGCCCGGATCTTCACCAGTTTCTCCCACAGGCTGGTCAGCGACCACTGCGCGCCGGCCTCTGGCAACGCCAAGGTGCGCACGCAGTTGACCAAATTGTAGGCCAAAGCATGGTGATTACGGATTGACAGAGCTGGGCACCGCAGCAAACTACAGCCTGCCCGTAGTCGAGGCTAGGTTGCCTGGATAGTGTCGCTCAATTTACCTCACTCGCGTGTCTCAAAAGGAGAATACATGGTCGTCGTGAGGTCACCACCTGTAGGCCACCAGCACGTTCCTTGTCGTAAAAATCTTGATGACGTTAATCAGCCCCGGCCTTAGGGTCGACATATGATTTATTTTTTCCTTCGCCGCTTGGCAGTGGCCGTGCTCGTGGCTCTGACCGTGCTGACACTTACCTTCCTACTGACACGCATTTCGGGAGATCTGGCGATCTCTATCGCCGGAGCGGATGCCTCGCAGGCCGATATCGAGAAAATTCGCGAGGTCTACGGTTTGGACCGTCCGGTCTGGGTGCAGTATTTTGACTGGCTGTTCCGCGCCTTGCAGGGCGACCTGGGCGACAGCTTTTTTTTCCGCGACCGCGTGTCCAATCTGATCGCGCATCGCATACCGATCACCATGACCTTGGGTCTAGTGGGGCTGGCACTGGCGCTGGTGGTCTCCTTGCCGCTCGGCATCATCGCCGCGGTGCGGGAGGGGACGTGGGCCGACCGCGCGGTCGGCGTGGTGGTCCTGATTGGCCAGGCGATGCCGTCCTTTTGGCTCGGCCTGGTGCTAATGATCGTCTTCGGCCTGCAACTCGGCTGGCTACCAATCTCGGGCACGGGGTCGTGGGAGCATTTCGTCATGCCTGGCATCGTGCTGGCCTTTTCGGCCATCCCCTCGCTCACCCGCCTCACGCGCAGTGGCATGATTGAGGCGCTAGCTTCCGACTATATCCGCACCGCCCGCGCCAAGGGGTTGTCGCGGTTTTCCATCCTGGTGAAGCACGGATTGCGCAACGCCGCCATCCCCGTGGTCTCCATCGCCGCTGTGCAGTTGGGGTTCATGCTGGGCGGTTCGGTAGTGATTGAAACGGTCTTCGCCCTGCACGGCGTGGGCTTCCTGGCATGGGAGAGTATCAGTAAGAACGACTTTCCTGTGGTGCAGGCGGTCGTGCTGGTGCTGGCGATGCTTTATATCGGTCTCACCTTGCTGGCGGATTTACTAAACGCGCTGCTCGATCCCAGGTTGCGCGCCGCATGAAAGGGTGGGCGGTATGAGCGGCGTGACAGTGCGGGTGGGCCGGCGCGGTGGCCTGCTATCGAACTTGGACTTTATCGTCGGCGCCGGTATCGTTGGCTTCTGCGCGGTCCTCGCGATCCTCGCGCCCTGGATTGTGCCGTATGATCCTTTCGTTATTGATCTCGGGCGGCGGCTGGTACCGCCTTCGTTTCTGGACGGCGGTGGGAACATCAACTTCCTGGGCACGGACCAGTTGGGGCGCGACTATCTCTCCCGGCTGATCTATGGCGCGCGCATTTCCATGGTGATCGGGGTACTGACGGTGATCACTTCCGGCCTAATCGGCATCACCTTGGGCGTATTGGGTGGCTTCTATGGCGGCAAGGTGGATGATGCCGTGATGTTCGCCATCACCACGCGGCTCTCCATCCCGGCGGTGCTAGTGGCACTGGCGGTGGCAGCGTTGCGCGGCAGCAGTTTTTTGCTCGTCGTGCTGGTGCTGGGCCTGTTGCTGTGGGATCGGTTTGCCGTGGTGGCGCGCTCCACCACCATGCAGATTCGCAATCTCGATTATGTCGCTGCCGCCTATTGCGCCGGCGTCTCCCGCTGGTGGGTAATGACGCGTGAGGTGCTGCCCAACATAGCCACGCATCTGGCTGTGGTCGCCACATTGGAAATGGCGCTCGCCATCTTACTGGAGGCAGCCTTGTCCTTTCTGGGTCTCGGCGTGCCGCCGCCGCTGCCATCGTGGGGGCTGATGATCTCGGAGGCGAAGGAATACATGTTCTTCAGCCCCTGGGTGATCATGATCCCCGGCGCGGCCTTGTTCGTGCTCGTGCTAGGGGTGAATTTTCTGGGGGACGCGCTGCGTGACATGATGGGCACGGATCTCAGCCGATGAGCGCATCGTTGTGAGCGCGCTTTTGGAAGTGCGCGACCTGCGGGTGACAATCGGCGCCACCGCCGCGGTGCGCGGCGCTTCGCTCACCGTGAACAAGGGCGAGACGCATTGCTTAGTAGGTGAAAGTGGCTGCGGCAAGTCGATCACGGCTTTGTCGGTGATGGGGCTGCTGCCCAAGGGTGCGGTACGCGAGACCACTTCGTTGCGCTTCGCCGGCGAAGAAATCAGCGGCTATGGCGAACGCGAGATGGCGCACTTGCGCGGTTCCGCCATGGCGATGATCTTCCAGGAACCGATGACGAGCCTGAACCCGGCCTACACGGTCGGCTCGCAGATGACGGAGGTGCTACGCCGCCATCGTGACGTAACTCGTGCGCAGGCGGTGGACCGTGCGGTGGCCCTGCTGGACCGGGTGGGAATCACCGCGCCGGGCCTGCGGATGGGTCAGTTTCCGCACCAGCTTTCCGGCGGGCTGCGCCAGCGAGTGATGATCGCTATGGCGCTGATGTGTGATCCGGCGCTACTGATCGCCGATGAACCAACCACCGCGTTGGATGTGACCGTGCAGGCGCAAATCCTGCGGCTGCTGGTTGGATTGGAGAAGGATCTCGACCTCGGCATTTTGCTGATCACGCATGATCTCGGCATCGTCGCCCGCGTGGCCGACCACGTGTCAGTGATGTACGCGGGCGAAGTGGTGGAGAGCGCGCCGACTGCCGAATTGTTCGCCGCGCCCCACCATCCCTACACGCGTGGCCTGCTGAGTTGCGTGCCGGTGCCCGGCAAGATGAAGCGTGGTGAGCCGTTGGGCAGCATTCCGGGCGTAGTGCCACGCATGCCACCCGGCTTCATCGGCTGCCCCTTCCGCGACCGTTGCGCCGAGGCGACAATGGCCTGCGCCGGTAGTGTACCGCGCCAGCGGATCGGCCAGAAGCATGAGGTGCTCTGCACGCTCGCCCCCGGCTGGGTTGGTCGGCGCGAGGCAGCGGCATGAACGCCATCCCGGCCCCAGTACCGGCAGCGGCACCCGCAATTGAGGTGCGTGGGCTGCGGAAGGAATTTCTCGCCCGCCAGGGACTGTTCGCGCCGCGCCCGGGGGTGGTGGCGGTAGACAATGTCTCCTTCGCCGTGCCGGTCGGCAGCGTGCTGGGTGTGGTGGGCGAAAGCGGCTGTGGTAAATCGACCTTGGCGCGGCTGATTCTCAACCTGCTAGAACCCACCGCTGGCGACGTGCTGGTCGATGGCCAGCGCCTGGGTGCGATGGACCGGCGCGCTCGTGCCCGGCTGATCCAGCCAGTGTTTCAGGACCCCTTTGCCTCGCTCAATCCACGCCGGCGGGTGCGCGACATCGTCGCCATGCCGCTGATCGCGCAGGGCGCTATCGACCGCGAGGAGATCACTCGCCGGGTGAACGAGGCTCTGGAACGTGTTGGCCTCTCACGCGACCAGGGCCTGCGCTTCCCCGCCCAGCTTTCGGGCGGCCAGCGCCAACGCGTGGCGATCGCGCGCGCCCTGGTGCTGCGCCCGCGCATCGTGGTGTGCGACGAGCCGACCAGCGCGCTGGATGTGAGCGTGCAGGCGCAAATCCTGAATCTTTTGGCCGAATTGCGCCGTGATCTCGGGCTGACCTATCTGTTCATCAGCCACAACCTGGCGGTGGTGGAGCATATCGCCAGCGAGGTGGCGGTGATGTACCTCGGCCGCATCGTGGAGCGCACAGAGTCCAAACGCCTGTTCGCCGCGCCGCGCCATCCCTATACGAAGGCGCTTCTCGCCTCGGTTCTCACGCCTGAACCCGGCCTCGGCGTGCCGGATGTGGGGCTGGGCGATACCATGCCCGACCCCACCAATATCCCACCCGGCTGCCGTTTCCACCCGCGCTGCCCGGTCGCGCAGGCACGCTGCGGCAGCGATGCGCCGTCGGCGCTTACCGATACGGACGGGGTGGTGGAATGCCATCTCATCCAGCGGGCGGCCTGACTTCAGCGCGCCCCACCGTCAGAGTTATTTCCACTTCGCCAGATAGAAGCGCGGCAGTTCATCCGCGAAGGTCGGGAACTGGAGTTGCTTCTGGAAGGCGTATACATTCACGTAAGTATGTAGGGGCACCATGTAGGCCTGCTCGGTGATTAGGCGGATCGCCGCGTCATAAGCCTTCTTGCGTTCCGCCTCGTCGGCAGTGGCGCCGCCCGCCTGGATCAGCTTCGTCAGCGCCTCGTCGCGAGCATAGTCGGTGGCGCCGCCATCGAAGTAGTTCGGCAGGATCGCCGAGACGTCGTTGATAGAGTAGGAGCCCCAGGACCCCATGCCAATCGCCAGCTCCCCGGCATTCTGGCGGCGGATTTGCGCCGCTACCTGCATTAGGTTCAGCCGGGCACGGATGCCGACGGCGGTAAGGTAGCTCTGGACCGCCTCCGACCATTGGCGCGGCTGCACGTAGCTGGTCAGCTCGATTTCGAAGCCGTCCGGATAGCCGGCCTCAGCCAGAAGTTGCTTTGCCTTCGCCGGGTTGTAGTCATAGCGCATCGCGGCATCGGCATTGCAGCCGAACTGCGTCGGAAAGCAGGTGGCCGCCGGCACGCGCGAGCCGCCACCCACAAGCTTATTGGCCAGCGCTTCTCGGTCGATCGCATAGAACACTGCTTGGCGAACCTTCTGCTTGGTCATCGGGTTCCCTGCCCCCGACCGCCCGGCGGCATCCAGCTGAATCAGCCCGACCCGCATCGATTCCTGCCGCGTGGCCTGCAAATAGGGCAAGCGGTTCACGTTATCGATGGAGTCCGGATTCATGTTCCAGATCCAATCCACCCCTTGCGCCAGCAATTCTGTGAGTTCGGTGGCGGCTTCGGAGAGGTAGCGCACGGCGATCTTCTGAATCGCTGGCTTTCCCTTTGGTCCACCGGCGTAATAGCCGTCGAAGCGTTCATATTCGATGCCGGTGGAGACATCGACTTTAGTATAGCGATAGGGGCCGGTGGCGATCGGCATGCGCGAATAGCCGTCAGGGCCGACTTTTTCGCGGTAGGCCTTCGGCCAGATGGGCGTGACCATGGCCAGATAGTCGAGCGCCGCCGGGGTGGGTCGCTTCATATGCAGCCGCACACCGAACGGGCCGGTTTTTTCGGCGCCCTGGATCCAGGAATAGTTCGCGGGCGTCGCCAGCCGCGTATCTGGATGCACCACGGTATTGACCGTATAGACCACGTCATCGGCGCTGAAATCGCTGCCATCGTGGAACTTCACTCCCTGACGCAGGGTGAAGTCGAGCGTCTTGGTGTCCACCCATTTCCATTCAGTGGCCAGCGCCGGGACGTTCTTGAACGTCACCGGATCGCGGTGCACTAGCCCATCCATGGCTTGATGCGCGATGATGATGCCGGTGCGCTGGCTGTTGAAATAAGGGTCGATATTCGGCACCGCATCCCGCAAAGCCACGCGTAGGGTGTTGGCGGCGCGCTGGGCCTCGGCACGGTGGGTGAACAGGCCGGGTAGCGCGAGGCTACCCGTTGCGGCAACCATAGCTTTTCCGAACTTCCGGCGGTTGAGTGCCATTTTCTAATGCTCCCTATTGGTCGGAATAACCTAGGGAAGCAGGGACTGTTCGGGCAAGTTATTTTAGCGGAGATTTCCCAGATGGGCTTTGTCAGGCTAACTTCCCAGTGTAGCAGGCGGAGGCGGTCTGCCCCCCCCCTTAAAGGGCTCCATTGGTTGAGGGAGCATTTGGCCCCCACACTGAGGAGGTACGATGCCAAGGAAACGATATATGGCAGAGCAGATCATCGGGTTGCCGTGGTAGGCCCAGGTCAGCCGGACGATCGGGGTGTTCGAGCAGAGCTACTACCGCTGTCGCCTGATCGATGGGGTGGCAAAAGGGCCACCCGGCCAGTCGGGGTATACCTGACAAAACCACCATATATTAGCCAATTGTCATCTCGATGGGCGAGATTACCGATGTTCGGTATAAGTGGATCCAGGCTCTCTGGACCCCCATCCGTATGGTGGTGATGAATAAGGGAGCTTAGGTGCTGTTGAAAATAATTCCTCAACCCCATTCTTTATCGTCACTGAATGAATGGGTTCTAAGCGGCGTCGCCCCTTAGCGGGGTTGGGGGCAAAGCCCTGACCTTCGTTCCGGCCGGTCACGCCCCACGGAACTTGGTATAAGTTCCTGGCGGGCGCGCCGCCAATGCGGCGCCGGCCCCGATAAGGGCCAGAACGGCGAATAGCATAAGAGAAAAAACATAATCGCCACTCCAGTCGCGTAACGCACCCGAAAGTAATGGCCCTATCGCCTGCGCCAGAACTTGCAGGGACAATGCCACGCCGCGGATCGCGCCATAACTTTCCCGGCCAAAATAATCCGCCCAGGCGATTGGCAGCAATGTCAGAATGCCGCCGATCCCCAGGCCAAACGCCCCCGCCGCGATATAGGCCCCCGGCAGGGAGGTAATGCCGGTCAAGGCGAACGCCCCTCCGCTCAAGGCCAGCGCCGACAGGACCAGGGCGAACCGGATCGGCCAGGCGCGCGGCAGGAAGGCAACCGAAAAACTCGCCACCGCCGACATGACGGAGAAAAAGCTGATCACCGTCGCCGCCAGCATTGGGCTGATGCCGCGTTCGAGCAGATGCGGCACCTGATGCAGCGAAACCCCTGCCTGCACCGGATAGACCAGCACAGTATAAAGTGAGAGCAACCAGAACGCTGGCATGCGCATGGCCTGCGCCCGGCTGAAGCTCGGCTCGGATGCGCTGACGGTATTCGCGTTGGCGGTCAGCCGATCCGGCATCAATCCGACATCCTCCGGCCGGCGCACCAGCAGCAGCCAGGCTGGCACGAAGCCAACCACCAGCACTGTGGCGCCGATCGCCAACCAACCGGCGCGCCAACCCCCCTCGTGCATGGCCGATTGCGCGATCAAAGGCAGCGCCACCAACCCGGCCAACTGCGCCACCGTGGCGATTGACGTAGCCCGAGCGCGATGCGCCACGAACCAGTTGCTCACCGTGCCATAGAGCCCGAGATCGAATGGCCCCGCCCAGATCATGCGCGAAAAGCAGAACAGTAGATAAAACATCGCCAAGGATTGCGTGAGCGACAATGCTAGCGACGCCACGCCGGTACCCAGCACCGCGAGGCACAGCACCAACCGCGCCCCGCTGCGATCCAGCACCGGTCCCAGCATCGGCGAGACGATCGCCGCCAGCACACCGCCCAACGACACCGCCCCGGAAATCGCCGCGCGCGACCAGCCGAACTCCTCCGTCATCGGCGTGACGAACACTGAAAGTACCGCCACGGCCGGCCCCTGGCGTGCAAATCCCGCCAGGCACACGCAACCAAGCACCACCCAGCCATAGAAAAACGGCAGGCGCGGAATCAGCAAACGGGCAAACAGCGGCGCGTGCATTAAAAGTCCTGTTGAGTCGCAGGTCCGAGCGGTTCACCGTTTGGCACGTCCGCCCTTTCTGTCAATCGGTTATCGCCATACAAATCCCTGACGCGCAGCTTGCCCAATTCTATCGCGATGATATTTTTGATTTTCCTGGACCTGTTCGGCCCCGCTGATGCGCCTTGCTACCAGCCGTTAACCCGCGGCCAGATCGCTATCACGTCGTCCGACCCGTCGACAACGTGATAGCGATCATGTGCGGCAACGGTCATGCAGGTATGGTTGGGCGCGATGCGTAGCTTGCTGCCGATCGGTAGATCGATCTTACACGCTGGATCGCCCACGATCACACCATGTTCCTGATAGGCGCGTTCCACGATCGTCCGTCCATAGCGACGTTGCCCCAGGAGATTTAGCGCAAGGCCAAACCCATAATCGATTACCGTCGCCGCCGTACTGCGATCCTTGGACAATGCCATCCCCCCGGCATCGATGAGGATAGTATTTTCTTTCGGACGACGGCCGATCACGCTGGTCAGCACGGTGACAGCGATATCGTCTAGGCCGTGCGTCAGAATTTCTGCCTGGAACAGATCGCCGAACATATAGACGCCGGCCCGCACTTCCGTAACGCCACCCAGATGCGCGGCATGCAACGCGGTCGGTGATGAACCCATGGAAGCGATCGGGGCTTTATACCCGGCCATGCGCAGGCGCTCGGCGGCGCGGACGATTCCCGCTCGCTCGATTTCCGCGATCGCGGCCATCTCTGCGACGGAACGTCCCGCATAGCTGTGCCCCGCATGCGTCATCACGCCCGCTAGGGCCGGGCCGAGCCGCGCGGCGAGATCCATCAATTCGGGACCATCGGGTGAAATTCCGCCGCGATGCTCGCCCGTATCCACTTCGATCAAGGTCCGCGGTGGTGTGCCATAGGCGGCGATAATGGCAGCCATATCACGGTCATCGGTAATCACGATCACATCGGCACCGAAGCGATTAAGGTCCACGACCCGCTGTAGCTTCTGCGGCGTGATGCCAGCGGCATAGAGGATGTCGTAGATGCGATAGCCAACGAAATATTCTGCCTCCGCCAGGGTCGAGACGGTGATACCGCCCGGTTGGCCGGCGGTCGCCATCCGCGCCACATCGATTGACTTCGCGGTCTTCATATGCGGACGCAGCGGTACTTCATGGCGGGCCAGGGCACGTGCCATCACATCCAGATTGCGTTGCAGGATCCCTCGGTCCAGTACCAAGCAGGGTGTGGGAAGCTCGTCGAGTGTCATGCTGTTTCCGCGCTCCATTGGGCCGTCTCGTCGATGGGTAACACGGGGCGCGGCATGTGCCGCCAGTCGAACCGGGACAGAATAGGGCTGGTCAACCCCGGACAATCCACTTCTACCACCTGCTCATGGCGGAAGAACTCATCGAAGCCGCCGCGAAAATGCCCCCGCGACTTTACTGCCACTACGCGCGCCGCACGGATATCCAAGCCAAAACATTCCAGGAAGGCCGGGTCCGCGCATTGCACGCGTTCAGAAATCACCACGACGATGATGCCGTCGATCTCCAGCGCGGCAGAGATTTTCAAATCGATGGTCCCGCCCGCAAAAATCCCGCGTCGCGCTAGCACGGGGCCGGGATGTAAAGCGTGCACCCGCGCCGACGCGGCAAAGGGTTGGGAAAATTCATCGCCGCCCCCGCGGTTGAAGCGCGCGGTAAATGTTGCGCCGACCCCGAGCGCAGTCGCCTCGGCGGCGAGAGGCGGATCGAAGATGACACCGATAATCGCGTCCTTCACTCCTGCCTTCAGGAAGGCTTCAAGGATCCACATCGTGTTGCCACGCCCCCCACCACCCGGATTGTCGGCGACATCGGCGAAAATCAGTGCCGGCTGCGTACGATCCGATGTGCCCTGCGCGGCTGCCACGGCCTCATCGAGCGAGGTCAATCGCGGTCGAAACTCTTTCCGCCGCGCCCAGCCGGCTTCCGAAATTTCTAGCGCCAGGGCACGCGCTGCCGCCGCGTCGGTGGCTGTCACAACAACCGTCAGGCCATTGAACGGCGTATCGGCGAACGCGAAGCCCCCAAGAACGGAAACATTCAGTATCTGCCCCACATACGGCGCCTCTCGCATGCGCGCCTGACCCAGATCAATCAGCTCGCCATAGGGTCGCGCAGTCGCGTCCTGCCCAGTCAGCATTGTGACCGTGGGTGGCACGATCGGCAGCCGGATCCGTGATAAATACGTCCTCGTCCCGCCCAGGAGCCGCCGCAGGATTTGTGCCGATTCGGCACCACGCTCGCGCATGTCCATATGCGGATTGGTGCGATAGCCGATAAAGGCATTAAGCGGTACCACATCGGCATCAGATACGTTGGCATGCAGATCAAAGCTGGCGACCAAGGGTATATCCAGCCCGACGATCGCGCGGATCATGGCCAGGATCGTTCCTTCGGGATCATGATCCTCGGTCGTCAGGCCGGCGCCATGCAATACACAATAAATACCATCTAATTTTCCGGCGGTGCGCAGCTCGGTTTCCCATTCTTCCATTATTCGCCGGAAGAAAGCATGGTCCACCGGCCCGTTCGGCTCCGCCATGGCGAGCAGCAGGGGCACGGGTTCCCAGGCGCCGGCCCCATCCATGTCCGCTACGAAACCTGGCATTTCGCCCAGCATACGCGGGGCGGCCGATCGCGCCTCCGCCAGCATCGCTGCCCCACCGATCAAGGTGCGCGCTGCAAAATCCTTTTCCAACGCAATTGGAGCAAATCGATTGCACTCGATAGAAAAACCTAGCAGGGCGATACGTGACGGAAGCATCGATCAATCCTGGTTCAATCGCCCCTGAATACGGGCTTGCGCTTTTCAAGGAAGGCATCCACCGCCTCCCGGTGATCGGCTGTCGCATGGCCCAAAGCCTGCATCGCCGCTGATATCTCCAGCAATGTATCCATCCGCACATGCCGACCTTCCATTAGCAGCCGCTTGGCCATGCGCACCGCATAGGGCGGGTTAACTGCAATACGCTGCGCCAGTGCACGTGCCGCGTCCATGAGCTCAGCATCCGGCACCACGGACGATACCAGTCCGCAGGCCAATGCCTCTTGCGCGGTCAACGTGTCGCCCGTCAGTGCCATTTCGCAGGCCTTGGAATATCCCACTATGCGTGGCAGCAGCCATGCGCCGCCATCCCCGGGAATGATTCCGACTTTTACGAAACTTTCGGCGAAACGCGCGCTTTCGCCAGCCACGCGCAAATCGCACATGCAAGCGAGGTCCAATCCCGCGCCCATGGCCGGTCCATTAACGGCAGCGATAATTGGCACATCCACGCGTTCAAACGCGATGGGAATCCTCTGGATACCACTCTTATAATAAGCCGGCGTCCGATACGGGCGATTTTTCCGTTCTTCCGTCGCTTCTTTCATCTTGCGAATATCGCCGCCCGACGAAAACGCACTGCCCTTGCCCGTCAGAATGGCAACACGGACGCTGTTATCTTCTTGAATGCGCTCCAGCGCCGCGATTATGGCGTCCACCATCTCCATTTCTGAGATCGGATTCCGCTTCTCTGCCAGGTTGAGCGATAAGGTGACGATGGAGTCATCCTGTTCATATATCACATACTCCGTCATACGAAATTCCTTAACTTAGAGAAAGTAACAAATTAACGAAGACCTTGTCCGCGGCTGATAATGCCACGCAATATTTCCCTGTTACCGCCACGCAGGGAGAATGACGGCGCGTGCAGCATCGTATAGGCCAGCACGGCGGCGAAATTCTGGGTGCTGGAAAGATTGGGTTCGGCGGCGATCAACCCGCGCGCAATTTCCGGAATATCCTGTTCCAGAACGGCGCCCAGATCCTTCACCAAGGCCGCCTGCAAGGCCGGGCTCTCCCCCGCCTGCAACATCCCGACGACCGATCGCGAAAGCCGCCGCAACGCCAGAATATGCGCCGAGAGCCGCCCCACTGCGATCGCCGCATGCTCGGAGGGGTCATCGCCCAGCGTGCGTACCAGTTCCACCAGCAAAGTGAATAAGGAGAGAAACCGTTCTGGCCCACTGCGCTCGAATGCTAGCTCGCTCGTCACCTGGCGCCAGCCATCTCCCTGCTTTCCCAGCAGCGCAGTTTCGGGCAGGAACACGTCCTGGAATAACACTTCGTTAAAATGATGCTCGCCCGACATCGCATTCACCGGGCGAATCTTTATACCTCGCGTCTTTAAATCCACCAGAAACTGGGAAACGCCCTCGTGCCGATTATTTGGACCCGCATCGCCGGTGCGGCAAAATAGAATCATGTAATGCGGCAGATGCGCACCGGACGTCCAAAGCTTCTTACCGTTGACCAGAAACCCACCCTGCACCTGCTGCGCCCGTGTGCGCACGGACACCAGATCGGACCCGGTATCGGGCTCACTCATGCCGATACAAAAAAAACACGTCCCGGCGGCAACGCGCGGCAAAATATCGCGCTTCTGCGTCTCGGACCCTACGCGCAGGATCAGCGGTGCCGATTGCCGGTCCGCGATCCAATGCGCGGAAACCGGTGCGCCGGCGGTGAGTGTTTCTTCCAGCACCACATAGCGTTCCATATTGGTGCGCTCATGCCCGCCATACTGCTTGGACCAGCACATACCGATCCAGCCGCGCGCGCCCGGTTTGGCGCTAAATTCCGCGTCCCATCCGGTCCAGCTTTCGGCCCGCGCCAGGGATTTGCGCGCCGCCAGTTCCGTGCGCAAAAAATCACGCACCTCGGCGCGCAGGGCTTCGGCGTTCGGCGAGGGGGGCGGAGGGGGAAAAGCAAAAGCGGTCACGGCAAGCCTATCCTGATCAAGCGCAGTCAACATACCAGCCGTTTAGCCCGCGGCAACCTACTCTCCAAGCCCGTTTGATAACGCACCCAGAAGCGTGTTTTGGAGACCCGAATGGTTTAGGGGGACAATCACGGCTTCCGTTCGCGCCAGCTGCGTGGCAGCCTGCGACTGAACAGACAAAACACGAGGAAACATCGTTCATGAGCACCTCCCTTCTGCTCGACCCCGAATTGCTGGCAAAGGATCTGCCGGTGCCGGCACCGCGCTTCACCAGCCTGCCGCGCTACAATTTCATTGGCGGACATAACGACCGTTCGGAAATTCCCATTGAGGGCCTAGTGGAAGCCGCCGCCACCGTGATCCGCCGCGAAGGAGCGAGCCTAGCGATGTACAACCTCGCCACCGGTCCGCAAGGCTATCGCGGCCTACGCACGGTCGTGGCGGACAAGGTAAAACGCCATCGCGGTATCGACGCAGGCGCTGACGATGTTCTGATCACCACCGGATCGGGCCAAGCAATCAACATGATCGTACGTATGCTGATCAACCCAGGCGACACGGTCCTGGCGGAGGAATTCTGCTACGCTGGCTCCATTTCTCGCTTCCGCAGTGCGGGGGCAAACGTCGTTGGCATGAAGGTCGATGACGACGGTATCCACATCGACGCTCTGCGCGGCAGCCTCGCAAAGCTAAAGGCCCAGGGCATCCGGCCGAAATTTATCTACGCCATTCCGACTATCCAGAACCCGACTGGATCGGTGATGCCGCTGCACCGCCGTCAAGAATTGCTTGCGCTGGCGAAGGAATTTAGCGTGCCGATTTTCGAGGACGAATGCTACGCTGATCTCGTCTGGGCCGGTGGCGCGCCGCCGGCATTGTATGCGCTAGCGCCAGATCAGGTGATTCATATTGGCTCCTTCTCTAAAACCCTCGCCCCCGCGGTGCGGCTGGGCTACGTCATATCTGGCTGGGACGTACTGGCGCGGCTCATCTCGCTTAAGAATGACAGCGGTACCGGCGCGCTGGACCAGATGATCGTCGCTGAATATTTCGGCAAGCATTTCGACACGCATGTGCCGCATCTGACCGCCGTGTTGCGCGATCGGCTGGACATAATGGTGGAAGCGGTGGAACGCGAATTCGGTTCCCATGCCGAATTATTCAAGCCACAGGGTGGAATTTTTCTATGGGTCAAGCTGCCTGATAAAGTGGACGTGACAAAATTGATAAAGCCCGCCGCCGATGTCGGCGTTGCTTTCAACCCTGGCCCAGAATGGTCCGTCGATGCGACCAACACGAAATCCTATCTGCGCCTCTGCTTCGGGTCCGCGACTAAGGATGAAATTAACGAGGGCGTAAAAATTCTCGCCCGCGTTTGCTGGGAAAATACCGGCATTCCACCGCGCAGCGACAACGTGGCGAATCGCTAGGGCACTAGCATGCGTTATGGATTCTACCTGCCAACGCGCGGTCCAACTGCAACCCGTGAGGGCGTACTGGCGGTCGCGCGCGAAGGTGAGCGGCTGGGCCTGCATTCGGCGATGATCGCGGATCACATCGTCTTCCCGGTTGAAAGCGATTCTACCTATCCCTACACTGTCAACGGTAAGCATCCGGGTGGGCGCGATGCGCTGGATGCGTTCTCCATCCTCGGCGTGGTCGCTGGTGCCACCGAAAAATTGCGACTGGTGACTTCGGTGTTGGTGCTGCCTTATCGCAATCCGGTGCTGACGGCGAAAATGGTTTCCTCCCTCGATGTGCTGTCGGGTGGACGGGTGACCTTGGGGGTGGGTGCAGGTTGGCTGCGGGAAGAATTCGAGGCGTTGGGCAGTCCCGATTTCGCCCGGCGCGGCGCAGTGACGGATGAATGGCTGCGCATCATGAAACAGCTCTGGACCATGTCGCCGGCCAGCTTCGAAGGCAAGTTCTATCGTTACCGGGACATTTATTGTGAGCCCCTTCCCATGCAAAAACCGCACCCGCCGATCTGGATCGGCGGGCACAGCCCGGCAGCCTTGCGCCGTGCCGCGCGTTATGGCGATGGCTGGCATCCGGTCGGCGCAATCGCTGCCATGCCGCTACCACCGCAGGAATTGCGTGCCCATATCGATAGACTCAAACGCTTGACGGAGGCCCACGGACGTGACCCGAACGCGATCGTCATTTCTTACAAGGCCCCGCTCTATGACATCAACCTGCCGACCGTGGTGGGAGAGCGAAAACATTTTTCCGGAACGCCGGATGAAATTGCCGGTGACATCCGCGTATTCGGCGCCATTGGCGTGCAGGAACTGATCTTCGATTTTCGCGGTGAATCGATTGCCGACAGCATCGAACGCCTGCAACGATTTGCGGGGGAGATCATGCCGTTGGTTTAAGACATAAACGGCGCCATCTCGCCGATCTGATCAGTGCATGCGTGGCGACGAACCGCGTTCCGTGCCGGGTGAATAAATAAAATCTGCATATGCACCGTAGCGTGATCGGAATATTACTGTATTCGTACATACCTACGATCCTTAGGTGCTCACCACACTGGCCGCGCTCGAGCCGAACCTGGATCGTGCCGCCCTCGCCACCTTGCCCTTTCTGGTTCGCGACTCTGCCAACTGCGCCAACGGAATGGGCCGCATACGCGGCGGGGCGAAATTGTATCGTGCGCAGGCCTGGGACAAGACCTAGCTCAGTGCCCGCATTACCCAGGCCGGCGTCTGGGCACGCCAGCACGACATGGACGCGACCGCCCGCCTCGCCTGGCACATCGCCGCGTGGCATGCGTTTGAGGCACAAGGGTTCGGTTGGGCACTATGGGGTTGGGCGACCCCATGGGTTTTCACCGGTCCCGCCCGCCATCGACCCAGCCCATATTGGACGGCATCGTGCTGCGCGCTCTGGGGCTGCGTTAAATCACCCCGGCTTGGTTCCCTCGCCCCGGCCCGTCTATAGTCGCCCCAGCCGGCTCCTCCCGAACAAAAGCCAGGCAGGAGCCAAGAAATGAAATTCGGTTGGCTGACCCTCGCCGCGTCCCCTTCACCAGGGGAGGACGCCGCCCGCATCGACCAGCAGATTGCACAAGCCTGCTTCGCCGAACAGCTCGGCTTTGACGATATCTGGCTGACGGAACATTATTTTACCGGCGAAAGCGTCTATAATGACGCCCTGATCTTTGCGGCGGCGCTGGCCATGCGCACGACAAAGATCCGCATCGGCTTCGCCGTCGTGCAAATGCCGTTTCACCATCCGGTGCGCCTAGCCGTGCAACTGGCTTTGCTGGACAATCTGAGTAAGGGCCGCATCGATGTCGGCATCGGCAAGGGCACGGTCTATAATGAATACGAATTTGTGGGTCATGGCCTGCGCAGCGATGACAGCCGCGCGCGGCTGGAAGAATCGCTGGAAATCCTGGACCGAATCTGGACTGAATCCCCACTCTCCTATCGCGGTAAGTATTATAATATCGATGTACCGCAACTGCGCCCCCGGCCCGTGCAGCAACCCGGGCCACCATTGTGGCGCAGCGTAGTATCTCCCAGCTCCTTCACCGATTGCGGCCGGCGCGGAATTCCCATTCTCACGTCCCGCCTCGGCGTTGTGCGCCTGAAGGAACGCTGGGCGCTCTATGAAGCCGGACTGCGCGAGGGCGGCCATGACGCGGCCACGCGAGCGCGCCTGCTCGCCCAATCCGCCCTATGGCGTAATGTCTATGTGGGCGGGACGGATGCACAGGCGACGGATGAGCTCTCCCGCCAGCTGCTCAACGCACGTGCCCACATCATGCATTTGCGCGAGGCCTATAACCCGGCCGATTTCGTCATCGATCCCGCCCATCTCAATCCGTTCAGCGATCCGGCGGTGGGCGATGACGCGGCGCTCGATTACATGCTTGCCAGCGGCTGCATCTATGGCTCGGTAAAACGGGTGAAAGAACAGGTCGCGGAAATCCTTGATGCCGGTGTTCACCACCTTCTTTGCCAGACCGGCTTTGGCGATATGAGCCATGAAGATAACATTGCCTCAATGCGTCGCTTCGGCGAACAGGTGATGCCCGCCTTTCAATCCTAGTATCTTTTAATCCTGAACCTCCAGTAGCAACACGAGCCCCAAAAAATGCCCCGCACTCTGCCCAGCATCCCACTTCGTCATGGCGCCTTCCTGCCCCCCTTCCATCCGATGGAAGAGAACCCCACCGCCTGCATCGACCGTGACCTGGAATTGATGTGTCATCTCGACAAGCTCGGCTTCCATGAAGCCTGGATTGGCGAACATCATTCGGCGGGCTGGGAAATTATTTCCTCGCCCGAGCTTTTTATCGCCGTCGCAGCCGAACGTACGCGTAATATCAAATTTGGTACCGGCGTCATTTCCCTGCCGTACCACAACCCGTTAATGACTGCGAACCGGATCATCCAGCTTGATCACATGACGAAAGGTCGCGTGATGTTCGGCGCCGGTCCCGGCCTGCTAGCATCCGACGCGCTGATGATGGGTATCGACCCCGATACCCAGCGGGACCGCATGGCCGAGGCGCTGGATGTCATCCTTCGCCTGTTCAAGGGCGAATTCGTGACGGAGAAAACAGATTGGTACGAGTATATCAATGCCCGCGCCCATATCCCGCCCTACACGAAACCGCATCCCGAAGTTGCGGTGGTCAGTTCCGTCACACCCTCGGGCGGGCGGCTCGCGGGTAAGTACGATCTGTCGATGATCTGCATCGCGGCGACCAATCCTTTCGGCTTCGATGCGCTGGATGCCAACTGGAAAATCGCCAATGACATCGCGGCGAAAGATGGCCGCAAAATGGACCCCTCGCGCTTGCGCCTGGTCGGGCCGATGCATATAGCCGAAACCCGCGAAAAGGCGTTCGAGAACGTCCAGTACGGACTGGAGCGCTACCTAAATTATCTCAACAACAACCAGCTCCGTTTTGATGTGCCAAAGGGCGAGGATCCGGCGCGCTGGTTCGTCGAGAACAAATATGGCGTGATCGGCACCCCAGATGACGCCGTTGCGCTGATCGAGCGCCTCTACGCCAAGCAGGGCGAATTTGGTGCCATGCTGCAACAGGTGCATAACTGGGCCGATTTCGAACAGACGAAGCGCTCCTACGAACTCTATGCCCGCTATGTGATGCCACATTTTTCCGGCGACAACCGAGCCCGCTCGGAAAGCTTCGACTGGTGCACGGCCAACCGCGGTACGCTCACCGCCAAGCGGCAATCGGCGGCGAAGCTGATGTTTGAAAAACACGCCGCAGAAACCCGCGCGGCGGAGTAGGGGGGGGGGCAAACGGGTGACCCTGAATAGGCTTGCCCGCGAATCCTGCGCTGTGCGAGGAACGCTGATTACTTATGAGATGAACAATCGGCTATACCGCGCATGGCATACGCCTCCAGCAGAAGCCGCGAACGCGCCCGCCGCCGCAAAGTCCTGATCCTGCGCATTGGCCGCTGGGTGGTCATGCTTGGGGTGTTCCTCGGCATCGGCTACGCGTCCTACGAGGCCGGTCTGGCCCTGGCGGAGCTGCGGGTTGTGGTACTGCGTCGTGACCTGGCGGAGGTGACGCGCGAACGCGACAAGGCTCGCGGCGCCGGCGACACTGCCCAGGCCGCGCTGAACCGCGCCAATGAACATATCGCCAGCCTGCAATCCCGCTACGACGCGGATGTACCGAAGGACGCCATCGCCGCGTTGCTGCAACAGGCCCGCGAGCGCATCCAGGAAGACATCCCGCCCGAACGTCTCGGTGAAGCTATGCGCGCCGTGCGCCCTGTTACCGCCTGTGAAGGCCGGCCAATCAGCAAGCGCTTCGCCGTCCGAGCCACGGGACAGCCCGGCACGGACGATGGGGTGACCTTCGCCGACGGCCTGATCGGGCTTTCGGTCACTGTCAATGCCGATGATCCGGCGCGTCCCTTGAACGCATCATTCACACGCTTGGGTGGCTCGTCCAGCGTCGTTTCCGGCCCCGCTCCGCTACGGTATGTCCTGACCGTGGACAACACCGAGCTGCGCTTTACGATCACCCACAGCGACCTGCGCGGCTTCGTCATCGCCACGACGAACAGCTGCGGGCGTTGACATAAAACGGGCCGTCCTGCTCACGCAGGACTGCCCGATCCATCCGAACCGTCGCATTTCAGCCTGTCCGCCGCTTCATCTTGCACCTATGCGACTGATCCAGTTCATTGGACCGCATCTCGATCCCTGATCGCCGACATCGATCGAGGGGCTCGACAGAAGTTCCTGGTAGTCAAGGTGGGTCGTGTTCTGCGTCGTGGCGGGCTGCATACCTAACCCCAAACCCAGAATGGCAAGCGCGGCCAGCCCCCATAGAACACAGAGGTTCATTGCCATTTTTATTTTCTACCCATTTCGTATCGGGGACGTTCCGGCCGCGCCTGTCTCAGTTATTGCGGCTGGCGAACGCGTACACGACGGGAACGGGGGGCAAAGCGGGCAAGGCAATTCCGAGTAGCGCCGATCTCGCAACCATTGGGACCATGTGCGTGGGGATCGGGGCCTATTCCGGCCCGCCATTGGCCATCCAGCCGCCATCCACCGGAATGATCGCGCCATTGATCCAGGCCGCGCCGGGCGAGCCGAGGAACGCGGCCATCGCCGCAATATCCTGCGGCCGGCCGAGGCGCGGTAGCGGCGTGCGTGCCTTCATCTTGTCGGTGTTCAACGTGCCGCGCTGAACCAGCGTCAGCAGCATGTCCGTCTCCACATATCCCGGGGAAATCGCGTTCACCCGCACCCCGTGCGGCCCCCATTCAACGGCCAGGGTGCGCACCAGATTGGCAACCGCCGCCTTCGTCGCCGTATAGGCCGCGCGCCGCGCCCCGGCCGTCAGGCCATAGATCGAACTGGTGGCGAGGATCAGTCCGGATTTCTGCTCCACCATCCGCCGTCCAGCCGCCTGGCAGGTCAGGAACACCCCCGTCAGGTTGAGGTCGAGCACCTGCCGCCATTCCGCCTCTGTCAGGTCGAGGCTTGGTTTGTTGGACGCCATACCGGCATTGGCAAAGGCGACATCCACCCCACCCCAGCTCCGGTCCATGCGCGCGAAGGCGCCCTCGATATCCTCCGCGCTGGTGGCGGAGCCCTTGATGCAGACCCAGTCGGCCGGGGCGTCCTTCACCTCCACCCGATCTAGGATGCAGATACGTCCGCCACGCGCGGCATAGGCTTCGGCCGTGGCGCGGCCGAGACCGAAGGCACCACCGGTGACCATCACGCGGGTGCCGGAGAGTGGGTTGAGATCAAGGGGCTGGATGGCCATGGGGCGGTTCCTTCAGGATGACGACGGGTGAAAGCTTCTCAGAGAAAAGAAACCGGGTCCACGTCCACCTCCACCCGCGCCCCGCGCATGACTGGCACCTTGTCCAGCCAGTCTCGCAACAAAGGCTGCACCGCGATATCGCGGCGTGTCTTCAAAAGCAGTCGCCGCCGATGCCGGCCGCGCAGGAGGGAAAGTGGCGCCGGTGCAGGGCCCAGGACGAGGATCCCCGCCCCGCGTGGCGCTGCGCGGCCCAGGTCGCGCGCTAATATGTCCGCCTGCTCTTCCGAGGCGGCGGAAACGATCAGCGCCGCTAGCCGCCCATAGGGCGGCCAATTGCCGGGCCGGCGGGCCGCCGCCTCGCGTGCCATAAACGTCTCCAGATCGCCCGCGACCAGGGCTTGCATCACCGGATGCTCGGGCGAAAATGTCTGTAGCAGCACTTTTCCAGACGCCTCCGCCCGGCCGGCACGGCCCGCGACCTGATGCAGCAACTGCACCGTCCGTTCCGCTGCGCGCAGATCGCCGCCGGCGAGGCCCAGATCGGCATCCACCACGCCGACCAGGATCAGATGCGGGAAATGCCAGCCCTTGGCGATGATCTGGGTGCCGATGATGAGATCGACCTCGCGCGCCGCGATGGCCCGTGCGGCACCGGCGGCGGCTTCCGGGCCCGGCATGGTATCGCTTGCCATCACCAGCACCCGCGCATCCGGGAACACAATCCTCGCTTCCTCGGTAATGCGCTCCACTCCTGGCCCGATGGCGGTCAGGCTATGCGCCGCGCCACAGCTCGGGCAGGTTTCGGGGCTGGGAATGGCATGGCCGCAATGATGGCATTGCAATTGCCGCCGCGCTCGATGCTCCACCAGCCAGGCTGTGCAATCGGAGCATTGCATCCGGTGTCCACAGGCGCGACACAAAGTTAATGGCGCATAGCCACGCCGGTTGAGAAACAGCATCGCCTGCTCGCCGCGCGCCAAAGTCTCATTCACTGCCGTCACCAGCGCCGGCGATAAAAACTTTCCGCGCTCCGGCGGTGTCTGCCGCAGATCGATCGCGGCCACCTCCGGCAGTCTGGCCCCGCCATGACGCGCGGCGAGGGAAAGCTGGCGATAGCGCCCGGCTTCAACATTCGCCACCGTCTCCAGGCTTGGCGTGGCGGAGACCAGCACCGCCGGCGCCGCCGAAAGCCGCGCGCGCACCACTGCCATGTCGCGCGCGTGATAGATCACACCGTCTTCCTGCTTGAACGCTGTCTCATGCTCCTCATCGACGACGATCAGGCCGAGATCGGAAAATGGAAGGAACAGTGCCGAGCGCGCGCCCACCACCACCTGCGCTTCCCCCAGCGCCACGGCGCGCCAGGTGATTTTGCGTACCCGTTGGGAAAGGTCAGAATGCCACACCGCCGGGGTAACGCCGAAACGTGCCTGAAACCGTTCCAGCCATTGCGAGGAGAGGGCGATTTCCGGCAGCAGCACCAACGCCTGCCGCCCGGCCTGCAAAGCCTTCGCCACCGCTTCCAGATAGACTTCCGTCTTGCCCGATCCAGTGACGCCGGAAAGCAGGGTCACCGAAAATTTCTGCCGGGCCACGTCCGCACGCAATGCCGCGGCCGCCACCGCCTGTTCCGCCGACAACACCGGGCCGGGAAAATCCGGGTCGGGCCGCGCGAAGGCCGCCGGCGCGACCAGGACCGTGGCTACCAGCAGCCCGGCATGCGCTGTGGCCCGCACTGTCGTCACCCCCACACCAGCCAGCTGCGCCAGGGTTGTTGCGTCGCGCGGCAGCCCATCCGCCAGCGCCGCCAGCACGGCGCGCCGCGCCGGGGTCATGCGCGCTTCCGGCGGCGCCTTCGCCAGACGGTATACGACCGGCGCGGCCGGGGGCGCGCGATCCACAACCCGCAACGCCATTGCTAGCACTTCACCGGGCGGGGCGAGCGTGTAGGAAGCGATCCAGTCCACGAATTGGCGTAAGGCGGTCGGCAGCGGCGGAGAGTCCAGTACCGCGATCACCAGCTTTAATTTGCGCGCGGGCACCGCGGCATCGCCACCCTGGTCCCACACAACGCCGATCTCCTCGCGCCGGTGCAGCGGGACAAGGACGATATCGCCGGGCTTCGGGTCCAACTCGCCTGACACCAGATAATCGAACGGCCCGGCGAACGGGTACGGCAGCAGCACCGCGATCCGTCGACTTCCCTTCCTGTGTGCCCCGTCCATCCTGTATGGTCTGCCTCGAAAAATATTTTCACCTAGGCGTAGCCGCAAACCGGACCAGAATCATGAAATTCTTCGTCGACACCGCCGACACCGCCGATATCAAATCCCTCGCCGCCAGCGGTCTGCTGGACGGTGTCACCACCAACCCCTCCCTGATTGCCAAATCGGGGCGAAAAATCCTGGATGTGGTGGCGGAAATCTGCGCCCTCGTTCCCGGACCGGTCAGCGCCGAGGTGGCCGCGACGGATTACGAGGGTATGATGCGCGAAGCCGCCGTGCTGCGCAAAATCGCCAGCAACGTCACGGTGAAGCTGCCGCTCACCCCGGACGGCATCCGCGCCTGCAAGGCGCTGACCGACCAGGGCGTGATGACCAATGTCACCCTCTGCTTTTCCCCCGCCCAGGCGATCCTGGCGGCGAAGGCCGGCGCCACCTTCGTCTCCCCCTTCGTCGGACGCCTCGACGATATCGGCCAGAACGGCATGGATCTGATCGCCGACATCGTCACCATCTTCTCCAACTATCCCGACTTCAAGACGGAGGTGCTGGTCGCCTCCATCCGCCACCCAATCCATCTGATCGAGGCAGCGAAAATGGGCGCGCATGTCGCCACGCTGCCGCCCAACGTGCTGCGCCAGCTTTATCACCATCCGCTCACCGACAAGGGTCTTTCTGCCTTTCTGTCCGATTGGGAGAAGACAGGGCAGACGATTGCCTGAGGCATGACAGGCGAGAAAGCGCGCACGGCCTTTCTCCTCTGGCTCGGCGCAGAGCGTCGTGCCTCGCCGTTGACGGTGGAGGCATATGGAACCGATGTTGCCGCGTTTCTCGGATTTCTCGCGCGCCACCACGGCGCCGAACCGGACCTGGACAGCCTGACGCGCGTGGACACGTCCGACTTGCGTGCCTGGCTGGCGAGCCAGGCCAAGGATGGCGCCGGCAACGCGACCCGCGCGCGCCATCTTTCGGCGGTGAAAACTTTTTTTCGATTTTTATCGCGCCGGCATGGGGTGACCAATGCCGCACTCAGCCTCATTTCCGGCCCGCGCGCGAAGCCGCCATTACCGAAAGCTTTGACCGTCATCCAGGCTAGCCACGTCGCAACAAATACCGGCGAAATATTGAATATCGAGGACAAAAATTCCCCGTTTAAAATTGCCCGCGACATTGCCCTCTTCACCCTGCTCTACGCTTGCGGCCTGCGCATTGCCGAAGCCCTCGCCCTTGATATTCGCGAGGCGCCGCTACCAGGGTCGGCCAATATGCTACGCGTCATCGGTAAGGGATCGAAGGAACGTATCGTCCCGGTGCTGCCGGTGGTGCGCGATGCCATGGCGGCCTGGCTACGCTACCACCCCAGACCCGAGCCCGAATCCCCTCTATTTGTCGGCGTGCGCGGCGGTCGGCTGGATCCGGCGGTGGCGCAGCGCGTTTTGCGCCTCTACCGCCAGCAAACCTACCTGCCTGCGCACGCGACACCGCATGCGCTCCGCCATTCCTTCGCCACGCATCTTCTGGCCGGCGGCGCCGATCTGCGTTCCATTCAGGAATTGCTAGGCCACGCCAGCCTTTCCACCACGCAACGCTATACATCGGTCGACACAGCCAAGCTGCTGGATGTCTGGCGCCGCGCGCACCCGCGCGGCTGATACTAAATTGGAGGCCTGATTGGTTTTCAGATCACCGTATTCCTTGCGCCAGCGATAATAGGTCTGCTCGGTAACCGCGACCGGACAATATGCATCCCCCGTCGTCTCACCTTGCATCATAACAATCTCGGCCTCGCGCAACTTTCCAATAATCTCCTCAGGATCCTCTCTCTTGCCCATTTTTCCTCTCCTGCAAAGTCCAGACTAAAATAGCTTATGGACTACTCTGAAGGGGGCAGATCACAAGATGCTCGTGGCGATGCTGGCGCTGGCGTAATGCGTATCCAGATCGTCGACCATCTCAAATTACTTTCGCCGCCCGGAAGCCAGATATGTCGCCGGCGGAATATCCCAGTTCCGCCAGAACCGCATCATTATGTTCACCGAAACGCGGGGGCGGTGTGTCGATGCGCGGCGTGCCGTGCGCGAACTTGAAGGCTGCCATCGGCACGCCGAATGCGCCCGCAACCCCAGGCGCGCCATCTGGAAAACGATGCAGCACACCGCGAGTCGCGAGATGTGGATCAGCGATGGTCTCGCGTAATTGCCGCACCCGCGAGGCCGGCACATGGCGCGATTGAAGAAATTCTTCCCACTCATCCGCGGTCTTGGTTAGGAGAACGTCTTCCAGTAATTTTTCCTCGCGCGCATGGTCGTCATCGCGTTCGTAGTTAGTTTTTTTCACCATGTCCTCGCGCCCTAGGGCCCGCCATAGCCGTGCCTGCTGGCGCAGATTGCTGGCACCTAGCATGACCAGGCCATCCTTCGTCTGATAACAGGAGTTGGTGGCATGCGCGTGCTTGTTACCATGTGGCTTCGGGTGCGCCCCGTTGCGGAGATAACCGCTGATGTGGCTTGACATCATCATCATCGCCACATCCAGCATCGCAAGGTCGATACGTTGCCCCATGCCCTTGCGTTCGCGTTGGAACAGCGCGGATGCCAGTGCAAATGCTGCCATCGTCCCGGTGGCATAATCGATCACGGGCGAGCCAAATTTTATGGGGCTAACGTCCGCCGTCCCGGTCGTCGCCATGATCCCCGAGGTGGACTGGATCACATGGTCGTACGCCGTCATCTGTCCACGTGGCCCGCCTTGTCCGAACGCGCTGATCGAACAATAAATCAGGCGCGGGTTGAGGACCGCGAGAGTTTCATAGCCGAGTCCCAAAGCCTCGAACGCGCCGGGGCGGTAATTTTCCACCAGAACATCCGCGCCTGTGATTAATTTTTTAAAAATTTCCACGCCAGTCGGAGTTTTCAGATCCAGCGTGATGGAACGCTTGTTGGAGGCCTGGGTCAAAAAACCCGTTCCCATATCCGTGTCGTTCAATTGCCGGTCCGTTCCGCTGCCGCGACTTTGATCCGGGTCGCCTGGGTGCTCCACCTTGATCACGTCCGCGCCCTGCACGGCGAGCTGGTAGGCCGCGAAGGGGCCGGCCAGAACATGCGTGATATCCACCACCTTGATGCCTTCGAAGGCGCGCGTCATAGAAATTCCCCCAGATATTTTTGCCATCTTGCCGCCCAGGCTGGAAAAATTTCAAGTCCCGCCGCACACTCCTCCCAACCCGGGAGGAACGTGCATGACCATCGAGCTGATCATCGACAAGCCCATTGCCACAGTGGTGATCAACCGCCCGGAGCGGAAGAACGCGCTGACCTGGGAGATGCGTCAGTTGCTGACGAAATATTTCACCGAACTGCGCTTCAACGATGACATTCGCGCAATCGTGGTGACCGGTGCGGGCGGGTCGTTCTGTTCCGGCGCCGATGTCGGGAATATGGGTGGGCGGGATTTGCGAAAGGCGCGGCAGATGCTGCAATCGGGCAGCCACGGCTATATCCGTGTGCTGCACAATATCGAAAAGCCCGTGATCGCAGCAGTGGAGGGTGTGGCTGTCGGTATCGGCATGTCCATCGCTATGGCCTGTGACATGATGGTGGTTGGCGCCACGGCGCGTTTCGCCCAGGTGTTCCAGCGTATCGGCCTGGCGCCGGATGGTGGCGGAATCTGGTTTTTGTCGCGGCGCATCGGCACGCCGCTCGCCAAGGAACTGGTCTATGGCGGTCGCTTCGTGGGGGCAGAGGAGGCGGTAAAACTCGGTATTGCCAACCACATGACGTCGGAGGGCGAGGCTTTGGCACGAGCCACGGAAATGGCGCGACAATTCGCGATTGGACCGACTTACGCGCTGGGGTTGTCGAAGAAATTGTTCAATATCGCCGATGGCCCGAGCCTGGAGGATTACCTGGAAATGGAATCCATGGTGCAGCCGCAGTTGAACCAGACCACCGACCACGCCGAAGGCGTCGCCGCGTTCAAAGAAAAGCGGAAGCCAATATTTACTGGCCGCTGACCCCCGTCATTGCGAGGAGCAGAGTGATGAAGCAATTTCCAGATTCGTGTGCTGCTTAAGGGAGATTGTTTCGCTGCACTCGCAATGACGGGGTAAGAAAAAATCCCAGCACGGTTTTACGTGCCAGGCTGGATTTTAGATGGCGGCAAAATTAAACCGCTTCCCATGCATAGACATCGCGGGTGCGTTCCAGCGGTGTCAGGCTGGTTTTGAACGCGCCAGGCAGGGCTTCCGCCATTGCGTCCGGGGTCCAACCTTCGGAACGATGCAGCACCCGGATCGGGCGGGGTTGGTTATAGAGGTAAACCTCATTACCGCGCGCGCCAAGAATCTGGCCGGAAAAGTCCTTCGCGGCGTCGGAGACAAGGAAGGTAGCCAGGATTGCCACCTGGTCTGGCCGTGTCTTGCGGGCACGCTCCTCAAGCACTTCCGGCGGTGTGCCCGGGATGCTCTCGATCATCCGGCTGAAAGCATGGGGGCCGATGCAGTTGGAGCGCACATTGTAGCGCTGCATGTCCATGGCGATGGAGCGCGACAGACCGGCGATGCCGAGCTTCGCCGCCGCATAATTGGTTTGCCCCACGCTGCCAATCAGGCCGGAGGTGGAAGTCATGTGCACATACGCGCCGGAAAGCTGCTTGCGGAAATGCGGGATGGCAGCGCGGGAAACATAGAAGGCACCGTAGAGGTGCACCTTGATCACCGCGTCCCATTCCTCCGGCGTCATGTAATGAAACATGCGGTCGCGCAAAATACCGGCATTGTTGACCACGATATCGACGCGGCCGAACTTGCTGATCGCGGTCTGCACGATGCGCTGTGCGGCATCCCATTCCGCTACGCTATCAGTATTTGCGACCGCCGTGCCCTGGCCATAGAGTGAATCAATTTCCTTCACTACTTGCATCGCTGGCCCATCGTCATGACCTTCACCTGACACCGCTGCGCCCACGTCATTGACCACGACCTTGGCGCCGGCCTTCGCCATTTCCAGTGCCATCGCGCGTCCGATACCTCGGCCGGAGCCGGTGACGATCGCGACCTTGCCATCCAATAAGCCCATCAAGTTTCTCCCGAGTGATTAAATTTCAGTAGCCGGACGAAGCCAGAAACCGGTTGATTGTCTCCGCGATCAATATCGGGGTCTGCACCGCCATGAAATGCCCGCTATCCACTTCCCGGTAGTCCGCGCGGGGAATCAGCTTTGCCACTGCTGCCACCACCTCGGGCGAGCGGGCTTTGTCGTGTTTGCCGGCTAGTACCAGGGTCGGACAATCGATCTCGCCGAATCTGTCCTCGATGCGGGTATCCAGCAGCATGCGATTGATCATGGCGTAGCTGTTAGGGTCGTTGCCGAGCCAGCGGGCACGAAATTTGCGGAACTCTTCCATATTGTGCTGCACCTCTGGGGGATAGGAGGCCGCGAAGGCTTCCTCGTTCAGGGCGCGCGGGCCTTCGCGTTCCATACGCATGATACGGTTCAGCATCGCTTCGCGCTTGTCCTCGGTGATGCCGGTGGCGGCTGCCATCGCCACCACGGCGCCGACGCGCGTGGGGAAACGGCAGGTGAAGCGGAGCGAAATTCCGGCGCCCACCGCGCAGCCGACGATGGCGAAGCGTTGCGTGATGGATTTCGCGTCCAGCAGCGCGGCGAGATCTTCCGCCATCAGGTCGAAATCGAGCCTCGAGCGGGCCTTCTCGCTCATGCCAGAACCGCGCCAGTCATAGCGCAGGATGCGCCTGCCCGGTTGCAGGATGGGCATCACCTGGTCCCAACTTTCCAGGCTGCCGCCCATTTCGTGCACCAGCACCAGGGTTTTCGGCCCGTCGCCGGAAAGTTCATAGCGCAGGCCGGTGCCGTTGACGTCGATCCAGTCCATGGCGGCTATTCTTCCAGGCCAGGGGCCAAGGCCGGCGCGTGCAACACGCCGCAATCAGCGGAAAAATGCATGGTGGCGCCGGTGCGCGCCTGCAATTCGTCGCGGCCCATGCCATCGAGGATTTCGCGCACCAGGAAGCCTTGCGGCGCTACGTCCACCACGGCGATATCGGTGAAGATGCGCGTGACGCAACGCACGGCGGTGAGCGGCAGGGTGCAGCATTGCAGCAGGCGCGGCTCGCCCTGGCGGGTGTTGTGTTCCATCAGCACCCAGACGGCCTTGGCGCAAGCGGCGAGGTCCATGGCGCCGCCGACGAGCGGACCCTTGTCTGGCACGCGGCTATCCCAGTTCGCCATGTCGCCGTTCTCCGCGACCTCGAAGCAGCCTAGCAGGGTGATGTCGATATGCCCCCCGCGGATCATTGCGAAGGAGGATGCCGAATCCACAATGGAACCGCCGGGGCGCAGGGTGACGCGGCGGCTAGAAGCGTCCACGAGATCGGGGTCCGCGGCATTGGCCGACGCCACCGGGCCACAGCCAATGATGCCGTTTTCCGCCTGCACGAATACGTCGCGGCCATCGGGCACATAGTCGGCGGCGAGCACGGGGATGCCCATACCGAGATTGACCAGCATGCCGTCCTGGATGTCCTGCGCGGCGCGCCAGGCGATCTGGAATCTGTTGAGGGGTTTCATGGCGTTCCTACCGCGACCACGCGATCCACATAGGTGCCCGGCAGCATGATCTTGGTTTGCGCCATCGGGGTTTCCGTAGCCTCGCGCACTTCGGCGATGGTGAGTGCCGCGGCGGTGGCCATCGCCTGGCCGAAATTCGCCTGCGCGTGGCGGAAGTGGAGATTGCCATAGCGGTCCGCGATATCGGCGCGCACTAGCGCGAGGTCGCCGGTAATGGCTTCCTCCAGCACATATTCGCGGCCCTTCATGATGCGGGTTTCCTTGCCCTTAGCTAGGTCGGTGCCGTAGCCGACGGGGGTGAAGAAGCCGCCGATGCCGGCTCCGCCGGCGCGGATGGCCTCTGCGAAGGTGCCCTGCGGCAGTAACGTGAGGCCGATTTTTCCCTCTTTGTAGAGTTTTTCGAAGGCGGAAAGGTCCGCCTTGTCGTGGCCGCGCGCGGCGGAGCAGATGACGTGCCGAACCATGCCGGCGGCGATCAGTTCATGTGTGATGGAATAGCGATGCGTCGCCGAATTGGCGACCAGGGTGAGATCCTTCAGGCCGCATTCCAGCAGGGCGCGCAGTAGCACGTTGGGAAAGCCTGCGCCGCCGAAGCCTGAGACGAAGACGGTGGCGCCGCTTCGCACGCCAGTCATGGCGTCGGCGGCGGAGGCAACGCGTTTGTCGATGGCCATGTTCCTCCTCTGTCGCCCTTCTGGCGTGTACGGCGGGGCGAATGTGCGTCCCCCTCCGGGGAGGGTCAAGTCAGGTTGGGGTCGCGGCGGCGGCCCTGGCCGTGGGCGGGCTTTGCTGGCACAAGGCAAGGGCGAAAAGAAGGAGGAGACGAGACATGGCCGTAACTCGCCCCCCCTCTGGACTGCCAGCCGGTAAGATGCTGCTGCACTGGTCGCCGCGCTCGCCATATGTGCGCAAGGTGATGATCGCGGCGCACGAGATGGGCTTGCAGGATCGGCTGCATTGCGTGCGCACCGTGGTAGGTGGCACCACGCCGCATCTGGAGCTGATGCGAGAAAATCCGCTGGGGAAAATTCCCACCCTCGTTCTGGCGGATGGCACGATCATCTATGATTCGCCGGTGCTGTGCGAATATCTAGACACGCTGCATCACGGGCCGAAACTGTTTCCGGCGGGGGCGGAGCGGATCACCGCGTTGCGCTGGCTGGCCTTGGGCGATGGCATGTTGGATATCAGCCTGGCTTTGCTGAGCGAGCGCTCTCGGCCGGCCGATAAGCAAAGCCAGCCGCATATGGAGCTTTGGCGCGGCAAGCTGATGGCCTGCATTCCTGCGCTGGAGGCGGAAGCGGTGGCACTTTCTGCCAGCGCGTTTTCTATCGGCCATATCGGCATTGGCATTGCGCTGGCCTATCTCGATTTCCGCTTTGCCGAATTGAACTGGCGCGACGGAAATCCGAAACTGACGGCATGGCATGAAGCGTTTAATATGAGGCCCTCGGTGCAGGCCCATTTGCCGGTCGATGACCGTTAATTTCTTCAGGAGTAAAACATGAAATTATTTGATCTGAGCGGCCGTGTCGCCCTGGTGACGGGGGGTAATGGCGGTATCGGCCTGGGCATGGCGAAGGGATTGGCGGACGCGGGAGCGATGGTGGTGCTGGCGGGACGCAACCAGGAGAAGGCAAAGGTCGCGTTAGCGGCGCTGGGTGGCAACGGTGTGTTTCTCTCCGGTAATGTCACCAAATCCGCCGATTGCAAAAATCTGATCGCTGATACCCTGGCGAGGCAGGGGCGGCTGGATATCCTGATCAACAATGCCGGTACCTCTATCCGAAAAATGCCGGAATTGCTGGCGGAGGAGGAATGGCACACTGTGCTGGATACCAATCTTTCCTCCGCGCTCTATTGCTGCCAGGCAGCCTATCCGGCGATGCAGCAGGCGGGTGGCGGCAAGATTATCAATATCGGTTCGATGATGTCCTTGTTCGGCGCGCCTTACGCGGCGGCCTATTGCGCGTCTAAGGGTGGGATCATGCAGTTGTCGCGCTCTCTGGCGACGGCGTGGGCCAAGGATAATATCCAGGTGAATTGCGTGCTGCCGGGCTGGATCGATACCGAACTGACGCAGCGCGCGCGCCAGCAGGTCGATGGCCTGCATGAGAGCGTGGAAAAGCGCACGCCGGCCAAGCGCTGGGGCACGCCTTCGGACATGACCGGGGTGGCGGTGTTTCTTGCTTCCGCGGCTTCGGACTTCGTCACTGGCACGGCGATTCCAGTCGACGGTGGCTTTTCGATTGCTATGTAGTGCAATAGCGAACCAGGCGGCCGAGACATAGGCTTTCAGACTGTCCACCTCATGCTCCGTCTGCTGCGCGCTGAAGTTCCGCTCCAGCAGGTTAGGCAAGACTGGCGGGGTGTGATTGGAGTTCGCCGTTGCCTTGAATTTACGCTTTCCAATGGCATGAAGCACGTTGGCCGCCAGTTGAAGCAATGCCCCTCTACTAAAGCGGGGCAAATCCAAGCTGCGTATGTACGAGTTTCGCGAACTGACCGTTGCGGGCGAGCAAGGCGTCGAAATTGCCCTGCTCCACGATCCGCCCGCCTTCGAACACCAGGATATCGTCGGCATTACGCACGGTGGATAGGCGATGGGCGATGATGAAGGTGGTGCGGCCCCGCATCAGCGTGGCCAGCGCGCGCGCGACATGCGCCTCCGTGGCCGCGTCAAGGGCGCTGGTGGCCTCGTCCAAAATCAGGATCGGCGGGTTTTTTAGCGCGGCGCGCGCGATGGCCAGGCGCTGGCGCTGTCCGCCGGACAGCGAGGCTCCGCGTTCGCCTATCATCGTGTCGTAACCCTGTGGCTGGCGGGCGATGAAGTCATGGGCCTCCGCCAATCGGCAGGCTTGTTCCAAATCTGCGTCGGTGGCGTCCGGCCGACCCATGCGCAAATTATCGCGGATGGAGCGGTTGAACAGCATGCTGTCCTGGAAGACCGCGCCAACATGTCGGCGCAAACTGTCCAATGTCACGTCGCGCAGATCCTGCCCATCGATGCGGATGCTTCCCGATGACCGATCCCACAGCCGTTGCAACAGCGCCATGGCGGTGGTCTTGCCGGCGCCGGTCTGGCCGACAAGGGCGACCGTGCTGCCGGGGCGAGCAAGGAAATCGACCCCGTTCAACACGGGAGCACCGCCGGGATAGGTAAAACTCACATTCTCGAACCGCACTTCCCCGCGTGGCGCCGCCAGTTCGGTCGCCCCTTGCCTGTCGCGTACCGTGCTCTCGGCTTCCAGCACGGCGAAAAAATCCTCCAGTTGCGGGCGCAGGAATACCGCGCGCGAAGCGAAGGAGACCGCAGCCTCTAGCCGCCCAATCAGCATGGTGGCGATGCCCATGAAGCCGACAATTTCTCCCACTCCAGCCTCGCCATTCACGTGCAGGATGGCACCGATGATGACGATCGCCATCACCGCTATCGTGCTCGCCGCACGGGTTAGCACATTCACCACCGCCCACCAGTTTAGCACCGGGAATTGATGCTCGATCACTGCGCGCGCGATATCGCCGAACAGTCGCGCTTCCGCTTTCAGGCGGGTGAAGGTTTGCACCACCACCACATTGGCCAGCGCATCCTGCGCGGTGCCGACTAGATTGATGTTGTGGCTTTCCACGCGGCGCTGGCCCGCTTCCGTGCGCTGGATCACCAGCACCGTTAGAGTACAGAACAGCACCACCAGGATGATCAGCACCAGTGCCAGCTTCCAGTTCAGGAGCAGGGTCAGCGGCAGTAGCAACAGGGTGGATACGAACGTGGCCAGATGTTCGCGAAAGAAGCTCAGCCACAGCCCGAACAGCGCATCGGTGCCGGAGATCATCATCTTGACCAGCCGGCCCGAATGCGTATCGCCGTGAAAGGACAACGGCATGGCCAGCACGTGCGGGTAATAGCGCGCCATGGCAGAAATCCGGTTGCGATGCGCCAGCCGCTCCGCCTGTAAGGTGACGGCGATATTGGCGGCGACCCCCCCCAGCCCGACCGCCGCCCAGATGCCCAGAAGGACGATAGCTTCCTGCCACAATGCCGCGCGCGGCATGTCGGCGGAACGCGCGAGCAGATCAATCACCCGGCCGAACAGCAGCGGGTCGATGAAATGCAGCCCGGCCAGCATGACATTGGCCACACCCAGCATGGCCGCGATGCGCAGATCGCGCCCCAGCAGGCGCAGCACCTGCGCATAGGTTTTCAGAAACCGCATAGACACAATCTGGCATCGCACTGTGGCGAAAACGCGGCAATTAGCATGGTGTCGCCCGCAACCGGACGCTCGGGCGCACGAATTCGTCCTGCGCGGCGACACTCAACAATTCGCGCGATCCTGCTTCCGCCGTACGGCGCAGCACGCCGTAGATCGCGCTGCCGGCCGCTTCCAGCGCGACCAGCGCACTGCCGGTCATCGCGCGGTGGAACAGGAACAAGGCGGCGATAGCGTCTCCCGCGCCATTCAGATCCACGGATAACAGCGGCGAGCGCAATAAATAAAACTCTTCCCCCTCCCCTACCAGCATGTCCAGGCAATCCGCCGGCGTAGCATCCGTACGCAGACTCGTCAGCAATACGGTGCGCGGGCCGGCGGGATGCATGCGCGCTTGTAACGCGGCGATAGCCTGCTTTGCCTGCGCCAGGGTGGTGTCGGGCAAGCCGGTCAGTTGGCGCAGCTCAAACGCATTCGGCGTGGCGATGTCAGCGGCCGGAATAGCGGCATCGCGCATTAGCTCGGCTATGCCGGGGCGGACATAAATTCCGTGCGCGTCGTCGCCGATCACCGGATCGCAGCAATAAAGTGACCGCGGGTTTGCCGCGCGTACGCGGGCGACCGCGTCCAGGATGGCGTACCCGATTCCCGCATCGCCCATATAGCCGGACAGTACTGCATCGCACTGTTCTAAAGCCCCGCGTCGCGCGATGCCATCGACCAGCGCGCGCACCTGCTCACCGCGGAACACATCGCCGGTCCAGTCGCCATAGCCGGTGTGGTTGGAGAACTGCACGGTATGAATCGCGTGTACTTCCGCCCCTAAACGCTGGAGCGGAAACACGGCCGAGGCGTTGCCCACATGGCCATAGGCAACCCAGGACTGGATGGAGAGGATATTCATAGCGCGGTCGCTAGGGGGCGTCGTGCAACCGGGCCAACTTGCCAGCGCGGTGGCGTGGGAGTATCCGCCAGCCCCCATCCGTCAAAGAGGTCGTGTTCATGTCCACCCCACAGCTTTTCGAGCCTGTCAGCTTCCGTTCCGTCACCGCACGCAACCGCATCACCGTGGCGCCGATGTGCCAGTATTCCGCCGATAACGGCCTCGGCAGCGATTTCCATGTCCAGCATCTGGGTGCGCGCTCCTTCGGTGGGGCTGGTATCGTTATGACGGAGGCGACCGCGGTGGACGATATCGGCCGCATCACGCCGCAATGCCTGGGATTGTGGAAGGACGAGCATACCGCGCTGCTGAAGCGCCTGGCCGATGTGATCACGCTGGGAGGCGCGGTTCCGGCGATCCAGCTGGCGCATGCCGGGCGCAAGGCGTCCTGCGTGCCGCCCTGGGAAGGCGGGATGCCGATCTTGCGGGAAAATGGCGGTTGGCGGCCGGTGGCGCCCAGCCCGATTGCGTTCAATCCCGACGGCATCGAACCGATGGCGCTCAGCACTGGCCAGATCGCCGGTATCGCGCAGCAATTCGCGACCACCGCAAAGCGGGCGTTGGAAGCTGGGTTTAAGATCGCGGAAATCCATTCGGCGCATGGCTATTTGTCGCATTCCTTCCTATCGCCGATTTCCAACCAGCGCAACGATGCCTATGGCGGCGATCTGTCGGGGAGGTCGCGCTTCCTGATGGAAACGCTCGACGCCGTGCGCGCGGTCTGGCCGGCGGAGCTGCCATTGTTCGTCCGGCTTTCCTGCTCGGACTATAAAGCAGGCGGGCTGACCATCGAGGACATCGTGACACTCTGCCGCAAGTTAAAGGCGCGCGGCGATGTAGACCTGATCGACTGTTCTTCCGGTGGGATCACACCGGATGTGCGCCCACCATCCCTGCATCCCGGCTATCAAGTGCCGTTCGCGGACGCGATTAAGCACAACGCGGACATCGCCACGGGCGCGGTTGGCTTAATTCAGGACCCGCAGCATGCTGCCGAAATTATCTCCAATCGTCGCGCCGATCTGGTGTTCGTCGCGCGCGTCATGCTGGCCGATCCGGCCTGGCCATTGCGCGCGGCGAAGGCGCTGGGCGTGAAGGTGGAATTTCCGCAAGCCTATGGGCGGGCGCTCATCCATTAGAACGTAATGACCGGCGCAATCGCCGGTCATTACGAGTTTACTTCAATAAGCTAAACCTGCTCGAACCGGAACGCATTGCCATCCCGCTTCATGTGCCCCGAGGAGGGCGAAGGGAAATGCGCGGTGCAAACCAGCGTGGAGGTTTCGCATAGGCAGGAGAACAATTCTCTTCGTGATTTGCCGGCCTGCGGGGAGTTATAGTCCGCGCGCATGCCGAGGTCAGGGTATTTTGCCTGTAAGGGGGAGTGGATCATGTCCCCGGTGATCACCGCGTCCGCGCCGGGCTTGCCGACCTGCACGGAGTAATGATCGATCGTGTGGCCCGGCGTCGGGATCAGTTTCACGATGTCGTTCAGTTCGAAATCGCTTTTGACCACCTGTTCCTTCTTGGCAGCGATGATGGGCAGGACAGAGTCGGTGATGGGGCCGTGATTGGCGGGGTCTTTTTTTTCTTGCTCGACCCAGTATGCCAGCTCATCCTCGGCGAATAAATATTTGGCGTTGGCGAAGCTGGGCACCCATTGGCCGTTTTCCAGCCGCGTGTTCCAGCCGACATGATCGACGTGCAGGTGCGTGCACATCACATAGTCGATCTTGTCCATGGTGACGCCGGTGGCGGCGAGGTTCTTCTGGAATGTATCGAGTTTCAGCTTGTCCCAAAACGGGCGGGAGGCGCGCGGCTTGTCGTTGCCCACGCAGCTATCGACCAGGATGTTGTGGTGCGGCGTCTGCACTAGATAGGCCTGGATGCAGAGGACAATATTGCCATCCTTGTCCAGGTAGCCGCCCTCGGTCATCCATCGCTTGTTTTCCGCCAGCAGTTCCGGCGTGAGCGAGGGGAAGAAGGTGAGCGGATCGAAGAAGCCGCCTTCCTGCTCCACGATGCGGTGGATGGTGATGTTTCCCACGTTGAAGGTGGTGGTGGCCATGGTGTATTCCCCCTGGATGATGCGTGGATGCTAGTAGTGGATCAGAGCGCGCGCCAGCCGATGTCACGGCGGCAGAAACCGTCGGGCCAGTCGATCCTGTCCACCGCCGCGTAGGCCGCCTCGCGCGCGGCGCAGATGGTTTCCCCTGTTGCGCACAGCGTCAGCACGCGCCCGCCATCGGCGCGGATAGTACCGTCCGCGTCCTGGCTTGTGCCGGAATGGAAGACCTGGGCCCTGGGGGAAGCGGCCGCCGCATCCAGTGCGCGAATGACGCCGCCACGTTTCGGTTCGCCGGGGTAGCCCTCTGCGGCCATCACGACGGCGACGCTGGAGAGGGTTTCGTCCCAGCGCAAATCGAAGAAATGCAGCTCGCCATCATGTGCGGCGAGCAGGGCCGGCAGCAGGTCGGATTTCAGGCGTAGCAGCAGGGCCTGGCATTCAGGATCGCCGAAGCGGACGTTGAATTCGATCAGCTTCGGGCCTTCTTCCGTCAGCATTAGGCCGGCGAACAGCACGCCTTTGAAGGGGGTGCCCCGCCGGGCCATTTCCGCTAGGGCCGGCCGGATGATGCTAGCCATCGCGGCTTCCTGCGCCTCCGGCGGGAAGCAGGGGGGCGGGGAGTAGGCGCCCATGCCGCCGGTGTTGGGGCCGATATCGCCCTCGCCCACGCGCTTATGGTCCTGCGCGGCGCCGAACAGCAAGGCGTGCTTACCGTCGCACAGCGCGAACAGAGAAACTTCCTCGCCGGTCAGACATTCCTCGATGACGACGGCGGTGTTGGCGGCGCCGAAGGTGTTGTCCTCCATGATCATGTTGATGGCGGCCAATGCCTCGGCTTCCGTGGAAGCGACGACGACGCCCTTGCCAGCGGCGAGGCCATCGGCCTTGACCACGATCGGCGTGCCACGGCGGCGGATGAATTCGCGCGCGGCTTCGGCGTCCTCGAAACGCTCCCAGCGGGCGGTGGGAATACCGGTGGCGTCGGCGATGTCCTTGGCAAAACTCTTACTCCCTTCCAGCTGGGCGGCGGCGGAGGAGGGGCCGAAGCAGGGGATGCCTTTATTGGCGAGCGCGTCGGCGAGGCCGGCAACCAGAGGCGCTTCCGGACCGATGACGACCAGATCGACCGCGTTATCCAGGGCGAAGGCGACGATGGAGGGAATTTCCAGCACCCCCATGCTGACATTTTCTGCCACTTGCGCGGTACCCGGATTGCCGGGGGCGCACCAGAGTTTGTCCAGGATCGGGCTACCGGCGATGGCCCAGCATAAAGCGTGTTCGCGTCCGCCTGATCCGATTACCAGAACCCGCATCATCTGCTCCTTCAGTGCCCATCTTCAGCGGGGGCGCCATCTAGCATAGGCTGCGCGGATGGACGAACCCCGTGCTGCCACCAATACGCCCGAATACACCGTGACGGAGATTTCCGGGGCGGTGAAGAGCACGTTGGAGACTCAGTTCGGGCGTATTCGCGTGCGTGGCGAAGTGACCGAGATGAAGCGTTACCCGTCCGGCCATATCTATTTTTCCCTGAAGGATGAGGGCGGGAAGCTGGCGGCGGTGGCGTGGAAGTCCGTGGTGCCGCGGCTGGGGATGGTGCCGGAGAATGGGGTGGAGGTGATCGCCACCGGCAAGATTTCCGCCTATAGCGACCGCTCTTCGTACCAGTTGATGGTGGACCGGCTGGAATATGCCGGGGCCGGGGCGCTATTGGCGCGGATCGAGGCGCTGCGGGTGAAGCTGGCGGGCGAGGGCCTGTTCGACGCCGCGCGCAAACGGGCGCTGCCGGGGCTGCCGACGGTAATCGGGGTGATCACCTCGGAACAAGGGGCGGTGATCCAGGATATTCGCACCACGCTCTTGCGCCGTTTCCCGCGCACCTTGCTGCTGTGGCCGGTGCCGGTGCAGGGGGAGGGGGCGGCGGAGAAGATCGTCGCCGCCATCCGGGGCTTCGATGCGCTGGTGGACACAGACGAGATTCCGCGCCCGGATGTGCTGATCGTGGCGCGCGGTGGGGGTTCGCTGGAAGATTTGATGGCCTTTAATGATGAGGGAGTGCTGCGCGCGGTGGCGGCGTGTTCGATCCCGCTGATCTCGGCGGTGGGGCATGAGACGGATACGACTCTGATCGATTTCGTTTCCGACCGACGCGCGCCGACCCCGACGGCGGCGGCGGAGATGGCGATTCCGGCGCGGGGCGATCTGCTGGCGGACCTGGCGCAGGTTTCTGCGCGGCTACTGGGCGCGGTGCGGCGGGTTTCGCAGGAGCGGAGGCTGCGGCTTTCCCGCGCGGAGCGGGGGTTACCCGATCTGCCGGCGCTGGTTGGCACGGCGCGGCAGCGACTGGATGATCGATGGGAGCGATTGCGGCTGGCCTTGCCCAACTTGCTGGCGGCGCGGCGGGCGGCGCTGGCGCGGGCAGAACGTGGGATGCCAGATCTTCCCGCTTTGGTGCGCGCGCGCCGCGACGCGTTGCTGCTGGCCGGCACGCGGTTGGCTGGCGCGTTGCGGCAATCGGTGGCGGGGACGCATAACCGGGCCAACCGGACATTGATGCGGCTGACCCCGGCTCTGTTGCAGGCGGGGTTGCGCGAGCCACGGGCACGGCTGGAGGGGGTGGCGGCGCGGCTGGAATCCGTCTCGCCCGAGGCGGTGCTGAAGCGTGGCTATGCGCTGGTGTTTGACGCGGGAGGGCATCCCTTGACCTCGGCCGAGGCGGTACCGAAGGGCGCGATCATCCGCGTGCGCTTCGCCGATGGAGAGGTGCGCTCGGTGACGGAGGGTAAGCGCGAGCCAGATGTCCAGGGTGCATTGCCGCTTTAATTTTTCGGGAGATAACGATGCTGAAACTGATCCGCCCCCTCTGTCATTGCGAGAAGCGGAGCAACGAAGCAATCCTCCTGGGTAATACGTCCCCGGCAGGAGATTGCTTCGCTGCCTCGCAATGACAGCGATTTTGATGTTGCCGGCCAGATGGATTGCGGGGTTAGCGCGACTGTCCGAACATCTTCCCGCCGGCGAAGCGGGCGCGGGGACCAAGGGCTTCCTCGATGCGCAGAGCTTCGTTCCACTTCGCCATGCGTTCGCTGCGCGTAAAACTTCCGACCTTCAACTGGCCCACGTTCCAGCCGACGGCGAGGTGGATGATGGTGGTGTCCTCCGTCTCTCCGGAGCGGGCGGAGACGATGGCGGCGTAGTTGTTTTCGCGCGCGGCGTCCCAACAGGCTTTAAGTTCGGTTAAGGTGCCGCGTTGGTTGGGTTTCAGAAGCACAGTATTGGCGGCGCCGATTTTTGCAGCTTCGCGCAGGCGGGCGGCGTCGCTGACTAGGTAATCGTCGCCGACGACCTGGATTTTGTTACCAACCTCGCGGGTGAAGGCGGCGAAGCCGGTGTGGTCGTCTTCGGCCAGCGCGTCCTCGATGGAGACGATCGGATAGCGGTCGATCCAGTCGACCAGCATGCGGATCATGTCATCGGACGACAATTCACGGCCTTCCAGGCCGAGCCTGTAGCGGCCGTTCTTGCCGAAATCGGTGGCGGCGATGTCAAGCGCGATGGCGATTTGTTCGCGTGGTTTGAAGCCGGCGTGGGTGATGGCCCGGACCAGCATGTCGAGCGCTTCCTCGTTGGCGGTGAAGGCCGGCCACCAGCCGCCTTCATCGGCGACGCCGGCGAGTTTGCCGGCTTCCTTCATCAGGCTGCCGGCCGCGCGGTAGACCTCGGCGGTCCAGTCCAACGCTTCGGCGAAATTGCGCGCCGCCGGGCAGCAGATGAGAAAATCCTGGATATCGACGCGCCGTCCGGCATGCGCGCCACCACCAAAGATCTGGATTTGCGGCAGGGGCATCAGGGTTGCGGCATCGCCGCCGAGGTAACGGTACAATGGCTGCCCGGCGGCGGCGGCGGCGGCATGCGCGGCGGCCATGGAGACAGCGAGCACGGCATTGGCACCGAGGCGCGATTTATTCGGCGTGCCGTCCAGGGCGATCAGCTTGTTATCCAGCGCGACCTGATCGGCGGCGTCCATGCCGCGTGCAGCGGTGGCGATCTCAGTGTTCACGTTAGCGACGGCGCGAGTAACATCGTAGCCGCCGAAGGCGCTACCGCGATCGCGCAAATCCACCGCCTCGCCCGAGCCGGTGGAGGCGCCGGCCGGGGCGATGGCGCGGCCCATGGCGCCATTGGCGAGATGCACATCGGCCTCCACCGTCGGGCGGCCACGGCTGTCCCAAACGCGGCGGCCGATGATTTTCTTGATTGTAGTGTCGGTCATGCGGTCAGTTCCTGTGACCAGGCGGCGTGAATTTCGGAAAGTGTGGCCACTGGTGTGGTAAGAAGGGCGCGCGCGGTGCGGCGCACGCGGTTTTTATCGGCTTCCTCGGTGATGTACTCGGCGGGGGACTTGCCATCGACGCGGGCGAGGAGCAGGCCGGGTAGCAGATGCGCGATGCGGGTTTGCAATGCGTCGCGCGGTTCCCAGGTGACGCCGGTGAGATAGGTTTCGGCCAGTACGTCGAAGCAGGCGAAGAATTTATTTCGGGCGGACGGGGTCCAGAGGCATTTCAGCAGTAAATGATTCAGGCAGAAGGCGAGATCGAAGGCGGGGTCGCCCCACCAGGCGCATTCGGCATCGAGGAATACGGGGCCATCGGGACCGATTAGAATGTTTTTCGGGCTGACATCGCCATGCACCAGGGTGCGCTTGTTACTCTGGGTGACCCGGACGAGGGTGTGCAGCACGTCCGTCAGGTCGGGGTGCGCGCGGGCGGTGGCGATGAGATAGGGTTCTAGGCGGATGTCGTAGAAGATTTTATCGGTAGGGAATTCCGCCGCGACGGAGGCGTCGGCGGCGGTGTCGGCGTGGATGCGCACCAGGGTTCGCGCGACCTGGGTGGCGAAGATAGGGTCGGCGTTGCCGTTTCGCAGTTCGGTTTTCCACAGGCGGTATTTTTCCGGCGGCAGGAATGCCATCGCCAGCGCACCGCTGTCCGTATCCTGGCCCAGCAGGGCAGGCGCCGAACCCGGGGCCGCTGCGTTCGCGCGGCGCATCCAGGCGGCTTCGTACTGGTTGCGCTCGATTGGGGCACGCCAATCGGCGGCAACCCGTAGTTTCGCCAAGGCGCGTTTGACGCAGACTGGGCCGGTGGGGAGATCGATGCGCCAGATATCGGAGGAGACGCCGCCGGTCAGGCGCTCGCCCGCATCTGTCGTGCTGGCCGGCGCGGGCAGGCCCATGCGGGTGAGGGCGGCGAGGATTTCGGCTGGGGGCGTCTCGGCGGGCATGGGGATCATCTACGGCGCGGAGCTGTGGCGGGCAACGGGGTTGCCAAGGTGGCGTTGTGCTGGTGAAAGGGCGACAGACATGTGGAGGAAACGATGATCCAGAATCCTGTGCGGCAAAAACTTCTGGCCGGTGGGACCGTGTTCGGCACTATGGCGTTCGATTTCTTCACCCCCGGCCTGTGCCCGATTCTGGCGTCGGCGGGGGCGGAATTCGTCATTTTCTGCATGGAGCATGGAGGGGTCGGGATCGACACCATCAAGCAGCAGGTGCGCTACGCCAAGGCCGCCGGAATTGTGCCGTTGGTGCGGGTGCCGCGTTGCGAGCGGCATCTGGTCTCCACCGTGTTGGATGCCGGCGTGCTGGGGGTGATGGTGCCGTTCATGGAAAGCGGGGCGCAGGCGCGGGAGTTTGTCTCCTGGTGCCGCTATCGGCCCGAGGGGGTACGCGGGCTGGCGTTCGGCCTCGCACATGACGATTATATCGAGGGGGCGGTGGTGCCGAAGATGGCGGCGGCGAATGAAGCGATCCTGACCATCGCGTTGATTGAATCCGTCGCGGGGGCGGAGAATGCGGCGGAAATTTTCGCCACGCCGGGGATCGATCTCGGCTGGATCGGGCATTTCGATCTGTCCAACAGCATGGGGCTGACAGAACAGTTCGAACATCCGACCTATCAGGCGGCGGTGGCGAAAATCCTGGCGGCGGCGCGGGCGGCGGGCAAGCCGCTGGGTTGGCTGGCGGGGAACACGGCGGCGGGCAAGGACGGGCTGGCGCGCGGGTTCCGCGCCATCGCGGTGGATAACGATGTCGGGTTGTTGCGCGCGGCGTTGAAGCAGGGAATTTCCGCCCTCAAAGCTTAACCGTTCGGCAATCAGTGGTGTGGCACATGCGTCGGCATGTTTCTGACGGCCAATCATCCTTTTTTGGACCGGTTCCTCGCCGCCGTGCCCCGTGAGGTTGCGGGGAGTTCCACGCCGAAATAATTGGTTGCGGCGCAACGCGTCTGGAGCATGCGGTTCACGGTGGGGCATGCGGTCGATATTTGCCGATCCTTCCGGCCGCCGTAGGGACGATTTTACCTGGTGTTGCTGTATGGGCGTGGCGTGAATGAGGGCCGATATGGGCGAAAGGCAACCCGCGTAAGTGGAAGTGATGGAGATCGGGGGGGGGGCGCGATGGTGCGGATTGGTCAAGACGAGCCCGATGTGGTTTCTATTTGTCCCCTGGGGGCTCTCACATCCAGCCACGCGCTGCGACCGATAGGGGAACACAGATCGCGTGATAGGTTCGCGCGCATCGCGACCATGAATTCGCCGAAGGACGACTGATCTATGCCCAGCGATCTTCCTTTTCAAACGCCATCGGGCGCGGCGCCACTGACGCAAGGCTATGGGTTCGGGACGGTCAACCAGGCCTCGCGCCAGGCGCAGTGCGCGGGCTAGGCCGCGGCGATTGCCGCCTTGTGCGGCTTGCGTTCGCGCGCCAGGATGAAAGATACGTGTGGGGTGCGAGCAAAACAAATGGCCGCCGCCTACCGCACCTTCAATCCCGACGTGAATGCCCTGGTGCCGATGCAGCAGCATATCATCGTATATTATCTCGCCGGCCAGCAGACCGCACAGCAAGCGTTGGACGAGCGCGGCAAAGAGACGATATCGACAGACCGGCCCTATTTGTCCGATTATCGCATGGCGGTGCGAGCGGGCGAACATCCGTTCGCGATAAGCCCCCGCGTGGGATTTGACAGATGAACGCGACCGCTCTGAGACGAGTGTTCATCGTCGGGCTTGGCACCTTGGTGGTGCCGCTCGATTCCTCGGTCAATGTCGGGTTCCCGGAGATCGTCGCGGCGTTCGCGCTGGCGGTGCCGGATATTCAATGGGTGGTCATCGCCTATGTGCTGACGCAGACATCCTTGCTGCTCGTCTTTGGCCGAGTGGCGGACATGCTGGGCTATCGGCGCGTGTTCCTGTTCGGCTGCGTCTGGAGCACGGTGGCGTTCGTGCTCTGCGGGATGGCCGAAGGCTACCCAATGCTGCTGTTCGCGCGGGTGATGCAGGGGGTGGGCGCAGGCCTGATGCTGAGCTGTGGGCCGGCCTTGGTAACGTCGCTGTTTCCCGAGGCGTCGCGGGCGCGGGTACTGGGGCTTTACACGATGATCTTCGGCATCGGTGCAGCACTGGGGCTGCTGATCGCCGGGGTGCTGGTGGGGCCGTTCGGGTGGTCGGCGGTGTTCTGGTACCGGGCGCCGATTTCGGCCCTCGCATTTGTGCTGGTGTGGGTCTTCGTACCCGCTACGCCGATATTGCCGCGGGAGGCGCAGCGGTTTGACGCGCTTGGGGCGTTGCTGCTGGTCGGCGCGATCGCAGCCACCTTGTTTAGTTTCAACCGACTGCCGCATGCGGGGCTGGCGCCGTGGGTCTTCGCGCTGTGCGCGGTGGCGGGGTTTGTCGGATTTGTCGCGCAGCAGAAGCGGGTGGCGCAACCGATTATTCAAATCGCGCATTTTCATAATTTGGATTTCTGCTTGATCAATGGCGCGCACGTGCTGGTACAACTGGCGGGGTTTTCCATCAATCTGCTGGGGCCGTTTCTGCTGGCGCAGTTCACTGATCTGTCGGTGCCGATGACGGGGGTGGTACTGGCGAGCTCGGCGGTCGGCATCATCGTGGCCGCGCCGATGACAGGGCGGCTGGCGGGACGGTTGAGCCCGGAACGGCTGGTGCTAATCGGCATGGGGTGCGTGGCGTTGGGCCAGGCGGGGGTCGCGTTCGGGGCCGCGCTCGTGCCGATCGGGGCAATCGCGTTGGCGTTCATGGTGCAGGGTATTGGGGTGGGGGTGTTTCAGACCGCCTATCTGGATGTGGTGACCGCGACCTTGCCGCGCGCGGAGCGCGGGGTGGCGGGCGCGTTGGGCATGTTGACCCGCACATTCGGGACGGTCAGCGGGGCGACATTGCTGTTTCTGGCATTTTCGTCCGTGCGCGATTGGGCCGTGGCGCATGGTGTGGCGGGGCAGGAAGCTTTCCTGGCGGGGTTGCGGTTTGGGTTTGGCTGTGCGGCGGCGATCCCGACAGTGTTGATTTTGGTGATACTGGCGCGCGGGGGACGCTGGTTGCGTTAGCACAGTTGGATGTTAACGTATGACTGAAAGTTAAGGAGACGAAGCATGAGCCGATTTGCACCACCGGGGCCGCTGGGCATGGGTGGGGCGCCGTTAGGCAATCTTTTGTCCGTCGTGCCAGAAGACGATGCGCGCGCGGCATTGCGGACGGCGTGGGATGCGGGGATCCGTTATTACGATACGGCGCCGGTGTATGGGTATGGGCTGTCCGAGCATCGTATGGGCGAATTGCTGCGTGACAAAGACCGGGAAAGTTTTTGCCTATCGTCGAAGGTCGGACGCCTGTTGGTGCCGACACCGAGCCTGCCGCGGTCGCGGGAGAAATATGTCGGCGCGTTGCAGTTCCGTATGAGGTATGAATATTCGGAAAAAGCAACCTGGCTTTCCATCGAGCAGAGCCTGCATCGGCTTGGGTTGCCAAGTGTCGATATCGCCTTCATTCACGATGTGGGCGAGGACACACATGGCAATGCCTGGCGCACACAGTTTGACGATGCCATGGCGGGCGCGGCGAAGGCGCTGACGCAGATGCGCCGCGAGGGAATCATCAAGGCCTGGGGCCTGGGAGTGAACCGGGTCGATCCGTGCCTGCTGGCCCTGGAGGCGGCCGATCCGGATATTTTTCTCGTCGCCGGGCGGTATACGCTACTAGATCACACGGCGCTGGATGGCTTATTCGAAGCCTGTGCGCGGCGAGGGGCGCGGGTCGTTACCGGGGGGCCGTATAATTCCGGACTGTTGGCCGGAGGCGATACGTTCAACTATGTGAAGGCAGCGCCGGAGCTGGTGGCAACGGTTGGAAAACTAAACGCTGTATGCAGGCACTTTGGCGTTGATCTGAAGGCGGCAGCCTTGCAGTTCATCGCCGCGCATCCGGTGGTGGCGGCGGTGATCCCCGGCGGACGCACAGCCGCAGAAGTGAAGGAGAACGCGGCGATGATGACGGCAAAAATTCCCGGCGAACTCTGGGCTGCCATGCGCGCTGAAAAATTAATCCCGGAGAACGCGCCGACGCCGGGGAACATGTAGCGTTTTTTCTCTGAGCGCGGCGCGATCCGCACGGAAAAAGACGTGGATGCTCGCATGCGCGGGCATGAGGGGGGAGGGGTTAGGCAGTCTGACTGCTGGTTGGCGACGGGCGTGGGCGAACCCCGAGAATATGGGCGATGGCGTAGGTCAGGTCGGGGCGGTTGAGAGTGTAAAAATGGAATTCGTCAACGCCGTTGGCTTGCAGCAGGCGCACCTGTTCGGCGGCGATGGTGGCGGCGACCATGCGGCGGGTTTCCAGGTCTTCTTCCAAGCCCTCGAATATATGGGCGAGCCATTCCGGGACAGAGGCGCCGCACATGGCGGAGAATTTCGCCGCCTGGGCGAAGTTGGACACTGGCATGATACCCGGGACGACCGGCGCGGTGATGCCTGCGGCGAGGCATTTTTCGAGAAAGCGCAGATAGGTGGCGGCGTCGAAGAAATACTGCGTGATGGCGCGGTTGGCGCCGGCGTCCAGCTTGCGTTTCAGATTGTCGAGATCGGACTCCGGGCTGCGCGCTTGCGGATGGACCTCTGGGTAGGCGGCGACCGAGATATCGAAATCGGCAATGCGTTTCAGCCCGGCGACAAGATCGGCGGCATAGGCATAGCCACCGGGATGCGGGGCGTATTCGGTGCCAGGTGGAGGATCACCGCGCAGGGCGACGATGTGGCGGATCCCGGCTTCCCAGTAACGGTGGGCGACGGCGTCCACCTCGTCGCGCGTGGCGCCGACACAGGTGAGGTGGGCGGCCGGGGTCAGACCGGTTTCTGTGACTAGCCGGACGACGGTGGCGTGGGTGCGGGCCTGCGTGGTGCCGCCGGCGCCGTAGGTGACCGAGACGAATCGCGGGGCCAAGGGTTCGAGGCGGTGGATGGCGGCCCAGAGCTGAGTCTCCAGCGTCTCCGTGCGGGGCGGGAAGAATTCGAAGGACAGGGCCGGGGGCGCCAGGCTGGCACCGCGCGCGGGCAGCGGGCCGAAGCGCGGGCCGGTGAGCCAGCGTTGCAGGGTGGAGGCGCCTGGCTGGGAGAGGAGGATGTTGGTCATGCGCCTTGATGTAATGTAGTTGGGTTACTGGGCGAGGATTGGCTGGATAGTGGAAAACAATCAGGCATCTGTCTCCAAAATGCCACGCTGTGTGGACATCTGGGATATTTCACTTTCTGACGCGGTCGGCTTAGGCTTGCCTGTTGTAAATTTAGTCTTCAAGGATAAGTTACGCGTCGTGACATATTTTTCCCCCAAGCGGGCCTCTGTCGTGCCAGCTTTTGTGCTAGCCGTATTTCTCGCCGTTGGATTGACGGGTTGTGCGACCCCGCCGCCCGCCAGCGATGCCGCTGCCACGGCGGATTTCCAGGAAATCAACGATCCGCTGGAGCCGACGAACCGGGTCATGTACCAGATTCATAGCGGGATCGACACGGTAGTGATGCGGCCGTTGGCGCAGGGATATCGCGCGGTGATACCGCAGCTGGTGCGCGAGGGTGTGCACAACTTGCTGACAAACATGGCCACGCCGGTGATCATGGCCAATGACATGATACAGGGCAAGCCGGTCCGGGCCGAGGACAGCTTCATGCGGTTCTTGATCAACACGGTGTTCGGGCTGGGCGGGTTGATTGACGTGGCGAAGGAATGGGGCTGGCAGCATCATGACAATGACTTCGGTACCACCCTGGCGTTATGGGGTGTAGATGAGGGGCCGTTCCTGTTCCTGCCGATCCTGGGGCCGTCCAACCCGCGCGATCTGGTGGGGTTCGGGGCCAACATCGCCACCGATCCCTGGACCTGGGTGGTTAGCGGCACGGATAAGACCTTATTCCATTGGAGCCGGAGGGGCCTGAGTGCGCTGGATGGGCGCGAGCGGGTGCTGGATGGCGTGGACAGCATCCAGAAGATCGCGCTGGATCCCTATGCGACGTTCCGCAGCCTGTATCGTCAGCGTCGTGCCGCGCGGGTGCAGGAAGTGCGGGACGACAAACGCGTGAGGGAGCCGAACTAGTTCAGCCGGTCGGCGCGCTGAGACGGTTGGCTGTTCCTTTCTGGTCACCGCGCCCCAACCTCTGCGCCCAGATGGGTCGCTGGATTACTGGTTGCCAGATAACCGGGATCTTAACCCATTGTAACGCTTTCCCCTATGGCAAGAATCGGCTGAATGTGATTAGAGCAATAACATGTCGGCCAGGCTGGTTCGCTGGTCCAATATGGTGTTTTTCGCAGGGATGATATCCGTGCCAGTTGGTTTGTTAGCTTGCTCTATGTCTCGTCGGGTTTTGCTGGCTACAATGAGGGCCGCAATAGGGACCGTGATGTTAGCGGGGCCGGCGCGGGCGCAGGCCGATGCCCGGGCAGCGGCGTTGGTGCGGAGTGCCACGGAGCAGATGGTGGCGATCGTCAATGGTTCTGAGAGCATGGACGAGAAGAAGGCCCGACTGCGCCAGGTAATCGATTCGGCGGTGGATGTGGAGGGAGTGGGGCGGTTCGCGCTGGGGCGGTTCGGGCGCGCCGCGACGGCAGAGCAGATGCGCGAATACATTGTGCTATTCCATGATGTGCTGCTGACCCAAATCACCTCTAGGATTGGCGCATATCAGGGTGGGGCGTTCACCATGGGCGCCACACAGGTTCGCGATAACGGCGAGCATGTGATGACAGTGGTGATGCTGCCCAACAATCTGCCGGCCAACGTCGCCTGGGTAGTGGCGGAGGCGAATGGAGCGCTGAAGATCGTCGATGTAATCGTCGAGGGGACTAGCATGCGGCTAACACAGCGATCGGATTACGCTTCTTACCTGGCGAGAAACGGCCATGATGTGCAGGCGCTGGTTGGGGCGATGCGGCAGCAAATCACGGTGTCGCGGAAGTTTTGATTTTTTTCTGAATCATCAATTTGGTAAGTGAATTTCAATCATCGACTGCACATGATTTCTGGAATTACGTCCATTTTCATTGCTTTATTGTTAATGGCTAAAAAATTATAATCATTGTTGGATGCTTGTTTCCCGCAGCGGGCTCGGAAATTATTGTCTTGAATACACGATTCATCGCCGGAATCGTAACCGAATATGGCCGCATCGGTTGCGGGGTCGCCGCAAGGATAGAATTTGGTCGAACGAGAGCCAGGAAATTTTTGTGGTTTATTGCAATCTATATGACCTTTAGCGCGGTCAGGTGCAGTTCGACCTGCATGTGGTCGAGCCGGGGCGCAAGATGGGTGAGTTCGGCCATGTCAGCCCGCAACGTTCGAACACAAATTTCTCCCAGGGCGTGGGACGGATGGATGTTGTCACCGTCGCGCCAGCGGAAGGCGCAACGGCGGAGACATCCTATGCGGTGCCGCGAAAAACTTCAGAGGCGCAATTCTATTATGCAACGCGTTTCCACGTGGCGCACAATCGCTAACCTGTGAAATTTCTGTCGCTGGCGCAGATCTGAGGATATTTATTCCGGCCGCATCGGCAACTGGTCGCAGCGCGGCGGGCTGAACCTGCCGGTCGTCCTCTATGTGCCGGAAGGGCAATTCGCCACCGCCGATCTAGCCCCGGCCCCGGCCCCGGCCATCGGGACAGCTGGGGCGAACGTCGCGCCGGGGACGGGGATGATCTTGGTGTTGGATGCCGAGGAGATGGTCAGTGCCCTTATTGCTGGCGCGCTGCGCCGGTAGGGCTGAGAGGTGTTGGTCCACGGCTCGGGCGAATCGGTGCTGGCCTAGCAAGGCGAGCATGCGGACAAACACCTATCGGCGGTGATTTCCGACGCCGCCATGCCAGGAATGGACGGCCCGAGCTTGGTATGTGCCCTGCGCGAGGGCCAGCCGGGATTGCCGGCGATCCAGATTTCCGACTATGCGAATGAGTGGCTGCGTACGGTCATGAATTACGAAAATATTACTTTTGCCAATGCCTTACACGATGAAAGCCTTGCAGGCCCCGGTGGGGGAGACAGTCATGCCGTACCGGCGGATTAAAATATCCGTCGGATTTTCTGAAAATATTCTTGTCAGCCGCGTTAAATGAGAACATAACATAAACACTTTATTAGCGAGGCTCTCAACCAAGTGTTGCGGCAACGTTCGCCTTTATGCCAGGGTGGTGTTTAGCAATCATGAGGAGAGTAAGTTTTGTTAGTATACTCCTATAGGTTGTAAATAGCCCGATTGGCCGGACCATGGATGGAAATGCGATGGAGAAGTCGATGGACAAGAACAAGGCGCTGGATGCCGCGCTGGCGCAGATCGAGCGGTCTTTCGGCAAGGGCTCCATCATGCGCATGGGCGCGCGCGGCGGCGATGAGCAGATCGCCGTGATTCCATCCGGTTCGCTGGGGCTGGATCTGGCGCTCGGCATTGGCGGATTGCCACGAGGGCGTGTCATCGAAATCTATGGCCCGGAAAGTTCCGGCAAGACCACCCTGGCCCTGCACGCCATCGCGGAGGCGCAGCAGCGCGGCGGTACCTGTGCCTTCATCGACGCCGAACATGCGCTCGACCCGATCTATGCCCGCAAGCTGGGTGTCGATGTCGATAATCTGCTGATCAGCCAACCCGATGCCGGTGAGCAGGCGCTGGAGATTTGCGACACGCTAGTCCGCTCCGGTGCCATCGACGTGGTGGTGATCGATAGCGTTGCGGCGTTGGTGCCGCGCGCCGAACTCGAAGGCGAAATGGGTGACTCTCACATGGGCCTGCATGCCAGGCTGATGAGCCAGGCATTGCGGAAACTCACCGGTTCAGTCTCGCGCTCCAACACCATGCTGATCTTTCTTAATCAGATCCGCATGAAGATTGGCGTGATGTTCGGCAATCCGGAAACCACCACCGGCGGCAATGCGCTGAAATTCTATGCCTCCGTGCGCATGGAAATTCGCCGCATCGGCCAGATCAAGGATCGCGAGGAAGCCACCGGTAACCAGACGCGGGTGAAGGTGGTGAAGAACAAGCTGGCGCCGCCATTCCGACAAGTGGAATTCGACATCATGTATGGTGAGGGCATCAGCAAGGTGGGCGAGCTGATTGATCTTGGCGTGAAGGCCAATGTGGTGGAGAAATCCGGCGCCTGGTTCAGCTATGACAGCCAGCGCGTCGGCCAGGGGCGGGAAAACGCCAAGCAGTTCCTGCGCGATCACCCAGACATCGCCAACGCGATCGAGGCCAAGATCCGCGATCAATCCGGCGTGGTTGCCAACGCTATGATGGTTAGCCCTGGCGAAACCGAGGAAGCTGAAGCCGCAGATTGATCGTGGTTGGGTTGGGCTGATCGTTCTTCCCAACCGGGCACTCGTCGGGAGTAGGCCGGTATTACAGGGCCATTGCCCCGCCGTCGACGTGCAGCTCGGCACCGGTGATGTAGGAGGCCTCATCAGAGGCCAGGAACAGGATGGCGTAGGCCACTTCGTTGACTTCTCCCGCACGGCGCATTGGTACGCTGCGCAGGCGCTCGGCGCGGGTGACTGGATCGGCGGTGCGTCCGGATGTCCGCATTGCCGGCATCATGCCGGGATGGATCGAATTAACTCGGACCTTGTGGCGCGCGTTCTGCACCGCGGCCGCCTTCGTCGCCAGCCGTACCGCGGCCTTTGAGGCATGGTAGGCCATGTGGACGTTATGGCTGCCCGCGATCCCGGCGACGGAGGAGAGATTGACGATTGACCCCCCGCCACCAGAGATCATCGCTGGCAGCGCATGCTTCATGCCCAGGAACACGCCCGTCGCGTTGATATCCATGATGCGGTTCCAGGCTGCGGTGCTGAACATATCCTGCTCCGCGCTGCCGGACACGCCGGCATTGTTGACCAGGATATCCAGCTTGCCGAAATGCCGTACGGTGTTGGCGATGGTGGCTTCCCAGCTTGCCTCGTCGGTCACGTCCAGCCTTTCGAAATGACCGTTGCCGCCCAGACTGTCGGCGACCTGCTTGCCCTCATGCTCCAGCAGGTCGGCGACGATGACTTTCGCGCCCTCGCGCGCAAACATCCGCGCGGTGGCGGAACCCATGCCCGATGCGGCGCCGGAAATGATGGCGACCTTACAAGCGAGTCTCATGGCCCGTTTCCCCTTTTATTGCCTTCATGCTGCCATGGCCGGCGACGCGGCGGAAGCGCGCTACAAACTGGCCACCCCGGTGCGGGCGCAGTCCTCGTCCTCCTGTCCGGTGCCGCCGCCCACGCCGCAGGCGCCGATGACGATGCCACCACGTAGGATCGGCACCGCGCCCCGGCCCATGATCATGTGTTCGCCCTCGGCGGCCTGGATGCCGCGCGGCGTCGGGTGGTCGGCCCGCGCCGTCAGATCGCCGCTCGGCTGGCCAAAGGCAGAGGAGGCGATGGCCTTGCCCTGGCTGCCATAGACGCTGGCCCAGATGGCATTGTCCATGCGCTGAAACGCCAATAGCCGCCCGCCAGCATCGCAGACCGCGACGCTGACGCGGATATTCAGCGCGCGCGCCTTGGCGAAGGTGCCGGCGATCACGCGGTTAGCGTCTTCCAATGTCAGGCTCATGGCGTTCCTCGATGTTGTTGGTGCGGGGGAAGCCTATCGGATCGCCGCGCTACCACCTAAACGAAGGCATAATTGCCACCGGCGCTAGCCCTTGCGCACGCGCCTCGACCTCCGCGAGGGCCATATCGCCGCCGGTTGCCGCGAGATGGATGCCGCCCAGCACCCAGCAGGAATCGATACCTACGCGCGACGCGCCGGAAATGTCGGTGGCCAGCGCATCGCCCACTGCGAGCACGCGCGGCTTCGCCACGCCCAGCATTTCCAGCACCGGACCATAGATCGCCGGATCGGGTTTGCCGAGCATGCGGCAATTGCCGCCCAGTTCCACATAGCGTTCGGCCAGGGCGCCGGCACACATGATGCGCGTGCCGCCGCGGATCACCGCCATGTCAGGATTGCCGCACACCATGGGCAGGCGCGCGGCGAGGCAGGCGCGCAACAGGTTCTCGAACTCCGTCAAACTGGTGGGATCGCGCAGATCGTCCGGCCCGGTGTTTAGTACGAAGCTGGCCGCCGCCGGGCTGTCCACCACGGTCAGGCCCAGATCGTCCATCACGTTGCGATCGCGCTCCGGCCCCAGATGGAACACGCGGTGGCCGAGCTCTTCCCACCAGTTATCCGGGCGAGCGCGCAGTGCCAGCCAGACCGCCTCGCCGCTGGTCAGGATGCCGTCATAAAGATCGTCGCCGATGCCCATGTTGCGCATCAGGGCCTGCGTCGCCCAGGCCCGGCGCGGCGCGTTGGAAAGTAAAACCGAACGCTTGCCCATCGTCTTCATGCGCATGAGCGTGTTCACCGCCCCCGGTAACGGGTTTATCCCGTCATGGATAACGCCCCACAAATCCAGAATGAACCCGTCATAATGTTCGGCGAGCGGGGCAAACCCAGAAAAATGTTTCATCGGTAGATTCCTGACATTTGCTCTGCCGCCACGCCGACGGCATCTTCCACGTGCACGAAGCCGGCCGAGCGCAATTCTGTCGCCAGTTCCTGCTTGATGCGCGGGATTAGCGCCGGTCCGTCATAGGCGAAGCTAGTATAGAGCTGCACTAGATGCGCACCGGCCTGGATTTTTGCCATTGCCTGGGCGCCAGAGGCAATGCCACCGGCGCCGATCAGGGTCAGCCGCCCTTGCGCCAGTAGATAGGCACGCGCCAGCTTGGCGGTGGAAAGCCGGAATAAGGGCGCGCCCGACAGGCCGCCAGGCTGCGTCGTATGGTGCGAACGCAAGCCGGGCGGGCGGGAGATCGTGGTGTTGGAAACAATCAGTCCGGCCACGCCAGCCGCCACGCAGGTTTCCACTACACTGGCTAGACCTTGGTCGGACAGATCCGGCGCCACCTTCACAAGCAACGGCGGATGGCGCGCCACATTGGCTCTGACCGCAGTCAGGATGGCACGCAGCCGTTCCTCGCCTTGCAGGTCGCGCAGCCCGGGTGTGTTGGGCGAGGAGACATTGATCACCACGTAATCGGCGTGCGGCGCGACCGCCGCGATTAGCGCCGGATAGTCGCGTTCGGGATCGGCGCCAACCTTGTTGATGCCGACATTGGCGCCGAGCGGAACATCGCGCCGGTCCAGCCTGGCCAGGCGCGCGCGATATGCCTCCAGCCCGCCATTGTTGAATCCCATGCGGTTGATCACGGCGGCGTCTTCCGCCAAGCGAAACAGCCTGGGTTGAGGATTGCCTGCTTGCGGACGTGGCGTCACCGTGCCGGTTTCCACGAAACCGAAACCGAGCCGCATCAGCGGCGCCACGGCCACCGCATCCTTGTCGAACCCTGCCGCCAATCCGATGGGATTTTTGAACGTGCGCCCAAAGGCCGATACGGCAAGGATCGGATCGTCCGCCGTTCCGTCCGCCCCGCCCAACCCGAACGCCAGCGCGCGCAGGGCGATTCCATGCGCGCGCTCCGCATCGATCAGGCGCAACAACGGCAACGCGGCGGACGCCATGGCCGACAGGAAGGGGGACAGGGGCATGGGCCGCTTATGCCGGGTTGCACCACTCCCGCCAAGCCGAGCTGAGAGATAATCGCTTGCCGCAATGCGGACACTTCTCATAACCTCGGGTATACATTTCTCTGACCCTCACCCCCGTAATCGCAGGATCCACATGAGCATCGCCGCCCGCCGCCAGAAAGCCAGCGCCAAATTTTTGCAAGACGTGCATGCCATCACCGCGTCGGAGGGAATTTCGCCCAGTGCCCTGCATGCGATCAAGCTCAAGCTGGTGGCTTTGGCGAAACGAACCGAATTATTTCCGCTTGCAGATTTCACAATGCCCGTCGCGCAAGGCCGTACCCACCCGCTGCTGGTGGAGGAGAATGATGGCCACGGTCTCTATCTGACGATCAACATGCCCGGCAAGGAAGCCGCGCCGCATGATCACGGCATCTGGTGCGTCAACGCCGCGATCTCTGGCCGCGAACGCCACGAATTCTTCCGCCGCACCGATGATGGCGGCAAGCCCGGCCGCGCTGCGGTGTTGAAGGTGGGAGAAGTGATGGTGGAACCCGGTACCGGCATGGCCATGGCCGACCACGATATCCACAGTACGGAAGTTGTCGGAAATGAACCGGCCATCGGCCTCGCCATCTATGGCTATACGCAGGCGAATTTCCCGGGGGTGGTCTGGTATCATGCGCAATATAAATCTGTTCGCGCCTGTGCGCCGCGCCGGAAGATGGCCTTGATCTGAAAGCACGCAACCATGGCCCGCACCCTGAAAATCCATCGCCTTACCATCGCCAACGTCAAGAAGACGATCGACTGCGCAGTGAACGAAACCGTGTTGCACGCCGCCATCATGGCCGGGGTCGATTTTCCCTATGCCTGCGCCAGCGGCAATTGCGGCACCTGCATCTGCCGTCTCGACGCGGGTAAGGTTTCGCTGTTGCCGCGCGGCGATGCGTCGCTGTTGCCGGAGCAGGCCAAGGCCGGGCAAACCCTGGCTTGCCGTGCCCGTCCGCGCGGTAATGTCACCGTGACTTGGCTCGGCCGCGGTCGAAAATAAGCGACTAGCTTAACCTTGGGGCCGGTACCGGCCAGCGCGGTGAAGAGTGGGGAAAGGTGCTGTTTGTAAAGCCGCCACCACCCCAAGGCGCGGTTATAGAGTGGCTGGAGCACGCCCCGCGTATTGGGCGTGACCGCGGCGCGTTCGGTGCGGTGAAATTCCAGGTATGCCGTCCCATTCCAGACCCAGGAAATCGATCAGTCGGCGCCTCTGGCTTTCCAGATCCTCCGCCAGCGTTTCGTATCGAAGATCCAGGAATTTGACCGGCCGCATCCCCCAGGCCGATCAGCGCATTACCGCGATTGAGATGAGCGGTAGAAAATTCGGCGCCATCACCAGCGCGCGGCGGATCAGCGCGGCCGCTCTCTGGTGCTGGCCGGCCTAGTGATGCGCCATGACGTCTGGCAGAATCTGTTGCAGGCGCGGGGCGCTGGCCAGGATGGTGAGCGGCATCAGGGCTTGGCGTCCGTCTTCAAGAAGCCGCTCAGCATGCCGATTTCTTCCTTGCGCCCGTCGTTGTCGTCGGCCATGCGCGCGTAGAATTTGGCGAAGGCGGAGTGGACCTCGGAATCGGTTAGGTTCTTGCCGACGAAGCCGGAAATCTCCTCCATCTCCGCTACCCAGCGATAAGCCTTGTCATACATGCGCGGGATGGAGCCGTTGAGCCAGCCCAGCAGAGCTTTCTGGCTGTCGGCCAGCTCCGCATAAAGATCGGGCGCAGTGCCGGTGCGCACCGCCGCCAGCAGCATGATAGAGCCGAGCGCGGTAAAACCCTTGGTGATGCCCGCATAGGACATTTTTAGCGCCGATGCTGCGTCCGGCGGGCCGCTCAGAACGCGGATATCGAGGCCGTATTCGCGTAGCCGCAGCAAGCGATCCGCGTTCGGGCCGGCGACGTAGAGTCGGGGGCCAGCATCGTTGGGGTGCGTGACCAAAGGATGCGGCGGGCCGCCGATGATGCCGCCATCGACGAAAGGCGCCCCGGTCTGGCTCACTGTCGTATCGATGCGACGCGCGGTTTCGGTGTTGACCGCATTGCAATCGACATAGACCGGCTTGCGGTTGGCGGCGCTGAAAGCCGGCGTGAGGCGTTGCACCAGCGCCAGCGCATCACCCGGCGGAACGATGGAGAAGAAGAAATCAGCCTCTGCTAGTTGTGCCTCGGTCGCATCGATCATGCCGGCTGCTTTCGCGCGCCGCGCGGAGCCGGCGCTGCGCCCGGCGAGGGAGGTGCGGACCTCCACACCGTTTTCCGTCAGGCGGCGGGCGATGCCCGCGCCCATAGTGCCTTGTGCCAAGATCGCGACGATCGGTTTCATTTTGTCTCCTACGTGCTGCGCGGCGTGAGTTTCCGCCAATAACAATATATAATTATTTGTATTATCGATAATAAATATCCAGATCATTCATTAGCCCACAATTAAGCCCACAATCTGTGACTGGGCTGTACGCCTCTCTGCTGCTGAACGCCTAACCATTGCTATCCGCTAGTCGCAGGTGCCAAGCACACAAAGATGCGCTTAGGGTAAAATTCAAAATACGGGATTGCAGTATGCGCTCGCTATTGAACAGGCCGATTGACCCGCTTCTGCCTCAACATCGAGAGGTGTCCCGCCGCAGAAAGACCGGCGTCTGGATCCCTCCCATAGGCTTATAAAGCCACCGCCGCCGCACCCCTACCGGGCGCCACCCCCTGCTTTGCCTAACACACAAGCAGCCCACTACGTATACAAATGTCTTCAAACGATGTTTTCGTGCTGCAGCGATGGGCACTTGGCAGGTCGTGGTCGCTTAACAACATCTCGGGGCCATGAATTCTGGCGTCCCTCGTTTGGCAACGTGACAGCGCCGTCCTAGTGCTGGGGGAGTGATGGCCATGTTTTCCACCACTCCGGGGATCGCAGCTAGACCGAATGCCTATCGGGCAGGTTTATACGTTTTCGCGACCTTGGTCACTTTCTGCATGCCCGCCACGGCCTCGGCCCCGGACATCAGCACCGTCGTTTTGGCGGACTTAATGGCGCCGCCAGCAGCAAGGGCCAACGCAACCGCGACCATGCTCTCATTGTCCGGGACATCGACGACGAGGACGATATCGTAGTCACCGAAGCAATACCAGCCTCCAACTAATTTGCCCCCAACGGCCTTCGTCGTAGCACGACCGACGATGTCGATTCGGTTTTGCGGATTTTTGAGCTGGGCGGCCCAAGATTCTGCAGTGTAGGCTGCTTGATACATGTAGAGCGCCATTGTTCGCTTCCTTCCTGTTGTGCTGATGTTTGCAAGTTGATGAGACGGTATTGTCACGGTGATCGGAGCGTAGCGGCCTCCGTCGCGGACTGATAGCGTCCATTCCTGATTTGCCCCGACGACTGGTCAGGTTGGGACGTTAGTTCACTCTTGGTCTTCGTACCATGTCTGATATGGCCGAGGGGACAACGCGCGGCAGTTGAAAAGGCAGTAATGACCCGCATTCAAGGGCCTGTGCCGTTCCTGATGGTTTAGCGCTTTCTCTGGATGACATCGGATAGGGTTGGACCCGTTCAGGTCAGGAAAGTTTCCCCAATTGAGACCCGCCGGGAAGTTTCCCTTTTTGCGCTGCTTCGGATAAAGACAGGCGTTATGAAATCCGTCCTGAAGCCTTGTCTTGTCCTTATTTTGGCTTTGGCGGCCGTCAGGTTTTCTCCGGCCAGGGCGGTGGAGGCGGTGTATCAAGTCACCCAAACCGGTATCGCCGTGGTAGAAATCACTGCCCAATTCGAAAACCGGCCGGATGGCTATTGGATGCGCTCGATCAGCCGTGCGGTTGGCATTGGCCGCATTTTCGCCTCGCATGAAATCCGATCGGAAGTCGAAGGAAGTTGGCGCGTGGAAGGTGTTGCACCGCAGCGCTTCCAGGCGGAGGGCAATTGGCGCGGTGATGCCAGGCGTATGGTGCTGCTTTACCGGGAAGGCATGCCCCTGGCGGTGGAAATGGAACCGCCCGAGGGCATCATAAATGAACTCGTGCCGCTGCCAGCGCGGCGTGGGGCCATTGATGGGCTCTCAGCCTTTGCGCTGATGTCGCGCACCGTCACGCAAACCGGGCGCTGCGATGTTGCGGGGCCGATATTTGATGGCAGGCGGCGGCTGGATTGGTCATCCCGCACCATAGGCGCCGCACGCGTGAACCATGCAGGGCAGGAGATCGAATCGCTGCAATGCGGGCTGGAAAGCCGGTTGATTGCCGGGGTCCGTCATGGCGATGATCGCGCCCGCGCCACTCAGCCGCGCTTGGCCACAGCCTGGATTGCCAAGGTGGATGAACGCCTGCCGCCCATTCCGATCAGGGTGGAATTCGCCAGCACCATTTTCGGTACCATGCGCATGGAATTGCAGAAGCTGAAATAGAGGGTTTAGGCCAGCAAAGCCTTGACCGTCGCCACATCCAGGGCAAGTGGCGCGTCCCCCGCCATGCTGCTGGTAACGAGGCTGGTGTAGGCGGCCACGGCGATGGGCGATTTGGGTGCGAGGCGGGGCATTACCTCGCCGGCTTCGGCTTCCATTCCCGGGATAGACGCTGCGCCTCAGCCATCTGAGATAGCAGCCCCGCTGGTACCACCAGCTAGCCTTAGAATCCGCTGCGATCTCGTAGCCGTTCGCGTACCAAAGCCGAAGCGATCTCTTGGAAGAGATGGGCTAATTCAGGGGCAATCTGCCAACCCGCAGGACCTTCGTAAATGCCGTCTAGGGTGATCGTCACCTCCTCAAGCATTTCTGCCAACTGCTGGTCAGTCGCGCCTGCCTCAAGAAGCGCCACGGCTTGCCTCAGGTCAGAAAGGCTCTGTCCATCCATCGTCATTTCCATGATCGGCCTCATGAATAAAGTGCTGGTCCGCCCTAACCTTGCGCTGGGCAATGTGAGTGGGGTTGCGGGGCGGAGCAAAAAACCTTTCACTGCGGGCCCCACTTGGCCGGGAGCGCCGCGATGAGCCGCATTCATGTCCTGCACGAAAACCCACTTTGGCTGCCGCCGCTGGCCGCCGCGTTCGATCAACGCGCCCTGCCCTGGACGGAATGGTTCATGGATGGCGGGATTTACGATCTTTCGACCGCGCCACCGGAGGGGGTTTTCTATAATCGCATGAGTGCGTCGTCGCATACCCGTAATCATCGCTATGCCGCTGAGCTGACCGCCGGCGTTCTAGCCTGGCTGGCGGCGCATGGGCGACTTGTGATCAATGGCTCCAGCGCGCTGGATCTAGAAATCAGCAAGGCGCGACAATATGCGGCTCTGGAGGCGCGGGGCGTGGTGACCCCGCGTAGCATCCTGGTGAGCGGGCGTGAGCGCGTGCTGGACGCGGCACGCATTTACTTCGCTGATCGGCCGATGATCCTGAAACCCAATCGTGGCGGCAAGGGGTTGGGGGTGAGGCTGTTTCACACCTTCGATGGTCTGCGGCGGCACGTGCAGAGCGATGAATACGATGAACCCGCCGATGGGCTGGTGCTGTTGCAGGATTATATTCGCGCGCCGGAGCCCTGCATCACACGCGCCGAATTCATCGGCGGCAAATTTCTCTATGCCGTGCGTGTCGATACCTCCGAGGGATTTGAATTATGCCCAGCGGAAGCCTGCGAGATCGGCGACCTGGCCTGCCCGGTGAGTGCGACGCCGCTTCATAAGTTCGAGATTTTATCCGATGGTATTCCCGCTGCGTTGCGCACGAAATTCGAACGCTTTCTGGCTGAGAATGGGGTCGAGGTAGCGGGCATTGAGTTTATTCGCGATGTGCATGACCGGCTTTGGACTTATGACGTGAATACCAACACGAACTATAATCCGGAGGCGGAGGTGCGTGCCGGGCGCGCTGGCACCGATCGCTCCGGCCCTGGCGCGTTGGCAGCGTTTTTGGGTACGGAATTGCGCCGGCTTTATCCACTCGCGGCATAGGTCGGGTGCCGTGGCGTGCCGATATCGTTCCGGACAACCGGGAGACACGGCAGGCGCGATTGCACGCTGCTATTTCTGATCCTTGGATTTACATTGGTTTATTATGCGTTCGTCATGACGCGTGGCGAGGGGACGCTGTTGATCACGATGGAATGCGACCTGCTGTTCAACAGCATGTGGGCACATCTTCTTGTGGCACTTTTGATGTCGACGCCAAGGCAATCGAGGCGAAGGGTTTGCCTATAACGGCAAGGTCTATACTTATTTCGAAATCGTGCCTGTGTTTTTGCGATTGCCTCTTATGATGGTTGTCGACCTGCGTGTCGTCGAGGTCACGGCGCTGATGCGCGTGCCGGCGGTCTGGATCGGTGCCATGTCCTAGGCGGCCTCGGCCGCTTTGGGGGGCTGTCCACGACCGTGACCAGAGGAGCGCGGAATTGCGGGAAATCGCGGTCTATCGCGATCTGGTGCGCGCGTCAGGGCAGGCTGGCGGCGAACATCTGGTCGGTATCGGTGCTGACCTCCGGATGTCCCACCGACCACGCACCGGCCAGCCCGGCCAAGGACAGCGGGGCCAAGGACAGTGGGGCCAACAGCATGGCCAGCTCATGCAAGTAGCAAATTTCGCTGATGCGAAGGAGCAGTCCCATCACGGTCATCGTCGGGCAGCAACTTCCTGTCGTCGCGGCGCCCTGATACAAGTCCAGACGCGCCGGGTCGAGTGGGCCATTTCGCCCCTTTGCCGCGGCGGGGAAAACCGCCAATGAATAATCCCCCGATCAGCCGAAAGTATGTCTCATGACCTATGCCGCTCCGCTCAGGGATATGCGGTTTGTTCTTCGCGATCTTGTTGGCTTGGATCGCGTTGCCGCCTTGCCGGGTTGCGAGCATGTTGGCCCGGAGCTAACTGATGCCATTCTGGAGGAAGCGGGAAAATTCGCTGCCGGCGTGCTGGCCCCGCTGAATGTTGTTGGTGACCGCCAGGGGGCATGCCATACCAATGGCGTCGTCACCACGGCGGATGGCTTCAAAGAGGCTTACGCGCAATTCGTCACCGGGGGCTGGAACGCACTGGCATGCGAGGCGGAATATGGCGGCCAGGGCCTGCCGGCTGCTGTTGCCACACCAGTGGAAGAAATGTGGCAATCGGCTAATCTGGCTTTTAGCCTCTGCCCATTATTGACGCGCGGTGCGGTCGAGGCGCTGAGCCTGTGCGGCACGGTGGCGCAAAAATCGCGTTATCTGCATCGCATGATCGAGGGTAGCTGGACCGGCACGATGAACCTGACGGAACCCCAGGCCGGCTCCGATCTCGCCGCGATCCGCGCGCGCGCGGTACCCGATGGCACGTTCCATCGTATCCATGGCCAGAAGATTTTCATCACCTATGGCGAGCATGACCTGACGGACAATATCGTTCACCTGGTCCTGGCCCGCCTGCCGGACGCGCCGGAAGGGGTGAAGGGAATATCCCTGTTTGTGGTGCCGAAATTTTTGGTGAACGACGATGGGTCACTTGGTGCGCGCAACGATGTGCGCTGCGTTTCCATTGAACATAAGCTGGGCATTCATGCCAGCCCGACCGCGGTGCTGGCCTTCGGCGATAATGAGGGCGCGCTGGGTGAGCTGATCGGCGATGCCAATCGTGGCCTGGAATATATGTTTATCATGATGAACGCCGCGCGCTTCGCCATCGGACTGCAAGGCGTTGCCATTGCCGAGCGCGCATATCAGCAGGCGCTGGCCTACGCGCGGACGCGGGTACAGGGAACGGAGATCGATGTGCGCAATGGTCCGCGCGTAGAAATCATCCGCCATCCCGATGTCAAGCGCATGCTGCTGGAGATGAAATCGCGCACTGAGGCGATGCGCGCGCTGGCCTATGTGACCGCCGCGACACTGGATGCGTCACGCCGGCATGCGGATGACGATGAACGCGCGCGTCAGTTGGCCCGTGCCGAATTACTGATTCCGGTGGTGAAAGGCTGGTGCACCGAAAGCGCGATCGAGATCGCCTCGCTCGGCGTGCAGGTGCATGGCGGCATGGGTTTTATCGAGGGAACCGGCGCGGCGCAGCACTACCGCGATGCGCGTATCCTGACGATCTATGAAGGCACCACTGCCATCCAGGCCAATGACCTGATCGGGCGAAAGCTGACGCGAGACAACGGTGCCGCCGCGCGGGCGTTGATCGCCGAAATCCGCGTCGTAGCCGCGTGTGGCGGCGCGGAGCTGGCCGACGCCATCACCGCCCTAGAAACTACCGTCGATTGGGTTCTCGCCACCCATCGGCAGGACCCGCGCGCCACAGCGGCGGCCTCGGTGCCGGTGCTCAAGTTGCTGGGCATCGTTGCCGGTGGCTGGCAAATGGCCCGCGCCGCGCGCGCCGCGACCGAGGCGTTGGCCGCTGGTGATGCGGATGAAAATTTCCTTCGCGCCAAGCTGGCCACGGTGCATTTTTACGAGACCCACATCCTGCCGCAGGCCGCTGCCCTGGCCCACGTGGCGTGCCATGGTGGGTCCGCTACGCTGGATGATTCCGCTTTTGCCGCCTGAATCGATACTCTGTTCGAACCCGGCCGGACTGTGTTGAATACGACTATCGAAATTCCTGGAGAACGCCACAACATGGATGATTCCATCAAGTCCGGGTCAGCCGGCAAGGGCCTCGCCCGTTCTGCCGGCGCGCTGGCCGGGCTGAAAGTTATCGATCTGACCCGTGTTCTGGGTGGTCCCTATTGCACGATGATCCTGTCTGATCATGGCGCGGAAGTGATCAAAATCGAACCGCCGCAAGGCGATGAGGTGCGCGATTGGGGCCCACCCTTTCATGGTGACGATGCTAGCTATTTCATCGGCATCAATCGCAATAAGAAATCCATCGCGCTGGATATCGGCAAACCGGAAGGCCGGCAGATTCTGCTGAAACTTCTGGACGGCGCCGATGTGATCATCGAGAATTTCAAGCCTGGCTCGATGGAAAAATGGGGCCTAGGATATGCGGACTTGTTATCGAAAAAATTTCCGCGCCTGATCCATTGCCGAATATCGGGCTTTGGCGGCGATGGCCCGCTGGGTGGGTTGCCGGGCTATGACGCGATCCTGCAGGCCATGGTGGGGTTGATGAGCGTGAACGGCGATGCCAGCACCGGGCCGATGCGGTTGGGCACTGCGGTGGTGGACATGGGAACCGGACTTTACTCCACCGTCGGTATCCTGATGGCGCTCCGTGAGCGCGAAATCTCCGGCCTTGGGCAATATCTGGATATGGCGCTTTATGATTGCGGCATGGCGTTGCTGCATCCGCAGGCACCCAATTACTTTCTCAATAACACGCGCCCGAAAGGCACCGGCAATCCGCACCCCAATCTGGTGCCATACGACAAGTTCAAGACGCAAACCTGTGAGATTTTCATCGCCTCAGGCAATAACGGCCAATTTCGCAAACTGTGTGATCTTATCGGTAAGCCGGAGATGGCGGATGACCCGCGCTTTGCCGATAATGGCAAACGCAATATCAACCGTAATGTGCTGACAGAGGCACTCACCCGGGCCTTCGCCACGCAGGATGGGCATTCGCTAGCGGACCGGCTGATCCGCAACGGGGTGCCCGCTGGTCCGGTGCTCTGGGCCGATGAAGCCACATCGGCACCGCATACCGCGCATCGAGAGATGGTGACGGAGCTAGATTGGTACAAGGGCCTTGGCACACCGATCAAATTCTCCCGTACTCCTGGCGGTATGCGGGCTCTACCGCCGAAATTCGGCGAACATGGCGCGGCGGTGTTGGCAAAACATGGCTATACCCAGGATGAAATCGTGGCGTTCGAGAAAAGCGGCGTGCTGCTGACCAAACGGCGCATGTAGCAAAAAGGACGGGGTCGATGTGGTCGCCGTTGCTGGTATCCCGTCGCTTTCTGCCGCTGTTTGTCACCCAGGCGCTGGGGGCGCTGAACGATAATATTTTTCGTAATGCGCTGGCCGTACTGGCGCTGTATCGCTCGACGGAGCATGGGCCGGTTCTGGTTACGCTCGCCTTGGGCATATTTATTTTGCCCTATATTCTATTCTCCTCCGTCGCTGGGCAATGGGCGGATCGGGAAGATAAGGCGTGGCTAATCCGCGTGACGCGATGGTGGGAGTTGGGGCTGTCCATCATCGCGGCGATCGGATTTTTTCTCGACAGCCTGCCCTTACTGATGCTGGTACTGTTCGGGTTCGGCACGCAGGCGGCATTTTTCAGCCCGCTGAAATTTAGCATCATGCCGCAACATCTGGAGGAGGGAGAGCTCGTCGCCGCCAATGGGCTGATCGAGGCAGGAACGTTCGTGGCCATCCTGCTGGGCATCATCCTGGGCAGTGCCTTGATCAGCCTGCCTTATGGCATGGTGATGGTGCCAGGTATGGCGATAGCGCTGTCGGTGGCCGGGGTGATTGCCGCGCGCTTCATCCCCGCCGCTCCCGCTGGCGCGCCCGGATTGCGCATTGGGTGGAACCTCGTTTCCGAATCGCTCAGTTTGACTCGTATTGCGCGGGAGCGGCGCGGCGTTTGGTTGGGGATATTGGGGACATCCTGGTTTTGGGCTTTCGGCGCTACGTTGCTGACGCAGTTACAGGTATTGGCAACAACCACCCTGGGCGGCGATGCCTTCGTACTGACCTTGTTGCTGGTGTTCTTTACCATCGGCGTGGGCGTTGGATCGTTGCTGTGCGCGCGGCTTCTGCATGGGGAGGTGAGCGCGCGGCACGTGCCGTTCGCGGGCTTTGGTATGTCGCTGTTCCTCTGGGATTTTGTGAATGCCATTACTGCGGCTGGGCAGTTCGCGCATGTAGGCGATGTGTTGGCGAGCCCGCAGGGCTGGCGGATGCTGGCCGATCTGTTTCTGCTGGCGGCGTGCGGTGGGATTTTTTCTGTGCCGTTGAACGCGATCGTGCAGGATGGCGCTGCACCGGAAGCGCGGGCCCGGGTGATCGCGGCAAATTCCATCCTCAATGCTGGTTTCATGGTCGCGGGTGCGGCGGTAACGGCGGGGCTTTCTCTCGCCGGTTTTGGCGGGCCGGGGTTATTGCTACTTCTGGCGATAATGAATTTTGCTGTCGTCCTATGGATGGGTTTGTCAGGTTAACTGTCCAGTGGAGCAGGAGGAGACATCGGACGCGGGGATGGTCGGCTTTAGGCATAAGGGCCTGCTAACCGGCCATGGGGGCTGATCAGTTGATGCTGTTGTTCGAAGTGATGATGGATGGCAGTCCCCTCATAGCCAATGGTCAATGCCATATAAGATAGCAATGTCATGCAGGGCGCCAATGACCATTGCGATACTTGCAGCGCATAGCAATGCACGTCGAAGGTGGGTTTTGTATCTTGGCTGAAATTTCTGCTCCTCGGCAAATTCGGCCCTGAATTTCCTCGATAGAAGCAGTAGCCAAGCCATGCAAAGGCAGAGACATGCCGTGAACACAAATAAAAATGCCACGAGCGAACGGTCTAGGCTAAGGCCAGAAGAAATAATAGGCCAGATCAACCCCCCGGCCCATGGCACCAACAATGCCGCCCCCACATAGCGGATAAAATTGCTTCCGACCCAAAGGCCTAATGGAAGGATAAATGTGGCGGTGATAACCGGATTGAGTGAGGTGGCCACTTCTGGATTAGGGTGAGCGATGACGCCCCGCACCACAAGTGTCGTGAGCGCAAGGAGGCTTGAGAGACAAAGCGCAGCTCGGTAATAGTAACCGCTCACAGTGCTATTCCAATCCGACATGATGGTGGCGTGGGTATACCCCCCGCTCTTTAGTGCGTTTTGGTTCCCTGGATGGCCCACACGCCGCTCCACGCAATGGCCTCCCCCATTTACTCCACCACTTCCCTAAACCGCATCCAACCCGGTCGTTCCGGCATCAGACGTGCGTGCCTACACACTAACACCCCGTCCATCGCCTCTAGCCGCAACGTCGCCAGCGCGCGGCCATCGCGGCCGGAGCGCAATGTTCCCACCTCCACACCCGCTCGCGTCACCGGCGTGCCCGGCGGGGGTAAATCCCCCTCCACCCGCACCGGCACCAGCCTTCGCTTGATCAGGCCACGGTATTTGGTTCGCGCCGTCAGCTCCTGCCCCATGTAGCAGCCCTTGGTCCAGGAGACGCCGGACAGCTCGTCGAAGCCGGCTTCCAGCAGCAAGGTCTTGTCTGACTCCAGGTCGCGGGAGCCGTCCGGCAGGCCGAGGGCGAGGCGGTGGCGGTCCCAGTCCTCGGTGCTGGCGGTGGCGGGTAGCTCCGTGGGATGCAGCACGCGCCAGCCGGCGCCCGGCAGGCGGGGATCGACGGCGATCTGGGCATTTTTGGCGGGTGGTCCACCCCAGGCAGCATGCACCGCCCAGTCGGCGGAGGCATCGCGCACTGTTACCTGTGATCGCAGCCGATAGCGCGACAGCCGTTGGACCAGTATCGGCGCCTGCGCCCGCTCGCAATCCAGCAGCAGGGTCTCGCCATCGGCGGTGATAAAAAAATCTGCCAGCCACTTACCCTGCGGCGACAGCAGCGCCGCCCACACCGCGCGCGCCGGCACGGCCTGCTCCACGTCGTTGGAGACTAGGCCTTGCAGGAACGCAACACGATCTGGGCCGGCGACAGAGATCACGCCACGGTCGGGCAGGTGAGCGAGAAAATTCATATACTCAGACTTTGGGCCTTCCTGGCTCGAGCGCAAGAGATTCCTGGGTGCATCCCTTGCTTCCGGGCTAAGCAGGCTTGCACATCCCGGTCATGATCTTGTGCGCGGAGGCCTGAGCGATGAGCGGGGCGGTCTTGGTGGTGGGCGGCGCCGGCTATATCGGCGCGTATGTCGGCAAGGCCCTGGCCGATTCCGACTACCGGCCCGTGGTGCCGGAGGAACTCTCCACCGGCCACCGTCCCTTCGTCCGATGGGGTCCGCTGGTCGAGGCCAACGTAACCAACACCCACACAACGGGAGCCACCCTGGCCTCGGAAAACATCCACGCCGTCATCGACCTAGCCGCCTGCATCGAGGTCAACGAATCCGCGTGCGACCCGTTGCAGTTCTACGCCAACAGTTTTTCCGCTAAGGTGCTCTTCCTCGCTGCTCTGCGTGATGAAGGGATTGAGCGCATTATCCTCTTCGCCAATGCCGCCCTGTATCGGAAACTGGATTCGGTGCCGTTCTCGAAAACCCACCGGCTCCGCCCCGGAAACCACTGTAGCGGTGGCAAGTTGGCCTATGAGCATATGCTGACCGACCTCGATGCCGCCCATGTCGTCGCGCTGCGTGCGCTGGAGCAGGCTGCGCACGAGGCCGGCACCTCGGCCACCCAGACGCCCTGGCCGGTGCCCAGGTTGCAGGAGGCCGCCTTCGCGGCTGCTGGCACCGCTATGCCGTACCGTTTTGCCGTGCGCCGCCTGGGCGACCCGGCACGGCTGGTGGCGGGCGCAACATCGGCGCAACGCGTCCTGGGCCGGGAACCGCGCCATTCCGGCCGGCCCGCTATTGTTGGCAGCGCGCTAGCTTGGCATTCCCGCCAGCCGGCTCGCGGCTGAGTGCCATGCATATCGTCAATATCATGCTCGGTCGTGGCGTTGGTGGGATCGAGCAGGCTTTTGGCGACTATAGTGAAGGCCTAGCCGGCCGCTTCCATCGCGTCACTGCCATCACCGATCCGTTTGCGGCGGTGAACGCGCGACTGCAAGAAATCGGCATCGAAACCCGATCGTTGGTCAATCTAGGGGAATGGGACTGGTTTGCCGCGTACCGGTTGCGCCGGTTGTTGCGCATGCTGCGTCCCGACGTCGTACTGACCCATGGTAGCCGGGCCTTTACCATGGCCCGGCGTGCTATTGACGGTTTTTGCCCCCTGGTCGGGGTCGCACATAACTACAACGCGCGCATTCGCCATCTGGCGCAGGCCGATGGGGTGTTTGCGATCACCAACGATCTGGCGCGCCATCTGGCGGCCCTGGGCGTGCCCTCGGATCGCATCTTCCACATCCCGAACATGATCCGCCTCGGTAGGTTTGATCTTGGCTCCGGGCCGCGCCGCGGCGCCCGGCACAGCCCGCCAGTGATCGGCACCATGGGGCGGTTCGTGCCGAAAAAAGGCTTTGCGGTGTTCATAGATGCCTTGGCGCTGCTCCACCAGCGCGGCTACGTGTTCCGAGCTGTGCTAGGTGGCATGGGCGCCGAGGAGCAGCGCCTGCGAGCGCGGGCGCGGACGGTCGGTCTGGATCCGGTGCTCGTCTTTCCGGGCTGGATTACGGACAAGGCGGCCTTCTTTGTCGGTATCGATATCTTCTGTCTGCCCTCCCTGCATGAACCGTTTGGCATCGTGTTGCTGGAAGCCTTCGCGCATGGGGTTCCCGTTGTCTCGACGGACAGCGAGGGACCGCGCGATTTTCTAGTGCCGAACACTGATACCCTAGTGGTGCCCGTGGCGAATGCGGCGGCGCTGGCCGATGCCCTGGCCCGACTCCTTGATGATCCTGCACTGGCCAGCACACTGGCAGCCAATGGATTTACCAAGGCGCAGGACGTGTTCGCGATCGAACGGGTCAGCGCGCAGATCGAACAGGCCCTCACCGAGACCTGCCGATTAAACTAATTCACGACCGCGCGTTGACGACGGGCCCAGCCTTCGCAGACTATGTATTTATAGGCAGTGATGGGCGTGCAGCGAGGTAACGATATGTCGAAAGGCCACGTCTGGCGAGTCAATGCGTTGATCGGAACGGCGCACTTCCTTTCGCATTTCTACGTGCTGTCGCTGCCGCCCTTGTTTCTGGCCTGGAAATCCGCGTTCGACGTCTCCTATTCCCAGCTCGGCCTGACCGTGGCGCTAATGTCCGCTACTACCGCCATTCTGCAAACTCCCGTCGGCTTCCTGGTGGACCGCTATGGCGCGCGGCGGTTCCTGATCGGTGGTACGCTGTTGATGTCGCTCTCCATCACCGCCATGGGGTTTGCCACCGATTACTGGCAGGTCGTGCTATGCGCGGTGCTATCCGGCGTCGGAAATTCGGTGATCCATCCGTCAGATTACGCTATCCTGTCTGGCTCCATTCCGAAAGAACGAATGGGCAAGGCGTTCGCGTTTCATACTTTTAACGGTAATGTCGGCTTCGCCCTGGCCCCTCCAGTGATGACATTGCTGATGACGGGTTTTGGCTGGCGTAGCGCGGCGATTACTATTGGGCTGCTGGGGGTGCCCACTGTCGCCGCGATCATCCTGCAAAGCCGCGTACTGGTGGATCAGGCACGCCCGGCGGTGCGAGAGGCGGGGACGGGTCTTTCGGGGCGGCAACTGGTAACGTCGCGAGTCATGCTTGGTTTCTTCGCGTTTTTCATGCTGAGCGCGATGGCTGGCGCTGGTATTCAGTCCTGGCTGATCACCGTGCTGCATGCGGTGCACGGCACCGACATCGCCGTCGCATCCTCGGCGCTGACCGCTTATATGACCGGCGGTACGGCGGGGGTTCTGGTCGGCGGATATTTCGTCGATCGCCCGAATATCCGGCTACTGCCCTTCGTGGCCATGCTGACCTTTTCCGCCGGCAGCCTGCTGGTGCTAGCCGATCTGTTGCACATGCCCGATATTTTCCTCATCGCGACGTTGTTTGCTGCCGGCATCTGTATGGGCGCCAGCCGCACGCCGCGCGATATGATGGTGCGCGACGCGGCGCCGCCGGGGCAAATCGGGAAAGTGTTCGGCTTCGTCTCCGCCGGCCTGCCTTTCGGGCAGGCGTTGACGCCGGTGCCGTTCGGCTTCCTGATCGATCATGGCAGGCCGGAGCTGGTGCTGATCCTGGCCGCCGGCTTCGTCGTGCTTAGCGTGTTCTTCGCCGGTACCGCGCGGAGTCTCGCGGCTCGTCAGGCCCGCGCGCTGGCGGCGGCGGAATAGTGCGTCGCATGGTGAACCTAGATTCTGGAGGAGCATACCCTGGCTGATCACGGCAAGATCTAACTGATGGACGACGATGCGACGGTGCGTGGTTTGCCGGCCGGCGCTCCGCACTACCTGATTATCCGGCACTAACGGATTAAGTTTTCGCACGTATGCCAGGCCAAGTGTGAAACAGCAGCAAGGGCAGTAAGGGTAAGGTTGATCCCAGCGAAACCAATGTCCAGTACCCAGCTAGGCTGAGCGTGTCGTTCGTGTACAGCCCGGCAGACAGCAGCCCCAGCGCGAAGCCACAATCCCAAAGCGGGATGGCTAGGCTAAAGAACGTGCCTTGTTGGCGTGGCGACAACCGTTGCTGAGCGGCGGTGAACCAGGCTGCGGTGGAGAGAATTTCGGGAATGCTCGCCAGGGCAAGCACCAGCATCGCCTGGCTGGCAGAACCGGTCAGCAGCAGCGCCAGATGCAGTGCGCCTTCCACGATGCCGGTGAGTAAAGTCAGGACATAGGCCGACATCAGCCTTAGCAGGACGCGGTTAAACAGGCCGGCGACCAGCGCGCCAATCAACGCGCCCATTCCTTGCGCAGCGAGCAACCCGGTCCAGATGGCATCGGAGGCGCCGAACCAGTCGCGATTGGCCCAGAACAGGAACGGACGCAACCCGCCCAGCATGATCATGTAGCTGGCGGCGGCGATGAAGAGGCCCAGCATGACCGGGTCGGCCCGCAACATCGCGAAGACCTCTGCCGGAACGCGCCAGAAGGCGGCCAAGCCGGTGTCGGGTGCGGTGGATTCCGGTGGCAATGGGGCTAGGCGTGTCGCGAGGCCCGCCGCGCACAGGATCAACAAGGCAAATCCCAGGAACGCCGCCGGAAACCCGGCGAGCAACGTCAAGCCGCCCAGGATCGGCCCGACGAATTTCGCTAACCGATCCGCGACGGAACAAAGCGTGTTGCCCGCCATATGCAGGCCGTCCGGCATTGCGGGGCCACGCAGTGATAATAGCGACGGGCTGACAAACACATCCAGCACGCCAATGAGGGCGATCGTGGCCTGGAACAGGAGAAAGTCCTCGCACCAGGGCAAGATGCCCGTCAGAACGGCGCTACCAGCTAGGGCGATGGAGGCAACGTGCCCCGCGCCGCGGCGGCGTAGCAGATCGCCTGCGATAGGCGCCAAAAGGATTTTCGGCAGCAGCCGCAGCCCGAGGCTAAGCACCAGTTCGCTGCCCGCACCGAACCGGTTCGCGACTAGGATCGGCAACGCCGCGATCACGCACCAACTGCCCATATTATTGCAGACCAGTGTGAGCCAGAGCGCGCGGAAACGCGGAATGGCGAGAAGGGTTTTCCAATCCTGCATGCGGCGTTGATTCTAGAACATTCGCCACCAGTGTCGGTAGCGTCCCTTTTCCCGTCCGGTGGCTTGACGGCGCCACCTCCGACATAGATGAGTTCCAGGCTCAGCGCGGCGATCTTACGCCCATGCTGTAGATGTCCAACCATGCCAGAAAAACGCCCAGATAGCTTCGCGCGAACCAGGGCAGTAGACCGCCATGCGGGGCCAAGCGGGTAAATCCAAGAGATCGCTCCGACATTGGGCGAGAGGACACAGGTCATCAAGTTGGTGGTTTCCAGCCAGGATCCGCCGGGCATGTCGTGCGCGCCACGATCACCAGGAACGGTCCGGCGATCAGCGTTACGCCCACGCTGACCCCTGGCATCGGCACGACTCGTTTCAACCAGCTGCCATGGCTGTGGGCCTGCATCTCCGGCGCGTCCTCCCCGTTTGTGGCGCGTACGTCGTGCTTATCCAAGAGCGCACGATTACAGGCGGAGTTTGCGGTCCGGCCAAACGGCTTATCCGGCTGCATGGTGCCGCCGAGGCGATGTTGCCATTGGCGCGCGGCCGGCACACCCTGGCGCCAGAGCATGGCTTTGTTTTCGGAGGGCACGAGGATGACGAAACCACCAGCGTTTGACCCCGCTTTATTCCAGCCGGACGCGATCGACGCGGAAACGGCGGCGCTGAATGACACCATGATCCGGGTGATGACCGGCCTGCCCGACTGGTGGGTGACAGGGGTTACAGTGGCGCGCGAAGGCCGGCGGCAGGGAAGGGCGCCCTTTCCCGCTCCGGTGATGTCGGCGCGCGCGCGGGCGATCATGATCGAGGGGAAGGATGGCGCGCAAATTCCCCTACGGATCATTGCGCCAGACCAGCCGCAGGGCATTTACCTGCATATACATGGCGGCGGCTGGGTGCTGGGTGCCGCCGATTTGCAGGATCCCATGCTGGAACGGATCGCGGACCGGACAGGGCTGGCAGTGGTCAGCGTGGAATACCGCTTGGCCCCCGAGCATCCGTATCCGGCCGGACCGGACGATTGTGAGGCGGCGGCGGCTTGGCTGACCCAGAATGCCTTGCGCGAATTCGGCACGGACGTGCTGACAGTGGGGGGGGAGTCCGCCGGTGGGCATCTTGCGGCGGTGACCGTGTTGCGGATGCGCGATCGCCATGGTTTTACAGGATTTCGCGGCGCGAATCTTGTCTACGGCGCGTTCGATCTGTCCATGACTCCGAGCCAGAGCGCATTCGGCAATACCAGGTTGGTGCTGCGCACGATCGATATGCAACAATTCTACAATGCGTTCCTACCAACGGTCACGGATCGGCGGGTGGCGGACATCTCGCCGCTATACGCGGATCTGAAGGGGCTGTGCCCAGCGCTGTTCAGCGTCGGCACCAAGGACGCCTTGTTGGACGATACGCTATTCATGCATGCACGCTGGGTCGCGGCGGGCAATCCGGCGGAGCTGGCGATCTATCCGGGCGGAGCACATGGCTTCACCCTGTTTCCGAACGGGCTGGCGGAACGGGCGGCGACGCGTATGGATGCGTTCCTGCGCGACGTCACAGCATAGAAAGTGTCCAGAGACGGTAGCGGCGCGGGCGACCGCCGTTGTCGCGAACACCATCCTGGTAACCCATCCACCTACGCGCCATCAAGGAGCAACGCGATGTCACAGACAATAGCCAAACCGATTCCCATTTCGGATGAGATCACCTCGCCGTTCTTTGACGGCGCCCGTGCGGGCAGGCTGATGCTGCAACATTGTACGGCGTGCGATGGCTGGAGTTTTCCGGTGCGCGAACGCTGCCCGCATTGCTTCGTTGCGCCGTTGCAATGGCGCCCGGCGAGCGGGCGCGGCACGCTCTACACATTCGCAATCATGCATCAGGTGATGAACCCGGGTTTTGCGTCATCGGTGCCGTACAACGTGTCGCAGATCGATCTGGCGGAGGGCGTGCGCATGGTCGCCAACATCGTTGGGATCGACAATGACGCGCTGCGCATCGGCATGGCGCTGGAGGTGGTTTTTGAAGAGGTGGGCAATGATATCCGTATTCCGAAATTTCGTCCGGTCTCTGGTTGAGCGGGAGAGCGAGCATGGCAAACCAACCAAAAGGCACAATCGTGGGTCTCGGCGTGACGCCGATGGGCAAGATCTATGGCCGCCGCTCCGTCGATTTCGCCGCCGAGGCGATCGCGCTGGCGCTGGATGATGCGGGATTGACGAAGAACGACATCGACGGTTTGTTGATCAACGCGAATATCCCGAACGATATGGACCCGCGCACGCAGATGGCGCTGGGTTTTGAAAACTTGACCCTGATCAATGTCATGAACGGCTATGGCTCCACCGCGGGGGCGATGATGCAATATGCCTGTATGGCAATCCGCGAAGGATTGGCGAAAACCGTGGTGCTGGTCTACGCGGACGCGCCACTGACCCCTTCGCGCGGGGCGGGCGCTTCTTATTCCGGGCCGCACCGGTTCCCGCTGGGCGGCATGGCCGGATTGAAGGCGGCCTATGGCGATTTCGGCGCCAATCTGGGTTACGCAATGGCGGCGCAGCGGCATATGCATCTCTATGGCACGACAGAAGATCATCTCGGTATTATCGCAGTCGGGCAACGCCAATGGGCGCAATTAAATCCTTGGGCGCAGATGCAGGCGCCGATGACGATGGCGGATCATCACAACTCCCGCTGGATCGCCCAGCCTTTGCGCCTGTTCGATTGCTGCCTGGTGTCCAATGGCGCGGTGGCGGTGATCGTGACATCGGTTGAGCGTGCGCGCGACCTGAAGCAGCCGCCGGTGCATGTGCTAGGTTATGCGACCGCGTCGCCGGGTGACAATCTCAACACCTCGCGCCATCCGGCGGTGGAGACTGGCGCGAAACGTTCGGGTGAAATGGCGTTTCGCATGGCGGGGATCACCCGCGACGATATCGGCACATGCCAACTTTACGACTGCTATACTTATACAGTGCTTGTTACGCTGGAAGATTATGGCTTCTGCGCCAAGGGCGAGGGCGGGCCCTTCGTGGCGGACGGAAAACTAGGGCCGGGAGGATCGTTACCAACCAATACGGGCGGCGGGCAATTATCTGGCTATTATATGTGGGCCTTTACACCGTTATCGGAGGCGGTGGTGCAGGCGCGCGGCCAGGGTGGCGCGCGGCAGGTACCACGCAACGATTATGTTCTGGTCAGCGGCAATGGCGGCATCCTGAATTTTCATTCCACACTGATCTTGAGCCGTCATCCTTCCGGCTGACGACGGCCCCGCTCTTGCGTGATGTGCGAAACGGCGGATAGCCTGTCGGGGCGATAGGCGGAGGGGCTGCCTATCGGAACATGGTGGATGACAACATGAGTGCGACACAAGCGATTGCGGACCGGCCAAGTACGGATACGGCGAAAACCACGGACGCGATCATCATCGGTGCCGGCATCTCCGGCATCTATATGCTTTACCGGCTGCGAGAGCTGGGCATGACGGCGCGGGTGTTCGAGGCCGGAACGAATGTGGGAGGCACCTGGTACTGGAACCGCTATCCGGGCGCACGCTTTGATTCCGAAAGCTGGACCTATGGCTATTCCTTTTCCAAGGAGCTGATGCAGGAATGGGACTGGAGGGAACATTTCTCCCCCCAGCCGGACACGCTGGAATATCTGAACCACGTCGCCGACAAGTTCGATTTGCGCCGGGACATGCAGTTCGGCTCCACGGTGACGGCGGCGCATTGGGATGCAGTGGCCAACCAATGGACTGTGACCCTCGAAAGCGGCGAGCAGGCGCGCGCGGGCTTTCTGTTTACCGCTATCGGGATCCTGTCCGCCTATACGCTGCCGTCTATTCCGGGCCGCGACAGTTTCAAAGGGCCGGCCTATCATCCGGCGCGCTGGCCGCACACGCCGGTCGATTTCACCGGTAAGCGCGTCGGCATTATCGGTACCGGGGCAACTGCGATCCAGGCGATTCCAGAAATCGCCAAGCAGGCGAAGCAATTGACCGTGTTTCAGCGTCGTCCGAACTGGGCCGCACCGTTGCATAACGCTAAAATTTCCAAGCAAGAGATGGAAGGGATCAAATCCCGCTACGAGGAGATTTACGCCCATTGTGCGCGCACGCCGAGCTGGTTCATCCATGAAGCCGATCCGCGCAAGACCCTGGACGTGTCGCCGGAGGAGCGCGAGGCGTTCTGGGAAAAACTTTATGCCGAGCCAGGCTTCGGTATATGGATGGGTAATTTCCGTGATATCCTGATCGACGAGAAGGCTAATGCAGCGATCAGCGAATTTATTGCGAAAAAAATCCGTCTGCGCGTGAAGGACCCTAAGGTAGCGGAAAAATTAATTCCCAGGGATCATGGCTTCGGCGCCCGCCGCGTGCCGCTGGAGAGCGAGTATTTCGAGGCCTACAACCGGGACAACGTAACCCTGGTCGATGTCATCAACGACGAACCGATCGAGTGTATCACGCCGAAGGGTATCCGGACCAAGAAGCAGGAATATGAATTCGATGTCCTGATCTACGCCACCGGCTTCGATGGCGTGACGGGGGCTTTCGATCGCATCGATATCCGCGGCACGAACGGCCTTCGGCTGAAGGATGCCTGGGCCGAAAGCCCGCGCACCTTTCTGGGTATGTTGGCGGAAGGATTCCCCAACATGCTGATGGTGCTGGGCCCGCACACCGCGCGCGGCAATATCCCGCAGGCGATCGAGCACAGCGTAGATTTCCAGACTGGCTTGCTACGCTTCATGCTGGCGCATCATCACACTCGCGTGGAAACTAGGCCGGAGCAGGTGGATGACTGGACGCAAACCGTGATCAAGGCAGCCGAACCGCTGCTCTCCTCCAAGGTCGATTCTTGGCAGACTGGGGTGAACCGCAACGTGGAGGGCCGGCAGGTGCGCCGGGTATTGGGCTACAACGGTAACGGCGTGCATTTCCGCCGCAAGACGGACGAGGTTGCCAAGGGGGGCTACCAGGAATTCGTGTTCCGCTAACTCTCCCCTCTCTCGCCGCCAGCATTTGATCTGGATCAAGGACGTCGGCTAACGGCGTGTGACGCTTCCTTGCAGATTCACTGCGCCGTGGGCGAGGCGAGCATCGATGAGTTCGTCGTATTGCTGGAGGTGTTTTTGCCAGCCAGTTTGGCGGGCCCGAATAAACGCGTGGTTTCGAGCTGTTGATCGAGCGCCTGCGGCCTGGCGCGATGGCACGACCATGGCGGCATGGGCGCAAGTGTTTCGCTGCCCGCGGGTAGCGCTACGGCACCCCGCCTGAGCACGGCCGCCTGCTTTTACGTTGGTCTGATTGGGTCGGGGAGGCGGCTTTCTTGGATCGGGGGCTTGGCGTAGTATCCGTGAGGGCAGGTGACAGACCCACGACGGCGTGACGGTTGCAATGTCACCGGCGAAACCGAGGATGCGGCGATGGCCGAAAGAAACACCCGCGACCGTATCCGATTGACGGTTGCTCAGGCACGTGCCCTTGGCGAGGCGGCGATGCGTGGCGCGGGATATGACGCCGAAGATGCGCGCATCCTGACGGACCATGTGCTGGACGCCGCCCTGTGCGGGTATGAATATTCAGGTTTACCGAAACTTTTGAATGTTGTGGACGCCGCCGATTTCCGGTTGCCGCGCCGACCGATTTCCGTGTCGCGGGAGACGGTGGCGACGGCCTTGATGGATGGCGGCAACAATACAGGCATGGTCGTCGCGTATCGCGCTGCTGAGGCCACGATCAAGCGTGCGGAAGCAAGTGGCGTTGCTATCATCTGCCTTGCCAATACCTGGATGACGGGACGTAGCGCCTATTACTGCGAAATGATTGCTCGCGCCGGCCTAGTGGTGATCCACAGCGTGGCGGCGCCGCCCGCGGTGGCGCCGTTCGGAGGGATCCGACCGGCGCTTGGCACCAACCCGATCGCGTTCGGTTTCCCCACTGAGGGCGATCCGCTGGTGATCGATATGGGCACGTCCGCCTTCATGGGGACGGACCTGCAATTCCGTGCCCGTCTCGGCACGCCGCTCCCGGCCGGTGTCGCGTTGGGGCCGGACGGCCGGCCGACGACGGATGCCAGCACGGCGCAGCGGGGCGCGCTGCTGCCTTTCGGTGGCCCGGATGGCGGGTATAAAGGATTCGGCCTGGCCCTGGCGATGGACGCGCTGACTGCCCTGAGTGCCGGGGCGCGGCCCGCGGATACGGTGGGTGGCTACATGTTCATGGCTTTCAAGCCGGATCTGTTTCTATCGCCCGAAGAATATCGGCGCGAGGTCAGCAAACGGATCGCGACGATTAAAGCCACGCCGCGTATGCAGGGCGTCTCGGAAATTCGTATTCCCGGCGAACATAGTTACCGGACGCGGGCGCGGCTGGTGCGCGAAGGGATCGAGATCGATCTTAAGATCCATGCTGCTCTTGGCTGCCTTGCCGAGGGAAAGCTCGATCACGGCGGGTGAATCGAGACGCGTAGTGCCTGATAAGCGATGACTTGTCGGAGTGTGTGATTTCCAGTGTGGCGTTGACGAAAACTCTCTCCCGTGCCGAGGCGCGGGCAGAGTATCGCCGGCACCGAGGCATGATTTGGCTATGCCGGTGGGGGTGAGCCAGTTTTATCTGCCCGCCGGGGCATAGGTGCCGATGCCTTGCGTCCGTTATGGGATCGTCGAATACTGCTCGCGCTGCGCTGCGATAGCCCGAGGGCGGCCCACGACCCACATTCATGGAGGAAATCGATGTCATTCTACAGCGGCATGACCTGCGAGAACATCACCATCAACGGGCACGGAGGAACCCCGATTACCGCCTACGTGGCCAAGCCATCCGGCCCTGGACCGTTTCCGGGTGTCGTGTTGGTGCACCACCTGCCGGGCTGGAGCGAGTTCTACATCGAGACAACGCGCCGGCTGGCGCATCACGGCTATCTGGCGATCTGTGCCAATCTTTATGAGCGCGCCGGCCAGGGCAATCCGGACGATGTTGCGGCCGCGGTGCGTGCCGACGGTGGCATCGCCGACGCTCAGATGGTTGGCGATACCGAAGCGGCGGTGAAATGGACGCGCGCGCAGCCGAATCACAATGGCAAGGTTGGTTTGTTTGGCTCCTGTTCCGGTGGCCGGCACGCTTTCATCTATGCCTGCCAGAAGCGCGATGTCGACGCCTGCGTGGCACTTTGGGGTGGGCGCGTAGTGATGGGCGCAGAGGAGTTGAACGCGAAGACACCCGTGGCGCCCATCGACATGACGAAGGATCTAAGCTGCCCGCTGCTAGGTATTTTCGGCAATGACGACCGCGCGCCGAGCCCCGTGCAGGTCAACCAGCATGAGGCCGAACTGAAGAAGCACGGCAAATCATACGAGTTCCATCGCTATGATGGCGCCGGGCATGGTATTTTTTACTGGCACCGCCCGCTTTACCGTCCCGATCAGGCGATGGATGGCTGGGGTAAAGTATTCGCCTTCCTCGGTACGCAGCTGGCGAAGTAGGACGCCGGGTCATGTGCACGTCGATCATCGAGATTGCGCCCGCGGAAGGCATGGCCAAGCTTGGGGAGGCATGGTTTCCGCTCACGCGCACGGTGGTGGCCTATGATCATGCCCGCCATGCGCCGCTGGGAGATGTCATCGCGCTCGATTTTCTTAATTCCGATCTGGGCCCGGAGGCCCGGGCCGGAATTGAGCTGACCTTGGCGACGGCGAAGGAACTGCGTACCGCGCTGGATCGGGCGATCGCCGCCGCCGAGTTCGAGGAGGCGGAAGTGCGGGGAAAGGGGGCGATGGTTAGCTTGATTCGAACGGCATGAGAGGTTATCTCAAACCACCGCAACGCCTCCTAAGTGAGTACAAAAAAGTTAATATAGGACAAAGGCCGCGAGTTATTTTACGTGGAATACATCCGGCTTGAGGGATAAATAAATCACGAGAAAGACTGGCGGAACGGGCAGGGGAAGCGTTGAATTGGGGATACCTCCATCCATGCCATTACTGTCCGAAATATTTTGGTTATTCCTGCGTATCGGCGCGGTCAGTTTCGGGGGGGGTATGACCGCCTGGATCCGGCGCGAGGTGGTGATTCGTAAAGGCTGGCTGGAGGATCGGCAGTTTCTCGCGGGGTTGGCGTTGTGCCAGATCACGCCAGGGGCGAACGGGGTGAATCTGGCGATATTTACCGGGTCTCTGTTGCGCGGAGCTGCGGGGGCGTGGGCGGCATTTTTCGGATTGATGGCGATTCCGATCGTTGCGTTGATGGCGGCTGGCACGTTTTACTTTACCAACCATGAGGCGATCCGCCATGCCGGGTTTGGCGCGGCGCTCAGTGGGGTCGCAGCGGCGGCGATCGGTCTACTGCTGGCAAACGGAATCCGCCTTTCGCGACGCAATCTGCATGGACTGCGTGGGACGATGATCACGCTGGTGACAGCGCTGGCAATCGGCGTATTCCACTTGCCGCTGCTGGAAGCGCTGGCGGTGATCGTGCCCATCAACCTGGTGCTTACCTGGTGGAAACGGCGCGCATGATCACCACGTTGATCCAACTGCTGGTGTTATTTAGCACGCTATCGCTGCTGGCGTTCGGCGGCGGAAACGCGATCATTCCGCAAATGCTGGAAACGGTGACCGGCTATACCTGGATGAGCGGGCAGGAATTTCTAGATATCTTTGCCATTTCCCGCGCCACGCCTGGCCCTGGAACATTGTTTGTCATCCTGGTGGGGCTGAAGGCGGCAGGACTGGCCGGAGCGGTCGTTGCTTTCGTGGGTATGTTCGCGCCGGCTGGACTGCTGGTGCATCTGATGGCGCGCTTTTGGCATCGCGCACAAGCCAGCGTCTGGTATGCCCTCGTGGAGCAGGCTCTGGGCCCAATCGGGATTGGCCTGACATTTGCCTCCGCGCTCGCGCTGCTGCAGGCCAGCGAATACAACTTGGTGGCGCTCGGCGTAACGGCGGCCTCGGCAAGTGTGCTTGGATTTACCGAGACGCATCCGGTCTGGGTGATGCTGGCCGGAGCGGGGTTGCTGTTCGCGCTAGGTTAATAGGCGCTGAGTGGATGGACGCTCGGATGATTGTTCCGCGCGTCCCAGTATACGCGGAGCTAGGGCACAGGAAGCCACATTATCACATTGTCGGCTAAATCCATGAGTAGCTGAGGATGCCGATGGCGATGCACCATATCCAAAAATAATGGAGAACGAACATCCAGTGTGGTTAAATTCGTCCTATCTTATATCCGGCGTCACACAATCACCATGGTATCAATCATGCACCTCCGCCCTATAGGCATCCTGCAAACTCCTTTCCGCACCATCGCGGAATGTCCCCGCAACACTCGGCAATTGAACCCCGCGCCCCTCTGCCGGGCCATCATCGCCCCTGAATTCACCGACGGCCTTACCAGCCTCGAAGGTTTTTCGCACCTCATCCTCCTTTACTGGCTCCACGAGGCTGCCCCCGCCACCCTGAAATTCAAACCCCCTTTTGACACAAAGGAGCGTGGCGTTTTCGCGACACGCGCCCCCCGCCGCCCGAACCAAATCGGGCTCGCGGTCGTTGCCTGCGATGGTTTCGAAAATTCTTCCACGCTAAAAATTCGTCATCTGGATTGTCTGGATGGGACGCCTCTGCTGGATATCAAACCCTACCTATCCACCATCGACGCTGAACCAGATGCCACAATGGGTTGGCTCGCCCAGTATGCAACACGCTAACCCATCCTCTAAAACCGAACCTCCAGCAACTGTTCGACCACCTCTCGTCCTCTTACCCCCCCAGAAACTCCTTGGTCCACCGATCGTAATCTGCCTCGCGCGTCACCCGCTTGACCAGTTCCGTGGGCGCTACACCCTCTAAATTTTTTGGTTGCACCCCATCCCGCAACGCCTTCAGGGTTTTATATACCGCATTCACCCCGGCCCAGAACGGATGATGCCCCTGCAATGCCACCCGCACGTGTTGTGATGCCAAAAATTCCTTATCGACCAGAGGCCCGGAAATACTGCCCAGGATGATCGGAATGCGCACAGCCGCTGCGATCGCTTGCAACTCCTCACGCGAGGTTAAACCAGTAAAGAACAGCGCATCCACCCCCGCGGTCTCATACGCCTTGCCTCGTGCAATCGCCTCATCGAGGCCCGCGATGGCTGCGGCACTTGTCCGCCCGACGATGGTTAGCAAAGGGTCCTGCCGTCCTGCCAGCGCCGCTTTCATCTTGCCGACACCCTCGGCGATGGAAATAAGCCCCGGCTGGCCTTCACCATAAGGCCGCTGCAGAAATGTGTCCTCGATCGTCATCGCCGCCACGCCGGCGTTTTCCAACTCCTCAACGGTCCGCATTACCGACAGCGCGTTCCCATATCCATGATCTGCATCCACAAGGAGTGGAAGTTTACCGGCACGGTTAATGCGATAAGCCTGCTGTGCGAATTCTGTCAGCGTCTGAATCACGATATCGGGTGATCCAATCACCGTAAATGCGCCCAGGGATCCAGCGAACATCCCCACCTCGAAGCCGAGATCTTCCGCAATCCGTGCCGAAATCGGGTCGTACACCGACCCTGGATGCACGCACATATTCCCCGCCAGAACCGCTCGAAATCTTTCTCGCCGTCCTCGACAATCCATATCAGCCTCCCTTGGATTTACCGAAATCATCGCCCGGCTGGGCGTGCAAGCTCGCTTCAGCTATGCCGCTTGTCGTACGGCGGATAAGGTGGGTAAGACCCGATGGAATTCATATCCACCTCCACCAAGGTCGGCCCCGTGATTGCCAAAGCCTGTGTCACCGTCGACCCGAACGCTTCGGCCGAGGAAACTTTAAAGAACGGTAGCCCAGCCAACTGCGCCAACTGTCCCAAATCCGGCCCCAGCAAATCACCAAAGAATTTCCGTCCGCCATAGTAAGCGTTCTGAATATCCTTGATCACGCCATAGCCTTTGTCGTTCATAACGATCACACAGAGATAGAGCTTCTCCTGCACCGCGGTCCATAACTCTCCGACGTTCAGGAAAAATCCACCATCGCCGGTCATCACGACTGTCTTGCGTCCTTTCGCTCCCAGCGCAGCGTCGATGCCGAGGCACAGGCCCTGGCCGATTCCCGCTCCCACCGGATAGATATTCTGCGTGGGATCGAATAATGGCATCGCGCGGCTGCCCCAGGTAGTGTTGGAAATAGTGACATCGCGTACCCATACCGCGTCACGCGACATGGCCGCCCTGATTTGATCTGGGAAGGTTTCATAGGGCCCAAGCGTAGAAATAAATTTCTGCCGCGTCTTCGCCTTCAACGAAATTATCTGCTCTGGGAAAGTAGGGTCGATCGCCATCTTCCCCTTTGCTCGTTCGGCTAACGCCTGCAACGTCACCGCGGCATCGCCACAGACAAAGAACTGGTTCGCATAAGTTCGCCCATTCGCGGTTGGATCGGTATCGATCTGGATCAAATTCGTCGGCAGATTTACCGAAAAATCTGCCGTCTCATGCCCACGCAACCGCGATCCCACCACGATCATCAGATCACAGACCTGATAAAATTCCTGTACCAAAGGCGTCAGATTGCCATTGAAACTGCCCAGGCTATATGCGTTGTCCTCAGGTACGCAGCCGCGCCCCGCCGCGCTGGTCACCATGCCGAAGCCCATCTCCAGCAACGCCGCCGCCGGCCCGCCAGCATGCTTGGCGCCAGCTCCCAGCCACAACATCGGCCGCTTCGCCGCGAGCACGCGCTCCACCAATTCGTCCAGCACGGGATCGGGTGGAAGCAACGGCGGTGGAATCGGTAATGTCAAAAAATCCAACACCGACGGGCGGGAAATCTGCGTCCGCTGCACATCGATCGGCACCTCGATACTCACTGGCCCGCGCGGCGGCGTCAGCGCCTCCGTTGCCGCCTGTACTAACACACCCAACGCCTGATACGCGTTACGAATGCGATAAGCGGATTTGGAAATCGATTTCAGCATTCCCAATTGGTCCGGCACGTCATGCACGGATCCCATCCCCTTGTCGACAAACCCCGTCGCTGTCTGCCCGGTGATATGTAGCAGCGGCGTTCCCGCGATCCGCGCCTCGATCAACCCGCCCACGGCGTTCGCGGCCCCGGGCCCGGTGGAGGAAAACGTTACGCCCAAACTGTCGGAGGCCCGCGCGTACCCATCCGCCATATGCGCACCGCCCATCTCGCCCCGCGCCATCACATAGCGAATGGCATTGCGTCGCCCAATGCCATCCAGCATCGGAATGCTATGAACGGAAACAATTCCTATTACTGTCCGCACACCGATCTGCGCTAAGAATTCAGCGATCAGATCGCCCACATTATAGCCGGAGTAGCTACCCACCCCCGCCTCCCCGATAACTTAAACTAAAGTCAACAGCCGTGCCGGTGTACGTTCCATGATGGTGTCGATCTCATCCTGCGTAAAGCCCCGCCGCAGCATCAAGGGCAGGATATGTCGATGGATATACCCATATCCATGCCCACCAAATTTCGTCAGCCGGGTGCAATAGCAAATATCATGGCTGATCACGATCCGTTCTAGGTGCCCGTGTTCGATCAATGTCCGTATCATCCGTAACCGCCCGGCATCATTCGGCATGTCAATGTTCGAATGCGGATAGTACGACATCTCCTGTCCGAATAAATCCAACTCGATCGTCACCCCTGTATCCGCCAGACGCAATAACCGCTCATCATCAAATATTGTGCGGTCGATGTGCGAAATTACCACCCGCGAAAGATCACCTCCATGCGTGCGGATAAATTCAGTGGCCTCCAGAGGCTGGTCCGGATCACGTCCTGGATGCACGTTGATAGCCGCCCCCGTCTCACGCTGGGCTAGAACCGCACCCGCCATCACTTTCTTCTCATGATCCGTCCACGGTGCCTGGCAGCCAATTTCTCCGATGATACCGGCCCGCACATCCGTCCCCCAAGCGCCATGAAACACCTGGCCGATAATGTCGAGCGCCACCTGATCCGATGTCTTGTCGTAAATCCCCGCCGAGACTGGGTCCATCGGTTGGTAATCATGCACGTAATAACCGCAGCCCATAATAATCTGCACGCCGGTCGCGCGCGCTATTTCCGCCAACCCCTCCGGCATTGGCTTCAAACCACCGCAGGTCATCTCCACCACCGATTTTCCACCTACCGCGCGAATTTGTGCAATCTCCTGGGTGATGATCTCCGGCATATTCAGCTTATATTTTCCCTTATGCGGGACTGTACCGTAGATGATATCGAAGTAATTCTCTAACGTGATCTCCACATCCGGTGTATTTACTGCGACTAATTTCGGCGGCGTGATGTCACACAGAATGTGCTCATGCATCAGCGTAGACCCCAGCTCCTCCGGATCGATCAACCCCGTTACGGTCTGAATTTTTCCACGCAATTCATCACGCGTCATGCCGGAAACTCCTTTTCCATTTGCCGTCGGTAAACATAAGCGGCATCGCTTATATCCATTCGAACATCCGTCCAGCGCACCGCCTCGCCCACCTTCACATCGCGTAGCAAGGGCACCCGATTCGCTAACCCAATTGGTAGTCCACCGATTTCCAAACTGCGCCCCGCCGGCATCAGCTTTCCCCACACGCAAGCCCCACCCTCACCATCGAGTATTTCGCCTGCTTTCAAATCGCGCTTCGCGGTGGCGACAACATCGCCACGAAACCCTGTTGCCGCCCCCGTCGCCTCACCCCGCAGCGCGGCCGACAAAATAGAAATATTCAACTCGAGCCCAATCAAATGAAACGGCCGGTACAAAGCGGAGAACCGCCCCGAGGGATCGGTCACCACGCCGTACTCCTTAAAACATTGTGCCGCATAACTCCCCGGCGCCTCGAACACCACGTAGACCCCCCAGCGCAGATCACCTTCCACCGGCAGGCCATTGCGGTGTACAGAGGAGATCACCTCCACCTGCCCCGCCTGATGCAACGCGCCGTCATGATTTCCGATCTGCAGCATTCGCGCCATGTCAGCAACGCCAACAGCAGGAAATCCCAACCCATTCGGCGGCACCACCAAGCCGGTCGCATTCGCCACCGCCGCCATTTCAATGCCTGATTTTGTTCCATCCAAAAATGAATTGAACATCTGAGGGTTCATCCCGCCAACCCGCGCCTCTTCGGTGGTCAACCCATAATATCCCCACACCGTCTCCGGCGTGGAAGCATGGTACTCCGGCATATATTTCGTACCCTTCCCCGCCGCGATCACCGGAAACCCGCAGGCCCGCGCCCAATCCACCAGCTCACAAATCAACGCCGGCTGATCGCCATAGGCTAGCGAGTAAACTACCCCCGCCGCTGCCGCCGCCTTCGCCAGTAACGGACCGGCCAGCACATCGGCCTCCACATTTACCATCACGATATGCTTGCCCGCCGCGATCGCCGCGCGCGCATGCGCGATTCCGGCCGGCGCGTGGCCCGTAGCTTCAACCACCACCTCGATATCCGCCGCTGCGATTATCGCCATCGCGTCGTCAGTAAAGCGCGTTGCGGCGATACGATCGTCGTCCCACCCGACATTTCGGCACGCCGCCCGAGCCCGTTCCGGCGCCAGATCAGCAATCGCCGCCACCTCCAGCCCGCGCGTCGTCGGCACCTGGGCCAGGAACATCGAACCGAATTTGCCCGCTCCAATCAGTCCCATGCGCACCGGGCGCCCGGCTGCCAGCCGCTTCTGCAACAAGCTATAGAGATTCATCTCCGTTCTCCCTTACCTCGAACTGCTATTCACTTGCCGACCCCCACGCAATCCCAGCATGCTGCGCCATCAACAAGGAGGCACCCAGCATGTCCATCGAAACCGAATGGCGCAAACTCCGCGCCGACGAGCTGCGCGAACGTGCCCGCCAGGGTACGATCGTCATCCTGCCCATCGGTTCGCTCGAACAGCACGGACCGCATTTGCCGGTGGAGGTGGATTCCCTGCTCGGTGAGAACATTTCGCGTCGCACCGCCGAAGCGATCGTCGCGTGCGGCCAGTCGGCCCTGGTGCTGCCTATGGTCTGGACCGGCCTGTCTGAACATCACATGAGCTTTGGCGGTACCATTACGCTCAGCCTGGCCACCTTTTCGGCGCTGATAGAGGATATCTGCCGTGCCATCCTCCGCCATGGTTTCACGCGCATCGTACTGCTCAACGGTCATGGCGGGAACGAGAACGCCTTGCGCAACATTACCGATGATCTCACACCGAAGCTCGGCATCCCGCTAGTGCAGTTCACTTACTGGCACGCGGCCGCGGAACCGATTGCAGAAATCCTGGAAACTCAGCCCATCCTTACCCATGCGTGCGAGGCTGAAACCTCCCTGATGCTCGCCCTCCGCCCGGAACTGGTGGCCACCGACCGCATCGCACTGGCCAAATCTAATCGCACGCCTGGCGTGGAGCAATTCGTCGGCACGGGTATTTATCGCTGGCGTGCCATTGGCACCCGTTCCGCCTCCGGCGCGCTCGGCAATCCGGAAGCTGCCACCGCTGATAAAGGCCGCCGCCTGCTCGACGCCATCTCTCGGACGCTGGCGGAAAAACTGACCCGGCCGGAGCTCTGGTCCCTCCCCTGGCAGGCCGATCCGCCGGTGGTGTAGCGTGCGCCCATCCAAACAAAGGAGACCCACGTGCCGCCCGTCCGGATCGTCCATGTCAGCGACACGCATCTCTCGCCGACCCATGCGTATTTTGCCATGAACTGGGATGGCTTCCGTGCCGCGATGGCAGCCGCTCCCCCCGATCTGCTGGTCCATGGCGGCGACCTTGCGTTCAACGCGCCTGCCGAGGAAGCCGATCTTGCTTACGCCGCCAAGCAACTCGCGAGCCTCGGGCTGGATTGGCGCGCCATTCCCGGCAATCACGATATCGGGGAGGCCCCGTTATTTTCCCGCCTTGCCCAACCGCTCACGGCGGAGCGCACCGCCGCCTGGCACCGCCATGTTGGCCCGCAATGGTGGTTTCTCGACATTGGCGAATGGCGGCTGATTGGCCTCGATACCTCCCTGATGGGAAGCGCACTACCCGCCGAGGCAGAGCAACGTGCGTTCCTGCGCGACGCGCTCGGTACGCGCGGCACGCGCCCGGTGATGGTGTTCACCCACATGCCGCCCTTCGACCAGGATCCCGACGACCCGGCCTGGACGGTCGCCACCATTCCGCACGCACCACGTGTGGACTTCCTGGAAACTTGCGCCAGCAACAGCGTCAAAATAATTTGCTGTGGCCATCTGCATGTTTATCACCAGCTCCGTCATCGTGGCATGCGGATCGTCTGGGCGCCCCCCGCGGCGATGGTCGATGTCGCCCGCTGCCTGGCCAAGCGCCGCCGCTTCCCGCGTCCCGGCTATGTTGAATGGACCCTGGACGGCAAACGCGCTACGCATCGCCTGATCGAGCCCGAACGCATGTTCGTCGTTGATGTCACCGGCTGGACGAAAAACAACAACGGCACCGCCACCACCATGCCGCCCTGGCCGGTACCTGCCTAATCAGCATAGTTCTACCGCTAGCCATTGTGTCAGCACCTGTGTGGCGGCCAGGAAATCATCCATCTCCATCGCTTCATCGGGATTGTGGCTGCCATTCTCGTTGCGGATGAACAGCATGCCCATGGGCACGCCGGAAGCGGCAAACGCCGCCGCGTCGTGGGACGCCGGGCTGCCAAGCGGCATGGTCGCCACATTCTGCGTCAGCGCTGCTTTTTCCAATCCCGCGTGAATCGTCGGATCGACCCCGCCCACGGCGGCACTCGCGCGCGGACCTAGATCGAACCGCACGCCTCGCCTCGCCTCGATCCCCGTAATGATCGCGTGCATTCGCGCTTCCAAATCGGCGAGCACGGCCGCGTCGTATGCCCGCACATCCAACGAAAACGAGAACTCTCCAGGCACTACCGTTAACCCGTGTTGTGCCGGATCGGTATGGAATTTTCCTAGGGTACAAGCCATCGCCACGTCGCGCGCATCATGATCGCGCCACAGCGTATCCATCGCCATATGGAATTCCGCTCCCGCCAGCCCGGCATCCCGACGAAAACGTCGTGCCAAACCGACATGATCGTTGGCACCCACGATCCGCGCCTGCGCATGGCGAAAATTGCCCGGTATCCCTGTGCAGATCGCCACTTTCAGCCCCGCCTCCACCAGGCTCGGCGCTTGTTCGATATGCACTTCTAGAAATGCCCGCAAGGTCGCCGGATCGAGATGCCGCGCGCCCGACTGTAAAGCCACCGGATCGCCGCCGCAGTCGCGAATATGATCTGCCAGCTCCCGGTCCGTATCGATGCGCCGCGCCGCCAACGCCCCGTCCGGCAAAGTCCCCAACGCCCCCCGGCTGCCGAGGTAGGAGACCTGGAACCAGATGCTCTCCTCCGCCCGGATCGCCATCACCGTCACGTCGCATGCGGGGCGCATACCGGCTTGTTGCAACGCAGCCACCGAAGCCAGCCCGGCTACCACCCCCGCCGCGCCATCAAAATTTCCGCCATTCGGCACGCTGTCTAAATGGGAGCCGATGACAATGCGCGGCGCCGTCCGGTCCATGCCCGGCCAAGTCATGTAGGTATTGGCCGCCGCGTCGCGCGAAATCTCCAGCCCCAGTGCTTGTGCCGCTCGCACCGCCGTCGCATGCGCCCGCTGCTCCCCCGCGCCATAGGGATCGCGCGAGATCCCCAGATTGGCCGCCCCATCGCGCCGCAACGCCTCGAACAACACCGCCGCCATCGCGCGCTGCGCCATCACCTCCGCCGCGATCTGTTCCGCCGTTACCATGGCTTTCCCATCCGCTCCGCTCTAATCTCGCACACCGAGCACCAGGACACCCTCCAGGGCAATAGGACGGACAGCACCACCCAGCTACTGCGCGATACCGCAGCCAAGCTCTTTGCCGATCATACCAACACCGCCGCCCTGCGTCTGGCCGAGCAAGGCATCTGGCCAGCCAAGGCCTGGGAAGCCATTGAGGCGGTCGGTCTGCACCGCGCTTTGGTGGATGAGGATGCGGGCGGCTACGGCCTGCCAGTCGCCGATGCGCTCTCACTAATTCGAATCGCCGGCGAACACGCCCTGCCGCTACCATTGGCCGAAACCCTGCTGGCCGGCTGGCTTCTCGTCGGAGCTCGCATTGCTATCCCGGATGGCCCTCTTACCATTGGCCCGGTGGCGGACGAGACACTGCTTCTCGTTCGGGACGGTGCCAACTGGCGCCTGACCGGCTCTATCATCCGCATTCCCTGGGGCCGGCACGCCCATGCCGCCGCCATTCTGGCCATGCATGACGAAACACCGATGATTGCCCTTGTCCCCGCCGCCGCCTGGCTCGCCGAACCTGGCGAGAATCTGGCCCGCGAACCGCGCGACACGCTCCGTATCGATGCCGTGCTGCAAGCCGAAGCTGTGGGCCCCGCCCGCGTTGGCTCGGAGAAACTCCGCGCTGCGGGCGCCGCGGTACGCGCGCTGCAAATTTCCGGCGCGCTCGCCCGCATCACCGCTATGACCACGCATCACGCTATGGAGCGCGTACAGTTCGGCAGGCCGATCGGAAATTCCAGGCTGTGCAGCAGAACCTTGCCATCATGGCTGGCCAGACAGCCGCCGCCACCGCCGCCGCCGATCTTGGCGCGGAGGCATTTGCTGACAATCTGCGCCTTTTAGTCATTGCCGCCGCCAAGTCCCGCGCCGGGGAGGCCGCCGGCATCGCTTGCGCGCACGCGCATCAGATCCATGGCGCCATCGGCTTGACTTATGAGCACAGCCTGCATTTCTTTACCAAGCGGCTATGGTCCTGGCGCGATAAATTTGGTCATGAAACCGAATGGAATCGCCTGCTCGGTCGTCACATGATGCGGGCTGGTGCCGATCATCTCTGGGCGGAACTCTCCGCCGCGTAAGCTATGCGTTTTACCCCAACCCCTCCCAGTGTTCCGCCCGACCAACGTATCTGCGGGATTTGCATCGTCTGATCGCTGCCGATTTATCGGCCTGGCCTATCGCACACGCGTTGCTGATACATCTCAGTGATCTGATCGATCGTGGCCTAGCCTCGGCCGATGTCCCGGTCTTGCGGGCCGCTGGTCCACCCATCGCCGATCTCAACATCCTGGCGCTGCGTGGCAACCATGAGAAAATGCTGCTTACCGCGCTCGAAACGCGGGACGGCGGTGATATCGATCTTTGGCTGCGTAATGGCGCGGCGGATACGCCGGAAGGCTATGATTTGTCACTGCCTACCGCTTGCGTATGGCGTGAGAGGTTATCTGTTCGTTTATGCCTACATCTAACTCGGTGTGACGTTAGAAAATAAAATTTTTCACGAACTGCTCTGGGTCCGCGAGCCCTTCATGAGTTCCAACGCCGATTTGGCCCTTATTATCGTGCACGGCCATAACTTGGTTACTACGCCCTTGCTCCGGCGCAACCGGATCGCGCTCGATACCGGCGACTATTTCGGCGGAGAGCTTACCTGCGCAGCGCTGGAAGATGACCGTATCGATTTTCTGCAAGCCTGACCCCGCGCCCGCGTTCGGGGCGTAATCGTCAACCCCATTTCGCCCTTGAACAGATGGATCAGCTGCCGCCGCCGGAACCGCCAGCCGGAAGCGACGCGGATGAACACATCGTCGTATATCCCGCTGACAGACGGAACCGGCCCAACCGGCGTTTCCAGGATCACCAGATAATTCGACTTCGCGGTGGCGCTGTCGCCATCAATGTGGATGACGGAATTCATCGTGTAATGCACCCGCTTGGGCGATGGCGGAACATTGCGCATCATCACAGCGGTCACCGCATCCGGGCCGGTGACATGCGCGTAGGGCGTGATCCATTCGCCGTGGTCCGCGAACAGATGGCCAAGCTCGGTGAACCGCCCGGCATCCATGTGGAAACAATATTGATGGATCAGATCGCGGACCGCATCCTTGTCGCGCAGCTCGTTGTGCATCACTGTTATCCCCTTTCGCGGAAATCGGCCGCGTGTCACGATGGTGAGGCGCCCGCGCGTACGCAAGGGCAGGGGGGGGGGCAGCATGATCGGCGCGATCGGCCTGATGCGGCGATATCTCGATATCAGCCAGGCCGCCTTCCAGATCCGTCATGTGCTGGAGGAAGGCGCCGCACCGAACAGAACCGTGGTGGGATTGCACTACCCGTTGCGCGCATTAGCGGAAATCTGGTTCACCGCCGCCGCCGCCTTGCGCGCGGCAGTCGCTCGCTGCCACAACGCCGCCGCCTACGCGGTGCGAGAACATGAATTCATCTGAGGAGACGATCGGCATGCAACTCGGCTTCAACCTGTCCAATAGCGGCCGGCTCTGCGACCCCGGCATCATGGCGCGCATCGCCAAGGCCGGCGAAGCGATGGGCTACAACTATCTTACCATTACCGACCATGTGGTGCTGCCGGACATGAAAGTCCCCGGCTATCCATATTCGGAATCCGGGGAATTCTACGGCGCCGATCACGAAACGCGGCACGAACAGCTCACCACCACCGCCTGGATCGCCGCGCAGACGCAGAAAATTCGCCTGGTTCTGGCGGTCATCGTGGTGCCGCATCGCCAGGCGGTGCTGGCTGCGAAGCAGTTGGCCACCATCGATGTGCTCTCCGGAGGTCGCCTCGTCGTCGGCATCGGCGCCGGTTGGCTCAAGGCGGAGTTCGATGCCGTCGTTACCACCCCTTTCGCCGAACGGGGTCCCGTGACGGATGAATATCTGCGCGTGTTCAAGACCCTCTGGACCAACGAGATCTCCAGTTTCAGCGGTAAATACGTCAATTACGCCGACATCGCCTTCAAGCCGTTGCCTATTCAAAAACCGCACCCGCCGATCTGGGTCGGCGGCGAAAGCCCGCCCTCGATGCGCCGTACTGCGCGCTATGGCGATGCCTGGTACCCGATTGGCACCAACAACAAGCATCCGCTGGATTCTATCGAATTGCTGGCCGACGGCATGGAGAAACTGAAGAAGATGACGGCTGATGCCGGCCGCGACTCGAATGCCGTCTCCACCGTCCTGCGCTTCAAGCGCTTCGGCGACGAAGTCGTGGCGAAGGCGACCGATGGCAATCATCGCCTGATGCATGGCACGCCAGCGCAAATGGCCGCGGACCTCCGCGCGCTCCGCGATCTCGGCGTTACCGCCATCGATATCGACATCGAAAAACCTACCGAGGCTGAATCGCTCGAACGCCTCACCCGCTTCAAGCAAGACGTCTGGCCATTGGTCTAACCCACAGGAGGATTTGCAGATGATCTATGAAATGCGCACCTACACCTTTGCGCAAGGCAAGCTGCCCGTCTATCTGAAGCTCGCCGAAACTGTCGGCCGTCCGGTGCGCGGCAACGATTACGGCATTAACCATGGTTATTGGGTGGCGGAGTTTGGCCAGCTCAACCAGGTCTGGCATCTCTGGAGCTATGACAGCCACGCCCAGCGCGACGAGCTGCGCGCCGCACTGTCCAGGAACGAGCGCTGGACCAACGAATACATCCCGAATATCCGTGGCATGCTGCTACGCCAGGACATCCGCTTCCTTAACATGCTGAACGGCCCCAACAAGCCGACAGGGGAAGGCAATGTCTATGAATTGCGTATCTACCGCACCCATGTCGGCCAGGCTGGCCCCTGGGCCAACATGTTCAAGGAAGCCTTCGTAACGCGGGAGAAATATTCCAAAAATGTCTTCCTCGCCACCGGCGAAGCTCCGCAGCCGAACGAGGTGCTGCATATGTGGAGCTATCCGGACGTGAACATCCGTGCCGCCACCCGCGCCAGGCTGGCGCAGAACCCGGATTGGCAAGCCTTCGTCTCTAAGGGCGCCAATACCATCGTGGACATGCATTCCACGTTGCTACTGCCGACCAATTATTCATCGATGAAGTAAATTTTAACCGGCGTGTACAAGGGTAAAAGCCTGAGCCCGCTGCTACCGTGCAATCAACGCGGCGACATCGTCGCGGCCATCCGCGCGCAGCCCCCCCACGACACCCGCGGAATCGGCGGGGGTACGATTTTGGCTCATCTTCCACTTGCCTTCCAGATTCACGATCGGTAGCACGAGGCCAGTAATCCCCTTCAGCATGCCCGCTACATAATCCGCTGGTGCGTCACTCACTGCCCAGGGTTTCCCCCGCGCACCCTCGAACCGTTCGGTCAACCGCGTTACGATATCCAACAGCCTCGGCGGGTCCTCGAATGTCTCAAGCGTGCCCGTCGCGTGCACCGCAACATAGTTCCAGGTCGGCACCACTTTCTGGTCCACCTGCTTGGACGGATACCAGCTTGGCGTGATGTAGGCGTCCAGGCCCTGAAAAATCGCCAGCGCTGGCCCCGTCGCGCGCGCCTGCGGATTGCCCCGTGCCACATGGCCGATCAATGTACCCAACGGCCCCGCGTCCGTATCTAACAACATCGGAATATGGCTGGCCATCAGCCCATCCGGACCGGTTGTCACTAAAATCGCCAGTCCGACCGAACGAATCGCCGTGTGTAAAACTTCCGTTCGTTCCTCGCGAAAGCCTGGCGGGTTGTACATGGGAGTTTAACTCGCTTCGTTACATGGCGTCACGCGGTCGTGCGGATCGCTTCCTCGCGCACCGTGTCGTCTACCCCATTGAAGAACGGTTGAAAATTCGCCTCGAACCGGCGCGCCAGTTCGCGCGCGGTGCGATCATAGGCATCCTTGTCGGCCCAGGCCGTGCGCGGGTCCAGCACTTCGCTCGGCACTCCCGATACCGATTCCGGGATGGATAATCCGAAAAAACGATCCTTGTGGAATGTTGCATGCACCAAAGTGCCGTCCAGCGCCGCGCGCAACAAAGCGCGCGTATGGCGAATGCTCATTCGGTGCCCGGTGCCATAGGCACCGCCGGACCAGCCGGTATTCACTAGCCAGCAATCCGCCCCATGCTCAGCGATCAGGTGGGCCAGCATCCTGGCGTACACTTCCGGCCGGCGCGGCAGGAACGGCGCGCCGAAACAGGCGGAGAACGTCGCCACGGGTTCGGTGCCCAAGCCTTTCTCCGTCCCCGCCACCAGAGCGGTATAGCCGGATAGGAAATGATACATCGCCTGCGCAGAGGTTAGCCTGGAAATCGGCGGCAGCACGCCAAACGCATCCGCTGCCAGCATGATGACGTTCTTCGGTTGCCCGCCAAGTCCGGACAAATCGACGTTCGGAATATACTCCACCGGATAGCAGGATCGCGTATTCTCCGTCAGCGAGCCGTCGGCCAGATCGACCCGTCCGGCCGCGTCTGCCACCACGTTTTCCAGCACCGTGCCGAAGCGATGCGAAGCCGCATAAATCTCCGGCTCGGCTTCCTTGGATAGGTTGATGACCTTGGCGTAGCAGCCGCCCTCAAAGTTAAAAATCCCGTTCGGCCCCCAGCCATGTTCGTCATCGCCAATCAGCTTGCGATGCGGGTCCGACGAAAGCGTCGTTTTCCCGGTGCCGGACAGGCCGAAAAACAGCGCCACGTCGCCTTTCGGGCCGATATTGGCGCTGCAATGCATCGGCAGCACATTTTCTACCGGCAATTTCCAGTTCATGACGGTAAAGATCGATTTCTTAATCTCGCCCGCATATTCGGTGCCTACGATGATGATCTGGCGCTGCTCGAAGGAAAGAGCGACGGCGGTGGCGGTGCGTACCCCATCGATCGCCGGATCGGCCTGAAATCCCGGCGCATGTAGGATGACGTAATCGGGGTGAAACCCGTCCAGCTCGGCTTCCAGCGGGCGGATGAACATGTTGCGCGCGAACAGGGCGGACCAGGCCAGCGTTGTCACTAGCCGCACCTTCACCCGATGCGCTGGATCGGCACCCGCATACAAATCCTGGGTGAATAGGGTCTGGCTTTTTAGATAGGCCTGCACTCGCCCGCGCAGGACGGCAAATTTCTCCGCCGGCAGACGCTGGTTGACATTGCCCCACCAGATATCGGCGGTCACGGCGGCCTCATCGATCACGAACTTGTCGCGTGCGGAACGGCCAGTATGGACGCCGGTATTCACCAGCATGGCCCCGTCGCATGACAAGCGTCCCTCGTTGCGGCGTAGTGCATGTGCCACCAGCTCGGCCACCGGCAGATTAACGTGGATGGGATGAGTTGGGTGAACCCCGGAGCCGGCGAGGGCAGCGGGTTCGGCGGCAGAGTTCAAGGCGCGGCTCCTGCTAGCTAGTTTCGGGCGTTTCCCTGGTGGGAGTAGTTTACCCCCCGGTAGCTCAGGTCGCAAGGGAAGTGCGGTAAGGCTGGTTTGTGCATGAGTATGGCGAATTGTTGGTAACTCCCTCAGCGACCCGCCCGCGCCAAACGAATCAGTTCCTGCCGAATCCCGTCCGCATCGTCCATTGGGGCTGTGAATGCCACGCGCAGTACCCGGCCGTCCATCGCCAGGTCGCAGCCATCCACATCCACCGCCATCATCCGCCATGCGCCCGCCGCCCCACCCGCGCCGTGCACTATGGCCGCCATCGCGTCTGCGTGGTCCGCATTGTAAAGCGTCATGATTTCCGCCGATGCCGCCTCCACCGCCGCCACGGCGGCTGGATCGGGGGTCAGATCGGCCATGCCCAGCCGCGTCGCCTGGGCAAAACCACCCACGAAATCACCGCCGGTCGGGCGGATCCGCCAGAGCGAAAAATCTGCGAACTCGGCGTAGGGTGTGGCGTACGGATGGACCGCGAGCCAGCGTGCCTTTAGTGCTATGTCCTCGATTTTCTCCGCCAACCCCATGACAGTTAGCCGCGGTGCCGTCTGTGGATTTTGCTCGGTTGGTGCATTCGCGGCTAGCAACGCGCAGCGCGGTTCGCGCAGTAAATGCCGCGTATGTTGGGAGAGGGAGGAAAGCCAGAGCACCACCGACAAATCCGGCGCCGTCGCCGGTGTCACCAGGGCCACGAAAGGCTGGCCATCGGTCTGGGTCGCCAGGCTCGCCACTCGCGAGGCACGCAACAGGCGGCGCGCCTGCCAGATTGCCGCGCCCCTGGTATCCTCGCCCGGCCCTGACATATTTCGTTCACCTCCCGTCCACAATACGCCACAATCTTCCGCTATGGTCCCTCCAGCACAAGGAGGCTCGCCCATGAATGTCACCCACCCCGCCCATAGCCAGCCAGCCCGGGACCACGCGACGAAGCAGACCATCGCCTTGGTGGATGACGACCGCAACATCCTTACCAGCGTTTCCATGACCCTGGAGCAGGAAGGTTTCCTGGTCCGCACGTTCACCGATGGGGAAAGTGCCCTGCAAGGCATCACCGCGCGCCCGGTGGACCTCGCCGTGCTGGATATCAAGATGCCGCGCATGGACGGGATGGAATTGCTGCAACGGCTGCGCCAGCGCACCTCCATGCCGGTGATCTTTCTCACCTCCAAGGACGAGGAAGTGGACGAGCTGATGGGCCTGCGCCTCGGCGCTGATGATTACATCACTAAGCCGTTCAGCCAGCGTTTGTTGATCGAGCGTATCCGCGCCCTACTCCGCCGCAACGAAGCCAGCCGCGCCGAGGGCTCCGGCGCCTCGCTCAGTGGCGTGATGACGCGGGGCGATCTGGTGCTGGACGAGACCAAGCATCAATGCATCTGGCGCGGCAAAGCCATGCAACTCACCGTGACGGAATTCTTGCTCATCAAGGCACTCGCCGCACGCCCGGGGATGGTGAAGTCGCGTGATCAATTGATTGATGCCGCGTATGGCGAAAACATCTATGTGGACGACCGTACTATCGATAGTCACGTAAAGCGCGTACGGAAGAAATTCCGGCAAACGGATGATGAATTCAATCATATCGAAACGCTGTACGGCATCGGCTACCGCTACAAGGAACAGTGATCCGTGCCCGATGGCAGCGCCACTAGCCTGACCCCGCTTGTCCCCGCTATTACGACGGAGAAGCCGGCGCGTCAGCGCCTGGTCTCGCCGCTGCTGCGTCGCATTCTGCTAGTCAACGCCCTGCCCCTCGTCATGCTGGTCGCAACCCTGCTCTACCTGGACCAGTATCAGAACGGATTGCTGGAAGCTGAAGTTGGCGCGCTGCGTGAACAGGCCCGCATCTATGCCGGCGCATTGGGTGAAAGCGCGGTGCGTGAACAGGACACCGACAACCCGAAGCTCATCCCCGAGCTGGCCCGCCCGCTGCTGCGCCGGTTGACCGAGCCGACGCCGAACGCGCAGGCAAAACTCTATACCCCGGACGGCCAGTTGATCGTCGATTCCCGTGTGCGGGAGGGCACCGGCGGTGCCGTCACCGCCCAACCATTGTCGCCGGTGGCAGAGCGCGGTCGTATCCTCGACACCATTGGCTGGCTTTATGATCGTGCCCTGACCCTGTTGCCGCGCGAACGACCGAAGCAGATCGTGGTGGATGAAAACTCCACCGCCCAGGGCCTGGACTGGCAGCCCGATGTGAAGGAGGAGTTGCGTCTGTCCACCTCCGACCGTTCGCGCGAAATGCCGCCCTATATCCGCCGTCTGCGCGACGACCGGCTGCTGATCACAGTCGCGGTGCCGGTGGAACGCAACCGGCACACGGTGGGCGTGGTGCTGCTAACCCGCGATGCACGCGGCGTCGATGATTCGCTGCTTGCCGTGCGCCTCTCTATCCTGGCATTGTTCGGTATCGCCCTGGCGCTGACGGTGCTGCTGTCGTGGTATCTCTCGCTCACCATCGCGCGCCCGATTTTACGCCTCGCCACGGCGGCGGCCAGCATGCGCGAAGGTAAGGGCCGCACTGGCGCCGTGCCCGCGCAACTGCAGGCACGCGGCGATGAGGTGGGCGCGCTGGCGGTCGCGCTTTCCGATTCTGCCACGGCGCTCTGGGGGCGGATGGATGCCATAGAGCGCTTCGCCGTCGATGTGGCGCATGAAATCAAGAACCCGCTCTCCTCCATCCGCAGCGCCATCGAAACTCTGCGTCGGGTTGAGGATCCCAATCAGCAAAAGCGCCTGCTTGCCATTATTGGCGAGGATGTGGCGCGCCTCGACCGCCTGATCAGCGATATTTCGGACGCCTCGCGCGTTGACGCTGAATTATCGCGTATTGCCACGGAAGCGATCGACATCGCCCCCATCCTCGCCACGCTCAAGGAAATCCACGACGCAACGCTCGCCGTGAACGATCCGATCATGGAACTGGACGCCCCCGCCGAAGGCCTGATCGTGCAGGCGGTGGAAGGCCGTCTGGTGCAGGTGCTGCGTAACTTGATCGCCAATGCCCGTTCCTTCTCACTCCGCGGCGGCACGATCGGCCTGTATGCCCGCGAAGTCGGCGCCGTGGTTGAAATCAGCGTGGAAGATGATGGCCCAGGCATCCCCGACACGAAGCTTGAACATATCTTCGATCGTTTCTATTCCGAGCGACCGCCAACGGAAGCCTTCGGCGGCCATTCCGGTCTCGGCCTCTCCATCAGCCGCCAGATCGTCGAAGCCCTACGAGGGCGCATCAGTGCGGAAAACCGCCGCGATGAAACGGGGCGCATCCTCGGTGCCCGTTTCGTGGTGCGTTTGCCGAAAGGATGATACGCAGCCATATGCGCAGTACATTGCTGGTTACCTTTCCGCTGGATACGCCCGCCCGTGCCATCATCGCCTCGGTCCTGGACAATGCCGCGGACATTTCCTGCCTGGATGAGCTTGCCCCGGCCGAACGCCCGGCCGCGATCCAGAATGCCGGCGCGATCCTGGCCCGGAACCTGAAAGCGCTTTCCCGCGATGAACTGGCTATGCTCGGCACTGCCAGGCTGATGCAATTTATGACCGCGGGCGTTGATTTTATTCCACTCGGCACTTTGCCGCCGAACCTTCCCGTTGCCACCAACGGCGGCGCCTATGCCGAGGCGATGGCCGAGCACGCCCTGGCCATGGCACTGGCGGCGGCCAAGCGCATCGTGCGCGCGCATGGCGAGGTCGCGCGTGGTGAATTCCACCAACACCGTCCCAACCGCATGCTGGCCGGTGGTATCTGCGCGATCCTCGGCTTTGGCGGCATCGGGCTTGCCACCGCGCAATTGATGCGCGCCATCGGCATGCGCGTTCATGCCATCAATCGAACGCTACGTGCGCATGAATTACTAGACTGGTCCGGCACGCCGGATCGGCTCGACGCGATGCTGATAGAATTGGATGTGTTGGTGATCGCCGTGCCGCTCACCAAGGCCACAACGGGCCTGATCGGCGCGCGCGAACTCAATCTGATGAAACCCGATGCGATCGTGATCAACCTCGCCCGCGGTGAAATCATCGACGAAGCCGCTCTGTTCGCGCATCTGCAGACCCATCCCGATTTTACCGCCTGCATCGATGCCTGGTGGGTGGAGCCGGTGCGCCACGGTGCCTTTCGCATGGACCATCCGTTTACCGATCTACCCAATGTCATCGCCTCGCCGCATAATTCAGCCTCCGTGCCGGAATCACGTATTCTCGGGCTGCAACGCGCCGCCGCCAACTGCCGCCGGGCTCTGCTGGGCGAAACGCCACTGCATTTGGTACGCCCTGAAGATCGGCTGTTTTAGGATAAGGATTTTTTCGGCCATGACCGATCAACCCGTCCCGACTTCGCTGGCCGATTATCACGCGCCCGAATTCCTGATCGATACGGTCGATCTGCACTTCGACCTCGATCCTGCCGCCACTATCGTACGCGCGCGCCTGGCCGTGCGCCGCGCGCCCCATGCCGCTCCGGGCGCACCGCTGGTTCTCGACGGCGAAGCGCTGACTCTGCTTTCCATTAGCCGGGACGGTACGAAGCTGGGAGCCAACCATTACCAAATCACTGATGACAGGCTGGTCATCGCCGGCATGCCCGATGCCTGCACTCTGGAGATCGAAACACGTATCGCGGCGGCCGCGAACACCGCGCTGTCCGGCCTCTATGTCTCGGGCGGCAATTTCTTCACGCAATGTGAGGCCCAGGGCTTTCGCCGCATCACCTATTTCCCCGATCGCCCTGATGTCATGGCGCGCTACACCACCACACTGGTGGCCAATCGCGCACAGGTGCCGGTGCTACTGTCCAATGGTAACCCGGTCGCCAGCGGCGAACACACGGATGGACGGCACTGGGCGCGCTGGGAAGATCCACACCCGAAACCGTCCTATCTGTTCGCCGTCGTTGCCGGTGATCTCGTCTGCGTGCGAGATCGTTTCCGCACTCGCTCAGGCCGCGAGGTAGCGCTCGGCATCTGGGTTCGCCGTGGCGACGAGGATCGCTGCGCGCATGCCATGAGCGCGCTCATCGCCTCGATGAGATGGGACGAGAAGATGTTCGGCCTAGAATATGACCTCGATGTCTTCAACATCGCCGCTGTCTCCGATTTCAACATGGGCGCGATGGAGAACAAGGGGCTGAACGTCTTCAACACCAAATACGTGTTGGCAAAGCCCGATACCGCCACCGATGCCGATTACGAAGGCATCGAGACCGTCATTGCGCACGAATATTTTCATAACTGGACCGGTAACCGCGTCACTTGCCGAGACTGGTTCCAGTTGTCGTTGAAAGAAGGCCTCACAGTTTTCCGTGATCAAGAGTTTTCCGCCGACCAGGGGAGCCGTGCGGTTAAGCGCATCGCCGATGTGCGCCGACTGCGCGCCGTGCAATTCCCCGAGGATGCTGGGCCATTGGCGCATCCCGTACAGCCGGCCAGCTATATCCAGATCGATAATTTCTACACCGCGACTATTTACCAAAAAGGCGCGGAAGTGATCCGCATGATCCAGACCCTGATCGGGCGGGAGGCCTTCCGGCGTGGCATGGATCTTTATTTTCAACGCCACGACAATCAGGCCGTCACCATCGGTGATTTTATCGTCGCCATGCAGGACGCCGCCGGCATGGATCTTTCCCGTTTTAAGCTTTGGTACCATCAGGCCGGCACTCCCGATCTGCACCTGACCGACCATTACGATGCGGCCCAGCGTCGTTATACGCTCACCTTGCGCCAAGCCACCGCCCCGACCCCAGGCCAGCCGGATAAGGCCCCACAAATCATACCTGTCGCCATGGGCCTGCTGGCCCCGGATGGATCGGAAACCGCCACGCGGCTGCTGATCCTTGACGCACCGGAACAAAGCTTCGTTTTCGACGACATCGCCGCGCCCCCTATCCCCTCTCTGCTGCGCGGCTTTTCGGCCCCGGTGAAACTGCACGGCATGACTCCGGATCGCCTGCGCTTCCTCGCCGCGCACGACACTGATCGGTTCGTTTGTTGGGAATCCGGACAGCAATATGCCACCCTAGCCCTCCTTGATATGTCCGCCAACTGGCGCGCCGGACGAAAATTGGTCACCGACACTGGCCTGCTGACCGCGCGCTCTGCGATCCTGGCCCAGACGGACATCGACCCGGCCTTCGCCGCCGAAGCCTTCGCTTTGCCGGGCGAAGCCTATCTCGCCGATCAGATGGAAGTGGCCGATATCGACGCTCTCCACGCCGCCCGCCAACACGCCCGCGCGGAAATCGGCCGCACCCTCGCCGCCGCCCTGCGCGCCACCTATGACCGCTTGACCGATCGCGGCGTCTACACGATCGACGGCGTCGCGATAGGCCGCCGTGCCTTACGCAATACCTGCCTCGCCTATCTCGCCGCTGGTGATACCAGCTTTGCCGCCCTGGCCCATGCGCAATACGGCGCCGCTCAAAACATGACCGACGTGCTGGCGGCGCTCGTGACCCTCGCGGCGATCGACGGCCCGTACCGAACCACAACGCTCGCCACCTTCCATGCCAAATGGCGCCACGATGACCTCGTGCTCGACAAATGGTTCGCCATTCAGGCGATGTCGTCCTTGCCCGGCACGGTGGATATCGTGCGTGCCCTGGCCAGTCATGCCGATTTCGATTTGGCGAACCCAAACCGCGTGCGGGCGCTTGTCAGCAGTTTCGTGTCGGGTAATCCGAAACATTTCCACGACGCGACCGGCGCCGGCTACCGTTTCCTCGCCGATATTGTAATGCAATTGGATCGTGCCAACCCGCAGGTTGCCGCCCGCATCGTCAGCCCGCTTGGCCAATGGCGCCGCGTCGACGCCGCGCGCCAGACACTGATGCGAGCCGAGGCGCAGCGCATTCTCGACCTGCCTGGCCTAAGCCGTAACACCTATGAAATCGTATCGAAAAGCCTGAGCAGTTAAAGTATTTATTGCCTAAGCCGGTGCCAAATACTCTAAAGATGCTTGCCGGCATCCACCAGAATCGTGGTGCCGGTGGTCTGGCGCAGATAAATCACCGCGCCCATGATGGCCACAGCCACGTCGTCGGCTTCTGTTACGGTTTGCAAGGGCGACGTCGCGGCCATGCGCGCCACTGCCTCATGCGAACGTCCCGGCACGAAATCGGTTTGTACCGCCGAGGGCGAAATTCCGATCACCCTGATCTCTGGCCCCAGCACCCGTGCCAGCGAAACCCCCATCACATCCATCGCCGCCTTCGACGCGCCATAGGCGATGGAACTACCGGTGCCGGTGATGCCGGCCAGAGAGGAAATATTGATAATTACCGCGTCACCGCTGGCCTTCATCAGCGACCGGAAGGCGCGAACGGTGGCGAACGGCCCGCGCACATTGGTCATCATCACTTGATCGAACAAGGCATCGTCCAGCGCATCCAGATCGCCATGGCGCACTGCGCGGGTCACGGCGGCGGAGTTCACCAGCACATGCACCTTGCCATGCGCCGCCCCCACGGTTTCCGCGGCCCGCGTTAGCGCCGCGCTAGACGTCATTGGCATGAACAGAACCTGATGCCCGCTTCCCGCTAGCGACGCCACTACCGATTGTGCCCGCTCCAGCCCGGTGTTGTAGCCAACCCAGACAATTGCCCCCGCCGCTGCCAGACGTCGTGTCGTCGCGGCACCGATACCGCTGGAACCGCCGCTGACCACGGCGATCTTTCCCTTCAGATCATATTCACCCAGGTTGCCGGGGCGCGGCTTCGGTGCATCGCTCATGTTTATTATCCTTATTCCGCCGCCAAGCGTGGGGCTTCCATCGCCTGAACATGCGGCAGCACTTCCTTGGCGAACAGACGCAACATCTGCGAGGTCTTTTCTGGCCCGTAATAAGGCGGGTAATGTAGCATGATTGAAGTAGTTCCGATCTTTCGGAACTCCTCGATCTTGCGGATCACCGTGTCGGGCGAGCCATGCAGCAAAGTACTTTCCACCAGATTGTCGTAACTAAGCGCGCTGTCGTTGCGTTCGGCCGTCACCTCGCCGAAATACCGCCCGGTGCCGCCGCCGACAAAACTCCGCACATGCCGCACGACGCCATCGGCGCTCTCTTTCTTCGCTTGCGCATCCGTCGGCGCCACATACACCAGCCGCGCCACATCCACTTCACCAAAGGCGGGATTTTGGTTAAAGGGTGCTACCGCTTCCTTCATGTGTGAACGATAGACATCGATATGCGCCTTGATGGTGGCAACATCCGGCAGAGTAGATTGCATCAACCCAAACCCCCAGCGCGCCGCGTAGATCATGGATCGATCGGTCCCCGCGCCCATTAGGATCGGCGGATGCGGCTGCTGCACCGGAAACGGGTAGATTTTATATGGATCCTTGATATCGAAGTTATAATATGTCCCACGAGCGGACATTTTTTTCTCATGAAAGCCCTCCAGGATTAGTGGAATTGCCTCCTCCTGCATGTCGCGCCGCGCCTCGTAATCCACCCCCATTCCCTCGAACTCGTAGGTCCGATAGCCCGATCCCAATCCTAACTGAAACCGCCCATTGGAAAGAATATCGATGAAGGCGGCGTTCTCCACGATCCGTATCGGATGGTGCAGCGGCACCACCATCACCCCCGCGCACAATTTTATCCGTTTAGTCAACGCGGCGAGGTAGCACAGATAGCTGAACGGATCGGGCAAGATGCCGTATTTGTTGGAAAAATGATGCTCGGCGATCCAGATAGAATCGAAGCCCAGCTCCTCCGCCTCCAACACCTCCCGCGTCGTGCGCGCATGCACGGCCTGATAGGGAAACGGCTCCGTCTCCGGATCTGGGTGCGACGTGTACAGAATACCAATCTTCATGTTTGTGAGCTCCGTATTGCAAGGCGCGGCAGGGCCTGGAACCCCGCTGCCATTTCGTTACCCGTTAACCTTACGCATCAGCGCGGCCAACTCATCGATGACAGAAAGAATTTTGTCTGTCTTTTCAGATTCCAGATTGAATACCACACGCGATACGCCCAGTTCTTCATAGCGCTTCATAAGATCCTCCTCTCGGCGTGGAAACCAGGATGAAATTTCGATCGAATCCGGCTCGCGCCCCGCTTCCGCGCACATCTGCTTGAAACGCGGGATCATGTCAGCGATTTCCGTATAGGCGCCGCGCGAGGCTTGCGGTATCCAGCCCTCGCCATACCGGATGGCGCGCCGCGCCGAATAGGGGAATGCCCCCCCGACGATCACCGGCACATGCGGCTTCTGGACTGGCTTCGGCCAGGCCATCATGGGGTCGAAATTTACATACTCTCCGTGATACTCGGCGTTCGGCTTGGTCCAGATTTCCTTCATTGCTTCCACGCGCTCGCGTACCAGCTTGTGACGCTGTTCGAACACCGTGCCGTGATTTTCCATCTCATCCTGGTTCCACCCATTGCCGATGCCGAACAGAAACCGCCCGCCGGAAACCTGATCGATGGAAGCCACCAGCTTCGCCAACTGAATCGGATCGCGCTGGTTGACCAGGCACACGCCGGTGCCAATTTTGATCGTTTTTGTCGCCACCGCGGCGGCGGTCAGGGTCACGAATGGATCCATGGCATCGTAGTATTTCTTCGGTAGGTCGCCGCCGGCGGGAAACGGCGTCTTGCGTGAGAGCGGAATATGCGAATGTTCCGGCGCCCAGACGGATTCGAAGCCGCGCGCTTCCAGCGCCTGGGCCAACTCGCCAGGCGCCATGGAGTAGTCAGTAAAAAACATTGATGCGCCGAACTTCAGCATGGTTGTCTTCCTTAATGTCTCTATGGGGCCAGTGGATCGCGGTTTTTGGCGTTTGTCGAGGCCGGCCTTGCCAGGCGGGGTCGGACGCACCCATCATGCGCTCTGCAAGCAGGAGGAAATCAAACCATGAGCGCGCTCGTGATCCGTGGCGGCACCATCGTCGATGGCAGCGGTGGCGCCCCCTATGAGGCCGATGTTGCCGTCGCAGACGGCAAAATCACCGCCATCGGCAAGCAACTGCCGCGTGGGGTAGAGGAAATCGACGCCAAGGGTAAAATCGTTACCCCCGGCTTCATTGATGTGCACACGCATTACGACGCCCAGGTCACCTGGTCGTCCAATATCACGCCGTCATCGTGGAACGGCGTCACCACGGCGATGATCGGCAATTGCGGCGTCGGCTTCGCCCCCTGCCTGCCGCACCAGCGCGACATGCTGGTGAAGCTGATGGAAGGGGTGGAAGACATCCCTGAAGTGGTGCTGACCGCCGGTCTCCCTTGGAGCTGGCAGAGTTTTTCCGAATACCTGAATACGCTCGCCGCCCGCCCCTATGATCTGGACGTGGTCACGCAGGTGCCGCATGCCGCGCTGCGCGTTTTCGTCATGGGAAGCCGCGGCGCCGCACGGGAACCCGCCACGGCCGAGGACCGCGCCCGCATGGCCGCGCTGGCCGCCGAAGGCATTCGCGCCGGCGCGCTCGGCTTCTCCACTTCGCGCACCATTAACCACAAGACAAAAGCAGGAGAGCCCATCCCCACCCTCGGTGCGCCGGAGGATGAGCTGGCGGAAATCGTCACCGCCGTCGGCGCGACCAATAGCGGCTGGTTGCAGGTGATTTCCGATTTCGACGACCCCGACGCCGAATTTGCCATGTTGCGCCGCCTAGTGCAGCGCGCTGGCCGGCCGATGACGCTGACTATACTGCAACGCGACGCCAAGCCCGACGAATGGCGCCGCATCCTCGACCATATCGCTCGTGCTAACGCGGATGGGTTGCGCATTACCGGCCAGGTGATCGGCCGGCCTACCGGCATCATGCTGGGGTTTGAGATTTCGCAGAACCCGTTCCTGGGCCGACCCAGCTTCGACGCGATCAATCATTTGCCATTCGCGGAGAAACTTAAAATCCTGCGCCAGCCGGATTTCCGTGCCAAACTCATCGCGGAGTCGAATACTAATCCCGGCCTACAAAAACGCTGCGCCACTTGGGAACGTATTTTCGCCCTCGGCGAGAAGCCCGACTACGAACCCGCGCCCGACCAAAGCGTTGCCGCCATCGCCGCGCGCACGGGTCGCAGGCCGGAGGATGTCGCCTACGACATGCTGCTGGAAAAGGAGGGCAAGGCGATGCTGTATCGCCCGCTCTCCAACTACGCCTATGGCGATCTGGAAAGCGTGCGGGAGATGATCACCCATCCTAACACCCTGATCGGCCTGGGCGATGGCGGCGCACACGTCGGCATCCTGTCCGACGCCAGCTCTATTACCTACCTGCTCACCCACTGGGCGCGGGACCGCACGCGAGGGCCTAAACTGCCGCTGGAATGGGTGATCAAGCGTCTATCGCAGGACAACGCCGCCGCCATCGGCTTAACCGATCGCGGCCTGCTCGCCGCCGGCCGCAAGGCGGATATCAACGTCATTGACTACGACCGCCTACAACTGCACGCGCCAGAAGTGCGCTACGACCTGCCCGCGGGCGGACGGCGTCTGGTGCAGCGCACCGATGGCTACACCGCCACCCTGGTGGCCGGCGTGCCCGTTTACCGCGAAGGCGAGGCGACCGGCGCCCTGCCTGGCCGGCTGGTGCGCGGCGCCGCGCCTGCTGCATGAGGCTTGCCGAACGGCTAGCCCTGCTGTGGGACCATCTCTGCCTCGGCGCGGGGCATGTGGCGACGCAGATGCCAGGGGACGTGGCGGAGTTCGCCACCACCCATTCGCACCGAATCGCCAGTGCTACCTTCTGCGTGCCGACACGGCTGGACCCCGATGCCTTCACAACGCTCGCGCCCCGCACTCTGCTAATCAGCGGTGACCAGGGCCTGACAGAGGAAGTCACAGCCCGCGCCGCCGCCCGCCTGCCCGGCTCCCAACGGCTTGTACTGGCAGAATACAACGCCTCCGGCTGGGCCGACGTGATGGCCGAACGCGGGGCAGAAATCCTACCCCGCCTGCACGCATTTCTAGCCGGCCTGCCCCGCGCGGCGGATGCGCCCCGCATCCATCACGTCACCGGCAACCATGCAGGCATTACCTATCGCATACAGGGAAACGGTCCAGCACTTGTGCTGCTGCCCTTCTTCCTCGCCCCCTCGCAATGGGATCCGGCGCTGGAGGAACTCGCGCGCAACTTTACCACCATCGTCCTCGGCGGCCCGCATATCGGCGGCGTCGCCGCGCTGGAGGATCGCGCGCAGGCACCCAGTTATCGGGGCATGCTGCGCAGTCTGTTCGACCTCATCGCCCCGACGCCCGGCGAGGCCATCCTCGATATCGGCTGCGGTTCCGGCGCGCTAGACCGTCTGCTGGCGCGGCGTTATGCGGCCAACCCGATCACCGCCACCGACGTCAACCCCTTCCTGCTACGCGAGGCAACAGCGCTGGCGGAGGCCGATGGCCTGGCCGAACGGGTCACCTTCCGCGAAGCTAATGCCGAAACCTTGCCGTTCTCCGATGCCAGCTTCGACTGTGCCTATTCCGTGACCGTGCTGGAGGAGTGCGACGCGGATAAGGCTTTGGCGGAAATCTTCCGCGTCCTCGGCCCTGGTGGCCGCGCCGGCATCATCGTGCGTGCCACCGACATACCGCAATGGTGGCATCTAGATTTACCCGAGGCGATCCAGCGCAAGGTCACCGTGCCACCGCAATCCGTCGGCGCGCGTGGCGTAGCGGATGCCAGCCTTTACCGACGGATGGCGGCAGTCGGTTTCCGCGGTCTGATCAGCTTTCCCTCCCTGGTCACCTTGGACAATCCCGATGGCCCGATCTGGCGCTACCGGGAAGACCACGCGGTATCCTTGCTAACCGAAGAGGAAATCGTGACGTGGCGCGCCACCACCGGCCAGGCGCGCGCGAAAGGCATGCTCTTCCAGGCCCATGCTATGCACTGCGTGGTCGGTCGTAAAACTTAACGCGGCGCCATCCGCAGCGCCCCGTCCAGCCGGATGGTCTCGCCATTCAGCATGCGATTGGCGAGGATATGCAGGACCAAAGCCGCATATTCACCCGGCTCTCCCAGGCGCTGCGGAAAAGGCACGGAGGCACCAAGGCTCGCCTTCACATTCTCCGGCAATGCTTCCAGCATCGGCGTGCGGAAAATCCCAGGCGCGATCGTCACCACGCGAATGCCATACCGCGCCAGTTCCCGCGCCGCCGGCAAGGTCAGGCTGGCCACGCCACCCTTGGAAGCCGCATAGGCCACCTGCCCGATCTGGCCCTCAAAGGCGGCGATGGAGGCCGTGTTGACGATCACGCCGCGCTCACCCTCTTCCAGGGCATCGACCTTGCTCATCGTATCGGCGGCAAGCCGCAGCAGGTTAAACGTACCGATCAGGTTGATATTGATGACGCGGGCAAAGGATACCAGTGGCATCGGCCCCTCGCGCCCAACAATGCGTGCCGCAGGGCCTATACCCGCGCAATTCACCAGTAGGCGCGGCGTGCCCAGCATGGCTATCGCCTGTGCGAATGCAGCCTCAGCCAAAGCTGCATCAGCGACATCGCAGTGATGTGCAGACGCGCCAATCCGCGCGGCGGTTACCTCGGCACGGGAAATATCGATATCCAGCAGTGCCACCCTGGCGCCCGCCTTCACCAGCGCCTCCGCCGTCGCGGCACCCAGCCCCGATCCACCGCCGGTGACGAAGGCGGCATGCCCCGCTATTTGCATCCCAATCGTCCTACTGTCCGCGCAATGTCACGCCCGTCGAAAATTTCTCCTGGTACTTTGCTACTCCATCTTTCATGGTAATGAATGTCGCGCCCTCGCCGCGCAAGGTGCGGATCAACCGCTCTAATTCCCACATGCGCTGGCCGCGTCCTACCACATGCGGATGGAACGTATAGGTCAGAATTCCCCAGTCATAATGCCGCTTCATGTAGAGAAATTCGTTAATGAAGTTATTGAACACATTCTCCGCGTTCTGCAGTCCCTGCATAATACTGGTCGGCATGCGCATGAACTCAAAATGCGGGTGATCGTCCAGAGACCAGGAAATCGGCATTTCCACTAGAGACGTATCCCGGCCGAATTTCATCGGTTCCAGCAATGTCACCGCGTCCTTGTCGCGTGCCTGATAGGGAATGTAGTCGTGCCCCATCATGGAACTGTCATAGACAAACCCATGCTTCAGCAACAGTTCCACCGAATACAGCGACAAATCCCAGGCCGGAGAACGATATCCCACCGGATTCTTCCCCGTTAACTTACGGATCGCATCATTGCCTCGCACCAGCTCCTCCTCTTCCCCCTCCCGTCCCAGGGTGGAAGGAATACGATGCGTCCAGCCATGATTGCCGATCTCATGTCCCGCTTCATGTACCGCCCGCACGCAGGAAGGATAACTCTCGATCGTATGACCAGGGATGAACCAGGTGGTGGGGATTTTCTCATCCGCCATCAATTTTAATATTCTCTGCGTGGCGACAATACCGAAATCGCCGCGCGAGAGCATCGTTGGCGTCGTCAGGTCACGCGAAATAAACGACGAGACATTGTCGTGATCGAATGTCAGACAGACAAACAGCTCGGTCATGTTTTTTCTCCTTACGGGCGGAGGGCGAAAGCACGTGGCCCCGGCGTGCGTAGCGGCTCCGCCAGACGCGCGAACTCAACCAGATTTTTGCGCGTATCGCGCGGATCGATGATCTCTTCGATCCAGAATGTTTCCGCTGTGCGGAACGGTGATCGCAACAAATTCAATCGATGTTCGATTTCCGCCAGTTTCGCCTTCGGATCGTCGGCCTCGGCAATCTCCGCCCGGTAAGCCGCCTCGATGCCGCCCTCCAGCGGAAGGGAGCCCCAGCGCGCGGACAGCCATGCGTAACGCTGTGCGAATCGGCCCGCCGGCTGATGCACCGCCCCAGCCACGCCGAATACGTTACGGATGATCATGGTGCACCAGGGCACGGTGGCCTGGTTCATCGCCGCCATCGCGCGTGTGCCATGGCGGATCACGGCGCTCCTCTCTGCTTCCAGCCCAATCAAAAATCCTGGACAATCCACCAGGTAAACAACCGGGATATGGAACGTCTCCGCCAGGTCGATAAACCGAATGACCTTCATGCAGGCATCGGCCGTCCAGGCGCCGGCATAAAAATAAGGATCGCTTGCCATCACCGCCACCGGCAGGCCGTCGATGCGTGCCATCCCGGTGATGATGGAGCGGCCGAAATTGCGACCCATCTCGAAGAACGAACCCTTATCCACGACGGCTTCCACAATCGGGCGCATGCGATAGACTTTTCGGGTTTCGCGCGGGATGGCGTTGAACAGAGACTCTTCCCGCCGGTTCGGATCGTCCGTGCGCGGGCCGCGCGGGGCGATTTCGTATACGTTGGACGGCAGGTAAGAGAGAAACCGTCGTGTCCGCGCAAACGCCTCCTCTTCGGTGTCTACCGCGTCATCCACCGCGCCGCAGCGCGTCTGGATTTCCCATCCACCCAGTTCCTGCTTAGAAAGATTCTGCCCTGTCCGCGCCACGACTGGCGGCCCAGCTACGAACATCGCCGAGCTTTCCTTCGTCATCAGGCAGTAATGGCTCGCCACTAACCGCGCTGAGCCGAGCCCGGCCACCGAACCAAGCCCCAGCCCGACAATCGGTACAATGCCCATATTTTCAGTGGTCAACTGAAAATGTGACGTCGAAGTCGTCAGCCCGCCCGGTAAATTCGCCCGTCCCGTGGTCTCGATGGTTTTCACCGATCCGCCGCCGCCGGAACCCTCGATGATCCGCACGATCGGCAACCTCAATTCCTGGGCCATTTTCTCGGCGAGCAACGGTTTCATCTTGATCGTCGCATCCGCCGATCCGCCGCGCACGGTAAAATCGTCGCCCACCACCACCACGGGGCGGCCGTCAATGTCCGCGCGGCCCATGACGCAATTCGAGGCGATCAATTCGCGCAATGATCCATCCAGGTTGTATTCCGCTTTTCCTGCGATGGCGCCCAGTTCGTGGAAACTTCCGGTATCCACCAGCCCGTCGATGCGCTCACGGATAGTCAGCCGCCCGCCATCGCGCTGGCGCTTCACCTTGTCGGCGCCGCCCATTTCCTGCGCCATTTTTTCGCGTGCGCGCAGTTCGTCCAGTTCAGGTTGCCAGGTCATGTCGGATCCTCGGTTATGGACGTGTGATGGCTCTTGCCCGTGACCCTAGCTCCGGCCATCGTGCAGCGACAATAGCCCTGGGTTGAGCATGCCATCCTTGCCGTTTCGCAGCGTCCTCGTCGCCAATCGCGGTGCCATCGCTGCACGTATCATCCGCTGCCTACGCGAACATCATGTGCGCGCCATCGCCGTCTATTCCGAGGCCGATGCCGATCTGCCCTATCTGCGCGACGCCGACGAAGCGCATTGCATCGGTCCGGGCCCGGCACGGGAAAGCTATCTCGTCGCGGATCGCATTCTAGAACTCGCGTGCGAACGGCGCGCGGAGGCGGTGCATCCCGGCTATGGGTTCCTTTCGGAAAACGCCAGCTTCGCGCGTGCCGCCGCGGCCGCCGGCATCGTCTTCATCGGCCCCGCGCCTGATGTCATCGATGCGATGGGCGAAAAGACCGCCGCCCGCGCCTTGATGGGCCAGAAGGGCCTTCCGTTGGCGCGCGGCTCCGCCATCCTGCCGGCCGATAATGACGCGGTGCTGGCGGCGGCGCGCGATATCGGCTTTCCAGTGCTGGTTAAACCGGCGGGTGGCGGTGGCGGCATCGGCATGCTGGCGGTGAAGGACGAGGCCGGCCTTCTGGCCGCCGTCGAGCGCGCGCGCGGCCTAGCCGGACGCAGTTTCGCAAATCCCGATGTTTATTTGGAAAAACTGATTGAAATGCCGCGCCATATTGAGTTTCAACTGATCGGCGACCAGTACGGGCAGGTGCGCCATCTGTTCGAACGTGATTGTTCCCTGCAACGGCGGCATCAGAAAGTTATAGAAGAATCGCGCGCCCCCAATATCCCAATCTCCGAGCTGGATGCGATGGCGGAGGTTGCCGTGCGTGCAGTGCGCGATATCGGCTATCACACCGTCGGTACGGTGGAGATGCTGCGCGGTGCCGATGGCGTATTTAGTTTTTTGGAAATGAACACGCGTCTGCAAGTGGAACACGCGGTAACGGAAATGATCACCGGCATCGACCTCGTCGCCGCGCAGATACTAACCGCCGGCGGCGCGCATCTGCGTGATGTTCTGTCCGCCAGCATTTTCCCGCAGGGCCATGCCGTTGAGGCCCGTGTCTATGCGGAAGATCCGAAGAATTTCTTGCCGTCGCCCGGCCTGCTCACGCATTTTCGACCACCTGCCACCACGGCCGGTTTGCGCGTGGAAACCGGCTATGCGGAAGGCGTGATGGTCACTCCATTCTACGACCCGATGATCGCCAAGGTGATTGCGCATGGTCCAACCCGCGCCGCGGCGATGGACCGCCTCGCCGATGGCCTCGGCGCGTTCGAGGTGGCGGGAATTAAGACAAATATTCCCTTTGTCCTACGCGCGCTGGCCGATGACCGATTTCGCGCCGGTCATGTGCATACCGGCCTCGCGCCGCTTATCGCCAAAGGGGGTTAGTGCGTTCGTGATCCAAATTGGTACCGGCCCGCTCCCGACGGAGCGTCAGCGTCGAATGCTCTAGCTCACTGCCAACATTACCTCGCCGGAGGAGATGGTCTGTATGCCATCCGTTATGCGCAGCAGCAGATGGCCATCGGGCGAGAGGCCGGCAAAGTGGCCATGCAGATCGTGGCCCGCGTAGCGCACATGCAACCGCGTGCCGATCGGATGGGCCCGTGCCAGCCAGCTGGCATGGATCCACGCCAGTTCACCTTCCTGCCATTTCATGTACCACTTGCCCAAGGAGGCGAGCAGGGACCGGGCGAACAGTTGTGGCGGCGGTGAATCGACCCCCTCATCGCGCAGGCACGCCGCCATGCGGTCCGGTAGGGTCGGGGCGATCGCCAGGTTGACGCCGCAGCCGATCACCAGCCAACGCAACCGCCCCGCCGAGTCCGCCGCCAGATCGATCAGGATGCCACCCAGCTTTTTGTCACCCAGCAGCACGTCGTTGGGCCATTTCAGGCTCAGTCGCGCCGGATCGGGCAGCAGTGGCAACACCGCGTCCGCCACTGCCAGGGCGGCGATCAGCGGCCAGGCGCCTGCCGCGGTGATCTGGCCGCCAGGGCGTAGCAGGACGGAGACGAAACAATTTCCGCTGGGCGAGTCCCAGTTTCGCCCCCGGCTACCACGCCCCTTCGTCTGCACATATGCCAGCACCGCGAGGCCCTCCTCGGCGCCCGCCTCGGCGGCGCCCATGACGATATCGGAGGTGGAGGGCAGCGTCGCATGCACCTCTATCCGCCATGCCACACCGCCCTGGGCGATCATGCGGGTCGTATTGCGCGCCCAGCCACCGCGTCGAGCTTCATGGCCAGCAGCGGATCGCGCATTGCCGGCGCGGTGATGATGGCATTGTCCAGCGCGCGGTCGCAGCCAGCCGGGCATAGGCCGCGCGGCGCGCCGATCGCTGGCACCACCGCCCGCACGAGGGCGCGCGCCTTGTCCGCGTTCCTTAGCAGCACCTTCACCACGGCCTCCACCGTCACATGGTCGTGGTCTGGATGCCAGCAATCGAAATCCGTCACCATGGCGACGGTAGCGTAATCGATCTCCGCCTCCCGCGCGAGCTTCGCTTCCGGCATGTTGGTCATGCCGATCACGCTGCACCCCCAGGCGCGATACAGCTCGCTCTCCGCCTTGGTGGAGAATTGCGGCCCTTCCATCACCAGATAAGTGCCACCGCGCGAAACCGGCAAACCCAAGGTCCGCGCCGCGTCTTCTAGCGCGTCGCCCAGCCGCGGGCAGACCGGATGCGCCATGGAGACATGCGCGACGATGCCATCTCCGAAAAAGCTTTTCTCTCGGGCAAAGCTGCGGTCGATGAACTGATCGATAATGACAAAATGCCCCGGAAGAAAATCCTCCCGCAGCGACCCCACGGCGGAGAGGGAAAGAATATCGGTGACGCCGGATCGCTTCAGCGCGTCGATATTGGCGCGATAGTTCACATGTGTCGGGGATTTGGGGTGTCCCCGCCCGTGGCGCGGAAGGAACACGCAACGCACACCGGCCAGACGGCCGAACAACAATGCGTCGGATGGCAGGCCCCAGGGCGTGGGGACCTGCCGCCATTGTTTCTCCTCCAGCCCCTCGATATCATAGAGGCCGGAACCGCCGATGATGCCGATGATGGGTTCAACCTGTGCGTTCATGTCAACATCCCCTCAAACGCAAACCGCCGCGCGAAGTGTCGCGCGGCGGTGATTCATGGATCAAGAATCTACTTCAGTGCACGTCGGCCCAGACTTTGCGCTTCAGCGCATAGGTGATGCCAGTCATGAAGACCAGGAATAGGATCACCCACACGCCGATCTGCTTGCGCTCGGTCATTTCCGGGCTGGCGGACCAGATCATGAACTCTGTCACGTCCCGCGCCATTTGTTCGACGGTGGCCTTGGTGCCGTCGGAATATTCCACCCGATCGTCCATCAGCGGCTGCGGCATGGCAATCTGGTGGCCAGGGAAATATTTATTGTAGTACATGCCCGTGCCCATCTGAATTCCGACCGGTGGGTCTGCATATCCGACCAGCAGCGCATAGACATAATCCGCCCCGGCTTCGCGTGCGAGCACCATCACCGACAGATCCGGCGGCAGTGAGCCATTATTCGCCATGCGCGCCACCTTGTCGTTGGCATAGGGTTCGCGGAAATATGAGGACGGTAACGCCGGTCCTTCAACCGGTTCGCCCGCATCGTTCGTGCCCAGTGGTACGGTGACGGTGGCGGCGATGGCCTTCACGTCCTCCTCCGTCAGGCCAAGGCCTGTAAGATGGCGATAGGACATCTGCTTCATGCCATGGCACATCGCGCAGACTTCCTGGTAGACCTGAAAGCCTCGCTTGGCGGAGGCCAAGTCTACGGTGCCGAATACGCCGGCGGAATCCCAACGCTGCTGCGGGGGATGCACTACATTTTCCGCAGCCCGGGCCGGCGTCACGCCGAGCGGGGTCACGCAGGCAAGTCCGCACATCGCGGCACCGGCCAGAAGGGAACGCAGCGCGCGCATCAGGCTTTCTCCATCGGATTCGTTGCGGCACCCGAGGAAAGCTGACCACCCCCCAGCACGGCCTTGCTGATACTCTCCGGCAACGGCAATGGCCGCTCTAGCTTGCCGAGGACCGGCAGGATGATCAGGAAATGCAGGAAGTAATAGGCGGTGCAGATCCGCCCGATGATAACCCATACGCCTTCTGGCTTGTTCGCGCCCGCCATGCCCAGCACCACGCAGACGATTACGAACACCCAGAATAGCACCCGGTAGATTGGACGGAACCGCGCGGAGCGCACCGGGGAGCTATCCAGCCAGGGAAGCACGAACAGCACCAGGATGGAGCCGAACATCAGCAGCACGCCCGTCAGCTTGTCTGGCACCGAACGCAGGATGGCGTAATAGGGTAGGAAATACCATTCTGGGACAATGTTGGGCGGTGTCTGCAAAGGATTCGCCGGCACGTAGTTCTCCGGATCGCCCAGAAAATCGGGCGCGAAGAAAACCAGGACGGCAAACACGATCATGTAGACGCACACGCCGACGCTGTCCTTGATCGTGTAGTAGGGATGGAACGGCAGCGTATCCTGCGGTCCCTTTACATCGATGCCCAGCGGGTTGTTGGACCCCACGATATGCAGCGCCGCGACATGCAGGAACACTACGCCGACCACCACGAAGGGCAGCAGATAATGTAGGCTGAAGAATCGGTTCAACGTGGGCTGATCAACGCTAAAGCCGCCCCATAGGAGCGTTACGATATACTCGCCCACTACCGGAAAGGCGGAGAATAGATTGGTGATGACGGTGGCGCCCCAATAGGACATCTGCCCCCAGGGCAGCACATAGCCCATGAACGCTGTGGCCATCAGGAGCAGCAGGAGGATCACGCCCAGGATCCACAGTAATTCGCGCGGCCCCTTGTAGGAACCGTAGTACATGCCGCGGAACACGTGGATATACATCACGATAAAGAACATCGAGGCGCCGTTCATGTGCACATACTGGATTAGCCAGCCATAATTCACATCGCGGCGGATGCGCTGCACGCTATCAAACGCCAGATTGACATTCGGCTGGTAATGCATCGCCAGGAAAACTCCGGTGACGATCATGATTACCAGGGTAATCATCGCTAGCGCCCCAAAATTCCAGAAATAATTGAAATTTCGGGGTGTGGGGAAGGTCCCGTATTCCTTCTGTATCATCGTGAAGATGGGCAGACGCGAGTCGATCCAGTTCACGACTGGATTGGGAAACTCGCTCTTATGGAGACCGGTCATTTTGGAAACCTCGGACTACGCGGATCAAGCGGGGCGAATCAGGTGAGCGAATTAGATGGCTGCATATGATCAGCCGATCTTAATTTGGGTGGGCGAGAGAAATTCGTAGGGTGGCACCTCAAGGTTGGTGGGCGCCGGCCCTTTCCGAATGCGCCCGGAGGTATCGTAGTGGCTGCCATGACAGGGACAGAACCAGCCGCCATATTCGCCGCGCATCTCGGTCGACTTGCTGCCGCTTGGAATGCAGCCCAGGTGCGTGCAGATGCCGACCAGCACCAGCCATTCTGCGTGCCCGGCCTTCACCCGTGTGGCGTCCGCCTGCGGTTCCTTCAGCTCGGCCGGCTTGGCCGCCAGCGCCTCCTGGATTTCGGCTGGGGTGCGGTGGCGCACGAAGATCGGCTTACCGCGCCACATCAAGACAATACCCTGCCCGGCGTCGATCGATGTGATGTCCAGTTCCACTGCCGATAGCGCCAGCACGTCCTTGGCCGGGTTCATGGAATGGATCATCGGCCAAGCGATGGCACCGGTGCCGATTGCTGCGCCCGTGACGGCGATGAGCTTTAGGAAATCACGCTTGGTCCCATCGGCGACGCCAAGATGGGCTGTGTTCGCGGCAGTCGACTCGGCCATCTTACCCCTCGGTCCCCCCGACTTCCGGGAGGGTTGCACGTATTCCAGCCAAGCCCAGGGCCCAACTGCCACTCGGCCGGACGGCCACCTATGGACGGATTCAACGACGCGGCCGGGAAATCCCGGCCGCGGATGGGGAGAATACTAGAAGCGTGCCGGCGCCCCTGCAACACACCCACGCACAGGAGTAGGCTGGAAAAGCCATCGGAGAGGACAAAATGACACACGCTCCCAACCAACCGCCGCACACAGCCCTGAAAAATGCTGCCAGTGCCTGGTTCGAGACCCTGCGCGATCAGCTTTGCGCTGCCTTCGAGGCGATCGAGGACGAGCAAATCGGCCCCCTCGCCGATCGCCTTGCCGGCCGATTTGCTCGCACCCCATGGTCCCGCTCCCCCCAATCCGGTGCTGGCGAGCCTAATGGTGCCAACCCACCTTTGCAGGGTGGCGGGGTTATGAGCGTCATGCGCGGGCGCGTGTTCGAGAAGGTGGGGGTGAATGTCTCTACCGTCTTGGGCGAGTTTTCGCCCGACTTCCGCAAACAGATCCCAGGCGCTGAGGAAGATCCGCGCTTCTGGGCCAGCGGCGTCAGCCTGGTCGCGCATATGCAAAGCCCGCTGGTGCCGGCGGCGCATTTCAATACGCGGATGATCGTGACGACAAAAGGCTGGTTCGGCGGCGGCGGTGATCTGACGCCCATGCGTCTGGAAACGCCCGAGGCGATCGTGGATGCGGCGGATTTCCATGCCAGCTTCAAGGCCGCCTGCGACAGGCACGACCCCGACTACTACCCAGACTACAAGGCGTGGTGTGACCGCTACTTTTTTCTGCCCCATCGTAATGAACCGCGCGGTGCGGGCGGTATTTTTTACGATCATTTGTTCTCCGGCGACGCCGGGAAGGATTTCGCCTTTACCTGCGATGTCGGATTGGCGTTCCTCGATGCCTATCCAAGGATCATCCGCCGCCGCATGGGGCACGAGTGGACGCAAGCGGACCGCGATCACCAATTGGTTCGGCGCGGTCGTTACGTCGAATTCAACCTGATCCACGATCGCGGCACATTGTTTGGCCTGAAAACCGGGGGGGATGTGGAGGCGATTCTGATGTCTATGCCGCCAGAGGTGCGTTGGCCGTAAGTGGGCGGTGCGGGGTCCAGGGTTGCTCTCACCTTGACACTCTCGCCCGTCACGCGCATCTCCCCGAGAGCCAGACGGCCGGACGACCGCTGGCGGCGCGGGGTTTCCCCACACTGCTGGAGGAAAGTCCGGGCTCCACGGAGATGCGGTGCCGGCTAACGGCCGGCGGGGGCGACCCCAGGGATAGTGCCACAGAAAACAAACCGCCGGTGCAAGGACCCCAGTTCCCCGCCGGCAAGGGCGAAACGGTGCGGCAAGAGCGCACCGCGCCCCTGGCAACAGGGGCGGCAGGGCAAACCCCACCGGGAGCAAGACCGAATAGGGGTGGCCGGCGGGCCAACCCGGCGCAAGCCGGGAGGGTGCCGCAGGGGCATTTCCGCCCCGCCGCCCGGGTAGGTCGCGTGAGGCGCGCCGTAAGGCGCGTCCCAGAGGAATGGTCGTCCCCTGCCCGAAAGGACAGGGACAGAACCCGGCTTACAGGCCGTCTGGTATTTTTTTGTGCGAAGTCCTGCACCAGCCCGCGCCCCCACCCGATCACCCAACGAGCTTACAATGCTGTGCATGGTCAGGTGGGAGCGCGGACGGGTGCCAAGCTTCGGAGCAAACCGTTTTCTCTTGTATCTTCATGCTGTTATTAACGTAGAATCACGCAGGGCCCCCACCGCAACAGGAAAAACGTCAACAATCCATTGATCCGCGACCAAAAAATGTTGTCGAATCTCGTTTTGTTCCCAGCGATTCTCTTTGACCTCCCATGTTATCCCATGTTATCCCATATTGTCCCATACAGGAGCGGCGGCGCCTCCATTCTGACGCCTCCATCCCGCGCTTTTCCGCACTCCCGGCCGGACGAACTCCCACCCGCTGACCGGGTGGCAACCGGGGACGCGAAAGGCCAACAGCACCGCGCATGGATCAGTTTCTCGGCAGCCATGTGAATCGGCTGGACGCAAAGGGAAGAATTTCCATCCCTGCGTCCTTCCGCGCCGTGCTGCAAACCACCCAGGCCAGCGCCGCCCTGGTGCTCCGTCGCTCCCATCTCCTTCCCTGCATCGATGTCTGGCCGATGGCGATGCTGGAGGCGAGCAAGGCCCGCCTCGCGCAGATGGACATTCTAGACCCCGATTACGATGCTATCGCCGTGCGCCTGTTCGGTGATTCGCAACCGGCAGAACCGGATAAGGAAGGCCGCATCACTGTTCCGTCGCGTTATTTGCACCATGCCGCCATCAAGGACGCGCTCACGCTCACCGGGCGGGGTACTTACTTCCAGATCTGGGAACCCGACGCTGCCGAACGCCGTCTGGCGGATGTTTACGCCCAACCGGTCCGGACGCGCGCGTGAATAGCCAGGGCCACATCCCCGTCATGCTCGCCGAAGTACTGGCGCAACTCGCGCCACAGGCGGGTACAACCTATCTGGACGGCACATTTGGTGGGGGTGGTTACGCGCAGGCGATTCTAACCGCGGCACCCTGCACGCTTTACGCCATCGATCGCGATTCCGCCGCCATCGCGCGTGGCGCCGCCCTGGCTGCGCGTTATCCCGAAAAACTCTATCTCGTCCATGGTCGCTTCGGTGACATGTTGAACCTGCTGGCACAGGCCGGCATCCATGCGTTGGATGGCGTGGTGCTCGATCTCGGCGTGTCGTCCTTTCAACTAGACGAGGCCGAGCGCGGCTTTTCTTTCCGCGCCGATGGCCCGCTGGACATGCGTATGGAACGGATAGGCTCTTCCGCCGCCGATATCGTCAACGCGCTTGGCGAACGCGAGCTGGCTAATATCCTATACGAATTCGGCGAGGAACGCCTCTCGCGCCGTATCGCCCGCGCCATCGTCACCGCGCGCATCGAGACACCGATCGTTACCACGTTGCAGCTGGCAGAAATCGTTCGCGCCGTGGTGCCGAAAGACGGTTCCGGCATCGACCCCGCCACGCGCAGCTTCCAGGCGTTGCGCATCTATGTGAACGACGAACTGGAGGAAATCACCCGCGGGCTCGAACAGGCGGCGCGATTACTCAAGCCGGGCGGTCGCCTCGTTGTGGTCTGCTTTCATTCGCTGGAAGACCGCATCGTCAAACGTTTCATGTCGCATGCTTCCGGACGCAGCCCGGCGCCTTCGCGCCACGATCCGCGCGGCCTGGCCCCCCGCCAAGCGGCGCGCTTTCATTTGCTGACCGCAAAGGCCCTGCGTCCCACGACAGCGGAAACCCACGTTAATCCGCGTGCCCGCAGCGCCCGGCTGCGCGCCTTGGAGTGCATTGGCGATGCGGGGGGCGCGGCATGATCCGCCTCAGCACCGTGATCTGCGCTGGTGTCGCCGCTGTGGCTGGTTTGTATCTCTACCACGTGAAATACCAGACGCGGCTGCTGGACCGCGCCATCAGTCAGACCAGTCGCGCCATTGACGCAACGCGTGAGCGTACCGGTGTGTTGCGCGCCGAATGGACCTTGATGAACGACCCAGAGCGGCTGGCCGAACTCGCCGGGCAGTTCTTGCAGCTGAACACGGTCACACCGAAGCAATTTACCACCCTGGCAGACCTGTCCGCGCGCCTGCCCGCCGCGCGCGCCCTACCCGCGTTGCCACCGCCGGATGCCATCACCGAGGAACCCGCCAGCGACGCAGGGGAGCCCGTGGCCGAGATCCCCGTGCCGCTGGCCCCGCCCCTCGGGCCCGCGCGCCCACAACCGCCGCCCGCACAGATGACGCGCCAGTCCGCGCCGCAATCACCGCCAGTAATCCGGACGAGGACGTCCGACATCCGCCCGTCCACGCCGCCGGTCGCGCCACAACCCGTTTCCCCTTCCCCTGTATCCCAACCCATCCCGCTGGCCCCGGTGATCACTGCCTCAGCGCTTGGCATGGCGCGCGGTCTCGCGCCGCCGCCGATCTCGGTCTCGGGCCAGGCTGTTGGGCGCGGAGACATCCAATTCATTCGGGGCAATTGAGCCATGTCCGCCCCCCCGTCGGACCCGCCATCACGGAACACAGCAGGAGACGACCCGCACGGATGGGCCGATATCCCGCGCTCGCCGCCCTCGCCCGATAGTCGTCCGTCGAACGCGCCGGCCCGACGCCTCGGCGCGTCTGCCGCCGATGCGGTGCCGCTTGTGGAGACGGTGCGCCTCACCCGCCCAGATCTTGATCGGCGCCATGCGCTGAACCGGACGCATGGAAGGCTGGTCGTTGCCTCCAGCGTCTTCGCCCTATTGTTCCTGGTGGTGGTCGGGCGGCTGTCCTGGGTCACCGTGATCGCCCCGCGCATCCCCGCGCCTGGGGATCGCCCGACCACGGCGATCTTTAATCTGCCGGAACCACGCGATCCCGAATTGCCGGCCGTCGTGCCTCGCGGGCCGCGCGCCATGATCACCGATCGCAATAACGAAATCCTCGCCATTTCTCTGCCCACCGCCGCGCTCTACGCTAATCCGCAGGAGCTGACGGATGCGCGGGAGGCCGCGCGCCGGCTCAAGGCGGCGCTGCCCCGCTTTGACGAAGCGCAGATCCGCGCCAAGCTATCAGAATCGGACAAGCAATTTGTCTATCTGGCCCGCCAGATAACCCCGCGCGAGGTACTGCAGGTTAACGCGCTGGGTATTCCTGGAGTTAACTTCGAACATACCGAACGCCGCCGCTATCCGATGGGCCGCGCCGCCGCGCAAGTGTTGGGCGGCGTGGATGTCGATGGCCGTGGCGTAGCGGGCATCGAACGTTTCTTCGACCGTCGTCTGGCCGACGACAACACACCGATGCGGCTTTCCATCGATGTGCGCGTACAGGCCGTGGTGCGTGATGAACTGACGAAGGCGATGGAAACCTTTCGTGCCATTGGCGGCTGCGGCATCGTGATGGATGTGCGGACCGGTGAGATCATCGCCATGGTAAGTCTGCCCGATTACGATGCCAATCAGGTCGGACGGGCCACCAATGAGGAACGCTTTAACCGTGCCGTCACCGGTATGTATGAACCGGGTTCTACCTTCAAGCTGCAAACAGCCTCGATGGCGCTGGATTATGGCACCACGCAGCTCTGGAATGAATTTAATGCCTCCGCTCCGATCAAGATTGGTCGTTTCACCATCTCTGATTTCGAGGGGAAGAAGCGCTGGCTTTACTTGCCGGAAGTGCTCGCCTATTCGTCCAATATTGGTGCCGCGCATGTGGCGCAGACGGTTGGTGCGGAGCGCCAGCGGGCATGGATGCGCAATATGGGTATGCTCAATCGCATCGCCGTGGAACTGCCCGAAGCGGCGCTGCCCATCGTCCAAAGCGCGCAGGCCTGGAAGGAGATCGTTACCCTGACGGTTGCCTTCGGCCATGGTATTTCGGTCTCGCCCTTGCATGTCGCGCGCGGCACCGCCGCAATCGCCAATAACGGTATTAAGGTGCGTCCAACCTTGCTGGCGATGGATCCTGGCACCAGCCCGCCAGATTCCGAGCGTGTCATGCAGCAAGCAACATCGGACACGATGCGCAAGTTGATGCGCCTGATCGTCACTGATGGCTTCGGCAAGACCGCGGAAGTCGCCGGCTATTATCCCGGCGGTAAGACCGGAACGGCGGAAAAAACCGGCCGAGGCGGCTACCAGAAAAAGGCTAATGTCGCGGTATTTACCTCTGTGTTTCCGATGCATGCGCCGCGCTACACCGTATACATGATGCTTGATGAGCCGAAGGCGAATGCGTCCACCTATGGCTATGCCACTGCCGGCTGGGTGATCGCGCCGGCGGCGGGGCGCACCATCGCGCGCATCGGTCCGATGCTGGGTATGCTGCCGGAACTCGCCAACACGGCGCAGATCAACACGGCGCTCGCCATTCCCTTGCAACCGGCGCGCCCGCCCAACGCCCTGCGCTCCCCCCCTGTCGCCGTCGCGCCGGCGCCGGTGAAGCCCACCCGCCCGCCGCCCGCCACTGCTGCCCGTCCCACCCCGCCGGCGCAGATGGCCCGACCTGCCGATTCCCGACCTGCCGATTCCCGATCGGCTGATTCCCGCTTGGCCAATCCCCGTCCGGCGGATGCGCGCAACGTCGCCCCGTCCGTGCCCGCGCTCGCCCCGGCGCTACCGCTGGCTAATTCGCCGGGGCGGGCTCCCGCGCGCGATCCACGCCATGAAGCCAGCGGGCCATCTTCTTCCGCGCTGCTCGCCGCCCAATATACCGCTCCGTCCTTTGTGCCCGCACTCAACACGGATCGATGAGCTGATGGGCCATCTGCATCCCGCCCCGGATGTGGCGTGGCGAGATGGTGAGGATACTGGCATCACCGGCATCACCGCCGACAGCCGCGCCGTCGCGCCCGGTTTCCTGTTCGCCGCCCTGCCCGGCGCGCATCACGATGGCCGCACCTTCATCGCTGAAGCCGTTGCCAGAGGCGCCAGCGCTATCCTGGCTCCGCTCGGTACCTCCTGGCCCCCCGCGACGCCCCGCCGCCTATTGCTGACTGCCGTGGAGCCGCGCCGCTGCCTGGCCCAGCTCGCCACCGCCATGGCAGGACCCCAGCCAGCGATGACCGTCGCCGTCACCGGCACCAACGGCAAGACCAGCACGGTCAGCTTCCTGCGCCAACTTTGGGCTTTATCGGGGATAAAAAGCGCCAGTCTTGGGACTTTGGGCCTCGACGCGCCGGGCTTCGCCTCTAGTCCCGGACTCACTACGCCCGATCCGGTGGCTCTGGCCGGCACCCTTGCCGCCCTGGTAAAGGCGAAAATTGGCCATGTGGCGCTGGAGGCGTCGTCGCATGGCCTGGACCAGTTCCGCCTGGACGGTGTCCAGTTGAAAGCCGGTGGTTTCACCAATCTCACGCGTGACCATCTGGATTATCACCGCACCTTGCCGGCCTATCGCGCCGCCAAATTGCGCCTGTTTACCGACCTGCTGCCCGCTGGCGCCCCGGTGGTGGTGAATGCCGACATGGATGGCGAAACCCTGCGTGCGCTGCGCACCATCGCCCAGGCCCGCCGGCTCGATCTGCGCAGCGTCGGCATGGCCGGGGAGACCATCGGTCTGATGCGCGCCACGCCCCATCCCGGCGGGCAGAGCCTGCGCGTCTTCGCCCATGGCCGGGTACATACCATCGACCTGCCCTTGCTTGGCCGTTTCCAGACCGACAACGCGTTGGTCGCCGCCGCATTGGCGGAGGCCACCGGTACTACCCATGCTCTTAATTTTCTGCCGCACCTCGTGGGCGTACGGGGTCGGATGGAACGTGCGGCGATCCTGTCCAACGACGCCGCTGTCTATGTGGATTACGCGCATACGCCCGATGCGCTGGATCGCCTGCTCGCGGCGCTACGTCCGCACGTGCGGGGTAAATTAATTATCGTCTTTGGCGCCGGGGGCGATCGCGATCACGGCAAGAGGCCTCTAATGGGCGCCAGTGCAGCCCGCGGTGCCGATCATGTCATCATCACCGATGACAACCCGCGCACCGAAAACCCTGCCACCATCCGCTCCGCCATCCGTTCCGCCTGTCCCGATGCCACCGAAATCGCCGACCGCGCGAACGCCATCGCCGCTGGTCTTAACTTGCTCGGGCCCGGCGACATTCTGGCTGTCGCAGGAAAAGGCCATGAACAGGGCCAGATCATCGGCCTCGACATCCTGCCATTCGACGATATTGATATCGTCCGCCGTCTTGCCGGCCGATTAACGGACCGCGCGCTATGACCGCGCTCTGGACCGCTGACGAACTCACCGACGCTACGGGCGGCATCATGCCGACCCCATTTAGCGCCACCGGGCTCTGCATTGACACACGCCAGATCAGGCCAGGCGACCTTTTTATCGCCTTGATTGGTGAAAATCGTGATGGGCATGATTTCGCCGTTGAAGCCCTGACGCGCGGCGCGGCAGGTGTGATGCTCCATCACCATATTGTCGGTCTCTCGCGCGCCGCCCCGGTGCTGGCGGTCGATAATACGTTAGCCGCGCTGAATCGCCTTGCTGCCTTTGCGCGGCAACGTTTCGCAGGGAAGCTCGTCGCCATCACTGGCAGCGTTGGCAAGACCACGACGAAGGAAATGCTGCGTGCTATCCTTGGCGCGCAGGGCCGGACGCATGCGGCGGAAGCCTCGTTCAACAATCATTGGGGCGTGCCGCTCACACTCGCGCGCCTGCCCGAAGATACTGCTTGGTGCGTTATCGAGATCGGCATGAACCATGCCGGGGAAATTGCGCCACTCACGAAGCTGGCGCGCCCGCATGTGGCGTTGATCACCAATGTGGAGAAAACCCATATCGGCCATCTTGGCAGTATCGAAGCGATCGCCGAGGAAAAAGCAACCATTGCGTGCGGTCTGGAACCGGACGGGCCGATCGTTCTGCCGGCGGATTCCGTTCAGTTTCCGCAACTGCGCGTAGCCGCGGCCGGCCATCCCGTCATCACATTCGGCGCCACGCGCGATGCCGATACCCGCTTGTGCGATGTCGTCACGGAGGCTGAGGCAACGATTCTCACCGCCGATATTGGCGGCATCGAAGTGTCCACCCGTCTCGCCGCACCCGGACGGCACATGGCGATGAACGCACTGGCCGCGCTGACCGCCGCGACCGCGCTCGGCGTTGATCCGGTCCGGGGCGCACAGGCGCTGGTGGGCTTCGCCCCGGTCAGTGGGCGCGGCACACGGCGGATTATTGCGGTGCAGGGCGGAGAGGCCCTGCTAATCGATGAAAGCTACAACGCCTCAGCGCCGTCCGTGCGCGCCGCCTTCGCTGTGTTGCGTCTGCAACCCGGGAAGAAGCGCATTGCCGTGCTGGGCGACATGCTGGAACTGGGCGAGGCGGGCCCTGCAGAGCATCTCGCACTTGCTGCCGATCTGGCGGCCAGCGCGGATCTGGTCTTCACCTGCGGTCCTTTGATGGGCCTGCTGCATAACGCCATTCCCGCCCCCCAGCGCGGGGCGCATGCTGACGAATCTGCGTCCCTCGCCCTTATTGTCGTACGCACCGTCGGGCCGGGCGATGTCGTCCTCGTCAAAGGCAGCCTCGGCAACCGCATGCAGCGTATTGTCGCCGCGTTGGACCAAGCTGGGCCGGAGAAACCGTAATGCTGCTCACGACTTTTCGCTCCTTCGCGGACCAGTTCGCCCTGTTCAACTTGTTCCGCTACATCACCTTCCGATCGGGGGCAGCCTGCCTGACGGCCTTGCTAGTTGCCTTCGTGTTCGGCCCGATAATCATCCGCAAACTGAAATCGATGCAGGGCGAGGGGCAACCGATCCGCGATGACGGGCCGGAACGCCATTTGATCGAGAAGAAGGGCACGCCCACTATGGGCGGTGTCATGATTCTCCTGGCTCTCGGCGTTTCGACTTTGCTTTGGGCGGATCTACGCAATGGCTTTGTCTGGGCGGCTTTGTTCATTACTTTCGGCTACGGCGCTCTGGGCTTCGTCGATGATTTTCTAAAACTGACGAGGCGTAATTCGAAAGGTCTGTCGTGGCGTTGGAAATTGCTTGGCCAGACTGCGGTTGGCCTAGTCGGCGCCTTCTGGTTGATGCGCCTGATGCCTGCTCCCATCGCCACGGGCCTCGCCGTGCCAGTGTTCAAGGAAATTCTAATCCCGCTCGGCTTTGCATTTCCGTTCTTCGCCCTGATCGTACTGATGGGCAGCTCCAATGGCGTTAACTTGACGGATGGGCTGGACGGCCTCGCCATTGTTCCCACTATCATCGCCGCAGGCGTGTTCGCTTTCATAGCCTACCTCGTCGGCAACCGCATTTTTTCCGATTATCTGCAGCTACACGCTGTTCCCGGCGTCGGGGAATTGTGTGTCTTTGCCTCCGCCCTGATCGGCGCGGGGCTGGGTTTTCTCTGGTTCAACGCGCCGCCGGCGGCGGTGTTCATGGGCGATACCGGATCGCTCGCCCTGGGCGGTGCCCTCGGCGCGGTGGCGGTGGCGACAAAGCACGAGATTGTCCTGATGATCGTGGGCGGGCTGTTCGTGGTGGAAACCATCTCTGTCATCATCCAGGTGTTTTGGTTTAAGCGCACCGGCCGACGCGTGTTGCTGATGGCGCCGCTGCACCATCATTTTGAGAAGAAAGGCTGGGCCGAACCCACCATCGTGATCCGTTTCTGGATCATTTCGATGATCCTGGCGCTTGCTGGCCTCGCCACCCTGAAAATCCGATGAGGGCATTTCCCGCCAGCCTTTTTGCCGGAGACTCTTTTGCCGTTGTCGGTCTCGGCCGCAATGGACTTCCCGTCGCGCGTGCACTGGCGGCCATGGGCGCCGATGTCATGGCCTGGGACGATGCGGAAACCGCCCGCGCGGCCGCCATGCGGGAAAAAATAACTATTACCAACCCGACGGAAATGACGCGCCGGCCCCGCGCCATGATCCTCTCACCCGGCATTCCGCATCTCCGCCCGCGCATCCACCCCGCCGCGGCCTGGGCGCGCGCCAACGATGTCCCTATCGTCTCCGACGTTGAGATCTTGTTCACCGCGGTCCGCTGCGCGGGTTCGAAAGCTCGTTTCGTTGGCATCACCGGCACCAACGGTAAATCCACCACCACCGCCCTTCTGGCCCATATCCTGGCGGCATCCGGTGTGCCCAGCGCGGCCGGCGGAAACCTGGGAACAGCCGCCCTCGCATTACCGCTCTTGCCCGACCACGGTGTGTATGTGCTGGAAATGTCCTCCTACATGCTGGAGCGGCTGATCACAGTGCGATTCGATAGTGCGGCGTTGTTGAATCTGAGCCCCGATCATCTTGATCGGCATGGCAACATGGCGTTCTATGCCCTGGCTAAACGTGAGATTTTTACCCGCCAGACCGAAGCGGACACCGCCGTTGTAGGCATCGACGATCCGCTCGCGCGCGAGATGGCGGCCTGGCGGGCCACTCAGCCGGGCACTGCCATCACCATTTCGGGCTTCCAGCCAGCGCAAATCTGGGCCGACGGCGCCATTCTGCGCGACGTGGATGGACCGAGCATCGATCTTGTCACCTGCCCAACCCTGCCGGGCGCGCACAATGCGCAAAACACTGCCGCCGTCATGGCCCTGGCCCGTTCGCTCGGCCTCGCGCGCGCCGACATCGTCCGCCACATACCCACGTATCCGGGCCTGCCGCATCGCCAGCAGCTGGTGGCGGAACGCGATGGCGTGGTGTTTGTCAATGACAGCAAGGCCACCAACGCCGATGCTGCTGGCCGTGCCCTGGGCTGCTATGGACGGTTGATCTGGATTGCCGGCGGCATGTCGAAGGAGGGTGGTATCGACGCCCTCGCTTCCTATTTCGCACGTATCGCCCACGCGTTCCTGATCGGCCAGGATGCGCCCGTGCTGGCGGCCACCCTGGCCGCGCATGGTGTGCCACACACGATCGCCGGAAGCCTGGATGCGGCCGTACCCGCTGCCGCTGCCGCTGCCCGCGCGGCTGGTGTGCGCGTGGTCTTGCTCTCCCCCGCCTGCGCCAGCTTCGACCAGTTCACCGGCTTCGATGCCCGTGGCGACCGCTTTGCCGCCCTTGCCGCCCGATTGGGGCAAGCGGTATGAGCACGCTGCGCAGCCGTGCCGACACCTCCGCCCTTGGTCGCTGGTTCTGGACCGTCGACCGCTGGACGCTGTTCGCCATCTTCACCCTGATCTGCTTCGGCTATGTCATGATGCTCGCCGCCAGCCCCGCGGTGGCGGAGCATATTGGCCAGTCGAGGGACATCTTCATCTTCAAGCAGGTGATCTTCCTCGCCGCCGCAGGGGTGCTGACCATCGCCATCTCCCTGCTGAGCCTGCGCGGCGTGCGTCGCCTGGCCGTGCTCGGCTGTGCCGGCGCGCTGCTGCTCACCATCGCAACTCTGGTGGTGGGTGTGCAGATCAAGGGCGCCAGCCGCTGGATTTCCCTGCCGGGTCTGTCGTTGCAGCCCAGTGAGTTTCTGAAGCCGTTCTTTGCCGTCACCGCCGCCTGGCTGATCAGCGAACAGCGCCGCCAGCCGGGATTTTATGGCTGGCCGATCGCCATTATCCTCGTCGGACTGATCGTTGGCGTGCTGAAACTGCAACCCGATATCGGTATGCTCGCGGTGATCGCCATGGTTTTTTTTGCCCAGGTCTTTATCGCGGGGGTCAATCTGTTCATCGTCGGCGCGCTCGGCGCGCTGATCGCGGCGGCCGGGGTCGCCGCTTATTTTATCTTCAAGCATGTGCGTGACCGCATCGACCCGTTCCTTAGCTGGAGCAGCGCCGAGCATTATCAGGTCATCCGCGCCAAACAGGCTTTTGGCGCCGGCGGCCTCGCGGGCCGCGGTCCTGGCGAAGGCCGGGTGAAGGACGTGCTGCCCGACGCGCATGCCGATTTCGTGTTTGCCGTGACAGGGGAGGAATTCGGTCTGATCGTCTGCGGCGTCATCGTCGCACTGTTCGCCTTCATCGTGCTTCGTGGTCTGATCCGGCTGCTGAAGGAACAAGATCTATTCGTCATCCTCGCCGCTGGCGGCCTTGTCACCGGCTTCGGCCTGCAGGCGTTCATCAATATGGGCTCCACCATGGGCCTGTTGCCAACCAAGGGCATGACCCTGCCGTTTATTTCCTATGGCGGTTCGTCTGTGCTCGCGGTGGCTTGTGGCATGGGGATGTTTCTGGCCCTCACGCGGCGCCGCCATGGCGCGGGGATTGCCTGGGGCCGCCGCTCAGATAGCATGCCATGAGAGCTCCAATCGTGAATCCGATCGTAATCGCTGCCGGTGGCACGGGCGGGCATTTCTTTCCTGCTGAGGCGCTGGCCAGCGAATTGCTCGCGCGCGGCCAGCGCGTGGCGTTGATGACGGACTCGCGCACCGCCCAGGAAAACTTCGCCGTCTTCAGCCATGCCGAGCGTTTCATCATCAAGGGGGCGGGCATCGCTGGGCGTGGCCCGGTGCAAGCCGCTAAGGCTGCCGCCGCGTTGGTCGCGGGTACCTTGCAGGCGCGGCGCATTCTGGCGCTGATCAACGCCAGCGCGGTGATCGGCTTTGGCGGCTATCCTTCCGTCGCCCCCGTCCTCGCCACACGCCTGCTGCGTCGCCGCGCGGTGGTGGTCCTGCATGAACAAAATGCTGTCCTCGGCCGTGCTAACAGGTTTTTGGCACGCCACGCCGATATTCTGGCGCTGAATTTCCCCGACACCGCGCGCCTGCCACCGGGTGTCCGCGCCGAGGTCACGGGCCTGCCTGTCCGCGCCGCCATCGGCGCCCTCGCCACGCGCGCCTATACGCCGCCGGGGGAGAGTTTTGCCCTGCTTGTCCTCGGCGGTTCGCTCGGTGCGCGGGTGTTTTCCGATATCGTGCCGCCTGCCCTTGCCGCCCTGCCGCCCGCGCTGCGCGCGCGCCTGCACGTTACGCAGCAATGCCGCGCCGAGGATCTGGAGCGCGTGCGCGCGGCCTATGACGCAAGTGGCATCGTCGCCGATCTGGCACCGTTTTTTACCGACATTGCCGAACGCCTGGGCGCCGCACATTTCGTCATCGCCCGTGCTGGTGCTTCTTCCGTCGCTGAGCTTGCCAGCGCGGGTCGGCCGTCCATCTTGGTGCCGCTGCCGAATGCCATCGATGACCACCAGGCTGCCAATGCGCGCACCCTGGAAGCCCTAGGCGGCGCCTGGGTCATGGCGCAGTCTCAGTTCACCGCGGAGGCGCTGTGCGCCCGGCTAGAAAAATTAATCACCGACCCCGCTTCCCTCATCCTCGCCGCCCGCGCGGCGCGTGGCGGGGCTCATGAAAATGCCGCCGCCCGGCTCGCCGATACAGTGGAAAAACTGATCCCCGATGCTCGGCCCCAGGATGTCCGACCCCAGGATGCGCGCAGGCGATGAGGGCACTGCCACTTTCCATCGGCACATTGCATTTTGTCGGCATCGGCGGCATTGGCATGTCCGGCATCGCCGAGGTGCTGCATAATCTCGGCTACACGGTGCAGGGCAGCGACATCGCCGATAGCACTAATGTACGTCGCCTGCATGACGCCGGCATCGCCGTCGCCATCGGCCACGCGGCAGAAAATCTGGGTGACGCGCAGGTTGTTATCGTCTCTACCGCTGTCAAAACAGATAATCCGGAAGTAATGGCGGCGCGCGCGCGGCTGATCCCCGTAGTCCGCCGTGCCGAAATGCTGGCCGAATTAATGCGGCTGAAATGGTCCGTCGCAGTGGGCGGTACGCATGGTAAGACCACTACCACCAGCCTGATCGCCGCCGTAATGGAGGCAGCGCAGCTTGATCCTACTGTCATCAATGGCGGCATTATTAATGCCTATGGTACCAACACCCGCCTCGGTGCCGGTGAATGGATGGTGGTGGAGGCCGATGAGAGCGATGGTTCGTTCCTGCGCCTACCTGCCGTCATCGCCGTCGTCACCAACATGGATCCGGAGCATCTGGACCATTGGGGGACGCTGGAAGCGATGCTCGCCGGCTACGACCAGTTCGTCGGTAATATTCCCTTCTATGGCTTCGCCGTGCTCTGCATCGACCATCCGGCAGTGCAGCAGATGATTCCACGCTTATCGGATCACCGCATTGTGACGTACGGGTTTTCCCCTCAGGCGGATGTGCGCGTCGAAAATCTGATTACCGATCGCATGGGCGCGACGTTCCGTGTCGTCGTTACCGATCGTGCGCGCGGCCGCGAGCGCCGTATGGGCCCGTTCCGCCTGCCGATGCTCGGAAATCACAATGTCCAAAACGCACTCGCCGCCGTGGCAGTGGCGATCGAGATGGAGATCAATGAACCCACCATCCAGAGCGCCTTCGCCGGCTTCCGTGGCATCAAGCGCCGTTTTACGAAAACTGGCGAAGCCGGCGGCATCACCGTCATCGACGATTACGGCCACCATCCGGTGGAAATCGCCGCCGTGCTGAAGGCGGCGCGGCAGGCGGGCGCGCGCGATGTGGTGGCCGTGGTGCAACCGCATCGCTATTCGCGCCTGCAATCGCTGTTCAGTGAGTTCTGCGCCTGTATGAACGACGCCGGTACGGTGATTGTCGCTAACGTCTACGCTGCTGGCGAACCCCCCCTATCTGGCGTCAATCGCGATGCGCTGGTCGATGGCTTGCGCGCGCGCGGCCATCGTTCGGTGGTGCCGTTGGCCGGGCCGGAACATCTGGCTGAGATGGTGCATGCCATCGCCAAGCCGGGCGATTTCGTTGTCTGCCTCGGCGCCGGCTCGGTCACCCACTGGGCGGCTGCGTTGCCCGGCGAATTGGCCGTGCTGCAAGCCGGCAATGGACGGGTTGCATGATGACCGCGCCGCGCATTGCCGCCCTGATCGACCGCCTGCCGCCCTTACGCGGGCGAGCGCAGGCGAACGCGCCGCTCGCGCCTTTCACCTGGTTCCGCACCGGTGGTCCGGCGGAGGTGCTGGTGCGGCCTGCCGATGTGCGCGATCTGGCCGCATTCCTGCGCGCCCTGCCGCATGAAATTCCGGTGGAGGTGATCGGCGCCTGCTCGAACCTCATCATCCGGGATGGCGGCCTGCAAGGTGTCACTATTCGCCTTGCGCGTGGCTTCACCGCCATCGTAGTGGAGGCTGATGCGATCATCGCCGGCGCCGGCGCGCTCGATAGTACCGTGTCGGAACATGCCGCCGCGGCCGGTCTCGCGAGCCTGGAATTCCTGTCGGGTGTTCCGGGCAGCATTGGCGGTGCGGTCGTGATGAATGCGGGCGCCTATGGCGGCGATATCGCGTCCGTTCTGGATTGGGCGGAGATCGTAACGCGATCGGGTGAAAGCGTGCGTGCGTCCGCCGCCGATCTGGCCTTTTCCTATCGTCACGCGCATCTATCTGCGGGTTGCATCGTCACGCGCGCCCGGCTGCGCGCCCGGCCGGGCGCGCCCAGCGTCATCGCGGCGCGGATGGTGGAGATCCGCGCCGCGCGCGAGGCCAGCCAACCGATTCGCGCCCGCACCGGTGGTTCCACTTTCCGCAATCCCGACAATATGAAAGCGTGGGAGCTGATCGATGCCGCTGGTTGCCGGGGTCTCCAACGCGGCGGCGCGCGGGTATCCGAAAAGCACTGCAATTTTCTGATTAACATGGGCGGCGCCACCGCCGCCGATATCGAAGGCCTCGGCGAGGAAGTTCGTCGCCGCGTGCACGCGGCAACCGGTATGTCCCTTGAGTGGGAAATACGCCGCATTGGCACCCCCGGTAGCAGGCCTGAGGTCGTGGCATGACCCGTGTGGCCGTTCTCTATGGTGGCATCTCCGCCGAACGCGACGTATCCGTCTCATCGGGCCTGCAGGTCATCGCTGCCCTGCGTCAGGCCGGGTTCGAGGTGCTGCCGATTGATGCGACCGAGGATCTCTGTGCCATAATCAGCGCGCTGACACCGCGGCCCGACGTCGTGTTCAACGCGTTGCATGGCCGCTTCGGTGAGGATGGTGCCATCCAGGGCGTACTCGATTGGATGGGCATTCCCTACACCCATTCTGGAGTGCGTGCGTCAGCCCTCGCGATGGACAAGGTCGCCGCGAAGGCCGTGTTCGGCGCTGCGGGCCTGCCGATCGCTAAGGGCAGGCTGGTTGATGTGTCCGATCTCGAAGCCGCCGATCCGCTGCCGCTGCCGTATGTGGTGAAGCCGGTGAACGAGGGCTCCTCGGTCGGCGTCGAAATCATCCGCGCCGGTGATAACCGCCGCGTCGCCGTGGCGCGCGGCTGGCGTTTCGGGCGGTATGCCATGGCGGAGGAATACATCCCCGGCCGCGAGCTTACCGTTGCCGTCATGGGCGATCGTGCGCTTGCGGTCACCGAAATCATCGCCGAGGCTGGCGCCTTCTACGATTACGATTCGAAATACGCCGATGGCGGCTCCCGCCATATTATTCCCGCGCGCGTACCTCCCGATGCCTATACCCACGCGCTGGATGTCGCCGTCGCCGCACATCATGCGCTGGGGTGCCGTGGCGCTTCGCGCGCCGATTTTCGTTATGACGACACGGCAGGCGAGCCGGGCCGTCTCGTGCTGCTGGAAGTCAACACGCAGCCGGGCCTGACACCCACCTCGCTGCTGCCCGAACAGGCGGCGCATTGCGGCATGGATTTCCCCGCGCTCTGCATCTGGATGGTGGAGCACGCCGCATGCCGCGCATGAAATCCGTCCAGAGGCTGAGTGTGCAGGACCGCCCCGGGCGGCTCAAATTTCTGGTCCGTCGCATTCGCTGCCATGCCCGCCTTATTTTCGGCCTCGGCTCCTGTGCCAGTGTGCTGCTACTCGGCTGGCTCAGCGTGCGCACGGCGGAACCGGGCAGCCTGCTAGCGGGACTGCAAATCCGCCTCACTGCGACTATCGCTAATGCCGGACTGCGCCTGCGCCATGTTGATATCGAAGGCCGGGTAAACACACCGGAATCGCTTCTGTATGCCGCCATCGGCGTAAAGCACGACGAGCCTATCTTGTCAGTTTCCCTGATGGCGATGCAGGCTCGCATCGAATCTCTGGCCTCAGTGCAATCGGTGATCATCGAGCGCCATCTACCCGATCGGCTGGTGATCCGCCTGACCGAGCGCCAACCCTTCGCCATCTGGCAGTATCAAAGTAAATTTATGTTGATCGACCGCGCCGGGCGGGTGATGGAACGCGACCTCTCCGAATCGCAGGGCTTGCCACTGATCGTCGGCGCTGGCGCGCCACGGGTGGCTGCCGTGTTGCTCGACACGCTGAACCGGTATCCAGCCCTGCTTAGTCGCATGGTCGCCGCCGTGCGCGTGGGTGAGCGGCGCTGGAACCTGCGTCTCGCCACCGGCGCCGACATCATGCTGCCTGAAGGCCATGAAGATGCCGCCATCGCGCGGCTGGTGGGCCTGCATGAGGATCAAGGCTTGCTGGATCGGCCGCTGAAATCGATCGATCTGCGCCTGCCGGATCGGCTGATCGTACGTCCGCAAATAGACGCGAAGCCTGGCGACCCCAACCAGCCCCGCGGCGCTACGCCGCGTCGGCCCACCTGAAAGGCGTGCGCATGAACGATCTTTCGCGCCGCATTCTGACGCCGCCGATGGAACCCGAGGACGAACCGCCCCGCCCGCGCGGCAATCGCACCGGGCCGTTCGGCGTGCTCGATATCGGTTCGACTAAGATTGCCTGCCTGATCGGGCGCACGGAAAGCGATGGCAGCCTGCGGGTGCTGGGTTTCGGCTCGCATCGTGGGAGGGGCGTGCGCGGCGGCGCCATCGTCGATCTGGATGAAGCCGAGCGCGCCATCCGCGCCTGTGTCGCGCAAGCCGAGGACATGGCCGATACGCGGCTTTCGAAAGTCACGGTAAATCTCTCCTGCGGCAGCCCGACCAGCACGTTGGTAAACGTGCAGTACCCGATCGACGGGCGCGCCATCGAGGAAGCCGATCTACGCAAGCTGCTCCTCGAAGGCCAGCTGCGCGGGGCGGCGGAGGGGCGCGATATCGTGCACACGCTCACGCTTGGCTTCGGCGTTGATGACATGCAAGGCGTGCCGGACCCGCGCGGCCTGCATTGCCAGATGTTGACCGCGCGCATGCATGTAGTGGATGTGTTAGCCACCGCCGTGCAGAATCTGCGCCTTTGCGTAGGGCGCTGCGATCTCGATATCGGCGAGATGGTCGCCGCGCCCTATGCCGCTGCCCTGGCCACCCTGGTGCCCGATGAACGCGATCTTGGTGCGCTGGTGATCGACATGGGCGGTGGTACGACCGGTATGGCGGTCTATGTGGAAGGCCAGTTGCAACACATCGCGCAGGTGCTGATGGGCGGTAACCACGTGACCACCGATCTGGCCCGCATGCTCACCACCACTGTCGCGCACGCGGAACGGTTAAAAACACTCTACGGCAATATCCAGACCAGCCCGGACGATGAGCGCGAATTGCTGCCGGTGCCGCAGGTCGGCGAGGACGAGCATCAGATCACCAAGGTGCCGCGCTCCATGGTCATCTCCTATATTCGCCCGCGGCTGGAAGAAACGCTGGAACTGGTGAAGCAGAAGCTGGAGCAATCCGGACTGGAGCGCGCGGCCGGCACGCGCGTGGTGCTGACGGGCGGGGCCAGCCAGATGCCGGGGGTGCGCGAGCTGGCGGGGCAGATACTTGGCCGGCAGGTACGTATCGGCCGCCCGCAAGGCCTGCGCGGGCTGCCCGACTCGGCCTCCACCCCCGCTTTCGCCACCGCCGCAGGGCTGTTGCTCTGGTCGGCCGGGCATGGGCGTGTGCTGCATGAGCTGGATTTAATTACCGAACACCCAAAAGGCCTCTTCCGCCGAATCGTCAACTTCCTGAAAGAGAGGGTGTGATGCGCTTCGTTGCTTCGACCCGCCCATGCCCATGCCCATGCCGGACGCATCCGCATCGCCGATCATCGCTCCTGAAAGGGGCGCTCCTGAAGGGGGAACCGACCACATGACCCTGAACCTGACCGCCGAAAAGCCCAGCTATCCGGGCTTGACGCCGCGCATAACGGTCATCGGCGTGGGTGGCGCCGGTACTAACGCGGTGGACAATATGATCGATCTCAACTTGCAAGGGGTGGAGTTCATCGCTGCCAACACCGACGCGCAGCAGCTGTCGCATTCGCGTGCCGGCACGCGCATCCAACTGGGGCCGCATCTGACACAGGGCCTGGGCGCCGGGGCGAAGCCGGAGATTGGCGAGGCGGCGGCGGAAGAAGCAGCTGATGAAATTTACCGCCATCTGGAGGGCGTGCAGATGGTCTTCATCACCGCCGGCATGGGTGGCGGCACCGGCACCGGCGCGGCCCCCGTGATCGCGCGCATGGCCCGCGAAAAGAACATCTTGGTGGTCGGCGTGGTGACCCGCCCGTTCGATTTCGAAGGGCGCCGCCGCGCCGAAGCCGCCGAACGCGGCGTCGCCAAGCTGCAGCACCATGTGGACACCTTGCTGGTGATCCCGAACCAGAATCTCTTCCGACTCGCCAATGAGAAGACCGGCTGGCAGGAAGCCTTCAAAATGGCCGACAACGTCCTCTACATGGGCGTGCGCGGCATTACCGACCTGATGACGAGCAAGGGGCTGATCAATCTCGACTTCAACGATGTGCGCGCGGTGATGCAGGCCAATGGCAAGGCCATGATGGGTACCGGCGAGGCCGAGGGCGAGGACCGTGCGCTGCGCGCAGCCGAGGCCGCGATCAGCAATCCGCTGCTGGAATCGTGTTCGATGCAAGGCGCGCGCGGGCTGCTGATCAATATTTCCGGCGGCGATGACCTTACATTGCATGAGGTTACCCAGGCCGGCAACCGTATTAGCAACGAAGTGGACCCGGACGCCGTTATCCTCTTCGGCTCCGCTGTCGATCCGGCATTGGAAGGACGTATCCGTGTCTCCATCGTCGCCACCGGCCTCGGTTCCCAGCAGGCGTCTGAGATGCATACCCCTCCGCTGTTCGTGGTGGCCGGCGGACGCGCGATGGAAGTGGGCGGTGCCACGGCGCAATTCCGGATGGATCAGGCTCGGACCGAGGGCGCGTCGATCAGTGTGATGCAGCCCGAGGCCGTGGCGGCACCGCAACCCGTGCTGCTGCACCCGGAGCCGATGGCATCGCCGGTCATCACCGCTCCGATTGCTCGTGGGCTCGGGCCGGCGGCGGAACTTTTGCCGACCGCGCAACCCGTGGCCCCGACTGCTGCCAACCGGCCTATCCCGACGCCGCGCAATCCCAATTCGCTGTTCATGCGCGTCACGCGGCGGCTGCGCGGCCAGGATGCCGCTCCAGAACGCAGCGCATCGGTACGTGGGACTCTTGAAAATGTCGACGAGCCGCCGCGGCGCCCCATAGTCGCGGAAGTCGAGCGGCTGCACACCGAGATCCGGGTGGAACCGCGTCCGCAAGCCCGTCCGATAGCCAGTGGTACGGAGGAAATGTTCGAAATTCCGAGTTTCTTGCGGCGGCAGAATTCGTAAACTAGGCTTAATACGCTGCAACGCAATAAATGCATTCATTCAATGTCTTGTGGGGTAACACTTAGAAACAATGATTGAATCGCCAAAGCCGGGGGCAAGCCCTTAGCCTGTCTCTAGCGGCATTTTCCGCTGCGCTCCATCAAAGGCCCGGTATTAGCGTGACCCGTCTACCCCCCCTCCCGGATACACGCCAGCAGACGCTGAAGGCGGCGATTTCCTGCGTCGGTGTTGGCCTGCATTCCGGACGGAAAGTCGCGATGACGATCCGTCCCGCCGCGATCGATCACGGCATCGTCTTCCGCCGCACCGATCTGAGTGTGGATCTGCCGGCCCGGTTCGATTATGTCGCCGATACCCGTCTCTGCACTGTGCTCGCCAACGAAACGGCGCGTATCGGCACGGTGGAGCATCTGATGGCGGCGTTTTTTGGCATAGGTATCGACAATGCGCTGGTCGAAATTGATGGCCCGGAACTGCCGATCCTGGATGGCTCCGCTCAGCCTCTGGTCTTCTTGCTCGATTGCGCCGGCCGGATGGCGCAGGCTGCGCCGCGCCAGGTCATCGAAATTCTGCGCCCCGTGCGTGTGAGCGAAGGCGATGGCTTTGCAGAACTCCGCCCTGCCAGCAGCGGTTTCGAACTCTCGGTCGCCATCGATTTCCCTGCCGCCGCGATTGGCCGTCAAGCGGTGTCGCTACGCCTGATCCCGGAAATCTTCCGCGCCGATATCGCCCCCGCTCGTACCTTCGCGCAACTGGCGGAGGTGGACGCGCTGCGCCGCGCCGGCTTCGCCCAGGGTGGGAGCCTAGAAAACGCCATTATCGTTGATGGCGCGCGCGTGCTTAATCCCGGTGGGCTGCGTGGCACCGACGAATTCGTGCGCCACAAATTACTGGACGTCATCGGCGATCTTGCCTTGGCCGGTGCTCCCATCCAGGGTCGCTTCATCGGCCATCGCATGGGCCACGCCTTGAACAACACCTTGCTGCGCAACCTGATGGCTGACAAAACTGCCTGGCAACTCGTCACGCAAACCGCCATCAGCCAATCCGCTATCGAGCACGCGGTCGCCGCGTAATTGGTTTAAGGCGGTGCTGGATGGTTCGTTAAGAAAGGCCAGAGGGCAAAAAGCCCCCTGGCCTTTCTTAACGACCACGCTCTAATCGTACCTCACACCACATGCCGTGCCACCAGAAGGGCGTAGATGGCGGACCCGCCACCCAGAAAGCCGGCACCACAGGTCATGGCGTTCATGCCCGTGACCACGGCGACGGAGGCGACGAAAATAAAGAACAGCGCCAGACCGCGGGGAAAATCTAGCCGGTAATCGCGCTCGTTCAGGTCTGGTCCAGCACCCAGGAGCGGAATAAATCCAGATCGATATTGCCGCCCGACAGCACCACGCCGACGCGCTTGCCCGCGAGACGGGATTTTTCCTGCAACGCCGCAGCCAGCGGAGCCGCGCCGGCGCCCTCGGCTAGGTTATGCGTGTCCGTCCAATAGGCGCGAATGGCGGTTGCGATCTCGTTGTCGTCCACGGTGACGATGCGCGCCACACCCGCGCGGATCATGGCGAAGGCGTCCGGGTCCGGCGCGCGCGTTGCCATGCCATCGGCGTTGGTGACGGCGCGGTTCAAGCGCACGACATGCCCCGCCGCGAGGGACCGAGCATAACTATCGGCGCCAACGCTCTGCACGCCGACGATCTCGGTCGGCAGCCCCATCACGTCGCGCGCGCGGATCGCCCCGCAAATGCCGGACCCCAGCCCGATCGGCGCATACAGCACGTCAAGGTCCTGCACAGCGCGAAACAGTTCCAGTGCATAGGTGGCCACGCCGCGCACCAGATCGGGATGAAAGGAGGGCACGAATACAAACCCCTCAATCGCCGCTAGGCGGCGCGCCTCCGCGACCGCGGCTTCGAAATCCTCGCCGTGCTCTACCAGCCGGGCGCCAAAGGCGCGCATGGCGGTGTTCTTCTCTGCCGAATTGCCGCGCGGCATGACGATGGTAACAGGAATTTTCCCTCGCGCCCCGGCATAGGCGAGTGATTGCCCATGATTGCCGCGCGTGGCGGAAATGATACCAACCACGCCGGGCTGTTCGCGCTTTAGCATCGTCGTATAGACCAACCCGCCGCGGACCTTGAACGCGCCGGTCGGTGTGTGGTTCTCGTGCTTGACCCAAAGTTCCGTCCCTAGCCGCTCGGCTAGCAGTGGCCAGGCGTATTGCGGCGTGCCGGGAAAGGCCTGGTAGACCAGGGCGGCAGCGTCTTCGAGGTCGATGAGGGAGAACATGCCCCATCCATGCCGCGATCAGTGCAGGCTGACAAGCTTTTCTCCGCTCACAACCGTAGCCTCAACCCGGCCAGCAGTGTGGCACCTGGGGTTTGATAGCCGTTGACCGGCTCGAAGCGGGAATGGGTCAAGTTCCAGCCGATCGCGAACAGCGTGACATTGGGGGCCACGTCATAGCCGGCGCTCAGATCGAGAAGCAGCCCCGGTGCGTTGCGGCCGATCCCGACGCCAAACCCGGCATTGTCGATCAGGTAATCGCGCGTCGGCCCGACATAGCGCAGCTCCGGCGCAATGGAGAGACCGGGCAGTGGCGTCAGTACGGCTCGCGCCGAGAGCATGTTCTGCGGCCGACGCAGCAGGGCCTCGCCGGTCGTTCCATTCCGGGCCTCAGTATAGGTCCAAGACAGGTTCGCAGTTAGCCAATGCGCGGGGCGCATAGTCAGTTCGGTCTCCACCCCCTGCGTTCGCGCGTTACCGATATTCACCGAAGTATAGTCCGGTACGAATTGCAGGACGATGAGATTTCGCACGCGGTTATTGAAGTAAGTGGCACCCAGCCGGATTCCGTCTTCGCGCGCGAACAGCTGTAGGCCGGTGCTGAACCCTACTTCCCAGCCACTCGCGGATTCGGGACGTAGATTGGCATTGCCGACATAGCCGAAATTATCCACGCCAAAGCGATCGAACAGCGAAGGCGCCCGAAACGCCGTGCCATAGGCAGTTTTCAGCCGGGTGGCGATTTCTGGCAGCGCTAGCACCGCACCCGTCCGCCAGGTAAATGGAAACTGGCCCAGCACGGAATCCTGGCGCATTTGTCCGGTAAGAGTCATCCGCTCCCACAAGGTGGTTTGCAGGCCCGCATATCCGGCATCCGTGTTCATCCGTGCACGCGCGGCTTGCGCATAAGGATAGCCAGAATAGGTTGCAGCGGAGCGTACATTCGCCGTGTCGGCGATATGCTGGTAGCCGAAGATCAGATCTGTCGCCGACAAGGCGGGAATATCGATGTGATCGCCGAGACGCAGCGTATTGGTCCATTGCATATCGGTGCTATAGGCATGATACCGCGAATCATTGGTCGCCTGGTTGGGATCGCGTGGATGCAGCAATTGACGGTAGCTCCGATCCTCCTGCAATCGGCCGATGAAGATGCCGCTTTCCCATGTCCCATTCCAGAATTTCTGCGTCGCGCCGACGCGCCCAAGCAGGCTGTCCGTGGTGCCAGTGGAATTGGCGTTGTCGAATATCGGAGAGCCCAGCGCGTTGAAGCCAAAGGTCGCAGTGCGCGCGCGCAGCAGCAAGGACAACCGCGTGCCTTCCTCCGGCGTGAAGCCAAGATTCAGGGTTCCGGTCTGGGCGCGATAGCCTTGCGGTTTGTCGCGATAGACGTTCATGCGTTGAGGGACGGTATCGAATCCGCGCTGCGATCGTGTTTCCGCCACCGTCGCGTAATCCCATGCCCCGCTGGTGCCCGAGAGTACCGTACGGCCGTGCAGCTGACGAGGATATCCGCCACCCAGATCGACCTCGAGATGCGGGCCGCCTTCGCCACCCCGGCGCGTGATCAGGTTGATCACGCCGCCGATCGCACCGGAACCGTACAAAGCCGCCATTGGGCCGCGAATCACCTCGATCCGTTCCACGTCCGCGAGGGTATCGACGCCAAAGTTAAACGCTCCCGATGAATCCGCCGCATCGTTGATCGGCATGCCATCCCGCAGCACCAGGACATGGTTGGAATTCAGGCCGCGCACGAAGACTGAGGCCTGGCCCCCCGCGCCACCCGATTGCGCAACACGCAGGCCCGGCACGGCGGATAATGCCTGTACTAGGTCCCCGGCGCCGAAGGTCTCGATATCGGCGCGGTCGATCACCGTGACGCCGGCGGGAATATCCAGCACCCGCGTGGGTACGCGGGTGGCGGTGACCACCATGTCTGGGGTGGGTTGCGCCAGGGCAGGTAGGCCAAGCGCTGTCAGCAGTAAGGCACGTATAAAAACAAGACGCATAGCGACCTCCGTTGTCGGAGGCACTGGCCCCCGGTTGCATCAACGACAGCCGCATGCGGTTCCTCGCCGTTGCCCCGGTGCACCCCGCCCGACGCGCGCAAACAGTCTCGATGCCGGCCGGTCTCCTGGCTCGCGGTTTTGCGATTTGCATCGCGTTCCGGATCCGCCTTCTCGCCCGCTTGCGCGAACAATGGCCGTTGGATCTGGCATCACCGCCTACAGTTGCGGGGGCAGCTGCGGACTGGCTGGCTGCGCCAACATTCCGCATTCCCGTTTCAGCCCTTGCGGGCCACCTGCATCTGGTCCGACACTACCCTCTGTGTTCTTTCCGGGCAATAAGGAGTGAGAAGGCCGGCATGATTCCGCGCGTCAATTTTGAACAAGGTGCAAAGGCTCCGCTGGACGGTATCAGAGTCGTTGATCTCTCGCGCCTGGTGGCTGGCAATATGGTCAGCCTGCAACTGGCCGACCAGGGCGCGGAGGTTATCAAGCTGGAGGACCCCGAGAAGGGCGATCCGCTGCGCGCCTGGCGTGTGAAGGGCCTTTCCCTCCATTGGAAAGTCTATGCGCGCAACAAGAAATCGCTAGCGATGAATTTGCGCGGTCCGAGCTGCCTGGATATCCTGAAACATCTGCTGACGCAGTCCGATATACTGATCGAGAATTTTCGTCCTGGCACCTTGGAAGCCATGGGAATCGGACCGGATGTGCTGCATGCGCTCAATCCGAAATTGATCATCGTGCGCGTCTCCGGCTTTGGCCAGGATGGGCCGTATAAGGACCGGCCCGGGTTCGGGACGCTGGTGGAAGCTATGTCGGGCTTTGCGGCCAAGAACGGGTATGGCGATCGCCCGCCGGTGCTGCCGCCGCTAGCGCTTGCGGATATGGTGGCGGGGCTATATGGCGCGTACGCGGTGATGATAGCGCTGCGCGAGGTTGAGGGTGGCGGGCGTGGGCAAGTGATCGATCTGCCGCTGCTCGATCCGATCGTCTCCATCCTGGGGCCGGATGCGGCAATTTATCGAACGTTAGGTGAAGTGACACCACGTTCCGGCAATCGATCTGCCACCACGTCGCCACGAAATACGTTTCGTACGAAGAATGGACGCTACATCGCCATATCGGCTTCCATTCAGGCTATGGCTGAAAGATTGTTCCGTGCCATCGGGCGGGAGGACATGATCACCGATGCGCGTTTCCGCACCAACACCGATCGCCTGCGCCACGTCGATGAATGCGAGCAACCGATTGCCGATTTTATCGCCGCGCGCACGCTCGACGAAAACATGAAAATATTCACCGCGGCGGAAGTCACCGCGGCGGCGGTCTATGACATCGACCAGTTCCTCGACGATCCGCATGTGCAGGCGCGCGGCGTGGTGGTAGAAGTGCCGGACACGGAAGCGGGCTCCGTGCTGATGCACAATATCATTCCGCGCCTGTCTGGCACGCCCGGAAAGTTGCGTACACCAGCGGCGCGGTTGGGTGAACATACGAAAGAAATTCTGACCCGTCTTGGGGTCAGTGATGAACAACGTGCGGCCTTACTGGCGGCAGGAGCAATCAAGGAAGACTGAAGCGATGTCGAAAAACCTGCCAGTCTGGCGTTCTATGCTCTACGTGCCGTCTATTCAACCGCGCTTCATCGAGCGCGCGGCGGATCGTGGTGCGGATGCGATTATTTTGGACCTTGAAGATTCTGTCCCGTTGCCCGAGAAGCCGCGCGGACGCGCCGCCTTGCCGGAGGCCATTCGCAAGGTCGCGCGCAACGGTGCCGATGTGGTGGTACGCTGCAATCGCCCGATCCGCGAGCTGGTCAAGGATCTCGAAGCCGCGATGGTACCTGGTGTGCGGGCGTTGGCATTGCCGAAAATCGATAGCGCGCAGCATGTCTGCCTGATCGCGGAAATGATCGAGGAGCTGGAAATTGAGCGCGGCCTAACGTTAGGTGGCATGGGTATCATGGTGATGGTGGAAACCGCCGCGGCATTTTTTCGCATGCACGACATCGCGGCGGCACATCCGCGCATCGTTTCGCTGGGCCTGGGCAGTGAGGATTTTACTCTTTCCGTTGACATGGTGCCGGAGGCCGAGGGCCTGTTTTATCCAAAGCAGCAATCCGTCATCGCCGCGCGCGCTGCCGGTATCCTGCCGCTGGGCTTCGTCGGCTCCATAGCCGATATCTCAGACCTTGACGCCTTCCGTGCGACCATCCGCCGTTCCCGCCGGCTCGGGTTTTCTGGGGCATCCTGTGTGCATCCTTCGCAAATTTCCATACTGAACGAGGAATTTTCGCCGACCTTGGAGGATGTAGATTACGCGCGACGGATGCTGCAATGCTGGGGCGAAACGCTTGCCAAAGGATTGGGTGCGGTGAATTTCGAGGGTAAGATGATCGACATTCCGATCGTCGAACGTGCGCGCAATGTGCTGGCGCGCCACGATGCAATTACGGCTCGGCATTCGCAAAAATAAATTATTCTATACAACACGGAGGATCGTGCTATGGCTAGGAAACTTGATGTCCTTCAGAAAAATTTAAGAAATAATTTCATCCAAGCGCGTGATTAAAGGTCCTCGCTACGGGATGGTATTCTGACTCTCTCTCCCGATTACTTCGTGGCCCTAATACTGATCTTTCCTTCTTACTCTGGCGCACCGGCAGCTTGCCGCTTAAGGTGACCAAACTTGTTTATATCGCCGTCGATACGGCGACTACGCATCTGCACAACACCAGCACGCGTATCCATATCGCCAATGTGCTGCGCCACAGCGTCAGCTGCGATTAGGTCATGGAGGTTCTGATGATCGCCTCTATGTTCGGCATCCACACCATGACCGAAAGCGTGCCGATCTTGATAGAGGAGAGCCGGAAATTTACCCGCACGCAAAAGAAAGCTTTGTCTGCGGCGAAAGTAGAGGCTGCGTCCAAGACCAGGCTTGTAAAGATACCAAATTGCAAGCTGGAGAATGGTAGGGCGGGGTAGGGCAGGGGCATGAGATTTGGCATCTTCTGTGAACCTCAGCACCCGCAACCCTGGTTGAGGTTTCGAACAGCTTGTTTGTGACGAGGCGCTAGAGCAGGTGGAACGCTCCGATCAGCCGGGCATCGATTATGTCTGGGAGGTCGAGCATCATTTCCTAGAAGCGTATTCGTATTCCTCTGCCTATGTGTTGCCCAAATTTCGGGCACGGCAGGCTGCGTTGGAGGTAAAAAATAATCGGGGCGCGCGCTCTGCATGCCTACCGCCCCCGCCCGCAAGCCGCACCTGGCGCCGATCGTGCCCCTCGACGAGCCGCCAGTACTCACGGCGGAGCTGCGCCTAAGCGATGCTCCGGCCCGCGCGGCGGAACGCTCTTGGATCGGGACGGTACCGACTGAGCGTTAACGACGAATGTTCCAAAAGTCACAAACCTGCCCGAACTTTGCCATCTTCGCCCGCTATCCGCCCAGCATCGAAAGGGGCGAGTGCGATGACCAAAATAGAATATGCACACAAGCTGGCGGAGTTGGACAGGCTGCTCAACGACCCGGAGGTGCCCATGCGCCCCGCCGATGTATGGGATTTACTGGCCGAAATTTCCCAGCAGGATATGGCGCAGACGGCGCAGGCAGCAGCCTGAAGCCGGCACTTTGTCGGTTCCCCCCTTATCGCCTATTCAGGGCCGAAAGCGCCAGCAACAGCCAGCCCAGCATCAACAAAATGCCGCCCAGGGGCACGAGCCCCGGCAGACGCGGCAAGCCCAACGCACGCAGGTAAAGCCCGCCGCAAAACCCCAATATCCCGAGAGCAAAGCAAGCCGCCGCCCAATGCCCCCGTCCGCCACGCTCGGTGCGGATGCCGCAGAGTAACAGGGCCAGTGCGTGCCACATCTGCATTTGCACCGCCGTATGCACCAGCCCCGACGCCGCCGGCGCCAGACGCAGGCCAAACTCATGCGTGGCCACCGCCATCATACCAACCCCGAAAATGCCGGCCAATGCTCCGAGTGCGATCCAGATCCTGTGCATGCCCCTAAACTAAACCCCGCGCACCTGGTTTCGCCAGCCGCCGCGCCACGATACAATCCGCGCATGCCCAGCGGTGATCTGTTTCCCGAAATCGGCCCCTTTCAGACCGGCTATCTGCCGCTCGAATCGGCATTGGGCCCTTCCGCAAGCCCTTCTGCGGGCCATGTCATGTATTGGGAACAGGTGGGCCAGCCGAATGGCCGCCCAGTGCTGTTCCTGCATGGCGGGCCGGGAGCCGGGGCGGGGGCGGTGCACCGGCGGTTCTTCGATCCGCAATTCTGGCGCGTGGTGATCTTCGACCAGCGCGGCGCCGGACGCTCGAGCCCATTTGGAGAGCTGACCAACAACACTACTCCAGATCTTGTGGAGGATATCGAGAAACTCCGGCGTCATTTGGGGATCGAGCGCTGGCTGCTGTTCGGCGGCTCGTGGGGCTCCACCTTGGCCCTGGCCTATGCCCAGGCCTATCCGCAACAGGTGGTCGGTCTCGTGCTGCGCGGCGTGTTCCTAGGGCGGGGCAGCGAGGTGGAATGGTTCCTGCACGGAATGCGCCTGATGTTTCCCGATGCCCATGCCGCCTTTCGCGAATTTCTGCCTGTATGCGAGCGTGGCGAGCTGCTCGGCAATTATTTGCGCCGGCTAACCGATCCCGATCCCGCCATCCATCTGCCGGCGGCGCGCGCCTGGAGCACCTATGAAGGCTCCTGCTCCACCCTGCTGCCCAGCCCGAAGACCGTTGCGTCGTTTGCTCAGGACCGGACGGCGCTCGGCTTGGCGCGGATCGAGGCGTATTATTTTGCCCATGAACTGTTCCTGCCGCCGGAGGGGCTGCTGGGGCGGATGGGACGGATCGCGCATTTGCCGGGGGAGATCGTGCAGGGTCGCTATGATATGATCTGCCCGCCGACCTCGGCGTTTGAGCTGGCGGCGCAATGGCCGGCGGCAAAGCTCACCGTGCAGCCCGACGCCGGGCATTCGGCGCTGGAACCGTCTATCAGGCGCAACCTGATCGCGGCGGTGGAGCGGTTTCGCGGTGAAAGCTGATTCGAAGGTCCGGCACCGGCCCGCTCGCTTACCTCGTCTTCCCTTTGGCTACGGTGCCGGACTGAAATGAAGGAATTTCTCGCATGAATGTTGGCGTGATCGGTCTGGGCACCATGGGCATGGGCGTGGCCCTTAACCTGGTGAAGCAGCAGTTCCGCGTATTTGGCTGCGATCTGCGCGCGCCCGCGCGTGAGGCGTTTTTCGCTGCCGGGGGCCATCCGGTGGCAACACCCGCAGAATTGCCCAGTGATCTGGACGCGCTGATCGTCTTTGTCGTCAATGCGCAACAGGCCGAGGACGTGTTGTTTGGCCCTACCGGCTGTGCCGCGCATCTAGTCAAGGGCATGGTGGTGCTGAACTGCCTGACCGTGGCGCCGGAAGTGGCGCGCGCGCTCGCCGAGCGGTTGACCGGCCTGGGGCTACTGGCCCTGGATGCCCCGGTTTCCGGCGGCAAGGCGGGGGCGGAGACGGGAACCATGACGGTGATGGCGTCGGGCTCGGCGGATGCCTTCGCCAAGGCCGATCCGGTGTTGAATGCAATCTCGACCAAGGTCTGGCGGCTGGGCGATGTGCCGGGCATTGGCAGCACGGTGAAGATGGTGAACCAGCTTCTGGCCGGCGTGCATATCGCCACGGCGGCGGAGGCGATGGCGCTGGGCATTCGTGCCGGCGCCGATCCGCAAACCTTGTTCGACGTGATTTCAACCTCCGCCGGTTCGTCCTGGATGTTCCAAAACCGGGTGCCGCACATCCTGGCCGGAGATGATACGCCATTGTCGGCGGTAAATATTTTCGTCAAGGATCTGGGCATCGTGCTGGATCAGGCGCGGGTCTTAACCTTTCCGCTGCCGATGGCCTCCGCGGCGCATCAGCTATTCCTCGCAGCCGCCGCCAACGGTCAAGGGGCTAAGGACGACGCCTTTGTCATCCGCGTCTGGCAGGCGCTGGCGGGGATCGCGTTGCCCGGGCGGGATTAGCGGATTGTTCCGCGTGGCGAATGCGCGCTAGCGAGATCGGGGTCACGATGCTAAGAACTGTCCAACCCGAATCAACGGAACACAAAGGAATATGGAGCTTTTGGATGTTGCGATGTAGGTTGCTCTCCCTCGCACTGACGGCGCTGCTGCTGCCGGCCCAGGCTTTTTCCCAGGCGGCCTATCCCACCAAGCCGATACGCATGGTGGTGTCCTTCGCCGTTGGCGGCCCGACCGATCTAGTGGCGCGTGTGATCGCGGCGAAGCTGACCGAATATCTCGGTCAGCAGGTCGTCGTGGAAAACAAGCCCGGCGCGGGCGGCAATATCGGCGCCGACTTCGTCTCCAAGGCGGCGCCGGATGGCTACATCGTGCTGATGGCGACAGTGTCCACCCATGCGAGTAATCCGCTGCTTTATAAGAACATCCCCTATGATCCGGTGACCGGCTTTGAACCCGTGGGCCAGGTGGGTATCACGCCGATCATCCTGGTCGCGCACCCGTCCGTCCCGGCGACCGACCTCAAGAGCCTGGTTGCGCTGCTGAAAGCCAACCCGGGTAAATATAGCTACGGTTCCTCGGGCCTTGGCTCCATCCTTCATCTCTGCGGCGAGTTCTTCAAGGGCGTGGCGGGGGTGGACTGGGTGCATGTGCCCTATCGTGGTTCCGCGCCGATGATGAACGATCTGGTTGCCAACCAGATCCCGCTGGCCTGGGATGGCACGCCGTCGGCCATGCCGCAGGTTGAGGCGAAGGCGATCCGCGTGCTTGCCACCGGCACACAAAAGCGCGCGCGGCAGTTGCCGGATGTGCCGACCATGGCCGAACTCGGCTATCCCAGCTTCGATTGTTATACCTGGAATGCCGTGTTTGCACCGCCGAAGACGCCGGATGCTATCGTCCAGAAGCTGAACGCCGCTCTTCAGCGCGCTGTTGACGATCCGACCACCTTCAAGCGTCTGCAGGAAGTTGGGATTGACCCGACATCGCAGCAGACGCCTGCGATGCTGGCTGCCTTCGTGAAGGCGGAACTGGCGAAATGGACGCCGATCGCCAAGGCGTCCGGCGTGTCGCTCGATTAGCGTAAGGCTCGGTTGGGGACCAGGGAAAAAGATAGATGATCCGCGTGCGTAGTCCGCAGGACCTGGTCGGCGGCCTGTTTCTGATCCTGGTCGCCGTGCTGGCCTTGGTGTTTTCGGGCAATCTTCCGATCGGTCGGGCGGTTTCCATGGGGCCCGGTTATGTACCCCGGTTGCTGGCCTGGGTGTTGATGGGCATCGGAGTGATCCTGTCCGGACGCGCCTTTGTCATCAGCGGTCCGCGGCTGGAATCCTGGCATATGCGGCCGCTGGTGTTGCTGAGCTTGGCAGTGCTGGCCTTTGCCATCTTGCTGGAACCGGGCGGACTGGTCGTCGCCATCTATGCCGGGGTGGCGGTCGCGCGCGCCGCGGCGCCGGGCTGGCGGGTAATGCCGGTGCTATTCCTCGCCACCGTGCTTGCGGTCGGCTCGGTGCTGTTGTTCGTCCATACGCTCGGGTTGTCGTTACGCCCTTGGCCGGAATTCCTGGGCTGATGGAGCTCTTCGCTAATCTTGCCCTTGGCTTCTCAGTCGCGGGCACGCTGAACAACCTGTTCTATTGCTTCCTGGGCGCGCTGTTCGGCACTTTGGTTGGCGTGCTGCCGGGCATCGGTCCGCTCGCCACGGTGGCGATGTTGCTGCCCATTACCTTCACCCTACCGCCGGAAGGCGCGCTGATCATGCTCGCCGGCATTTTCTATGGCGCGCAATATGGCGGCTCCACGACTGCCATTCTGATCAACGTACCCGGCGAGTCCTCCTCCGTCGTCACGGCGCTCGATGGGCATCAGATGGCGAAGCAGGGCCGCGCGGGCTCGGCGCTGGCTATCGCCGCACTGGGTTCGTTCTTCGCCGGCTGCGTCGCCACCGTGACGATCGTGCTGGCCGGCCCGCCGCTGGCCAAGGTAGCGCAGCAATTCGGCGCGGCGGAATATTTTTCGTTGATGCTATTCGGCCTTGTGGGAGCGGTGGTGCTCGCCTCCGGTTCCATCCTAAAGGCGGTGGCGATGATCATTCTCGGCCTACTGATGGGGCTGATCGGGCTGGACGTCACCTCAGGCCATGGCCGCTTTACTTTCGGGGTGCAGGCCTTGTCCGACGGCATCGGCTTCGTCACCGTCTCGCTCGGCCTGTTCGGTATCGCTGAGATCATGTCCAATCTGGAACGGACCGCCCGGCATGGGCGTGACGAGATCGCCAAGGTGGACAGCCTCATTCCGTCCCGTGCCGACATCGCCGCATCATGGCGCGCGGTACTGCGCGGCACCGCCGTCGGTACGTTCCTGGGCATTTTGCCGGGTGGTGGCGCGGTGCTGGCTTCGTTCAGCGCCTATACCTTGGAAAAAAAGATCGCCAAGGACCCCAGCCGCTTTGGCACGGGCGCGATCGAGGGGGTGGCGGCGCCGGAAGCGGCGAACAATGCCGCCGCGCAGGCCTCCTTCATTCCCATGTTGACCCTCGGCATCCCCTCCAATGCGGTGATGGCGCTGATGATCGGCGCGATGATGATCCAAGGCATCACGCCCGGCCCGCAGGTGATGGAAAAGCAGCCAAGTCTGTTTTGGGGCATCATCGTCAGCATGTGGATCGGCAATTTGATGCTGCTCATCATTAATCTGCCGCTGGTCGGTATCTGGATCAGGCTGCTGCGCGTGCCATACGACTATCTGTTCCCGGCGGTGGTGGTGTTCTGCGCTATCGGTATCTACAGTCTGAACAATGCCGTAGTGGATGTGTATTTCACTGCATTTTTCGGGGTCATCGGCTACCTGTTCGTCAAGCTGGGGTTCGAGGCGGCGCCGCTGCTGCTGGGCTTCGTGCTGGGGCCAATGATGGAAGAAAATCTCCGCCGTGCCATGGTGATGTCGCGTGGCGATCCGATGACGTTCGTTACCCGCCCGATCAGCCTTGGCTTACTAATCGCCTCGGTGGCGCTGCTGATCCTGGTCATCGCCCCCTCGGTGCGCAAGAAGCGTGAGGAAGCCTTCCACGAGTAGGGACAGCTATTTTCTTGGTGCCATATACCAGGACGGTATGCGCTTTTCGCGGAAGGCGGCGGTGCCTTCGTGGCCTTCGGCGGAGTGGCGTTGCATCCAGCCTTCATGGGCGAGGAGCGCAATCTCGCGATCTGTGAGTTTCAGGTTATTAGCACCGAGGAAGGAGTCCTTGGTCACGGCCATGGCGCCGGGGCCGTTTAGGAAGATCGCGTCCAACACGGCGGCGAGCTTGGGTTCCATGGCTTCTGCCGCCACCACCTCATGCACTAGGCCGATACGGCAAGCTTCTGTGGCGTCGAAACGTTCGCCGGTCAGGGCATATCGCCGGGTTTGGCGCAGGCCGATGGCGCCGATCATGTAGGTGGAGATGGGCGTGGGGGCGACGCCGACGCGCACTTCGGAAACGCCGAAAATGGCGTCGGGCGTGCAGAACGCGACATCGACGCAGCAGGCGATGCCGACGCCGCCGCCGAAGCAGCCGCCATGGATGATCGCGATGGTGGGTTTGGGAAATTCGTTCAGCATCTGCATCGCGCGCGTGGTGGCCACGGAGGCATCGTAATTGCGTTGCGGCGGGTAGTCAGTGACTTCGTTCAGCCAGTTGATATCGGCCCCGGCCTGGAAATGTTTTCCCGCGCCGCGGATCACCAGAGCGCGGACCCTGGGGTTGGCGGCGAGTTTGCACAAGCTGCCAATCAGCACGTGCAGCATTGCCTCGTTATAGGCGTTGCCGACGCGCGGGCGGTTCAGGGTGACGGTGGCGACGCCACGCCGGCTGATGGAGAGTTTGACAGGTGGGTCTTCGGTCATGACAGGGCCTTCGAGGGATCGGTGTTAGCGCCGCAGACAAGCACGCCGACAGTGGCGCCTACGGGGGCGACCAAGGCACCGGATAGCAGTGCGGCCAGGGCGGTGGCACCGCCAGGTTCGGCGATAAGGCGGTACTGTTCCCACAGCGTGCGCTGGGCGACGCGGATAGCGTCGTCGGAGACCAACACCGCGCGCGCGACATGTTGACGAGCGATGGGGAACATACGCTCGCCCACCTGTCGCGCACCCAGCGCGTCGGCGGCGAGGCCACCGACAGGGGCGGGGACGGGTTTTCCGGCTGCCAGAGCGTTGTGCAAACCTGGGCAACCCTCGGGTTCGACGCTGATCACCTGGATCCGCGAAGAAAACCAGGCGGCGATGCCACCGATTAGGCCGCCACCGCCGGTGGCGACGAGGAGGTGGGAAATTTCGGGTGTGTCCGCTTCCAGCTCTCGCCCGATCGTACCCTGGCCGGCGAGAATGTCGTCATGATCGTAGGCATGGATTTCCAGCGCGCCGGTTGCGCGCTGGCGGATGCGGGAGGCCTCCAGCGCCTCGCTATACATCGCGCCGCTACGCATCACGCTTGCACCGTAGCCAGCGATGCGGTCGAGCTTGGTTTGCGGCGTGGCGTCGGGGACGAAGATTTCCGCCCGCACGCCCAAAGCGCGCGCCGCGTAGGCCACCGCCGCGCCGTGATTGCCGCCGGAGGCCGCGATCACGCCGGCTGGGGGAAGGTCGGTGGAGAGCATGCGATTAAAGGCGCCGCGCGGCTTGAAACTGCCGGTGTGCTGCAACAACTCTAGTTTCAGCACGACGTGGCAGGAGAGCCCGAATTCCTCCGCGTTCAAACGCATTACAGGCGTATGGCGCACACGGCCCATGATACGGGCGGCGGCCTTTTCGATGGTGACGCGTTCGATCATGCGTGGACGCTGGCACGCGCGGCGACACGCGACAACCATCTTCCTTTTTCACCAACGCGGACGCAAAGTCGGGACAACATGAACATTCATGCAAGCTGTGTCGCCCGCGAGGGCATGGGCGTGCTGCTGACCGGGCCGGCGGGTTCGGGCAAGTCCGACCTGTTGCTCCGCCTGCTGTCGCGCGGGTTTGCGTTGGTGGCCGATGATCGGGTGGAGATTTTCGGACTGTTGGCGCGTCCCGTTCCGGCGCTGGCCGGGCTGTTGGAAGTGCGCGAGCTGGGTATTGTGCGTCTGCCTTATATGCCGGAAGCGCGGCTGGTTCTGGCGGTAGAACTCACGGCGGCCACCACGCGACTGCCGGAGCCGGCACGCCATCAGCTGCTGGATATTCCCCTGTTGCGCCTGGACCCCAACCTGATCTCGGCTCCGGAGCGGGTGGCGCTGGCACTGGATTGTATCCTCGGCCGTACCGAGCAGCTCGCCGGGGCTTTCGCCGCATGAACGCTGATCCGCGCCCTGTTGTGCTGGTCACGGGCCTGTCCGGTGGCGGCAAGGCGTCGGTTTTGCGTGCGCTGGAGGATCTAGGGTTCGAGGCGGTGGATAATCCGCCGCTCAATCTGATCGAAACCTTGGCCGGGCGCCCGGAGGGTGGTCTGGCCATTGGCGTGGATTGCCGCACTCGTGGCTTCGATGCTGCGCATATGTTGGCCTTGTTGAGCCGGCTGCGTGCGCAAGTGGGCCCCCGGCTGGAGCTGGTGTTCGCCGAGGCACGCGACGAAATCCTGCTGCGTCGCTTTACCGAAACTCGCCGCCGCCACCCGCTGGCTCCGCAAGGTCGGGTTGGCGACGGGGTCGCGGCGGAGCGCGCCCTGGTCGCGCCGTTGCGGGCGGCGGCGGATCTTCTAATCGATACCTCCGACCTATCCTTGGCGGGGCTACGCCGCACCGTGGAGGCGCATTTTGGCCCCACGGCCGAAGTCGCCGGCCAGGCGGGCCTGGCGCTGACAATGATCTCCTTCGCCTTTCCCGCGGGTCTGCCGCGCGAGGCGGATATGGTGTTCGATGTGCGATTTTTACGAAATCCTCACTATGACCGTGTATTACGCCCCCGCACCGGGCTGGATCCGGCGGTGGCGGCTTATGTCCGAGCAGACCCGGATTACGAGGCCTTCCTGGTTCGCATGGATGGATTGCTCGCCCTGCTCTTGCCGCGTTTCCTTCAAGAGGGTAAAAAATACGCCACCATAGCCATTGGCTGCACTGGCGGGCGGCATCGCTCGGTGCATCTGGTGGACGAACTGACCCGACGTCTTCGCGGGGCTAACTGGAATGTGCTCGCCACCCACCGTGAACTCGACCGGGAGGGAATGTCTGGGGGTACAGCAAGGGGCATGGACTCTCGCGCCGACTCACGGCAGGAACACGATCTTAACGCTCCGCTGTCGCCGCCGCATCAGGCACAGGAGGCCTGAGACCACATCATGACCGGTTCCCCCCCCCATCACCGTTTGTCCGCCCGGACCCGTGCGTCCCGCATGAGCCACACCACATCATGATCGGTATGGTCCTGGTTACCCATGGCCGCCTGGCGGAGGAGCTGCGCCTGGCGATGGAACATGTTGTGGGTGTGCAGCGTAACGTCGGCACGGTCTGCATCGGCCCCGATGACAATATGGACAGCCGGCGCGCCGAAATCGAAGCCTGCATCAAAAGCTGCGATACCGGGGATGGCGTGGTGCTGCTGACCGACATGTTTGGCGGCACGCCGTCGAACCTTGCCATTTCACTGATGGATCGCGCGGGCGTGGAAGTCATAGCCGGGGTCAATCTGCCCATGTTGGTGAAACTCGCCAAGGTGCGGTCAAACCAGCCACTCGGCGAGGCGGTGGCGTGCGCGCAGGATGCGGGACGGAAATATATCGCCGCCGCGTCGCATGTGCTGAGCCCCAATAAAACCAACGGATCCTATAAGTGACGCCGCCCGCCGGCGACTATGCCGGCCCGGCGCTCAGTCGGATCGTGACCATTCCCAATCGCCGTGGCCTGCATGCCCGCGCCGCTGCTAAGTTTGTCACCATGGCAGAACGCTTTGGCGCTTCGGTCGATGTCATCCGCGACGGCCAGGACGTCTCCGCGCGCTCCATCATGGGGCTGATGATGCTGGGCGCCGGGCAAGGCACGCAGATCGAGATCCGCGTGGAAGGCTGGGACGCCAAGGAGGCGCTGGATGCCCTGGTCGGGCTCGTAGAAGCGGGGTTCGATGAGCAGGCTTAATCCCCCACCGCCGCAGCACCTGAGATTGCGGCCGCACGGGCGATCGGTGGCGCGGCCGGAACGGCAGTTCCAAGGCATCGCGGTTTTCGCCGGCGTCGGTATCGGGGCGGTTTTCAGCGCTGTCGAGCCGGAGGCGGTGATCACGCGGCAGAAAATCCATGCTGCCGAGTCGGGATCGGAAGGCGCACGGCTGGACGCCGCTATTGCGCAGTCGCGCAAGCAGCTTACGAAACTGCGCGCTCGCCTAGCCGTGCTGCCGGAGGAAAGCCAGGCGGAAATCGCGCCGCTGATGGATGCCTACTTGGCCATGCTCGGCCCCTCGCGGCTGGTGCGCGGGGCACGCAGGCGTATCGGCGAGACTCTGCTATCCGCAGAAAGCGCCGTGCTGGCGGAGGCCGAGGATATCGCGGGCAATATCCTCGCCATGCCCGCGGCGCGCGCCGAGGAACGCGCCCGCCAGCGCCGCAGCGCCGAGGAAGTGCGCGAGATCGGTCGCCGCCTGATCCGCAACCTGACGCGCACCCCTTTCCGCAGTTTCTCCGCCCTGCCTGCGGGTGCGGTACTGGTCAGCGAATATTTGCGCCCCGCCGATGCCGCGTTGCTGAACCCGGCGCGGCTGGCCGGTGTCGCCACCGAGGAGGGCGGGCTGGAGGGCCACACCTCGGTCATGCTGCGCGCGCTCGGCGTGCCAGCCGTGCTTGGCGTGCAGGGTCTGTCGCAGGCCATTCAGCCAGGCGATCTGGTGGTGGTGGATGGCAGTGAGGGCGTTGTGGTGCTCAATCCCTCGCCGGCCCGACTGGCCGCCGCGCGCCGCGCCGCCACCGCGTTTGCGCGCGATCGCCAACGGCTGGGCAAGCTGCGTCGGTTGGCCGCCGAAACCACGGACGGCACGATGGTGGAATTGCAGGCCAATCTGGAATTGCCGATGGAACTGCCGCTGATCGCCCAGTCCGGCGCCCAAGGTATTGGCCTGCTGCGTACCGAGTTCTTGTTCATGAACCGCGAAACCGTGCCCGACGAGGACACCCAGACCGAAGCCTACTGCCAGATAGTAGACGCGATGGCTGGCGATTCTGTTACCATCCGCGTGCTGGACTGGGGTGGGGAGAAGGATATCGACTCGCTCTCTGCCGAGGGGTTGGTGCCGGAAATCGCCGATACCAACCCGGCGATGGGCCTGCGTGGTATTCGCATGTTGCTGCGCGCGCCGGAATTGTTGGAAGCGCAGTTCGCCGCCATTCTGCGCGCCGCTACTCATGGCCCGGTGCGCGTGATGCTGCCGATGGTGACCAACGCATCCGAGCTGCGCGCCGCGCGTGATATTTATGAACGCGTCGCCCGGCGCCTGCGCCGGCGCGGTGAACGGTTGCCCGAGCGGCTTCCCCCGCTCGGCGTGATGATCGAGACGCCTGGTGCGGCGCTGGGGGCTGATGTGCTGGCGGCGACGGCAGATTTCTTCGCGCTGGGGACCAATGACCTGACGGCCTACACGCTCGCCGTGGATCGTGGCGATGCCGATGTGGCGGCGTTATACGACCCGCTGCATCCGGCGGTGCTGCGCCTGGTTCAGTTCGCCACCCAGGCTGCGCTGCGCGCGCATATCCCGGTTTCCATCTGCGGTGAAATCGCCGCCGATCCAAAATTAGTACCCTTGCTGATGGGCCTCGGCCTGCGCAGCTTCTCCATGCATGCTTCCGCGGTGCCGCGGGTGAAGCAATGTATTCGCGGCGTGGACATCGTCGCCTGCGACCAGTTGGCCCACCGTGTGATGGCAGAAATTGATTCCGAACGGATTACCGCCCTAGTGCAGGAATTCGCGACCTGATCCACTACCACCGCGGGCTTGGGCGTGCATTTGGGATTGGTGGCTAGGAGCATAGGGTTATGTCCGTAGTCGGGGGTTCCAGGTCGGTATTCGGGTTCTTGCCGCGGGTGAAAGCGGTCTTGGGGCCGACCAATACCGGCAAGACGCATTTGGCGATTGAGCGCCTTCTGGCGCACAGTTCCGGGATTATTGGCTTTCCGCTCCGCCTGCTGGCGAGGGAGAATTACGACCGCATGGTGGCGCGCAAGGGCGCGCGCCATGTCGCCCTGATCACGGGGGAGGAGAAAATCGTGCCGGCGGAGGCGCGCTGGTTCTCTTGCACGGCGGAGGCGATGCCGCTGGATCGCGAGGTCGAATTCATCGCGGTGGACGAAATTCAACTCTGTGCCGATCCCGACCGCGGGCATGTGTTTACGGAACGCCTTCTGCATGCTCGGGGACTATCGGAGACAATGTTTTTGGGCGCGGAGACGATTCGTTCGCTGCTGTCCCGGCTGGTGCCGGGAGTGGAGATCGAGACGCGACCGCGTCTGTCGCAACTGGAACATGCCGGCGCGGCGAAGCTGACCAAATTACCGCCGCGCAGTGCCATCGTTGCCTTCTCGGCCGCCGAGGTCTATGCGATCGCGGAGCTGATCCGCCGTCGACGCGGTGGCTGCGCGGTGGTAATGGGCCGACTTTCGCCACGCACGCGCAACGCGCAGGTGGCGCTCTATCAAGCGAAGGAGGTGGATTTCCTGGTGGCGACGGATGCCATCGGGATGGGGCTGAACATGGATGTCGATCATGTGGCCTTCGCCGGCCTTGGTAAGCATGACGGCCACAGGCCGCGTCGCCTCACCGCGCCGGAGGTGGCGCAGATTGCCGGGCGCGCCGGGCGCGGCATGCGTGACGGCACGTTCGGCACGACGGGCGATTGCCCGCCCATCCCGGCCGATATCGTCGATGCTGTGGAGACGCATAGTTTCGAGCGGCTGGAACAAATCTGCTGGCGCAATTCCGATCTCGATTACACGCATGTGGATGCGCTGTTTGAGAGTTTGATCGCGGCGTCGAAGAGGCCCGGCCTGGCCAAAGGCAACGATGCATCGGATTTGCTGACGTTGGTCGCGCTGATTCGCGAGCCGGAGATCAGGCGTGACGCGAATTCCATGCGTCGGGTGCGCAAACTCTGGGAAGCCTGCCAGATCCCCGATTTCCGCAAGCTTGCTGATGAGACGCATAATCGGCTTTGCGCCCGCGTCTTTGCCCACAGCGCGCGCGATAAATTCGTGCCGACCGATTGGCTGGCCGGTAATATTGCATTGCTGAACAAATCCGAAGGCGATATCGATACCTTGATGCAGCGCCTCGCTGGCGTGCGCGTCTGGACCTATATCGCCGCGCGATCCGATTGGGTGCGCGAGGCAGGGTACTGGCAGGCGCAGGCGCGCGAGGTGGAAGACCGGCTGTCGGATGCGCTGCATGAACGCCTAATGAGCCGCTTTGTCGATCGCCGTGCCGCGCATCTGATGCGCAAGTTGGAGGAGGGCGATGGCGAGGCCTTGCTCTCCGCCGTGACGCGCAAGGGCGAGGTGGTGGTGGAAGGCCATCCGGTCGGACATATCGGCGGATTCCGCTTCCGTCCAGATCCCACGAGCGAGGGTGAGAGCCGCAAACTCGTACTGCGGGCCGCGCGTCGGGTCTTGCGCGAAACGATTCTCTCGCGTGTCGCCATGTTGGAAGCAGCCAGTGGCGAAGCGTTTACTTTAACTGACACGCACGAAATTATCTGGGATGCTGAACCCGTCGCCCGGCTGATTGCCGGGCATGGATCACTAGCGCCGCGGGTGGTCGTCCTGGACAGCGAATTCTTGGATGGTTCGCTACGCGAACGTGTGCGTGCGCGCTTGCAAACCCATGTCGACGGCTTGATCCGTGCGGAACTCTTACCGCTCTTTACTGCCAGCGATCGCGTTGCATCCGATGGCGTGCTGCGCGGCATTCTGCATCGCCTCCGCGAAGCTGCGGGCCTGGTTCACGGCGCGACTGAGGTCGATATCACGCCGCCATTACGCATGAAGCTGAAGCCGCTGGGCGTGCGTGCCGGGCGGTTCGCGCTGTTTATCCCGGCCTTACTGAAACCGCGTGCGATGGCACTGCGGGCGCGGCTTTGGGCGATCCAGCATGCCGCCGCCTTGCCCCGGCTGGCCCCGCCCGGGCGGGTCAGCATGGCCTACCCGGCGGGCTGGACAGCGGATTTTGCCGCTGCCATGGGCTGGGTTGCCGCGGGATCCGTACTGCTTCGTCTGGACATCGCCGAGCAGGTGGCGGCTGAGTTGGCGCATGCCACGCGGCGCGGGCCGGCCATCCTGCCGGCGAATCTGGCAGGCCGGTTCGGTATTGCGGCGACGACGCTGCCGGACGTGCTGCGCGTGCTCGGGTTTCGTCTCATCGTGCCGCAAGACCTTGCGGTTGGTTTTCATGGCCCGCCGCCGCCGCCGATGCTAGTGGCTGTTCGCCAATGGCGCGCCGAGTCCGCGACATCGAGTCTGGCTTCTGTCCCAGCCAATGGCGCCTTCGCGGCCCTGGCCGCCCTGCGCTCCTGATGGCAGAGCTGGAGGACCGCGACTGGCAACGGCTGGACAAATGGTTCTGGTGCGCTCGTTTCATGAAGGCTCGCGCTGATTGCGCCCACTTTATCGCCGGTGGCCTGGTGCGGATCAACTGCCAGCCGACGGAGAAGGCGCATGCCCGGCTACGGATTGGCGATGTGCTAACCTTGCCCATCAACCAAGCCGCCGGGGTTCGGGTGATTCGCGTTGTCGCCTTAGCGACGCGGCGCGGCCCGGCGGTGGAGGCACGGTTGCTCTACGAAGAAATCGTGGAGCCTTAGGCGGGGTTCCCTTGCGCCAAGGTGCCAGACTGAGCATATCGCCTCCGTTGACAGAGCCCTGGAGTACCGCATGACCTACGTGGTCACCGAAAACTGTATCCGCTGCAAATTCATGGACTGCGTGGAGGTTTGTCCGGTGGACTGCTTCTATGTGGGGGAAAACATGCTGGTGATTCACCCCGATGAATGCATCGATTGCGGGGTGTGCGAGCCGGAATGTCCGGCCGAGGCGATCCTGCCCGACAGTGACGATCGCGCCGCTGGGGAATGGCTGGAGCTGAACCGCACCTATGCGCAGCGATGGCCCAATATCACTCGAAAGGGTGAGCCACCTGCCGATGCGGAAGAATGGCAAGGCAAGCCGGACAAGGCGAAGCTGTTCTCCGACCAACCTGGCAAGCCATGAGGCAGTGGAAAAATGAGGCAGTTTTTGGTTTTTTGCTAGATTAGCTTGTCGGAACGCCGGGCAAGGCTGACTTTTAGTTGAAATCGTGTTATGCTTATCAAGATAGCAAATGGTCAACGGAACCCGTTGGACCAATCCTGGAAACCTTGGCGGCACCCGCCCCAATACAGCCCTGCCCGCATGGCAGGGTGCTCGCGGACAGAGGCTGCCTGAATTGATACCCAGACCATCCATCGAACCCAGGAAAGGTTTAGCGCGATGAAAGGAGCGGCTGTGTCCCCAAGCCCGCGTCGCGGACAAGCCAGTGGCAAGCCGAGTATGCCGGTTGTGCGCACGGCAAAGCAACCAACCGGCAAGACGCCGCCGGCGAAGGCGATCACTGCGAAGCGCCCGGCCCCCAAAGGCGATGCCAAGAAGATTGCGCCCGCCAAAAGTGTCGCGAAAACCCCCGTCACCGGGAAGCCCGCCACGAAACCGACCCCGGGACGGGCGAGCGCCGCGCAGCCACGGAACACCGATATCAAGGTGAAGACAGTCACGGCGGTACCGATGAAGCCGCATCCCAAGCCAACGAAACAAGCCGCAACAGCGAAACCGGCGACCAAGCCAGCATCGCCGAAGTCGGCCGCTGTCAAACCTGTCGCGGCGAAACCCCTTGGGGCAAAGTTGGCCACGCCAAAGCCTACTTTGTTCAAGCCGCCCGCCACCCGGTCGCCTGCCGCTCGAGTGGTTGCCGCCAAGCCGGCTGCCCCTGCTCGGGCCTCCCCGCCACCTCCCCCTCGTGCCATGCCCACACCCCAATCGGCCTTAGCCGCCGCGCGGCCCAACCTGGTGCCGCCCGCGCCGCGCGCCCAGCAGGCCGTGTCGCAGGAAATTCGCAAGCCGATCATCCCCGAACGCCCCGTGCGTGTGCCTTCCAAGCAGGAAACTTTCGTTGCGGGCGATTACGTGGTCTATCCCACCCATGGCGTGGGCAAGGTCGAGCGGATCGCCGTGGAGGACATAGCCGGCCATCGGCTGGAACTCATTCACATCACGTTCGAGGAAAACCGCATGACCTTGCGCGTGCCGGTCACCAAGGCCCGTACCGCTGGGTTGCGCAAACTGGCCTCGCGCAAAATGTTCGACGATGCCATGGCTGTGCTGAAAGGCCGCGCGCGCATCAAGCGTACCATGTGGTCGCGCCGGGCGCAGGAATACGAGGCAAAAATTAACTCCGGCGATCCGCAGACTATCGCAGAAGTGGTGCGTGATTTGCATCGCAATGTCGGCCAGCCCGACCAGAGCTTCTCCGAACGCCAGATCTATGAAGCCGCGATGGACCGTCTGGCCGCCGAACTCGCCGCGCTCGACAAAACCGATAAGGCCACCGCCGCCATCAAACTGGCCGAATTTCTGAAAGCAATCTGACTATGCAGTCGACCGAAGGTGGCTCTCGCCTCCTGGCGACCTATGCCGCGCAACCATGTCGGCGCATTTCTCGCGGGTCATGGTCGATGTCGCGTTGGTATTTCCCGATGTCATTGCTGGCATGACGGAGGCATCGGCGACGCGCAGCGATGGCAGCTTAGAGACGCGCAATTGTGGGTCCACTAACGCCATCGGGTCGATGCCTATCTTGCAGGTGCTGGTGGGATGAAACGCGGTGCCACCGTTGTTGTGTGTATAACCCAGAAATTCCCCATCGGACCGCACGCCGTCGCCTAGCGCGAATTTGGACGTGATGCGGGTTCGGTTTTGTAACACTACTTGACGGAAGGATCAGCGAAGGCCTTGCCGAAACTCAGTGGAATATGAATCCAACGATTGGTGTCCAGCCCGCCCGCTTTCAGCATCACCACGCTTGTCGCAGGATCCTCGCTCAGCCGTACCGCGATCACACTGTTAGCGAAGCCAGCGCCGACAACAACGAAATCAGTTTTCAGTTTTCCCACCGATTCAAGTATTCAAATTCCCCCCGCGCTGCGCGCGTGAAAATCCGCCTACCAGCCAAGATTGCGGCGGATTTTCGCCACTGCCTGCATCTGCCGGTCGTGATCGCCGGCGAAGCGTAACACCAGGTGCGATGCCCCGGTATCCGCATAGGCGCGTAACAACGCCGCCACGCCTTCGGTCGGTCCGGCATAGTTAACCTGGCGTCCTCGTATCGCCGCGGCAGGTTGGTTATAATAACTTTCCATATAGGTGTTCATGCGCTCTTCCGCGCGTGCCGCGTTATCGTCGATTGCCAGGGTCAGGTAGGTCGCGCCGTCCAGCGCCGCTGGATCGCGCCCGGCCTCTGCCGCCATTGCGCGCAACGCTGCGAATTCGGTGGCGAAGCGCTCCGGTTCGGCATGGTTGGGGAACCATCCATCAAAGAATTTTGCTGTTCGCGCTATCGCCGCCTGTGCCGTGCCGCCATACCATAAAGGTGGACCATTTTTCTGATACGGCACCGGCCCGAGCACGGCACCCTGCACGCGCCAGCGGCCGTCCCAATCCACTTTCTCGCCCGTCCACAGGGCGCGGCACAAGCGCAGCCCCTCCATCATCCGTCCGACGCGCCCCGCGAAGGGCACGCCGGCGGCCATGAATTCCTTATGGATCGGCGGATTGTCGGATGCGATGCCAACGCCGAGGATAAGCCGGCCCTCGCTGATTTGATCCAGGGTCGAAATCTGGTGCGCCAGCACCACTGGATTGCGTAAAGCCGGCAGCAGTACGGCTGTTCCCAGCTTCACCCGCCGCGTTCGCCCGGCGACACCGCCGAGCAAGGTCAGCGGTTCATGGCGCGGCCGTGCGAGCAATGAGTCACCTACCCAGATGGAATCATAGCCCAACGCCTCCGCTTGCTCCGCCAGGCGCAGTAAAGGCGCCGCTTCTGGGTGGCCCTGCATCACCTGTTCGCGGGTGGGCAGTAAATAACCAATGGCCAGCGGCATCGCTTCACTCCGTTCGTTCAGGCCCCTTAGGTCCAGCGGTGACGATATCGTGGATCACCGATAGCGAGCCGCCATTGCTGAAATCGCGTAATGCCGAAAATAAAATCGCCGCACGATTGCCCAGGTGATCACCCACTAACCCATCGAATTTGAACCGCATGTCATCCCAGCCCATCGGATTGCCCGGGTGACCTTTGGCCACTGGCACATACTCCCGCTTGCGCCCAACCCTCACGGCCGCCGAGGCAAATCCCATCTCCGTTGTCGCCGTTACGCTGACTTGTTCCGCCATACGCGCGATATCGGGCTCCACGTGCCATGGCTCGCGGAAATTGGCGGCGGAAAGATCATGCCCATGCAGCGCCAGCGCCACGCAGTAGCGCAGATCGAATTTTCCGGCCAGGGCGCCCGCCGGATGGCCATTCGTTTCTCCGGTCACCTGCTTTGCCAGGGCACTTACCTCCGCTGCGATTCGTTCGTGTGGCGCTGGCGTGCCGCCCTCCGCCCACAAGGCACGCGCGGCATCGATTGCCGGATGGATCAGATGGCATGCCGCATAGGGCTTGAAGCTGTTGCGCAGGATGCGCCATTCGGAAAATTCCACCGGAGCAAGGCCCGCCTTCCCATCCTGAATCAACGCGTTGTCCAGCCCGCCGCCGGGTTCAAACAACCCTGGTGCGCCGGTAAATCCCGCCGCCGCGAGTTGTGCCGCCAACACGCCATCCATCGCTGCCTTGCCGGCGTGAAACGGCTTTGCCATCGTCCCGAAGGATCCGACCAGCCCCCCCGCCTGCGTCGCCCCCAGCGCGATAGCGTGTATTGCGCGTTCCGCATCCAGCCCCAGTACCGCTGCGCCGGCCGCTGCTGCGCCGATGCGCCCGAACACGCCGGTGCCGTGCCAGCCTCGTGAGGTAATCGCCTGGCCCAGCCCATGGCCCACGCGCGCCACCACCTCGAACCCGGTGACGAAGGCCGACAGTAATGCGGTCTCACTCGCCCCGGTTTCTGCACCAAGTGCCAATGTTGCCGCCCAGACCGGTGCCGAGGTGTGCGTGATGCTGTCCACATAGGTGTCGTCAAAATCCAGGCAATGCGCGAGTGTACCATTCACCAGCGCCGCCATCGGCGCCGCCGCTCGCCCGCCAAGCAGCAACGCCGCAGGTCCGTCGCTGCGCCAATCGCCGACCACCTCGCGCACGATTTTTCCGGCAGGCTCCACCGCGGCGCCGAGCGCCACGGACACCCAATCGGCAAGGCAGAGTTTCGCTGCGTTGGCAATCTCGGCCGGTAGTTTCCGCATTTGGCTACCGGCGATGAATTCACTCAGCGCCGTTGCATTCGGTCCTGCATTCATCGTTCCTTCCCCCATTCCACGCCGCCGCCGCGACCCTGCCCGCGCGCAACCCCGCTGACAAGCGCCGGCGGTGGATCGCATTCGGCCCGGCACCTGCAGCCCTTCCCGATGCGGGTGTAGCCTGCTGGCCCTTGCCTGGTTCGTCAGCGGCTTGCATGCGTTCGACCTTGCGCTGGATGCGAGCACGGTGGCGGATAACGCGGGCAATCAGGACATCGCGCTGATCCCTAGCAGTGCTGGCTGGGCTGGTGATGGTTTTCATGTAGCTATTTATCCGACTGCGAGATTTCCTATTACTATCAGGTCTGTTTGCGCTGGTGCAGCACGGCAGATCAGACCCTCTCGGCAAGACCCCGGAGCATCTTCCCATATGAGGCGTCCTGGGTGACACTGTGCCAACTGAATGGGTTGGCGATAAGGAAGTGCTATGCCGTTTTACGAAAGAGGAAATCTCCGCATCCGATACGAGGAAGCCGGTAACGGTTTTCCTCTCCTGCTCGTACCGGGGGGCGGGCTGAACTCGCGGATGAGCAATTGGCCGACCGCCGTGTTCAACTCAATGGAGATCTTCAAGGACGAATTCCGCTGCATCACGATGGATCAGCGCAATGCCAATGGCGGCGAATCTACTGGTCCAATCCCAGACGCTAATCCCTGGGACGCGTTTGCCGATGACCAGTTGGGATTGATGGACCATCTCGGCATCAAGCAGTTCCTCTTCATGGGAAACTGCATTGGCGGCTGTTTTGCCATGAAGCTGACTCAGCGCGCACCTGAGCGTGTTGCTGCTGCTGTCGTGATCCAAACCGTCGGACACCACCCGGCCCACCCCGATTACATGTTCAACTCGGGACGGGATGTCTGGGCACCCCAGTTGCTACCCACGCGACCTGACCTAAACATGGCTCAGGTCGAGCGATACCTACACGAACTGTATCGTGCGCAGCCTGAATTCGTCTACAGTGTCACCAAGGAATTCGCGCGCAGCTGCCAAACACCGATCCTGGTTTTACCCGACGACATAACCGCCCACCCATATGTCGTGTCGCTCGATGTCGCGTCGCTCTGCCCTAATGCGGAAATAACCGTATTCCCCTGGCGTGATCCACCGGAACTCAAAGCTAGGACGATTGATAGAGTGCGACGTTTCCTGCGGGCTAATCGCCCCAGTAGCTGATCGCCACAAAAAGCGTCGCCGGTCTCCCTACGACGCTTTCTATGCCGACTGGGTTATGACTCACCTGCGGCACGGAAACCAGCCAGAAATTGGCAGCCCGCCCATACACCCTGCTACGGCCTCGAGTGCTTCATCGGTGAGTTCGCCGGCTGGCCTGCCCTCTGAAAAGTTATTCTCCCTGAAGTATGGCTTTACGGCCTGATGGAGGACTACGAGATGCCGACAGTGGACGGACCTCTGGCTTCTGGTCATCTTTGCCACCATTATGAACGGGCCCGCCCCGGGGTCGACGATGGTGGGGTCTATGCGCGAGACACGGTTTCAGGCGAGATTCATCGCGAGCTTCGCCGCGCTGGCGTTGGGTTGGCTCAGCCCGACCGCGTGCGCGCAGCCATTCGATACCAATACTTCGATCATCTTCTATGACGCCCCGGGGAATGAGAACCTGGACCCCGCTGACGCCCAGGCAGCCGGCAGGTTTTTTCAGGAAGCCATGCTGGCGGCATATGAACCGCTGATCCGCCTGCAAAACTCCGGTGATCCGGACCAGGGCCTCGCGGAATTCTGGATTACCAGCGCCGATCTTACGACGCTGACACTGGAATTGCGCCCGGGCGTTAGCTTCTACGATGGCGCTTCCTTCAACGCGGAGATGGTGAAACAGAATTTCGAACGCTTCATCGGGCTGGGTGCGCGCGCCAGCGGCACGTTGATAGAAGCTGCATCGCTGGTATCGACGTGCTCGGCCCCTATGAGATCAAGCTGACATTAAAAGCCCCGAACGGACAGATGCTGTATTATCCCGGGGGTGTGGCCGGCATGATGGCCAATCTTGCCGCACAACCGGCAGGCGCCTATAGTGCGATATTCAAATTAATCGGCACCGGCCCGTACAAAGTTAAAGCGTTCGAGGCCAATGTCCGCACGGCATTCACTCGCAGCGCCATGCCACCGATTTAGAATCGGGGCACTGGTTTGGCAATAAATCGGATAGGCAAGGAACCAAGTAATTGGTTCCAAGGGCGTTACGCTCTTGGCTGGGTTCGGGACAGGGCCCCGATCTTATTTTCTGTCTGTTCCCCAACTTCGGCTGAGACGCTGCGTCATCGCCCGGGTGGCGGGTAGGCGATGGCGTGGGTGCTGAATTGTTGTTGCATGCGGCGTTGGAATTCGCGCAGCACGCGCCAG